>NZ_BAABJK010000006.1:0-446928 GCF_039543265.1 Algibacter aquimarinus | reverse complement strand
TGGTACTACATTTGTGGAAGAGTAGGTCGTCGCCTTTTTTGAATCCCGATACATTTTTTGTGTCGGGATTTTTTTTGCGCTTTATTATTGAATAAGCTAAAATATATCTGACTACCACTGGTTGTGCTCCTTTTAATTTCGAATATTATTAATATCTTTAATCTCCTTTAAAAATAAGCACCAAGATTTAGTCCCAAATATGATATACACCATTATAGATGTTGAAACCACAGGTAAAAGCAATAAGCTTACTGAGATATCTATTTTTAAATATGATGGGACACAGGTTATTGATGAGTTTACGTCTTTGATTAATCCGCAGATGCTTATTCCAGATTATATTACTGCACTTACGGGTATCGATAATGGCATGGTTGCTGATGCACCAACGTTTTCAGAGATTGCACAGGCTATTTTTGACTTTACAGATCATTGCATTTTTGTAGCGCATAATGTTAATTTTGATTATAATGCGATTCGGAATGAGTTTAAAGCTGTTGGTATTGACTTTAACAGAAAAAAGTTATGTACCATTCGGTTGGCACGAAAATTAATTCCTGGGCATCGATCTTATAGTTTAGGGAAATTGTGCAGTGCGTTGCATATTCGTATTGCAGATCGTCACAGAGCGCGAGGTGATGCTGAAGCTACGGTTATTTTGTTTGAACTTTTACTTGCTCAAGAACATGCGGAAACTGTTTTTAATGACTTTTTAAAAAAATCGTCTAAGGAAGCCACATTGCCTTCGCATTTACCAACTACAGTGTTTAATAATTTACCCAACACGCCCGGTGTGTATTACTTTAAAAACAAAAAAGGGAAAATTATTTATGTAGGGAAAGCTAAAGATATTAAGAAGCGTGTGTTAAGTCATTTTTATAGTAAAACGAAGAAATCTTTAGCCATGTGTCGTGAAACGGCTGATATTGATTTTGCATTGTCTGGAAGTGAATTAATTGCCTTACTTATGGAAGATGCTGCCATAAAACAGCATTACCCAGAATACAACCAAGTGGCAAAACGTGCTACTAAAATGTATGCTATTTTTAGTTATACTGATAGAAAAGGGATTTTACATTTAGCGTATAACACCCTTAAAGCCACACCAAACCCGATATTGGTTTTACATTCTATAACCGAATGCCGCCAAGAAATAGAACAGCTCTGTATGCAGTTTGAACTCTGCCCAAAGTATTGCCATTTACAAGAAAACGTTGGTACTTGCAACCACTTTAAAATACATACCTGTAAAGGGGTTTGTAAAGACCATGAAGCTATTGGAACTTATAACCAACGTGTGTTACAAGCCATAGACAGCCTTAAAACCCATAAAAAAGATGTTGTTTTAAAACAGAAAGGACGCTACGATTACGAAGATGCCTTTATTATGATTGCACAAGGCACCTATTTGGGTTATGGCTTTATTGATAAAACCGAACAGATTAACAGCACCGAAGATTTAGAAACCTTTTTAATACGGCAGCAAGATAATAGTGATATTCAAAAGATTATTAGGAAGGTGTTGGTAAATACCTAACGTATCAATTATTATCCTTGATTAAATTTTTAAGAACTTTGTAGTTATTATCGTTTATTCAACTAGTTTAAACTTATTAAAAATCGTTACCACCAAACAACCTCGTCACCTTTAATTTGTTTATAATCTACGTTAGTTAAATCAAAATGTTTAGTAGCACAATCGATTTTACGTTTTTCATTAGGAAATTGTAATAAGTTTGGATTGACATTTCCTTTGGTTTCTCTAACCAATTCTAACTTAAATTTTTCGTTTTCATCCCAACGGATGATTCCCCAATCTGGATTGTAATTCCCAATAATCTTAGGTAATGAGATTTTAAATTGATTTGGAAATTTGAAAAAACAAACTACTTTATCATCTTCATTTAGTTTGTACTCTACAAATCGTCTTTCGATATCTGAATCAATTTGCACTTGGTCGTATAAAGACCAATTTGAACCATCAACCAATTCTTTTTGAGGGAATTTACGAGCTTCTGGAAACATATCTTCTGAATCATAGTCCATTAACTCTTTAGTTAATGAGTACTCAACATTAGCCGCAATATGGTCTGCTAAAGTACCTTTAATTGTATCTATAAAAACAGAAGTAAAACCTTCAGGGTTTTTGAAGATTTTTTCTTTGACTTCTTTATTCAGTCCTTTATAGATAGAAACTAACGTGATTCTTTTTAAATGTGTTGCTTCTTCTGCTCTTTCAATGAAATTGAAAATTGGATACGTAGTTTGTGCTTGTTGTTTGTGCTGTGGATCTCCTTTCTGTCCCTTTTCACTTGAAAAGGTGATGGCTTCACCAGTTCTTAAAATACCTTTATCTGAAAAAACAATTTCAGAATGGTCTTCGTCGGATTTAGCGTCTACGATCTTGAAACCTTTTAAACGTTCGTCTTTGGCGATTTTGGCCAAATCATCGCCAACTTTAAAATTGCGTTTAATCTTTTCTTCATTTCCGTCGGAATCTGATTTGAGAATTTCAAGTTTTATTACTCCTTCAATCACGTTTTTGAGTGTGATTTTAAAATCGGTCATCACAAAACGCCCTTTAACCACAACGATATTTGGTTCTGGAAATTTGGCTATATTAAGTTTGTCAACACAAAGCTTGGATAACTCATCTTCATCAATCTTTATTTTGTAATTTGTTTTTTGACAGAGCTTCTTCCAAAAACTATTGAAAGCTTCTGAATTGAATAATTTATTATTTCGTTTAGCTTCTACTTTACGAGCATTACTTGGTGTTGGTGGTGCAGCATCTCCACTTTCTCGGTAATTGTTTTGCAATTGTTCACAATACGACTCATAGCTTTCATTAGCTATTACTGTTAGCACATTGACACCTTCATCTGTAACCCTTTTCCCTTCTTGGTTTACTGAAAGCCTCAAACCTCTACCAATTTCCTGACGTTTTCTATTCTCAGAAGATGCGGTATTGAGTGTACATATTTGAAATACATTTGGACTATCCCAACCTTCTTTTAATGCAGAATGTGCAAAAATAAAGCTCGTCTTCTCCTCAAAACTCAATAACTTTTCTTTGTCTTTCATTATTAAGTTATAGGCTACTTTCTCCAGTTCTTTTTCTGCTTTTGTCTTTTTATCTACCGAAGTATCAACATATGTATCTGGTTTATTTTTGGCTTTCTTTTTAGCAAAATAACCTTCCCTTACTTGTTCAGCAGACCAACCATCATAAAAAGGATATTGCTTTTTCAATCTTTCATAGGCTTCATCGAATAGTTTTTTGATGACACCATCGCTTTCTACATAATTTGCAACCTTGTCAATAAAGAAAAGAGACAATACTTTTACGCCTTTATTGATGAGTTGTTTCTGCTTCTTCATGTGAGACTTGATGGTCTCCTCAATCTGAACTCTGAAAATTTCCTCTTTTGATAGTGTTACGTCACCACCTTCTGCTACTTTATATTCTGTACCATTAGTAAAAAATACAACTCCTAATGATTTGTTGATTTCATCAATCACCAATCCTTTGAAATTTTCGTTATTGGTTTTTTCAAAAAGGTCGTCGCCTTTGCGAAGTTTGATGGTTTCTGTTTTTACCTCACCATTTTTAATAACATTTAGTTTTGCTTCTAATCCTAAACCATATCCAGCCCTTTCTTCCATTAGTATTAGAGATAACTGATTGTCGTTTAGGTTGTTTTGTTCTGTAACACCAAGAACTTCAATCTTCTTTACCAAATCCATTTTGAAGGCATCCACAGGTGACAAGTGATAAAAACGATTCATTAACTCTCTGTTTTCTTCAGAGGTTTTCCCTTTTTCTGTAGGTGTTGCTGAATACTTCAATGCAAAGAATGGGTGTAATGTTCGTAAAGCTTCCCTCGATTTTGGTGACGTATAGTTTTGAGACTCATCTAATAGAAGAATTGGTCTCGTTTCTTGAATGTATTGATACGGTAATTTTTCTCCTTGAAGCTTTTCAGTAGGTTTGAAAATGACGTTTGATTCTTTATTAAAAGAATCAATAGTCATCACCATTACCTCCACTGCTGATGAATTTGCAAAACTTCGCAGCTTACTGATGTTTTTACCTGAATATTGTGTGAGGTGAATGGTTTCGTTGTTATAGAGCGATGCAAAATGGTCTTTTGTAATTTTGAATGTTTTTACAACACCTTCATAGATAGCGACACTTGGCACAATGATGATAAACTTTCCCCAACCATAGTTTTTTCGTAACTCATGAATTGTACGCAAATACACATAAGTTTTACCTGTACCTGTTTCCATCTCACAGGTGTAATATGGATAACGCCAAGAATCGATACCAGTAACCTCAAAGCCATCATCGAAATTAAGAAACATATCTTCTACCAATCCATTATCTTGCTGTACTTCCAAGAGATTATCGTACAGCCAAGTTTCATCCAACATTTCATATTGGTCCATGTTAGCAACAGTATCATCTCCTAATTGAAAGCCAGTATCTCTTTTGGTATAGCCTTGAAAGAGTTTTATCGTGCTATCGATAGCTCTTACTTGATGCTCTTGATCGCTTTCAAAATGTATTTTAAGTTTGCTCATATTTTCTTCTTAACTTTCCATAAACTGAACTACACGATGGTCTAGAATTATATCTGTCCATTGTACATTTCGTTTTAAAATAATTCCATTTAGTGATGTACACCTACTTAATGCTACATAGGTTTGTCCATGTGCAAATGCACCATTACCCAAATCTATTACTACTTGGTCAAATGTTTGACCTTGACTCTTATGAATAGTAATTGCCCAAGCTAGTTTTAGAGGATACTGGCTAAAAGTACCGGTTACAATAGGTTCTATTTTTTTAGTTTCCTTATCGTATTTATATTCCACCTGTTCCCATTCTGCCTTTTCTAATTCTATTGACATTCCATTTACAGAAACTATTATTTTATCGTCTGTAAGCTTCTTTATTTTTCCGATTGAGCCATTTACATAGCGTTTACCACTATCATTTTTTAACAACATCACCTGACTACCTTCTTTTAATTCTAATACTTCTGAAGTGGGAATAGATTTTGTGTCAAAATTTGAGCTAATATCTGCCTCATAGAAATAAGATTTCGCATTAATTCCTTCCAAACGTCTGGCATTTTCACCATCAGCAACTTTATTGGTTGTACAAAGCGTAACGAAATAGTCATCTCGCTGTGGTAAGAATCCAGGTACAACACGTTCATTTAAAGTTTCTAAAGTGTCATCATGTATTTGATTTTTGCGCACTTGATTGAGTATATCAATAAAAGTAGTATCCCCTGCTTGTCTGAATATTTTTTGTAACTCAATCTTCTTAAAACTATAATTATTAAATGTATTTGCACTAAAAAAATATGGACTTCCAAAATGATTATTATAAAATTCATTTAATTCCTTACCAACAACCACAGGTGGTAATTGAAATAAATCACCAAAGAAAACCATTTGCACACCTCCAAAAGGTAAATTGCTATTTCTATGCAATTTTAAAGATTTATCAATACCATCTATAATATCTGCACTCACCATTGAGATTTCATCAATGATAAGTGTGTCTAGTTTTTGAAACAATTCTGAACGTTGTTCATTTTTACTTATGGTATTTAATTTTATAAATCTTGGTGGAAATCTAAAAAACGAATGTATGGTTTGCCCATTGACCTGTAATGCTGCAATACCAGTAGGTGCAAGTATCACAATATTCTTTCTTGTTTTCTTTCTGAAGTATTTTAACAATGTAGACTTACCTGTTCCTGCCTTACCAGTAATAAAAACACTTTCTCTAGTTTTATCCATTAAGTCAAAAGCTTCTTGAAACTCATCCGTAATTACTAAATTGTCGGGAATTGAATTATCATATTTTGCAAGACGCTTTTCTTTTTTAGGTCTAGCAATTACAATTTCTTTTTGGTCTTGGTTTAAAACTGTAGGTGGTGAATATTTTGGTGGTGTGGATGGTCTATAGGTAGAACTTGAATTAGAACTCCCAGAGAATGAACGAATCACAAAATACCCAATTACTATTGCAATTATCCAACCCATTTCTTTAAATCGTTTTAATTAAACCTTTATCAGACAAACGCAGTTTGTCTTGGTTGCTAATGGCAGTATCTAAACAGATAAAGATGCTATTGCTATCTAACTTTAAATCTGAAATGAGGTTTTCTTCTATGTTGTCGTCTAAACAAATGAGCAGTTTGGTTTCTAAATCCTCATGACTGATTTGGTTGACCTCATTTTTACCAAAGTTGGAAGTCTCTAGTTTACTATCTAATGGGAAGCCTTCTAGTAATTGTATTTCTGTAAGCAGTTTGTTTTTTGACCAATCTGGTTTTAATGGGCTGTTGGCAAACTCATCTAATGCTAGTTCTACTTGACTAACGTTTGTTGAATTGATGTCTTGCCATGTTTTATAACTAGAATTTATTAACTTATAATTTATAAAACCCGAATTAGTATTAAGTTTTTTTTCAACTCTTCTAATTCTTTCTTTTGCTATATCTGAAACTTTTAAATAACCCTGTGAAAATGCAATACTATCTTCATTAGTCAATTCAGGTAGTTGGACACAAATAAATCTTACATCTAAATTGTCGAGATTTGACTCTAACACAGCTTGAGCTGTTGAAGCTGAACCAGCAAAGAAATCTAATGCTATTTCACCTTCCATGTTAGTGGAAGTGATAAATTCTCTTATTAAATCAACTGGTTTTGGATACTCTAAAATATCCACCCCAAATAATTCTCTTAATTCTTGACTTCCTTGTTGTGTGCTAAATTCATTATAGTAAATACTTCTTAAAGCTTTCCCTTCATATTCATATTCAAATTTTTTATATCTAGGAATATTAGCACCCTTAAGAAATACTCGATTATCATCAAATATGTCTCGCATAGAACTTGGAATATATGCCCATCTTCTAATAAAATAAGCAATACCCTTATTTTCATCAAACTCTTCAGAAGATATTGAACTACCATCAACCTCTCTAAATACTATCAGATTGTTATGATAAAAAAAACTATCAATTACGTTCTTATCAATTATTTTTTCATCATCATTCGCATCATAATAAACCTCTATTTGATATAATTGATTTTGATTTCTATTTTTTGATGGTGCAGTAATTGCGCAACTTTCCCAAGGTCCTCTATCATCATTATCAGGGTTTTTAAAATTACCATCTTCATCATCTTTAACCCTCCATTTTTCTCCCAAAAATTTATTTTTTGTATAAGCTAATACATATTCATGTTCAGAAAAAACTTTGTCAATATTAGAGCCGGAACCTGTTTTTCTTTTCCAAACAATATTAGAAATGAAATTTTCTTCCCCAAAAACCTCATTCATAATCGCACGTAGATTATGCACTTCATTATCATCAATACTTATAAAAATTGCACCGTCCTCTTTCAATAAGTTACGTGCTAAACGTAAACGTGGATACATCATGCTTAACCATTTACTATGAAAACGACCATCACTACGTTTATTGGTGGTGAGTGGCTTGCCTTCTTCGTCTATTTGTCCTGTTCTACGTAAATATTCTTGTAAGGGTTCGGTAAAGTCATCATCGTACACAAAATCGTTACCAGTGTTGTATGGTGGGTCGATGTAAATCATTTTGATACGATTGGCATAACTCTTTTGTAAGATTTTGAGGACCTCTAGATTTTCGCCTTCAATGAAGATGTTTTTTGAGTCGTTTTTACCATCGTTATCTGGCGTGCCATCTGGTTTTAAGCCTTCGCCATACACAGGCTCAAAAGTCCCTTCACTTGGAATGGCTGCGAGTTTACGTGCTTCTTTTTTACCTGGCCAGAAGAGTCCAAAATGTTCTAGCGTATCGTCGTCTTCATCTTGTGCCCAATCGCCTAAATTTTGGCGTAGCGTTTCAAAATTAATCTTACCATCTTCAAAACACTCTGGTACAATTTGTTTGAGTTGGTTAATTTTATCGTCATCGAATGTAAACTCTGGTTGTAGTTTTTCGTGTGCCATATTTTATTTTTCCTTTAAAAAGAAGGTTTCATTTTTGTTTTGTGATACTGCCTTAAAGGTATCTATTTCGATAAAACGATTAAACTTTTCATCTTCAAATTTCCATCTTTTTAAGGCAAATTTTATTAATTCGTTTTCGCGTTGGTCAATTAAAGAGCAACCTAAATTTCTGTAAAAATTCTTTTTCTTTACTCTATTTTTTGAGCAGGCAAATGTCCAAGCTTTATCCAGTTTTTTCTTTAATTCATTGACTTGCATCATTGGACTAGAAGAATTGTCTATCAGAAATTTCACTTTATTCTCAATATTCCATGCATTTATCTGAATATTACTTGATAATCCTATGAGGACAAAATTGCCCAAACGACGTTTGTCTATGTAATTTTCTGGGAAGTATTGCAATAAATTTTTATTTGCCCAAATATGCTCTCGTGAGAGGTAATCGTTAAGTTTTTCCTTTTTGGTTTGCTGTCTGCTAATTAAAATCTTTTCGATGTCCCAAGTTATCTTGCGATTTACGTTTAATTCTTCTTCATAAGAAGCGAGAAAGAATCGTAATCCATTCCAATGGTAATAATCAATAGATTCGTCCAAATCTACTGTGAGTGATTGTACAAAAACAGACTCAGGACACATTCGTTTGGTAAAATCTATAAGCTGCGCTTTGGTACAATCAAAAATATCACCATGGATTTCACTCCCTAGATAGGTTTCATATTTTTCATCATCATTATCGGAATGCCAATCTTCACAATTGAAAAGCTCATTTGCCCAAAAGAATAAATCACCTTGTTTGCTATCAGCACGTGAAATGTTGGCATTTGGCAATACATAGATTCTGAAATTTGTTATCTCAATGATTTTAAGTAATTCTAAAACCGTTTCTGGTTTATCTTGTAGATAAGACATGGTTGCCAAATACATTGGTAGTACCGATGCATTAACTGGATGGCAACGTAATTGTTTAAGGACAGTAGCAATTTCTTTTTTTAATGGTCCTTCGTATTCACGGATAAAGACATCACCATTCGTAAAATAAGCAAAGGATTGCGAAGCTTCTTGAATAAAATCTATGAAGCCTTCAATTTCTTCAATTTTATCTTCTAAATCAGATTTATCATCTGGTTTATATTTTAATTTCAATTCATCATATACATTCCAACTTTTACTCTTGTTGGCAGAGTAATACACCAAATAGCAATTTCTTAAAAAGTTGTTTTCATCTTGATTTGAGATGACTCCAGATTCGCTTAAATATTTTAAAATGGACTCCCAGTTGTTATTTACTTTAACCTGTAAGGAAACCTTATTGTTTATAGTTGCATAATAGATGAAATAGTTTTTGATTTTTTCTAATTCTGACAATGCTTTGCCACGATTATTAATCACCTCGAACATGATACCTATTTCTTTAATGTTTGCTGGTGCAAAACAAAGAAACCCTAGCTTGTTTAAAACTGTATCATGAATAACATCGATACTACCATTCTGTAACCGCAACCATTTATAGATTTGAGTTTTTGACTTTCGTAAATTTTGAAGTGATTTAATGGTTGCTGGAATATTCTTTTTATCACCAATGATACATTCTTTAAAAAATGCATCAGTCTCTTTATTAGTTTCTAAAATGTATTGCCCTTTTTTTTGAATGAGAAAGGTGTTGTGAATATGACTATATTTTTCTTTATCTATTTCATAAAGTTCTTTAAGCAATATTATGAGTGTTGTTAAACGTTGTTGTCCATCAACTATGTTATAGCGTTCACTAGTTGCATCCTTGGAAATAACTAAAGTACCTGTATAGTGTTTATGGTCTTGATGACTGATATGCTCAATATCCGTTAAAAGGTCCTCTACTTGTTCATTATCCCAAGAATAGCCTCTTTGATAATCTGGTATCTTAAAAAGCTTGCCTGAAACTACTTCTTCAATGGTTAATAAATCGGTTACATATTTAGTTTTAGTCATAAATAGTTTTATAAATTATCTGGATTTCGGGCTTGCAAGTTTGCATTTACCCAATCTTCTTTATCGGTATCGCTACCAAAATCATCAAAATATTTTTTAAAATTTCCGCGTTCACCTTTTCCTTTACTTGTAGCATACTCTCTGTATGATGAACAAGAAAAACGTGCATCGCAGTTTCGACAAACTCTAGTGCCAAACAAAGCATTCGTTCCCTCCATTTTCTCACGCAACTTTTCGGTTGGTGCAGGTTTAAACTTTTTATCTTCAATACAATCTACAGTTTCAGCAAAGTCATCGATGACATCCTGTACTTTAAGTTGATCAAATTCTAAATCGACCATTGGGTTCCATTTGGATAACTCATACTGTATTCTGAACTGGTCGTTGAGCAAATGTGCCTGTTTTAAACCCTCCGGATATGCCGTAGAAATAATTGCTGTTTTATCTAATGCTTGACCACGAAGCTCCTGCCAGATGTGAGCATAGACGTTAAGTTGCTTTTCGTAATGCTCTTTGTTGGATTGCACGTATTCTAAATCGTGGGTTTTGATATCGTACATCCACGTTTCGTCATCGTCTCGTACAATATCGACAATACCTTCAATGGTAAAGTTTCTGCCTTTAGGTGTAGTTTTGTTTGGCAATGTTAGTTTTACTTCTGTATCCGTAACCTTGTTCGCCACGTCTTTCATTTTCTGAAAATAATAGAGTACTTGGGTTAATGCCAATTGCTTGATATCTTCGGTTACTGCGTGACCACCTTCAAGACGTAACAATTCGTAATTCTCTTCGAAATACTCTCTAATCTTTTCAATTACTTCAAAATCTTCCATTAGACACTTTCTTTTTTACGATTAGCAATGAGTAGGTGATGTAAATCTTCAATGGTTTGATGTACTAAACTACCAAAAAACATCGTTTGAGAACGTGATGGAATGAAACCATACTTTTTAAACACCATATACTTTCTTGGGCATTGTTGATAATTGAGATAGTCTGCAGTATAGGAATAGCTTTTGCCTAAATCTTCTTCGTCTAAAGTGATTTGAGGAATTGTATTAAATTCTAATTCATCAAGTTTTGGAAAATCGTTTGCTTTAAACATATTCTTAAACGCCTGACTTTGTCTCTGCCGTTTCCATTGAGGTAACAAAGTCATTTGTTTGGCTCGTGATAATGCAACATAGAACATTCGCATATTATCGAAATGTGAGATTTTATCTAGTGGTTCACCTTCTTTTTTAAGTAAGTCTCTCACTATTATTTCCTTCATATCCGCAGCTCGATCAATTTTGTTTAAATTCCCCATTACTACATAAGGAAATTCCAATCCTTTGGATTGGTGAATAGTTAAAAAAGGGACACGTCCTTTTGGAAATGGGTCGTCTGCATCTTCATATTCGGATTCTCCTAATCTGTAGATGGCATATAAATAAGAACCCACAAATGTATTAGCAAACTTTCTTTCTGAAAGGAATGAAGCCGTAATAATTGCTGAATACTCTTCCATGAATCTTGCTAAATATTGCGTAATGAGCCCAAGGTTGCATACAGGACCTTCATCAATACCTTCTTCAGCCAATTGGTACATGTCTTGAAAATGTTTAAAACCGTTTATTTGATAGAAAATATCTAATACACTCCAATCTGCAGAAGTAACTCGATTCACAACATAGGCTAATGAAACTGGTTCTTTAGCTTGCTGTCGTTTTTTGAGTAAATCTAAAAAGGCTCGTTTTTGAAGTGTCGCTCTACATTTGGCAGAGAGACCAGATGCACTTGCCAAATCACGCATCATATCGAGTTGTAATGGCTTGTTAAGTTTCCATTTTTTCTTGTTGATGACTTTCATTAAGGCCTCATAATCAGAAAGCATCCCTTCAATCTCCTTTTGCCTATCTTCTACATACTCTTTTAAGAAACTATCTTGTGCCATCAGTTGTTCTGCCCTTGTCATAGCCCTTATTTGCCACATTCTAAAATCTTGCAGTCCACCACTAACATTTCCTTGATGGCTCGGTCTCCCAAGAATATGAAACATTAAACCAAAAACATCTAATGATTCTTGTATGTCTAAAAAACGTCCTGCTCTTGGCGCAAAAACTTGAATACCGAGATTGTTTAATGCGTTTTCAAATCGTTCAACTGCTGTATTTTTAACACCTCTAAAGCTTAAAGAAGGAAATAAAAATGCTACTTGATTGTAGTCTTCAATTTTATCTTGTTCTCGTAAATCATAGATAAATTGAGCAACTTGAGCAAAAACATCGGATTGATCATTTCTGTCGGTTGTTATTATTGCCGGAAAATCTTCTTGATTGAAAGGCAAGATATTTTTGTCATGCACTCGGTAATATCCATTTCCTTTTGGCTTTGACCAATCGCTTTGCTCGATAAAATCTGTATAGAATTGAACTATATTTTTTTTGGAACGATAATTAATATCAAGGTCAATACGTGTAGGTTTTAAACCCAAATATTTTTGACATCTATCTTCAAACTCTACAAGGTTTTCAACGGTTGCACCTCTAAAACGATACAAAGCTTGGTCGTCATCACCTACAACACAAATATTCTTACATTTTTTAGCTAATTCAAAATAAATCTGTTCCTGAATCGCATTGGTATCTTGATACTCATCTACAATAATGTGGTCATAAACATCACAAGATTTTTTGTAATCTTTAATCTTATTAAAAGCTCTTTGCTGTAAAAGTGAAAAGTCAACTGTTTCTATTTTGCCTTCTCTGTGCGTCTTACAATAAAAATCATACATCTTGAGAATACGTTGTAAAACTTCGTCTGAAGTCTTTACCTCATTTGGGTTTAGATTCTCTTCTGAAAATCTATTGAAAATAGCAATTAAATTATTAGCAGCATAGTGCCTTGAATAGAAATCCTTCCCATCAAAATAATTGTTTATTTCTCTTTGCGCATTTTCCTCGTTTTTCTCAATATCTTCAGAAGTCATATACCCTCCAGCATTTAAAAGCTCTCTCCAATAACCTCTCCTATAAATCTTGAAATACTGTGAAAGAGAATCTAATAGGATTGGTGAATTACTTCTTTCATCTGAAAAACATCTATCTCTATCCACTAATATATCTTGACAAATTGAATGTACAGTTCCAATTGCCATTCCTGAAATGTCATACGGAACTCCTGTTTCGTTTGTTATAAGTCCAAGCAAACTTCTTAGTCCATCTTTTAATTGATGAGCTGCTTTTTCTGTAAAGGTTGCAAGAAAAATTCTTTTTGGATCTACGTCATGAAAAACAATTAAGTTTACCGTTCGCCATAACAAAACTCTAGTTTTGCCTGAACCTGGACCTGCTGTTAAGAACAATGGACCATCAACATGTAATATTGCTTTTTCTTGTTTATTGTTAGGTTTGAATTTTTTTAAGTTCCAGAAGAAGGTAATGTCTTTTTCAACCATAAAATATTAATTATAGCTTGTATAATTGTAGTGTTAGTTTTGTTTTAAAATTTAATTCTTAGGAGTTTTTAAAGATATAAAAAGTAGTTGAATACATACAGATTTATTTAATAAATATGGTTCTTAAATTATCAATATTTATCATCGATATAGTTTTTCTTTAAGCTAATATAAAAGCATTATTAGTTGAATAATTAATAACTTTAATACATTGGAGTAGAGCGCTAATAGTCCTTCGATCGCGCTAAGGACAAGCTCGATCATTTTTTTATGGTTTTGGTAGTATGAAGTTGTTAAGGTGAATGAATTATGGCATTACTAACAAATAGAGATGGTTTTTGGATTTAAAACTGGCCTTGGCAGACACGTGCGGGAGCGATAGTAGCGGCATCCTTTTGTTTTTGTTTAAGGGGTTGGACTGAATTTTAAATATTGAACAGAGCGTGTTATGGATTCCTGCCTTCGCAGGAATGACAAAAACAAAAGATACAGCGGATAGCGCGGTTTTTATTTTTTTTATAAAAACCCGCCCAAAAAAATAGTCAATAGTAGTATCTTCATTTTTTAAATTTTTAGCGTATTAATGGCAGAGAATAGGGAGTTGGAATTGGCGTGGCAATTTGTGAACCACACACACCGATCGATTTTTTTGACGGGTAAGGCGGGTACTGGTAAAACCACGTTTTTGCACCGTTTGAAGATGCATAGTTTAAAGCGTTTGGTGGTGGTGGCGCCTACGGGTGTGGCGGCGATTAATGCGAAGGGTGTGACGATACATTCGTTTTTTCAGATGCCTTTTGGCCCCATTTTACCGGATACGGATTTGAATGCCAGCAAGGGGTTTAACCGTAAGTTTAGCAAGACGAAGATTAATATTATTAAGAGTATGGACCTCTTGGTGATTGACGAGATTAGTATGGTGCGCGCCGATTTGCTGGATGGGATTGATCGCACCTTGCGCCGTTTTAGAAACCGCAACAAAGTGTTTGGTGGTGTGCAGGTGTTGATGATTGGCGATTTACAACAACTAAGCCCCGTGATTAAGGAACAGGAGTGGGAGTTGTTGAAGCATGAGTATGCTAACGGTTTCTTTTTTAGTAGTAAGGCGTTTAGGGATTGTAATGCGATTACCATTGAGTTGCAGCATATTTACCGACAAGAGAACCCGAAATTTATTGAAATACTTAATGAGATACGCAACAATGCCTTGAGCCAAAGGGCTGCGGATGAATTGAATAAACGGTTTGTGCCTGATTTTACACCAGCGCCTGATGCGGGCTATATTAGTTTAACCACACATAATAATAAAGCAGAGGCGACCAATAGGAGTGAGCTGGCGAAATTAACGACGAAACCGTTTACCTATAGGGCGGAAGTGGATGGGAAATTCCCGGAATATGCCTACCCGAATGCTGTGGATTTGGAGTTGAAAGTTGGCGCGCAGGTGATGTTTGTTAAGAATGATAGCGACCCTGCCAAACGCTATTTTAACGGTAAGATTGGAAAGGTGATTTTGTTGGATCGTGATGAAGTGGTAGTACACTGCCCTGATGATGATTTTAATATTAGCGTAACGCCCGAAACTTGGGAGAATATTAATTATTCGGTTGATGCTGAAACGAAGGCGATTACTGAGGAGAAAATAGGTTCGTACACCCAAATGCCCTTACGATTGGCGTGGAGTATTACCATACATAAGAGTCAGGGTTTAACCTTTGAAAAGGCCATTATTGATGCGGCTGGTGCGTTTGCGCACGGGCAAACCTATGTGGCTTTGAGCAGGTGTAAATCCTTAGAGGGTTTGGTGTTGAAGAGCAAAATACATGCTAGCCAGATTATTAGCGATGGTAATGTGACGCGTTTTAACGAAGCTGCTGAGGAGAATGCGCCTGATGAAACGGTGTTGGCGGATTCGCAGAAACAGTTTCAGTTGGATTTGATTGCTGAGATTTTTGAGTTTTATGGGTTTTTGTATCCGTTGAACAGGATTTTGGATGTGTACTATAAGAATAAGACGGTGGTAGAAGGGAAGGTGGAAGACACTTTTGTACCTATAAAAGAGTGTATTACTAACTTTTTGAAAGTGGCTAATGGGTTTAACGCTCAGTTGAAACAGCTTGCTTTGGATGGTGGTTTGCCAGAAGACAGTGCCTTGATACAAGAGCGTTTTAAAAAGGGGATTGGGTATTTTAAAACGGAGACCGAAACCAAGATTTTAGCGCCTTTAAAGACCTTTGCCTTTACTACAGATAACCAAGCAATTGGTGGTGAGATTACCAAACATTTGGATGGGTTTGAGGATTTATTAACGGTGAAGCTGTTGTATTTTAAAGGGTTGGAGACTGGATTTGAAGCGCGCAAATTTTTGGAGTTGCGAGCCAAAGCGGTATTTTCTGGAAAGGAAGCGCCTAAAAAGTCACGAAAGACTGTTGTTGAAGGGACGAGCAATGTGGAACTGTTTGAAAAGTTGCGTTTGTTACGGAATGACATTGCGGAGGAGAAGGGTTTAATTCATTATCAGATTTTTACCCAAAAGGCGCTTTATGAAATGTGTGAAACCTTACCTACCAACAAAGCGGAATTACTTAATGTAAATGGTATGGGGAAAAGGCGCGTGGAGAAGTATGGTGACGCTATCTTGAAGGTGATTCGTGGGTATTGTGAGGCAAACGATATTGAAACGTCTGCTGAAGCTGAGATTTTTGATGCGCCCAAAAAACCTAAACGCCAAAAGGGTGATACTAAAAGAGAATCTTTAGCATTGTTTCAGTCGGGGAAGTCGGTTCAGGAGATTGCCGTTTTTCGGGAGTTGAATACCAATACGATTATTGGGCATTTGGCGAGTTTTATGGATTCTGGGGAGGTAAAGATTACTGATTTGATGTCTGAAGATCATTATGAAGAATTGAAGGTTTTGATTCCGAAGACGACTTTTGAGAATTTATCGGATTTGAAACATCAAGTGGATGATAAGTTTAGTTATGGGGAGTTAAGGTTGGTTTTGGAGGATTTGAAGAAGTCAGGATAATTTAGGCAGATTCTTACGTCGCACTTAAGCGCTGCTCAGAATGACATTTGTCTTATTAGATTTTCACGTCGCACTTTGCTGCTCCTCATGATGACAATCATTTTTCTTGTTCATTTTGCCTTGATGCAAAACGAACCAAAAGATCAAAACGATTTGTTAGGAAATTGCGAAGCACCATTCGCTAATACTATATGATAATATTTTTATTTAATACTAATGCTTCAATCCTTGATATTGGATTTGAACAATACTGACAGCTCATTATTTCTGAAAATCGTTGGTTCCGACGGTGTCGGAATTCCAAGCTGCATGATGTTTTGAGTTTCTATGTCGATTAATAACATAGTTGTTGGATTTTTACTTTTAAATTTATTGTCTGAAAAGTGTTAAGACTTCTCTGTCCATTTTGCCTTAATGCTAAACCCTTCGACTGTGCCCAGTATTAACAAAGCCAAAAGGTCAAAACGATTTGTTAGGAAATTGCTAAAGCACCATTCGCTAATAAATTTATGATTGTAGTTTTTTATAAATTTTTAGATTTCAATCCTAGATTTCGGCTGTCAACAATATTAGTTGCTCATTATTTCTGAAAATCGTTGATTCCGACTCTGTCGGAAGTTCAAGTGGCATGATGTGTTGGGTAAGTAGTTAGTAGGTAGTAATCAGTTTTAGTATACTGATGTTCAAAGACCCAAACCTGTACTTGAAACAGTTAGTTTTTTATTATACACGATTCTTACGTTGTGCTTTGCTGCTCCTCATGATGACAATCATTTTTCTTGTTCATTTTGCCTTGATGCAAAACGAACCAAAAAATCAAAACGATTTGTTAGGAAATTGCGAAGCACCATTCGCTAATACTTTATGATAATATTTTTATTTAATACTAATGCTTGAATCCTTGATATTGGATTTCAACAATACTGACAGCTCATTATTTCTGAAAATCGTTGGTTCCGACGGTGTCGGAATTCCAAGCTGCATGATGTTTTGGGTTTCTATGTCGATTAATAACATAGTTGTTGGATTTTTACTTTTAAATTTATTGTATGAAAAGTTTTAAGACTTCTCTTTTCATTTTGCCTTAATGCTAAACCCTTCGACTGCGCTCAGTATTAACAAAGCCAAAAGATCAAAACGATTTGTTAGGAAATTGTGAAGCACCATTCGCTAACAAATTTATGATTGTAGTTTTTTATAAATTTTTAGATTTCAATCTTAGATTTCGGCTGTCAATAATATTTGTTGCTCATTATTTCTTAAAATCGTTGATTCCGACTCTGTCGGAAGTTCAAGAGGTATGATGTGTTGGGATTTAATTAGTAATTTGTTATGCAACGCTAACTATCTTTAATTATATTTTAGATTTATTATGAGTTTTCTAATTCTCGCTTTTGTAGTTCATAGAATGACAAAACTATTGATTCTCTGTAAGGATTTTTAGGTGTTTAGACTAAACGTTAATCTTTTATGAAATTAAAAATATTTATTTAAATTAGTGTCCATGAATTTAATCATCCAATCTACTCTTAAAACACTTCAAAAGTCTCAAGTATTATTAGATAATTTATCCAACTCGCAATTGAGTGATGCTTCCGTATCGCCTTACTATTCTAGTATTGGTTGCCATATTAGGCATATACTAGATTTTTATGATTGTATTTTTAATATATCTGAAGACAACAAGGTTGACCTAACTGCAAGGAGCAGAAATAAAGACGTAGAATGTGATTGTGGATGTGCACAGGATTATTTAAATCAGATTATAGGGCAGTTGAGTTCCACTAAGTTTGATATTGACGAAACTGTTTTAGTTACTGATGATTTAGGATTGGGACAAACAGAAATTCCTTATACTTATGGTTCGTTGTTGGCACAGGCCAATAGCCATACCATTCATCATTATGCTATTATCAATTATATTTTTGATAGTTTAGGTATCGTGATTAACGATAGTGAGTTTGGTTATAATCCCACTACGCCAAAGCAGGTTTCTGCGGAGTAATATTTTTGAAAGTTAAAGGTTCTCGATACAATTTTGAGGGGAGTCAAAATCTCTTCAACTTGCGTTCAATAAGCATATTTTAGTTATTTCTTTTTGAACATGCTATTCATTATAGTTCTTATGCCTTTAAATAACATGACAACAGCTAAAGCAGAAATAGCACAGCCTATAATAAGAAGCGGATAGTATAATTTATCCTCAGGTTTACTGAAAGCAAAGCTTAATAATATTGGCCCCATAAATAAACTTAACAATGCAAAAACAAGTGTTTTTATACCCTTAAATAATACTTGTTTGTCCGTTCTATTTTCTTCCATCTTTATAATTTTTTACAGCGTTACGAACGCTTTTGTGTTGGTTTAATAAATGTAATGCTTCTGCTTCAGAAACATTTATTTCCTTCATTATCATTTTAGTACCTCTATCTACAAGCTTGTTGTTGCTCAATTGCATATCTACCATTTTGTTACCTTTTACATGACCGAGTTGAATCATTGTAGAGGTGGTAATCATATTCAATACTAATTTTTGAGCAGTTCCGGCTTTCATTCTTGAGCTACCAGTGACAAATTCTGGTCCTACCACCACTTCAATAGGATATTTTGAAGCTTGCGATAATGGGCTATTGTGATTACAGGTAATACAACCTGTAATGATATTATTTTCGTTACATTTTTCTAAAGCTGAAATAACATAAGGTGTTGTGCCAGATGCTGCAATACCAATAACTACATCTTTTGAACTTACTTTGTATTCCTGTAAATCTACCCAACCTTGCGTTGTGGAGTCTTCTGCAAATTCTACTGCTTTACGAATTGCTGAATCTCCGCCAGCAATTAATCCAATAACTAAATCGTGCGGTACGCCAAAGGTTGGCGGGCATTCTGAAGCATCAACTATACCAAGTCTTCCGCTTGTGCCTGCTCCCATGTAAAAAAGGCGCCCTCCGTTTTTTAGTTTTTCAACTATTTGCTGAACTAAAGCTTCAATTTGAGGTATGGCTTTTTCGACTGCGTGAGGAACACTTTTGTCTTCTTGGTTAATGTTTTTGAGAAGTTCTGAAACTCTCATCTTTTCCAGATGATTGTGATTAGAATCTTGCTCGGTGGTTTTAATGAAACTCATGTTTCAAAAGTACATTTTTTTTAGAAAGTAATGCATTTTCAATAGCTTTTGTTGCACTAATTTATTAGTACTATTGTTAATCAGAAAACTATTGTTTTACTCAATTATATAAGTAAATACGGATACTTCGGAAGCTCTAAAATAGCCTAAAGGGTAATTATCTGGATTGGTTTGATTAACACAATTTCCTCTAACAGAAGCTGGTTGTGTTTCAAAAGGGTCGCCAGAATCATCGTCAGTTTGTTGAAGAAGGATATTCATAAATTCATAGAAAGGACCAGATATACCTAAATTTCTTATTTCTAATTCTTCACCAGCTTCAATATCTTCGTCGGAGTAAAATGCGAATATTTGATTACCATCTGTAAACTCATCGTCATAAACTTCAAGGTCTAGAATGTTTTTATCAACTCTTCTAAATTCAAAAAGATAATGGTTTTCTATGTTTTCAGGATCGGTGTAATAAGCTTCAATCTCAGTTTCCTCACCAGAAAAGCCACCTTCATTATTTTGTTCAACAAATTCGATAGGCACTACAGGCAACAGTGTTTCTGTGGCTGTATAGGTTTCACTATTATAAACAACAGTTAGGTTGTAATCCCTGTTTAATACTGGTATAAACGTGTTGTTTTGATAAACACCTGAGTTAGCATCTTCAATAAAATTAAAAGTATTGTTAAAATTATCTGTCACAAACACAGTAGCACCAGTGGCAGGTGGAATAACATCGTCGAAAAAAGGAGCAGTTAACGACAATTTAATTGTCTGGTTGTTTCCTGTGGTTCCTTTTTCCCAATTAAGTGCGGCATCTATAACTAACCTAGTTTGAGCTGTTTCTAAATCAACATCAATAACGTCTTCACATGATGTGAGACAAAAACCAATAAAAAGAATGTATATTATATTTTTCATTTTAAAGTTTAAAATTATAAGATACCGATGGTACAATTCCGAAAATTGATAAACGAACCGCCTCATTTCTTCTATTATCTTGGTTTTGTCTGAAAGAAACAGAGGCTGCATTTCTGCGGTTATAAGCATTATACAAACCAAATACCCAATAGCTTTTCCAGCCATTAACTTTTTTAGGTTTAGGTGTGTAAGTAGCCGAAATATCTAAACGATTATAAGCTGTTAATCTATCTGAATTTCTTTCACCAAAGTTTGGTATTATAACGCCATTAAATTCATATTGACTATCTGGAAAGGTGACAGGTTGCCCCGTTTGAAAAATAAAATTTGCATTTAATTTCCATTTATCATTAAGCTCGTAACTTCCAGTTAATGAAACATCATGAGTTTTATCAAAAGGTGTTTCGTACCAATTTCCGTTATTTATACCAATTTCATCAGGTGTTCTTCCAGGTGTTCTTTGTTCTGATCTGGATAGGGTATAAGCCAACCAACCTTTAAATCGACCTTCATTTTTTCTTAATAAAAATTCGGCTCCATAGGCTCTAGCTTCACCATTTAAAATAGACTGTTCAATGGCATTATTTGCTACTAAATCAGCGCCATCTATATAATCTATTCTGTTTTGTATAGTTTTATAAAAACTCTCAATTTCTAAAGAGTATTCATTATTATTGAAATTTTTAAAATACCCAATAGCATACTGATCTAATAATTGTGGTTTTATGTATTTGCCACTAGGTGTCCACACATCTAAAGGTGTTGGCGAATTTGTATTAGAAAGTAAGTGCAAGTATTGGCTCATTCTGTTGTAACTGGCCTTAACCGAACTATTAGAATTTAATTGATATGCTAAAGCGAAACGAGGTTCTAGATTTGCAAATTTTTCAATAACATCAGAGCGTTTGAAATTTGCAACCTCAATAGGGTTTGCCTTTTCATAAATTTGAAAGTCTTCGTTAAAAACGACACCTTGGTCATTTTCATAAATATTTAATTCATCTTGACCCAGCCTGTGAAATGTACTTAGTCTTACCCCGTATGATAGCGCTAATTTATCAGATATTTTATGTTCAGCATCTAAATAAATAGCATTTTCAAAGGCATATTTGTCGGTTAATTTAAATGGATTAATCCCTGAAGTTTCTACTGTTGGCGTAATATCTCCAGGGTTAAATTTGTAATAAATGCTATTTAAACCATATTGAAGTTTAAATTTATCGTTCAAATAATGTTTTAAATCGTATTTCACGTTAAAGTTTCGAATACCTGAAACCCAATCAAATTCTACGAAGTTTAATTTTAAATCGTAATCATAATCAGAATAGATTAATGATAAATTTGAGAATAATTTGTCTGAAAATAAGTGATTCCACCTAAAGTTTAGTACAGCATTACCATAGGAGTTTTCAAAGGTATCCTCAATACTAAACACATCACGACCAAAATAACCAGAAAGATAAATATTGTTTCTGTCGTTTATTTTGTAGCTAAGTTTTGTATTTAAATCATAAAAATAAGCAATGTTGTTAAGATCAAACAATGGTAAAAATAGATGTGCATAACTAGAACGACCGCCAAAAAGAAAAGAGCCTTTATCTTTTTTAAGAGGACCTTCAGCTAAAAGTCTGCTTGATACAATACCAATACCACCATTCATTTTAAATTCTCTACTATTACCTTCTTTTTGATAAATATCTAAAACTGAAGAAACTCTTCCACCATAGCGTGCAGGAATCCCTCCTTTATATAGCTTTAAATCTTTAATGGCGTCTGGATTAAAAACAGAAAAGAAACCAAATAAATGCGATGAATTATAAATAATAGCCTCGTCTAATAGAATTAAGTTCTGGTCTGCTGCACCACCTCTAACATTAAAACCAGATGAACCTTCGCCAGCATTTGTTACACCAGGAAGAAGTGTAATCGCTTTTACAATATCTGATTCTCCTAAAACCACAGGGATTTCTTTTATTGTTGCAGATGTTAGCTTATTAACACTCATTTGAGGTGTTTTAATATTGAGTTTTTCAATATCCTCAGTAATAACTACTGCGTCTAAATTTTCTAAAGCTTCAGATAAGCTGTAGTTTTTTGTAATATTCTCGGTTAACGTAATAGTCTCAGAAATGGTATTAAAACCTAAATAACTTATTATTATTTTATAGGTACCTTCTGGAACAGTGATGGAATAAAAGCCGTATTCATTTGTTGTTGTACCTGATGCTATTTCAGGAAAAATAATATTTACTCCAATTAAAGTTTCATTACTTTTTTCTTCAGAAATAGTGCCGCTTAAAGTAAACTTTTCTTGGGCATTTATAAATAAGGTGTTAAAAGAGAGCGCGAAAATAAACCACAATAGGATTTTATTCATGTAATAGCTTTTTTTTATAAAAATATAAAAAAGCCCCTTAAAAGGAGCTTTTAAAAAATACTTTATAATTTTTTTAACCTATAATAGCATTAAAGGTTTTACTTGGTCTCATGGCCTGATTAATTAAAGTTTCATCAGGTTCGTAATAACCACCAATGCTTATTGGGTTTCCTTGAATACTATTAAGTTCGTTTATAATAGTATCTTCATTTTCAACCAGCTGCTGCGCTAAAGTTGTAAATTCTGCTTTTAAACTTTCATCTTTGTCTTGATTTGCAAGTTCTTGCGCCCAATACATGGCTAAGTAAAAATGACTTCCTCTGTTATCTAACTCTCCAACTTTTCTTGAAGGGCCTTTTTTGTTTTCTAATAATTTGTCAGTAGCATCATCCAATGCTTCGCCTAATACTTTAGCTTTTGGGTTGTTGTTTACTTCACCTAAATGATCTAGTGAAACGGCTAATGCTAAAAATTCTCCTAGAGAATCCCAACGCAAGTGATTTTCCTCTAGCAACTGCTGTACATGTTTTGGAGCAGAACCACCAGCACCTGTTTCAAATAACCCACCACCATTCATTAATGGAACAATAGACAACATTTTTGCGCTAGTACCAACTTCTAATATTGGGAATAAATCTGTTAAATAATCACGTAATACATTACCAGAAACAGAAATGGTGTCTTCACCCTTTATAATGCGTTCACAAGTAAATTTAGTTGCTTCGATAGGGGATAAGATTCTTAAATCTAACCCAGAAGTATCATGGTCTTTTAAGTATGTATTTACTTTTTTAATTAATTCAGCATCATGAGCTCTGTTTTCATCTAGCCAGAAAACAGCGGGGGTTTGTGATGCTCTTGCACGTGTAACCGCCAATTTTACCCAGTCCTGGATTGGAGCGTCTTTGGTTTGACACATTCTCCAAATATCACCAGTTTCAACATCATGTTGTAAAAGGGTATCTCCAGATTCATTAATTACTTTTACAGTTCCCTTTGACGGGATTTCGAAAGTTTTATCATGAGAACCATATTCTTCAGCTTTTTGAGCCATTAAACCAACATTGGGAACCGTACCCATAGTTGTTGGATCGAAAGCTCCATGTTTTTTACAAAAATCTATTGTGGCAGCATAGATTCCAGCATAACTACTATCTGGTATAATGGCTTTGGTATCTTGTAATTTACCTTCAGCATTCCACATCTGTCCAGATGTACGAATCATTGCCGGCATTGAAGCATCAATAATAACATCACTTGGTACATGCAAGTTGGTAATGCCTTTATCGCTATTTACCATCGCTATACTAGGTCCGTTTTTGTAAGTAGTTGCTATGTCATCTTCAATTTCTTGACGCTTATCTTCAGGTAATTCTTGAATACGTTCTAAAAGATTTCCTAAACCAGAATTTACATTTACACCAAGCTCTTCTATTATGTTGCCATGTTTTTCAAATACATCTTTAAAAAAGGCTTTTACAGCATGACCAAAGATGATAGGGTCACTTACCTTCATCATGGTGCCTTTCATGTGTAGCGAAAACAATACGTTTTTTTCTTTTGCATCAGCAACTTGTTTGTCTAAAAAGCTCACTAATGCTTTTTTACTCATTACTGTAGCGTCAATTATTTCACCTTTTAAAAGCGGAAAACTATTTTTTAAAACGGTAGTATTTCCGTTACTATCGGTATGTTCTATTTTTACACTGGTTGCTTCAGGTATTGTAACTGATTTTTCGTTATGAGCAAAATCTCCATCACTCATGGTTGCAACATGTGTTTTAGAATCGCTAGACCATACACCCATAGAGTGAGGGTTCTTTTTAGCATAATTTTTCACTGCTTTTGGTGCACGCCTGTCGCTATTTCCTTCTCTTAAAACCGGGTTTACAGCACTTCCTTTAATTTTATCGTAACGGGTTTTAATTTCTTTTTCTGTGTCGTTTTCAGGATCATCAGGATAGTTAGGAATATCAAAACCTTGAGATTGCAATTCTTTAATAGCGCCTTTTAATTGTGGTATTGAGGCACTAATATTAGGAAGTTTTACAATATTTGCTTCTGGTTTTTTTGCTAACTCACCCAAAAAAGCCAAGTCGTCTGAAACTTGTTGGTTTTGGTTTAAATAATCTGGAAATGCAGATAGAATTCTTGCTGCTAATGAGATATCTTTGGTTTCAATAGCTATTCCAGAAGATTTAACAAAAGACTGAACAATTGGTAAAAAAGAACGAGTTGCTAAAGCAGGTGCTTCATCAGTTTTAGTGTAAATAATCTTCGACATTCGTTTTGATATTTTTATAATTATGACTTAAAAAATGAAATAAAAAGAAGGGTTCATTTTTCGCGTTGCGAATATACAAAAATTGCCTTTTAAAATCTTTATATAGTTATAGTAAAAGCTTATAAATTAATTAGATTTTAAGGAATACTAATAAAAGTTGAATGCAGTATGAATTATATAAAAAAAGAAAGTGATAAAATTATATAAAAACAAAAGCCATATCACTGCAGAAATTAATCTCCTTTGATATGGCTTTCTATGAAATAACATAACATGATCTATTTAACATTACTGCTAAAATCAATTTGAATTTTCATCAAATCTTTTCGATTCAAGTGCTATTATTTCAAGTGAAACATTACTGTAATTTTCAAAATGTATTGACATATTACATACAATGCTTCAGTTAATCGTTTTTCTTGATGCTATTAAACGAACTTTTCACTTTCGTGTTAAACTAATTTAACGCATTGCTCTTATTACAACTTTCACTTTCGTTCAAGTCGTTTTCAAAGCTTTCAGTTTTAACTAGTTTCTCGTTTTATTTCTTGTGTATTCAAACTTATATCTTCAAAAAGTCATCCAATTTCTTGCATGTCCCTCAGTTTTTATAAATCTGTTTTATCCAAAACCTAATCAGAGTCTTTTTAAAACGTCATGGTTTTTAACTTACACATGCATACACATGGTATCTCAAACCTCAAAAAACAATTATAATAAAGAACGTTACCTTATTTAGATTTAATACTAATTCGCTGTTGAGACGAAACCAACCGAAGTTGTTATTATTTCTTCTATAAAGATAATATGTAAATCTAATAAAACAAACTTTTTAAGGTGTTAGATATTAACTTGTTATGAACTCTAGTTATTAACAATAGTTAACAAAAAAAGCCTTGATAGATATCAAGGCTTTTAATATTCTGCTTTTGCAGTAGTAAGTTTTTAACGTCTACGCTCGGTAATTCTGGCTTTTTTACCAGTAAGACCTCTAAAGTAAAAGATACGAGCTCTACGTACTTTACCGCGTTTGTTTACTTCTATTTTTTGTAAAGCTGGTAAGTTAACTGGGAATATACGTTCCACTCCAACAGTACCAGACATTTTTCTTATTGTAAAAGTTTCAGAAGATCCAGATCCTCTTCGTTGTATTACAGTTCCTCTAAAAAACTGAGTACGTACTTTTTCTCCTTCTCTAATTTCGTAATATACAGTAATTGTATCACCAGCACTAAATTCTGGTAAGTCTTTTCTTGTTACAAATTCGTCTTGAACAAATTTTATTAAAGATTCCATATCTTTATATTTATAAATATTTTAATCAGAACAACATTCACGATTTTCGCCAGAGGTTAACCCGAAATTGGGTGCAAAAATAGTTATTAATTAATAATCTGCAATATATTATTTGTATTTTTTTGATGTTTATTTTTGCTTAGAAATTTATTAAATATAGAGTAGGAAGTAATTATGCAATGACGGTTGAATTTGATGATGATTTCCATAGCCACGATAACGATCTAGACTAATCGTCTAATAAATCAGGTCGTCTTTCTTTAGTTCTTAGGTAAGCCTGTTCTTCGCGCCATTTTTCAATCTCAGGAAAATTTCCTCCAAATAATAACTCTGGAACCTTCCAGCCTTTGTATTCTCTGGGCTTTGTATAAATAGGAGGTGCTAATAAACCGTCTTGAAACGAATCGGTTAGGGCAGAGGTTTCATTACCTAAAACTCCTGGAATTAAACGTATTACTGCATCGCAAAGTACAGCAGCTCCTAATTCGCCCCCAGATAATACATAATCACCAATAGATATTTCTTTAGTTATAAAATGATCACGAACACGCTGGTCTACACCTTTATAATGACCGCAAAGAATAATAATATTTTCTTTAAGTGATATTTGATTGGCAATACCTTGATTTAAGGTCTTGCCATCTGGAGTCATATAAATAACCTCGTCATAATGTCTCTCATTTTTTAGTTTCGAGATACATTTATCAATAGGTTCTACCATCATAACCATACCTGCACCACCACCAAACTGTGTGTCGTCTATAGATTTATATTTGTCGGTTGTATAATCACGTAAATTATGAAAATGCACTTCAACCAACCCCGCTTCAATAGCACGTTTTAAAATGGATGCTTCAAACGGGCTTTTAAGTAATTCTGGTAAGACGGTAATAATATCAATGCGCATTGGAGAGCTTTATATCTTACAAAGATAATTTAATTGTTTGTTTTTCTATGGAAGTTTATTGTATGAAGAGTGTATTGCATGTGTATCATACCAACCAGGGACACTTTCGGTTCTTAATAATTTAACCATTACTCGTTTAAATAATTTTATTATTCGCCATTTTTTTATTTTACTGTGATCTCCAAATAATTTGTAACCAAAAAAAATGAATCTATATTTTAGTATGGCCATTCGCTTACTTATCCATGAACCTTCAAAATCATTACCAAATAAACCCGATGACCCAGGTTCAAAAACATAATTTAGTGTTTGTCCTTCTACAGACTTAAGAGGTTCTTTTTGTTTTGGTACATCTCCTTGGTTTATAACCTTAAATTTATTGTAGCCTAAACGCTCTAGTAACTTAAATTCTTTGATGAGGTTGCTAAAATTAACTTTTTCAGATTCAATTGATATATAATTTGGTTTATTTTCAAAATGCGATAAGGTTTCTAAACACACTAAATCCATACCTTCAATATCAATTTTCATGTAATGCGGCATCCCGAATTTTTCAATACATTTTTTAAAATTTACAGTAGGCACGCTTATAATAGAAGAAGGCGTTCCAAATGTTTCATTTCGTGCAGACCAATCTTCAACTACAGTATTCCAAACGCTATTATTTTGGTTTTGATAAAATTTAATGGTTTTAGTGCTAACATTATCATTGACTATTGCACCTTCAACAATAATTAATTTATTTTCTTTTATTTTTTCTTGAAATCGTTCTTTACAACTTGCTATTAAATCTGGGTCAGCCTCAAATGCAATAACAGAAAAACCTTTTTTGAGGTAAAAAGCAGTGTCTTCACCTTTGTGCATTCCAACATCATAAATTAAATTTCTATTTACTTTAGACATTTTTTGATTTTAATTTTGATAAAAATCATTAGCTATTTTTCCAAAAAAAAGACAAATCCGTATCTTTTGTAAACCCTTCACGTTGATATAAATACTGTGCATTATTGGTAGGTTCTGTTTGAATTATAAGTCCTTTATATGATTTTTCTCTACAAAGTGCTTTAGCCTCATTTATTAAACTAGTCCCGATTTTTTTATTTCGCTGGTTTTCATCAATGTATAAATCATTTAATAAATACATGGGTTGCATTGATACCGAGGAAAATAAAAAATAAAGTTGGGTAAAACCTACTGCTACATCATTTTCGTAGGCTATATAAATTACAGAATCTTTTTTTGTAAGACGCTCTTTTAAAAAGTTTCTTGCTGCAAGAATATCAGATTGTTGCCTGTAAAATACACGATAAGCATCAAAAAGAGGAATTAAGTCTTCTAAGTGCTTAATTTTAGCTTTAATTATAGTCATACAAATAAAAAATCTGCATTTTATTATTGCAGATTTTTAAAGGTTTTATTAAGCTTTTTTCTGCTTATTAATTTCGTCTTGTAATTGTCTGCGTACCTTTTGTTCACGCTCTAAAGCCGTTTTCCGGTGTTCATCAAACTCTTCTTCTATTTCTGCCAATGCATGTTTTGCATTTTTAGTAACAGCATTACTATTTTTAAATTTAAAAATGAAGAATAATAAGAGTGCTAATAGTCCTCCAACAATAGACCACATAAGGACATTGTAGCTAACTTTACTCATTTGCATACCAAATAATGCCATGTTGTTTTTTTCATTATTGGTTTTATCTAAGTCTACTTGAGTATTAGATAAGTTAGCTTTTAAATCTGTTATTTCTTTGGCTTGTGTTTCAACAATAGCTTTGGTATCTGCTAAGTTTTTATATACAGTTTTTAAAGAATCGATAGTGTTGGCTCTTAAAGTAAGTAACATATTGCGTTTTACGGCTTCATACATTTGTCCATTTGTACCTCTAAAGTTACCTGATTTTCTTAACAGAAAATCAAATTGATTATCAATAGTACCACTGTTTATAGTCTGATTATCGTCTTTTGAAGTTTGTGAGAAAGATGTTGATGAAAAAGCTATTAGAATAGCAGTAAAAGTAAGGTATTTAATAAGTTTCATTTAGGATTAGTTTAAAATGGTTGCGTTAGGTTTTACGAAGTTATAAAATATTGTCTATTAACATAATATATTTATTAAAAAGCCTCAAATTAATGAGGCTATTTTATATACGGTTAAAAAAATAATTTAGATTTTTTTTATTAATAGTAGGT
Organism: Algibacter aquimarinus; assembly: GCF_039543265.1. Taxonomy (NCBI): domain Bacteria; kingdom Pseudomonadati; phylum Bacteroidota; class Flavobacteriia; order Flavobacteriales; family Flavobacteriaceae; genus Algibacter; species Algibacter aquimarinus. The sequence goes on along the minus strand of NZ_BAABJK010000006.1, from coordinate 417,371 downwards.
ATAACGTCTCACCTTAGCAATATATTTTGCTAATCTGATAACTTGATGACTATATCCATATTCGTTATCGTACCAAATGTATAGAATCACATTTTTTCCATCTTTACGAACTATAGTTGCTTTACTATCATATATGGATGGAGCTGAACTTCCAACAATATCACTAGAAACTAATTCGTCGCTTAATTCATATTTTATTTGCTCAACCAAATCGCCTTCTAAGGCATATTTTTTTAAAATGGTGTGTATGCCATTAAGAGAAGTTTTATTTTTTAATTCTAAATTTAGAATTGCTAAAGATCCATTAGGAACTGGTACACGAATAGCATTTGATGTTAGTTTTCCTTCTAAACTTGGTAATGCTTTTGCAACTGCACTTCCGGCACCAGTTTCTGTTATAACCATATTTAAGCCTGCTGCACGACCACGACGGTATTTACCATGAAAATTATCGACTAGATTTTGATCGTTGGTATAAGCGTGAATAGTTTCTAAATGTCCGCTTTTAACTCCAAATGAATCTTCAATGGCTTTTAAAACAGGGGTAATAGCATTTGTAGTACAAGAAGCGGCAGAGAAAATATTAACTTTATCTGGGTCGTTTTCTTTATGATTTACACCATAAACAATATTTGGAACTTCTTTTCCGGGTGCCGTTAATAAAACTTTATCAACACCTTTAGATAGTAAATGTCTACTTAATGCTTCTTTATCTCTAAAAGCCCCAGTATTATCAATAACTAAGGCGTTATTAATATGATTCTTTGTATAATCGATATCTTCAGGGTTATTGGCAGATATAATATTTACTGTAGTTCCGTTTATAATTAGTGCTTTGTTTTTCTCATCAACAGACACTGTTCCAGAAAAATCGCCGTGAACAGAATCATTTTTTAATAAAGAAGCTCTTTTTTCTAGTATTTGTTTATCTATTTTACCACGAGTTACTATAGCCCTTAATCGCAATTGGCTCCCTTTGCCAGTTCTGGCCATAAGCTCGCGTGCAACTAAACGCCCAATTCTACCAAAGCCATAAAGTATAACATCCTTTGGTTTTAAATCTCCATTTTTATTAGCGTCTCTTAATTTTGATGCTACAAATGCAGTAACGTTGTTGTGCGTGTTGTCTTCTAAATGGTACTCGTAAGTTAATTTGCCAATATCTAGTTTAGCAGGAGGTGTATCTAGTGTTTTAATGGCTTGTGCTATTTCAACAGAATCAAAAATAGAAATAGGTTTTTGAACAAATTTACCGGCGTAATCATGAAGATTTAAAATCTGACTTACGTTTCTATCAATTAACTGATTTCTAAAAAGAACCAACTCGATTGATTTGTCGTACCATAGGTCGCTAATAATTTTAATAAATTCTACGGTTGCTCTTCTGCGGTCTGCTTGAAAAGCTAACTCTTTTTCATAAGTTTCGTTAAAATTCATTGCTTAAATAGTTTAGTTTGTTGTATAATTTTTGGCAAAAATACCATATTTCAAACGTTTTCGTAGCGTATTTTTATAAAAAAATATGCCCATTAAAATCTTAAGATTTTAATGGGCATATAGAAGTCTTTTTATTGATGTCTCTACCTAAAAATAACTTCTTTTCTCTCTTTTCTTTTATTAATATATTCTAGTTTTTTAACGTTTTCTAAAATATCATCACCATATTGTTCTTTTATTTTAGAGATATCTTCAATAGTTTCAATTTTAGTATCATTAATACCAGTTATTATATATCCTGGCGAAATACCAAGGTTATTATACAACCATTTATTTTCAGAATCTTTTACCATAACACCATAATCAATATCATATTCTTCTTTAAATGAATCTGATAAATCTTGTAATTCCATTTTCATGAAAATCACTGAGAAGTTTTCTGTTTTGGTAAGTGTTACATTTAATGTTTTGTAGCTATTATCTCTAAATAATTCAACAGTTACAATATCGTTAGGACGTTTTGTTTTTATGTATCCGCTTAAGTCTTCAAATTTTGAGACTTTAATATCGTCTAATTTTTTAATAATATCTCCTTCTTTAATACCTGCTTTCTCTGCGCCAGAATTTTTTATTACTTCACCAACAAAAACACCTTCAGTGTAATCTAATTGAAGTTTTTCTGCAATATCACTATTAAAGGTGCCTCCTTTTATTCCTAAAACTCCATTTTGTACATTTCCGTATTCCATAATATCTTCAATAACCTTTCTAGCTATGTTGCTTGGAACAGCGAAAGAATAGCCAATGTAAGATCCTGTTTGAGATGTAATTGCAGTATTAATACCTATAAGCTCTCCGTTGGTGTTTACTAGCGCTCCACCAGAATTACCCGGGTTAACGGCTGCATCTGTTTGGATAAATGATTGAGAGCTTTGTCCTGTTAAATCTCTAGATTTTGCACTTATAATACCAGCAGTTACTGTTGATGTTAAATTGAATGGGTTACCAACGGCTAAAACCCACTCACCAATTTTTGCATTGTCTGAATCTCCAAAAGTTACAAAAGGAAGCTCGTTTTCCGGTTCAATTTTTAATAAGGCAATATCTGTTTTTGGGTCTGTACCAATAACTTTTGCTTCATAAGTTTGGTTATCGTTTAAAGTAACAGATAATTCTTGAGCGTTTTTGATTACGTGATTATTAGTAATTATGTATCCATCAGAATTAATAATAACACCTGAACCCGTTCCTAGTTGTGGTCTAGCTTGACTTCTTCCAAAAAACAAATCTTCAAAAGTTGTTGGACCAGAACTCATTGTTACATTTTTAACGTGCACCACAGCATTTACAGTATTTTCAGCGGCAGTTGTAAAATCCGGATTTTCTATAGAATTAAAAGGAGTATTAATGTTACTAGTTGGCAAAAATGTTGGATTTTCATTTTTTGTTTCAACAATCATTTTATTTTCCTCTTCTAAAAAAAGCTTGTATGCACCAAGAGTTAAAACGCCACCTAATGCAGAAACCAATACTAATGTTAAAATCTTCTTCATGTTTTTCAGTTTTAAGTATTATTTAATAACGATTAAAATTAATTATTTATTGAATTAGCAATTCAACTTTAACGATTTTTAACTTCTAATTTAACGACTATTTAACAATCAAAAAAACAGTTTATATTTATATATTTGTGCTTTATTATGCAGCAACTTTTTTATAAATACCAAGGAACAGGAAACGATTTTGTGATGATTGATAATCGTCAAAAAAAATTTAACAAAAACGATACCAAATACATAAAATTTTTATGTGACAGACGTTTTGGCATAGGAGCTGACGGACTTATTTTACTAGAAAACCATGATACTTTGGATTTTAAAATGGTTTACTATAATGCAGATGGAAATGAAAGTTCTATGTGTGGTAATGGTGGCCGATGTTTAGTTGCTTTTGCCAAACAATTAGGTGTAATTAACAACAAAGCCACTTTTGAGGCTGTAGATGGTTTGCATCATGCTACAATAGAGGGCGATATTGTTAAGTTGCAAATGCAGAATGTATCTGGTATTAAAGAAAATAATAATTATATTTTTTTAGATACTGGCTCGCCGCATCATGTTCAATTTGAGGATAATATTAATGACTTTGATATTAAATCTAAAGGTGCTAAAATTAGATATGGTGAACCTTATAATGAAGCTGGTAGTAATGTTAATTTTGTAAGCAAAATATCAGATTCTAAGTTTAGAGTAAGAACCTACGAGCGTGGTGTTGAAGATGAAACTTTGTCATGCGGAACAGGTGTTACAGCCGTTGCTTTGGCGATGCATTATATAGGTGAAACTGAAAAAAGAAACGTTACATTAAATGTTGAAGGAGGAACTTTAGAAGTTTGTTTTGATATTGAAGATGAAACGTATAAAAACGTATGGCTTATCGGACCTGCACAACTGGTTTATAAAGGAGCGATATGATAACTCTAAAAGGTGAAAACATATATTTACGAGCTTTAGAGCCAGAAGATTTAGAGTTTATTCATGCTATAGAAAACGATGAAACCATTTGGGAAATTAGTAACACGCAAACACCGTATTCTAAGTTTTTAATAAAACAATATCTAGAGCAGGCTCATAAAGATATTTTTGAAGTTAAGCAATTAAGACTCGTTATTTCGAGTTATGAGGATGAACCACTAGGAATGATTGATATTTTTGATTTCGATTTTAAAAATTACAGAGCAGGTATTGGTATTTTAATAAAAGAGCCTTTAAATAGAGAGAAAGGTATTGGGAGTGAAGCTTTAAGTATGTTAATAGATTATAGTTTTACGCACTTAGGGTTACATCAATTATATTGTAATATTTCAGAAGATAATGAAGCTAGCTTTAAACTATTTGAAAAGCAAGGTTTTAGTAAAATTGGTTTAAAAAAAGATTGGAACTATGTAAATGGTTCATACAAAAACGAATACTTGTTACAACTAATAAACAACTAAATGTATATTAAGAAAATACTTTGGGCTATAGCTATTATTGGATTACTTGTGGCTGCTTATTTTGCAAACTTTGTTTATGGCGCTATGCTAAAACCAAATACAGCCTTTAATAATGATGAAGCTTATGTTTACATTCCGTCTAATGCAAAGTATGAAGATGTTCGTGCTCAACTTGAGCCATTATTAGATAATATTAGTTCTTTTGACGATTTGGCTGAACGGAAAAAATATATCAATAACATACGAGGAGGGAAGTATGTTATAAAAAAAGACATGAGTAATAATGACATTATAAATGCCATTCGAATTAATAGTTTACCAATAAAAGTCTCTTTTAATAACCAATCCACATTAGAAAAATTAGCTGGACGCATTTCTAAAGATATTGAAGCAGATAGTATTTCAATATTAAATGCAATGCTTGATAAAACCTTTTTAGCAGATAATGATTTTAATGAAGCCACAGCTTTAGGGATGTATTTACCAAATAGTTACGAGTTTTTTTGGAATACTACAGCCGAAGATTTTAGAGACAGGATGTTAAAAGAATATAAGCGTTTTTGGAATAATACTAGAATTAAAAAGGCTGAAAATATTGGTTTGACGCCAAATCAAGTAATAGCTTTAGCATCAATAGTTTATGAAGAATCAAAGCAAGCTTCTGAGCAACCCAGAATAGCAGGAGTCTATCTTAATAGATTAAGAATTGGAATGCCACTTCAAGCAGACCCAACTTTAAAATTTGCTGCATATAAACTTCCAGAATACAAAAACACTTTAATAAAGCGTGTTTTAAATGTTCATAAGGAGATTAAATCGCCCTATAATACATATAAAAATAGAGGGTTACCACCAGGTCTTATAGCTATGCCAGATATATCAGCCATAGATGCCGTGTTAAATCATGAAAAACATAAGTATCTTTATTTTGCTGCTGATGCTAAGCGTTTTGGGTTTCATAAATTCGCTAAAACACTTGCTCAACATAATGTGAATGCAAGAGCTTATCAAAGGTATTTATCGTCTCAAGGTATAAATAGATAGTGAATGGTTCGATATTAAAATATGCGTTTTTATGTGTTTTAATATCTTCAATGTCATTTTCGCAATCTGCTCTAAATTCTTTTTTAACACCAAGTGATACACTACATATTCCAAGACGAAATGCAGTAATTATATCAGAAGCATCAGCTATGAGTTTAACCTTAATTGGTTTAAATGAACTTTGGTATGCCGATTTCGAGCGTTCTAAATTCCAATTTGTAAACGATAATAAAGAATGGCTTCAAATGGATAAGATAGGCCATGTATTTTCAGCATATCAAATGGGGCGTTTTGGTGCAGATATACTTAATTGGAGTGGAGTTAGTAAAAAAAATCAGTTAGTATACGGAGCAACTCTAGGGTTTGGCTTTTTAACAGCTGTTGAGGTACTGGATGGATTCTCGAAAGAATGGGGTTTTTCTTGGGGAGATATGTTAGCAAATGCGTCAGGTACAGGTCTCTACATTGGACAAGAATTGTTGTGGAATGAGCAACGAATTGCCTTAAAATTCTCTTTTAGCAAAACAAAGTATGCTGCTTTGAATCCAGAAAAGCTTGGAGAAAGCACCTTAGAACAAATTTTGAAAGATTATAACGGACAAACCTACTGGCTTAGTTTTAATTTACATTCTTTTTTTAAAGAAAGTAAAATTCCAAAGTGGCTAAACCTAGCTATAGGCTACGGTGGAGAAGGTATGCTTTTTGGTTCAGAAGATATTGACAATCAAGTGTTAACAAGTAATTCGCGATATAGACAATACTATTTAAGTTTTGATGTAAATTTGAGTAGAATTAGAACAAATTCAATGTTTTTAAAGACTATTTTCAGCATTTTTAATACTATAAAAATACCTTTTCCAACATTAGAATTTAACAAAAATGGAGCTGTATTTCATCTATTCTCCAACTAAATAAAGTAGTTAAACGAGTAATTTTGATAATATATAAAAAATATCTAATTTTGCACGCTCAAATTTTCAGGTGTTTGTTTTGTAAATAGCACTGAAGAAATTTAAAATTATGATAAAAAATATTGGAAGTTATTTAACCCTCACACTTACAATATGTATTCTATTGTATACGTCGTTTTCATCTGATGAAACGGTAGATTTAAGTAAGTATTCAACAAAAGGATTAGAGTTGAATTATACTGTGAGTCAAGAGCAAAATATCAATGATGATGTTTTAGCTTCAAATGATTTAGATTTTTCTCCATATTTAGGGAAATCTTTCGTTGGTTTTAAAGAGGCTTTAGCTTTTAAAGAATCACGTGGCGATTATTCTTCTGTAAATACATTTGGCTATTTAGGAAAGTATCAGTTTGGAAAAGAAACTTTAAAAATGATTGGAATTAGTAACCCAGTTAAGTTTCTCAAAAACCCAGTGCTGCAAGAAAAAGCTTTTATTGCAAATGCCTCACGTAACAAGTGGATATTAAGAAGAGATATAAAAAACTTTGTTGGAAAACGGATTAATGGAATTGTTGTAACAGAGTCAGGAATTTTGGCCGCAGCACATTTAGCTGGTCCTGGAAGTGTAAAGGAATATTTAAGAAGCTACGGTTTAGATAATTTTGCTGATGGTTATGGAACTACAGTAGAGTATTATATGAAACGATTTTCTGGTTACGATACATCTTTTGTTAAACCAAATAAGCTCGCAAAAGCGATTTAGCGATAATAAAGTAATTAGCTTTTATGAATTATAAATATGGTAGGTCTCTTATGGAGGTCTACCTTATTTTTTTTCCACGAATTGGCTGTTTGGGTTTTTATAAATTCTGATGAAAGTGTAATATCGCATGCCACACAAATACTAGTGTTACTTTCTAGTATAGCGGATAAGTCTTCAAGCATTTTGTTGTTTCTGTATGGTGTTTCTATAAATATTTGAGATTGATTTTGCTCAAAAGATAGACGCTCTAAACGTTTTATTTCGGATTTTCTTTCTCCTTTATCAATAGGTAAGTAGCCATTAAAGGCAAAACTTTGTCCGTTCATTCCAGAACTCATTATAGCCATTAATATAGATGAAGGACCAACTAAAGGTGTAACTTTTATGTTTTTCTCATGAGCAATTTTTACAACCTCAGCTCCAGGGTCAGCTACTCCGGGGCAACCAGCATCAGATAATAAACCAACGTTACTGCCATGTAAACACGGATTAAGAAAACTAGGAATTTCAGTTGCATCAGTAAATTTATTTAATGAGAATAATTTTAATGATGGTTGTGGCTTTTCAGGTGTTATTTTTTTTATAAATCGTCTTGCTGATTTTTCATTTTCAACAATAAATATATCAGTTTCTTGAATTACTTTCTTCACCAAAATCGGTAATACTTCCAAAGGATCATTATCGCCTAGAGTTGTTGGAATTAAAAAAAGTTTACCTTTAATGGAATTCATTTTTTAAATTTTTTGCTATAATGTTACAGGCTTCGTCTAGCATATTATATACATTTTCAAAACCATCATCGCCGCCATAATAAGGGTCAGGCACGTCGAAATTTTTGTTAGGATAAACTTCGTTTAAAATCATTTTTACTTTTGCGATATCAGCATCATTACGCGCAAGTTTAACAACATTTTTGAAATTCGATTCGTCCATGACATATATTAAATCGAAGGTATCAAAATCAGATACGTTAAATTGTCTTCCTCTTAAATTAGAAATATTAAGCCCGTGTTTTCTTGCAATTGCTACAGATCGATTATCGGGAGAGCTGCCTATATGATAATTTGCTGTACCTGCAGAATCAATTGTAAAATTATTATTGAGTTTAGATTTTAAAATACCTTCGGCTAGTGGAGAACGACAAATGTTGCCCAAACAAACCATTAGTATTTTAGTCATTATTAATGGGTTTTAAACGGAAAGTTTTTTTGTAATGTCTTCAACATATTTTCTGAATTGTTTGTCAGTTGAAGATAGGTTATCTACAGTTTTGCAAGCATGTAAAACTGTTGCATGATCACGTTTTCCTATTTGAGAACCAATACTAGCAAGTGATGCTTTAGTAAACTTTTTAGCAAAAAACATTGCTAATTGTCTGGCTTGTACAATGTGACGTTTTCTAGTTTTAGATTGAAGTGTATCTACGTCCATTTGGAAATAATCTGATACTACTTTTTGTATATAATCTATAGAGACTTCTCGTTTTGTGTTCTTTACAAACTTTTCAACAATTACTCGAGCTAAATCTAAAGTAATTTCTTTTTTATTAAAAGACGATTGAGCTATTAACGAAATAATAGCACCTTCTAATTCTCTAACATTGGTTTTTATGTTTTTTGCAACATATTCAATAATATCATCGGGCATTTCAACACCATCGCGATATAATTTGTTCTTTAAAATAGAAACACGCGTTTCGAAGTCTGGATGCTGTAATTCTGCAGAAAGCCCCCATTTGAAACGTGATAATAAGCGTTGCTCTATATCTTGCATGTCAACAGGTGCCTTATCACTAGTTAAGATAACTTGTTTTCCATTTTGATGCAAATGATTGAAGATGTGGAAGAATACATCTTGCGTTCCTGTTTTTCCAGATAGGAACTGCACATCATCAATAATTAAAACATCTATAATCTGATAGAAGTGAATAAAATCATTCCTGTTATTTTTCTTTACAGAATCTATATATTGTTGAGTAAACTTTTCAGCAGATATATATAATACCGTTTTTTCAGGATATTTATCTTTTATATCTACACCAATAGCATGCGCTAAATGTGTTTTTCCTAAGCCTACACCTCCAAAAATTAATAACGGATTAAAAGATGTACCTCCAGGTTTTGCTGCCACTGCTAAACCTGCACTACGTGCTAAACGGTTTGAATCACCTTCTAAAAAGTTTTCAAAACTGTAATTAGGGTTTAACTGAGATTCTATTTTTACATTCCTAATACCTGGGATTACAAAAGGGTTTCGTAATTCTGGGCTTTTATTGTTTAAAGGAACATCTACATCTTGAGATTTTAAAGCGCCTCTATTGGAGCTTGGTATTTTCTCGGTAAATGGTTGCTTATTGCCATACGTATTCTCCATTTTAATAATGTATACAAGTTTGGCATGCTCACCTAATTCTTTAGTAAGTGACACTTTTAGAATTTTTACATAATGTTCTTCAAGCCATTCGTAAAAGAATTTACTTGGTACTTGAATACTTAATGCATTATCGGTAAGTTTTACGGCAACTATGGGTTCAAACCAAGTTTTGTATGCTTGCGGTTGGATATTATCCTTTATGAATAGAAGACAGTTACTCCATACCGATTGCGCAGTCATACTCATTTGTTTGATTATTGGTTTTTAGTTAGTTTAATTGAATGAGATTTGTAATTCTCAATTCCCCCCCTTATTAGTGACGCAAATATGTGAACAAAATTCTTAAAAAAAAAATGATTTACTATTGAATTTTTAGAAATTTTTCACCATGTTTAAAGCGTAGCCGAATCTACAAAAAAATATTTAAACTACGTTATGAAAATCGATGAAATACAAATAAGAGTGAGATATGGTGAAACTGACCAAATGGGAGTTGTTTATCATGGAAACTACCCATTATATCTTGAAATGGGACGTATTGAGTGGTTAAGGAAACAAGGAGTCTCTTACAAGAAAATGGAAGAAAATGGAATTATGTTACCAGTTGTTTCATTACAGATAAACTATAAAAAGTCAGCTAGTTATGATGATGTAATTAATGTAAAAACTCAACTGAAAAACAAACCCACAGCGAAGATTGAATTTGAATATGAAATAACCAATGAAAAAGGTGAAGTCTTAACTACCGCTTCAACTATTTTAGTTTTTGTTGATATGAAAACTAATAGACCAACAAGGGCGCCTCAATATTTATTAGATACTCTAAATTTCTAGTTTTAATTTTTTTATATCAATTTCAAAAAGATGATTGAAGATTTCAAAAATAGATGATGCTTCTTTTTTTCTAACACTAATAGTTATTTGGCAATCTATTTCTAATTTCTGTTTTATAATATTTAGGTTTTTCTCCTTAATAATACGCATAACAGTATTCATATTTTTATATTCAAAGGTTAAAAGGAAATGTACATTTATTGTTTTTTCTAAAATATTAGAAGCTTCCAAAGCTAATTGGGCAGAGGTTTTATAAGCTTTAATTAGTCCGCCAACTCCAAGTTTTACACCTCCAAAATAACGCACAACCACAATTAAAATATTGGTAACATTAAAAGACTGTATTTGTCCGTAAATAGGTAGGCCGGCACTATTGTTGGGCTCACCATCGTCGTTTGTTCTATAACTTATAGTTTCTGTACCAATTTGGTACGCATAGCACCAATGGCGAGCGGCATGATGTTCTTTCTTTAGTTTTTCAATACTGTACTTTATGTCATCTTCGTTTTTTACTGGGAAAGTATAACCATAAAACTTGCTATTTTTTTCTTTGTATAAAACAGGTTTTGAAGATGATTTAATAGTTTTATAGGTATCCTTATCGATCAAAATATTTTAAAATAAATGACTTTTTGTTTTAAACATTTTTGCAACATCTTCTGACTCTGGATTAATATGCCAGGTTTTAATGTTTAATTTTTTTGCAGTTTCAATATTATCTTTATTATCATCAATAAAAAAGCATTCGTTAGCTTTTAAATTATTTTTATTTAAAACAAATTCGAAAATATCAGCATTTGGTTTTCTTAAATTAATTTCATGAGATAAATAAAAGGCGTCAAAACAATTTTTAAAATTTTCATAGAATGAAACATGTTTTTTAATCCAGTTAATGTGTAACTCATTGGTATTACTTAACAGAATAAGTTTGAATTTTGACGATGCTTTTAAATCTTTTAAAAAATCTAATCTATAATCTGGAAAATCTTTCAGTATTAAATTCCACAAGTCAATTAACTCTTCTTTTGAAATGTTTGGAAAATTATCTTTGTAAAACATTAAAAATTGATCAGTAGAAACCAGTCCTTGCTCATAAAGGCTATTGTAGGTTATTATCTCATTTGTAAACTCAGTAATATTTAAAGATTCAAGAGTTTTCTTTATCGCCTCTTCTATATTAAGATTTATAAAAACATTACCAAAATCGAATATTATGGTTTTAATCATTCTTGTAAGTTTTGAGAATATCTGAATCAATTTGTTCTTCAGAGATTAGTTTTCCAGAAAAATTTGGCGCTTTCACACCTTGTTTAAAAGAATTTTTTCCTGTAAAAACTCGAGCTTCATCCCATAAATCTCTATCAATAAAGGTTTGAAGTGTTCTTGCACCACCTTCAATAATTACAGAAGTTATGTTGTTTTCAAAAAGCAAATTACATATTTGATGCTCAATATTTTTTGAGAAATCAACATTGTTTTTATTTATAACTATTGTTTTCGCTTGATTATTAAAAATATTATAAGCTTTAGATAGTTTATTGTTCTTATCTATAACAACCCTGATAGGATTTTCTCCAGTCCAATCTCTAGCAGTTAATGTTGGGTTGTCTTCAAAAACAGTATTTGTGCCTACTAATATAGCATGTTCTTCTGTGCGCCACTTATGTACTAATTGTCTTGAATATGAATTAGTAATCCAAACTGGTTTTTGTTCGTTTTTGGTTTTAGGAGCTATAAAACCATTAGAGGTTTCTGCCCATTTTAATATAATAAAAGGGCGTTTTTTGTTATGAAATGTAAAAAAGCGCTTATGGTGTGTTTTGCATTCGGTTTGCAAAGTACCAACAGTTACATTTATACCTGAATTTGTTAGTTTTTCAATGCCTTTGCCTGCTACTTTTTTGTTATCGTCTATACAACCAATTACAACATTTGGTATTTCATGTTTAATAATTAGGTCGCTACATGGTGGTGTTTTTCCATAATGAGAACAAGGTTCTAATGTAACATAAATGGTTGCATCTTTTAGGAGTGTTTTATTTTTTACTGAATTAATAGCATTTACCTCTGCATGATTTCCTCCATATTTGCTTGTGTAGCCTTCTCCAATAATTTTGTTGTTGTGCACAATTATAGAACCAACCATCGGATTTGGTCTGGTAGTTCCCAATCCGTTTTTAGCAATTTCTAAACAACGTTGTATGTAGTTTTCGTGTGTACTCAAAACTTAATTTTAACGTCTTCGGTTTGGTTAATTTCATAATTATAAGAAAAACCTAGAACTTTATATTTTATATCACCTTTATACTGAACTTTGATTTTTTTACTAAATAAACTACCAATCAAGCCACCTATACTTTTATTACTAAAAATACTATCCGTAGGTATTATGGCCGTTAAAGGAATTGAAAACTCTTGTTTTGCTGGAACTTTAAAGCTTTTAGTTGAAACTGTTCCCATTTGGTTATCGTTTACAAAAACTTTTATCTCATCGGTTTGTAATTCGCCACCAATATCATTCGGATTAATAAAATTAGCGTCGGCGGTAAAGGTAACTTGTTTAGATGTAGATTCTAAAACCTTTATATTTTCAACGTTAACAAAAACAGGCTTTTCTTTTACCGAGCAGCTTAAAAATGTAACTAATATTGTTGATAAGATTATGAGTTGCTTCATTCTAGTTTTTTAAGATTTAATGTATCTTCACTTACTTAAAAATAGTGTTGAAGTGAACAAAGATACTACAGTTATTCGAGAAATTGAACCTCAAGATAATGCTCAATTAGAGCAAGTAATAAGAGCTTGTTTTCCTGAGTTTAAAATTCCTTTGGAGGGAACTGCCTATGCAGACGAAGAAACTCCAAAAATGTATGAAGCTTACCAAAATGATAATGACGTTTATTTTGTTATTGAAAAAGATGGCGAAGTTTTAGGTGGCGGTGGAGTTAAACCCTTAAAGGATTTTGAAAAAGAGGTTTGCGAAATACAGAAAATGTATTTTTCTCCAAAAGTTAGAGGAAAAGGTTATGGCAAAGTGTTGTTTAAAAAATGTATGACCGCTGCAAAAGATTTAGGGTATAAAAAATGTTATTTAGAATCGGCTCCGCAGCTCAAAGCAGCCATACATATTTACGAGAGCTTTGGTTTTAAACATTTAGATGGGCCTTTAGGCAATACAGGTCATTTTTCATGTGGTGTTTGGATGATAAAGGAATTATGAAGTTAAAGGACATACAAATTAAATTTCATAACGAATTAGATGTTATTTACCCATCGGAAGAGGTTGATAGTTTCTTTTTTATTTTAATAGATTTTTATCATCAAATTTCCAGACTTAAGCTGGCAATGAATTTAGATTTAGAAATTGAAAACTCAAAAAATGTATTAGAAGCACTAGAATTATTGAAAAAAGAAATGCCAATTCAGTACATAACTGGCGAAACAGAATTTTTTGGATTAACTTTTAAAGTAAACGAAAGCGTTTTAATACCTAGGCCTGAAACTGAAGAGCTGGTCCATTGGGTTGTTAAATCTAACAAAAACCAAAAAATAAAAATAATTGACATTGGTACAGGTAGTGGTTGTATAGCTATTTCTATAGCAAAAAAAATGCCCAACGCCAGTGTTTATGGTATAGATGTTAGTAAAGACGCTCTAAAAGTTGCAAAACAAAATGCAGATTTAAATCATGTTAATGTTAATTTTATTGAGGCAGATATTCTTACATTTCAAAATAATAATTTTAATATAGAACCTAGTTTTGATATTATAATATCTAATCCGCCTTACGTTAGAGAACAAGAAAAAGAATTAATGTCTCTTAATGTTTTAAATAACGAACCGCATTTAGCATTGTTTGTAAAAGATGAAAATCCGCTATTATTTTATAATATGATTACCGATTTCGCTAAACATAATCTAAACGATAATGGACAATTATTTTTTGAAATAAACGAATATTTAGGAAGAGACATGATTGAGTTATTAACCGACAAGAATTTTAAAAACATTCAGTTAAAACAAGATCTTTTCAAAAAAGATAGAATGATTAAAGCAACTATAAATTAATGAGTAAAATACAGTCACAAATAAATTTACTTCGAGAAGAATTACGCAAACATAATTACAACTATTATGTTTTAGATAATGCTACTATTTCAGATTTTGATTTTGATAAAAAACTAAAAGAGCTCCAAGAGCTTGAAGCTAAACATCCAGAGTATTTTGATGCAAATTCTCCAACACAACGAGTTGGTGGTGAGGTAACAAAGAATTTTGAAACCGTTAAGCACGAGCATAGAATGTATTCTTTAGATAATTCCTATTCAAAAGAAGATTTACAGGATTGGGAAACTCGAATTAAAAAAATGGTTTATGGTGATATTGAGTATACTTGCGAATTAAAATATGACGGAGCTTCCATTAGTTTAACCTACGAATCTGGTAAATTGGTTAAAGCTATTACACGAGGAGATGGATTTCAAGGGGATAACGTAACAGCCAATATAAAAACTATAAAATCTGTCCCGTTACAATTAAAAGGTGATTACCCTGCTAAATTTGATATTAGAGGAGAAATAGTTTTGCCATTTGAAGGTTTTATAAAAATGAATGAAGAGCGGGTTGAAATAGGAGAGGAGCCTTACAGAAACCCAAGAAATACAGCTTCTGGAAGCTTAAAGTTACAAGATAGTGCAGAGGTTGCAAAACGCCCTTTGGAATGTTTGTTGTATAATTTAACAGGATACAATTTAGGTGTAAATACGCAATTTGAAAGTTTAGATAAAGCCAGACAGTGGGGTTTTAAAGTTCCAAAAGCTGCTAAACTAGCTAAATCTATTGATGAAGTTTTAGAGTTTATAGATTATTGGAATGAGGAGCGTCACAATTTACCTTACGAAACAGATGGAGTTGTTATTAAAGTAAATAATTTGCAACAACAAGAGGAGCTAGGTTATACTGCTAAAGCGCCACGTTGGGCCATGGCTTACAAATTTAAAGCAGAACAAGTTTCGACAACTTTAAATAGTATTACTTACCAAGTTGGAAGAACTGGAGCTATTACGCCAGTAGCTAATTTAGAGCCGGTAGAACTAGCAGGAACAACTGTAAAAAGAGCATCCTTACATAATGCAGATCAAATTGAAAAGTTAGATATTAGAGTTGGGGATGAAGTTTATGTTGAGAAAGGCGGTGAGATTATACCTAAAATATTAGGAGTAGATTTAAGTAAGCGTCCGAAAAATTCTGAAGCCACAACCTATATAACATCCTGCCCTGAGTGTGATACATCATTGATAAGACAAGAAGGAGAAGCTCAGCATTATTGCCCGAATTATAATGGGTGTAATCCCCAAATTATTGGAAGAATTCAACATTTTATTTCTAGAAAAGCCATGGATATTGATGGTTTAGGTGGTGAAACTGTGTCACTTTTAGTAAATGAGGGGCTTATAAATAATTATTCAGATTTATATGAATTAACAAAAGAGCAAGTTATTCCTTTGGAGCGTATGGCAGAAAAAAGCGCTGATAATTTGATTAAAGGTATTGCGGAATCTAAGAACATTCCTTTTGAACGTGTTTTGTTTGCATTAGGTATTCGTTATGTTGGCGAAACTGTTGCAAAAAAATTAGCAAAACACTATAAGAGTATTGATGCGATAGCAATAGCATCTCAAGAAGACTTAGTAAATGTTGATGAAATTGGGATAAAGATAGCTGAAAGTGTTGTTGCATTTTTCTCTTCAGAAGAAAATATGTTGATTATCAATCGTCTAAAAGGTTTTAATGTGCAATTAAAAATTTCTGATGAAGAGCTTGAGGGGCAAACAGATAAGCTTAAAGGAGATATAATTGTTGTTTCAGGTGTTTTTGAAAGTATTTCCAGAAATGAACTAAAAAAGCTTATTGAAGATAACGGAGGTAAAGTAAGTAGTTCAATTTCTTCTAAAACAAGTTATATAGTTGCAGGTGATAATATGGGGCCTAGTAAAAAAGATAAAGCAGAAAAATTAGGTATATCGCTAATAAATGAGTATGAATTCTTACAAAAATTGGAATAATTGCTGTATTTTATCGATAAAAAGTATTTTTTTAACGTTTAATTGTAAAATATGTGTATGTTTGTATATCAACATTAAATTGCAATTATGAACAAGTCGAAAGTCTTGGTAAGTTTTGTTTTAATATTTTACGCTCTATTTGTTTTTTTTGAATTTAGCGGGAATTATGATCTCTCATTTTATTTTGACACATTACTAATACCTTTAATTACTCTCACTTATATACTATTTATAAAAAATAAAAATATCTATTTTTTATTGTTCTTACTGTTTTACTCAGTAGGAGATTTGTTTGTTTTATTTTTAGATTTTGTACCCTTCAATGAAAACTCATTATTGAGTAATTATCAATATTGTATAACAAATTCTATGTTTATTATAGCTTACATATTTCTTCTAGTAAAAATAATAAAGTCTGTTTGTATGTTACACATCTTGAAAAATTTTAAAATTCATTTAATAGTTTTAATGGCTTTAAATGTTTATTTAATTTATGTTTTGCAGCTCATTGTAAAGCCAAATTTAGATGTAGAGTTGGATTATTATTTTGAATTAGTTTATAACATAGTAACACTTTTACTGCTATCTATGGCGTTGCTAAATTACTTTTACAGAGATAACCAAAAGTCACTCTTTTTATTCCTTGGAACACTATGTTTGGTGTTTTCAGAAGTAATAGATATTGCTTTTATTTACATATCTCAAAAGAGTATTTTAAGCTTTTTAGCTACTACATTATCTCTTGTTGCATTTTACTTTCTTTTCAAACAGTCTAAGTTCATAAACACACCAAGACAAGAGGACACCTTTATTATTGCAGACTAATTTTTCTGTTTATTTATAAAAGGAATATCTTTTTTATATAAGTAAAGTAAAATAGCTGAAAGTGTAAAGGTTAAAACTGCTGTGTAGAAAAGCACACCACCATCTTCATTTACTTCTATTCCCAACATAGTTAAATGCATAAAAATAGCACCACCAATAATTCCTAAAGTTAATAATGCTCCTAACCAAACTGTTTTAGGCACAAGAAGTAAAATACCAGCTATAAGTTCTAAAATACCGATACCAATTCTTCCGTAGGGTTCTAAACCTACTGTTTCAAAAATATAAACACTATCTGGGTGAGCCGTAAATTTAAAACGGAGTGTTTGTATTAAAATAATAGCTACAATTAATCTTAAAACTAGTGGAAAGTACTTTTTCATCTTATTTATGGTTTGGTTTTATAATTATATGTTTAGACGTAAGCTCAAGAATTACTTTTCATGTGCACGTTATATTTCATAAGAAACACATGAAATATGTATTTCGTCGATAAAATAGTGTTTTTAGTCGATGTGTCTGTAATTTTTTATATATTTGAAATAACCTACTTATAATGTTATTGTGAAAAATTTGTTCAAACCTACTTTTAACAAAATCTTTTTTTGTGCTTTATTAGTTTTAATTGCCCTAAGTTTTGTTAGCGCATTTAGTGAGGATGAATTGCTTTTAAATTCAACATTACCGCTATTTGTACCACTATTATTAATATTCTTTTTTGTTAAAAATAATTACCTAAAAATATCTTTAATTTCTTTTGTAGTACTTTCCTTTTTAGGTGATTTATCTTCAACTTTTTTTAAAGAATACACTTTACTTAATTTATCCAGTATGTTTTACTTGTTAAGTTATTTGCAATTAATAATAATTGCTTTAACTAAATTTAAAATTTTAAAAGTGGATAAGCTAATTGGATTATATTTACTGGTTGTTTTCTCAATAAACCTATACTTTCTTTATACAATATTTGATATTTTAAAAATTCTTATACCTGATGCAAATGAAGTTAATATGTTAGGCGCCAATGGCTTAACTTTAATGATTTTAACGTTTGTGTCGTTTGGAGTTTATTTAAATACTCAAACAAAACAATCTATATTCTTTTTAGTTGGTGTAATTTGCTTTGTATTTTCGGTAATTATAGGCTATGTAAATCATTATTATTTGTACGATTGGATTTTTGTTATGTTAACTAGAGGTTTATATGCTTTAGGTTTGTATCAAATATTTAAATATGCCTCTTTAGATACTAAAACCAAAAGGGAGAAAGTATTACGAATGAAAGAAAGTGATAATTTTTCTTCAGAGAAAGTCTTGGTTTAGACTATTATTGAAGTTCCTTTTGCCGATTTATTTTTATCTGTATCAAAATAAAAATCTATTTTACCAAGATTAATACCATAACAACCTACTTGGTTTACTAAGGTGTTTTTTCCTTCGCTATTTTTAACGATGGTTGGTTTTGGTAAAAATGTATGTGTGTGACCACCAATAATTAAATCAATATTTTTTGTTTTTTTAGCAAGATTTAAGTCGCTAATTCTGTTAGGATTTTTTTTGTAGTAATATCCTAAATGTGATAAACAAATAATTAGATCACATTGTTCGTCATTCTTCAAAATTCGCGTCATTTCCTGAGTCATTTCAATAGGGTCTAAATATTTAGTTTCTTTACTTAGCTCAGTAGTAACAAGTCCTTTTAGTTCAATGCCTAAACCAAAAACTCCAATTTTAATCCCATCTTTTTTAAAGATTTTATAAGGCTTTGTATGAGTGTCTAATATTGTATTTGAGAAATCGTAATTAGCAGTTAGAAATTCAAATTCTTTGTGTGGATATTGTGCATATAAACCATCAATTCCATTATCAAAATCATGGTTTCCAATAGTGGCAGCGTCATATTTTAACTTGCTCATCAACTTAAATTCTAACTCACCACCGTAGTAATTAAAATAAGGAGTACCTTGAAAAATATCTCCAGCATCAAGTAATAATGTGTTTGGGTTTTCTTTTCTTATAGATTCAATTAAAGAAGCCCTTCGAGCCACTCCTCCTTTGTTTGCATTTCTTCCATCTTCTGGACCAAAGGCATCAATATGGCTATGCACATCATTGGTGTGCAAAATGGTTATTTTAGAAGTTCTATTTATTGTCGAGAACGATTGCAAACCAAAACCACCAAGTGTTATTAATGCACTTCCTGCTGTAGTTTTCTGGATAAAATCTCTACGTTTCATAAGGTAAGTTTTAGTTTATCTGAATGTATCTATCGTCAATTACAGGTTTAAGGGTGTCTATCTTTTTAAAATTATCAATAAGTGCTTTACGTATTTTGTAATCTAAAAAAGTAACGCCCTCATTAGGTTTAAAAAAGGTCATATTATCACCCATATTATATGTGTAATCACTGGTAGCTACATAATAGGTTTTTGTAGAATCTATTGTATTATCATTAATGGTTACACTTAAAATATTGTAATCTTTATCAATTTTTAATTTAAGTTGAGAGCTAAAAGGAACCGCTCTTTTAGAAGATACTATATAATCTACAATATTCTTGATTTTATCACCTTTTAAACCGGCCACAACAATGCTGTTTTCAAAAGGCATTACTTTGTAAGCGGTTCTTGCTGTGATATTTCCTTTAGAAATTATAGAGCGAATACCACCATAATTAAGTAGTACAAAATCTATATTATTTTTAGTTCTCGCTTTAAATACAGGATTGGCTTGAGTATAAACTGCATCTGCCATAAAATTGCCAATTGCGGTATTAAATTGTCCGTCAGTTTTAGAATATGTGTCTATTGAATATGCCAAAACACTATCTAAATCTTTTTGAATATGAATTCTGTAGGGTTTTATAAACGCCTCAATTTCAGAATCAATGCTTAAGCTGTCGTTAATCTCAATTTTATCTCCTACAATCTTTGTAGGCCCAATTTTTTGTTGCTTACAAGCTGTAAAAGTGAAAAAATATAACAAAAAAAAGAAATATGTAAACCTCATATATTAAACGAAATTTTGAATGTACTTTTGCTACCTTTGCGCAAAGTATAAAGGTAAATGATTTTAAAGGCTTTCAAAGAAAAATCTAATAAAAAGTACTTAAACAAATTGTTATCTGAAAGACAAGTAAACGTTACAGATAAAAAAATTAGTAGTTTAGGTATTGTAATAAATATTAATGAAATTCAGGATTTTGAAAGGTTTAATGTATTAGCTGAATCTATTAAAGTAAGACCTAATAAACTAAAAATTATTGCCTTTTCTGAAAGTAAAAAAGATGATTTAAATTCTTGGGATAATTGTTACTATCCAAAAGATTTTGGTTGGAAGGGTGATATTAAAAATATTGAACTACAATCTTTTTTAAACACTAAATTTGATGTTTTAGTAAACTATTACGAAAAAGAAGTGTTAGAATTAAAACTGATTACAGCGCTTTCAAAATCAGAGCTAAAAATAGGAATTTCTAAATCTGATGAAAGATTAAACGACTTAATAATAAAGACCAATTTAAAAGAATTTGATGTATTTAAAAAAGAGTTATTTAAATACTTAACCATATTAAATAAAATTTAAAATGAATAGCAAGTTTCTAGGAACTGGAGTTGCGTTAGTTACGCCATTTAATTCAGATTTGAGTATAGATCATGAGGCTTTAACGAATATTGTAAACTTCAATATTGATAATGGAACAGATTATCTTGTAATTTCTGGTACAACCGGTGAAAGCGTAACTATTACCAAGCAAGAGAAAAAAGAAATTATAGCAACTATTTTAAAAGCTAATAACAAAAGAGTTCCGCTAGTTTTAGGAATTGGTGGAAATAATACAATGGCTGTAATAGAGGAGATAAAGAATACAGATTTAAGTGAAATAGATGCTATTTTATCGGTCTCTCCATATTACAGTAAACCAACACAAAAAGGAATTTATCAGCATTTTAAAGCCATAGCTGAAGCTTCTCCAATAGATGTTATTTTATATAATGTTCCTGGTCGAACGTCAAAAAATGTTGAAGTAGAAACTACCTTAAGACTTGCAAATGATTTTGATAATATAATAGCTGTAAAAGAGGCAGGAAACAATTTGGCTCAATATTTAGAATTGATTAAAAATAAACCAGAAGACTTTCTAGTTATTTCAGGTGATGACGATTTAGCTTTAGGAGTTGTTTTAGCTGGAGGCGCTGGAGTAATCTCTGTAATAGGACAAGCATTTCCTAAAGATTTTTCAGATATGATTCGCCTAGGTTTAAAAGGAGAAACAGAAAAGGCTTATAAACTTCACTTCAAATTAATTGATGTTATAGGTTATATTTTTGAAGAAAATAACCCTGCTGGAATTAAGGCTGTTTTTGAAGCATTAAATTTATGTAATGACACGGTACGATTGCCACTTGTACCTGCATCTAAAGCATTAAAACATAAAATACAAGATTTTGTAAAAGGGTATTAGGATGTTAAATATTACTTAAACCTTGCTGGTACTGACTTTAAGCCTTTACTTTAGCTTTAAAATAATATTTTTAAAATCCATATTAAAAACTTAATTTTGCATCCTGTTTTATTTTTATGAAAAACATATTTTATATATTATTAGCTTGTTTAGTTTTAAGCTCTTGTAACGAATACCAGAAAGCATTAAAAGCTGAAGGTGAAGGTGCTATTGCAGAAAAATTTAAATTAGGTGAAGCTTTGTACAACGAAGGTAAATTTGAAAAAGCAAATAAGCTTTTTGCTCAAATAGTTCCTAATTATAGAGGAAAGCCACAAGCTGAAAAACTAATGTATTTATATTCTAACTCATTTTATAAAATGGGTGATTATTACATTTCTGGATATCAGTTTGATCGTTTTGCTGCCAGTTATCCTAAAAGTGAGAAAGTGGAAGAAGTTTCTTTTTTAGCCGCAAAGAGCTATTATGAATTGTCTCCTGTTTACACTAAAGATCAAAAGGAGACTAAAGAGGCCTTAGAAAAAATACAAAATTTTATCAATATATTTCCAGAATCAGAATACATAGCAGAAGCTAACGAGCTTGTTAAAGAACTTGATTTTAAATTAGAAAAAAAAGCTTTTGAAATAGCAAAGCAATATAACAGAATATCAGATTATCCTGCTTCAGTTAAATCGTTTAATAACTTTCTTTTTGACTTTCCAGGTTCTACTTTAAAAGAAGAAGCTTTATTCTACAGACTTGATTCTGCATATAAATTAGCAACAAATAGTATTGAATTAAAAAGAACACTAACAGGAGTAGTACAATTAAAAAAACAGCGTTTGGAGGAAGCCAAAGAGTTTTATACAAACTTTAAGAAAACCTTCGCAAACTCTAAATACATATCAGAAGTGGATAATATGGCCACAATTATAGACGAAGAATTAAACAAATACACAGCACAAGTTAATTAACACAATAATAATGGATTTAAAGAAAACCAATGCTCCAGTAAATACGGTAACGTATGACAGAAATCAGATTGACGAGCCAACAGAAAATATCTATGAGTCAATTTCTATTATTTCAAGACGTGCAGAGCAAATTAATACAGAGATAAAAAAAGAACTTATCGATAAGTTAGAAGAATTTGCTACTTACAACGATAGTCTTGAAGAAATCTTTGAAAATAAAGAGCAAATTGAGGTTTCTAAATTTTACGAAAAATTACCAAAACCTCATGCGTTAGCTGTTCAAGAATGGTTAACAGATAAAATTTATTTTAGAAATACTGAGGAAGATTCTCAGGAATAATTTTTAAAATGTCAATATTAAGCGGCAAGAACATACTATTAGGAATTAGTGGTGGTATTGCCGCTTACAAAACAGCTTCATTAGTAAGACTTTTTATAAAATCGGGCGCTAACTTAAAAGTAGTTATGACGCCATCTTCAAAAGATTTTATAACCCCATTAACGTTATCAACACTTTCTAAAAACCCAGTACACTCATCTTTTACAAACGAAGAAGATGATAATGCGATTTGGAATAATCATGTAGATTTAGGCTTGTGGGCAGACGTTTTTGTAATTGCTCCAGCAACAGCAAATACACTATCTAAAATGGCAAATGGTAGTAGCGACAACCTATTATTAGCAACATACTTATCGGCTAAGTGTCCTGTTTATTTTGCACCAGCAATGGATTTAGATATGTATAAACATCCTTCTAGTCATGAAAGTTTTTCTAAACTTCAGTCTTTTGGAAATATTATGATTCCTGCAACTAGCGGCGAATTAGCAAGTGGTTTAGTTGGTGAGGGAAGAATGGCAGAACCAGAAGATATTGTTTCATTTATTGAAAATGATATTTTAGACAAACTTCCGCTCCGAGGAAAAAAAGTATTAATTACCGCAGGACCAACTTACGAAGCCATAGATCCAGTTCGTTTTATAGGTAACCATTCAAGTGGTAAAATGGGATTTGAAATTGCAAAAGCATCGGCTAATTTAGGTGCTGAAGTTTTTTTAATAACAGGACCAACTCATCAAAAAGCAGTTCATAATTTAATAAATATTATACCCGTTACTAGTGCTAACGATATGTACGATGCAGCCCATATGCATTTTGATGATGTAGATGTGGCTATACTTTCTGCAGCTGTTGCGGATTTTAAACCGAAAGAAGTTGCTAAACAGAAAATAAAGAAGAAGGAACCAACGTTAACTTTAGAGTTAGAAAAAACAAAAGATATTCTAGCATCGTTAGGAGAAATAAAAAAACAGCAATATTTAGTTGGATTTGCTTTGGAAACTAACAACGAGTTAGAGAATGCAAAAGGAAAATTAAAAAAGAAGAATTTAAATTTAATTGTTTTAAATTCGTTGAAAGATAAAGGCGCTGGTTTTAAAAGTGATACTAATAAGGTAACCTTTATTGATGATAATAATGAAATCAATCGGTTTGAATTAAAATCGAAAACTGAAGTTGCTAATGATTTATTAAATAAAATTCTAAAAGAAATAAATGCGTAATATTTTAATAGCTTTATTGTTTAGTATTGGTTTTTCTGGTATAGCTCAAGAATTAAACTGTACTGTAGTTGTAAATGCACAACAAACAGGAAACGAAAATTTTCCAATTTTTAAAACTTTAGAAAAGCAATTAAATGAGTTTGTAAATAATACAAAATGGACTAGTAAAAATTTTGCACCTCAAGAGCGTATAGATTGTAGTATGTTTATAAATGTGTCTAACTACAGTGGAGAAACTTTTCAAGCGTCATTACAAGTGCAATCTTCTAGACCAGTTTACGGCTCATCTTTTACAACACCTGTTTATAATTTTAATGATGGTTACTTCAATTTCAGATACTTAGAATTTCAAAATTTAATATATAATCCTACTCAGTTTGAATCAAATTTAATATCTGTATTAGCGTTTCATATACAAATGATTCTTGGTTTAGATGCAGATTCATTTGTTCAAAATGGTGGTGCAGACTATTACAAACAAGCTCAAGTTATAACAAACTATTCTCAACAAGGGAATTTTTCTGGTTGGAAAATAGAAGATGGTTTACAAAGTAGATTTGCACTTATAGATAATATTTTATCACCAACATTTAAAGAATACAGGGATGTTATTTACAATTATCATAGAAATGGTTTGGATGCTATGGCAGATAACGTAAAGCAAGGAAAAGAACAAATAGCTACCTCGCTTAAAAAATTTCAAGTTATGAATAGTCGCAGGCCTAATTCTTTTTTATTGCGTACTTTTTTTGATGCCAAGGCTGAAGAAATTGAGCAAATTTTTACTGGCGGTCCCAATGTAAATGTGGCAAGTGTTAAAGAGACTCTGCAAAAAGTAGCGCCAATGCACAGTAGTAAATGGCAAAATATTAAGTTTTAAAAACCACTTTTTTTAAACCACATTTCTTATATTTATTTTCATAATTCAAATTTTAAATTAAACTTTTGTTAGTATCGCTTTCTATTAAAAATTATGCTTTAATTGATAACCTTCATGTTAATTTTAATGATGGTTTTTCTATAATTACAGGAGAAACAGGAGCGGGTAAATCTATTCTTTTAGGTGGTTTATCTTTAATACTTGGTAAACGTGCAGATTTAAGTAGTTTAAAAGACTCGACACAAAAATGTATCATTGAAGCTGTTTTTAATGTGTCTAATTATAAATTGAAACCGCTTTTTAAAGCTGAAGATTTTGATTATGACGATCAAACAATAATTCGTCGTGAAATTTTGCCATCTGGAAAATCTAGAGCTTTTGTAAATGATACACCCGTAAATTTAAATAGTTTACAAACTTTAGGTGAGCGTTTAATAGATATTCATTCTCAGCATCAAACACTGCAACTCATTAGTAATGATTTTCAATTTCAAGTTATTGACGCTTTAGCTAAGAATAGTGGTCTTTTAGAGGATTATAAAGCAGAGTTGAAATTATTTAAAAGCCTTAAGCAAGAACTTAAAGATATTTTAGATTTTCAAAATGAAGCTGTAAAAGAACATGATTATAACACCTTTTTGCTAAATGAATTAGTTGAAGCAAACTTAGTTGAAGGTGAAATAGAAACGCTAGAAGAAGAATATGAAACGTTAAATAATATTGAAGGTATCAAAGAAAGACTATCTGAAGCTTACCAATTATTAAACGAAGATGAAATAGGGTTAATTTCAAATTTAACTACTTTAAAGAATACATTTCAAAAACTTTCTGAATACTCTAAAAAATATGAAGATTTATATGATAGAGTAAACAGTAGTCTTATTGAAATAGATGATGTTTTTACTGAAGTTGATGCGCTTCAGGATGCCATTGATGCAGACCCAGCTAGACTAGAAATTGTAGACTCAAAATTACGCATATTACACAATCTAATGCAAAAGCATGTGTCATCTAATATTTCTGAATTAATTGAGGTAAAAAAGAACTTAGAAGAGAAAGTTTCGGTTACTGAAAATTTAGATGAAACAATACAGAAGAAACAATTAGAAATTGCATCAAAAGAAAATGAACTCAATGCTATTTCTAAAACCATTAATAAGAATAGAAAGGAAGTTATTCCAGAGTTAAAAAAACAACTAGAATCAATTTTAGTAAGTTTGGGTATGCCCAATGCTCAATTTAAAATACATATTGATTTTAAAGATGAGTTTTTTAACAATGGAAAAGACGAATTAAACTTTCTGTTTTCAGCAAATAAAGGTGGGCAGTTTAATGAACTTAAAAAAGCAGCTTCTGGAGGAGAATTATCTCGAATTATGCTGGCTATAAAATCTATTTTATCTAATTACATACAATTGCCAACCATTATGTTTGATGAAATAGATACGGGTGTTTCGGGTGAAATTTCAAATAAAATGGGAGATATTATGCTGGAAATGAGTAAAACAATGCAAGTGTTTTCAATAACTCATTTACCCCAAATTGCTGCAAAGGGTCATTCGCATTTTAAAGTCTATAAAGAAGATGTAAATGATGTAACACAAACGAACTTAATAAAGTTAAATCATGATGAGCGAATTGTTGAGATAGCTCAAATGTTAGGAGGTATAGAAATGTCCTCGTCAGCAATAGCTCATGCGAAAGAATTGCTGAATTAATTAGTATCTTTGAACTCAATTAAATCAATAATTAAACATATATAAACTAACCAAATATGTCGTACAACTTATTAAAAGGAAAAAAAGGAATCATTTTTGGAGCGCTAGATTCAAACTCAATAGCTTGGAAAACAGCAGAACGCGTTCATGAAGAAGGTGGGCAATTTGTATTAACCAACGCACCTGTTGCAATGCGAATGGGGCAAATTAATGAGTTGGCTAAAAAAACGGGTTCTCAAATTATACCAGCTGATGCTACATCTGAGGAAGATTTACAAAATTTGATAGATCAGTCTATGGAAATTCTTGGTGGTAAAATAGATTTTGTTTTACACTCTATTGGTATGTCTATAAATGTTAGAAAAGGAAAACATTACACAGATCAAAATTATGCTTGGACACAAAAGGGAACAGATGTTTCAGCTATGTCCTTTCACAAATTAATGCAAACTTTGTACAAGAGCGATGCAATGAATGAATGGGGAAGTATTGTAGCGTTAACTTACATGGCTGCACAACGCGTTTTTCCTGATTATAACGATATGGCAGATAATAAGGCGTATTTAGAGAGTATTGCACGTAGTTTTGGGTATTTCTTTGGTAGAGATAAAAAAGTGCGAGTAAATACTATTTCTCAATCACCAACACCAACAACTGCTGGTAGTGGTGTAAAGGGATTTGATGGTTTTATTGCTTACGCTGAAAAAATGTCGCCACTTGGGAATGCCACTGCTATGGATTGCGCTAATTACACAGTTTCTTTATTTAGCGATTTAACAAAACGTGTTACGTTGCAAAACCTATACAATGATGGTGGGTTTAGTAATATGGGTGTTAGCGATGCTGTAATGAGTACGTTTACAGGAGAAGACTAAATTATTTTAAATATAGAAAAAAAGCCATCTTTATTAAGGTGGCTTTTTTGTTACTTTTGTGTTATGCAATTAAACTTTTCATTTATCATTCCTGTTTATAATCGTCCGAACGAAATACAAGAATTGTTGCAAAGTTTTGTTGGATTAGAAACAAACATCAAATTTGAAATTGTAATAATTGAAGATGGTTCTGAAAAACCTTCAAAATCTGTTATTGATAGTTTTAAAGATAAACTAGATGTCGCTTATTTTTTCAAGGAGAATTCTGGACCGGGTGATTCAAGAAACTTCGGAATGCAAAAAGCAAATGGAAACTATTTTATCATATTAGATTCCGATTGTATTCTACCAAAAAACTATTTAGAAGAAGTAAAGAAAAGTTTAAAAACAGATTATGTAGATTGTTTTGGAGGTCCTGATGCGGCTCATAGCTCATTTACAAATCTTCAAAGAGCTATTGATTTTTCAATGACATCATTTATTACAACAGGTGGTATACGAGGAAATAAAAATAGTTTTGATAAATTTCAGCCACGTAGTTTTAATATGGGTTTATCAAGAAAAGCTTTTGAAGCATCAAAAGGTTTTGGGAGAATTCATCCAGGTGAAGACCCAGATTTAGTAATAAGACTCTGGAATTTAGGTTTTAAAACGAAATTGATTCCCGAGGCATTTATATATCATAAACGAAGAATTTCTTGGGTTAAATTTTATAAGCAGGTTTATAAATTTGGTTTAGTTCGACCTATTTTAAATACATGGCATCCACAAACTAAAAAAATAACCTATTGGTTTCCTACACTATTTTGTTTGGGTTTTATAGTTTCATTAATCTTATTTTTTATAAATTTTAAATGGCTATTTTTATGTTACCTTTTGTACTTTAGTTTAGCATTTGTTTTAGCTGTGTTTTCAACAAAGAGTATAGTGGTTTCAGTTTTATCAATACCTGCTATTTTAGTGCAATTTATAGGTTATGGTTTAGGCTTTTTAAAGTCTACATTTTTCATTGGTATTTTAAATAGAAAACCAGAAGCAGAATTTCCAGAACTATTTTTTAAATCAAAATGATAAAAAAGTTAAAGTCTGAAATAATAACTTCAATTAAAAACAAAAAAATAAATGTTTTCCTTTTATTTTTATTGTCGGCTTTTATTATTCTAATTTTTTCGAAACTTTCAAAGCAATACACAAAGACTATTGTTTTTGATATTGAGAAAATAAATGTTCCACAAGAGAATATTATTTTAAGCGATACAACTTCAGTTTTATCTTTAACTTTAAAAACTCACGGGTTTAAGTGGTTAGAATATTATATTAAAAAGCCAGAGATAACCGTAGATTTTAGTAATGATGTTTATAAGAAAGATTCTTTCTTTGTTTGGAGTAAGTCTGAGGCTTTTTTAAATAATACTCAGTTTGATAAGCAAGTTGAGTTATTAAACATATCTCCCGACACATTACTGTTTGCTTTTGGAAAAAATGAAGTAAGGACTGTTCCAGTAAAACTCAATTCAAATATTAAGTTTGCTGCGGGCTATGACATTTCTAGCGATTATGTTTTAGAACCCGATTCTATCCAAATAATAGGTCCAGATATACTTGTAAAAGAAATTAAATATTTAGGGACAGATACAATTTCGTTGTCAAATATAAAATCAGATATATCGCAATTAATCAAATTAAAGCTTCCAGAAAATAAAGAAGAATTACAATTTTCTGATAGAAGTATTAATTTAATTGGGAAAGTAGAAAAACATACAGAAGGCACTTTAAAAATTCCAGTAAATGTAATTAACGTCCCTAAAGGAACTATCTTAAATTATTTTCCTAAGGTAGTTAGTTTATCGTATTATGTCAGTTTAAGTAATTTTAAAAGTGTAAAAAGTAAGGATTTTAAAGTGGTATGTGATTATAGTAAGGTTTCTACAAATCATTCTATTTTAATACCAGAATTAGTTAAATTTCCTAAAACAGTTAAGAATGTAAAAATTAATCAGCAACGTATTGAATTTATAATTACAGAATGATTATAGTAGGTTTAACAGGTGGTATAGGTAGTGGTAAAACATCAGTTGCAAAGCAGTTTGAAGCTATGGGAGTGCCTGTCTATATTGCTGATTATGAGGCAAAAAAACTAATTAAGAAATCTAAAATAATTAAGCGAAAACTGATTCAATTATTTGGCAATGAAGCCTACTTAAATGGGAAATTAAATAAATCTTACATAGCTGATATTATTTTTAATGACAAGAAATATTTGGATAAAATGAATGCTATTATTCATCCAAGAGTAGCTAAGCATTTTAAAAAATGGGTATTAAAGCAAACGTCACCTTACGTTATTAAAGAGGTTGCTATTCTTTTTGAAAATGCGGGATATAAACTTTGCGATTATGTTGTAACGGTAACAGCACCAAAAACATTAAGGATTGAACGTGTTTTAAAACGAGATAATACAACTAAAGCAAAAATTGAGGCTATTATGAAAAATCAATGGTCTGATGATGAAAAAGTGATGCTTTCCGACTTTGTAATTGAAAATATTGAACTTGAAAATACTAAAAGTCAAGTAAAAAAAATACACGAATTACTTCTTCAAAAATCACAATAAAATATATTGTTTAACATTTTTGTTAACGTAAGGTTAAATGATAACTCAGCTAAATGTTAAAATGTTAATTTTGATTGATGAAAAAAAGAATATTTTTCTTACTAATTGTTTTAATGAGTTTATCTCTTATTGGTATTATAGCTGTACAGGCTTATTACATAAACAATTCAGTTGAAAATGAAAGAGAGCGATTTGAGTATAACGTAAAAAAGTCTTTAAGTTATGTAGCTAATACTTTAGAAGATGAAGAATTAGATAGACTTTTTAATGTATACCAAAGTCTAGATAAGGAGAAGAAAAAAGATTCAACTGCTGTATCACAATTATTTATATATCAACAAAATAAAGATACCAACGAAACTGTTATTTACTCTCAAGGTATATTAGAAGAGAATTATAAATTATCGTCTTCTATACTAGATGCTGGTTTTGATGTTGATAGTATAAATTTAAAACGATTTACAGGTAGTTCTAAAATAGAGGTTTTTAATTCAGATTTAACAGATAAGGATATCGAACAAAGCCCTATTTCTAAGATTACTAATATTGGAAGAATATTAGAGCCAGAAATAAGTTATTTGAAGAAAAACTTTAGAGAGGCTTTAAAAAGAAAACCTATTCATACAAGGATTTCTGAAGATGAAATTACTAGGTTATTATCAAAAAAGTTAAAAGAAAATAATATAGATATAAATTATGAGTTTGCAATTTACAGTAATGATTTAGCAACAAAAGTACAAAGTGATAATTTTGAAAATTACAAAAAGTCTACTTACAGTACAGCCATATTTTATGATGATAATAAACAAACACCATATAAGTTATTAGTTAATTTTCCAGGTGATAGTAAATTCATACTATCGTCTGTTATAGGCATGATGACGCTATCAATAGTGTTTACTTTAATTATAATTATAGCATATTCAAGTTCGTTATATCAACTAATAAAGCAACGTAAAATATCTCAGATAAAAACTGATTTTATAAATAATATGACGCATGAGTTTAAAACGCCAATAGCAACAATAAACTTAGCACTAGACTCTATTAAGAACCCTAAGATAATAGGAGACCAAGAAAAGGTGAAGCGTTATTTAGGTATGATTAAGGAAGAAAATAAACGCATGCATGCTCAGGTGGAAAATGTTTTAAGAATATCAAAATTAGAAAAGAACGAGCTTAACATTAGTAAGGATAGGGTTAAGTTACACGACTTAATACTAGACGCTATTACTCATGTAGAATTGATAGTTGAAGATAGAAATGGATATATAAAAACGTTTTTAGAAGCTGATAAATCATCAATTTTAGCTAATGAAACGCATTTTACAAATGTAATAGTGAATATTTTGGATAATGCTATAAAGTATTCTCCAGAAGCCCCGAAAATTGAAGTATATACAGAAAATGTTGGAAATAATATTTTACTAAAAATAAAAGATCATGGTAGTGGAATGAGTAAAGCTGCCGTAAAGCGTGTGTTCGAAAAATTTTATAGAGAACATACTGGAAACATACATAACGTAAAAGGTCATGGTCTTGGACTGGCTTATGTTAAGCGAATTGTAGATGACCATCAAGGTCATGTATCTGCTGAAAGTGAAAAAGATAACGGAAGTACATTTACCATAAAACTTCCCATAATAACATAAAAATGGAAGCAATAAACAAGAAAATTTTATTAGTTGAAGACGATCCAAATTTTGGAACTGTTCTTAAAGATTATTTAATCATGAACGATTATGATGTTGTTCATGCTAAAAATGGAATGGAAGGATTTGAAAAATTCAAAAAAGATGATTTTGATTTATGCATTCTAGATGTTATGATGCCTTACAAAGACGGTTTTACTTTAGCTAAAGAAATTCGTGAAAAAAACACTGATGTGCCTATTGTTTTTCTAACAGCAAAAGCTATGAAAGAAGACGTTTTAAAAGGCTACAAGGTTGGTGCTGATGACTATTTAAACAAACCATTTGATAGCGAGGTTCTATTAATGAAAATAAAAGCTATCATTCAACGTAAAGCAACTGAGACGATATCAGATAGCAAGCAATTTGAATTTAAAATAGGGAAATTCGATTTAAATTCTAAATTACGTTTCTTACGTTTTGATGGTGGAGAGCCAATTAAATTATCTCCAAAAGAGAATGAATTATTACGCTTGCTAGCTTTACATGAAAATGATTTAATGCCACGTGAGTTAGCATTAACAAAAATATGGCGTGATGATAATTATTTTACATCTAGAAGTATGGACGTGTATATTGCTAAGCTACGTAAGTACTTAAAATTGGATGAAAAGGTTGAGATTTTAAATATACACGGAGAAGGGTTTAGGCTTGTTATTAACCAATAAGTAAATTAAAAAGTAGTCTATTTCATTTGCCAGAGTCTCCACCAAGGTACTCCCGGAGAATCATGATGTTCATAGTGATAACCAAAAAAATAGCAGCTTAAAAAAGCCCATAAATGGTTTTTTTTAAGTGATCCAGACTTATGTTTATTGCCATGTTCGTGACCATCTTTATGCGGTATATATGTTCCAAAATAAAACAACTGAGATGTAGATAATATACCTGGTAAAATCCAAAATAGTAATAAATTTTCAAGAGGAAATACAAATCTCAGTAGTTGTAAGCTAATTGTCATTAATATTAGCTGTTTTAAGGTTGTGTATTTTTTTATAAAATTCCAATACCAAATCCAAAAATTTCCAGATTCGTGGTAATCAGGATCATCTTCTGAGGCTACAAACTTATGATGGTCGTGGTGTTTATACAGAAGCCTATTATAGGAATTGAAAGCAAATAACACCAAGGTTATTTGACCAAGAATTTTATTAATTTTCCTATTTTTAGATACAGTACCATGCATCGCGTCGTGTGCGGTTATAAACAATCCAGTATAAAGATGTGTTTGTATTAAAATACCAAATAGTACTAATGGGTTTGTATAGTCAAAATCCCATTTTAATAACACATAGAGACTTAAAGCCCAAATTAATATAATGGATATGCCTAGTATTATTCCAATAGGATCTACAGATAAGTTTAAGCTTTTTTTACTTTTCATAGCATTAATAAACAAGCTTCTTTTTTTTGTTTAACAAATTAAACAAAAAAATAAACAAATACACAAAAAACTTCTACAAATTGCACGGTTTTTCGGTAAAAAATTGTAAAATGATGGATGAATGAAAATTTATAGACTTTAAAAGGATTTATTTACTGCTTAACGTATTTTAAACACGTGATTTAAGCCATTCTCTAAACTCATAAAAATTTTGAGGAGCGACACCATGACCCACGGGAAATTCGGAATACGAGTGTTTAATATTTAATTGTTTTAAAAATGGTGATGTTTGTTGTGCCCACTGAACAGGAATTACCTGATCTACACTACCATGTGAACAATAGAAATCTAAATTTGAGTAATCTTTTTCTTTTAAATTACCAGCAATTATATCTTGATTTACATAACCGCTCAAGGCAACTATGTTTTTCACCTTTTCAGGAAAAGATAATGCAACTGCAAAACTTAAAATACAACCTTGACTAAATCCTAAAAGCGATACATTATTTTTATTTACAGGATATTTAGTAACAGCTTCATCAATAAAATTAGCAATTAAATCACGTGATTGTTTTGCTTGTTCATTATCACTCCATTTACCTTTTTCATTATCGAAATTAATTGCATACCAAGCATTTCCAAAGGGTTGCATTGGGTAAGGTGCTTTTACAGATATAATGAATAGCTCTTCCGGTAATTCAGCAGAAAAAGAAAACAAATCGTTTTCATCACTACCATAGCCATGTAACATTATTAATAATGGAGCATTACTGCTTAAACTAGACTCGCGAATTAAATGTTGAAGTGAAAGTGATTTATTTTCCAAGATTAGCAAAAATTTTCTGGTACAATGCTCCAACTAGAGGAACTGCTTGTGCCTTTTTTGAAATGGCACTGGTAAATCCATAAATAAAAAGTATGGCAAAAAACAAATAAAAACTAGATGTAATTAACCAGCTATTAAAGCTCCCAACAATGTAGCCCAAAGCAAAAAAAGTAAGCCACAAACCTAAAGATTGCCTAATATGAAAACTTGCAAATGTACTTTTGTTTTTTTCTTCAATATTTAGATAATAAGCAATAATAACTCCAAAAATGGTTATGTAGCTTATTATGGCATTTTTTCGACCTCTTTCAATATCCTGCTCTGTCATTATTTATGAGTTTAATGAGATGATGTTATTAGAAATAATACCATAGACCTTACCTTTTAGAGTTTCTCCTTCAAAAATGGCATTTTTAGATTTTGAAATGATATTATCTTTACTAAATATATACTTTGTTTCAGGGTTAAAAAGTGTAATATCTAATGAATTACCTGTATTTATAGAATTTGAGCTTAATCCGAATCTAGATTTCCCTTTAGTTAAAATATCTATACTCTTTTTTAGAGTAAATATATTTTGAAGCGCACCAAAAGCACTTTCTAAACCTATTGTACCACATTCAGCGTGGTCAAATTCTATTTTCTTTTGCTCAATATCAATAGGAGTATGATCGCTGGTAACCATATCTATAGTACCATCTTTAACAGCTTCAATTAGAGCGTCAATGTCTTTTTTAATTCTTAGAGGTGGTAATACTTTAAAGTGTGTGTTAAAATCTGTAAGAACATCATCAGAAAAATATAGGTTATGAATAGCTACACTACAAGTAACATCTAACTTCTTCTTTTTTGCTTCTTTTATTAAAGCTACCGATTTTGCTGATGAAATTGTTGGAATATGTAGTTTCCCTCCTGTATATTCTAGTAAAAATAAATCGCGTGCAATTTGCAATTCTTCTGCTAAAGCAGGATTTCCCTTTAAACCAAGTTTTGTACTGGTTATACTTTCATTCATTACGCCATTTCCAGAAATTTTATTCTCTTGCGGAAATGAACAAACTAATCCATCAAAATTACTTGCGTATTGCAAGGCTATTTTCATCAGGTTAGGGTTAGAAACAGGTTTTTTATAATCGTAAAACGCAACAGCACCAGCAGAATTCATATCGTAAAGTTCTGCTAAATCTTCACCTTTACTTTCAGTGGTTAAGGCCCCAATAGGCAGAAGCGAAACGGCATTATTAATTGCTTTTGAGTTTACAAAAGTGATGTCTGAATTTGAATCTATTACTGGATTTGTATTGGCATTCATTGCCACAGCTGTAAACCCAGAAGCAGCGGCGGTTTTTAAACCGTTTGCAATGGTGTCTCGTTCTTCAAACCCAGGCTCACCAAAACTTACACTGCTATCAAACCAACCTTGAGATATGTGTAAGTTATCTAACTTTATTTCTTGATAGTTTTTAGAGTTTTTAATATTGCTGGCAATCTTAGTAATCAGACCATTTTCAATTAATAAATCTTGAGTAGAATTGTGAAACTCACTTTTAGAATCTATTATTGTAGCAGATTTTATAAGTATGTTCATTTAAAATATTTTAAGATGAGCATTTCAATAATCAGTAAGGTTAGCGCAAAAATAACAAACCATTTCCAGAGCGCATTAACTTTTGTATCACTTTTTATAGTTTCAAAAACGTCTTGAATGGAATCATCTACAACTATATTGCTTAAATTAGATAGATTCTTATAATTCAAATTACTTTCATTCCTATCATAATTGTAACTTACTTTTTTTATAGTTTCAGTTTTGTTATTTATGGAATATGTATTGGCAATACTGGGGAGTTCAGATGTTTTTATGGCTACTTTGTTATTATAATAACGCTGCTCAGGAATAATATTAATATCATTATAATTAAGCGATAAGATATTGTCTTGTTGCAATTTGGTATTAACATCGTAAGTGTTATTCTTTCCTATAGTGTAGTATAATTCAGGAACTTTATAGCTGTATTTACCAATATTATAAAGCGTAGGAACAATTAAAGGTGAGTTTTTAAAACTAGAATTGTCTCTTTTTAAAGAAGCAGTAAAAATAAAAGTATTCTTATTTTGAAACAAAAATGGTTTACCGTCTTCAAAACTTAAAATAGAGGAGCTAGTATTTGAATTTGTACTGAAATAACTATTAACCTTAGGATATTGAAAATTCTTGACTTGTTTTTCAAAAACACCATTATTATATAATGGATGAGAATAATTAATAGTAGTAATGCGCTTTTCTACAGGAACTAAATTATCAAAACTAGATTGATAATTTAATAAAAACTGGTTGTATGAGGCTTTATTGCTATCCTTTGAAGGAATAATAATTAGTGTTCCATTTTGTTGCGTAAACTGTTTTAAAGCAGCCAATAAAGTACTAGAAATATTATCTAATTCGTTTAAAATTATAAGGTTTTGAGATTCAATAAGATTATAATTTAATTGATTTTCTGTAGTAGATATATAATTAAATTCTTCGTTTGTGTAAATACGTTTTAAAAACGAATCTTCAGTTGCATTTACAGAAAGTACATTTACTTTTGATGTGCTATTAATATTGAAATACAGAATATTATCAAATTGGAGATTTGCATCATCAATCGTTATTTTTCCATTTATAATGTCATTTGTAGGTATTGAAAACGTTGTACTCATTTTCTTGTTACCACTAACAGAGGTTTTTGCAATTAAATTATTATTGTTGAAAAGTGAAACTGGTAAGTTTTCAATAGGATTACCGTTGTTTTTAATAGTAACTTTTAACTCAATATTTGTGGCTGTTTTGTTTGAAATAGCTACACTTTCTAAAGAAATATTATTGGTGTTTACCGGCTTTAATTTTACAAAATAATGATTTAGTAAAGAGTCATTATAAATACTGAAATCACTTTCGTTTTCTTGAAAATCAGAAATAAAAATCAAGTCTTTTACAATACCATTTTGGTCACTAAAAAAAGTTTTAGTCTTTAACAAAGCAGCATCTGTAGTTAGACTATTGGCCGAATATGGTAGTTGAAGCAACTCATTTTTAATAGCTTTAATTGTTGTGTTTTTAAAAACACTGCTATTAGTAATTAAAGATATATTTTCATCTTCCGGTATGTTGGTTATAATATCTTGTATAGCGCGTTTTAGTAATTCACCTTGGTTTCCTTTAGCTTGCATACTGAAAGAATTATCTAAATAAATAACCGTTTCTTTTTTAGTTTTAAACGCTTTAGTTTTAGATACAAATGGTTGAGCAAAAGCAAACACTAATGCACTAATAAGTAATAACCTTGTTAATAATATTAGCCATTTTTTTATTTGCGAACTCTTGCGAGTTTGTAATGTTGCTTCTTTTAGAAAAGCTACATTAGTAAATGGTATTTTTTGAAATTTACGTAATTGAAATAGATGAATGATAATAGGTATGAGCAGTAAAAATAGTGCGTAAAGAAGTTCGGGGTTTTTAAACTGCATTCCTTTTTAGATTTGTCAAATATAGAAAATGAAAATGAAATATGACACACTAAAAATTATTTAACAAAAGAATACATAATCTTCAATAGGCTTTAACTGTAAATTATGCATATAATTTTTTATTTCTGTTTGCGCCGTTTTGTTTGCCACAGTTATAATACTTTGAGAGTTTTTAATGTGTTCTAAAAAACTAAAGGGCTGCAATATTATACCGTAAATATCTTTACCAATTTTTTTAGGATTATCGCAAATCCAATTAAATGGAATACCTTTGGAAAGAAGTGTTTTGGCTACTTTCTTTCCCTTATTTCCTGCTCCCCAAATAACTAAGGTTTTATTTGGATTAAAATCTAGTTCTAAAAAGTAGTTTAGTTTTAAATCTAAAAAATGATTTTCAGCATAATGTTTATGTGTTCTGGAAGTACGCGTATTGTAATCTCTCCAATCATGTAAAACATGGTTACACGGAATACATTTGTAGCTGTGTTTGTAAAATCGAAAAGCCAAATCGTAATCTTCAGGGTATGTATTTAAATTAAATGCTTCACAGGCTATTAAATCACTTCTGTAAACCATCCAGCAAGGTGAGGGAATAACACATTCTTTATAAATTTCACTGTAATTATTTCCTGATTTAGTTAATTTATTTAGCCAAGTTTCATAGCTTTTATAACCGCTTTTAATACCATATTTAGAGAAATAGTTTACCAAACCAATGGCAACATGTTTTTTTCCATATTTTAAAAGATTAATGGCTAATACTTCTATTTTTTCTGGACGCATAATATCATCGCTATCCATACGAGTAATAAGTTGACCTTCGCTTACTGAAAACGCTAGTTTTAAAGCTTCTATTATACCGTTTCCAGAATTTCTAAATAGTCTTATTCTAGAATCTTTTTTTGAATAATTGCTAACAATATTATAACTATTATCAGCCGAGTGGTCATCTACAATTATTAATTCCCAGTTTTTGTATGTTTGTTTAATTATTGATTTTAAACAATCATCTAAAAAACCTTCGGTGTTTTTAAATGGAATTATAATACTAACAAGAGGCTGTTGCATAATGCTAATTTAACAAAACCTTAAGAATACCAATCGTAACATAGTGGTATTTTGCGCGTCAATTGAAAAACAAATTTTTTTATGAATTCAAAAATATATTTGGCATTATTTGCAGGTATTTTATTTGCAAGCTGTAGTTCTACAAAAACAAACAATGATTTAGCAACTGTTTTACCAATAGAGACGGCAATAAATCTATCAGCAGTGCAAGATGATAAAGCACCAGTTACAATAAATCCAGGACGTTTTACAATTGAGACTGTAACCTATAGATTACCAAGAGTAGTTCAAGGTACATATGCAGTAAGCGATTTTGGTAAATACGTAGATGATTTTAAAGCCATAAATTACAAAGGCGAAGAAATGCCAGTAGTAAAAGTAGATGTAAATACTTGGACTATTGCTAATGCGAAAGACTTAGATAAAATCACGTATTTAGTTAATGATACTTTTGATATTGAAAAAGAAGGTGGTATTGGTGGCGAGCAACCGTTTTCTCCATCGGGAACAAATATCGAGGAAGAAAACTATGTTTTAAACTTGCACGGTTTTATTGGATATTTTGACTCATTAAAAAATAACCAATACAAGCTTGATGTAACAGGACCATCTAGTTTTGTTCGTACTTCAGCTTTACAAAATGTAAACACCAAAACAAGTGAAGACGGAAAAACGACAACTACAAGTTATTTAGCTACACGATATTTTGATATTACCGACAACCCAATGATGTATGGAAATTTGGATGTTGAAGAATTTATGGTAGGTGATATAAAAATCGTTTTAAGTGTATATTCTCCTAATAATGTTCACTCGGCAGCATCATTAAAAGAAACTGTTTTTAAAATGATGCAAGCTCAAAAAACCTATTTGGGCGATATTAATGCCACATCACGTTACGACATATATTTATATTTATCTGAAGGAAAAGAAGATTCTCCAAAAGGTTTTGGTGCACTAGAGCATCACACTTCAACTGTGGTTGTTTTGCCAGAATCTATGGAAATAGAAGCATTGGCAGAAAGTATGACAGATGTTGTTTCTCATGAATTCTTTCATATTGTAACACCATTAAGTGTACACTCTGAAGATGTACATTATTTCGATTACAATAACCCTACTTTCTCAAAACACTTGTGGATGTACGAGGGTGTAACAGAATACTTTGCAACCTTATTTCAGGTTAGTGAAGGGCTAGTAGCAGAAGCAGAATTTTATAACAAGATTATGGGGAAAATTCAAGGCTCAAGAAATATGAATGATGCCATGAGTTTTACAATTATGAGTGAAAACGTTTTAAAGGAGCCTTATAAAGATCAATATTATAATGTTTATCAAAAAGGCGCTTTAATTGGAATGTGTATTGATATCTTAATGAGAGAAGAAAGTAAAGGAAACCGTGGTATTTTGTCTTTAATGAAAGAACTTTCTAATAAGTACGGTAAAAACAAACCTTTTGAAGATGATAAGTTAATTGATGAAATTGTAGCCATGACATATCCATCATTAAGAGACTTTTTCGATTCTCATGTTATTGGAGATATCCCAATTAACTATAACGACTTTTTTGCAAAAGTTGGTTTAGAAATAGGAGAGGGTAAGGTAGAAACCAACTATATTCAAAATGCAGGACAACTAATTTTTGGAGCAGATCCTAAAGCGGGTAAAGTATTTTTTAGCGAATTAGTAACAGAAAATAGTTTTTGGAACGAACAAGGTGTAAAACCAAATGATGTTATTAAATCAATAAATGGTACTGAGTTTTCTATGCAAAATGCTAACCAGATTTTACAACAAGTTTACATGTGGAAACCAGGAAAAGAGATAGAGGTAAAGCTAGATAGAGATGGGGAAGAGATAGTAATTAAAACAACTACTACGCAATCTTACACAATGGGCAAAGGCATTCTTGAAAAAGAAGATGCAACAGCTACTCAAAAGGATTTACGTGAAGCTTGGTTAAGAGGATAATAA
The DNA here is from genome assembly GCF_039543265.1 of Algibacter aquimarinus. Taxonomy (NCBI): domain Bacteria; kingdom Pseudomonadati; phylum Bacteroidota; class Flavobacteriia; order Flavobacteriales; family Flavobacteriaceae; genus Algibacter; species Algibacter aquimarinus. The sequence continues at coordinate 376,603 of NZ_BAABJK010000006.1, read as the reverse complement.
AAGAAAAAAATTAAAACCGCTGATTAATTAATCAGCGGTTTTTTTTATGTATTTAGCAGATTTTCCTTTACTTAATGATGCATTTATAAACATTCTTAAATCATCATTCGCCGAAATTAAATCTTCATTTCTTAAGTACATCATATGCCCACTTCTATAGCCTTTAAAAGTAAAGCGGTCTTTCATTTTTCCACTAGGATCTACTTGCCACATGGTGTATTTTGCTCCAAAGTAAGTGGTAGCACCATCATAATAACCAGATTGTATTAAAACTTTTAAATACGGATTTTGCGCCATAGCTTGTCTTAATGCTTCACGAGTGTTATCGTTTCTTCTATCCCAAGGATGAACATCACCAAATACCTGGTATTTCACATCCGTTTTAAAGTTTAAATGCTCTCTTATATAATAATTTATGGCAGGTGTAAAAGAGTGCATCCATGAGGTTAATTCTGGATTAAAGTCTGGAATATCTCCAGATTCGGTTTTATCTATACCTAAATATCTTGAATCTAATCTACCTATAGTTTGTCCAGTTTCGTCTCTTAATAATTCCTTCCAAAAAAAACTGGTAGGAACATCTAAGTTATTCTGAAGAATTGATTTCTCACTTAACCCAGAATAGTAAGCCATTTTTCTTGCAACGTCTTTTTTCTCGCTATCAGATATAAAACCTCCTTTTGCCAGCGCAGGCATTAATGTGTTTATCGCATAATTTTCAGATTCGGGTAAAATGTCGAGTAAATCTTTTTGTTGTAAAGCAGGAGGTAACATTTTTTGATACCATGCCGCCGCTGTGTAATACGGTAAATTAAGTGAAGAATAAACGGGTTGCGATGTGTTGTATTGTTTATAATCTGCAGGCGAAACTAAAATAACACCATTTAAATACATCCATTGGTTTACTTGCAATTCGTTAGCTAGTCCCATAACTCTGGTTCCACCATAACTTTCACCAATAATATATTTTGGCGATTCCCATCGTTCTTTTCTTGTAACAAAAGTATTAATCCAATCTGCTAAATATTTAATATCTGCATTAATACCAAAAAAAGTTTTTCGTTCAGGAAGTTTTCCATCTTTATCTTCAATCATTCTAGAATAACCAGTATTTACAGGGTTTACAAAAACAATATCAGCCACATCTAGTATAGAATTAGGGTTACTTCTTACACCATAAGGTTGTACAGGGTAGCCTTCATCATCAATCTTTAAAACTTTAGGGCCAGTATAAGCTATATGCATCCATACTGAGGCAGAACCAGGACCACCGTTAAATGAAATAATTAGAGGACGATTAGCTCTATCTTTAACGTTATTACGTTCATAGTATGTGTAATAAAGTGTAGCAATTGGTTTGCCATTTGTGTCCCAAACTGGTTGCATTCCAGTAGTAGCTTTATAAGACATGCTAACGCCTTTAATTGTGGTATTATGATTTGTAACAACCATAGTATCTGTAGGGATTTTTAAATGCTGAGAAAAACTCAGAAATGTAAAAACTAATGTGATTAATGATAGGTGGTATTTCATAAAATTCGGTTTAATTATATTTTCTTTAAATATAATGAAATCTGGCGTTAAAATCCTTCAAAAACGCCTAAACCAAATAAAGCAAAATCATATTTCACTGGGTCGTTTTTATCTAATTTTCTCAAATTAGTATCTAATTCTATAAGTGCCTTTCCATCGTTTTGTTTACGCTTTAAAAGTCCTAATTTTCTGGCTACATTGCCTGAGTGTACATCTAGAGGACATGAAAGTTGGTTTGGAGAAATACTTTTCCAAATACCAAAATCTACACCTGTATTATCGTTTCTAACCATCCAACGTAAAAACATGTTAATGCGCTTTGCAGCTGAATTTTTTAGAGGATCGCTAACATGTTTTTCAGTACGCTGTAAATGTTCCATTTCGAAGAAAATAGATTTAAACTTTGAAATAGACACTTGTAGTGAGTCTTTATCTGCATGTTTAGCGAATACAGGCTCCAATCCATGATGCTTTAGATAAATGTGTTTTAAAGACTTTATAAACTGTATGCAATCATTACCATTAAAAGTTCTATGCACGAAGGAGGAAAGATTGTCTAAATCTGTTTCTTCGTGATTTAAAACAAAATCAAAAGGAGAATTATCCATTAATTGCATTAATCGTTTTGCATTATTAATAATACTTTTACGGTTTCCCCAAGCGATTGTTGCTGTTAGAAAAGCGGAAATTTCAATGTCTTCTTTTTTACTGAATGTATGCGGTATTTGTATAGGGTCACTTTCTATAAAATTAGGGTTATTATATTGAATAACTTTAGTGTCTAAAAATTCTTTGAGTTCTGTTTTATTTAATTTTATCTGCTTTTCTTTCATAGTTAGACAAAAATAATTGTAATTAGCTTAATAAAAACTAGACTTAACTTTTTAATAACTAACTATTATAAAATAGATAAATGCCAATTAGGAGTTATATTTTACCTGTTATTGTATTTTCTCAATTTTGTTGTACATCTTTATGGTTTGCCGGAAATGCAATTATTACCGATTTAATATCTAATTTTAACCTCGAAGTTTCCGCTCTTGCACATTTAACTTCTGCTGTACAATTTGGTTTTATTATTGGCACATTTGTATTTGCTATTTTAAATATTGCAGATAGATTTTCTCCATCAAAGGTGTTTTTTATTTGTGCTGTAGTAGCAGCATCTTTAAATCTTTTTACCGTATTTGATGCAAATAACTTAAGAAGTTTATTTCTCATACGATTTGGAACCGGTTTTTTTTTAGCTGGAATTTATCCTGTAGGAATGAAAATTGCCTCCGATTATTTTAAGGAAGGACTGGGTAAGTCGCTTGGTTATTTAGTTGGTGCTTTAGTTTTGGGCACTGCATTCCCACATTTTTTAAATGTTTACAATCAAGATATATCCTGGAAAGTTATTGTTTATTTTACTTCTAGTATGGCATTAATTGGAGGCGGAATGATTATGTTTTTTGTTGCCGATGGTCCCTACAAAACTAAACTCGAAAAATTCAATATAAGTGTATTTTATAGCGTGTTTAAAATTAAAAAATTTAGAACTGCTGCGTTTGGCTATTTTGGGCACATGTGGGAGTTGTACGCTTTTTGGGCGTTTACACCCGTTATTTTAAATGGGTATTTATATTTTCACAAAAACATAGATTTTAATGTGTCTTTATATAGTTTTATAATTATAGCTTCTGGTGCTATCAGCTGTGTGTTTTCAGGATATTTATCTCAAAAATATACACCTAAAAAAGTAGCAACCGTTGCACTAACCTTATCAGGTTTATGTTGTTTATTGTCTCCTTTAATTTTTGTAATTAATTCGGAAATATTCTTTTTGAGTTTTCTTATATTTTGGGGTATGGTAGTTATAGCAGATTCACCATTATTTTCAACTTTAGTGGCTCAGAACGTTCCAAATACAATTAAAGGAACAGCTTTAACTATAGTAAACTCCATAGGTTTTGCTATTACAATTATTAGTATTCAATTACTTAATAGTCTAAGTAATAATTTCGAAATAAGGTTTCTTTTTCTTTTTTTGGCAGTAGGACCCGTTGTAGGATTAATTGAACTATATAAATCTCTTAGAAAAGAATAATGCTATTTTAATAAATTTTTAAATTACCCTTATAATATTTATAACACCAATGTGAGGTTATAAATATTGTAGTTAAATGTATGACTCACAAAACATAGGGATTACTCAAAAAGTGAAATAATTTTCAATCTCATTTTTGTTTTATTTTTAAATTTAATAAAAAGGAATAAAATAACCTTTAAAAAACTATTTTTGTATTACAGAATTATCATACTAAAATTATACGCTAAACATATAAAAAACGTTGTAGAATAATAAAGTTATAAAAGTTATGAGAAACATTATTGTCCCTTTGTTTATTTTGTTACTTGCTTCCTGTCAAAAAAATGACTCTCCAGTTGAGAATAATGGACCTGACGAAGACGAAAATTTATTTTTCATAGAAATTCTTAATGAGTATTCGTTGGTTAATCAAATTTTTCAAGACACAGGAAATATAACTATTGATGGAATTGCAAGTGCAGAAGGTACAATAACTGGTAAATTTAACAGCACAAAAACTGATCCAGTTATTTCTATAGAGCCTCTTGATTTAGAAACATTTCCAAAAACAATTACAATAGATTTTGGTACTGGTACGCTTTGTGAAGATGGTGTTACTCGTAGAGGTATTATTACTGTAGAGTCAACAGGGTTGTATAGTGAAGTTGGGAGTCTTCATACAGTAGTTTTTAATAATTTTTTTCATGATAATTTTAAAGTTGAAGGAACACAATATGTTGAAAATTTTGGAGAAAATGATGATAATCAATTAGTATATTCAGTTGTTGTTGAAGATGGAATTGTAACAGTTACGAATGATATATTCATAAGGTTTTTTCAAAGTACTTTTAGAACATGGATTGCTGGATCTGAAACACCCCTAAATATTTGGGATGATGAGTATTTGATTGAAGGAGATCAACTTGGGTTGAGTTCTAATGGTGTTAATTTTTCTACATTTATTGAAGAGCCTTTGCATTTAGTAGTATTGCCAAGGGAAATAAAATCTGGAATTATCGACTTAGAAATAGGAAGTGTTCCCAATATAAAAATTAATTACACAAACGAGACATTTACTATTTTAGGTAAAACAACATCTTTTAATTAAAAAGAATAATTGCTTTATATATCTTTTGCTAAGGAGTTTAGCTTACAATTTTTCCATCAACCATAACCAGTTTTCTGTCTGCCATATTTGCTAATTCTTCGTTGTGTGTAACAATAACAAAGGTTTGTCCGAATTCATCACGAAGTTTAAAAAATAGGTTATGTAAATTTTCTGCAGATTCACTGTCTAAATTTCCAGAAGGCTCATCAGCAAAAATTAAATCAGGGTTATTTATTAAGGCACGTGCAACAGCCACACGTTGTTGTTCACCTCCAGAAAGCTCGCTTGGTTTATGATTATAACGACGCGATAAACCTAGAAAATCTAAAAGTTCTTTTGCTCGTTTGTCAGCATCAGCTTTTGAGGTTCCTTTTATATAAGCCGGTAAACAAACATTTTCTAGAGCCGAAAATTCTGGTAATAATTGGTGAAACTGAAATATGAAACCTATATGTTCATTTCTAAACTTAGCTAAGCCTTTATCTTTTAGTAAATTTATATTTGTGTTATTTATATTCAGTTCAAAATTAGTTTCTGTTGAAGCCTTATCTAAAGTACCTAAAATTTGTAAAAGTGTAGTTTTTCCAGCTCCTGAAGCGCCAACAATAGAAACGACTTCTCCTTTTTTAATGTGAATATTTACACCTTTTAAAACTTGTAAATCGCCGTAATATTTATGAATATTTTTTGCTTGAATCATAATACCAAATAATAATGGTGAAAATACTACTTTAACCTTTGATGCACAATTAAGAATTTACTTTCTTCTTGAACACTTTTTTGATTGAGCCATAATCTATAAAATATTGTAGGCGTAATGAAAACGTATGCTGTAATGGCTGGCTTGTAAGAAGATCTAAGTTGTTTCCAAAATCAATATTAGATTCATTATCTCTATTAAATAATTGGTTTCTATATAAGGCTGTTAAAAAACTTCCAGGGGCAAGTTGCCAAGAATAACTTAAATCTAAATTCCATGTGCTGAAATTAATATTTGGGTCATTATCAACATTCGATACAGTATAACCACTACTTGTGGTTAAGCGTCCATTATCTAATAAAGTAAATAAATTTTCATCGTAATCTACTGTATCCCAATATTTCCTGATATTGAGTGAAAGATTGTGAAAAGGATTAAAATTATAACGAGCAGAGATATTATTGGAAATTACAATTCTGTCTCGTTCCCCAAAAATAGATTCATTATTTTGTGATGTGGCGTATCCTCGACTACCTTTATTTGAATTATATTCAAAATTATATTGTAGAAGAAAATGCTCGTTAAAACGCATTCTTGGACTTAATCTAATTTCATACCCGAATAAATCTCTTCCATCTTCAAATAAGGTGCTTAAGTTGGTTCTAATATCAAAAGCAAAACGGTTATTGTAGTTAGTAGAAATTGAACCGCCTATTCGGGCAAAGTTTTCAAAAATAAAGAATTTACCTTCTTGCCTTGCTTCAAAATAATCGAATTGTTTACCAGGCCTGAGATTAAATTCAATTCCAAATGAATGTAAATTAGTTGTGGTTGCTCTAAACTCAGCACTTAACTCTGCACCAGTAAAGGTATTTGGTGATGCTAATTGCTCGTAATCAAAAGATACATTTATTCTATAATTATTTAACTTCTCAGTAGGTGTAAAGGTTCTGTAAGAAAGGTTTAATCCAAAATTATTAAAGTTATTTCGTCTATTTAAACCAAGGTCGTTTATGTTGTATTCTGTATCTGCAAAATCGTGTTCTACGCCATATCTAAAATTCCCATGAATTTTACTGGCTTCAAAAGAAGAACTATAGCCTGTTGAAGTATTATCAGGTAAGTAAACATTACTCATTTTAATTTGCCCTTCTAAATTATAAGTGTTTCTCTTATTTGATATATCAGCTAATAAACCTGTAACATTAGCATCTCTAAAATTACCTGCTCTAGTAACATTAGTATTTATTAAACTTACAGATGAGTTATCGTTAAATTGTTGGTCTACTACTAAAATATTATAATTTGCAAAGGATTCTGCTACAGCTTCTCTAGAGTTTCCTGATATGGTATCTAATATTTGAGCAGTGGTTTTTTCAGTTATAGCGTTAAAAACACCTATTCCTAGTCCATTTTTTGTACGTCCAGAAACTTTAACTGCATTTAAAACTTTAACCGTATTTGGGTAATCTACAAATTTTTCATTTTCATTTAATTCTGGTCTACTAACGGGAGCATTACCTACACGTCTTGAAAAAAATAAATTACCTTTATTAAATAAATCCACACCTTCTGTAAAAAACTGCCTTTGTTCATTAAAAGTTTGCTCAAAAGGACCCAAATTTAAAGTTAGATTATCAAATCCAACCTGGCTAAAATCGGGAACTAATGTGGCGTCTAAAGTAAAGTTATCTGTAATTCCATATTTTATATCTAAGCCAAAATTTAAATTTGTTTCAGATTTTCCGTCAAAGGTTGTCCCAACACCAGATATAAATGGGTACAAATTTAACCTCACAGGAGGTGTAATGTTTTTTAATCCAGTAATTTCTCCATGATATAAGAAATTAGATCCTTTAGTCGGGTCTATCGGGTTCCATGAGTATCGAGCACGTTCGCGTCTTACTTCACGCTGGAATTGTATGCCCCAGGTTTGTACTTCCTCATTAGCAAATCTTAGCGCACGATAAGGGATTTTAATTTCAACAGTCCATCCATCATCATTTTTTTTAACGGCGCTATCCCAAACGGCATTCCAACCATAATCGCTATTGTTAAGTGTTGCTATGGCATCGGCTTGAGCTCCTGAGCTGAATACAATAAAAATGGTGTTATTTTGTGCGTCATTATTTGGGTTTATAATAATTCTAAAAAAATCGTTTTGCCCAAAATTATCACGCTGAGTTATTTGGCTCATTATTTTATCAGGGTCATCAAACATTTTTGCACTAAAGTAAATGGCGTCGTCATCATAAGTAGCTCTTACCTCAGTACGTTCGTTGTGTGTGGGTTTAACACCAATATCAGGCCTGAATTGAACAAAATCTGTAGCTATTTCAGAAGTTTTCCAAATACTTTCATTTAAAACCCCATCAATTTTTGGAGATTTATAAGTTCTTTGAATATTTAGAGATTTCTTTTCTTGAGAAAAAGTATGAAAGCCAACAGAAATAAAAAAAATAAGTAAAAAAGAAAACCGCATTGTTTTATTAAATTAGGACTTAAGTTTTATCAAAAAAAGGAGATTGATTGAATTGTTTGCAAAAATAATTTATGTTAGTATTTATTTATCTTAATTTAAAGTTAAAAGACGTCTTCGGAAATATATTGGGAGATAGACAACTAAATTTTACTTAATTTTAAAGAATGAAATTCCAATTTGCTTATTCTAACTATTAAATACTTATATGGCTTACAAAAGTTTTGAAGAATATAACATGAAAGTGACAGATGATGTTAAAACACGTTATAAAAATATTATAGAAGATTTAGGGGAAGATACCACTAGAGATGGATTAATTAAAACTCCAGAACGTGCTGCAAAAGCTATGCAGTTCTTAACGCAAGGATACGATCAAGATCCTGTTGAAATTTTAACAGCAGCAATGTTTAAAGAGTCTTACAACGAAATGGTTATTGTAAAAGACATCGAATTATATTCACTTTGTGAGCATCATATTTTGCCATTTTTTGGAAAAGTACATATTGCTTACATTCCTAACGGTTATATAGTAGGTTTAAGTAAATTACCCAGAATCGTAGATGTTTTTGCAAGACGATTACAAGTACAAGAGCGTTTAACAGAACAAATTTTAGATTGTATTAATGATACCTTAAAACCTCAAGGCGTTGCTGTAGTTATTGAAGCATCTCACATGTGTATGATGATGCGTGGTGTACAAAAACAAAACTCTATTACCACTACTTCTGGTTTTAGAGGACAGTTTGAGAAAATTGAAACCCGAAATGAGTTTTTGAAATTAATAGGAAAGTAGTTTTGGTATATTTCTTGCAATTATTCTATTAAAATAAATTAAATGAATAAATATAAAATACTGGCTTTAGGTATTCTTTTTGATGCTTTGGGTTATGTGTCTTTTTTTATTCCAGTTATTGGTGAGTTTTCAGACGTTGTTTGGGCACCTTTATCTGGATGGTTAATGACAAAATTATATAAAGGTAAACCAGGTAAAATAGCAGGTGTTGTAACTTTTGTAGAAGAAGCACTTCCGGGTTTAGATGTAATACCAACATTTACATTGATGTGGCTTTATACTTATGTTTTTACAAAAAATAAGGAATAAAAAATCCCTTTCTAAGTGAAAGGGATTTTTTATTAGAGTTTAAATAAAATTAGTTATTTATAACTAAACAAGCTCATTTTTTGCTCTATTGGATTTCAACATTAGTAAATGTAATATTTACATCTTCAGAACCTCCAGTAACAGAACCAAACTCATCAGAGTCATCAGCACCTTCCGGTTCATGTACTAAAATAATTTGAAAATTACCAGTACTAACAGCGCCAGCTACCCATGTTGTATTAACACCTAATTTATTGCTATCAGGACCATCTACATCATCACTATCTCTAGTAACAGTTAAGTTTATTCCATTTACAGCATACACAAAAAAGTGTTCATCTGCTTCTGGTATAATATCATCATTTAATACATCATCAGCAGGATTTTCAGATGCATTGGTTATTGCAAGATTTAAAGAATATGTTGCGCCTTCAGTAAAGTCTCCGGTTACTATCTCTGTAGATGCTCCATCTTGACCATCTGGTGCAATACTAGACATAACAACGGTATCTGAAGTATTTGCGTTATTTACAAAAGTTAATGTAACATTTGTAATTAACTCTTCTTCAAGAACTGGTATCGGATCATCATCATCAGAACATGACGTGATAAGCGTTAAGCAAAAAAGGGCACCAAGAATAAATTTACTAGTTTTCATAAGATTAAGGTTTAAATAATTCATTTTCATCGCTTTAAAATTTAATTTATTTGTATTCATATTTTTTTAATAATTTATTTGTATTTGTAGTGTTATATTTCGTCCTAAGTCATCAGCAAAAAACCTTAAACGATTTAAATAATTTCTATAAGATGTATTTAAAAGATTGTTTACCCCAAAAGCTACATCTAAACTTGTTTTTTCGTTAATGGGGAAAGTTGCTTTACTATAAAAGTGTAGCAAATGATACGTAGGCGGAGGCGAGCTAATATCTACAGTACTAACTTCACCATTAAGCTGGTTTGTAACATCAAAATTAAAATCTGGGAATTCGTTTTGTTCAAAAACCAATTCAGATTTTAAACTAGCAGAAAAATTATACCACGCTATATTGTTATATGTAATTTTATTAAGTGTATTAAATGATGGAATGTCTATTAAAGCTAATTCAGTTTTAGTATCATAACCTTTTGTAAATGCTGTTTTATTTTGCCATTCTAAAGCATCAGTTAGTTTATAAGTAGCTGATATATCAAGCCCAAGTAATTCGGCATTGGTTTGTTGGTATTCCCATAAAGGAAATGGACCTCTTACCGTAAGCAAAAAATCAAAAGGTCTTAAATAGATAAAATCACTAATTCTATTATAAAATGCTTCTGTTACAAGATTAAATTTTGATGTATTGTAAGCATAGGATAACGATACTCTGTTAGCGACCTCTTTATCAAATCTAATATCACCAATTTCGAACCTTGCTGCAGAATGGTGAAGTCCATCACTAAATAACTCTGAAACATTCGGCGGTCTGCTAGCTAAACTGTAATTGAAGATAATTTGATTATTTTCATTAAAGTTATATTTTACGCCTGCTGACATAGATATGTTGTGATAATCAAAAACCGGATTAGTTAAAAACTGTGTAGGTAACTCTTCAATAATGATATCTGAAAAATCTTCATCATAATTGCGTTCTTCCCACCTCGACTTGCGGTAAAACTTTTTAGCATCAATTCTATTAAAATCATACCTTAAACCAACATCAATAACTAGGTCGTTTTTCAGTCTCCATTCGGTGGTTGTATAAACTCCAAAATCATACTTATTGTAATCTGGTATTAACCGCCTTACACCAGTATCTGGATTTGCAAAATTATCTTGATAGCGCCCCATAAAACCAAAATTAACTTTCCTATTTAAGTTAGTATCTAAGTTTATATCTGCTAGAACAGTATGTGTTTGCAGAGTTAAATCTATGGCAGGGATATTTCTTCTATCTCCTATTCTTACATCAAACTCAAGACGTTTATTGTTTTGATAATCGTACTGTAAGTTTAATTTACCAAAGTTTTGGATGCGTTTATAATAACTTGCTTTTACCAAATGATGTGTGATATCTTGCTTTGGAGCATTAATATTATAACTAAAATCATTAATAAGAAGCGGTTGTCCAGAATTTATAGCACGCTCTAAATCAAATGCGCTACCAATGTGTGAAGCTCCTAAAATACCAACTTCGTTGTTTAGAAAACTGTAATAAATTTCAAAACCTGATTCAATTTTCTTTTTACCAAATTGTGCAGATATACTTTTAGCATCCAAACCCGTATTAGTTAGGTTGTAGTCTGGCGCTTTAAAATCGCCATTTTTCTTATAAGATGCTTGAAATTGAGCAAACCATCCAGATTTATAATTTTTGTTAAGTCTGGTATTAAAATTAAAACCTCTACCATTTGTTTGACCACCTAATATTGTTTTTCCATAAAGTGTGTCTTTTAAAATAGGATTTGAGGGTTTAATAATAATAACACCACCAATGGCATCTCCTCCATAGGCTAAACCACCTGAACCTTTGACAACAGATATCTGACCAGCAGAATTAATATCTACACTAGGTGCGTGCTCAACTCCCCATTCTTGATCTTGGAGTCTTACATTATTGTTTAGAATTAAAATCCGACTACTATGTAAACCATTAATAATTGGTTTTACAATAGAGTTACCTGTGTTTATCGATGATATACCTGCGACTTCTTTTAAAGCGTCTCCAAGGTTAAGCGAGCTGTAACGTTCAAGTATTTCTGTGTTTAATACAGTTTCCTGAGCTGTTTTAGTTTGCTTTTTTGTAAGGTTTCCAGAAATTTTCACTTCAAGTAATTCTTCAATATGGTGTTCCATATTAATTTCCTTGTAAGTATCTCCATTAATGTCTATTTCTAAGCTCTTGGTTTCACATCCAACATGAGATATTACCAATGTTAACTTGCCATTACATAAGTTTTTAATAGAAAATTTTCCATTAATATCTGCTGTAGTGTAAGTATTTAAAGTTTCTACAAAAATAGTAGCTCCAGACATTGGTGTACTGTCATGAAAGTCTTTTACTTCACCAATAAAAGTGTATGTACAGTTTTGAGTATGAGCGATGCTAAAAAAACACAGCGCCATAATCAATAAATAATATTTCATTGAATTTCGTTTTAGTTTAAAATGTAAGCATTAAACTAAAACTGGTGGACCTCTTAATGAGAAAGATAATTGCTGATGATTATTAAGGAATTTGTATGTTAAAGCGGATATTTTATAATTACTTGAACTGAAAAATGAATACTCATATTGAAATGATGAATAATAAGTATTGTTAAGTTTAAATTTTAAAAAATCACAATCTAAATCTACTTCGTGTATGTGAGTAGATTTTTCTCCTTTACAAACTTTATGCTCATGATGAGTAAAAACGTGTGAAAACTTAACTGCAGAAGGTAAAGCAATAGATAAAACTAATGCTATAGAAAGAATCTTAAAAGTGATATGTTCTTTTAAGTTGCCCATTAATCTACAAAGCGTTTTAATCCAATTCTACGAAGCATCTTTTTTTCAAAGTTCCAAAAAAATGAATGTTGTCCAAAAAGCCATCCAAAAAACACCAATAAAAATTGGTACATAACAAAAAGAATAACAATGCGTAAGGTCCAATAACCAACACTACCAAAAGCTTCAGTTGTTATGTTTAAATATTTTAAAATGGGTTTGCCTATATAAGAAGCCGTAGAACCTGTTATAGCAAATACAAGAATTATAACAATAATTTGAAAGTTAGATTCTATACCCCAACGCGATTTAAGTTTTTCCACAACATTTTTTATTGTGGCAAAAATAATGAAAATGAATTTAAATCCTAGGTAGAAAAGGTCCTAATCTTTGATTATAGGTTAACTGAAAATAAATAAAGTAGTTGTAAAGCATATAATTTACTTCGTAACCATAGTCAATACCATTTTGATAATCAATTTGTAACTCATATAATCTTGGATTGAATCTTTGTGGTTGAAGTACGCGTTGGTTCCATTCTATAACATAAAGTCTGTTTCTGTTTTCTAAAAACTGTTGTGAATAAAACCCTCTTTGACGTGCTGTACTAGCTAGCCAGAAATTAAAACCAGGCTCAATAATAATAATTTCATATTCTAATTCTTCATTAGCAATAGTAACGGTATCATTACTTTTAGTAGCGAGTTCTTTTTCAGATTTAGTTGTATTTGGTGTTGTGCTTTTTGACGTATTACAACTAATAATAACAATAATAAGGATAGCGGTGTATAAAAGATTTTTCATTTTTCTATTTGTTTATAGCTCAAAAGTATGGTATCACGATTCATTAGAAAAATTGAAATGAGTTAACTATCGTTTTCATTGAGCGAACAGGTTTTTTCTACTTTTCATACTATATAAATTTACAAAATGCTTTTTGTAAATACCTGAATTTAAATGATTTTAACAAAAAAAAGAGTTAGTGAAAACTAACTCTTTTAAAACTCTTATTTAGATAAATGATTATTTACCACCAAAAAGACCTCCAAGTAAACCTCCAAGGCCACCTTTCTTTTTACTTCCACCTAATACCATTCCAGCAACATCATCAACTACACTACCATCACCATCAGCATCTAGAATAGATTCTAAAAAACTTTGTTCTTGTTGTGGAGAGTTTCCTTGTATTAACCCACCTAATAAATCTCCAATACCACTTTGGCTACTTACATTTTGTTGTCTACTTTGTTTTCCTAGAACACCCATTAAAATTGGTGCAGCAACTTTAAGTATTTGAGCCACAGAACCAGCATCCATTCCAGCTTTAGCACCTAAAGCGTTTTGAACATTCTGTTGTTTTCCTCCTAATACATGCCCTAAGATTTTTTGTCCGTCGTTCATTACATTATCATCAACACCGCCACCAAATAAACCACCAAGGTTGTCTAAAATACTTCCATCATGCTTACCGTTAAGCGCACTCATTAGGCCTTCTGCACCTTGTGGGGTAGAGGCATTACGTTTCATAGCTTGCATAAGCACAGGCAATGCCATAGTTAAAACATCTTGTGTTTTGTTTTGAGGCTGCTTGGTTTGTCCAGCAACACCACTAATTATAGTTTTTCCTAAGTCGCTGTTTAATAAATCTAAAATTCCAGACATGATTTTTATTTTAATTTTTAAAAGATTAATAAATATAGAAAGGTCAATGTACAAAAAAAGTCCTAACGTTTATAGTTAGGACTCAAATATAACATTTAGGTCACATTTTATTTAAAATCTTCTTTTATCCAAGAATATTAACAATTTGTGAGGCTAATTCTGTACCAATTCTATCTTGAGCTTCATTTGTTGCTGCACCAGTATGAGGTGTTAATGATAATGCAGAATTCATTAACAATTGCATTTCTGGTTTTGGCTCTTTTTCAAAAACATCTAAAGCAGCTCTGGCCACTTTTCCATTTTCAATAGCTTTTACTAAAGCAACTTCATTAAGAACTCCACCACGAGCAGCATTAGCTATAATTACGCCATCTTTCATCATATTAAATTCAGCTTCGTCAATAACATAATCTTTTTGGGCAGGAACGTGAAGTGTTATAAAATCTGATTGTTTTAAAACATCTTCTTTAGAAATAGTTTTAATCTCAAAATTCACTTTTTGTCCATCAAAAAAGTCTAGTTCTAGATTAGCAGTTTCTAAAAACGGATCGAAAGCAACCACCTTCATACCTGCACCAAGTGCTACTTTTGCTGTTGCTTGACCTATACGACCAAATCCTAAAACACCCAAGGTTTTTCCTTTAAGTTCTGTTCCTTTAGCGTAGGCTTTTTTTAAGCCCTTAAAGTTACTATCGCCTTCTAGAGGCATATCTCTGTTTGAGTTGTGTAAAAAACGTGCTAGACCATATAAATGCCCAAAAACTAATTCAGCAACCGAATGTGAAGAAGCTGCTGGTGTATTAATTACTGAAAGTCCTTTTTCACGAGCATACTCAACATCAATATTATCCATACCTACACCACCACGACCGATAATTTTTAAATTCGGACAAGCATCAATTAAATCTTTTCTAACTGTAGTTGCACTTCGCACCAATAAAACCGAAATATCTTTTTCGTTTATGTAGTTTATTAGTTGCTCTTGCGCTACAGTGGTTGTAGAAACTTCGTAACCTGCTTTTTCTAATGCATCAATTCCACTCTGTGAAATACCATCGTTTGCTAATACTTTCATTTTTATTTTTTTTGCTATTCCTAATGTTATTTGGGAATAACGATTAATTAATTATGCTTTACTTTCTAATTCGCTCATAACTTCAACCAATACTTTTACGCTATCTAACGGTAACGCATTGTACATTGAAGCTCTATAACCGCCAACACTTCTGTGTCCATTTAAACCATTAATTCCTGCTTCTTTAAGCATGGTTTCAAAAGTTTCTTTTAAGTTTTCGTTTTCTAAGGTAAACGTAGCATTCATATCGGAGCGATCTTCTTTTGCCGAGAATCCTTTAAATAATGGGTTTAAATCTATTTCAGAATACATTAAACGCGATTTCTTCTCATTTTCCTTTTCGATAGCAGCAATACCCCCAAGATCTTTTAACCATTCTAGGGTTAACATAGATGTGTATACCGCAAAAACTGGAGGTGTATTGAACATACTGCCTTTGCTAATGTGTACTTTATAATCCATCATTGATGGAATTTTACGAGATACTTTTCCTAAAATATCCTCCTTAATAACTACTAATGTTGTTCCAGCGGGTCCCATATTTTTTTGAGCACCAGCATATATTAAATCGAATTTTGAAAAATCTAAAGTTCTAGAAAAAATATCACTACTCATATCACAAACCATTGGGATTGGTGAGTTAGGAAATGTTTTCATTTGTGTACCAAAAATGGTGTTATTTGAAGTACAGTGAAAATAATCGTAATCTTCAGGAATTTCATAACCTTTAGGAATATAATTATAGTTCGCATTTTTTGATGAGCCAACTTCGTATATATCGTCGTAAATTTTAGCTTCTTTTATAGCTTTATCTGCCCAAGTACCACAGTTTAAATACCCTGCTCTTTTTTCTAAAAGATTTAAAGCAACCATTAAAAATTGTGTGCTTGCACCACCTTGTAAAAACAATGCCTTATAGCCTTTACCTTCTAAACCCAGAAGCTCTAAAGCCAAAGCTCTTGCATTTTCCATAATATCTACAAAGGCTTTGCTTCTATGAGATATTTCAATTAAAGATAAACCATTGTTATCTAAGTCCATTACTGCCTCTGATGCTTTTAGTAAAACACTTTGAGGTAAAATACACGGTCCTGCACTAAAGTTATGTTTTTTCATTTTGAGTGATAAAATTTAAGATGCAAAGTTGCTAATTAATTGGGTATTTAATATTAAAAATTCAATAATTTTTTCATCAAGTTGCTAACAAAAATTCAACAGAATCGACACTATCCGCATAATCCCAAAGTTTAGGTTTTTGGGTGGCGCCAAATGCAATTTCATTTTCTATAAATCCTTTTGAAACGATACACTGAATTTGCTCTTTATCTGAATTTAACTTTTCTTTTAATTCCTTAGGAGAATTATAATATTCATAAAATAAAGTTGCAATGGGTGATGCATAGCTTTCATCTTCTTTTATCATGAAGAATCCGTTTTCTAGCATGTCAAATTCACTCATTAAATAAACGGCTTTGTTGTAATCGTAGTTGTTGGCGTATTTAGCTTTATTTATTATTGGATTCCAATGGTAGATGGCTTCAAAAAAAGCATCGAAATTATAATTTTTTGGAACAAAAAGTTTTGAGACATTCCTACAACCTAAACCATAATATCTAAAAATATCTTCAGATAGGTTACGTAAATCTTCTGGGGTTTCATCACCTGTTAAAACCGCAACAGAATTTCTGTTATTTCTTATTATAGATGGTTTGTCTTTAAAATAATATTCAAAATAGCGAGCTGTGTTATTACTTCCTGTTGCAATAACGATATCAAAACCTTCTAATTTATCTTCAGTAAAGGTTATTTTGCCCTTAAAATTTGGCTCAACATATTCTAAGTATTTCGATAAATAGGGAAGTAGGTGTTTATCATTTGATGATTGCTTAACAAGTACACGATGCCCTGAAATGAGTACAGATAAAAAATCGTGAAAACCAACCAAAGGAATATTTCCTGCCATTATTATGGCGACTTTTTTTGACTTAGTAACATTAATAGTGTATGGCTTAAGCCATGTGTTAATAGTTGTCTCGGTTAAAGATTCTGCCCATCCATTTAAGGCAAACCTTATATTTTCTTGCGTAAACCAACCGTTATGCTCTTCAGCAAGTTTTAATTGGTGCTTAAAGCCGTCAAAAAATAAATTGTTGTGTTCAACTTTATTGTTCTTTTCAATAACTTCATTAGAAAATTGCCTTAAAAAATCTCCTAATTTTACAAAAGCGTTAATTCTTTGTTGTAAATGCATTCCTAATTTGGTTATGAATGGTTTTGGCTTTATTTTTGCGACTGCAAAGTTAGAAAAAGAAAAACGCTATGGCAATTATTATAACAGATGAATGTATAAATTGTGGTGCTTGCGAGCCTGAGTGCCCAAATACTGCAATATATGAAGGTGCCGACGATTGGCGCTATAAAGATGGTACAAGTTTAGAAGGCGCTGTGGTGCTAACTAACGGCACTGAGGTTGATGCTGATGAAGCACAAGAACCTATTAGTGATGAGCTTTATTATATTGTACCAGATAAGTGTACCGAATGTAAAGGTTTCCATGATGAACCACAATGTGCTGCAGTTTGTCCTGTAGATTGTTGTGTTCCAGATGAAGATGTTGTTGAAACTGAAGAAGAATTATTAGCTAAACAACGTTTTATGCATCCTGATGGATAGTCTATAACCTAAAGTAAAATATATGTAAACCCTGAGCGAAAGCTTGGGTTTTTTTATAAAATTTTAATTAAATTCACTATCTGTAAAATAATCAACAGTTTTAAAATTATAAAGTATTATGAAACTTAAACCATATTTCACGCTTTTTACATTATTATGTTTTGGTTTTATTTTTTCACAGTCAACACTATCTACAAAAAACCCAAAACCACTATTGAAGATAAACTTTGATGATAATACTAACTCAAAAGATTTTAAGGCTATTGTTAATCTTAAAAATATTGAAGTTGCTGAAGGAAAAGGTATTGATGGCTCAACTGGTATTAAAGCGAGGTATGTTGGTTTTGACAAAGGAAGTGAGCGCATCGTAAAAAATATCCGGCTACCACAATCATATAAAGAAGCAACTCTTAATTATGCTGTTGCTTTTGATGAAGATTTTCAATTTCCTAGAGGCGGAAAATTGCATGGCCTCGCACCATTAAAAAAGATTACAGGAGGAAAACCTATGCAAAAGGATGGATGGAGCGCTCGTATTTGTTTTAAAAAAAATGGTGTTGTTACGTCCTATGTTTACCACCAAGATTTAAAAGGAAAATATGGCGAGGGTAAGCCATCTCCAAGCTTTTATTTTAAAAAAGGACAGTATTATCAAATGGCTATTTACGTTAAGACTAATATGCCTGCTTCTGCTTCTAATGGTGAAGTTATAATTTACGCCAATGGAAAGGAAATATCCTCATATAAAGGTTTGCAGTTAAGAGCCGTTGAAGGCAAGGATACTGAAATTAACAATTTTCTTTTTTCAACCTTTCATGGAGGTAATTCCCCAGATTTTGCACCAAAGGATAGTAATGGTAATTTTACAACCGTATACGCTTGGTTTGATAATTTTGAAGTATACGAGGGTTTATATGTTGTAGAGCGTAAAAATTAAATTTTTAACTCAAGATTCTTTGTTATAATACCCTTTTAATCAGGATTATTTATTCCAATGGTTTTTAAAATTGATGATTAATAATATTAAAATTTTTAGTTAACGATTGGGATTTTTGTTTATAACTTTTAAGAACTAACACCTTAATTAATTGACTTTTAGATAGGAAAATTCGAACTTCGCTTATCATCAGACATAAAACATTAAAACGATTTCATATCAAGTCGTTAGCTACAGCTAAAGCAATTAATATTCAAAATAAAAAAGAAGAACCAAATGTTAATTGATGATAAAAACGACTCTCGATTCTTTCATAAACTAGTTGATATTGGAACAAATAAAGACTTTTCTAATACTGAAAGCAGGTATCTACGAGTAACGAATATTGCATCTATTCTAGGTGCAATATATAATGCAATTTGGGTGCTAATTTCAATTAATCTCACTGACTCTCCAGTAATTTACGGTAGCAATGCATTGTTGGGATTGATGTTTCTAATTGTATTAATTCTTAACAAAAAAGGTTGGCGGGTATTGGCCGCCATTTGGCTAACTATTGCATCGTATATATCCGTTCTCTTATTTCTCTATTTGTTGGGATATACGTCAGGTGTAGCGTTCATTTGCTTCTTACAAATTATTATGCCATACATTACTTTTCCCCGAAAGTCAAGAAAATTAGCCCATGGTTTTAGCATGCTGGCTTGCTTGACGTTGATTGTTACTGTAGTACTTCAATTGAGTATAAGCGGTCATTATAATGAAGTAGATCCCTATTTATCACAAGTGGTTAATATCAGTATTACTGGATGTATTAGTCTCGCTCTTATATGGAGTATGTCTGTTCTTCTTGATAGATCGGAGGATTCTTTAATAGCTGAACAGAAAAAAACAGATAATCTTTTGTATAACATTCTTCCAGTAAAAGTAGCAAGAGATCTAAAGGAAACTGGTAAAACAGTGCCCAAAAGGCATAAAAATGTAACAATTCTGTTCACTGATTTTAAAGACTTTACAGAGTTAGTAGCTCGAATTCCGGCAATTACTTTGGTCAATGAACTCAATGATATTTTTGGCCGATTCGATGAGATTGTTGAGGAAGTAGGTGTTGAAAAAATTGAAACAATTGGGGATGCATATATGGCTGCATCTGGCCTTGAAGAAGAGGTTAAAAATCATGCCATTAATTGTATTACAGCTGCACAAAAGATGCTATCCTATTTGGAGGAGAGAAATAAAAAACATGAAATTAAATGGCAAATGAGAGTTGGGATACATTCGGGACCAATCGTGGCTGGTGTAGTTGGGAAAAAGAAATTTAACTATGATCTCTTTGGAGATACAGTTAATACCGCAAGTCGGATTGAATCATTAGGCGAACCTGACAAAATAAATATATCAGAAACAACCTACCGGCTTGTTAAAAATAATATCGCTTGCGAAAGCAGGGGGAAAATTCAAGTTAAAGGAAAAGGAGAATTGGAAATGTATTTTATAAAATATAGCTAGCAATATGTATAGTGCATAGCATCACGTGGGATGCTAAGACACCATACCCATGACCGATAAGCGTAACATTAAATCAGTCCTTACTCTCAAAAGCTTTCATCTCCAGAGAAGGTTCTAAAACACCTTCACTATCCCAAATGGTTTTTTCATAACGGTTTAGTTTAATTATAGGTGTTTTTTCAGCTTGTCGTTCTGCTTGAAAATCTAAAAGCGTTAATTTGTTTTGTCCTGTAATTAGTAATTCTTCTTTGGTGCTATTGTCACCTTCAATTGTAAAATCAAATGATACTTTGTTGCGCTCACTACTGTTTTCAATAAATTTTAAAGGTCTACTAACATAAAAATAGCTTCCGTAAGTGCGTTTTATGTATTTAGGATGATATAGATTACTGCTGTCTTTTTCAAAAATAACGGTGCCTTTGCTAACATTTTCAATATATTTTACACCTATTAACAAACGTAGATTAAACTTTTGTCCGCGTCGGTTTTTATAATAACTATAGTCTGCTCTTGTAATGGCATAAGTGTCATCGGTAACATAAAGTTTTCCTTCATATTTGGCTTTACCTTTTCTTGGTTTAAACGAAATAATATAAGTTAGCTCTCCATTATTGTAACCCACATCCTCTAGACTATATTGATATAAATTTGCATTTATTAGTTTGCTTAAGAATGAGTTATTATAAAATTGCCCGCGTTTTAATAAGGATTCTGTTGCTTTATTTAAAGATGAAACCTTGTATTCGTTTTTATCATCTTCCTTAAAGTCATCATCATTTAGCGCCAATGAATCTTCAATTTTAAATAGTCCTGTTTTTAACTTGTATGTTTTTGTGGTGTCTAAATATTTAAGGATTATATTTTGCATTTTATCCTGAATATTCTCGATAGAGAAGTCGTTTTTGTAATCTAATAATTCGGTAGCTTTTTCAACTTCAAGTTTAATACTGTCTTTGTTTAGTGTAAATACTTTGCCTTTTAAGTCGGCAAATTGCACCATATTGCTATTTTTTACTTGGTTTACTAAGTCTGTTAAACTTTTGTTTACGCCCTCAAGCTGTTTCTTTTTTACATTTGAAGCTTTATCAATTTCAAATTCTAAACTTTTAAAATCTACATGATCTGTAGTACGTTTAAATATATTGTATTGCTGTAAATCGATATTGTAGTTTTTGGTAAGTTTGGCTCTTACTTTCGCAATAATAAAATCTGCATTAGGTGTTTTGGAACTAATAAAAACTTCATCTAATTGGTTAAGTGCTTGCTGGAGCGTAATTATCAAGTTTGATTCTTTAATCTCATTAATGGTTAGTGTTCTGTTTTCATAACCCATACATGAAATAACTATGGATTTACTATCATCTACAGAGGATACAGTGAAAAAACCTTCATCGTTAGAAATAACACCAGAGTAAGTTCCTGTTTTAATATTTGCGAACGGAATTGGTTTATTCGTGCTCTTATCAATAAGTTTTGCTGTAATATTTTGCGATACTACGGAGGAACAAAAACATAAAAAACCTAGAAGAATATTATATTTCATTTTAATATGATGATTGATGGTATTTTCTATTCAACGATACAATTTAAATAATGTTACAGCATAAATTTATTCACAAAAACCTATTTAACGTTTAATTATAATAAACCAATGTATTTCTTAAATATTCTTAAAGCCTTTAGATTAAAAAATTTCTTTTTTATTGTATACATTTGCACTCGCTAAAATAGATTTCCGAATTCTCGGAAATAGTTAAAGATTATTTTAAATGAAAGCAGGTATTGTAGGATTGCCAAACGTAGGGAAATCAACGTTGTTTAATTGTTTATCGAATGCTAAAGCGCAGAGTGCTAACTTTCCGTTTTGTACAATCGAGCCTAATATTGGTGTGGTAAATGTTCCAGACCCACGTTTAGAAAAATTAGAATCTTTGGTAAATCCAGAGCGCGTTATGCCTGCAACTGTAGAGATTGTTGATATTGCTGGATTAGTAAAAGGTGCTAGTAAAGGTGAAGGTTTAGGAAACCAATTTTTAGCTAATATTCGCGAAACCGATGCTATTCTTCATGTGTTGCGCTGTTTTGATAATGATAATATTGTGCATGTTGATGGTAACGTAAATCCTATCCGCGATAAAGAAACCATCGATATGGAATTGCAGCTTAAAGATTTAGAAACGACTGAAAAGAAGTTAGATAAAGTAAAGCGTGCTGCAAAAACAGGGAATAAAGAAGCTCAAAAAGAAGAAGCTGTTTTACTAAAAATAAAAGACGCATTAGAATCTGGTATTTCAGTTAGAGCGATAGAGTTTAACGAAGACGATTATAACGATTTTGTTATTCCTTCTCAGTTTATTACAGATAAGCCAGTAATGTATGTTTGTAATGTTGATGAAGGTGCTGCAGTTTCCGGAAATAATTATGTTGAGCAAGTAAAACAAGCAGTAAAAGATGAGAATGCTGAGGTTTTAGTCTTAGCTGTTGGCACTGAAGCAGATATTAGCGAATTAGATGATTACGAAGAACGTCAAATGTTTTTGCAAGATATTGGTTTGGATGAACCGGGTTCTGCTAAACTAATTCGAAGTGCTTATAAGTTACTAAACCAACAAACCTATTTTACGGCTGGTGTAAAAGAAGTTCGAGCTTGGACTATAGATATTGGTGCTACAGCACCTCAAGCGGCAGGCGTTATTCATACCGATTTTGAAAAAGGTTTTATTCGCGCTGAAGTTATTGGTTATGACGATTACGTAAGTTACGGAAGCGAAGCTAAAGTAAAAGAAGCTGGGAAAATGCGTGTTGAAGGCAAAAATTACGTGGTTAAAGATGGTGATGTCATGCATTTCTTATTTAATGTTTAAACCCTTTTGAACATCGTAATTCTGAATGTTTAGTAGATAAGCCTAAAAATTATGGAACTAAATTCGTTCCATGCAATCAACAAAACAATTTTGGTTTGGTATTGGTCTAGGTGTTTTAGGAATCGTCCTATTTTCATCCAAGGCTGTAATGGTTAAATTAGCTTATACCTATGATGTTGATGTTATAAGTATTTTGCTTTTGCGTATGGTATTTTCTTTTCCGTTTTATGTTGTTATAGCTTATTTGTACCGCAATCAGAATAAATCTATCGAAACAGAAAAAAGAGATTATGCTTGGGTTTTCTTCTTTGGTTTTATTGGGTATTATTTAGCCAGTTATTTCGATTTTGTAGGGCTAACATATATTAAAGCAAGCTTAGAACGTATTATTTTATTTTTATATCCCACAATAGTTCTGCTATTAAATAAAGTCTTTTTAAAACAACCAATAACCAAAATACAGGCAGGTGCCATAGTTTTAACGTATTTTGGTATTGTTTTGGCTTTTTTCGATGAATTACATATCTCTGGAGCAGGAACAATTACAGGAGGTATATTTATACTGTTAAGTGCTCTTACATATGCATCATATTTAGTTGGTAGTGGTTGGCTAATTCCAAAATTTGGAGTTATGAAGTTTACAGCCTATGCAATGCTTGTGTCCTGTGTTTGCGTATTTATTCATTATAGTTTATTTAGTGAAACAGATATTTTTAGCTATTCTTGGGAAGTATATGCGCTTGGGTTTTTAATAGCTGTTTTTGCAACGGTTATTCCGTCTTTTTTGGTATCAGCATCAATTAAAATGATAAGCTCTTCAAATTTTGCTATTGTTGCAGGAATTGGTCCAATTTCTACTATTGTTTTGGCTGCAATTTTTTTAAATGAAAGACTAACATTACTGCAACTATTTGGTGCTTTGGTAGTTATAGTTGGAATCTTGTTGGTGTCCTTAAAAAAGCCCAAAAAACCTAAGCTTAGGTAATCAACAATATTTATTTTTTATTGTTAATTACTTTGTATCTCAGCTGTTTTATTTTTTAATTGGTTGTGCTATATTAGCGTGCTATCTCATAATTCTACAGCATTTTTTATGGCACAACAAACCAAATATACCGAAGATAATATACGTTCATTAGATTGGAAAGAGCATATTCGTATGCGACCTGGAATGTATATTGGAAAACTCGGTGATGGATCTTCGCCAGATGATGGAATTTATATTCTTTTAAAAGAGGTTTTAGACAACTCTATTGATGAGTTCGTTATGGGTGCAGGTAAAACCATTGAAATTTCTATTCAAGGGAGCAAAGTTATAGTTCGCGATTTTGGTCGTGGTATACCATTAGGAAAAGTAGTTGATGTTGTTTCTAAAATGAACACTGGTGGTAAATACGACTCTAAGGCGTTTAAAAAATCGGTTGGACTGAATGGTGTGGGTACAAAAGCTGTAAATGCATTATCTAATTATTTTAGAGTAGAATCTAATAGAGATGGGAAATCTGCATCAGCAGAATTTGAACAAGGAAATCTTACCAATCAAGATATGCTTGATGATACAACCCGAAGAAAAGGGACAAAAGTATCATTTATTCCTGATGAAACAATTTTCAAAAACTACAAGTACAGAAGCGAATATGTTGTAAAAATGCTTAAAAACTATGTGTATTTAAACCCAGGTTTAACCATAGTTTTTAATGGCGAAAAGTACTACAGTGAAAATGGTTTAAAAGATTTATTAGCTGAAAAAATTAATGAAACCGACTTATTGTATCCAATCATCCATTTGCGAGGCGACGATATTGAAGTAGCCATAACACATAGTAAAACCCAATATAGTGAAGAGTATAATAGTTTTGTAAACGGACAAAACACCACTCAAGGTGGTACGCATTTAAATGCTTTTAGAGAGTCTTTAGTTAGAACAATTCGTGAGTTTTTCGGAAAAAATTATGACGCTTCAGATATTAGAAAATCTGTAGTTAGTGCTATTGCTATTAAAGTGATGGAACCAGTTTTTGAAAGTCAGACTAAAACCAAGTTAGGTTCTACAGACATGGGCGGTGATTTACCAACAGTTAGAACTTATATAAACGATTTTCTAAAAAGAAATCTTGATAATTATTTACATAAAAATCAGGAAACCGCAGAGAAAATTCAACGTAAAATTCTTCAAGCAGAACGCGAGCGTAAAGAATTGTCTGGTATTCGAAAATTAGCAAAAGACCGTGCAAAAAAAGCGAGTCTTCACAATAAAAAACTTCGTGACTGTCGTGTGCATTTTGGTGATACTAAAAATGAAAGAAACTTAGAAACGACTCTTTTTATAACAGAGGGAGATTCAGCTTCTGGAAGTATTACTAAATCTCGAGATGTAAATACACAAGCCGTATTCAGTTTAAAAGGAAAACCATTGAATTCTTATGGATTAAGTAAAAAAATAGTTTACGAAAACGAAGAATTCAACCTTTTGCAAGCAGCTTTAAATATTGAAGAATCTCTAGAAGATTTAAGGTATAATAACGTAGTTATTGCTACAGATGCTGATGTTGACGGGATGCATATTAGATTGCTGTTAATTACTTTCTTTTTGCAATTTTTCCCAGAGGTTATAAAAGAGGGACATTTATATATTTTGCAAACTCCATTATTCCGTGTAAGAAATAAAAAGGAAACTATTTATTGTTATTCGGAAGAAGAACGGATTGATGCCATAGAAAAATTAAAACCAAAACCAGAAATAACCAGATTTAAGGGGTTAGGAGAAATATCGCCAGATGAATTCAAACATTTTATAGGAGATGATATTCGCTTAGACCCCGTAATGCTTGACGATAATATGTCTATTGAAGAACTATTGTCGTTTTATATGGGTAAAAACACACCAACTAGACAAGAATTTATTATTGATAATTTGAAAGTAGAATTAGATATTATAAAAGACAACTAAACTAAACATAATGTTATACAAGAAAAACAAAAGAGAAGTCCCAAAGCGGTCTTATGAGCATTTGCATGTACATGATGTTACAGCAAAAGCAAAAAAACGAAATAAAAAAGTAAGAACATATCTTAACGGAAGGCCAAAAAATTAAGATTTTTTAATGATTGAAGACCAAAACGACGATTTAACAAACGAACAAGACGAACCTAAAGAAACCATTACTCGTGTTACGGGTATGTATAAAGATTGGTTTTTAGATTACGCATCATATGTAATACTTGAGCGTGCGGTTCCTGCAATTGAAGATGGCTTTAAGCCTGTACAACGTCGTATAATGCATTCCATGAAAGATTTAGACGATGGGCGTTACAACAAAGTAGCAAACATTGTTGGTCATACTATGCAGTATCACCCGCATGGTGATGCTAGTATTGCTGATGCTATGGTACAAATTGGTCAGAAAGATTTATTAATAGACACTCAAGGAAACTGGGGGAATATTTTAACTGGCGACCGTGCAGCTGCTTCGCGTTATATAGAGGCACGAATTTCAAAATTCGGATTAGATGTTGTTTACAACCCTAAAATTACAGAATGGCAAGCTAGTTATGATGGTAGAAGAAAAGAGCCTGTAAACTTACCTGTAATGTTTCCTTTGCTTTTGGCGCAAGGCGGTGAAGGTATTGCAGTAGGTTTATCAACAAAAATATTGCCTCATAACTTCATTGAGCTTATAGATGCTTCAATCAAGCATTTACAAGGAAAACGCTTTACTATTCTACCCGATTTTCCAACAGCAGGAGTAGCAGATTTTTCAAATTATAATGATGGTTTAAGAGGTGGGAAAGTGCGTGTTAGAGCTAAAATTTCTCAACTAAATAAAAATACATTAACCATTACAGAAATACCTTTTGGTACAACCACATCATCCCTTATAGATTCGATTCTAAAAGCAAATGATAAAGGTAAAATTAAGGTTAAAAAAATAGAAGACAATACTGCGGCAGAAGTTGAAATACTAGTGCATTTGCCATCAGGTTTATCGCCCGATAAAACCATTGATGCTTTATATGCTTTTACGAGTTGCGAGTCGTCAATATCTCCTTTAGGTTGTGTTATTGAAGATAATAAACCTTTGTTTATAGGTGTTACAGAAATGTTGCGTCGCTCTACAGACAATACAGTTCAACTTTTAAAACAAGAATTAGAAATTAAATTAGGTGAGTTTGAAGAGCAATGGCATTTTGCATCTTTGGAACGAATTTTTATTGAAAACAGAATTTACCGCGATATTGAAGAAGAAGAAACTTGGGAGGGTGTTATTTCTGCTATAGATAAAGGTTTGAAGCCTCATATTAAACATTTAAAACGCGCCGTTACAGAAGATGATATTGTGCGTTTAACAGAGATAAGAATTAAGCGTATTTCTAAGTTTGATATTGATAAAGCACAACAAAAAATTGATGCTTTAGAAGATCAAATAGCTCAAGTTAAACATCATTTAGCAAATCTTATAGATTATGCAATTGCTTATTTTACAAGGCTTAAAAAAGATTATGGAGAAGGTAGAGAGCGTAAAACTGAAATTCGAACTTTTGATGATGTAGATGCTACTAAAGTTGTTATTAGAAACACAAAGCTTTATGTAAATAGGGCAGAAGGGTTTATTGGAACGTCACTTAGACGTGATGAATATGTTTGTGATTGTAGTGATATTGATGACATCATTGTTTTTACAAAACAGGGTAAAATGATGGTGACCAAGGTAGATTCTAAAACCTTTATTGGTAAAGATATTATTCATGTAGCTGTATTTAAAAAGAAAGATAAGCGTACCATTTACAATATGATTTATAGAGATGGGGCTAAAGGGCCATCATACATAAAAAGATTTGCGGTTACGAGTATGACTAGAGATAGAGATTACGATTTAACTAATGGTAACAAAGGGTCTAATGTGTTGTATTTCTCTGCAAATCCTAATGGTGAAGCTGAGGTTGTTACTATTCTTCTCAGGCAAGCTGGTAGTATTAAAAAATTGAAATGGGATATAGATTTCGCTGACATTCTTATTAAAGGGCGTGTTTCTAAAGGAAATTTAGTAACTAAATACACCATTAAGCGAGTTGAATTAAAAGAGAAAGGTGTATCTACTTTAAAACCTCGGAAAATATGGTTTGATGATACTGTACAGCGATTAAATGTTGATGGTAGAGGAGAACTGGTTGGAGAGTTTAGAGGTGAGGATAAGCTACTTATTGTTAATCAGTCGGGTATAATTAAAACAGTAACTCCAGAAGTTACTATGCATTTTGATGACGATATGATTGTTATGGAAAAATGGGTGCCGAAAAAACCTATTTCTGCTATTTATTTTAATGGAGAAAAAGAACTTTACTACGTTAAACGCTTTTTAATAGAAAACGAGGGAAGAGAAGAGTCTTTTATTTCAGAACATCAAAATTCGCAATTAGAAATTGTAACTACCGATTGGAAACCTATGGTAGAAGTTGTTTTTGCTAAAGAACGCGGAAAAGACAGAAAGGATAATTTAGAAATAAACTTAGAAGAGTTTATTTCCGTTAAAGGAATTACTGCATTAGGAAATCAGCTAACTAAAGATAAAGTAAATCAGATAAATTTATTAGAGCCTTTGCCTTATGAAGCTCCTGAGGAGGTTCATGCTGATGATTTGGATGTAGTTGATGAAGAGGATTTGTCGAGTAAAACTAATGACAATCAATCTGAAGGAACATCCGGCTCTGATGAAAATAAATCAGAACCAGATGTTGATGACGAAGGACAAATTACAATGTTTTAAAGGTTAAATACTATTATTTAATTCTTAATAACCATACTCTTTCAAAACCTTTTTCGCGCTGTTTAGCTAGTGTACGTTTTGATGCTATATCTCTATCCTCATAGCGGTCTACGTATACATAATTGAAATCGTCATTAGCGTCTTTTTTACCATATCTAGCATACGCACCATTAGCTCTTAAACGTTCTATTTCTTTTTCAGCGTTATCGACCTTTTTGTAACTACCCAGAATGATATAATAACCTGGTTTCAATTTACCACCAACAATATCAGATGGTGCTTCTTCAGTCATTACAGGGTATTTAAGAAGTTCAGCTTTTTCAGCTTCTGCCACAGGATCTATTTCTTCAATATTTTCAACAATGGTATCATCAACTTCAGTATTTGGTTCCTCAACAGCTATAGCAGGTTCTTCTTTTACCTTTTTTATACTTTTAATTTTCTCTCTGTTTCTTTTAACGTTTGCTAGCCATTCCGGTATTTCGTTTTCTTTTGGTCTTAAGTCAATAGATACACCCACAGAGTGTACATCATTAAAGACTTGGTCGCCTATAGCACTTTCGTAAGAGTAGCTAACTCTTATAAACTTTAAAAATCTTCCGCTTAAAGCTGCATTTAATGAGTAATTGTCTTTATACGAAACAGCTAATTCATAATTGCCTTTGTAATTTAAATTCGCAACACCTTCAAAGAAATCTAACTCGTCGTATGAATTATATCTTGCCATGGGTGAAAATCTAAAGCTGTCTGAAATTCGGAATCTATATGAAAGAAATGCGGTATAGCCTTCAATATTTGTAAATGGATCTAAACTCGTGTTGGAAAGATCGTTTTGTAATGCATAATTATTAAGAAAACCACCAATGGTTAAATTAAAATTGGTGTAGTGTAAGCCTAATCTGTAAATAGTGTTAAGGTCATTTTCTCTTGAAGACCTATCTTCGTTTAAACGATCTATACCAATAGAAGCTCCTAGATTTATATAATGAAATTCGTTCCCTAGGTTTAATCTGTAGCGGCCGTTAAAAAACATTTGAGAATATCTAAAAACTTGATAGCTATGCCTAGAGTAATCCAAACCAAAAGCAACATTATCAAAAGGAGATAGTTGTGCTGCTATGTATTGCGATGTGTTAGATATATCTGTATCTGAAGCCTGAATAATGGCGGACATATTATATTCACCGTTTAATGATACAAAAGATGGATCTTCTAGGTAACGATTAATTTGGTTCTGGCCATTATAAACAATGCGTTGACCAATCATAGAGATTGTAAATAGTAAAAAAACGGATAAACTAATTGTCTTTTTCATTGCTTCAAAATTCTAATGTTTCTATTTATTCTTATTATCAAAACAATTAATTTTAATTGGATTAGGTTTAATGGATTTGATAAAAACTAATAAATCTTGATAAATATACGATAAAATGCATATATAATCGTTTAAATGTAATTTAATTTAAAAAGTGTAGCTTAATATTTATACTATTTTAATTGAGTTAACTAGAATATTTAAGTCTATCTTCAAGAGCTTTTACTATAATATTGGGTTCAGTTTTATAATCAAACCAGAGAGTTTCTTTGTTCTTTTTAAACCAAGTTAGCTGCCGTTTTGCAAAGCGACGTGTATTTTTCTTTATTTCTGCGATGGCAAAATCTAATTCCCACTTTTCATCTAAATATTTAAATAACTCTTTGTAACCTACTGTATTTAATGAATTTAATTTTTTAAAATCATATAAATTTTCAACTTCGTTTAGTAGCCCCATCTTTATCATAGTATCTACTCGTTGATTTATTCGATTGTAGATAATCTCTCTATCTGCCATAAGACCAACACTTATTGTTTTAAAATTCCGATTGGCTAGCTTTTTACTTAAAAAAGAGGAATAAGGTTTTCCAGTTCCAATACAAATTTCTAGTGCTCTAATAATGCGATGAGGATTATCAATAGCTATGGTTTCATAACTTTTTAAATCTAATGTTTTTAGCTGTTCTTGTAAATGTAGTAAACCTTTTGTTTTTAACTCGTTATTAAGATTTTCTCTTATGGTTGAATCTATATCAGGGAAATCATCTAAACCTTTTGTAACGGCATCAACGTATAGTCCTGAACCACCAACCATAATAACTATATTGTTTGTTTTAAAAAGGGTATTTAAAGTTTTTAAAACTTCCTTTTCAAAAATGCCAACGCTATAATTATCATGTATAGATTTATTATGAACAAAATGATGCTTTGCAGATGCCAATTCTTGTTTGGTAGGGGCTGCTGTACCAATTTCCATTTCTTTGAAAAACTGCCGAGAATCAGCAGAAATAATTTCAGTTTTAAAATGTTGGGCTAATTTAATGCTTAAAGCTGTTTTTCCAATTGCAGTTGGACCAACAATAGAGATAAGATATTTAGTCTTCATTTAGTAATTCACCACAATTGTAGCAATACTCGGCATTATCACGATGCTTTCTAGCCATACAATATTGGCAAGTTTGAGTATTGGTTTCAATTGAACGTTTATTTGTTCGTATCATTTCTGCAGATACAATACCAGTAGGAACAGCAATAATAGCGTAACCCATTAGCATAATTACAGAGGCTATTAATTGACCTAAAGCTGTAGCGGGAGCAATATCTCCGTAGCCAACTGTAGTAAGCGTTACAATAGCCCAATAAACACTCCTAGGAATACTTGTAAAGCCACTATCTTGACCACTTTCTACTAGATACATAATGGTACCTAAAATGACGCAAAGAATAAATACGAACATCATGAATAAGATGATTTTTGCACGGCTTAGTCTTAATGCTCTGATTAGATTTGTAGATTCTCCAATGTATCTAGTTAATTTAAGAATTCTAAAAACACGCAGAAGTCTCAACGCTCTGAGCGCTACTAATGAATGCGAACCTACTAAAAAGAATGATAAATATTTTGGAATAGTGGAAAGTAAATCAATAATACCATAAAAGCTAAAGATGTATTTAGTAGGTTTTTTTACAGATACAATTCTAGCGATATATTCAATAGAAAACAGAACTGTAATTACCCATTCTGCTGTATTTAGAATGTCATGGTATTTTTTATCAATTTCTTCAATGCTTTCAAGCATGACAAAAATGATACTTACAATAATGGCAATAAAAAGTACAATATCAAAAAACTTACCTGCAGGGGTATCTGCTTCGTAAATTATTTCATGAAGTCTAAATCTCCAGGTATGTTTTTTTGGCTTTTCCATTTAATCAAATATAAGAAAGATTATTCTTGTCTTTTTATTAGAATTAATGAATTGGTTTGAATGTCTACTATTTTACTCATAAACTCTTTAAGGTATGGGTAGTAATCTGGGGTGTATATGTGTGATTTAAAATTTATTCTAAACGAAAGACTAAAAGACGTTTCATTAAATGTGCTTGCAAAAACAATATTTCCCATATTATTAGGTAAAGCTAATTTTAAATCAGTTGGTTTTTCTTTTATGGCGTAGCTTTCATCAAAATTTAATTTAAGCATATAGAAATAAGAATCTTTGTACCCAAAATCTATTGGGTATGTTCTTTCTTGTAATTTAAAGGGGTTTTCTTTAAAAAAAGTAACAAAAAATGGATTTAAATAAATATTACTATTTGTATCGTCTGGAATGTATTCAATATTATAACTTTCAATAAAATTTTCACTTTCAGAATCTTTATGAATAGTTTCGTAATCTGAAATTTCTCCATAAGGAAATTTATCTTCAAGGTTGCTTATGTACTTATCTGGATTCGGGTAATAGCGTTTTTTAATATTTAAGGCATGGTAGCCTGTTCTTTTGGAACTAATTTTTCCAGTAATTAAATTATCATTTTCTAAATTTAAATTTACCTGATAATTTACAGATGATATTTTATTTGGCTTAATATCTATCCATTTACTGCCTTTTTTAAAGTCTAAAAGTCTCCCATATTCATTTAAGCATCTAAAGGGAACAGCTCCAAAATTCAAATAGCTATCTGTGGCATCTAATAAATACGTTTTTTCATCAACTGTAACTTGGGCTATTAAGTAATTGAAATCTGATAATACAGGGTAGATTTTTGTAGGAAAACCATTTTCTCTGGTAGAAATAAGTAGTGGATTTACATCAATATCAGATGCTTTTAATAGGTTGTGCAGTAGTATATTAATAGATGAAGCATTGCCTGATTTATTTTTTAATAAGCCTTTTACTGACCCTTCAGAAAAAAGTTTATATTCACCATTCCATGTGTAATTATCTTGAACGTAATTATAAATTAATTTGGCTTTTGTTAATTTATTTTTCTCATTAATTATTCCTTGGCTTAGGTAATCTTCGGGTTTAATAGATTTATTGAGTTGTCTACCAATTTTGGCATCTGTTTTTAAATCTTTATCTACAGTTTTCCATGTTTTGGTATAGTCCTTTTTGGTGCCATCAAAACTATTAAAGGTTTTTAATTCGTAATCTATTTTTGCTAAATAATTAGATTCGCTGGTCATGTAGTCTTCTTCAACAAACGCAGGAATATTTTCCATAACGTACTTATAATTTCCACAGTGTGCGGAACCTCCATTTCCTACTTCTAAACAATTTTTTTCAATTTCAGACTCATTAACAGATAACTTTTTGCCTCCAACGAGTTTAATATTATATTCCCAATTACCCGGTATACTGGCTCTATATTCACTATATATTTTAGGTATTTCACTTTGAAATTTCCATCCTTTGTATTTGAACATAAAAGGAGAGCGTAAAGTATAACTATAGGTAATAACAGAGCCAACTTTAATATTTGGTAGTGTAAATTTTACTAGTGTATAATTATCGTTATACTTTTCTTTAAAAATATCTTTTTCTTCTAATTTTGTTGTAATTACTTTATTTTCAACTAGGTTGTAGGTAGTAGCTATTATGTTTTTTACTCTTTCAAAGTTGTTACCATCATTGTACAAATACAAAACAATGTTAGCTTCATCAAAGGCTTCTTTACTTAATATTTTTATTTTATGTTTTTCTTGAGTCCTTAAGTCATAGTCATTTCTATCTACATAGCTATTACCGTATTCGTAAATTACAAGGGCATTGGCAGTAGAATCTTTTTCATAAGATTGCATCTTTAAATCATTAAGTGTTACTCTAAATTTATTTTTAGAATTGTTTGATTGCGATAATGATATAAGGGTAATGAATAGAAAGAAAAATGTTAGAATGTACTGTTTCATTTAATCAAATGTAATTATTTTTAATCGTTTATTCTTTCTCAAATAGCTTTGAATAATATGTTGCGTGTGTCTATTGTTGTTCATTGGTGTGATAATGGATTCTAAAACTTCAAGATTGTTTATTTGATAATTAAGGTTGAAAAACCCTAAGCCTTTAAAAACACCATTCTGAATTAATATTGCACTTCGTTCATCAACTTTTCGGCCTCTATCAATAATCACCATATTTTTGTTTGAGTAGCTATTTTTTTCAATTAAAGATAATACGCGTTTATTGTATAATTCTGGACTTTCCTTTTCTATGCAAGCACCTTCACACTCTTTTATTTCGTATTTAAAACAACTACTTTTTGTTTTGTATAGACCAGACAATTTTTGACACAGATTATAATCCTCAACAGCTTTGGTAATAAAACTTTTTCCACTCTGTCTATTACTGAAGGTTGTAATTGGTTTTTTACGTCCGTCTGCAATGTCAATTTTAAGATTTAAATAGTTGTTTCCATCTTTAAAAGCATATAAAGCATGAGTAAAGATGTTGCGCCTTAAGGCTCTGTTGTGTAATGGTTTAACTCGTTTTATTTCTTCACTTTCTTTTAAGAGTGCAACGAGCTCACTTCCAGTAGCTTCGTATGTTACAGCGGTAACCTGAGTTTGTATTTTTTTAGATTTATGATTCGTGTTGGTGAAGTGCTGGTTAATACGTTTTTTTATATTATTACTCTTGCCTATGTATATAATTTTACCATCAGCTTTATGAATATAGTATACACCAGTTTCAGATGGCAGACTTTCAAGAATATCTAAATGTCTTGGTTCTAACTGTCTTTTAGGGTTTAACCTAATAGATTTTTGGATAATTGTTTTGGTAGAATCTTTATCAAGAAGCATTTTGAACAACTTTACAGTGGCAAGCGCATCACCAGAAGCTCTATGTCTATCTGTTACAGGAATACCCAACGAGCGTACTAATTTGCCTAAACTATAGGATGGTAAATCAGGAATTAAATCTTTTGCTAATTCAACGGTACATAAGGTTTTTCTTTTATAGTCGTAACCTAATCTTTTAAATTCTGTACCTAATATTCTATAGTCGAACTGTGCGTTATGGGCTACTAAAATACAATCTTCTGTTATTTCAATAATACGTTTTGCTACTTCATAAAACTTTGGAGCGTTACGAAGCATATTGCTATTTATTCCAGTTAAATTAACTACAAAAGGTTGGATGTCTCGCTCGGGATTTACTAAGCTTATAAACTGATCTACAACCTCGTGTCCATCATATTTATAAATTGCAATTTCCGTGATGCCTTCTTCATTATATTTACCACCAGTGGTTTCTATGTCTACAATTGCGTACAAATACTTTTAGTTAAAAGTTAAAAACTAATAGTTAATAGTTAATGATTTTTTGATTTCATTGTATTGATTGTTGAAACTAACATTTTAATAAGCTCTTTATTTATATTAACAAGTTTTGTAAATATATCATGATTTATATAATTAGTATCTTTTAGTAATAAAAGCCAATATTCAGTTTCATTTGCTTCTTTCAGAGCAATACTCATTTTATTTATGAAATCTTTATTTGATTGAGCAAATTCTGCCTCTCTTATATTTGCACCAATTGATGTACCACTTTTTAATAATTGCCTAGATAAAGTAAATTCTTTTTTTTCAGAAGAAATAGTTTTGTATGATTTTACTATTAAAATAGCAAAATCATAACTCTTATTTTTCAATATTGACTCTTGCATAAAACTGTTAACTTTTCACTTTTACTTGTTAACTTCTAAGTCCAAATATACTACTTCCAACTCTAACCATGGTGCTTCCACAATCAATGGCTAATTTATAATCGCCGCTCATACCCATTGAAATTATTTTTAAGTCGCAGTTTGAGGTTTGTATGGAATTTAAATTATCAAAAGTATTTTTTAAAACTGTAAATTCTTGTTTAATTTGATTTTTGTTGTCGGTAAATGTTGCCATTCCCATTACACCAGTAATTTTTATATTTTTTAAGTCTGAAAAGGCTTCAGACTGAAGAATTTCTAAAGCATCAACTTCAGTCATACCAAATTTAGAATCTTCCGAAGCTATTTTTATTTGAAGTAAACAATCTATAACTCTATTATGTTTTAAGGCTTGTTTGTTAATTTCTTTTAGCAATTTAAAATTATCTACACCATGAATTAAGCTAACAAATGAAGCCATGTATTTCACCTTATTTCGTTGAACATGCCCAATCATATGCCAAGAAATATCCTTTGGCATAGCTTCAAACTTTTCTGCCATTTCTTGGATTTTGTTTTCACCAAAAATACGCTGGCCTGCATTATACGCTTCCATTAAATCGCTTATTGGCTTAGTTTTAGAAACAGCAACTAATGTTACATGATTTGCAATAGATGACTTTATATTATTAAGGTTTTGTGTTATGCTCATTTATTTCCTATTTCTTTTTTTATGAATTATTGAACAACTATAAAATTTCACTAACGTTAAAATTCATAAATAGTTATTCCACTTCTTAGTTTAGGTAGTATATAAGTGCTTTTTGGTGGCATTTTTAATCCTTCGTCTGCGATATTTTTAATTTGTTTAATGGTAGCAGGACACATCCCAAAACCAATTTTAAATTCTCCACTATCTACACTGCTTTTAATAGTTATCATTTCATGTCTGCCATTAACATATTCAATACGGTTGTCGTTTCTTAAATTATGAATACCTAAAATGGGTTGTAGTATGGTTTTATATAACAATTCTGCATCAAGTTGATCCAGAGCTGTATTGAATTTATATCGTTTTTTTCTTAAATATAAAGAGTAAAATTCACCATCCAAATACATGCTGAAATGATGTGGTTTTGATGGTGTATAAGGAATACTTCCTCTGTTTGTTATACGAAATAAATAATCCAGTTTAATTAAAAAGGTTTCTTTAGTTAAGCCGTTTAAATCTTTTATAAGCCGATTAAACTCATGAATGACTAAATCTGATTCTGGTATGAGGTACGACATGAAAAAATTATAGGATTCACTTCCATTGTGATTTGTATTTTTATTCTTTTCATCTTCATATAAGAG
Organism: Algibacter aquimarinus; assembly: GCF_039543265.1. Taxonomy (NCBI): domain Bacteria; kingdom Pseudomonadati; phylum Bacteroidota; class Flavobacteriia; order Flavobacteriales; family Flavobacteriaceae; genus Algibacter; species Algibacter aquimarinus. The sequence continues at coordinate 339,333 of NZ_BAABJK010000006.1, read as the reverse complement.
AAAGGAAGAAGCAGATCTATGATGCCCATCAGCAATATAAATGGTTTTCATTTTATCAAATTCGTTTTGAACTTGATTAATAGCTTTTTCATTATCTAATTTCCATAAATAATGTGTGTCTCTGTAGGTCATTGTAAACTCAAATTCGGCATAATTTTTTTGAGTTTCCTTAATAATTGACGCAATAATATCATTATCAGGATAGGTAAGTAGTACAGGTTCAGCATTAAAACCTACAGTTTGTAAATAGGTTTTAAAAGTTTGTTCTCGTTTTGCTATAGTGTCTTCGTGCTTTTTTATAATATTTTGCTCGTAATCTTCTGCACTTGTTGCAGCAATAATACCGTTAAACTCTTGGCCGTGTCTGTTTACAATTTTATAAACATAAAGCGAGGGCTTTTCGTCTTGAATAAAAACGCCATCTTCCTTAAACTCTAAATACCTATTTCTAACTAATTTGTAACGTTCTTCACCATGAATGGCTTTGTGGTATTTATATCCCGGATTTACAATGTGAAGAAAACTGTAAGGGTTATAATCCATACGAGATTCCCTCTCGTCAACAGTATAACTTTGGTATGGTCGGGCAGCGACTAAACCTACAATGGCTCTTGTTGGTCTCACAGCTTTAAATGGAATTATTTTAGCCATAGGTTTTAATTTCAATTGATTAGATTGGAAAATTTTCTGTAATCTTCTTCAGAGAAAAATATGTGCTTTGGGATATAAATGAATTTTGCCTTAGACATGTATAATAGCCAATATTTGGGTTTTGAAATTATTTTTTGAATGCTATCTGGGTTTAATTTAGTCTCATTCTTATTGCCTTTAAAATATAGAAATTCATCATCAAAACATAAACTTGTTTCAGCGAATATGGGCTGATGTCCTTTAGATCTTGACCAAAAATATAGATAAGTAAACATAAGGAAAGGATAAAAAAAAGAAAATAACACAAAAAAAGTACTAAAGCTGTCCTCTCCAAATTTAGGTAAATACAAAACGCCTAATAAGAACATCAATAGATAAAGCCACCAAGATTTTTTTAGTCGTTTAGATATAACAATCTTGGAGTACTCATTTTTTGTTAATGCGTATTTTTTTGTCTGAATCATTATTTTGAAAATTGCCTAGAAACTTTCTCAGCTTTTCTACTTTCAGAATAATCATAAAAACCTTCACCAGATTTAACTCCTAATTTACCAGCTCGAACCATATTGACTAACAGCGGACAAGGAGCGTATTTAGGATTTTTAAATCCATCATACATTACATTTAGAATAGATAAACAAACGTCTAAGCCAATAAAATCTGCTAATTGTAATGGTCCCATGGGATGTGCCATACCTAACTTCATAACCGTGTCAATTTCTTCAACGCCTGCAACACCATTATACAATGTTTCGATAGATTCATTAATCATGGGCATTAAAATTCGATTTGCTACAAAACCAGGATAATCATTTACTTCAACAGGAATTTTTCCTAAGGTTTTAGAAAGTTCCATAATGGTATTGGTAACCTCATTACTAGTATTATAGCCTCTTATTATTTCAACCAATTTCATTATCGGAACTGGATTCATGAAATGCATACCAATAACACGTTCGGGTTTTGATGTAGCCGCTGCTATTTGCGTTATTGATATGGAAGATGTATTAGTTGCCAAAATCGCTGATTCCGAACAAGCGTCATCTAATTCTTTAAAAATTTTAAGTTTTAAATCTAAATTTTCAGTTGCAGCTTCAAGAACCAAAGCGGCAAAATCTACACCTTCTTTAATATTAGTAAAAGGAGTGATGTTATTTAGAGTATCTGTTTTTTGTTGCTCTGTAATCTTTTCTTTAGCAACCATTCTATCTAAATTCTTAGCTATGGTTTGTAAACCTTTGTTTAGAGCCTCTTCGCTAACATCAATCAACTGTACTTTAAAACCACTTTGAGCAAACGTATGAGCAATACCATTTCCCATGGTGCCAGCACCAATTACAGCAATGTTTTTCATTTTAAAAACTTTTTATAATTTGAGTAGCCACTCGAAGTGCTTCTGTACCGTCGTGAAGCGTTACTACTGGGGTTGTATTGTTATTTATGGCATCAGCAAAAGTTTCTAATTCATCAAGAATAGAATTATTGTCAGGTACTGGCGGATTATCAAAATAAATCTGTTTTTTAATACCTTCAGCATTTTGTAAAATCATATCAAAATCTCCTGGGTTTTCAGGAGCGTCTTTCATTTTTACAACTTCACATTTTTTAGTTAAAAAGTCAACTGAAATATAGGCGTCCTTTTGAAAAAAACGTGCCTTACGCATTTTTTTTAGAGAAATTCTGCTAGCTGTTAAATTGGCTACACAACCATTTTCAAATTCTAAACGAGCGTTAGCAATGTCTGGTGTATCACTAATAACGGCAACACCACTGGCTGAAACATTTTTCACTTTAGATTTTACAACACTTAAAATAATATCTATATCATGAATCATTAAATCTAAAACAACAGGAACATCAGTTCCTCTAGGATTAAATTCTGCCAAACGATGTGTTTCAATAAACATTGGTGACTTTATATCATCTTTTACAGCTAAATACGCTGGATTAAAACGCTCTACGTGTCCTACCTGTCCGCGTAAATTGTGTTCTGCTAAAAGTTCTCTAATATGTTCTGCTTCTTCAACAGTATTGGTAATGGGTTTTTCAATAAAAATATGCTTTCCTTTTGCTATGGCTTGTTTTGCACAATCATAGTGCGAGAGTGTAGGTGTAACAATATCAACCATATCAACTGCGTCAATAAGGGCATCAATAGAATTAAAAAAAGTATATCCAAATTCTTGTTCTACTCGTTTACCGTTTTCTTCATCAGCGTCATAAAAGCCAACAAGGTTGTATTTTTCTGATTGTTTAAGTAGTCTTAAATGAATTTTTCCTAGGTGACCAGCACCAAGTACTCCAGCGTTTAGCATAATTTTTATGTTTTCAACAAAATTAAAATAATAATGTATCAATTTACTTAATTAATGTGAATATTTGGAATGAATTTCACGAAAAATAAAATCTGAATAAATAGTTTCAAGCTTTAAAATGTTTAACTAATTTTAGCAGAACTAACATCACCAAAATTGAAAGATACATTTAAACACAAAGGGCTACGACAACAGCTTGTTAACGTATTAATTAACAAAGGAATAAAGAATGATGCCGTTTTAAACGCCATTGGAAAAATACCGAGGCATTTATTTATGGATTCAAGTTTTTTAGACCATGCTTATCAAGATAAAGCGTTTCCTATTGGTGCAGATCAAACTATTTCGCAGCCTTATACAGTAGCTTTTCAATCTGAATTACTACAAATAAAACCTGGCGATAAAATTTTAGAAATTGGTACAGGAAGTGGCTACCAAACAGCTGTTTTATGCGAATTGGGAGCCAAGGTTTATAGTATAGAGCGCCAAAATGAATTGTTTAAAAAAACGAGTAAATTTTTACCTAAGTTAGGCTATCGTGCAAAAAAACTAATTTTTGGTGATGGGTATATTGGGCTAGAAGAAGAAGCTCCTTTTGAAGGTGTTATAGTTACTGCTGGTGCTCCTTTTGTTCCCAAACCATTATTGAGTCAGCTAAAAATAGGAGGAAGGTTAGTTATTCCTGTAGGTGATGATGTGCAAGTTATGACTATGTTTACTCGAAAAGGCCAAAAAGAATTTGACCAAGAAGAATTTGGTGAGTTTAGGTTTGTGCCTTTATTGGAGGATAAGAACTAAGTGGTTAGTCTTCTAAAATTTTAGTTTCAAAACCATCAATACTTGTTGTGTTTTTTTCTTCCCAGTATTTTTCAATGCGATCTTTTCCTTGTTTTTTAGACCATGCATTAAGTTGTCCGCGTTCTTCTTTAAAATCCATAAACGGTATTGAATAACCACAAGAAGTTTGTGCCGAATCAACATTAACCTCAATTATTTGTCTTGATCCAGTGTTATCTTCAAATAATCCAATATGTTTTTGGAATTCATCATCGCGTTCATGATAAACTTTTGCGCTACCATAAAGCCTTAATATAAGTGGTTTGCCCTCGAAAGCACACATCATAATCGTTATTCTATTCTTTTTTAAAAGATGAGCAGCTGTTTCGTTTCCGCTACCTGTAAGATTTAACCAAACTACTTTATTTGGGCTTAAAACTCGAAGCGTGTCATGTCCTTTTGGTGATAGATTGATACGACCATCTTCAGCTGCAGTTGCTACAAAAAAGATTTTTTGGTTTTTGATAAAGTCTTTTAATTCGGGTGTTATTTCAGTAAAAAATTTGCTCATTTATTTTAATATTAAAATCCATTCATCCCGCCAACAACAGGTAACGTTAAACTCGTTCCATCCAAATCAATAGTTAATTCTGTTCCTGGTTTTGGATGAAGTGTATAGTCTTTATCACTGGAAAATATCATTAAACCTATTTGTTGTCCTGCTTTTATAATTTGGTCGTCGGGCATTAATTCAAAAGAAATCTCATAAAACTTACCAGGTTTTAAAGGTTCACTTTTGGTTAAAGACTTATGGTTTTGAGGATCTGCCCAACCTCGTGTAATAATATTATCTGTAGTTTTTACGCGTCGTCCTTCGTTCCATGGTAAGGACACTAACCAAACCGATAAATTTACTGCAGGTTTGTTGCTTGCTAGTTTCACGGTTATTTTAGGGATACCAGAAATGTGTAAATCTTTTGAAAGCTTAGGAGTTACAAATAGCAAACGGTGATTGGTAATTTCTGCTCTAGCCAATGCTTCGCCGGAGAATGAATAATTATCAACCAAAGTTTCTTTTCCCTCGTTAGGGGATTTGGTTGGTGCTAAAACACCAGCATTTGGAGCTCCGCCAGCTAAGTAGAGAGTCACGTCTTTTGCATCAGGGTTTGGGTAGTCTTTGTATGGTGTTGGTTCGCTCATTTTATCACCTTCACGAACAATCCAAGCTTTATTAGTTTCGTTCTCTACACCATTGTCTATTACGTGTAAATAATGTGTAAACCATTTATTCATCATACCAATAGGTGGCGGTCCACCATGACCAAATTGGTGATAGTAAATACCAGTGTGTAGTCCCATTTCAGAAGCTTTTTTATAAATACGATAACTGTGCTCTGGCATCACATTCCAATCGTTAAAACCGTGCGACATTAATAATGCTGCTTTCATAGGTTTCATTTGATTTAGATAATCACGTCCAGCCCAAAAATCATTATAATCTCCTGTTATTCTATCCATACCGTTTTTCATTTCGGTATCACGAATTTTAGCGTTGTTATGAGCACGTTTCGATTCATCACCACTATGAATATAATCGTATAAAACATCGATATCTTCTCCTAAATAACCACCCGGAGAACGCACTAACCCGTTAGAGCGATAATAATGATAATAAGATGTGTTCGGCGCAACAGGAATTATTACTTTTAAACCGTCAACACCAGTTGTTGCAGCAGCTAGTGGAATAGTACCATTATAAGAAGTACCTGTCATACCAACTTTTCCAGTAGTCCAAAAAGCTTTAACTTCTTCATTCCCGTAAGGTTCTGTGTAGCCTTTAGCACGACCATTTAACCAATCTATAACAGCTTTTGGCGCTAAAGATTCGTTTTGACCTCCAACGGTTGGAGACCCTTGAGACAGTCCTGTTCCTGGTGAACATGAATGTACCACAATATAACCTCTTGGAACCCAAGTTTTAATTTGTGAATTTGATATTATAGGTCGTTTGCCTAAACGTGTTACTTCAGGATGAACGCGTTCTTCTGCCATTTTACCAAGTTCATGTTTAACATTCCAAAATACACCATCAACATCTGGTGCAACACCAGCATAATAAGGACTAGATTCATAAATTACAGGAAGTTTTAACCCTTCAGTATCGGTTTGATAAGGTCTGGTAACATCAACATGCATGCGGTCTAACTTTCCGTCGCCATCCGTATCAAAAGTGGTTTCAACAAATAAATCATGTCTAATCCATTTTTCAGGTGTATTGAAGGCTTCTACAATTTGCGCTTCACCATCTTTAAAAATTGGTTCTGTTTTTTCTTGGGCATTAACAGAAATTATTGATAGTACTATTAGTATGAATGCTATATTATTTTTTACAAATTTTATCATAAATTAGGTTATTTTAGGCTTTTGGTAAATAGGCTTTTGGTATAGGATTTATTTCAGTTTCATGAGTCCAGAAAATATTAACTACCCACCAGCGTTTGCCATCAAATTGCAATTGGATACTATTAATACCTCGCATAAATGGCTTTTCATCGGCTTCACTCTTGTATGATTCGTAGGTGCTAAAAACATGAGCTATACTGCCAAAACCATCCGTTTTTCTGTAAATTTCTTTTTCAAAAAAACCATTCTCCACTAACCATTTTCCTGAGCTTTTAATATAATCATCAGGTTTCATGTAACGAGCCATATATTCTCCCTCTTCATTTTTACCCATGGGGATAAGTTTTGCATCTGGTCTAAAAAGATATTTAAAAAGTTTCCAATCACGTTCTTGTCCTTTTTCTCCAGAAATAACTGCGTAAAGTGTTTCTATTGTGCTATCTAGAGTTTTAACTTTTGTTGAATAATCTTTTGTTTCTTGAGCATTTAAAGTAAAAAACAATGCCAAAAAACAAAATGTAAAGTAGATTTTTTTCATATTGAAAAAAGTATTTAGTTAGAGTGTACAAAGTAGTATTTTCAATAAAAATGAAGCGTTAAGGCTTTCATAAATTATTTGTAGATTTTCTTGATTCTATCAAGGTTTCGTTTATTATCTCTGTCCTTAATAGTTTCGCGTTTATCATAAAGTTTTTTACCTTTTGCTAAGGCAATTTCAAGCTTTGCATAGCCTTTTTCATTAATAAATAAACGCAATGGTATAATAGTTAATCCTGTGTTTTGAACTTCTTTATTAAGTTTTTTAAGTTCTTTTTTATTTAATAGAAGCTTACGGGTAGCTTTCGGTTTATGGTTATAATAATTACCAAAAGCATATTCTTGAATCGTCATATTAACCACAAAAAGTTCTCCATTTTCATTAAACTCGCAAAAACTTTCTGCAATAGATGCTTTACTACTTCTTATAGATTTTATTTCGGTACCAGTTAATACAATTCCAGCAGTGTATTTATCCAATATTTCATATTGAAAACGTGCCTTTTTGTTTTGTATGTTTATGTTTTTTTGCATGAAGCACAAAGCTACATAATTTTGTACGTAATGCATCACCTTGTTTTATTGAAAAGTTAAAGAAAGTGTAATAGGTTTTAAATTAATACGAATACTTCTATTTTAGCATTATATTTTTTATATATGAAGAAGTTTTTTTTACTTGCCTTAAGTTTAGTTTTATTGGTGTCTTGCGCCAGTGTTAAAAAGTACAACTCTCAAATTACCTCATTACATGCTGTTGAAGATTTACATGATGATGTAGATAAACTCTATAAACAATTACAAAAACATCATCCAAAACTTTACCAATATACACCTAAAGCAGATTTAGATTTTAAATTTGATAGCTTAAAAAAATCAATTAACCAGCCTTTAGACTCAAAGACGTTTTATAAAAAATTGGCGCCTGTAGTTACAAATGTTAGGCAAGGGCATGTTGCTGTAAGTTCCGTATCTAAACGATTCACAAAAAAAGAACGTAAAGCACTAAGTAAAAAAAAGTTTGAATTTTACGATTTAGCTTTCGAGTATTTAGAAGATAAACTTTGGGTTAAAAATAGTTACGGAAAAGACTCAACTTTAGTTGGTAATGAAGTATTAAGTTTAAATGGAGAATCTGCATCTAAACTAGCCGAAACTTATAAAACCCGTTTTGCTTCAGATGGTTATAATAAAACTCTTCATAATAGGTTTGTAGGAAAAGCATTTACAGCATATTATGTTAGAGACAAAGGTTTTTTAGACAGTTTGCAGGTTACCTTTAAATCTAAAGATTCGGTGTTTACTAAAATGTTTAAAAGGATTCCAAAAAAGGAAAAGAAAGATTCGCTTGCTATAGATACCGCAGCAGTTAAAAAAGTAAAGCCCAAAAAGTTAACAAGTGAAGAAAAAAAGGAAAAACGTTTAGCATCAAGAAAGAAGCGAAAGGATAATAAAAAATACGGATATATTTCAAAAATAAAGGATTACACGCGTAGTTTAGATTTCATAGGCGAAGATAGTACCGTAGCTTACATGAAAATACGAGCTTTTTCAAACGGAAATTACAAGAAATTTTATAAAGAAAGTTTTGCAAAAATAGATTCTGCTAAAACGACTAATTTTATTTTAGATTTAAGAGATAATGGAGGCGGAAGAATAGCCGAAATAGAAAATTTGTATTCCTATTTAACCGATAAAGATTATCAATTTATATTGGAAAGTGAAGTGAATAGTAGAATTCCCTTCATGAAATATTTAATGAGTAATACAACACCTGTTAGTCTTAAAGTGGTCTCTGGGTTATTATCACCAATTATTATTACAGGAAACTTAATTAAAACAAAAAAGAAAAACGGTAAGTTGTACTATAAGTTTAAAGAGTCTAAAATTCAAGAACCAAGCCCATTAAACTACAAAGGTAAAATGTATGTTTTAATAAACGGGAATTCGTTTTCTGCATCTTCATTAATTTCAACGCACCTAAAAGCAACTAAGCGCGCCACTTTTGTTGGAGAAGAAACAGGAGGTGCCTATAACGGAACTGTAGCAGGGGTTTATAAAGTTTACCAATTGCCAACAACAAAGTTAAAGGTAAGAATGGGTTTAATGCAAGTTGAAGCACCTCAAAAACAAGAACCAGATGGTTATGGAATTAAGCCAGATGTAGAAATTAGTCCTACTGTAAAAGATAGAAGAGCAGGGGTAGATACCGAATTAGAATGGATTCTTAACGATATAAAGAAACAGGAATAATTTGCTCAAAAAAACTGGAAAACCTATAAATTCCTTGAATCTAAATTCGTATTTTTGGTTTTCGATTTTTTTAATAAAAAAACTTCAATAAAAATATATGAATTCATACGATGTAGCCGTTATCGGTTCTGGTCCTGGAGGATACGTAGCAGCCATTCGCTGTGCGCAATTAGGCATGAAAACTGCCATAATAGAAAAATACTCAACATTAGGCGGTACGTGTTTAAATGTAGGTTGTATTCCTAGTAAAGCACTTTTAGATTCTTCACATCACTACGAAGATGCAGTAAAGCATTTTGAAGAACATGGTATTGAAGTTCCTGGTGAGGTAAAAGTGAATTTAGAAAAAATGATAGCAAGAAAACAAGCTGTTGTAGACCAAACTACTGGCGGTATTGATTTCTTAATGAAAAAGAATAACATTGATGTCTATCAAGGTTTAGGAAGCTTTAAAGATGCAACTCATATTACTATTGCAGGAGAAGAGACTACTGAAATAGAAGCAAAAAACACCATAATAGCTACGGGAAGTAAGCCTTCTAATTTGCCATTTATCGAACTTGATAAAGAGCGCATTATTACATCTACAGAAGCTTTAAAACTTAAAGAAATACCAAAACATATGATTGTTATTGGTGGAGGTGTTATTGGTTTAGAACTAGGTCAAGTTTACAGACGTTTAGGAGCTGAGGTTACTGTTGTTGAATACATGGATAGAATTATCCCAACTATGGATGCTGGCTTGTCTAAAGAATTAAATAAAGTTTTCAAGAAAGCTAAATTTAAAATGCAAGTGTCTCACAAAGTGAAATCTGTGGAGCGTAAAGGCGATGAAGTTATTGTGAAAGCTGATAACAAAAAAGGCGAAGAAGTAGAATTTAAAGGCGATTATTGTTTAGTATCAGTTGGTCGTAGTCCTTACACAGATGGTTTAAATGCTGAAGCTGCTGGAGTAAAATTAGACGATAGAGGAAGAGTAGAAGTTGATGCCCATTTACAAACATCAGCATCAAATATTTATGCTATTGGAGATGTGGTTAAAGGCGCGATGTTAGCTCACAAAGCGGAAGAAGAAGGTGTATTTGTTGCGGAAACAATTGCTGGACAAAAACCACATATAGATTATAACTTAATTCCGGGTGTTGTTTACACATGGCCTGAAGTTGCGGCTGTTGGTAAAACAGAAGAAGAACTTAAAGAAGCTGGTATAGAATATAAAACAGGTTCTTTTCCTATGCGTGCATTGGGTAGAAGTAGAGCAAGTATGGATTTAGATGGATTTGTGAAAATTCTAGCCGATAAAACAACGGATGAAATTTTAGGAGTGCATATGATTGGAGCTCGAGCTGCCGACATGATTGCAGAAGCTGTTGTAGCCATGGAGTATCGTGCATCTGCAGAGGATGTTTCTCGTATGTCTCATGCACATCCAACGTTTACAGAAGCTATTAAGGAAGCAGCATTAGCAGCTACAGAAGATAGAGCTTTGCATATTTAACATACAATTCTTATCATAATAAGATAAAAAGCAACCTTTAAGGCTGCTTTTTTTTTGTTTTAAAGAGAAACATTATACTTTGTTAATTTTTTGTTAAATAAATTTTTATACATTAGTAACGACTAATCAACCAACCAATCAAAATGAAACTAGTATTTGTATTTCTACTTACGCTTTTCTGTACCATTTCTTATTCTCAAACTATAAATATTCCAGACCAGAATTTTGAACGAGTACTTGTTGAAGAAGGTATTGATAGCGATAAAACAGTAAATGGGCGTGTATTAAGAATAGATGTGCAATCTGTAACGTTTTTAGATTTATTTAATAAGAAAATTAAAAGTTTAAAAGGGATAGAGGAATTCACATCACTTACGTATTTAGACTGCAGAAATAATTACTTATCAAGTTTAGATTTAAGTAAAAACATTTCTTTAAGTACGCTTTACAGTGATGTAAATAATTCAATAAAAACTAGCTCTAATGATTTGGCTTTTAATTGGTTTGATCAGTAAAATTAAAGTTTCCCTTTAAAATAAATCGTTTAAAACCTTAGCTAATCTAATTCCTGCTTTTTGTAGTTGAGAACGCACAGTGTCAAAATTCTTATAAGAATAGCTATATCTTAAATTGTCGTTAGGTTTTGTATTCTTATATACTTCTCTGGTTAATTCATGGGTTTCGTCAACCCAATCTATAATACTACCATTTTGTATAGCTTTTTTCTGCTTTTTACTTAGTGTTTTAACATTGTTAGCTAGCTCTGTGTAGCTCATATTATAATCCTCAATCATATGCTTGTCCCAAACTCTATGAAGATTTGAGTCTTCATTAAACCACTGTACTTTAAAATCGTTTCCACCACGGTCTTCTTCTAGTGCTATATGCATGGGTTGATGCAAATCTCCAATAAAATGAATAAGTAATTTTAGGTAAAAAGCTTTGTCATCGTTAGTTGTATTATCATCTTTTATAATTTTTATACAGTAATTTATTCCGGATACTAAATCGCCCTCTGGATTTTTTTTTGAATTTTTATAATCCATGTCCATAGGCATATTTATATAATGCCACGTGTAAAATTCATTATAACGTCTATCCGATTTAATTTCATCAGCAAAAGTAGAAGCAAAAGCTAAAGATTGGCCTTTAAGAATTTTTTTAAGCGCTCGTTTCGTTTTACCTGTTATGTGTTTACTAGCTATTTCTCCAACTACTCTGTGTCCGGTTTGACTCCAAACATCGTTATAAGCATGACTGTTTATTGGTGAAATAAATATTATAGCAATAAGGAGAACATTTAGAGACTTCATAACTTAAAATTTTTGCTAATTTATGAATATCATATAGAAGAATGAGGTTTATAATACCCAGTTAACAAAAGTTTAATCATCTTTATACTTTAATTGCAAAATTACTTTTTTGCGTAGTAAATGCGTATATATAAATAACCGTATATAATAACTTAAATATATTTTGCAATTTATGTGACTTTTTAAATAAGTGCGTGTCTTAAAAATTAATAACAACTAAATAGCGTAAGCTAAATTTGAAAACCCTAGACAAAATTAATACACTATCTGATGAAGATTTGATAGAAGCAATTGTGAAAACAAATAACACATTGCTTTTTGAAACTTTGTATGACAGGTATGCCGGTTTGGTATATAACAAATGTTATGGTTTTGCTAAGGATGGTGATGAAGCAAAGGATTTAACACAAGATGTTTTTTTAAAACTCTTTGTTAAATTGGCTAGCTTTAAGGGCAAATCGAAGTTTTCAACTTGGTTGTATGCGTTTACCTATAATCATTGTGTAAACTATGTAACAAGAAATACGGCTAAGAAGTTTGAAAAGCAGTCGGTTGATTATAAAGACATAGAGAATCTTTCTGAAGACGATGAAGAAGATAATAGTTTCCTTAACATGAAAGTTGAAAAGTTAAAGGTTGCATTAGAACTTATTTCTCCGGAGGAAAAAATGATTCTCTTATTAAAATACCAAGATTTTTTAACCATAAAAGAGATTGGAAGTGCTTTAGATTTAGGAGATAGCGCTGTAAAAATGAGAATTAAACGCGCAAAAGATAAACTAGTAACCGTATATAACGAAAACCAAAATTAATGGATAATCCATTTAAACATATAAACCAGCCTCTAAAGGAAGTTCCGCCAGAGTTAAAGTCAAAGGTGATGAGTGATATCGCTATGGCTAAACTCTTAATGGATTTGGCTGCTTTGTTTTCTTATAATTTTAGTCATGTTATAGAAACAGTAGTAAGCAATAGAAATAAGAAAAACCAATAACCAATTATAACCCACGAATTATGGATTTTTTAGATCAAATAAAAGAATCATTAGAAAGTATTTGGATAGACATAGCCGCTTCAGCACCTAAAATTCTCGGAGTGCTTGCATTAATTATTATTTTTTTAATAGTAACAAAGATAATTACAAGTGTGCTTAAAAAAGTATTAACAAAAGCCAATGTCAATAAGTTAGGAGATAAGCTTAATGAAATTGAATTATCTGAAGGAAAAACGTTAAACATTAATTTAGTAAAAATTCTTGTTAAGACCACAAAATGGTTATTGTATATCGTTTTAATTACCATAGTTGCAGATATTCTAGAATTAACCATGGTGTCTGAAGGTTTAAAAAGCTTTTTCGCTTATTTACCAAAGTTATTTACAGCCTTAGTTATTGTAACATTAGGTTTATTGTTTGCAACTTTTGTAAAGAAATCACTTCAGAGTTTATTTGAATCTTTAGAGCTATCTGGAGGTAAATTATTAAGCCAATTGGTATTTATATTATTAATGGTTTTAATAAGTATAACAGCATTAAATCAAGCTGAAATAAATACTGAGATTATCACTAGTAATATAAAAATGATCCTTGCATCATTTTTATTAGCCTTTGCTTTAGCCTTTGGATTAGGAGCTCGTAATGTAATAGAAAAAGTATTAAGCACCTTTTATGCAAGAAAGTTATATGAGGTTGGTCAAGTCATTGAATTTAATGATATACGCGGCGAAGTTGAAGCCATCAATAGTATATCTGTAACCATAAAAACAAAAGAAGGAAAATTAATAGTACCCATTAAAGATATTGTAGAGAGTCAAGTAAGTATTCAGGATTAACTTTAAGTTAGGGTTAAAATTTGGTTGGTTACTTTTCTGGGTAACGAAACACTCTCTACATCTTATCATCCCTTTTCATTCATTTGTAAAGGGATTTTTTATTTCTTTTTTTTTTTTTTTTGATTTTTTTAACTATTACCAATGGTTAGGTTTTAGTTTAAATTAAGACCAACTTTGAAAATAAAATAGCATTTAAAATGAATTTAACAGAGCAATTAAAGCAAAAAAAAGAGCAGTCATTGGCTAGTATTCCAAAAGAAAAACTAGACGTTATGTTGGGTAGTACACAAGATTTAATTAACGTACATTTATCGAATAATGCCCTAAAAACAGGGGATACTATGGTAGATTTTGAATTACCAAACGTAAATGGTAAAAAGGAAGCACTATCCAGTTATTTACAAAAAGGCAGTACAGTTATTTCTTTTTACCGAGGCGGTTGGTGTCCGTATTGTAATTTAGAACTTAAAGCCTTACAAGCAGTGCTACCAGAAATTAAAGCTAAAGGTGCTTCGTTAATAGCCATTTCACCAGAAACACCAGATAACTCTTTAACGACTTCAGAAAAAAACGAATTAGAATTTTCTGTTTTAAGTGATATTGATAATCAAGTAGCAAAGCAAATAGGTTTAGTGTTTAAAATGCCAGAAGCATTAAAAAACGTATACAACGACTTTAATTTAGATGTTGCAAAACATAATGGTAATAACGATTACGAACTCCCAATGGCAGCAACCTATGTTGTAAATTCAGATGGAAAAATAAGCTATGCTTTTGTCTCAGAAGATTATACCGAAAGAGCCGATCCTCAAGATATTTTAAACGTACTATAAAGAAATATGTATGTAAATATTAAAATCCCTTTTCATTCATTTGAAAAGGGATTTTTTTTATTATTAAAATTTAAAGTGATAATTTAGAGAACAATAAATACTCACTACATGAAAATTCCTTTTACTCTTTTTGTATGTTTTATTTTAAGTATAAAACTATGTGCACAAGCCACGATTCCAGAGGATTATAAACTAGTTTACAGTCAAGATTTCGAATCTACAGAAGCGATACAAGATTTTGAAATGACGGACAGCAAAGTGTGGCGTATTTCAAAAGGAAGTAACGGCAACTGTTTGGAGCTTTTTGAACAAAGTCATTACAAACCAGAAGTAAGGTCGCCATTTAATATAGCTTTAATAAAAAATGTGCTTCTTGGTGATTTTATTTATGAAATAAGACTAAACCAAAACGGAAGAGAATACGGGCACCGTGATTTATGTTTAATGTTTGGCATTACAAACGCCTCCAATTTTTATTATACGCATATCGCTTCAAAAGCAGATGCACACGCAAATTCTATTTTTATAGTTAATGATGAACCTAGAAAAAGTATCGCTTCGGAAAGAACAGAAGGTACAAACTGGGGAGGAGTAAACGATTGGCATACCGTAAGAGTGGTTAGAAAAGTTGATGAAGGACTTATTGAAATTTATTTTGATGATATGACGACACCTATTATGAAAGCTACAGATACGCATTTTAAATCTGGTCACTTAGGCTTTGGTTCGTTTGATGATACAGGTAAGTTTGATGATATTAAGGTGTGGGCACCAACCATTCTAAAACCAAAAAAAGGAATCTTCAACTAAAATTTTTCTAGTACTTCTAAAACGCCTTTTTTATAACTTCTGCTTATTGTAAGTGCGGTATTATTAATTGTAATTTCCTCGTTGGTAAAAGACGTAATGTGTTTTAGTGCAATAATATAAGAACGATGAATTCGTAAAAAACGTTTGTTTGGTAGTTTTGCTTCAATGGCACTTATCGTTTCTCTAGTCACAACAGTTTCATTGGCTAAATGAATTTTTATATAATCGCTGTAACTTTCAATGTAGATTATAGATTCAAAATCTATTTTAATCATGCGTCTATCGGCTCGAACAAACATAAAATCATTCGGGTCAACTTTTGTGGCTGTGGTTGTTTCATTTGATGCGTAAACATCAAAATAGGTGTTCACTGCTTTTAATAACCTTTCAAAAGAAATGGGTTTCATCAAATAATCTATGGCTTGCAGTTCAAAACCCTCAACAGCAAAATCTCTATAAGCTGTTGTAAATATAATTTTTACATCCTTATTTATAGATTTAGCAAAGGATATACCTGATATTTCGGGCATATTAATATCTAAAAAAATTAAATTGATGGTATGGTTTCGTAATACATTAAAAGCTTCAATGGCATTATTGCAACTTGCAACTATTTCTATATGCGGTATTTTAGCCAAATGCGTTGCAATAACGTCTCTTGCAATAGCCTCATCATCCACAATTATACACGATATGTTTTTGCTTTCTTGCATTAATTGGTCATGAGTTTTAAGTGTACTTTAAATATTCCATTGGTATGTTCAATATCAAGCTGGTGCTTATCTTTGTATAATAGGTTTAATCGCTTCTTTATGTTTTCTAAACCAATACCATTTTTAGATGCGAGATTATCGCTGGTCGTATTTTCAATGTCAAAAAATATGTTTTTGTCTTCACAATACAGTTTAATGTTAATATGAAGTACCCCGTTTTTTAAACTCCCGTGTTTAAAGCTGTTTTCAATAAATGGAAGCATGAGCATGGGAGGAATTTTTACATCTTCTAGAATATTTTTGGTCTCAAAATTAATTTGAAGCGTATCATTAAAACGCATTTTTTCCAACACAATATAATCATCAATATGATTAATTTCATCTTGCAACGCCACAAACGGTTTATCAACCTGATATAATAAATAATCTAACAAGTTTGAAAGTTTTAAAATCATTTCTGGTGTTTCATCAGCTTTTTTTAAAGCAAAACCATACATGGTGTTTAATGTATTAAAAAGAAAATGCGGATGAATTTGCATTTTTAAGTAATTCAGTTCTTGTTCTTTTAATTTCAGTTGGGTTTCTAAAATTTTGGTTTCAAGTTTTTTGGTGTCTTCTGCATGTTTTAAGTTTAGTTTTAAAAGCTTAAACGCACTAACAATTATAACCACCAAATACACGCTAATAGCTACAAATAGTAAGCTTTTACTAATGGGTGCCATGTTTGTATGCTCGAAATTTGAAAGATAAACAAGTCCATAAAACACCGAAATAACAATAAGATAAGCCGAAATTATAAACGTGTAAAGGCTATAAAGACTAAATAAAAAGTAGCGTTTCGGGATTAAATAATCTGGTATTATTTTATAAATAAACACATAAGTTGTAGCTATGGTTATGGGCATTAAGAAGAATGAAAAGTTTCTAACGTAACTATAATCGCTACTATCAACACCAAAAAAATAGGTATAAAATAAAAGCACGCCATACCAGAATATAACGTGTAAAAGCATTTGCCCTACCTTTTTTAATATGAAGCGCTTTGTAAACATCAATACAATAATAGTATAAAATTTGATGAGGTTTTTGTTTTGTAGACGAATGACCGATTTTGTAACCGTTTTAACAAGACGTCATTTTTATTGCTAAATTAGTCATCCGTCGCATTTTAAATTTTGCAAGGTATCTAAGCTATATGTTTGTAACATGTTTAATTAAAACCATTATTATGAAATCATTTCCAGTTTTAGTATCAAATCCTTTTGCAGACCGTTTTATGGAAGGTGGACCACTTTTTATGTCACTTATTTTAATATGCCTATTACTGGCTTTAGCCTTTGTTGTTATGGGATTTATAAACCTTAAAAAAGATGTTCTGAAATCTAAAAAAATGACCAGTTTAGCGTCCGATACCAGTATTCTAGGTTTGGTATTTGGGTTTCTAGGGTCTATTATAGGCATGATTACGGCGTTTGATGCTATTGAAGCCATAGGCGATGTAAGCCAAGGTATGATGGCTGGCGGACTAAAAGTTTCTTTTTTAACAACCGTTTTTGGCGCCGTAACATTTATATTACCACGCATTGGTATTATTATTTTAAAAGCATTACAGAAAAGCTAGTAGGGTAAAGGTTCTTCATCAATCAAGAAACCAAGCAACTTAAAAAAATCTCTTTTTCATGTATTTGAAAAGGGGATTTTTTTGTTTAAGTTTTGTATTTGTGGATTCCTGCCTTCTCAGGAATGACAGAACTCATTATATTAATTCTAGAAACATTGAAGAATTTTTTGATTAAATAAGGGTTTACAAATTATTAATTTTAAAAGACTAAATATTCCTTTTTGTCATTCCTGCGTAGGCAGGAATCCATATTTAATTTGTTTACAAGTGTTTATAAGTTTGTTGCAGATTTTGTAAGTAAAATTCTAACTTCGCTTATCGAATGATATAGTTCACTAAAACGAAACCATATCTTAACGTTGTAAAACATTTAAATAAATTAGTTGAATCTTCAACCATTTTTTTTCTAGATTTGCATTAGTTGAACTTTCATCTAAAATTAAAATGAATAAAAAAATATTAAGGGAAATCGGAAGAATTTATAGGGCATTAAACTCATTTTCGGATTTTTTAATGAAATCTATAAATCTGGAAAAAGGACAATACCAGTTTTTACTAAGAGTAAAGGAAAATCCAGGCATTAACCAACAAGATTTGTCGTTAAATCTTTTAGTCGATAAAACAACTACTGCAAAAGCAATTAAAAAATTAGTAGCAAAGGGATATTTAATTAAAAAAATTGAACAAAAGGATAAACGCAACCTAAACTTATACTTGACGGAAAAAGGTAAACAAACTTGTATTTTTCTTGAACAAGAGGAACAATTTGCGACAAAAATATCGTTGGGTGAACTAAATACATCTGAACAGAAAAAACTATTAGAGCAATTAAATGTAATTAGTAACAATGCATCCCAATTATATTCAAATTTCAAAAATGATACTGAAGAGCATTTTATTAAGTTAGTAAAAAAAGAAAAAATATGAAATACGCAATATCTCTACTATTATTGGCAATTATTACAGGTTGTACTAAACAATACAATTCAGATAATTTATCAATAACATCGAAAAATGTAAACAAACCATTAAGTACGTTCCCGTTTGAACTAAGGGATGATAATCAATTATACATACAAATAAAAGTTAATGAAAAAGATTCATTAATATTTAATGTTGATACTGGAGCAAGCTCATATGTTGTCGTTGATAGTATAGCACGTAACAAATTAAAATTGAATTTTGATGGAGAAGAAACTAATATAGGTGCTTCTTCTTTTACAACAATTAAATCTAGTTCGAACAATAAAATCGAATTAGGCAACGTCAAACTAGAAAATTTGACACTTTATTCAATTCCATATGAGAGCGTTGATTTTGATGGAATTATTGGATGCGAATTTTTTCTTAATTACGTGGTCGACATAAACTATGATAGAAAAACAATTAAACTATACGATCCAAAAACATATAAATATAAAGGGAAGAAAAAAAGACTTGAAGTGAAAATGGACAATGGCGTACCATTAATTAAATCTTCATTTATGTTAAACGACTCATTATATGAAGATTGGTTTATGCTCGACACAGGTGCTGATGACAGAATTTCGTTTAATAGTACAGCTGTTAAAAATTTAAATCTTGAAAACAAACTTAAAGTAGTTGGTAGCTCAAATAGTATGGATTCGAATGGAATCATATATAAATCACCTTTAGTATTAGTAAATGAAATAAAGATTAGTGACTATTCATTCTATAATGTTATAGCGAGTTTATCAAAAGCCAAACTAGGAACAAATGCAAGTGATTCTCATATTGGAGCATTAGGAAACATTGTCTTAAACAAAATGAATATTATTTACGATTTGGGTAATAATTCTTTGTATTTGGAGCCTAAATATTTTAAATAGAAGCAGAATAAAACGTTTTACAACACCGTGTATATTTTATTGCTTCCTTTTAGCCAACTTACGAAAATCCTCGCGGATTTTCTATTCGGTTTTTATTTGCTAAATTTACGCTAAACCAACGCAACAAAACATACACAAACACAATAAGCGTTACTCACCAATTACCGTTAGTTTTTAACTAGTTGTATTTTAAATAAACCAAAAAGAACCAAATCTAAATATCTATAACATATTTTAGTCAATAGGCGTGTTAGTTAGTAGCAGTATCATTCTTTTGTTTTGATTAAAAATAGGTTAACACTTGAGTTGTGTAATAGATTCCTGCCTGAGCAGGAATGACAGTAGTGTTTTTAGTTATCGTATTGGATTTTTAAGTTAAAAGTAAATTAAAATTTACATTATTATACTTAAAAGCCAAATTACATTTATTTGTCATTCCTGCGCAGGCAGGAATCCAGAATAAAATCAATCAATTAAATAAGTCCAATCTGCAGATAAATCTTCCCAATTGGAATTATCTTCTTCAATTAGGTTAATTTTCCATTGGCGTTTCCATTTCTTCATATTTTTTTCACGCTTTATAGCATCATTTACATATTGATATGTTTCAAAATACATAAGTTTATCTAGTCCGTATTTTGAAGTAAAACCTTCAACGAGTTTGTTTTTGTGTTCGAACATTCTTCGTTCTAAGTCGTTTGTAACACCAATGTATAAGGTTCCGTCCTTTTTGTTGGAAAGTATATATAGGTAATATTGGTGTATGTTTTTATGCATTTACACTTGTCTTTGAAAATGGATTCCTGCCTGCGCAGGAATGACAAAAATAAAGAATTAAGAACTGAATTTAGCAGACACCCAGCTACTGCTAGTTTCCAACTAGTGGCGTTTCGAGTAAGCAATGCAAAAAACTTGCAAAAAAACCAAACCCAAATGACTTATAGCTGAATTTGGCGGATACTTGCGTTAGGGATTGCAGCGGCATCCTTTTTAAAGCTTTAGATGTAATGCATTAGGTTTAGAACTTGGTTTTAACAGATTGCCACGTCGCTCGCTACTAACAATGACGTTTTAAAAAGATATAGCGGAAAGCCCGACCTATATCCTGAACTAAATTCAGGATATAGGTAACGCCCAAAATCTACTTTCGTTTATTGCGTTTATTATAATTTTTATCGCCTCGTGTTTTAGGCTTTTTGTACTTGGCGGCTATTTTAAACTTGTAGCTTCCTCCTAAATTTTCTTTTGAGTTTTTCTCGGATTTCTCATGAAAGGCTGGCCCAGGTTCGTCTTCGTCTCTGCGTTTATGCGGGTTGTTGCGCTCTTTTATTTGTGGGCGTTCTTCTTCTATAAGTTCGGTAGAAATTTCAACGGTTTCGGGAAGCTCTAAAACAGGAATCGTCATTTTCATTAAGCCTTCTATATTGGCAATGGCTTCTTGTTCCTTTTCTGTAGAAAACACTAAAGCTTCGCCTTTACGTTCGGCACGTCCTGTTCTACCAATACGATGCATGTAGTTTTCTGGAAAATCGGGTGTGTCAAAATTTATAACGTGCGATACATTATCAATATCTAAACCACGCGCCATAACATCGGTGGCTATTAAAATACGGTTTTCGCCATTTCTAAATTGCTCGATACTTCGTAATCTGTAATTCTGGGTTTTATTTGAGTGGATCACGCAGAGTTCTTCTTTAAAGAATTCGTCTAACTTATTAAACAAACGGTCTGCCATTCGTTTGAAGGCCACAAAAATTAAAACCTTGTTATACTGTTCGGTGTCATTTAATAAATGCACCAGTAAATTTACTTTGGTGTAAAAGTTAGGCACATGGTAACGATGTTGCGAGATATTATCTAACGGCGTACCAGAAACGGCTATGGAAACACGCTCTGGACTTTTAAAGAAATCGTTTATCAGCAAATCTACATCTTGCGTCATGGTTGCCGAAAACATGATGTTTTGCCGGCGTTGGGGTAGGATATCAAAAATATTAATGAGTTGGTGCCTGAAGCCTAAATCGAGCATAACATCTACTTCATCAATTACCAATTTTTGTATTGATTTTAGTTGCAATACGCGGCTTACAGCCAAATCGTACAAACGCCCTGGTGTGGCTACAATAATATCTAAACCTTGCGCAACGGCTTGTTTTTGTGTATTTATGTTCGTGCCACCATACACGCCCAAAACACGATTGTTGATGTATTTGGATAGTTTTTCAATCTCGTCTACCACCTGTACCACCAACTCACGCGTTGGTACTAAAACCAAAACCCGAGGATTATCTTGAGTGGAATATTTTAAGTTTTTAAGAATAGGCAACATATAGGCAAAGGTTTTTCCTGTACCTGTTTGTGCAATACCAACCACATCTTTTCCAGAGGCTACTACATTAAACGCTTGCTCTTGAATAGGCGTAGGCGTGGTGTAGCCTAAATCGTCTAGGGCATTAAAAAGCGGTGTGTTTAAATTTAAATCCTTGAAATGAGCCATACTATATTATGATATGATCTGAGTTTTTTAATGTTGAATTTAATCTGTTCTTATTTTTTAAAATAACGACTAACAGATTAAAAGTCAAAGTAGTGCTATTTAGCCAGCAAAGTTAAGCTTATTATTCTGTTTAGACTAAATGCGCATTGTGTATTTCTATACTGTAAGCAGCTTCGAAGGTTTTATTGGAAGCTAAACTTAAAACACCTGCTTTATCTTCTAACTTTTGATTGGTTGTTTCGCTATCTGCAATACCTAACCAAGGTTCTATGCAAACAAAATTACCATTGGGTTTTGCCCAAATGCCTAAATATGGAAAGCCTTTAAAATGAACCGTAATAACGTCGCCTTTTTTTGTGCTTTTTAATGTTATTTTACGCGACTTAGTATCTTTAAAAACCAATGCATCTGCATTGAAAAGATTGTGCGTTAATGGAATTTTATTAGAATTATTAAATACCTCTTCTGTTTTAGAAGATATAAGCCCGTTTTCCATGTTTATTAAATGCCTTTTAGAATTTTCTTCATTTTCAAATTCTAAAACATAGTCTTCGTAGTTCTCGTTTTCAAACACAGGACATTTAAATGCTGGGTGCCCACCAACCGAGAAATACATGGTTTTATCATCTGTATTTTTAATAGTATGATTAACCTCAAGTACGTTATTATTTAAAGTATAGCTTATATAAAATTCAAACTTAAACGGATAGTGATTGAGAGTATCGGTGTTTGATGTTAGTTTGAATATTAAACTGTTTTTGGTTTGCTTATGTAGCGTTATAGCTTTGTTGTGTCTAACAAACCCATGTTTTGGAAGGGTATATGTTTTACCTTCAAACGTGTAAGAATCATTTTTTAAAGCCCCAATAATTGGGAAGAGGTTAGGGGCAAAACTACCCCAAACATTTGGGTCTGCATGCCACATAAAATCGGTATTATGTTTTACAGAAGTAATTTTACATAACTCAGCACCAATATCTTGGACAGCTATTTTTAATTTATAGTTTTGTATTGAAAACATACTAATTGGTATTTTGTACAAAAGTCTTAATTTTTTAAGTATTCTCAGTAACTTTGCTTAGAATTCATCTTAACTTTTTTTCTTTAACCGAAAATGAGATAAAATTTATCTAGATGAGGCATTCTTAATAATAATTTTATTTGAGAACAACACAAATTCATAAACTTAAAGACGTTACCAAGTTTAAAAATCTGTTACTGGTTTGGGCGCAGCAATTTGATGACGTAGTTTGGTTAGACTCCAATAATTACGAGCAGAAATTTACAAGTTATGATGCTGTTTTAGCGGTAGATGCCTTTACAAGTATTCAAACGGACTATAACGATGGTTTTGAAAAGCTAAAGGAATACCAAACCAACACTAACGACTGGATTTTTGGTTATCTCACCTACGATTTAAAAAATGACATTGAGGTTTTAAATTCTAAAAACCATGATGATTTAGAGTTCCCAGATTTGTATTTTTTTCAACCTAAAAAGCTGTTTTTAATTAAAGACAATCAGCTTGAGATTCAATATTTAAATTGTGTTGATGATGAGCTTGAAGCAGATTTAGAATGTCTTTTTGAGAACCAAGAATGTCATGCTGAACGCAATGGAAGTGGCTGCGGCGATGTTAAAATAAAACTCCGTATACATAAAGACGAGTATTTTAGTAAAGTAGATACATTGCTGGAACACATTCATCGAGGCAATATTTACGAGGCTAATTTTTGTCAGGAATTTTATGCCGAAAACACCTGTATTAACCCGTTAGAAACTTATCAGAATTTAAATAATATTTCTAACCCGCCCTTTGCATCCTTTGTTAAACTCTACGATAAATATGTATTGTGCGCATCACCAGAGCGCTATATAAAAAAGGAAGCCGAAACTCTTATTTCGCAACCTATCAAAGGCACCGCTAAACGTGCTGAAAATCCTGAAGAAGATTTACAATTAAAAGCAGCTTTAGCAAACGACGAGAAAGAACGTAGCGAAAATATTATGATTGTAGATTTAGTGCGTAACGACCTATCAAAAACGGCACTAAAAGGCAGTGTAAAGGTAGAAGAGTTATGCAAGATTTACACGTTTGACCAAGTGCATCAAATGATATCTACAGTAACCTCTAAAGTAAATCTAGAAACGCATCCTGTTGATATTATAAAAAGTACATTCCCAATGGGAAGCATGACTGGGGCGCCAAAAATTTCAGCAATGCAAATTATTGAAAACCTTGAAGAAACAAAGCGCGGGTTATATTCTGGCGGTATTGGTTATTTTTCACCCCATGGCGATTTCGATTTTAACGTTGTTATTCGTAGCATTCTTTATAACGCATCAAAACAATATATCTCGTATTCAGTTGGTGGTGCGATTACAGCAAAAAGTGACCCGCTAAAAGAGTACGAAGAATGTTTAGTTAAGGCCAAGGCTATGCGTGAAGTTTTGGAGAATTAAAAGCATAGTATACGCAACCTTTTACGAGTTAATGCATCTTAAAAAAAAATCTATTTATGAAAAAGTATTTAAAATTTGTTGCCATTGCGCCACTTTTTATGGCCGTTTTATGTGAAGAAGACCTAGATAATTGCGGATTCGAATCTCCAGAAGCCTACACGTTAAACGTTGAAAATACAGCAACAACCTATGCTGCAAATGAGACCATTTGGCTAAATGCGGAAACTTCATCAATGCTTGTAGATTTTTGTAATGATACAGAAACGCCAGAACTCGTTACTGATAGAGAGTTATTTATTGACGGACTATTTATTCTAAAACTTAACAACCAAACGGACCTTAATGCAGAGGTGTTTACAGACGCCACTATAAATTTTGATATCGGTGAGCTATTCACTTTTAACACATGTGCAGAATCTACTAATTATGTACCCGAACTCACTGATGATAATCAGTTTTACCAATACAGATTAGGCGTTTCAGTTAACACACCCGGTGATTATTGTATGGTAAGTGCCTATAGTAATGCGTTTAACCTAAATACCGAAAATAACGCTCAAATATTTGAGGCTTACAACACGTTAAACGACGAAATAAAGTTTGAAAGTTGTAACACCGTATTTACCCGAACTGGAACAGACGGACATTATTTTTTTACAATAGAATAGTATTTGTTTACTGAATTGAAGCTAAATAAGGTGCTCCTTAAAATCTTCAATAGCCAATTCCAAAATACGTTCAACACGCTTTGTTTCAATATTTTTTACGGTAGCTATTTCATCAAAACTTAATTTTCCAAAAACGAACAAATCTACAATATCAGAAACCTTAAGTGGCAACCACGTATAGTATTTGCCTAATAAATGTTTATTGCGTTTCGTAGAAATATCAGAAATATCAAAAGCATTTTGTAACGAGGCATTATTGTCATCATACACAAAAACATGTTTGTCCTCTTGGTCCTGATGATACGAAATATCGCTTAACTCCTCATTCATAATAAAATCAAAACCTTCATCAGCAGTAAATTCTTCTTCTAAACCATCCAATTCATCTTTTAGAATAGAATCTGTACTCATTGTATTTTGATGAAATGCTTCATTTTTAAACAAATCATCTAAGTCTGCATCAACAATTTTAAAAAGTTCAATTTTTATAGAAGGCGCATCAGCATCCACATTATATCCTTGTTCATAAAATTTCGCAATTCCTTCATCTATAATATCGTTAGATTTATACATGTTTTTTGGGATAATCTTTGTCGATTCTGCAATATATAAACGGTGCTTTACATAAGCTTGTAAATGTTGTGTAGCAGAAATAACCTTCTTATCAAATGCAGTTTGCGCGGTTTTGTCGTTTAATTTATCTATCGTACACATGGCTCAATTATTTAAAAATTTATAGTTTAAAATTACAAAATCTCTAAAACGAGCTTATGATTTTTGTCATGCCAAAACTCATTTAAAATGTTTATATACACTATTAGTTTTTGTGACTTTAGTATTACCCACAAGTTTGCGACTTTGCACCTTTTAAGAGACTAAAATAAAACGTAAATTTGAGCGTGGTAGAAAATTTTAAAGAACACATAAATAATCGACTTCCCTTTTTAGAGAATTCAAAATTACTTATAGCTATTTCAGGAGGGATAGATAGTGTTGTTTTAACGCATTTAAGTTATAATTTAGGCTTAAATATTGCGCTTGCACATTGCAATTTTAATTTAAGAGGCAATGAAAGTGATGCTGATGAAGATTTTGTATTAGAGCTTGCTGAGGATTTGGATATTGAAGTATTTACACAACGTTTTGATACTGAAAAATATGCTGAGGATAATAAACGCTCCATTCAAATGGCAGCACGGGAACTGCGCTATAATTGGTTTGAAGAACTATCAGAACAATTACAGTTCGATTATATTTTAACTGCACACCATGCCGATGATAATTTAGAAACGTTTTTAATTAATTTTACCAGAGGCACTGGTTTAGAGGGTTTAACAGGAATTCCTGAAGTTAATGGCAAATTTGTACGTCCGTTATTACCATTTTCAAATGTGGATATAGAGGTTTATGCTAAAGAAAATAATATCCAATGGAGAGAAGACAGCAGTAACAAATCTGTAAAATATTTAAGGAATAAACTTCGTCATGAAGTAGTACCCATTTTAAAAGAAATCAATCCTAGTTTATTGCAAAGTTTCCAGACTACATTAAGTAATTTAAATGATACCGCAGATATCGTTGAAGAAAGTACTAATGCCGTTTTAAAGCGAGCTATCGATACTATGAACGAGCATTATATAACGTTCAAAATTTCTGAATTCAAAAAGGTAAATAATCCCAAAGCCTATATGTTCGAGGTATTTAAAAGTTTTGGCTTTACCGAATGGAATGATATGGTAGATTTGCTAGATGCAGAAACAGGCAAACAAGTATTTTCTAATACGCATAGGCTCATTAAAAACCGAGAGTACCTGTTGTTAAGTCCGTATAATAATGATAATACTCCAAATGAGATTAGTATTTCTGAAAGTGAAATAGAAAAAGAAACACCATTCGGAATCATACTTTTTGAAGAAGTAGATGCTATTTCAAAACCTGATAAAAATATCATTTACGTAGATAAGGATAAATTGAAATTTCCTTTAAAGCTAAGAAAACGACAGGAGGGTGACATCTTTTATCCGCTTGGTATGACAGGTAAAAAGAAACTCAGTAAATATTTTAAAGATGAAAAATTATCACTTTTAGATAAAGAGAATACTTGGTTGTTATCTTCGGCTGGAGATATTGTTTGGGTTGTAAATAGAAGAGCAGATGATCGGTTTAAAGTTAAGAATAGTACTAAAAACATTCTAAAAATACAATTTAAACATTAATGCAATGTTCAGTGCAATAGCAATACTTCAATAAACAAGAATTTGAAATTACAAGGACAAATAGTAGACATAGAAAATAAACATATTTTTAAAGGTGAAATAACCGTTGCCAATGGTAAAATAATAGCTATTGAAGAAAAACAGCATGATGTAAATCATTATATACTTCCTGGATTTATTGATTCACATATTCATATAGAAAGCTCCATGTTAGTGCCCAGTGAATTCGCAAGAATAGCTGTAAAACACGGAACCGTATCAACCGTTTCAGACCCACACGAAATAGCCAATGTTCTTGGTGTTGAAGGTGTGGAGTTTATGATTAATAACGGAAAACAAGTACCGTTTAAATTCAATTTTGGTGCACCATCTTGTGTGCCTGCAACTAATTTTGAATCTGCTGGAGCTACTATTAATTCTGATTATATTAAAAAGTTATTGGAAAATTCAGATATCAAGTATCTCGCAGAAATGATGAATTACCCTGGAGTTATTTTTGATGATGATGAAGTTTTAAAAAAAATAGCTTGGGCGAAACACTTTAAAAAACCTATTGACGGACATGCACCCGGCGTTAGAGGAGCTGATATTTCAAAATATATAAGTGCTGGCATTTCTACAGACCATGAGTGTTTTACTTATGAAGAAGCTTTAGAGAAACTTCAAAAAGGTATGAAAATACTAATTCGAGAAGGAAGTGCAGCTAAAAATTTTGAAGCCTTAATTGATTTGTTACCAGAGCATTTTGAGAATATGATGTTTTGCAGTGATGATAAACATCCGGACGATTTAATTATTGGACATATAAATCAGCTTTGCGAACGAGCAGTAGCAAAAAGTATTAATGTGTTTAAAGTTTTGCAAGCGGCTTGTGTTAATCCAGTAAAACACTATAATTTGAATGTTGGATTATTGCAAGTTGGAGATGCTGCTGATTGCATCATTGTAGAGGATTTAAAAACATTTAAAACGCTACAAACGTATATTAATGGCGAATTGGTTTTTGATAATGGAAACGTATTAATAGAATCAATAGAATTTCAAAACCTAAATAATTTTAATTGTGAAACCAAAGTTGTTTCAGATTTCAAGCTGGAATCTTCTGCAAAACAAATTAGAGTGATAGAAGCTGTAGAAGGGCAATTAGTAACAAACGAAATAATAAAAGAGGCTACCATAAACAACGGAAATTTAGTTTCTAATATTAAAAATGACATTTTAAAAATGACGGTTGTTAATCGGTATGAAAACCAAGAACCAGCAATTGCTTTCATTAAAAATTTTGGACTAAAAGAAGGTGCAATTGCATCATCCGTTGGTCATGATTCGCATAATATTATTGCTGTTGGTGTATCTGATGAAGCAATTTGTAAGGCTGTAAATTTAATTATTAAAAACAAAGGTGGTATTTGTGCTATTTCCAGTTCTCAAGAAAAAATAGTCTCTCTTCCAGTTGCAGGCATTATGAGTGATAAAGATGGCGAAACCATAGGAAAACAATATGCAGAATTGGATGATATGGCAAAAGCTTTGGGCAGCCATCTAAATGCGCCTTATATGACATTGTCTTTTATGGCTTTGTTGGTAATTCCGTCGCTAAAGTTAAGTGACAAAGGCTTATTTGACGGAACCAATTTCAAATTCAAATCTTTAGAATTTAATTAAAACAAACAACTACTAAGTAATAATGCCAATAATAGAATCTAATTACAAGCCACGGTTTTACTTTAAAAACGGATTTGTTTCAACTGTTTATTCAGGATTATTTCGGCAAGTTTCTTTAATTCAAGACCGGGAAAGAATTACGTTAACTGATGGCGATTTTTTAGATTTAGATTGGAGCTATTCTGAAGTAAAAACAAATAAGCTTATTATACTATTACATGGTTTAGAAGGCCACGGACAAAGACCTTACGTAACGGGTGCAGCAAAATTGTTTAATAAAAATGGATGTGATGCTATTTGTGTAAATTTTAGGGGTTGTAGTGGAGAAGAAAATTTAAATTATTATAGCTATCACTCAGGTGCTACCGAAGATTTGGTTGAGGTTCTTAACCATGTTATAAACAATAAAAACTATTCAGAAATTTATTTAAAGGGTATTAGTTTAGGAGCAAATATTATTTTAAAATATCTTGGTGAAAGAGATCATGTGCCAGATGAAGTTAAGTCTGCTATTGCTGTTTCTGTTCCTTGTAATTTGGCAGGAGCTTCAGATGAATTACATGCATTTAAAAATAAACTTTACCACGATAGGTTTTTAAAACCTTTAATAAAACGACTTGAAGAAAAACAACGTCTATTTCCTGAATTTATAAGTACGAAGGATATAAAATCAATTAAAACATTATACGATTTTGATAATGTTTATACTTCAAAAGCACATGGTTTTAAAAATGCGGCAGATTATTATGAAAAATGTGCTAGTCTTCAATTTCTTCAAAATATAAAAACTCCAACTTTAATAATAAATGCGTTAAACGATTCTTTTTTATCATCAGAATGTTATCCTGTTAAAGCAGCTAAAAATAATTCGTATCTACATTTAGAAATGCCTAATCATGGTGGTCATTCTGGTTTTATAGATAAAAACAATATCTATTATAACGAAAAGAGAGCGTTTGAGTTTGCATCAAAAATAGGATAAATAGATTTATTGTGAGATAATTTTGATTTGGTTAACTGTGTGTTAAAATTATAGGTTAGTGATATACTTAAATCTATTTTTAATAACTTAATACCAAAATAATCAATATGCCAACATTTAACTTAAAAATCAACAATAAAACCCATACTGTTGATGCAGATATGGACACACCTTTACTTTGGGTGTTAAGAGATAAAATTGACTTAGTAGGAACTAAATTTGGTTGCGGAATAGGTCAATGTGGAGCCTGTACTGTTCATGTAGATGGTAACGCCATGCGT
Organism: Algibacter aquimarinus; assembly: GCF_039543265.1. Taxonomy (NCBI): domain Bacteria; kingdom Pseudomonadati; phylum Bacteroidota; class Flavobacteriia; order Flavobacteriales; family Flavobacteriaceae; genus Algibacter; species Algibacter aquimarinus. Next base: position 309,160 of record NZ_BAABJK010000006.1, on the reverse strand, counting down.
AGTTGTTTGCTGCAAGTTTCGCAAGCTGAAGGTATGGATATTACTACTATTGAAGGACTTTCAGAAGATGGAGATCATCCTGTTCAACAAGCATGGAAAGAGGTAGATGTTCCGCAATGTGGTTATTGTCAAGCAGGACAAATTATGACTGCTTCTGCCTTTTTAGAAAACAACCCTAATCCAACAGAATCTGAAATTAGAAATGCAATGCATGGTAACATTTGTAGGTGTGCAGCATACAATAGTATTGAAGAAGCTGTAAAAGTAGCTTCAAAAAAAATAACTAACTAACCTGTAAATAGAAAAAAATGACACCTTCAAAAAAAATGACATTCAGCAGAAGAGCGTTTTTAAAATCATCAGCTTTGGCAAGTGGTGGTATGATTATAGGTTTTAACTTATTCAACGCTTGTAAATCTGATGTTAAACCTTCAATAGATTTAAGTCAATTAAACTACAACGATTTTAATGCGTTCATAAAAATTTCTCCGGAAGGAAAAGTAACAATCTTTTCTACTAATCCAGAAATCGGGCAAAATGTAAAAACATCAATGCCTATGATTATTGCTGAAGAACTTGATGTTGCTTGGGATGATGTTTATGTTAAGCAAGCACCTTTAGATACTGAAAATTTTAGCGGACAAGTGGCTGGCGGAAGTCAGTCCATTAGAAGAAGTTGGCAACCTTTACGGGAAACAGGAGCTACCGCAAAACAAATGTTGGTAAATGCAGCTGCTGCAAAGTGGGGCGTTGATGCTTCAGAATGTACTGTTAAAGAAGGCATCATTACAAATGCTAAAGGAGAAACTTTAGGCTATGGTGATGTGGTTTCTGAAGCCGCTTCTCTTGAGGTTCCTGAAGAGGTAACTCTAAAAGATGTAAAGGACTTTACAATTATAGGAAAAGGTAAAGGAAATGTTGATATAGATAGAATTATTACAGGGAAGCCATTATTTGGTTTAGATTATAAAGTGCCAGACATGTTGTATGCGGCAGTTTTAAGGCCTCCAGCATTTGGTCAGGTTTTAGATACTTACGATGCTTCAGTTGCAAAATCTTTACCAGGTGTTGTTGATGTAATAACTATTGGAAAAAAAGTGCGAGAGTATCAAGAGTCAGGAAAAAGAAATTGGTCAATGCAAATAAGTAGTTCTGATAAAGTAGTTGTTATTGCAAAAACCACTTGGGATGCTTTTAAAGGAAAAAAAGCCCTAAAAGCAACTTGGAAAACAGACTCGCCACTTGAAAGTACAGAAAAGCATGACGAAATTTTAAATGGATTATTGGATGGAAAAAAGTTTAATACAAGGCGAAAAGATGGAAATGTAACAAAAGCTTTTGCAAATGCAGATAAAATTATTGAACGTGTTTATGAGTCTCCTTTTTTACCTCATAATACCTTAGAGCCAATGAATTTCTTTGCTAATGTAACGGATGAAAAGGTAGATTTGGTTGGTCCAGTTCAAACTCCTGAAGCTGCACAAAGTGTAGTAGCCGATTTGTTAGGAAGAGATATTGAGACAGTTTTTGTTGACATGACCAGAATGGGCGGTGGATTTGGAAGACGCTTATATGGTGATTTTGTTTATGAAGCTGCCGAAATTTCAGATGCCATACGAAAGCCCATTAAAATGGTATCCTCAAGAGAAGATGATATGACTACTGGTGTTTATCGTCCTGCGATTAAATATAAAATTGCTGCTTCTATAAAAGATGGAAAACTAACAGGTTATCATTTAAAAGAAGCCGCGGTAAATTCAAATATGTATGGTTTAATTCCTAACTTCTTTCCTGCAGGTGCTATTGAAAATTATCAAGTAGATACTGTAAATTATAAAAGTAATATTACCACAGGAGCTTGGAGAGCACCTTACACCAACTTTTTAGCAAGTGCAGAGCAAAGTTTCTTTGATGAATTGGCTGAGGAATTAGGTGTAGATAGAGTACAGTTTCATATTGATTTGCTTGACAATGTAAAAAAGAATCCTGATGCAAAAATTCAGTATAGTCCTGAGCGATTACAAGGTGTTTTGAAAATGGTTGTTGAGAAATCTAATTGGGGCAAAGCAAAAGAGGGCGTTTATCAAGGATTATCAGTGTATTATTGTCATAACACACATGTGGCAGAAGTTGCAGATATAACTATGGAAAATGGTGTTCCTAATGTAAAACGAGTAACCTGTGCTATTGATTGTGGTATTGTTGTAAATCCTTTGGGTGCAATGAATCAAGCAAAAGGTGGTGTCCTAGACGGAATTGGTCATACGATGTACTCAGATTTCGGATTTAGTAATGGTGTTCCGCAGTCTAATAACTTTAACTCTTATCAATTGATAAGAATGGGACAAACACCTAAAGTTGATATCCATTTTATTGAAAATGATATTGACCCTACAGGTCTAGGAGAGCCAACATTACCTCCAGTAGGAGCTGCCGTTGCCAATGCTATTTATAAAGCAACTGGTAAACGACTAACTAAGCAGCCTTATATGAGCAACATGAATATTGAAAAGAAGGTTTTAGGATAAAAAAGGCTTCTCTTATTAGTTTTCTAGTATGACACACGAATTTAAAAACATTGTAGAGGCAGGTTTAAGTGCTAGTAAAAATGGACTTAAATCTGTTTTAGCTTCAGTTGTGGCTTTAGATGGTTCTTCATACCGGAGACCAGGAGTGCGAATGCTTATTTTGGAAAACGAAAACATGATTGGCGCGGTGAGTGGTGGATGTGTAGAAAAGGAGATTTTAATCCAATCACAATCTGTTTTTAGAACAGGTCAATCTAAAATAATGACTTATGATGGTAGATATAGACTAGGTTGTGAAGGCGTTCTTTATATTTTGATTGAACCCTTTGAACCTAGTGAAACTTTTGTTTCTGCTTTTACAAAATGTTTAAATCAGCGTCAATCTTTTGAAGTATTGTCTTATTTTGAAAAGAAGGAAAATGTAAATCCTGATTATGGATCCTTTGTTAAAATAGCAGATAAATTATACGCTTTAAATACTTCAAAAAAGCATTTTGAAAAACCTAAGCTTTCAGTTTTTAAACAATACATGCCGCCATGCTTTAAATTAATGATTGTGGGAGCGGAACACGATGCAGTACAATTATGCCAATATGCAGCTTTAACGGGTTGGGAAGTGACTATTATTGCTGGAGTTAAAGAACATAAATCAATTCAGGATTTCCCAAAAGCTCATGCTTTACAAGTAACTACACCTGAAACTTTAGATGTTTCCCATATCGATAATCAAACTGCTGTTGTTTTAATGACGCACAATTTTGCTTATGATTTGCGTTATTTAGTAGCTTTAAAAGATACTAATCCAAATTATATAGGTTTGTTAGGTCCTAGTAAGCGTAGAGATGATTTATTGTCTCAGCTTATAGAATACTGTCCAGAATTATCTGATGCGTTTTTAGAATCTATCCATGGACCAGCAGGTCTTAATATTGGTTCTGAAACACCTCAAGAAATAGCTATTTCAATTGTTTCGGAGATTTTGGCATTCACACGAAAGCAACACCCTTTGTCGCTTAATCAAAAAACAGGTAGAATTCACTCAAAACATTAGGCCGTTAATTAGCATGGATATTTCTATCGTTATTTTAGCAGCTGGAGCGTCAAGTAGAATGGGGAGCCCAAAGCAATTACTTAATTGGGGTGAAGATATATTGTTGAATCATGCTATAAATACGGCTTTAGAAGTTGGTAATTCTGAAGTTATAGTCGTCCTCGGAGCAAATCAAGAAATTATAAAAAAAGCTATTCAGTCTAATTCTATTGTTATTTTACAGAATGATGAATGGAAAAAGGGTTTAGGTAAATCTATAGCATGTGCAGTAAATTACATTTTAAAATTAAAACCTCAAACTCAGGGTGTATTGATAACTTTAGCAGATCAACCTCTAATTAATACTGATTATTTGAATAAAATAATTTCTAGGTTTTCTTCTAATGAAAACCAAATCATCGCTACATTGTATGATAATAATATTAAAGGAGTTCCAGTACTTTTTGATAAAATTTACTTTCAAGAATTATCAAATTTAATAGGTGATGATGGGGCTAAAAAACTTTTAAAGGCCCACGAATATTCTGTAAAAACTTTAAAACCTCCTTTAAAAAATGTAGATTTAGATTCGAAAGAAGATTATGAAAAACTTCACAAAGAGAATTTTAAAACTAAATGAGTAAATCAATAAAAGACAAAGCGTTAACTCCAGAAAATTTTAAAAAACTAAAAAGTAAAAAACCACTAAAAAATAGTGTTGGTTTTAAAAGCATCGCAGCTGTAATTGGTCAAGTTTCAAAGTATATGAATCCTACTGATGCTTTGAAATTATCGCTTAAAATGAATCAAAAAGGTGGTTTTGATTGTCCAGGTTGTGCATGGCCAGATCCAGACGATGAACGCTCATCTTTAGGAGAGTTTTGCGAAAATGGTATTAAAGCTATTGCGGAAGAAGCTCAGAATAAAACTATTGGAACCCATTTTTTTATAAAATATTCTGTAGATGAATTAGCAGGTTGGTCTGATTTTGAAATAGGGAAATCAGGACGATTAGCTGAACCTATGTTTCTTGCTAAGGGTTCTAAAAATTATGAACCAATCTCTTGGAATGAGGCTTTTAAAAAGGTTGGAACGCATTTAAATAGTCTTGATAATCCTGATGAGGCTGTTTTTTATACATCAGGAAGAACAACAAATGAAGCAGCATTTTTATACCAATTATTTGTTAGAGAATATGGAACATCAAACTTACCAGATTGTTCAAATATGTGCCATGAAGCGAGTGGAAGTGCCTTATCAGAAACTTTAGGAATAGGTAAAGGTTCAGTAACTTTAGATGATTTATATAAAGCAGAAGTCGTTATGGTAATTGGGCAAAACCCCGGAACCAACCACCCACGAATGCTTACTGCACTAGAAAAATGTAAAAATAATGGAGGTAAAATAATTGCTGTAAACCCATTACCTGAAGCTGGTTTAATAAAATTCACCAATCCACAAAACCCTGTTAAACTTATAACTGGAGGAACGCAAATAGCAGATGTTTTTGTTCCAATTACTATTAATGGCGATGTGGCTTTTTTTAAAGCACTACTTCTTAAACTTTTAGAAAAAGAAGAATCTGAAGGAAATATTTTTGATAAGTCGTTTATACAGGAATTCACTGAAGGTTATGATGCGTTTATTACTGATTTAAAAACTTATAATTTTCAAGAATGTCTGGACGCATCTGGTATTTCTCTAGAAGTATTTAATCAGGTTTTTGATTTGATTCTTAGTAATAATAAGATTATTATTTGTTGGGCCATGGGCTTAACACAACACGAAAACGCTGTTGATAATATTAGAGAATTGGTTAACTTATTATTGCTAAAAGGGAGCATAGGAAAAGAAGGGGCAGGTACTTGCCCTGTTCGAGGACATTCCAACGTACAAGGCGATAGAACTGTTGGTATTTGGGAATCTGCACCGCAAGCATTTTTAGATAAAATAGAAGCTAAATACGGTTTTAAACCCACAAACAAGCATGGTTATTCAGTAATAGATTCTATAAAAGCCATGTATGAGAAACGAGCAAAAGTATTTATAGGCATGGGTGGTAATTTTATTTCTGCAGTTCCTGATACGGTATACTCTGCAACTGCTTTGGCAAATTGTGAGTTAACAGTTCATGTAAGTACGAAATTAAATCGATCGCATCTAGTTACAGGAAAGGAAGCTTTAATTTTACCTTGTTTAGGGCGTACCGAAAAAGATTACCAGAAATCTGGTGTTCAAGTTCAAAGTGTTGAAAATTCAATGGGTATTGTTCATACAACCAAAGGTGTTTTAGAGCCTTGTTCAGAACAATTATTAAGTGAGGTAGCTGTGGTTTGCGGAATGGCACATGCTAGTTTAAAAGAAAAATCAAAAGTTGATTGGTTAAAATATAAAGACGATTATAATTTAGTTAGAGATGATATTGCTGAGGTGGTTTCTGGATTCGACGATTATAATAAAAAGCTAAAACAATCAGAAGGTTTTTATTTACCAAATGGTGCACGAATTAGAGAATTTAAAACCAAAACAGGTAAAGCTAACTTTTCAATTAATAAGTTGCCAGAATGGGAATTAAAAGATGATGAGTTAATTATGATGACGATTCGAAGTCATGACCAATTTAACACTACAATTTATGGTTTAGATGATCGATATAGAGGGGTTTTTAATGAAAGACGTGTCATTTTTATGAATAAACAAGACATGAAACTACGTAGTTTAAAAGAGCATGATATTGTTAATTTGAAATCTGAATACAGCGGTATTGTTCGAGAAGCTCATAATTTTAAAGTTGTAGGTTACAACATTCCTAAAAACTGCTGTGCAACTTATTTTCCCGAAACTAATGTATTAGTTCCTTTAGAAAGTTTTGCCCATACAGCAAAGACTCCAGCTTCTAAGAGTGTTAAGATTACTGTTGCGAAACTTTAGTTTTATTAGGTAAAAATTCATCATAAATTCACTAATAAGCAATTATTAATATCTCAATTTGAGAAATTGATAATAATAACATATATACTTAAATTTCTTAAAAAATCACATCTAAAAATACGTATAAATACTTAGTTTTGTATTTAAATACGTAATTATGCAACATATTATTGTCGTTGGAAATGGAATGGTTGGTTATAAATTTTGTGAAAAATTTGTAGCTCAAGCTAAAAGTATCAATTTTAAGATTACAGTTTTTGGTGAAGAACCAAGGCCTGCTTATGATAGAGTTCACTTAAGTGAGTTTTTTGAAAACCAAGATGCTAAAGCCTTAGAAATGGCACCATCAAGTTGGTATGCAGAAAATAATATAGACTTAGTTACTGGTGAACGTGTTGCAGATATTAACAGGACAGGTAAAACTATCACTACTGCAAAAGACCGAGAGTTTACATACGATTATTTGGTTTTGGCAACAGGGTCTTCACCTTTTGTACCTCCAATAAAAGGCGTTGAAAAAGAAGGGGTTTTTGTATACAGAACCATTGAAGACTTAGAAGGTATGCTATCTTACGCTGCCAAGCTCAAAGTAGATAAACCTGACGCAAAAGCTGCTGTTTTAGGTGGTGGATTATTAGGATTAGAGGCTGGTAAAGCGGTTATGGATATGGGTTTAGAGCCTCATATTGTGGAGTTTGCACCTAAATTAATGCCGCGTCAATTAGACTCAAGAAGCTCTCAAGTATTAAAATTAAAATTAGAATCTATTGGACTTAATATTCATTTAAGTAAAGCCACTAATCAAATACTTGGAAACGGTTCTATAACAGGAATGGAGTTTGGTGAAGATGATATGTTAGACGTAGATATGTTGATTATTTCGGCAGGTATTCGTCCAAGAGATGAATTAGGAAGAGCAAGCGGATTGGAAGTTGGTGTTCGTGGAGGTATTGTTGTAGATAATACTATGAAAACTTCTGACGAGCATATTTATGCTATTGGAGAAATAGCACTTTACAATCAAATGATTTATGGTCTGGTAGCACCAGGTTATGATATGGCAGATATTGCTGTAAAACAAATTCTTGCAGAAAACGATGCCATAATGCCTGCAGATATTGATATGTCTACTAAGCTTAAATTAATTGGTGTAGATGTAGCCAGTTTTGGAGAACCATTTATGCCAGCTTCAAAAGGTCATTCCATCATTTTTGAAAATAAAACGCAGCATTTATATAAGAGAATAAATGTGAGTTTGGATGGTAAAACATTACTAGGCGGAATCTTAGTTGGTGATGCCTCAGATTATAATATGTTGCATCAGATGTATTTAAACGGGATGAAAATTCCAGAAGATCCATCACAATTAATTTTACCTGCAAGTGATGGCGCTTCGTCTTTTGGTGATGTTACAGATTTACCAGACGAAGCTCAAGTATGTTCTTGTGAGAGTGTTACAAAGGGTCAAATATGTGGTGTTATTGAAAACGGAGAAGCAACAGATTTAGCTGGTGTAGTTAGTTGTACTAAAGCAGGTACAGGATGTGGTGGTTGTAAACCAATGGTAGCAGATTTAACCAATGCCACACTTAAGGCTTTAGGTATTGAAGTTAAAGATTCTGTTTGTGAGCATTTTGATTATAACAGACAAGATTTATACAAAATTATAGAAGTAAAAGGGTATACTACATTTAATGAAGTGTTAGATAGTCATGGAAACGGTGGCCATGGTTGCGAATTATGTAAACCATTAATTGCGTCATTAATGGCAACTATTCATGCTGATACTGCCAATAAAGAGTATGCTATTCAGGATTCAAACGACAGGTTTTTAGCAAATATTCAACGTAACGGAACTTATTCTGTAGTGCCCCGTGTTCCTGGTGGCGAGATTACTCCTGATAAGTTAATTGCTCTAGGTGAAATTGCCAAGAAATATGATTTGTATACTAAGGTTACAGGTGGAGTTAGAATTGATTTATTTGGAGCTACTTTAAACCAGTTGCCATTGATATGGAAAGAATTAATAAGTCATGGTTTTGAAAGCGGTCATGCCTATGGAAAATCTTTACGTACAGTAAAAACTTGTGTGGGCTCAACATGGTGTCGATACGGAATGGACGAAAGTGTAAGCTTTGGTATCGAATTAGAAAATCGTTACAGAGGTATTCGTGCTCCACACAAAATAAAAGGTGGTGTCTCAGGTTGTATACGCGAATGTGCTGAAGCCAGAGGAAAGGATTTCGGGTTAATTGCAGTTGAAGGTGGTTGGAATTTATACGTTGGAGGAAACGGTGGTGCAAACCCGCGTCATGCCGAATTATTTGCAGAACAAATTGATAACGAAACAGTAATTAAGTATTTAGATAGATACTTAATGTTTTACATGCGTACTGCAAAACCTTTACAACGTACTGCCGCATGGCAAGAGCGACTAGAAGGTGGTCTCGAGTATTTAAAAGAAGTAATTATCGATGATAAACTTGGAATAGTAGAAGATTTAGAAAAAGAAATGCAAACTTTGGTTAATAGGTTTGAATGCGAGTGGACTCAGGCTGTTAATGATCCAGAAATGATGAAACGTTTCAATCATTTTGTAAATAGCGAAGAAGATGATGATAATTTGGTTTTTGTTCCTATGCGTGATCAAAAAATGCCAGAACCTTGGTTATAATAAGTACTAAATTTATATAAAATGGAAGAAATCTTAGAAAAGTACGCAACAATCAAATCAGAGCAAGTAAAAGTTTGGTTTAAAGCAGCATCGATATATGATTTTCCCATAGATGGTGGTGCTTGTGTAAAGTATAAAGACAAACAAATAGCAGTTTATAATTTTTCAAGATTAGGTAAATGGTATGCTTGTCAAAATCTTTGTCCTCATAAAATGGAAATGGTCTTGAGTAGAGGAATGATTGGAGATGATAAAGGTATTCCAAAAGTGGCTTGCCCGTTACATAAAAAAACATTTTCATTAGAGAATGGCGAAAATTTAAATGGTGATTTAGGTGCTATCGCAACATATCCTGTAAAAATAGAAGAGGACTATGTATATGTAGGTTTTGCAGAGTAAAACAGAATTGACAAAATAAGAAGCTTAAAAGTCAATTTTTATTTATAAAATGGCTAAGTTTTTCATTTCCATTTAAAAATACAACATATAGTATTTAATAAAAAAAGTAATTGTTTATCTTGGCTTTTATAGACAGTAATTCCAAAAAACATTATGAAGCCAACTCGTTTTGAAACTGCGATAGCATTAATAGATAAAGCAAATTCTGAGGATATTAGTACCTATCATGTTGCTGGTATAGAATATCCTAAGGAATTATTATACTCGCAACGGATGACTAGAAAATTGTTGCAGTTTTTACCAGATGCTTCTAAGGCATTACAAATTGCAGCACGTGCGCAACACATTTGCAGATGGAAAATTGCTCGTAATGAATATCCGATGGATCGCGTAGGGTATTTAAAATGGCGAGAAACTTTAAAGAAAATGCATGCTGATTTAACTGAGGATATCTTAAGGCAAGTGGGTTATGATGATGAGTTTATAGATAGAATAAGAAAAATTATTCTTAAAAAACTGATTAAAAAAAATGATGAATCTCAGGCTTTAGAGGATACTATTTGCTTAGTTTTTTTAGATTATTATTTTGAGGAATTTGCTGCAAAACATCCTGACGAAAAAGTCATTGATATTTTACAGAAAACATGGGTAAAAATGAGTGATAAAGGGCAACAGGAAGCTTTAAAACTAAACTTCTCTGAAAAATCTTTAGCTTTAGTAAAGCAAGCTATTTCATAATTTTAACTTTTAATAATGGCAAAAAATGGTAACTCATTAGATCATCGGACTTTTGATAAACTACGCCGTTTGTACATTATCGGGTTTAGCACCATTGCACTTTCTGTAATTATAAGTCAGATTTTAATTCGTACTCATCTGTCAGGTCAAGAAAGTGATTCTACAATTATAAATATTGCTGGTAGGCAACGTATGCTAAGTCAGAAACTGGCTAAAAATGTTGTGTCTTTATCGTCTGCATCAAGTTTAGAAGAACAATTATCTATAAAAAATAATTTAAAAGAAACACTTCTAGTTTGGGAGTTCTCGCATCATGCATTGCAAAATGGTAATGATAGTCTGCGACTACCCAATACAAATAGTGAAGCTATTACTTTAAAGTTCGCCGCTTTAAATCCTGTTTTTGATACTATTGCCAAAGCCTCAAAAGCTATTATAAGTAAGATTGAGAATAGCTCTACTAACTCAGTACCATTTATAAATGATGTAACGATTGTTAAGGCGAATGAAGGCGAGTTTTTAAAACAGATGGATGCTATTGTAAATCAATATGATGCTGAAGCTGAAGAAAAAGTAGCATGGTTACGGAAACTTGAATTTTGGTTAACAATATTAACATTAGCGATTCTTTTAGGTGAATTTTTATTTATTTTTTGGCCCGCAGCTAAATCTGTACGTTATACACTAGCACAATTATTATCTGCCGAAAAACAAGCTAAAAAAATGGCTTTTGATGCTGATGAATTGAGTAAAGCAAGAGAAAAATCCATTCAAGAGTTAAGTACTTTAACCAGGGCTATGGATGAAACTTTGTTGTTTGCAAGAACATTACCAGATGGCACGCTAATACATATGGGGAATAAGTTTTCGCGTTTATTTAAATTCTCAAATTTTAATGAAACAGTACCATTTTGGAAAGCGATTTCACAGTTAGAAAATGAGCAAGTACATATTGAAGACCTTATAAAAAAACATAAAAAAACTGGCTGGAAAGGCGAGGTTAAAGCAACTTGTAAAGAGCATAAAGATGTATGGTTAGAAATGGCTATTATTCCCTATAGCCCAACAAGTGATAAATCTGAATTATTAATTATTGCATCAGAAATTACAGAGCGTAAAATAGCCCAATTGGAGATTGATAGATTGACGGAAAAGAGTTTTGAGGAGAAAATGAGTCAGCAAAAAATCATCTCAAGTAAAATTATTGAAAATCAAGAAAAAGAGCAAAATCGTATTGCAAAAGATGTACATGATGGTATTGGGCAGATGCTAACTGGTTTAAAGTATAATTTGGAGAGTATTGATACCAAAAATATTGAAAAAGCTACCTCAAAAATAGAACATTTAAAAGCTCTAACTACAGATATAATAAAAGGTGTTCGAACAGCAACTTTCAATTTAACACCACCAGAATTAACCGATCATGGTATTGTACCAGCACTTACAAAATTAGTACAAGAATTAGCAAAACTTACAGGTAAGGAAATTGTACTTTTTAATAAATCTGATTTTAATCAAAGACTCGATTCACTTGCCGAAATAAATATTTATCGCATTACCCAAGAGGCTATTAATAATGCTATAAAATATGCTGAATCTTCGCATATAATAGTATCATTAACGCACAGTAAAAAAATGTTAAGTATTGTTATTGATGATAACGGTAAAGGTTTTGACCCTGATAAAATTAAGCGTGTAAAAACTGGTGATGGCGGTATGGGTATGACTTTTATGAAAGAGCGAATAAAATATATAGAAGGGCGTTTATTCTTAACTTCGGAAAAAGGCAAAGGTACTCGTGTAACGCTTAATGTGCCTCTTACGACTAATTAAATAGTTAACGACTAGATATTATTAAATTAAAAACTATGGAAAGAAAACTGATAAGCTCGGGTTCAACATTCGAAGAAAAAGTTGGCTATTCTCGAGCTGTAGTCCAAGGTAATTGGGTTTTTATTTCTGGCACTACAGGCTATAACTACAAAACAATGACTATTAGTAACGATATAGTAACCCAAACCGAACAATGTTTAATTAATATAGAAAACACATTAAAGGAAGCAGGGGCAAACTTATCAGATATAGTAAGAGTGACTTATATTTTACCAAAAGCTGATGATTTTAAAGATTGTTGGCCAGTTCTTAAAAAGTATTTAGGCGAAATAAAACCTGCTGCTACTATGTTTTCAGCTGGACTTGCTGATGATAAAATGAAGATTGAAATAGAGGTTACTGCTTTAAAAACATAGTATAAATTATTTATCCAATTTATAAATTGTTTATGTACTGTGTTATTTTATCCGTTGGTGTTTCATATATTTTTATGAGATGACTGCGAACTTTAACTTGAACCAAACTATCGTTATCCTGAATTTTTAATGAGTTAGAGTTTGATATTGGCATATGGCAATCTATACAGTTGCTAGCATTATCTTCTGAAGAAGTTGAGGGTAAACTACAATTAATCTTTTGGCTACTGTGGCAGTTTATACATTTGTTATTAAAATTAATTAAATTTCCTCTTTCTTTGGCGTGAGCATTATGGCAAGTGTTACAATCCATACTAGCTGTTTTTTTAAAGCATTTACTAGCTTCTAAAAGCTCTACTTGATTTCCATGAACATCAACCGTTGATTTATGTTTTGATCTGTAAAAACTCCTAAAATCTTTAACTACGTAATTGTCTAAAGTGTCTCCTAAAACAAAACGAAATTCCGTATTAGGTTTTTTTGTTTTAGAGCCTGAATGACACAAAGCACACATATCCATTTTTTGTTGTCTTGATAATTGATTTTGTTTTAAAATATGTTTTCCAATAGTATCATTTGGAAACTTAATCTGGTATTCAACATGCTTTGCGGCAGGACCGTGGCAACGTTCGCAATCTATTCCTAAAATTATACTTCGCTTGTTAAACTCATTTTTAGTTTGTTTACGAGATGTCATTTTTGCAAAAGTAGCATGACATTCTAGACAGCTTACAGAAATTGGACGTTTTTTAGGTTCTATTGTTTCTTTGTAGCCAGGGCTATTTATCCATTGTTTACTAGGAACAAAATATGAAGTTTGTAACTGAAATAACTTATCATCCTCCCAGCTAAAATAAGATTGTCCTTTTACTCCCGAACCAATTACAATATCAATTTTATCTTCCCTTACAATTTTACTAATAGAATCATTTTTTAATATTTGAAAAAAGCCATTCCATTTCTTTTGAATTGAATAACTATGATGTTTTCCTATCTTAAAACTATCAGAAATCCCTTCATGTATTCCTTTGATAGTACTATCAGAGGGGATGGTTGAACTTAAATAATGAGCAGATTTTATATGTTGATTATAAACATCTTCATGACAAGAAATGCAGGCCTCAGAGCCTGAAAATTCTAGACCATTAAAATGCTCTAATTTTTGTCCTTTTTCAAAATATTCATACCTATCAATAGGTCTTTTTTGCCAAAGGTAAACAGCAAAAACAGTGATTATAAATAAGATAAAAAATATGAATCTTTTCATCATTTTATAAATCTACAAAATTGGATTGTTATCCATAATAATTTTTTTGTTATTTAGTAGCAGTAAAAATTAGTAGGCAATAAAGAAGTATAAATACGTAGTATTACTTAATTTGTTACTTTTGTATGCATAACAATAAATTATGGATAAAATTAATGTTGTACTAGCCGATGATCATGTTCTTGTGAGAGATGGTATTAAAGCACTTTTAGAAGACCAATCAGGAATTGTAGTAATAGATGAAGCATCTGACGGAAAAGAGGCTTTAGAAGTTATTACTAGAAACAAGCCTCATGTATTGATTGTAGATATACGTATGCCAGAAATGAATGGTATTGAAGTAGTTGGCGAGATGAGTAAATCTCATAAAGATGTGCGCACATTGGTATTATCCATGCACGATTCAGAAGAATATGTTGTACAAGCCATACAAGCAGGAGCTGATGGGTATTTATTAAAAGGAGCCAGTAAAGAGGAATTTTTAAAAGCGGTTACAAAAGTAGCTGCGGGTGGTAAGTATTTTACTGGTGATGTATCGGCCATTATTATGAATAATTTTGTGAATGGTAACACCAATACTGTTGAGGCAACACAAGTAACACCGAAAGAGGATTCTTTTAATCTAACCAAGCGCGAAAAACAGATTTTAGATTTGGTATTGCAATTAAAGAACAATAAAGATATTGCTGAAGAACTTCAAATCAGTAAACGTACGGCCGAAGTACATCGCTTTAATTTGATGAAGAAATTGGAGGTTAAAAACTTAATGGAATTAAGTAATAAGGCCAAGGAATTTGGGTTGGTTTAACAAAAGTCATTTTATTGATATTTAAAGATCACATTTTAGGGTTAATTGAAATTCTCTAATTTTTATAATTCACATAATAATTATTAAACATCACTACATAAAGTCTACGTGTATTTGCTAGAAATTAGTTTTTATTTTTTTTACTAATCAAATGACTAAATTTTAGTTCTTTTATTTCTAGGTATAACATTTTAATCATTTTTACTAAATCCTTAAAATTCATATTATCAAATTATCAACCTCATAATTATTCAGTAATACGTAATATTTAACATAAAAATTAAGTATTAATACGTAGATTTGATATTATAATAAAATTAATTTTTATCTTAAATATGTAATCAATGTTACGGTTTTGTACTTTGATTTTTATCAAATTTTAAAATTTTAAGCACCTTTTTTAAGGGATTCAGAATAATGTTTAAACCATTTGTTTTCAGAAGTTAAAATGTATTATTTAGTAAAAAACAGCCCTGTAAATGATTAAAAACGAAGTAAAAACAACCTGTTCTTATTGTGGTGTTGGCTGCGGTATTATTGTTAAAAAAGACAGTAGTAATAAGGTATATGTTGAAGGTGATAAAGACCACCCAGTGAATAAGGGTATGTTATGTTCTAAGGGAATGAATTTACATTATGTTGCTAATGATACTTCCGATAGAATTTTATATCCAGAAATGAGATGGAGTAGATCGCACCCAAGAGAGCGTGTAAGTTGGGATAACGCTTTGGATAGAGCAGCAAGTGTTTTTAAATCTATCATAAAAAAACATGGACCAGATAGTGTAGGTTTTTATGTGTCTGGGCAAAGTTTAACCGAGGAATATTATATAGCAAATAAATTAACAAAAGGCTTTTTAGGTACCAATAATATTGATACTAATTCCCGTTTATGTATGAGTTCTGCTGTTGTTGGTTACAAGAAAACCTTTGGTGAAGATAGTGTTCCTATTTCTTACGCAGATATCGAGCTTGCAGATACGTTTTTAATTACAGGAGCAAATCCTGCATGGTGTCATCCTATATTATTCAGACGTTTAGAAAAGCATAAAGAAGATAATCCTAACGTTAATATAATAGTTGTTGACCCAAGAAAGACAGACACTGCTAATTTTGCCGATTTACATTTACAATTATTACCAGGAACTGATGTGATTTTATACAATGCTATTGGAAGATGCTTGTATAAACGAGGTTTAATTGACGAAAATTTTATAAATAGATACACTGAAGGTTTTAAAAATTATAAAGATTTAATTTTTAAAACGTCTTTAAGGCAGGCATCAAAAATGTGTGGTGTGCCAGAAAAGGATATACAAAAGGCGGCAGATATGATAGGGCTTTCAAAAGGCTTTATTAGTATGTGGGCTATGGGCTTAAACCAGAGTGTAGTTGGTACAGATAAAAATGTATCACTTTTAAATTTATCATTAATAACAGGACAAGTTGGTAAACCTGGTGCAGGACCTTTTTCTTTAACAGGACAGCCAAATGCCATGGGCGGACGTGAAGTAGGTGGAATGGCAAACTTACTGGCAGTTCATAAAGATTTAATGAATGAAGAACACCGTCGTGAAGTTGCTCAGTTTTGGGGCGTTGATAAAATAAATCCAAAACCAGGATTAACGGCTACTGAAATGTTTGATGCACTGGAAAGCGGTAAAATGAAAGCGGTTTGGATTGCGTGTACAAATCCATTGGTGAGTTTACCAAATTTAAATCGTATTGAAAAAGCCATGAAAAACTCAAAGTTTGTGGTGGTTCAAGAGATTTCACATAAATCGGATACAGTTGCTTTTGCAGATTTGGTATTACCAGCAGCAGCTTGGTTAGAAAAGGAAGGGACTATGACAAATTCAGAACGCAGAATTTCGTACTTGCCAAAAGAAATAGATGCACCAGGAGAAGCAAGACCAGATGTTGAAATATTTTGTGATTTTGCCCAACGTATGGGTTTTAGAGGTTTTAACTTCAATAATGCCAGTGAAATTTACGACGAATATGCATCTATGACAAAAGGGACAAATATAGATGTATCCTTTTTAAATTATGATAGATTAAAAACTGAAGGCACATTTCAATGGCCAGTACCAGAGCATAGGCATCAAGGCACCCCTCGTTTGTTTGAAGATAAAAAGTTTTACACACCATCACAAAAAGCACAATTTAATTTACCTAGTACTATTGAAAATACTTCGGTACAACCAAACAATCAGTTTCCTTTAATTTTAACTACAGGTCGCGTTCGAGATCAGTGGCATACTATGACAAAAACTGGTAAAGTATCACGTTTAAAAACACACTACCCAACTCCAGTTTTAGAAATTAATCCTGTAGATGCCTATTTATATAAAATAGAAAATGGTGATATTACTGAAATTAAAGGAGAAAATGGTGTAGTTAGAGTACGTGCAAAACTTACCGATACTATTAAAAAGGGTGTGGTGTTTTTGCCAATGCATTGGGGTAAACGATTGCAAAGTAATTTAAACAGGGCAAATAATTTAACAAATACACATATCGACCCAACATCTAAAGAACCAGATTTTAAGTTTACACGTGTTTCGGTTTCAAAATATATAAAAGTATCAGAAAAAATTATTATTGCTGGTGCGGGTGCAGCAGCATTTAGGTTTGTACAAAACTATAGAGAACAAAATAAAACAGATGAAATCCATGTGTTTTCAAAAGAACCTAACCTGTTTTACAATAGAGTATTGTTACCAGAATATGTAACTGAGGAATTAAGTTGGGAGCAACTTTTAAAAATTAAAGAAAAAGAACTAAATAAACTTAATATTCATCTTCACCCAGAAACCTATATAACTAAAATTGATAAAACTAATAAATTAGTAAATGATAGCAATTCTGAATCGCATAGCTTTGATAAATTAATATTAGCAACAGGTAGTCGTGCCTTTATACCACGAGATGTACAAATAGATTTACCTGGGCGTTTTACCATGCGAAATAAAAGTGATGCTGATAGTTTTAAAACCTATTTAGATGCTACAGGTTTGCCACCAGAAGAGCAGCACGTAGTTATTGTTGGCGGTGGGTTGTTAGGTTTAGAGTTGGCTGCGGCTATGAAGCATAAAAATGCCAAAATTACAATTGTGCAACGTGGTTCTCGCTTAATGGAACGTCAGTTAGATATAGTTTCAAGTAAATTATTAGCTCTAGATGTTCAAGAAAGAGGTATTCAAATTTACTTTGATAACGAAGTAAGTACCGTGTTTGATGACGATGAAACAGGTGAATTGAATATTACACTTAAAAGTGGAAAATTTATTACTGCAAATGCTATTGTTTATGCAATTGGTACTATTCCAAATATAGAAATAGCCAGAATAAACGGGATTTCGTGTGGTAGAGGCGTAAAAGTTAATCAACATTTACAGTCTTCGCACCCCGATATTTTTGCAATTGGTGAAATAGCAGAATACAATAATCAGCTATTCGGTATAACATCTGCAGCTGAAGAGCAAGCTAATATTTTAGCAAACTTTATAGCGGGTGATGTTAGTTCCTCTTATAGCGGTTCTGTGTTGATGAATATTCTAAAATTTAACGATTTAAACTTGTGTAGTATCGGAGAAATTAATGTTCCTGAAAATGATGATAGCTATGAAGAAATTATATTTACAGATATTAAAAAACGTTACTACAAAAAGTGTATTGTAAAAGATGATTTGCTAATTGGAGCTGTTTTAATGGGTGATAAAAATGAATTTGCCGAATTTAAAACAATGATTGATAGTAAAATTGAAATGGCTGAAAAGCGAGATAAGCTTCTTCGAGGATCATCAAACGATGTACCTGTTTTAGGAAAACTAGTATGTTCTTGCAGTCAGGTAGGAGTAGGTAATATAGAAGAAACAATTACCCAGGGGTGTACGGATTTTACAGAATTATGTAATAAAACAGGAGCAGGTTTAGGATGTGGAAGTTGTAAAACTGAGGTTAGAGAAATACTTCAAAATTCAAAAGTGTTAGCATAATGGAGCCATACAGATTAATGATAAATGGAGGTGTTTTATCGCCTGGAGAGTTAAAATATATTTGTGAAGCTGCCGAGGGTTTGGGTTTAGATGCCATTTCTTTCGGTTCTCGACAAGACATTATTTTTCCTGAAGAAATTGATGAAACTAAGTTTGCACAGTATGATAAAATTCAATTTGTAAAACCTAAAAGAGACGGTGTTGAAAATATAGCATCTTCTTATGTTTCCGCAGAAATTTTACCTAGTACCTCTTGGTTAACAAGTGATCGTTATTTATATGTTTTAGAACAATTTAAACACAACCCAAAACTTCGTATTAATGTTATAGACCCTAAACAAAGGCTAGTTCCATTATTTACTGGAAATGTGAATTTTATAGCATCAGAGCATGAAGATTATTGGTATTTATACTTAAGACTTCCGGGTTGGAAAAAAACGCAAATGTATCCTGCGCTCATTTACAGTTGGGATATGGGCAAAGTAGAGTTGGCTATAGAAAATATTTTAATAGAAGAACCAGAAAGTATCGAGATGGTTTTTGATTTGGTGATAGATGCTGTAGATACTAATAATAGAACGGTTGATAAACCTTTAGAGGTTCCTTTTTATCCATTTCCGTATTATGAAGGGATGAATCGTATAGGTCAAGACAGGTATTGGTTAGGATTATATTGGAGAAATAATCGATACGATCTTAAGTTCTTAAAGGCCATGTGCGATTTATGTTCAGAAAACAAAATTGGAAAAATTACAATAACACCTTGGAAATCATTTATTGTCAAAGGTATTCCTCTACATTCAAAATTAAACTGGGAAAAATTCTTGGGTAAATATGGTATTAATGTCCGTCATTCTATGCTTGAAATGAATTGGCATTTACCAGTTAATGACAAAGATGCCTTAAGTTTAAAAAAGTATTTAGTTACCAATTTTGACCAAAATGATATTAGTACTTACGGCTTAACCTTTGGTATTACTAGTTATGATAGTGATACTTACAATTTCACATCAATTGTGATTGAAAAAAATAGACAACCAGAAATTAAAGGCGATTTTATAATAAGAGATACCTATAATTTACTCTATGCAAAAAATTTCGATCCCAATTCACGTGAATACATAATGCATGTTCAAGATGTAGACAAGGTTGAATTACCCGCTTTGTTAATGGAGTTAAGTCAATTGTATTTTGAACAATTAGGCACAGAACGGGAGGATGAAAGTACTCAAGTTACAGTAAAAGAAACTACTGAAGACGAAGTGCATCAATGTTCAGAATGTATGACTATTTATAATGAAGTTTATGGTGATATAACTCAAAATATATCACCTAATACCACTTTTGAAAGCTTACCTGATACTTATGAATGTTCACTTTGTGAGGCACCAAAAAGTAGTTTTGAGAAAAAAGTACTCATTAGTTAGTTGTTTTTTTTAAAACCATTCGTCTACACTTAATTTCCATTCGTCTACACATAATTTCATTTAGGCGAAATCAACTTTATTTTCTTGTAACGTTTGTTAACTTGGTTATTTAAAAATACGGAGAGACTATGAATACATTGAATATATTGTTGATTGAAGACGATATGATTGAGGTAATGAAATTGAATAGAACAATTTCTAAACTTGAATTACCACATAAAATCGTGGAAGCCAACAATGGAGAAGAAGCACTTAAAGTTTTACAAAATAAAGACGAATTACCTGACATAATTTTGTTAGATTTGAATATGCCAAAGCTAAATGGTATAGAGTTTTTAAATATTTTAAAGAATGATGAAGTTTTAAAATACATTCCAACCATAATTTTAACAACATCAAACAATCAAAAAGATTTATTAGAATGTTATAGAATTGGTATCGCTGGATACGTTTTAAAACCATTAAAATATGAAGACTATACCTCTAAAATAGAAAAGCTTTTAGCATATTGGAGTATTAACGAAGTAAAGCAAATTTAAAATGAAAGGTATAGTATTTACTGAATTTTTGGACTTGGTTGAAGATAAATTTGGATTAGAAGTTCTTGATAAAATCTTAACCCAATCGGATTTAGAATCTGGTGGTGTGTATACATCTGTTGGTACCTATAGTTTTTCTGAGATGTTGCAATTGTTGCAGCATTTAAGTGCGCATACAAGCATTTCTATTGATGATTTATTATTGGTATATGCAGAACATTTTTTTGGAGTAATAGAAGAAAGTTATCCTGGACTCTTAGCAACCTATAAAGACCCTATTGAGATGTTATCTTCCATAGAAAACCACATACACGTAGAAGTACGAAAAATATATCCGGATGCAGAACTACCAACCTTTGAAGTCGTTGAGAAAACTCAAGATAGTTTGGTTATGATTTACAAATCAAGCAGAGCTATGCATCATTTTGGTTTAGGTTTAATGAATAAAACATTTGAACATTTTAATTCAACTGCTACAATAGCTTTAGAAAAACTTAATACAGATGGAACTGAAGTTAAGTTTGTAATTAACAAAAATTAATGAGTCAAGATAAAATTGACATGTTGCAACGTGCGCTTGCACGTGAGAAAGCTGCTCGGAAACAAGCAGAAAAAATTCTTGAAAATAAAGCAGCAGAATTATATGAAGCAAAACAAAAACTAGAAAAATCATATACAGAATTAGAGGCTTTACTCAGTAAAACAGATTCACAATTACAAGGCGTTTTCGAAAATATTGTAGATGCCTATGTTATTATGGACCTAATGGGTAATATTCTTAAAATGAATGATGCTGCAGTAAATCTTTTGGGTTTTGATGATACAAAGGTAGAATTCAATCTTCTTGAAATGGCGCATCCTGAAGAGATGGAACGCGTAGCTGAGTCATTTCAATCTTTAATGAATAATGGAACACTTACCGATTTTGATGTTAATATTATTACCCAAAAAAAAGAAAAAAAGTTAGTACATATTAATGCCAGTATAATTTATGATAATGGTCAACCAGTTGCTGCTCAAGGTATTGTTAGAGATATAACTAAAGCTAAAGAAGCTGAAATTCAACTTATTGAATCTGAAAATAGATTAGCAAGTCTTATTGCTAATTTAGATAGTGGTGTATTACTAGAAGATGAACATAGAAAAATAGTATTAACTAATAATAAGTTTTGCGAACTTTTTGGTATTACAGCTAGCCCCGATCAATTAAAGGGTGCAGATTGTAGTGATGCTGCAGAGCAAAATAAAGTGTTATTTAAAAAACCCGATTTATTTGTAAAACGAATAAATGAGATTTTAAAAGATAAGTTAGAAGTATTAGGAGATGAATTAGAAACTACAGATGGTAAAATTCTAGAGCGTGATTATATACCTGTTTATGAAAAAGGCACATATAAAGGACATTTATGGACTTACAAGGATGTTACCCTAAGAAGAAAGTATAGAAAGAGTTTAGAGGCACAAAAACAAAAGTATAGTAGTATAATTGCCAATATGAACTTAGGGTTATTGGAGGTAGATAATGATGATAAAATTTTGATGGTCAATCAAAGTTTTACAGAAATGTCTGGATATGAAGAATCTGAATTGATAGGTAAAATAGCTAGCAAAATATTTTTGAAGGGTACCGATTATGAAACGTTTAAGCAAGAACATAAAAAGCGAGAAAAGGGCAAATCAAACTCTTATGAACTTAAAGTAACAACTAAACTTGGGGAAGACAGGCATTGGCTAATTAGTGGTGCACCAAATTATAATCTAAACGGCGAGAACACTGGCTCTATAGGAATTCATTTAGATATTACAGATTTAAAAAGTTTAGAATTACAAAAAGAAAGTTTACTTAAGAAGTTAGAAAAAAGTAATGATGAACTTCAAGAGTATGCACATATTGTTTCTCATGATTTAAAATCGCCATTGCGTAGTATTGATGCTTTAGTGAATTGGATTAAAGAGGATAATAAAGAAAAACTTGACGATACCAGTATTCAAAATTTAAATTTAATTGAAATAACTCTGGAAAAAATGGAACAGCTAATTTCTGATGTGCTCATGTATTCTAGTGTTGGTGACGAAAGTTTGGAGAAACAAAAAGTGGATTTAGATGCTCTAATTAAAGATTTAAAAAACATATTATTTGTTCCAGACCATGTTACAATATCTATTTTACAACCTTTACCTAAAATAGAGGGCGAAAAAGTTAAACTGCAGCAGCTATTTCAAAACTTAATTAGTAATGCAATTAAGTTTATTGATAAAGATGTTGGTTTAGTTGAAATAGATGTTAAAGATAATGGAACACATTATCAATTTTCAGTTAAAGATAATGGTATCGGTATTGAAGAAAAGTTCCATGAGAAAATTTTCAAAATATTTCATTCATTAAATAAAAGTAAAGATTCTACAGGTATTGGGCTTTCCATTGTAAAGAAAATTGTGGATTTACACCAAGGCCAAATTTGGTTAGAGAGTAAACCAAATATAGGTACTACCTTCTTTTTCACTTTAAAAAAATAAGGTATGAAAACAGTACAGTTAAAAAAGCATAAAACAAGAGATTGGACCTATTTATCACCAAAGCAAGCCTTATCTAAACCATTGGTTTTGGTTTTAGGAAACAGATATATGCTTGAAGATAACACTATATATGAAGAGGTTAAAGCACTATTCCCAGACGGAGAGTTAGTGTTCGGTTCTACAAGTGGTGATATTACATCCAATACGGTTGATGACGATAGTATAACGATTACTGCCATAGAATTTGAAAAAACAGAGTTTTTAATCAAAAAAAGTAACGTATTACATTCAGATTTAGATAGCCATAAAACAGGCGTTGATTTACTAAAACAATTTCCGGAAGACGGTTTAAAATACGTTTTTGTATTATCCGAGGGCAGTTTTATAAATGGTAGTGAACTTACTAAAGGAATGAATACCTCTACAACTAATAATGTATTAATTACAGGAGGGTTGTGTGGTGATGCGGCACGTTTTGAAAAAACATTAGCCGGGTACAACGAAAACCCAAAACCAGGCGAAATTGTAGCCATTGGGTTTTATGGCGAATCGTTTGAAGCCTCATTTTCCATTCATGGCGGGTGGACACCTTTTGGTCCAGAGCGTGTAGTCACTAAATCAAAATCGAATGTATTGTACGAGTTAGACAATCAACCAGCACTAGATTTATATAAAAAATACCTTGGTGATAAATCTAAAGAATTACCTGCAGCTGCGTTGCTGTACCCATTAAACGTTAAGTCTTCAGAAGAAAAACAATCCTTTGTACGAACCATTTTAAATATAGACGAAGCTGATAATACCATGATTTTAGCTGGAGATATACCAGAACATTCTAAAGTACAGCTTATGATGACTAATGTTGATAATATAGCAAACGCATCAGAACGCGCTGCTAAACAAGCTTTAGAGCTAAGAAGTACAAAACCGCAATTAGCTTTATTAGTAAGTTGTATTGGTAGAAAACTGGTACTAGACCAGCGTGTAGAAGAAGAAATAGAAGAAGTGGTTGCTGTGGTAGGTAACGATACTACAATTTGTGGCTTTTATTCTTACGGGGAAATTGCACCATTTCATGGTGAAAACAATTGCCAACTGCATAATCAAACCATGACCATAACGCTAATTAGTGAATAATGAACTCGTTACTTAAGCGCCAAATACGAAAATATTTATCAGAAGAACAGGCTAGTTCTGAAGATTTAGCTGCATTTATAGATGCGGTAAACAGATCTTACGCAAATTTTGATGATCAATACGTCATGCAACAGCGTGCTATGTCTATAAGTTCAGATGAGTTGTTTATTGCCAATGAGCAATTAAAACAAGAAGCCCAAGCACAAACAGAGGTTATTAATAAATTAAGACGCGTTATAGAAACCCTTAAATTTTATGAGTTACCAGAGCATAAAAGTTTAGATACGGTAGATTTGGATGGTTTAAAACTTGTCGATTTCATAGATAACCAAACCAAAGAGATTGTAAAAATTAATAAGCAACGGGAAAAACTTGTAGAAGAATTAGGGTATCAAAATCAAGAATTAAGCGATTATGCTCACATGGTGTCTCATGATTTAAAATCGCCATTACGAAGTATAGATGCGTTAACCGCTTGGTTGCATGAAGATTATAAAGATAAACTAGATGCTGACGGTGCAAAAAGTTTGAGCCTAATTAGAACGAACGTAGAAAAAATGGATACACTAATAAGTGGTATTCTAGACTATTCTACCATTAATAAAAACAAAACAGATTTTTACGATGTAAGTATCGATAAATTGGTTGATAGTATTAAAACTACAATGCTAGTGCCACATCATATTACCATACTAAAAGCCAATACATTGCCTGTTGTTAAAGGCGATAAATTTAGATTACAACAGGTGTTTCAAAATCTGATAGATAATGCCATTAAATATAATGATAAGTTAGAAGGACTAATTGAAATAGGAGTGGAGGACACTACCACATTTTGGAAATTTTATGTAAAAGACAATGGAAAGGGTATCGATGATAACTATTTTGATAAGATATTTAAAACATTTCAAAAACTAGAAAACAACCCAGAATCTTCAGGAATTGGCTTGTCTATTGTTAAAAAGATTGTAACACTTTATGGCGGCGATATTTGGGTAGAATCTGAAGTTGGAAAAGGAACAACATTTCATTTCACCTTAAAAAAGTAATTTATGGAACAACCTAATTTATCTTACATAAACGAGTTGTCTGGAGGAGATGAAACCTTTAAGAATAAGCTCATTACAATAATAAAAAAGGAATTCCCAGAAGAAAAAGAGGTGTATTTTAAAAACTTAGAAGCTCAGGATTTTAAGGCTTTAGCAGAAAATGTACACAAACTTAAACATAAAATTAGTATTTTAGGGCTTGAAAAAAGTTATAAGATAGCTGAAAGTTACGAGGATAATTTAAAAGAAAACAATGTTTCAAAAGATGAAGCGTTTCACCAAATCCTTAAAACTATTACAGTCTATCTGGAAACTTTGTAAAGTGACCTTATGAACTGTATTATTATTGATGACGAAGCTACTGCTAGAGCGATTATATCTCAGTTGTGCTCTAATATACCAAGTTTAAATATTCTAGAAGAGTTTCCTAATGCTATTGAGGCTATGAAATATTTAAATCAAAACGAAGTAGATTTAATTTTCTTAGACATCCATATGCCCGATTTTACAGGTTTCGATTTTATTCAGACCTTAAAAAATCCGCCTAAAATCATACTCACAACCTCAGATTCTCAGTTTGCTATTGAAGCGTTTGAGTACGATTGTATTGTGGATTATTTAGTAAAGCCAATAGCATTACCACGTTTTGAAAAAGCAATTAAAAAAGCAGAATCTTTTATAGCTACTTCTTCAACAACTTCTGATAATGATAAAGTAGAAACTGCTTCTGGAAACGATCTTTATGTAAATATTGATAGACGTTTGATAAAAATTGATATTCCAAGTATTTACTTAATTGAAGCAAAAGGCGATTACATCCATGTAAAAACCGAGGATAAAAATTATACAGTTCATTCTACACTGAAGAAAATAGAGGAGAAGCTACCAAACGATTTGTTTTTAAAAGTACATCGTTCATACGTTATTAATGTTCAAAAAATTATTGATATTGAAGATAATAGCGTTTTAATAAAAAAGGATGTTATTCCTGTAAGTCGCTCAAACAGACCGGAATTAATGAAGCGCTTAAACTTGCTTTAAAAATGTCTTGTCATTTCGACAGAGTGAAGCATGAGCGACGAGAAATCACATGTTTTTATGCCAATAAATAGTTGCTTACTCGAATGAGATGTCTCAATCGTGCCTCATTTCGACATGACAAAAGTAAATTAATTAACTATTCATAGTCATTTCGACGTCAGGAGAAATCACATTCGAGTAAGAAATAATTATTTTAGTATAGAAAACAAATATTTCGTTTACATCACAACCAATAAATACAGAACAACTTTATATATAGGCTTCACCAGCAATATCCAAAACAGACTCTCTCAACATTATTTTGATTCCCAAAATGCTAAAAAGTCTTTTGTTGGAAAATATGGTTGTGTTTATTTAGTGTATTATGAAACCTTTGAGTTTCCAAAATTGGGTATAGCCAGAGAAAAGGAATTAAAGAAGTGGCGAAGGGAAAAGAAGAATAAACTAATTTCAGAATTTAACCCAAATTGGGAAACACTTAATAATAAGGTGTTTTAATTAATAGTTCTTAGTCATTTCGACGACAGGAGAAATCACATTATTATTTTGTAATATTCCTCATTTTTGATGTGATGTCTCAATCGTACCTCATGTCGACATGACAAGCATTTTGTAATTCTATATCCATAGTAATTTCGACGACTGGATAAATCGTATTATATGTTATTTCTATTGCTTATGAGATGTCTTACATACGTTCGACATGACAAAAGCATTAATCATTATCTACTTTAAGGGAAATCATATCTCAAATAAAAAAGCTAAACACCTCAAAACAACCATTCGTCTACACTAAATTTTCATCCACCGAAAAATAAAAAATTCACTCTATTAACAAGTTAGTTTTGTGGTATAAATTAATATACCGTGAAAAAATTATTAATATTATCTATTGTATTTGCAAGTTTGCAAACAATAAATGCGCAAGTTGGAGCCTCTACCCAAGATCAACCTTTTAATTGCGATTATAACGCCTACTTATTTCAATACAATGATGTTTACGCTATAGATTTAGCTTCTGGAAATGCGTATGCGGTAGCCACCGATATTACTGAGGGCACAATAAACGCAGCTGCTTACAATCCAGCAGATGGCTATATCTGGGGCTCTTTAAGTTTTCCATCAAAATCTATTGTGCGTATCGGTAAAGACTTTTCAACACTTATTTATTATGTTGATGAACTACCAACTAGTGGTCGTTATATAGGAGATGTAAGTGCTGATGGTGTGTATTACCTTAAAGGTGGAGGAACTTCTTATTATGCTATAGATTTAGATCCGGAATCTGAAAACTACGGACAACACATTTTAACCTCAAACTTACCTTTAAGTATAAGTATTCATGATTGGGCATTCAATGCTGTTGATAATATGTTATATACCGTTGAAAAGAAAACTAACATATTATACAGAATTGATATTGAAACTGAAACTATGACTAATCTAGGTGTAGTGCCTATTCTTTCTGGATTAAACTACACATATGGTGCTGTTTATTTTGATGCTGATGGTCGTTTTTACGTATCAGCAAACCAAACCGGAACTATTTATGTTATTCAAAATGTTCAAGATTTAACAGGTTCTAATACCATGGAATCTAACCTTTTTGCCTTCGGACCTTCAAGTTCTCAAAATGATGGTGCACGTTGTCCTACAGCACCGGTACCACAAGAAGATTGTACAAATGGAATTGATGATGATGGTGATGGATTAATAGATTGTGAAGACCCATCATGTTCAGGATATGCTAATTGTCCAGTTATAGAAGTGTCATCATCATCAAGTGCTAATTCGGGTGGTTTAGAAAGCAATAACAGACTTTCAGAATTAATTAATAAGCGCAACTTTAACCGTGCAAAAAGTAGTTATAGTTTTAATAGTACTACTGCAAAACGGTTCGAAAAATCATCAAAATATGGTAAAAGTGCTACTGCAAAAGGCGGAAGTTTTCAACTATCAGATTTAATCCCTTTAGAAGTTATTCAAGAAGACGAAGTTGTAGAATCGTCACCAAGAGATTTAATCGGTATAACCAATGCTAAAGATATCTATTCTGTAGATTATTTAAAAAACGGAGAAGCCATCGGCTCAGTTATGGTATTAGAAACCGAAAAAGGTGTTTACGAACATACTAAGTATATCTGTGATAGGTTGTTAGGTGCAAAACTAATATCAGTTTCAACCATAGAAATTAAAGAACAACAATTTATAAAAGCTCTTATACAAAATATCGATGGCTCATTAGAATTCGTATTAAGTTTATCTGCTAAACCCACCAATAACAATACAAACTTCGGGATAGAGAGTCACTGGAATTTAGATAAATACGAAAAGGACGTACCGTTTTATAATTTTCAAATATGGTCAAATTCGCTAGATAATTTGGTGGAATTAGGCGAAGAAGTAGTACGGTTAATAGAAGTACAAAAACCTATAGAAAACTATAATAATACCACACCACCAACAGTGTTTGTACGTCAAGGAAAATACCATAACGGGAAGCTAGATTTACAAATTGTAAATACCAATGGCAGTAAAGCAGTGCAGTTTGATGGAGGTTTACGAGCAACTGAAACTAACATAGTAGAATTAGTAACAACTAATATTGATTTAAACGGCAATTACATATCTAATATAGAAGTAGATGCAGGCAATTTGTTTGATGTTGGATTTAGAATTGGAGATGGCATAAACACACCAGACGATTTATTCCTTTCTGATGGTCCTTGGGGTTATGATGATGCACAGGCAAATGTATCTCGTTTTGATGTAGCAACAAACCATGAGACTTTTCAAGGCGATGTGTTTCCAGTAGAGCGAAATATTACTTTAGAAGCAACAACAAACAGTTATGTAGCGGCTTACAGAGCCTTAACACCAAAGTTTAACCCAATAGATTTATCAGCTTATAATAGTTTAAAACTACAAGCCAAAGGCACGGGAACATTAATTGTGCGCTTAGTTAAAGCAGGTATAAAAAACTGGGATACCCAATATAAAACAGCCATAGAATTAACAGAAAATATGATAGATTACACCTTGGCATTCGAAGATTTTACAACTGCAGACGGTTCAAAAATTGAGGTAAACGATGTTATATCTATTGTATACACCATGCTTGCCGAAAACGGCGAAACACAAACCAAAAGTTTTAGTATAGAGCAAGTACATTTTGCACAAAGTAGCACACTGTCAACAAATAGTGTAGGGGCAGACAAAGGTTTAGATGTTTTAGCATCACCAAACCCAATGCGCTCAAACACCACCATACTGTTTAATGCAAAAGTTCGCGAAACAGTAACACTAAAAATGTACAACCAAATGGGCGTTTTAGTAAAAGAAATAGACTATACCGTTAACCGCGGAGAAAATAACCTGCTTTTAAAAAGAGGCCAATTAAGTTCGGGCATGTATTTCTGCAAAATTGTAAGTAGCCAAAACCAGTATCAAACCCTAAAACTACTCTTAGAATAATTAATAGCAAATTATCAAAGGTGGTTAGAGCGAAAAACGAAAGTTTTTCGCTTTTTTTTATTGTTCGACTTTTAAAATAATTAGGGCGTTACCACAAGGGTCGGGCTTTCCGCTATATCTTTTTTAATGTCATTGCGAGGATTTAGCGACGTGGCAATCTGTACAATTTTAGTTCTAACCACCTATTTAGGTATTTTACAAAAAAAGGATGCCGCTGCAATCCCTAACGCGGGTAAATCTGCTAAAGCCAATTACCAAAACCTAATGTTCTGTCATTCCTGCGAAGGCAGGAATCCATAAAAAATATAGTAAAATCAAAATGAGGAGTATCAATGAATTTATTAAAAGTTGCGTAACATAATGAGATTTCTCGTCGCTCATGCTTCGCTCTGTCGAAATGACAAAGGCATATAAACAAAACACAGCTTGTCATGTCGAAATGAGGCATGAATGAGACATCACATAATAGTAAGAATTTGGGGTTGACAAAAATAATGCGATTTCTCACATAAGTTCGAAATGACTAAGCAATATAAATTAAAAAGCGATTAGTCATGTCGACGATAGGAGACATCACATTTGAGTAAATACTACACCATAAAACCAAAGCATACAACTGTAAACCCTAACGCGGGTTCAGGCATACTATTTATATATTGTATTAAGTAAGAAAATTATAGGTTTTTATAGTATTGTTTAGTATTTTTCTTGCAGCTTAATAAAGCTTAATATCTATTAAACTTCTATATAGCTAACCAAAATGAAGGTTTAGGCTTATAAAGTTACATAAATAAATAAGTTTAGAGGTAAGCTGAAAAAAAATGACATACTACAAAACATCACATCAAGTCAATTACGGTAAGAGAATAATACCTCTTAAGATGATTGAACATATGTCATTTGATGACTGGGAAGAATTTATTGAAGAATGGATTGAAATAAAAAAAGATGAATATTTAGAAGCTGAAAGGTTTGGAGGTGCAGGCGACAAAGGAAGAGACGTGGTTGGATATATTTCTGACAAGCACAAAGCCAACTATATTTGGGATTGTTATCAATGCAAACATTACGATAGTGCATTAACACCAACTCAAGTATATAAAGAATTTGGTAAAATTTTATATCATACTTTTCAAAAAGAATATCCCAAACCTAGAAAATTCTATTTCGTTTCACCCAAAGGTTGCGGAACTTCCCTTTCCAAATTATTGCAGAATCCCAGCGAATTAAAGGAAGCTATCAAAAAAAATTGGGTAAGGTATTGTGAAAATGATATATCTAGCGAACAAATTATATTAGAAGGGGAATTACTGAAATGGGTAAACAATTTTGATTTTTCAATTTTTGAAAAAATTCACACTAAAAACATTTTAAAAGAACATATTAATCATCCAAATCATCTTATAAGATTTGGTGGAGGACTTCCAGAACGTGAAAAATTAGATACGAGTTCAATTCCTAGCTCGATTCAAAATTCTGAAACGACATATGTAAATCAATTACTATCTGCTTATGCTTCCGAAAGCAATGAAGTTTATAAAAAGGTAGAAGAACTAGATTCAAAAGAACATTATAAAAATCATTTTAATAGGGCAAGAATTAGCTTTCATCACGCAGAACAATTAAGAAATTTCTCTAGAGATAGTTTACCTGTTGACACTTTTGTAGATTTTCAAAACGAAATATTAGTTGGTATTATTGATATTGTTGAAGATGAACACTCTAACAGTTTTATAAAAGTAAAAGAAGCAGAAAAGGAAGCACGTAAAATTGTGATATCCTCAAATCCATTAAAGGATGTAAGTATCATTAATGACCGAAGCGGAGTGTGTCATCAATTAGTTAATGATAAAAAAATTAAATGGATATAATGGAAAATAGTAAAAACATAAATCCGTTCAATAATAGTGTTGAAGCTGGTCTTAGAATCTTAACTATTTTAAATGAAGCATTTCCAAAATCATTTGATTTACAAAACCTAGTTTATCTAGATTATCTAACTATTCATTCGGCAGATATTGACAAAACAACAGAAAGCCTTCATCCTGCTGTACCTTATCGGTCAGGTGAAATAATGGTTAGAGGTTCAATAATTGCGAAAGGACTCAACCTTTTTGTCGCAAAGAATTTAATCGAAAAACAATATAATATCAAAGGCATAGAGTATAAGGCAACCGAGAATGCAATGCCTTTTCTTGAGTCACTTGAAGAAATATATTCAATTGAACTTCAAAACAGAGCAAAATGGGCTATTGATAAATTTTCAAGGCACACTAAACAAGAACTAAAAAAAATTATGACTCCAAAATTATCAGAAATAGACAATGAGTTTAATATTGAAATCTTACAATAATGAAAGCAGGGTTTATTTTAAAAGAGTTAAGACTAATAGGTGATTCTGTTGAAAAAGCAAGTATAGTTTTTGAAAAAGGTGTTAATATCATTACTGGTCCTTCCAATGTAGGTAAGACTTTTATATTTCAATGTTTAAACTATATGTTTGGCGGTTCAAAACCTCCAAAGCCTATTAAACAAGTAAGACCTTATGATTTTATATATCTGGAAATTAAAGATTCCCAAAATGAACATTTTACTTTATTAAGTGATTTAAAAGGTGGAAATTTTAAACTCTATAATTCAAGTATTGATAACATTAAAGAATCTGAAGAATTTGAAATACTTGATAGAAAACACAATCCATCTAGCGAGAAAACTGTTTCTGCTTTTTTACTAAAACTAAATAATTTAAATGGTAAAAAAATCAGAACGAATCAAAAAGGTAAAACTAGACAAATTTCATATCGGGATATTGTCAAATTCTCTATGGTTAATGAAACTCAAATAACTACGGAGGATTCTTTAATAGTTAGTCATTATACCAAGGCAACGGAAGAGTCTAATGTTCTGAAATTAATTGCAACAGGCAGAGACGATAGTACAGTTATTGAGTCTCTATCTCAAAACCAACTAGCAAATAGAAAAGGGAAATTAGAGATACTTAAAGAATTTATAATTGAAAATGAAAAAGAACTTAAAACCTATAAAGTTGAACCTTCTTTAATTCTCGCAGAAACTAATTCTGTAATAGAAAAATTAAGCGAAAAACACTCTAGTCTCCAAAATAAATATAACGAAATAGAGAGCAAAAGAACGGAAGCCTCAGAAGTACTTTACATAAGGCAATCAAGAAAGAGAGTGATTGAAGAGTTGTATAAAAGAACAGACCTATTAAAGTCACATTATTATTCAGATGTTGCACGTTTAAAATCAACCATAGAAACTAGTGTATTATTAAACGAAGAGAACCACTCTACAAACGGTAATTGTCCGCTTTGTAATGGAGAAATTAAGCAAGAATGTTCAATTGCCGACATTAAGAAAATAATCGATTCGTGTAGCACAGAAATACAGAAAATTGAAATATTAATTCAAGAACTAATTGAATCAGAAAAAGTTCTTAAGGAAGAGTTTAATGATATATCCAAAGCTGTTTCAAGTTTAGAAAAAAACATAGACGAATATACTTTAGAACTTGATAAAGGTATTGGGTTAGAAATGGGTTCAATCATTAAACAAATTAATATACAAAATGAAAAGAAAAGTATTGTTCTTGGGGCATTGTATAAATTTGAACAATTAAAGAAATTTAAAAAAGAAAAAGAAAAATTAGAAAATTCAATACCTAGTTCCAGTTCTAAAGAATCTTTTGAACATATCACAACTGCATCATTAACACCACTTTCAAAAGCCTTAAAATCAGTACTTGAAGGCTATAATTATCCGAACTTAACGCATGTTAGCTATAGTGAGGAACAAAATGATTTTGTAATATCTGGAGAGAATAGAAATCTATCTGGTAAAGGTTATCGAGCAATTATTTATTCCGCATTTATTGTGGCTTTACAAGAGTTAATATATCAAAAAGACTATTCAATAGGTGTACCTATTTTGGACTCTCCGTTAGTCACATATCGTAAACCTGAAAATGAAGGAGAGATTACAATAAGTGATGATTTAGCAATGGATTTTTATAGATATGTAACCTCTAAAAACGAATTAGAACAAATAATAATAATCGAGAACGAGGAACCACCAATAGATATAATAGATAAAATAAATCATATTAAGTATAGTAGAAAGAATGGATTTATACCGCAGAAATAAAAGCCTACCGCTAACAAGGTATATAAAAAAGAGGTGAAACAACAATAAATTCAAGGCTTTTTGCTCGTATCAAGCTTTTTGCTTAACCGAAAGTTTAGAACTTCGAAACCGCCTACTATTTCTATACAAAACCGTTACCTCCTAAACCCAGGAATCTCACTCAAATACCACTTAAACCTTACTCCAACTTCAGTAAATGTAAATCCTGCAGCAGTAGCCGAGGCAATATTACTTCTTGTGCCATAAAAGTTTAACAACGCGCGTTCAGAGAATTTATAACCTAGTTTTCCTTGTATGCGGTACGTACTTTGTTTTTCGTCGTCCTCAATAAACTGGTAACCTGTTGCAGCGGTTAACTCGTAAAACCACTCATTAGGTTTTGTAATAACTTCATCTTTAATTAAATTAATAAA
The DNA here is from genome assembly GCF_039543265.1 of Algibacter aquimarinus. Lineage (NCBI taxonomy): Bacteria > Pseudomonadati > Bacteroidota > Flavobacteriia > Flavobacteriales > Flavobacteriaceae > Algibacter > Algibacter aquimarinus. Next base: position 274,774 of record NZ_BAABJK010000006.1, on the reverse strand, counting down.
AACCTCACCTGCATTAAATCGCTCTGGGCTAAAATAAATAGTAGGCACTTGGTTTTTAAAAGTGATGTATTGGTAATTTAAACCCGCTTTTAAGCTAGGCTTTGCTAAAATATTATAATATAAAGAGGTAAATAATAGGTTTCTAGTATTATCATCGCTTTGGCTAGTATAATAATATTGTGTAAACCAACCTAAATTAAAATTGGTACTTAGGTTGTAATTAGCGTAAAAATTGTTCATTACAATTTCACGATCTAATAATTCAGCATTAAAATTTTGTACTTCACGTTTGTAACCTAAATCCAAAACTTGCAGTTTAAACGGTTTTATTTGAAAAGAAGCATCAGCTAAAAGCTGGGTAAAGTCATCCGTATCTGCTTTTGCAGATGTAACACCTGCAGTACCTTTAAACGTAACATTTGGCATCAATTGATATGCTAAACCAAGAACAACGTTATTTGATGTGGCTTTTAAATTAGTAATAGCATTGCTTGTATTTCTGTAGGCATAACCGGCTAGCCATTTAAATTTTGTTGACGTCGGAAATTCTATGTTCGCTTCAAGCGCAAAGGCTTCGTTATCGCCATTATCAAACGTATATGAAGTTTTTGTTTCTATAAAAGGTGTAAATGTGGTGTTTAAAGTTTTTATAAATTGTGTAGCATCTTTTTGCTTATCATAATATGTTAACGTATTGTTTGCCGATTTATAGGCCTCGTCATACCTACCTAAAGCTTTAAGCGTATTGGCTTTTCCTAAGTTACCATCAAAAGAAGTACTATCATTTTCTAAAATGCGGTTATAGTCTACTAAACTTTTCTTAAAATCGCTTTTGTAAATGTTTAGTGTAGCGCGTAAGGCTAATACCCAATTGGCATTGGGCTTATTCTCTATCAAATTATTAATCAAAACATCAGCATCTTTAAACTTTTTGTTCCATATTAGTGCTTGTATGTAACGTTCTGTTGTTTGTTGTACCAATGTTGTATCTGTGTGGTCTTTTAAACTTAAAAATGCTTGTTCGCCTAATGTTAAGGCGTCCTTTTCTTTACCATTTAAATGTTGTGCTAAAGCTAAACCGTTTAATGCTGATAGTTTATTATCTGGGTTTTTAGCCAATATATTATAGGTTTCTGTTGCTTTATCAAGCTCAGCCATAATTAAATACAAATTTGCTAAGTTTAGAAGTGTGTCTTTGTCATCTTTAAAAAGGGTTAGGTTTTCTTTTAAAAGTGTTTCCGCTTCATCATACAATTGAGCCTGTTGTTTTTGATACGCATAGCCTAAATAGATGTATTTTTTTGAGGTTAAGGCATTTGCATTTCCTAGTGAAACATCTAAAGCTTTGTTAACATAAATTAAAGCATCCTGATATAGTTTTAAGTTAGACAAAGTATTTGCATAGCCTAATAATGCAGAAAAACTTTGATTATTTTCTTGTATTAAACCTTCATAATAGTTTTTAGCTGCTGTAAAGTCTTTATTCCAAAGTAAACTTTCGGCATAATTTAATTTGATTTCAAAATCGTTAGGGTAGGTGTTTAACAGATCTGTAAAAATACTTACAGCTTGTTTAGAATTACCTAATAAACCAACTGCTCTTCCATAGCACAATTTAGCGGTTTTGTTTTTTGGATACTCTTTTAGTACGGTTTTAAAAAACGATTCGGCTTTTACATATTGCCCAGTTTCTAAGAAAGAAAATCCTTCTTGCATGTTTTGGGTATATGCCATAGTGACCATAAAAAGTAAGACTAGTAAACTGTAGAATTTGTTACTCATAATTTAGATTTTTGTGATACTGCAAGTTAAGACCAAAACCCGTTTCATTCATCTACAGCAAAGCGTCACTCACCGAAATTTGACTGCCTTCCGTTGAATGTTGAAGCATCTTTGTGTCAGAAATCACAAATAACAATTATAAAAACATAGAAATTTATCAAGACTCTAAAGCTAAAATAGCGGCGTAAAGCCATACAACCAAATCACAAAACAGAACACCATGCAATTAGTTACATTAATAAAATCAAAAAAAATAAATCCAGAGCAATTGTTTATGCTTAGTGTTCTGGCTGTAAACGGAGGAAACTATTTATATAACTTACTTCTTGGTAGGTTATTAGGACCTACTGCCTTTGCAGATGCCGCTGTACTGATTACCTTTTTATTGGTATTAAGTTTTGCAGCGATGACCTTTCAATTGGTTACAGCTAAATTCTCAGTACTTTTTGAAAACTCAGTATTTAAAAGTTTTATATCTAAAGTATATCAACAGGCATTTTTAGTCGGACTTCTTTTTGGTATAGCTATCATTGTATTTGCATCATCATTACAAGATATTTTTAACACGTCATCATCCACGATGTTTGTGGTATTTGGATGCGGTGTACCTATTTATTTTTTAATGAGTGTAAACAGAGGTGTTTTTCAAGGAAAAAAATCATTCAAATCCTTATCTGTCACCTATCAAACAGAAATGTGGAGTAGGTTGCTAATTACGCTTGGTTTAATTTTTATACTGGATATTACATCACCTGTAATTATTGCTGTTGGTATTTTTGCCTCTTTTTTATTTGGATTAATACCGTTTAAGTACTTTACAATAAGTTTAAAAAAGCAAGTTGTTTTAGGTATTCATAAAAAAGCAATCCGCAGTTTTTTCCTTATTACTGCATTTTATGAATTAACACAAATCATCATCAACAACAGTGATATTCTATTAGTAAAGCACTATTTTGAATCTTACGAAGCAGGATTATATGCGTCTTTGGCTTTAATTGGTCGTATTGTATATTTTATAGCTTGGATGTTTGTAATGCTATTATTGCCAACAGTAGTACAACTAAAAAAAGATGGTAAAGATACTGCTCCTGTTTTGTTTAAATATGTGGGTTATATCGCGGCTATTTCTTTTACTATAGTATTAGTATGTTTTAGTGCACCAGAACTTATAATTGATATATTATTTGGTGAGCAGTATATTGCTATGGCACCATTATTATGGCAATATGCAATTGCTACCTCTATGTTTGCAATATCTAATATTTTCGCGTATTACTATTTGTCTTTAGACAAGTATGTCCCAGTTGTTATTTCAGGTGTATTTGGTATGTTACAAATGGCGTTAGTGGTCTTTTTTCACGATAGTTTAGCACAGGTAGTACATATGCAAATTATAGCTATGGTGTTACTTTTAATTATTCAAGTTGTATTCTTTAAAATAAACCATAAGAAGGCTTAATCTATAGCAATTTACCATTCGTCTACAGTAAAATTCCAACCACCTAAGAACCTCAATTTTACTCATCAATATACTGCAACTTTGTAGTATAAAATCACAAATAACATAAAAACTCAAATCATGAAATTAGCAATCGTTACAGCATATCCACCAAGTAAAGTTACTTTAAATGAATATGCATACCATTTAGTAAAACACTTTAGACAAAAAGAAAATATCACAGAATTAGTATTACTTACCGATACTACAGAAGGAAAAAAAGACATCAACTTTACAGAAGATGGATGTAAAATTACAGTAAAAGAGTGTTGGACATTTAATAGCTATTTAAACATTTTAAATGTAACAAAGGCTATTAATCAAGTAAAGCCAGATGCTGTGTTATTCAATTTACAATTTATGAAGTTTGGCGATAAAAAGGTTGCCGCTGCATTAGGTTTAATGTTACCATTAGTTTGTAAATTAAAAAAGATTCCAAATATTGTATTACTTCATAATATCATGGAAGAAGTAGATCTAGGAAGTGCTGGATTTACAAGTAATAAAATCATGCAAAAAATCTACGGATGTATTGGTAGCACTTTAACAAGATTGATTTTACAAGCAGATACCGTTGCGGTAACCATGCAAAAGTATGTGGATATTTTAAGTAAAAAATATAATGCTAAAAATGTAAAGCTAATACCTCACGGGACTTTTGAAATTCTTGAAGAACCTGATTATGAAACACCTTTAGAGCCTTTAAAGATTATGACTTTTGGGAAATTTGGAACCTATAAGAAAGTTGAAGGTATGATTGAAGCTGTAGAAATGCTTAGAGAAACTTCTAATTTAAATATGGAAATAGTAGTTGCAGGAACAGATAACCCAAATACGCCGGGGTATTTAGAAAGCGTACAGAGAACATATAATCATGTTAAAGGTTTGAATTTTACTGGTTACGTTGCTGAAGAAGACGTACCAAAAATATTTAAAGAAAGCGCTGTTGTAGTATTTCCATATACGTCTACCACGGGCAGTTCTGGAGTATTACACCAAGCAGGAAGTTATGGTAAAGCTGTTGTTATGCCAGACTTAGGAGATTTAGCTTTATTAGTACAAGATGAAGGCTACAGAGGTGAGTTTTTTGATGCTGAAAGCCCAAGTAGTTTAGCTATAGCTTTACAGAAAATTTTAGAAAATAAAGCATATCGTATAGCATTAGAAAAAGCTAATTATAAAGCTGCTACGGCATACCCAATGTCTAGAATTGCAGATATGTATATTAATGCTTTTGAATCTATAATAGATAAAAAATCTTCAGTAGAAACGATACAATCTCAGGAAGTTATTCTTTAGAAATATATTTAAACGCAGGCTTGGTCTCTCCATTTTGGTTGATAAAACCAAAATATTCTTGTGCCTGTTTTCTCCAAGGAAGTCGTCCTACGACTTCCTTTGGTATTTCAGTAAAATCGTAAAGTGTCCAGGACATAAACGACATATTGTTTTTACTGAATACTGCTTGTGCCTGTTTATAATACGCTGCTTGATCATCTTCAGAATTACCAAACGGATTCCACAGGCCTCGATATGAGGATATACCAAATTCTGTAACTACAATGGGTTTGTTAGGTATATCAGTTTTTAAATTTTGATATTCTGTTTCTAATGCATCCAAATCTTCGTAGTAGTGAAAGGATACAAAATCTAGATTGTCTTTCAAGATTGTAGCACTTTCAGTATTGGACCATCCTATGGTTACTGGGTGAATAGTATCAATAGATTTTACAGAAGCTATCATTTGTTTTGCCCATGCTGTAACTTTAATTTTTCCTCTATTTTCAAAATCTAAATTGGGTTCATTTTTAATATCCCAAGCTAAGAGCGCTTTATGATTTTTTAATGCAGAAACTATGTTTATGGCATGATGCTGGTTTAAAGTCCAATTTAAGACCTCATAGTCCCCATAAAAATCAAATAGAGTTACTATAACTTTTAATTCGTGTAGCGCTGCAATATCTAAAACTTTTTTTAGTTTTTGGAGCTTCTCTGGTTTAACATTTGCGAGTCCGAAATCCTCATAAGGCACAAAAATTCGAATACTATTTAACCCCGATTCTTTAATAATTTTAAAATCTTTTGAAATGATATTGTCATCAAAATCATCACCATATAAATTCCAAGGGGTAGCTTGCGGGTAGTAATTAATACCTTTAATTTTAGTGATTATATTTTCGGCTGGCTTAAATTTATTTTTATATGGTGCTGTTTGTTCTTTAATAAGATGCCTTATACGCCAAACCCCATCTTCTAAAAGTAAAATAACCTTATATGTTGTTAATTCTTTGGTTTCAAGTAAAACATTGTTTTCTTGATAAATGCGTTTATATTCTAATACATTGCTATCTCGCAATACGACTAATTGTCCATCTTCACTAAAAAACTCTAAGGTTAAATGATGTTCTAAAGTAGTGCCATCTATTGTAATGTTTTCATTGGAATTTGTTTCAACAATGGAATAAATAGAGGATCTGGCGTTTTCGGTATAATAATCATCAACACCTTTAGTTGTATTGGTCTTATAAGCTACATGTTTTACGTACCAAGCATCTAAATAATCTGTTTCAATAGATTTTAAGGTTTGTAAATCCATTGGTCTGCCTTCATTTTTTAGTGGCTCCCATTCCAATTTAGGTAAATATTGTTCTATTTTTTTTATTTCAGTATGCAGCATGTTACTTCTGTCCGCTCCAGTATTCAAATACGAAAAAACACTACTTATACCTAAAATGATTATACTAATAATGATGATGTAAGACAGCACCAAAACACTTCTCAATATGTTCTTGTTTAGTATTTTCATAATTTAATAGCGTTTATAGATTTGCTATTACCTGCAGCTTTTACAGTAATATTATAAGTGCCTTTTGGAAATTGGTTGATGTTTAATTTGAAATTTACATAACCATCTGCACTATTTTTTCGTTTGGTAAGCACCAGTTTATTTTCTGAATATACATAAAGTGTAACATCTAAACCATCAGGAATCATTTGATTCATAAAACTCTGCAACGGGCCCACAGTAATGTTTCTGTTGTTGTTCGATAACTTAATGTTGAAATCTGAAATAACAGATTTATAATCAATTGTAATGCTGTTACTTTCTGCCATACCATCAATAAATGCTTGAACGGTCCATTTATCTGCATGATCTGGATGAATTATTCTTCCGGTAGCGATTCCATTAATAGTTGTACCAGATGTTTTTAAAACGGTTGCTGTTGACGTTTTAATAAAAAACTCAACGTAAGTACCATCACTTACCAAATTCTCATATTTATCTTTTAGGATTGATGTAGATAAAGTGGTTATTTGGTTGCCATCAGCGTAAACATGATGTCTGTTATAATCTATCGTGAAATTTTCTGGAGGTGCTGGCATGATATTAATACCATATTCCTTAGACTCTAAGCCGTAGCATGATGAGTTTATAAGGATACGTCCCGTTTTTTCAGTTGAATATATATTCTTATAGGCAATACTGTTTTTTACGACCACAGTATCTGTACTTACTCTAGTTTTAAATTGATGCTTTACAGCAATTTTGGTATCATCTGATAGTGGATTATCATACGAGTCGGTTGGAATAGCTACCAGCATACTATAATCACTACCACCAGCAGCAATACTGGGAGGACCTAAATATGTTTGGATGGTTTTAACAGTATTTTGAGGTATAATTTTGAGCTGACCTTGTAATTGATGTGTTTTGTTTAAAAGTCTCCAATTAATAGAGCCAACTCTTGATGATATATGTAATGGAATATTATAAGTTAAGATTGTTGAGCTTAAATTAGGTTTTATAAGAGTTGACCCAAAACTGTTACTTACATATAAAAATGGGGATAAATTTCCAGGTGTTGTAAATTGTAATGTAATAGTATTACCTGCAACAAACTCTGTAATTTTGGTAATTAGCCTAATATCCTCAGAGGCAAATGTATTTGGGTTGCCAAATGTTAGAAGCATCACTAAATAAATAATATGTAATTTATATTTAATCATGTATTATGGGTTACCTAAATAAGCATTTGTTTCAATTTTTATAAACTTGTAAATAGGATGGTTAATCGGTTGTAATTGTGAGTTGGTATGATTTAGAATTCTATTTGGAATAACTTTATTAGCAATATCTAAATTAGGTAATCCATTTACAAAACAATTACTCATATTCGAGTTGATAATAACGCTAGGGTCTTCATCTAAACGATATTCAAAATATTGTTTATGCTGCTGCCTGATACCTTCTTTTAAAAATTTATGGTCTACCCATACCAACTTTTTATCGGCATCATAATAACTAATTATTAATTGAGGTATGGTAACCTCTTTAATTCCTGAATTAAATAATGCCCCAGAAACGGTAGTTTTTGTTATTTGTAAATCACTTAAAACGGTTTGTTTATATAAATCAGAGCCAGATACATTGCCTGCGGCTTGCAAATTAAATTTAGTGGGCTGTTCTTCAAATTCAACAGGTGTAAACTCATCTGGATTAAAAGTTTTTGGAATAGAATCTTGAGTTTTAGACCAGGCAATACCTTCAAAATTTATTCTAAACGCACTTACCTCTTTAGGCATTAGTTTGTGTTTTATTTGATGTTTTGCATTATAAGTGGCTAACTCTTTGTTATCATCGTTGTATAATGTGCCTTTTAAAACCACGTCGGCAGGTACGTTATCTATATTTTGAATTTCGCCTATAAGTGAATAACTCTTGTTATGTTTTACTAATTTGGTTTGAAGAATCTCTAAAACAGGTTGTTTTAAAACATCTTCATGATGTGTTTGCTCAGTTGTGATACGTCGTCTTCCTTGATTAAAATAAGCCGTTTCGTTATTAGAGTAAAATTGATCTGGTGGTAAGTCTAAATCAATATCGTCGGGTTCAATAAACCATTTGCCCTCTATTTTGACCAAAGATTTATAAAATATTTTGTCTATTTTTTCTAGTGGCGTAATCCATTTAGTGTTCACTATAGCAGAAGCCAGAGTATCGGTTTGTGCCGTTATTTGGGTATCAATAGCATCTAATTTAGCATACGAACTTAGTAAGCCATCGGTTACCGAAATTTCTAGCATGTATTGTGCAATAGTTAAATCGCTTTTGGGGTTAATAAGACTATGTGCTTTTTCAAACCGTTTAAAATCTAAAGCATCATAATAGGCGAGTAGTGCATTTTCTGGTGTATGATGACTATCATTTTTTAAATAGAATTGATACATTCCAAACCCAAAAATAATGGCTAATGCTAAAGACCAGATGTGTGTTATTTTTAATAATCCGCTAGAAAATAGTGTATAGTTTGTTTTGAAATTTAAATAGTCAGGTACATGTTTAATTTTTGTTTTAAGCGCTCTTGCAAATAATAAATGGATATTTAATAAGAAAGCAATAAGTACTGTTAAAAAAGGCATAATACCCCAGAGTATTTTTTGCCATTTGGCAACATCATCTTTAGGTAAAATTGAGGATATTGGTGGCACATTTAATTTCTCCCAAACTTGTATGCCATTTTCTAATTGTCGCAGGCGTTGCCATCCACAGAAATATAAAATAGGATCGTAAAATTTATCGTTTGAAAAAATGTACTTAAAGTTATATTTTTCAGGAGTGGTTAAAAATTGTTGTAAAGAACCAATACCTTCAACACCTTTAAATTTTGAGTTTTCTAAACGTTCAATTGGTCTTGTTGTAAGTTCGGGTAAGCGTCTTGCAGAATGATAATTACCATCAACACTCATAGCCTTAGTTTGAGCAGATAACCACGCCATTTGGTCTCCAAATCCTAAAGTCATATAACGCCATTGGTCATGTTGGTCTTGATTAAGGAAATTCACAATGGGTAACATCTTAATTTTCTGTGGTTGTGAGGGTCTAAAATATCCTAGACTCATGGTAAATATTGTCATAAACACAAACAAACCAGCAAAAACACCTCCAATAATTCTATGGTAAACCGCGCCAAATTTATTTTGTATCAAGACTTTTAAATCACCATCAACCAATCGATATACAAACTCACCAAAAAGTGGTATAGACATAATGGATGCCCAAAGTGTAAAACGATCTAAGGTTAAAATATTGAAAGCAGTTTCACCTAAAAACAATCTAGGAATTGGTGTGGTACCGCCTGTACCCAAAATTGTAAGTATGGTTATGGAAAAGCCAAAAAACAGGTAACGCTTGCTATAGTAGCGATAAAAAATGTAAGGTAAAATTATTAATAAAACACCCCAAGGAATTAAAAAGAACACCAATCCTGATGAAGTGATTTCTAAAAAATTATCACGAGAGCCATGTGGTATTGGTACTTGAGTTATGGGGTTATTCTTAGAGTTTATCCAATAGGGTAAAATACATCCAATAATGATAACTAATGATAATAGTCCAAAGCTAACAATACGCTTGAATAGTTTAAAGAAGCTATTTAAAAATACTTTAAAAGTAACGGCTTTAATGCTGCCTACTTTGTCTTTTGAAACATCCATAAGCACCATACCAATTAATGGAAAAATAAAAAATACCATTCCAAAAATAGGTGTAACATGATGTGATGTTACGGTAACTGCAATTAGTGAGAGGCTGGTACATAAATAACGCAGTTTACCAGTTTTAAGCCATAAGTATATTTCTGGTAAAGCATGCATTAATACGGAAATTCCGATAATACTTGGTAACTGCCCAAAAACATGTAGGGTTTCTACGAAAGAGGATGATAAAACGGCTAATATGGAAGCGTAACCTGCTACAGTTCTATTACCAGTGATTAGTAATGAAAACCGATATGCTCCAGTTATAAATAAAACAATACTGATGAGTGCAACTGTAAAAAGTCCAAATTTTAAACCACCTATATAAGATAGTGCAGCTATAGCTTGATGCACCAAAGGCGGGTAACTCATTACAGTAAAGCCAGTATACCACTTATAGTTCCAAGGTTCAAACCAACTATTTGAATAGTGTTCTGCAAAAAATAAATGTATTAATGCATCATAGGTGCTTTCTAAGGTAAAAAATATAGAAGTACCATGAAATGCAATACCAATAAGTAGTGCAACAATTAAAAATTTATTCGATTTGGTTGGGTTCAACATATATCAATTTAAGACTATGTAAAGATATATAATGCTTAGTTTGGTTTCAGTCTAGCTCATCTATAGTAAAGTACCATTCATCTACACAAAACATCTTCTTAAGCTAAAATAGACTTTTTCTTACGCTAATCATAATACTTTTGTCTTGTAAATAATCACAAAAACTATTTATTATGAAAATTTTAGCAATCGATGACCAACAATTAGTATTGTTGCCATTACAAAAAAGATTAAACGAATTAGGTTACAATGTTATTATTGAAACCGATGCCAACACTGGTATTTCAAAATACAATACGTTTAAACCAGACCTTGTTATTGTCGATATTAATATGCCAAAAGTATCAGGTTTAGATATTGTAAAATACATTAGGCAGTCTAAAAATGCAGAAACACCAATCATGGTGTTATCAGGCAATACGCAAGACGATATTATTACTGAAGGGTTTGATTTAGGAATTAACGATTACATGAAAAAGCCACTTAGTCTTAATGAAATTTGTGCACGTGTAAAACGATTAATAGGAACTCCAGAAAGCAAAAATATTGTTTCTAAAACAGATGTTATGATACAGCAACGATGTGTTGGTGTTGTAATTCCGTGTTATAATGAAGAAGATAGATTATTGAGTGATGAATTTCTTCAGTTTATTAATAAAAATTCTGGATACCATTTGTGTTTTGTAAACGATGGCAGTAAAGACAATACTTTAGAGGTATTACACAACTTACAAAAAGGGCGTGAAGATTTTATCACAGTTTATAATTGTGAAAAAAATGGAGGTAAAGCAGAAGCAGTAAGATTGGGTATGTTACACATGGCTGAAAAATCTGATTTAGATTATATAGGATTTTTAGATGCCGATTTATCAACCGATTTGAAGGATTTTGATGATTTAGTTTCTACTATAGAAAATTCAAACTTTAAAATTGTTAGTGGTTCAAGAATAAGCAGAATGGGAGCTAACATTACAAAAGAATCTGCTAGAAAAATAATAAGTATGACCATTAACTTTATTATAAGAAAGATTCTTGGCATGAATTTTAAAGACACACAATGTGGTGCTAAGATTTTTAGGAAAGATGTAATACAATTAGCTTTTGATAAAGAGTTTGTAACACAATGGATTTTTGATGTTGAAATATTTAAAAGAATGTCTATTCATTTTGGAGTAGAAAAAGCTAAAAGTTATATCTGTGAACAACCTTTAAAACGATGGATTCATGCAGATGGTTCAAAATTATCTATGAAAGATTCTGTAAAAATAGTTTTACAATTAGGACAAATAGCATGGGTATATAGAAATAAAAAAAAGCATTTGATTGGTAATACTCAAGTTGAACTCAAATTAGTTCATAAGAGCTAGTTTAGTTTGATTTGTTTATGTTTTTGTGATTGAAAAGGTAGTGTTAATACACTACCTTTTTTTATTCTTTTAGCCGTGAATAGAATGCTTTTTGAATCATATATTAATGGAGTTTAAGTGCACCAATTCCTTTATCCCATAGTTGTTTATTGAATTCTGGAATCTCTTTATTTATAAATATTTCAGCCTCTTTTTTCAAAATTGTCCATTGCTTATCAAGTTCTTCTTTACGATCTTTTGAAGACCTATTAATTATTGGTAATGTATTATCTGATTGATTAATTAAAAACATGTAGTTTGCTGTAAACTTATTTTGAAAATTTTCAACATCATCATAAGCTTTTGATTTTCGCTGTACCATTTTTTCATCCCAATCTTTCAGTTTCTTTAGCAATAGTTTTCCTTGAGTAACCAAATCTTTGTTTTCAGGGTTCTTTTTTAAATATGTAATGGTTTCTTTTAGTTGGTTTTGTAAACTAAAAATTAAGTTTACTTTATTATGCATTTCTGTTAAGTTTTGTTCCATCCCTCCAAGAAACGCATCATAAGCTTTGTAATCATTTTCATCAATGTTATCGTAAAGCGGAACTTCAACAATTTTAGCATTAGTGCTTAATATTGAATCTCCAATTTTTAAACTTAATTCATATGTACCAATAGTAACAACATGTCCGCTATAACCTGCTTCAATGTATACATTTTTAATTCCCGGCATTGTAGCTTGCCTCATATTCCATACAAATCTATTTAAGCCCTCATTTTTGTCTAATGTTGGTTCTTTTGAAGGACCACCATCGTATTTTTTGTATGAAGTATCTTTTTTCGATGTAAAAGTACGTACTAATTTACCAGAATTATTTCTAATTTGTAATTGAATATCAATAGAATCATTAAGTTTAGGAAGTTCGTAATATATTACCATGCCATTGGCTGGATTAACACCACTAAATGCACTTGACCCTTTGAAGTTTTTACTATTACTGTTTAATTGACTTCTCCAAGAACCTCTGTAAGTATCTTCAGGTGTAAATAACTTTGATTCCTTATTGCCTTTATATTGAGTCATTAAATTTAAATCATCAAGAATCCAAAAACCTCTTCCAGAAGTCGCTACTATTAAATCACCTTTATGCACTTTTAGGTCTGTAATAGGAGTAATAGGTAAGTTTAATTGAAAGGGTTCCCACGAATCACCTCCATTCCAAGATATATAAATACCTTGTTCAGTTCCTGCATAAAGTAAATTTTTACGTGAAGCATCTTCTCTAACAACTCTTGTAAAAGCTCCATAAGGAATATTTGAACTTATATTTTTCCAAGTTTTTCCATAGTTAGTTGTTTTGTATAGCGCTGGTGTATGGTCATTAAATTTAAACCGAGTTGTAGCTATATAAGTGGTTCCTGGATTATGTGGAGATACTTCAATAGCATTTATTAAGCATTCTTTTAATCCTTTAGGTGTAATATTAATCCAATTTTCACCATCATCTTTTGTAATGTGTACTAGCCCATCATCACTTCCAGTATAAAAAACACCTTTTTCATGTGGAGATTCAATCATATAACTAATAGTACCGTAGTTTTCTCCTCCCACAGCTTCATTGGTATATGGCCCACCTCCTTTGCCTTGCCTCTCATCTAAATTACGAGTTAAGTCTGGTGAAAATTCTTCCCATGTACGCCCCATGTCATTGGTTTTTAAAACCAATTGAGCACAGTGAAAGTATGTATTTTTACTATGTTGAGACCATAATGTTGGAGCATTCCAGTTATAAAGATATTTCATATCTCTTGCGTCTTCTCCTAAGTATTGGATAGGAGCAGCCATAACTTTAGTGTTTGTGTTGGACTTGGTATCTAGAACATTTATCGTACCTAAGTAACTTCCGCCCATTACATATCTGGGATTGTCTGGATTAAAGGCCAAAAACGCACTTTCACCACCTGCAGAATTAGACCAATCACTTTCGGTAATAGAAGAATTTCCATAGGATAAACTTGCAATTTTCATTGAAGGAAAATCTTGCTGCCCACCGTAAATATTGTACGGAAACAGATTATCTGTATTGATACGGTAAAATTGTGCAAGAGGCATATTAGATTGTGTTGACCAACTTTTTCCAGCATCAAATGAAATTCCAGCACCTCCATCATTAGCAATAACCATGTTATTGGAGTTATTAGGATTAATCCATAAATCATGAAAATCGCCATGAGTTCCAGATAAGACCTTCCAAGTTTTACCTCCATCTATAGATTTTAATGCGGGAGCACTTAAAACATAAACCACATTTTCGTTATTAGGATCGGTAAATACTTCTGTGTAATACCATGCACGTTGTGTTAGACGATTATCATCGCTAATGCGAGACCAATTTTTTCCTGCATTAGAAGAAACAAACAAACCACCAAGATCTTTATTACTATCACTTTCTATTATGGCAAAAAGTTTATTTGGGTTTGATCTACAAACTGAAATACCCATTTTACCCTTTTCCTTTGGAAGTCCCTCATGAATAGTATTCCAAGTTTCACCACCGTCTGTCGATTTATACAAACCACTTCCAGATCCACCACTAATAATTTTCCAAGGTTTTCTCTGATGATGCCACATAGCTGCATACATCACATTAGGGAAATTCATATCAATCGATAATTCTGAACAACCAGTTAATTCATTTATAAACAAAACGTTTTTCCATGTTTTTCCGCCATCTATAGATTTGTATATACCTCTTTCTTTTGATGGACCATATAAAGCACCTTGGGCTGCAACATAAACTATATTTGGATTTTTAGGATGCACTACAATTCTAGAAATATGTTGGGTTTTAGCTAACCCGATATGTTTCCATGTTTTTCCGGCATCTGTAGACTTATAAACACCATCACCATATGATGTCATTACTGCTCTAACAGCATGTTCTCCCATGCCACAATAAACTATATTTGGGTCAGATTCAGAAACAGCTACGGCTCCAACAGATCCAGTTTTAAAATATCCATCAGAAATATTCTCCCAACGTTGCCCTGCATCTTTAGTTTTCCATAAGCCACCTCCTGTTGATCCCATGTAATAGGTAAGAGGATTATTAATTACACCGCTCGTAGCAACAGATCTTCCTCCACGAAATGGACCTATGTGTCTATATTTTAAGGGTTTAAAATAAGTTTCGAGGTCTTGAGCAAAAAGGGATGTTATTGAAAAAAATAATAAACAAAAGGAAAATAATCGCTTCATATGGATTGGTTATAAGGTATCAATCAAATATACCTAAATTAATAACTCATATCCAAAAAGAAGTTATTCATAATAAACTACTTTGTTCTTTTATTTTAATTGTTCTGTTTCTAGAGAGTTTTGAATATGTGTACCAACCAAAACCTAAAATTGAGTTAGGTTGCTTTTTTCTTAACTTACTGTCCATTTTGAATGGTTATTTTGTTTTTTTTGTAAAAGGAATTAACATAGGGGTTTTTGATTGGTAACTCTTATAAGCTTTACCAAATTCCTTTTTTAGATCTCGTTCTTCAAAAAGAGTTCCTATTATAAAATAAGAGGTTAATCCAATTGCAAAAATTAGATGTGTAACTGTCATATTTGGTGTTGCCCATATTCCGAGTATACCTCCAAAATATAAAGGATGACGTACATGTTTGTAAAAAGAAATTACTTTAAAGTTTAAATTTGTATAGGGCTTATTTCTGAGTTCTAAGTACGTTTGGCGTAGTCCGAATAGATCAAAATGATTAATTAAAAATGTACTGATAAATAGAATTGTCCAACCTAAAAAGAACATAATATAAACCAGATAATACAAAACACTATCAGATTGAATTTTCCAAATAGACCCACCCATAGGTGCCCATTCTGTAACTAAAAGAATTAATAATAACCCAGAAATTAAAACAAATGTGCTACGTTCAATAGGTTTTGGAAAGTATTTAGCGAAGGTAGTTTTAAACGATTGTCGAGCCATAACACTGTGTTGAACTCCAAAAAGCGCTACAAGACCAAAATTCTTTAATAGTGCTAGGTAGAAAGGAAGTGTAGCGGTTTGATCGATAGATATTTCAGTAACTAAATCACTACAAGAGATTATCCATAATAACAGCGAAGTAAACCCAATAAGATAGGCGATTATTGAATACAAAAACATTAATATTTTTTTCATGACATATTGATTTTAAATAATATGCCAAAAGTATTGTGTAAAGGAGGTTTAGAATTTTCTTAAAAGTTCAACTTTCTTTCTAAAAAGTTCAATCCAAAAAAGATAACGATTTGGTTACGTGCTTATTTCTATATTGATTGGGTGGATATTCGAACTTTTTTTTGAAGCTACTATTGAAGTGTGAGGTGTTTTTAAAGCCACTTTCATAACAAATTTCATTTATGTTTAACTCAGAATTTTCTAATAGTGTTTTAGCGTATTCCAAACGCTTTTTGTTTAACCACTTTCCTGGTGTCTCTTTAAAGTGAGTTTTAAAATCTCTTTTAAATGTAGACAAGCTTCTTCCACAAAGACGTGCATATTCTTCCAATTGTAAATCATAATGAAAGTTTTTCATCATAATATCGTGTATACTAGTCTTTTCAACTTGTTTTAGCGTATTAAAGAAATTAATTAAATCTTTATTAATAGGATCCAGTGCTATGTTAAAAAGCAATTCATTAAATTTTATTTCAACTAATTCTTTGGGAATTTCTCCTTCCATGTCAAAATAGTTAAAAACGGAAAGAAATAGTGAATTAATTGAATTTGTAACGTGTATTGGAAATATTTGATCGTATTTTTCTTTTGGGCTTGTAGATTTTATAAACGAAGTGTTATTCGTCATAAAACGTCTTATAAAATCCTCAGTAATAAAAAATAGAATAGTGCAATAATCCTCTTCAAAATATTGTTTTGTATTGTAAATACCTTTTCTAATAAAAAGTGCATCTCCAGAATGCAACGGATATGTTTTATTTACGGAAGTCCAATCCTTTTTACCACTAATAACGTAGGTTATGAATGGTATATCTGTCCATAGTTTAAATTTTTCTACATCAATTGGACATTTGTACTCAACAAACATATAGTCATCACTAATTAGTCTGTTATAATGGGTACTATTCTTGAAATATTTGAAAACATCTAGGGTCATATACAAATTTAGTAAAAAAAATTATCCACCAATAGTAATCATACTTCTGTTATTAGTGTGTAGTTTGGGTTCTTGTAATTTTTTTAAAGTATCCATACCACCACGCACTTTAAACTTAGCTTTTACTGCTTTTTGGATAACAGGCTCTATAGATTTTCCTGCTCTTAGGGTAGTCAATAAATCAGATTCAGTAGACGAAAACAAACAATTTTTCAATTGCCCATTGGCAGTTAAACGCAATCTATTACAAGAATCGCAAAACGGATTAGTTACAGAACTTATAACAGCAAAAGAGCCTTTATAACCTTTTATTTTGTAGTTTTTTGAAGTGTCATTGGGTGCGTCTTGTAAACGTTCAATGTTATCTTTTTCAAAAGTATTATTAACATATGTCATCACTTCAGCATAGGAAACCATTTTACTCATATCCCATTTATTGCCGTCAAAAGGCATAAATTCAATAAAGCGAACTGAAATAGGTAAATTCCTGGTGAAATTGATAAAATCGATAATTTCATTATCATTAAATCCTTTTATTAAAACGGCATTGACTTTAACGGTAAACCCTTCTTTAACAAGTAATAAAATGTTGTCATAAACTTTTTGAAATTCATGACGACGCGTAATGTGTTTAAATTTTGAAGCATCTAAAGAATCTAAACTCACATTTATTTTATTGACGCCGTTTGTTTTTAAAGCATTGATAAACTTATCAATAATAACAGCGTTTGAAGTAATAGATAATTCCACAGGAAGCGTTGCTAATTTTTCTAAAATTACAGGAATATCTTTTCTAATTAAAGGTTCTCCACCAGTTAATCGAATTTTGGTAACGCCATTATCTACAAAAGTTTTAGCGATTTCATAAATTTCCTCATAAGTCATTAAATGACTTTTAGGAGATAGTTTTACACCTTCTTCAGGCATGCAATAGGTGCAACGTAAATTACAACGCTCTATTAAGGAAATCCTTAAATAGGCGTGATCTCTATGATGTGAATCTTGTAATATGTTTTGGTTTGTATTCATTAATCGTGTCTAGCACCTTTTAAAATTCTAAAACTATGTAATACGGCTGGAAATATAGCGTCCATAGATTCCTTAGCACCGTTGGTTGAGCCTGGTAAAGCTAAAACCAAAGTATCTCCAATGGTTCCAGCAACACTTCTGGAAAGCATCGCAAAAGGCATACGTTCTTGTCCATAACTTCTAATGACTTCTTCAATTCCTGGAATACGTCTATCTAACAAAGGCAGTAAAGCTTCTGGTGTAATATCCCTTCCTGATAATCCTGTGCCACCAGTATAAATGACCATATCGATGCCTTGTTCCTGATAAGTTCTTGCTTTTTGCTGAATATCTTTAACTTCATCAGGAATTATAACATATTCAGAGATTTTTACATTGCAACTTTCAAGTTTGTTAATTATGGCTTTTCCTGCTCTGTCTTCTTTATGACCAGCAGAAATAGTATCGCTACACACCACAACGGCTGCTTTTAAGTCTTTTCTGAAGGTGTCTTTGAAATCAGATTTCCCTCCTTTCTTTTTCAAAAGTTTAATGGCGTGTATTTCTATGCCTTTATCAATAGGTTTGAGCATATCATACATATTTAAAGCTACAACACTAGCACCATGCATCGCTTCAACTTCAACCCCTGTTTTGTAAATGGTTTTTACAGTAAAAAGCACTGTAATTTCTAATCCATTAGTTTTATATTCTACACCAGTGTACTCAATAGGTAAGGGGTGGCAATCTGGCAAAATATCTGGCGTGCGTTTTACACCTAATAACCCTGCCGCTTTACTCATAGCGAATACGTTGCCTTTTGGTACGGTTTCGTTTTGAATTGCCGTTATGGTTTCAGGCTTACTGACCTTTACAATGGCTTGTGCAACTGCTGTTCTTAGTGTGGTTACTTTATGTGTGATATCGACCATATTATTTTATTTTTGGATTATTAATAACAATCGTTTGGAAACTTTCACAGACCCATTCTCTGATTATCTTAATGTTATTTTTTTTCCCAAAATCAACTATTAAATCCCACTTAGAATTCATATCTAGGAAAATGTTCTCATTTTTAGTTTTAAAAATCAAATCAACAGAATCAGCATTTTTACCCAACACAGAATCACAAATTTCATAGATTTCAGATGCATTAATTATTATGTCCCGCCTTGTGTTTTTTTTAACTCCAAGTATCAATGAGCTTTCTTTAATTTCCTTTAAATGAAGTCTATTTGAATTAAACATTTTTTTAAATTTAGATTAATTATAAAACATTTTTATGAGTTTACTTTCCATTGGTGACTTTCATCTTCAAAAATTTCCTTTCCAAATACAGGAACATCAGCTTTAATGGCTTCAACTATAAACTCTAGAGCTTCAAAAACTACTTTTCGTCTTGGTGAGGATACAAACACAAAAAGACAAATTTCACCTGCTTTTACAGTTCCAAGACTATGATAAATATGCATGCAGGTTAAATCAAATTTTTCAAAAGCACTTTCACGTATCTCGTGAAATTTTTGATTTGCCATGTCCTCGTAGGCCGAATATTCAATGGCAGAAACAGTCTTTCCGTCTATCTCATCTGCACGAACTTGCCCCAAGAAAATATTATGGGCACCGATACTTGTTTTTGTTTGATGTTTGTAAATAGAATTCCCTATAAATTCTGAAGTTATCGCTCCTTCTTTGAAAACGCTTTTCATTGGTTTTTTATCTTTCATTGGATAGTATTTTATTATGTTCTTTTAAATAATTGTTTATTTCTGAAGCACCTTGAGGTATACTAAAACAATTATTAATATTTAATCCTTGCAATACTTTTACGGCATGTTTACTGCGCATTCCAGATTTACAAAAAAGGGCTTTCTTTTTTGATAAATCAATTTTATGTAAACTAGTTTCTAATTCACTTAATGGAATATTGGTAACGTTTAAATGGTCTACTTTAGGTTGTTCGTCTATCTCTCTAACATCAATAAACTGAACGTTTTTTTCTAAAATCATCTCGGATATTGAAACTTCCATGACTTCAATTTGACAGTCAATAATGAGATGCTTATTCTCAAAACTATCTTGCTCATCTAAAACAGATTGAATACTAGTTTCATTTCTATTTATTTTTAAAGTTGACGTTTGGGATGTCAAAGCATTATAGCAAAGCAATTTCCCAGATAATACATCACCTAATCCTATAATGAGTTTTAAAACTTCATTAGCTTGCATGCTCCCAATAATACCAGGAAGCACACCTAAAACACCAATATCTGAGCAATTAGGAACAGTATCTTTATGTGGTGGGTTAGGGAAGAGACATCGGTAACTTGGTCCGTCTTTATAATTGAAAACCGAAACCTGACCTTCAAATTTATAAATGGCTCCAAAAACTAGTGGTTTGTTTGTGATGATGCAGGCGTCATTTACCAAATACCGTGTTTCAAAATTATCAGAGCCATCAACTATAATATCGTATTCTCTAAAATGGGTAATTGCGTTTTGATAGGTGAGTGTTTCTGGGTAAGCAATTATTGAAATATCATTATTTAAATCCTGTAACCGTTCTTTGGCTGCAAGGGCTTTGTTTTTTCCCAGAGATGAAGTTCCAAAGAGCACCTGACGTTGTAAATTTGAAAGTTCAACCACATCAAAATCAATGATGCCGATGGTTCCAATGCCAGCAGCTGTAAGGTATTGCAACACAGGGCATCCTAAACCACCAGCACCAATAACCAAAACTCTGGCATTGGAAATTTTATCCTGACCTTCTTGTCCGATTTCGGATAAAATGATATGTCTGTTGTATCTATCTGTCATTCCTGCGAAGGCAGGAATCTCTTCCTACCAATTTTATGTTTTTTATTTTGTCATGTCGAAATGAGGTACGATTGAGATATCTCATAAAAGGTCTCATTTCAATTATTATGTGATTTCTCCCTTTCGGGTGAAATGACACGTTTTATCAACCACCAGCAAAAGGTGGTAATAACGCAATTTCAGCTCCTGTTAGTTCAGTTTCTAAACTTACTAATTCTTGATTCTGCGCTATTTGAAAATCTTTATCATTTAAAGTGTCATATTTAGAATGTAGCACATTTAAAAGCGCTGAAATTTTACCTTCATAAACTTCTAATTGTTCCTCTTCTTTTTGAGTCACTTCTGCTATTTGTCCGAAATATTTAATCGTAATAAGCATCTTCAATTTGTTTAAATTCTTCTTTTGTATTCACATTTAATGTTGCATTTTGAAAGGCTTCATCTAAAACAACATTTTTATAGTTACAACCTTTTATTGCTACTCTCAATCGCCGTTCGCCCTGTTCTAAAAAGCTTTTGAATATATCATTAACAGTCTTTTTGTAAAGCGCAATTAGAGGCATAGATTTACCATTACTTTCAACTTGGATAATATCAGAAGTATCATCGATAGCATTCGTTAATAATTGTAGTACTTCAGAAGTTATCAGTGGAATATCGCAACTTAAAACCAAATTAAGTTCAGTTTTTGAAGCTTCTAATCCTGAATAAATACCAGAAACAGGACCTGCATCTTTGGTAATATCCGTTATGCGTTTTAATCCAAAAACATCATAATCAGGATTATCAGAAACAATTATAATTTCTGAAACTAAAGGCTTTAAAGCATCAATACTATATTGTACAAAAGGTTTGTCATTCAACATTAAAAAACCTTTATCAATCCCCATTCTTGAGCTTTTACCTCCAGCGAGGATAATACCTGTTATGTTTGTTTTGTTTATCATTTTATGTAAACATGAGTTTAGCACAAGCTATAATTAGTACAAAGGCTAAAATATATCGTAGTTTCTGATTATTGATTTTTTTACTGCCATAATAACCACCTAAAACACCACCAATAAGTGCAATAGCAACTAATAGAAACGATTCTTTTTCTAAAGTAATGCCAATGCTAAATTGTCCTATTAATGCCGAAGCTGAATTTACCCATATAAAAAGCGCTGAAACCGCTGCTGCTTCCTTCATTTTTCCCCAATGAAATAATAGAATGAGTGGCGTTAATATGATACCACCTCCAATTCCTATGAGTCCAGAGAAGAATCCGATAATAGCACCAACAATAAGTCCTTGCCAAAGTTTTATGTCTTTAATTTTATCACTTTCTTTCCCAAAAACATTCAACATTTTTAGGATTGCAAATATTAATAAGACAGCTAGTATTTTTTTATACAATGATGCATCAATATCAAATCGACCACCCAATAAAGAAAAAGGAATGGAAGTTACTGCAAATGCTAAAAATAATTTTTTATTAAAATAACCTTCTTTATAGTAATAGTAAAACGAAATGCCTGCTACAAAAATATTAAGTAATAGGGCAGTAGGCTTCATGCTTTCTGGTGCAAATGAAAACAATGCCATAAGCGCTAAATAGCCACTAGCACCACCATGCCCCACACTAGAGTATAAAAACGATACTATTGGTAGTATAGCCAGGAAAAAGTATATGTTTTCGTTTTGCAGCATTTAGCTAAATTATTTTACTTTTTGTCATGTCGAAATGAGGTACGATTGAGACATATCATCAGAGTAAAATGTATCAATGATTATGTGATTTCTCATTGCATTCGAAATGACTCACTCAGTTTTTAATTTTATATTTTTTCAATCTTTTTTAATTCATTATCCAAAAACGCCCAACAATTTCTATTGATTTCATCAAAAGCCTTGACTAAAGACTTCCCATATTCCGTTAATTCAGCGCCACCACCACCTTTACCTCCAATACTATTTATAGTAACAGGTTTTTTTGCCGATTTGTTCACAGAATCCAATAGTTGCCACGCTTTTTTATAAGATATATTCAGCGACTTTGCAGCTTTAGAAAGCGAACCCGTTTCTTGAATGGCTTTTAATAGATGTACACGACCTTCTCCAAGAAGTACGTTTTCGTCAGATTCAATCCAGATTCTACTTTTTATTTTGTATCCCATAATAATCTTTTAAACAGGCAATTGAATCACTTCAGTAACATCTCCCTTTTCAATTTTTGTAATGCTTTCTGGCGCATAAACCAAAGCATTGGAAAGCGCAAAAGTCTGCAACATGGATGAATTCTGCCCATCTAAAATTTCAACTTGCCCATCGCTATATATACCTTTTAGAAATTGGGGTCTATCACCTTTCTTTACAAAAGGATTTATAGCTTTAGCTTTTATTCTTGGTAATTCTAAATCTTTACGATACATCATGTGTTGCAAAGCGATGTATACATATACATAAAAACAAGATAAAGCTGCTGCAGGATTCCCAGGAAGCGCAAATACTTGAGTGTCCTCTTTTTTTCCATAATATAGAGGCTTTCCTGGTTTTTGTTTTACCTTATAAAATAGTTCTTCAACTTGTAATTCTTTTAACGCTTTACCAACAAAATCATAATCACCAACCGAAATACCGCCAGTAATCATCACTAAATCATTATCATTAATTGCTGTATTTAATGTGTCAACAGTTTTGTTGTAATTGTCTTCAACTTTGTAAAGTGTAACATCGTAGTATTTTAAATTGTAAAGCGCACTCAATAGCATTTTTGAGTTACTTTCGTATATCTTTCCGTATGGTAAGTCTTGTCCTGCTTCAACTAATTCATTTCCAGTAGTAACTACAGCAATATTTGGTTTTTTAAAAACAGAAACTTCCGTTATACCCAATGAGATTAAATATCCAATGGAGGCAGGTGTTAATTTCGTGCCTTTTATTAAAGCTATGTCTCCTGCCTTGACTTGTTCTCCTAAAGGACGAATATTTTGATTTTGATGAATTTGTTGTTCTATTGTTATCGTTTTTCCTTTTGGTATCACTTTTTCCTGCATCATAACTGCATTGGCAGAATCTGGAACAGGCGCGCCAGTAAAAATTCTAACAGCTTCTCCTTTTTTTAAAACCAATTTTTCACCATCACCTGCTTTTATTTCACCAATTAATGTATATGAAAAATCTTCATGTAAATTTAAAGCGTAACCATCCATGGCCGATTGTCTGAACGGTGGCATATTAATAGGCGAATGCACATCCTTAAACAAAAGGTAACCACCTGCTTTTTCAACCTTTTTGGTAGTAGATTGTAATAAAGGCTTTCCGTTAGTTTTTACTATAGAAATAGCTTCGGCAATAGAAATCATAAATCATTTTCGTTATATCCAAACAAATATAACGATTTGATTTATTTTTTGACTTCAATAACAAGTCTTATAATAAATTAATATAAATCAACTAAAAAAGGAGCATCAATATTTAGATTTTACAAATTGACGTTCCATTTTTTGTGGAACTCCTAAAAATACGTATTCAACTCAAAAAATTAAGTATTATTACTTACTTTTGACTTAAATCTAATTTTAATGCACTTAATGCCCACATTAAACAGTTTGGAAACTAAATCATCGTTAGATGTAGTTTGTGATGTTTGCAAAAGTGCAAGTTGCTTAATTCATAATAATTATGAAGTACTTTTTAACGTTAAATCTACACAAGTTAGTACAGTAATAAAATGTAAAAAGGGCCAGCAATTCATTATAGAAGGCGCACCAGTAAACGGACTGTTTTTTATAAAAACTGGAACGGTAAAAGTTTTTAGAACGGGTATCAACGGCCGTGAGCAAATTGTACGTTTTGCAAAACCGTGCGAAATTATAGGCCATCGTGGTTTTGGCACACAAGAATATTATTCCATTGGTGCAATTGCTCTTCAAAATACTGAGTTGCATTACTTTTCTAAAGAGCACATGCAAGATGTTTTAATGCATAACCCAAAGTTTGCCTATGAAATGATGTTGTTTTACGCCAACGAACTCAATAGAAGTGAAAACAAAGTAAAGTCTATTTCACAAATGACAGTGCGTGAGCGTGTTATTGATACCTTATTATATATTCACCGTAAGTTTGGCGACCTAAGAGGCTTTATAAACTTACCGTTAAGTAGGAAAGAATATGCTGATTATGCTGGTACAACAGAGGAGCAAGTAATTCGTGTGTTTTCTGCTTTAAAAAAGGAGAGGCTTATTTCAGCTAAAGGCAAAAAGATTGGAATTAATGATGTTAATTTACTTAAAAAAGAAATTAGCGAACATAACTACTTTTTGGATAGTTAGTACCCCCTGTATTATACTTATTTTTTTATTAATGTTATAGTATATTCTGCGTTTTGGCAGTTTTTTTCATGACGTAAAAGATTATTTTCTACTGTATTATTTCATATTTAGTTAAAAGTTGACACTTTATTTTTGTTTCAAATAAGTATTAATACTTAATTTTTAGAAACAATCCGAAAATATAGAATTATGGAAGCAAAAACAGTCACTCTAGTACAAGAGTCATTCGAAAAAGTAAAACCTATTGCCCCAGCAGCAGCTGAAATATTTTACACAAAATTATTTGAGTTAGATCCTGCATTAAAGCCTCTATTTCCAACAGATAAAGAAGGCGCCATGGTAGAGCAAGGAAATAAGTTAATGACTATGCTTGCTGCTGCAGTAGCAGGATTAAGCAATTTAGATGCTTTAATTCCTGTATTAAAAGGTTTGGGAAAGCGACATGTAGAATATAAGGTAGAGCCTTCTCATTATAATACTGTAGGAGCTGCATTGTTAGGAACTCTTGAAGCTGGTCTAGGTGATGACTTTACACCAGAGGTAAAAGAAGCATGGACTAGTGTTTACGGAACAATGTCGAGTGTTATGATTGAAGCAGCTTATTAAAAAATCTATTAAAACTACATTTATGAAGAATATATATAGAATATCCATCATATCATTGTTATTACTTTTTAGTGCTTTAGTATTAAATTCTTGTGGTGGTGTTCCAGAGGAAAAGTCTGAAACATCAGGTGCAGAAAATGTTTTTTCTGTTGAAGAAGTACTAGAAATGGTATCTAAAGAAAACGATGTAACTAGAACACTTTATACAAAAGCTATTGTTGGTGGAGGAAAAAAGCAAGGTATGAAATTTGATGAAGATTGGAGAAAAGACGATGTTGAAGCTGGTCCATTACCTGCACTATTTCTTAGAGGAGTTGCAACAAGTATAAAAAAGAGTCCAGTACCTTTAGGTCTGTATTTAGGTTCAGATTTCCCTGTAAATGCAGCTAATAAATTTGTTGGAAAACAAGCTGAGCTTTTTGAGCAAATTAAAGAAGATAGAAAACCTCAGTTTTTTTATGAAGAAGACCAAAAATTACACACTGCTATGTTTGCTGATGTTGCTGGTGCAGCAGCATGTGTAACTTGCCATAATGACCATAAGCAATCTCCTAAAAAAGATTGGAAACTTGGTGACGTTATGGGAGCAACAACATGGCAATACCCAAAAGATTCTTTAACGTATAAAGAAACAGTTGCGGTATTGAATTCTTATGCCAAAGGTACTGTAGATATTTATATGGAATACCTAGATGAAATAGAAGCTTTTGAAACAAGTGAAAAGCCAGTAATTGGAGATAAATGGCCAGCAGATGGAAAATTTTTGCCAACTGCTGAAGTCTTTTTAGATAGTGTTAGAAAACTATCATCTTATGAGACCATGAAGCATTTAGTTGCAGCTAGTAAATAATTTTATTCAGTGTTTAAATTGCAATTATGCTCATTTCTTTTCATCGGGGTTTGGGCATATTGCAATTGTTTTCAATTTAATAAGACCCAGTATGGTTATAAGTAGTCATAAATCTACATTATTTGGATTGGTATTACTCGGTATATACTTTTTGCAATTTTTTTTAAAATTAGAATGGAATTGGTTGTTTCATTTACAGCAAGAAGAAATGTATAAACGTTGGTCTGGATTGGCCTTAGCATTATTTATTGCGTTTCAATGGGTTTTGACACTTACCAGAACTATTAAAAAGTTTAGAAAGTATGCAGTCTCTATGCAAAATGTCCATAAGTGGTTGGGTGCTTTGAGTCCTCTATTTTTTTACATACATAGCATAACCTTGGGTTATGGTTATTTATTGTTATTATCATATCTATTTTTTGCAAATACACTACTGGGTTATTTCAACTTGGATATTATAAAAAATAGTAGTGATGCCTTTTTTAAAGGTTGGATGATAACTCATGTGGCTTTATCTATAGTGGTAACAATACTTATGCTGTTTCATATAACTATGGTGTTTTATTATAAATAAAAAGGCATGAAGTTAGTAGTAAAAGATATAATTAAAGAAACGAATGATGCTGTAAGTATATCTTTCAAAAACGGGAATTTTTTTAAAAAACTTAAATATAAACCAGGACAGTTTTTAACTATTCATGTACCTATTGATAAAGAGGTTCAGCGACGTGCTTATTCTTTTAGTAGTAATCCGTATACAGATAAAGATATAAAAATTACTATTAAACGTGTGGAGAAAGGATTAGTTTCAAATTATGTACATGATAATCTTAAGGTAGGCGATAAATTAGAAGTTGATGACCCAGCAGGATCTTTTTTTGTTGAGCCGTCACAAAAATCGAAAAAGCAATATGTGTTATTTGCAGGCGGAAGTGGTGTAACCCCTATGTTTTCTATAATAAAATCAGTTTTAACAGAAGAGAAAGACTCAAGGATGTTGTTAATTTACGCCAATCAAAACATGGAGTCTATTATTTTTCATAAAGAAATACAAGCACTTGAAACCGAATATCCAAATAATTTTTCAGTCGAGCATATTATATCTTCAAGTAAGGTTACCAAAGAGAATTATCATAAAGGTTTAGCCACTAAAACATTGATAGATAGAATTCTAAAAACGCATCATTTAGTTTATGATGACCATATATATATGATTTGTGGTCCATTTGGCTACATGGAAAAAATCAAGGAAATTTTAAAAGATAATGGCATTTCACGTGAAAAAATAAAAATTGAAGTTTTTAAAAGTCCAGAAGTTAAAATTTTAGGTAAAAACTTGTTAAGCGATGTAACTTTGAAATTTGAGGGCGATGAACATTTATTAAAGGTTAAAGGCGACACATCTATTTTAAAACAAGCCATGTCTGATAATATAGTAATACCGTATTCATGCAGGTCTGGTATGTGTTCAACATGTAAAGCAAAGTGTGTTGAAGGCGAAATTAAAATGACGGATGGGCATTTTTTAACAGAAGAAGAAGTAGCTGAAGGGAGTATTTTAACTTGCATTAGTTATCCATTAAGTAAAGAAGTTGTTATAGAAATATAATTAAAATTTTATAGTTGTATGTTTAAGGTAAGTCCGTTACGAAAAAGACAATTTTTAGGAGGTGTTATAGGTTTGGTCTTGGGTATAGGAATATTTTATGTACTCACTTTGGAAGCCACTGAAGATTATGTTTCTATTGGCCCTATGAATACTGGTCATCAGGATTTATCTTGTTTCGCATGTCATGCTGATGCTAAAGGAAATTTAATGCAGCAAATACAATCTAATATCTCTCATGCGGTTGGGGCAAGAAAAAATGGCGTAGATTTTGGAACTCAAGATGTTACAGTTAATAATTGTTTAGAGTGTCATGATCGTCCAAACGATAGGCATCCAGTACATCGTTTTTCTGAACCTCGATTTAAAGATGCCATTAAAAATATAGATGCCACTACATGTATAACTTGCCATACAGAGCATGGGGGAGAACGTGTATCTGTAGCTTCCATAAATTACTGTATGAATTGCCATCAGGATTTAGAGGTTGAAAACGACCCAGTAGATATTTCTCATAAGGATTTAATATCTCAAGAATCATGGAATACCTGCATCCAATGTCATGATTTCCATGGCAATCATAAATATGCTTTACCCGAAAAGATGAGTGATACTATTCCTATGCAAACCATTCAAAATTATTTTGATGGTGGAGAAGACCCATATGGTAAGGTAAAAAAGTATATTGCTTTATCTCAAGAAGAGTGGTTAAAAAGCTTAGACGAATAATGTTTTAATTATTAGCTAGTTACTCTAACGAGTTAGTCTTAGTTGAAGACTTATGTGTTTTTTTCAGTAGAAATCATATCGCAATTTAGAATTACTCCTTTTATTACTCAAATCTAAATTTATCATACTACAAATAAAAACTACGTAGTTTTTTATTTAAATCACCTATTTTTTGTTGAGTATTTCCTATTTATACTAAAACAATACGTAAAATGTTATTAACAATTACTTGTTTATACGTAGTGTTTTACGTAGTTCTATGTGTCGTAATTTATCTTTCAAATACCTTTTAATCAGAAAGTTATATTAAAAAACTATGTTTTAGCATGTTTTGTTATGCGTAAAAAGAGGTTGGTTTATGCGGATTAACATGGGTGATAATTAAGTCTACTTATATATTTGTCAAAAAAATAAGTATTTATACTTAGTTAATTCAAAAAAAACAGACACATGAAATCTCTTCTAAAAAAAACAACTTGGATTTTACCTGTAGCAGCATTACTAATTGCTTGCGGTGGTAAAGACAAAAAGAAAGACGTTGCCGAAGTTGCAGTTGCTGAAACTTCAAAAACAAAAACATTAGCTATTGAAAAGCCACAATTAACTTTTGGTTTTATAAAATTAACAGATATGGCACCTTTAGCCATTGCTAAAGAAAAAGGATTCTTCGAAGATGAAGGGTTATTTGTTTCTGTTGAAGCACAATCTAACTGGAAAAATGTATTAGACCGTGTTATTGATGGTCAGTTAGATGGATCGCACATGTTAGCAGGTCAGCCAATTGCTGCTGGTGCTGGTTTTGGTCGTCAAGCAAAATTAGTTACGCCATTCTCTATGGATTTAAATGGTAATGGTATTACGGTATCAAACGATGTTTGGTCTAAAATGAAACCAAATGTACCAAAAGGAGCAGACGGTAAACCAATTCATCCTATTAAAGCAGAAGCTTTAAAACCGGTAATTGATGAATACAAAACAAATGGTAAAGCCTTTAAAATGGGTATGGTATTTCCAGTTTCTACTCACAACTATGAAATAAGATATTGGTTAGCAGCAGCAGGAATTCACCCAGGAATGTATACTGCAGACAACGTACAAGGGCAAATTGATGCAGAAGTTTTATTATCTGTAACGCCTCCACCACAAATGCCAGCTACACTTGAAGCAGGAACTATCTACGGTTATTGCGTAGGTGAACCATGGAATCAGCAAGCGGTATTTAAGGGTATTGGTGTACCTGTTACTACAAACTACGATATCTGGAAAAATAACCCAGAGAAAGTATTTGTGATGACGGAGAAATTTGTTGAAGAAAATCCTAATACGGCCATTGCTGTTACTAAAGCTTTAATTAGAGCAGGGAAATGGTTAGATGAGCCATCAAACAGAAAAGAAGCTGTTGAAATCTTATCAATGTCTCAATATGTTGGTGCTCCAGTTGAAGTATTAGCAAACTCAATGACCGGGACTTTTGAATTTGAAAAAGGTGACAAACGTGAAATGGAAGATTTCAACGTATTCTATAAGTACAATGCAACATATCCGTTTTACTCTGATGGTATTTGGTTCTTAACACAAATGAGAAGATGGGGACAAATTCCTGAAACTAAACCAGCTGATTGGTATGCTAGCACAATTAAAGACATTTACAGACCAGATATCTGGACAAAAGCTGCAAAACTTTTAGTTGAAGAAGGAAATATTCCTGCAGGAGATATACCAACAACTGATGGTTACAAACCAGCAACATCAGACTTTATTGACGGAACAACTTACGATGCAAAAGACCCAATTGCATATATCAATAGTTTCAAAATAGGAAATAAAGATAAAGCGATACAATAATAGATTGATATCAGTTACGCTGTCTCGAATTTTCGGGACAGCTTAACAAAAACGTATAACACTAAAACAAAACATAGCACTGATGAAGCAAAGTTTAACATTAGGAAAAGTAACTAAATTTATGGGCTTAGGTTTTCTTACTACATTAAAAAATCTATTTACCGGAAAACTTGAAAAAGAAGATTTTAAAAACTTTCTACGAAAAGTAGTTGTACCAATTGCATCAATTTTATTATTTATTGGTCTTTGGCATATGGGAGCAAAAGCTTTGTACAACATAGAGGCAGATTTTAAAATTCAAAAAGCATTAAATGACCAAGGTCAAGCTGCTGCTGACGCTTTAGAAGCTTGTATAGCATCAGGAGATTCTAGTTGTCAGCCAAATACCTTACCATCACCAAGTCAGGTTTGGGCCTCGTATCAATCTTTGTTGAGAGATCACAATATTATTAGTGCAGATAAGGAAGCTTTTATTGAAAAAACTGCTGCCTTGAATGAAACTCGTATTGCACAAGGTTTAGATGCTATTACTTACACAGGACGTCCATCATTTGTTGATCAAATTTTTAGAAGTTTAAAAACGGTTTTTGCAGGGTTTTTATTAGCCTTATTTATTGCGGTGCCTTTAGGAATTTTTATTGGGTTAAGTCCAACGTTAAAAAGTGCTTTCAACTGGTTTATTCAAATTTTTAAACCAGTATCTCCAGTAGTTTGGTACTTATTGGTTTTTATGATTGTTAAAACATTATTGATAGATTCTAATGAAGATAGTTCATTTACTATTTCGTTTATTAGTGTTGGTTTATGTTCTATGTGGGCCACTTTAGTAAATACAGCAATGGGTGTATCATCGGTTGATAAAGATTATATAAACGTTGCAAAAGTATTGAAGCTTGGTAATTTTCAGAAGATTTTTAAAGTCGTATTGCCATCGTCTTTACCATTAATTTTCACAGGGTTGAAGATTACGTTATCCGTAGCGTGGATGGTTTTAATTGCTATTGAGTTATTAGCACAAAGTCCTGGTTTAGGATTATTTGTTTGGGAAGAGTTCCAAAACGGAGCTAACGACTCTAATGCAAAAATTATAGTAGCCATGTTTGTAATTGGTATCATTGGTTTCTTGTTAGACCGACTGATGTTAACCATTCAAAACTGGGTGTCTTTTGATAAAACCGACGCAATATAATTCTAAAACATAAAAAATATGGCATACTTAGAATTAAATAATATTTATAAAACCTACGGTCAAGGCGACAATGAAACTGAAGTGCTTTCAAATATCAATTTATCGATAGAAGAAGGGGAGTTTGTGGCAATAGTTGGGTTTACAGGAAGCGGAAAAACAACCTTGGTAAATTTGATAAATGGTTTGATAGAACCAACAAAAGGAGAGGTTTTATTTAAAGGTGAACCTGTTCAAGGAACGAGCCATGAACGAGGTGTAATTTTTCAAAATTACTCATTATTACCTTGGTTGACTGTTGGACAAAATGTTTTTATGGCGGTAAAAGAAGCATTTCCGAAAAAGAGTAAAAAAGAGTTAAACGAAATTGTTGCTAACTATGTGGAGATGGTGAGTTTAACACCTGCAATTAATAAACGCCCCAAGGAATTATCTGGGGGTATGCGTCAACGTGTAGCGGTTGCTAGGGCTTTAGCCATGAAACCCGAGATGATTATTATGGACGAACCACTCGGTGCTTTAGATGCATTAACAAGAGGGAATTTGCAAGATGAAATTTTAAATATATGGGGAAAAGATAAGCGCACAGCATTATTAATTACCAATGATGTGGATGAGGGCATTTATATGGCAGATCGAATTATTCCGTTACGTCCGGGGCCAAATGCAACTTTAGGACCTGAATTTAAAATAGATATTGAGCGTCCGCGAGATAAAACAGAAATGAATGATAATGCAAATTTTAAGGAAACAAGAAATGCCATTATTGAATATTTAATGGATATAGGAAACGAACGAAAAACTGAGGCAAGTGTAGAAATTAAGCTTCCAGAGTTAACACCGAAAGATTTTGTAAATCAATTTAAATAAGCATCAAGATGAGCACTATAATTGAAAATAAAACAAAGATTATAAAAGAGGTTTCAGGTTTTCCATCTAATGACGTGATGCTTGATTTAAAAAATTTAAAGAAAGTATACCCAACACCAAAGGGCGACTATGTAGTTCTGGAAGATTTAAATCTTCAAATACGTAAAGAGGAGTTTGTTACCATTATTGGACATTCTGGTTGTGGAAAAACAACTATGCTTTCTATGATTGCTGGATTAAACCCAATTTCTGGAGGTAATATTTCGGTATTAGGAAAACACATAAAAGGCCCTGGGCCAGATAGAGGTGTTATTTTTCAAGCACCTAGCCTGATGCCATGGATGACAGCATTAGATAATGTGTTGCTGGGAGTAAAACAAGTTTTTCCTCATGCTACAAAAGCACAGCGTAACGATATAGCAAAATACTATTTACAGAAAGTAGGTTTAGAAGATGCTTTTAATAAACGTGCTTCAGAATTATCTCAAGGCATGCAACAACGTGTTGGAATTGCCAGAGCATTTGCCATAAAACCAAAGGTATTATTATTAGACGAGCCTTTCGGAATGTTAGATTCATTGACACGAGGAGAACTTCAAGATATTTTAATTGAGATTTGGAATAAAGAAAAAATTACCGCTGTAATGATTACTCACGATGTTGATGAAGCTATCTTTTTGGCAGACCGTGTAGTTATGATGACTAGCGGACCTCGCGCAAAAATTGGAGATGTTTTAGATATTGATTTTGAAAGACCCAGAACCAGAAAAGCCGTATTAGAACATGACGATTATTATAAATACAGAAAACACTTAATAGACTTTTTAGAGCACTAATAAAGAGAAATTAATCAAAACAAATAGAAAATAATATGAGTTTATGAAAAAGTAAATTTTTCATAAGCATTGGATAACTACAACCTTATTTAAACAGAAATTAACGATTAACAAAAACTCAAATTAACAAAAATTAAAAACAAGAAAAATGAAAAAACAATATGTAATTTTAGGACTATTACTTGTGTGTATACAATTTGCACAAGCACAATTTACATTAGATGGTCAGTTTAGACCAAGAACTGAGTACAGAAATGGATTTCAAACCTTAATTCCAGATGCAGCTGATGCAGGTTTTGGTATTAATACCAGAATTAGATTAAATGCAGGTTATAAAACAGATGCTTTTAAAGTGTATATGAGCTTGCAAGATTTATTAGTTTGGGGAGAAAACCCACAAATTATACCAGTTGATGCAAATAACTCATTTTCAATTTTTGAAGCATGGGCGCAAATTAATTTAGGAGGAAAATGGTCTACTAAAATTGGGCGTCAAGTATTGTCTTATGACGATCAGCGTTTCTTTGGAGGTCTAGATTGGGCACAGCAAGGAAGAAATCATGATTTAGCTATGATTAAATATGTAGGTGAAGGTTTCGTTTTAGATTTCGGACTTGCTTTTAATCAAGATTATGATAATAATGGTGGTCCTTTGTTTGGTTTTCAAAATATTGGTACAGGATACCCTGCAAACAATCCTTTTCAATACAAAACTATGCAGCATATATATGCTAAAAAAACTTGGAGTGGTTTTGATGCAAGTCTTTTGTTAGTTAACTACGGGCACCAAAACTTTGATACTAATAGCGAACCTGATGGTGTAAATAGTTTATTTACTGCAGGAACACACCTAAACTATAAAAAAGGAAAATTTGGTGCTGCGGCTAATGCATTTTTACAAACAGGTACGTTCTTTAATGGAAGTACCGATGTTGGAGGAGCATATTTATTAGGACTAGATTTAAGCTACAAAGCATCTAGCAAAGTTGGTTTAGGTCTTGGTCTAGAACTTATTAGTGGAGATGATAGTAGTACAACAGATAAAACTGAAGCATTTTTACCAACCTTTGGTACCAACCACAAATTCAATGGTTTTATGGATTATTTCTATGTTGGGAATCATGTAAATACTGTTGGTTTATTTGATGTTCATGCAAGTGCTAACTTTAAATTAGGAGAAAAAGCAAGTTTATTGGCTAAGGTATTAAACTTCAGTGCAGACCAAGAGTTACCAAGCGGAGAGACTTCTTTAGGTACAGAAATAGATTTAGTATATAGTCAAACATTTAAAGGCTATGCTTTAAAGATTGGATATTCTCATTTATTCGTCGCTGATGGTATGTACGAACTTAAAGGTGTCGCTGAAAGTGCAGCAAAAGACACTCAAAACTGGGCATGGGCAATGCTAGTAATTAAGCCAAAATTTATTAACTAAATATTTTAAAATTTTTCATCAGTGAATTGGAGATAATTTTCATTTTAGTGTTAATTAGTTTGATTTTCCAATTTATTAATCCCGCTTCGGCGGGATTTTTTTGGTTTATAACCTGTTGGCTCACTCAAATTGATAGTTCACTCAATTTGGTTGGTTTTACTTTTAGTTATAATGTAGTTTCGAAGTAACTAAAAAAACAAATATCATGGAGCAAAAATTCAATCTTACAATTAGTAAACCGTGTTCAGAAAAATTTAATCAGTTTAATAAAACTGAAAAAGGAGGCTTCTGTAATTCATGCCAAAAAGAAGTTATAGACTTCAGAACTGTTAGTGATGAACAGTTAATTAAGTATTTTAAAAGTAAAGAAGGAAAAACATGTGGGTATTTTAGCAAAACTCAACTAAATAGAGATTTTCAAATTCCAGAATTCGAGCAATCAAGTAGATATAAATTCTTAAGAATTGCTGCTGTTGCGTTTCTAAGTCTAACTTCTCTTCATAATATTCAGGCTCAAAATCAAAAGGATAAAACGGAAATCATTGAATCATCTAAACAGAACAATAATTCAAATGATAACAGAATACAAGAAGTATTACTAACAGGATCTATTGTTGAAGAATCTGGTTCTCTTCCGGGAGCAAATATCGTATTAAAGGGAACAACAATTGGAACATCGACTAACTTTGATGGTAAATTTGAATTCCCAAAACCTTTAAAAGAAGGTGATATTTTAGTGGTAAGTTATCTGGGTTATGTTACAAAAGAAATAAAGATTAACAAGTCTCAAACAGAACTTAATGCTATACTTAATATTAATATGGAGGAAGATTTATCCTGTGTTTTATTGGGTGAAGTAGAAGTTAATGAAGTATATAAATCTAAGCGTTCGTTTTGGCAAAAAATAAAAGGAATATTTTAAATGAGACAGTTAGTTTTAATACTTGTTTTGTTTTTGAGTTTTACTATTTATGCACAAAAGGAAGATTTTTCATTTATAAATTTTGATAAAGCCGATAGTATTGCCAATTCATGCAAAGGTTATAGTTTGAGAAATTTACCTGTATTAACTTATAATATTACACAAGATTTAGACACCCAAGTAGAACAATTTCGGGCAATTTATATTTGGGTGTGTAACAACATTGAAAGTGATTATAGTTTTGGTGAATCCACTTTGCGCCATCGTAAAAGGATGAAAAATGATAGTGTTTCATTTTCTATTTGGAATGCCCAAGTGCTTCCAAAAGTGTTTAAAAAACTTCTAAATGATAAGAAAACTATTTGCTCTGGTTACGCCTATTTGATTAAAGAAATGTCTGCTTTGGTTGGTATAAATTGTGAAATAGTAGACGGATATAGCAGAACAACAAGCCATAATATTGGAGAAATTGATATTCCTAATCATTCATGGAATGCAGTGAAATTAAATAGTAAATGGTATTTAGCAGATGCAACAATGGCAAGTGGGTATTTCGATATTGATAAAAATGAATTCGTTAAAAACTATAATGATGGTTATTTTTTAGTATCACCCGAATTATTTCTTAAAAAAAATTATCCGTTAGATTTAACATGGTTGTTATCAGAAAATAAAACGACATTGAGACAGTTTGTTGATGCCCCAATTGTTTATGGTAGTACATTTAAACATACTGTTACCCCAATTTGTCCAAAAATTTTAAATACGAAAATTACAGTTAACCAAGAAGTTGTTTTTAAGTTTAAACTTAAAGATGAAACTAAAATTAAGAATACACGTTTAGTTTTTAGTAGCGGTTTAAAAAGCAAAACAATTAATGTAACTGATTTAGATATTAATAACGGAATAGTAGAATTAAAATACCGTTTTACTAAAAAAGGTAGCTATGATGTTCATTTAATGGTAGGTGCAGATTTTGTAATTACATATACAGTTAAAGTAGAAAAGGTTAAAAAGAACTTATTGTAGAGAACTTTTTATTTATTATTCAATTTCAAATACATTTCTTACATTTAAGCAGTAAAGAATAAATATGCTTAAAAAAGTTTTTGCTAGCGCCGTTTTTGGTGTTGAGGCCTCAACAATTACTGTTGAAGTGAATGTAGATAAGGGTGTTGGTTATCATTTAGTTGGCTTGCCAGATAATGCCATAAAAGAGAGTAATTTTCGAATAGCCGCAGCACTCCAAAATAATGGTTATAGAATTCCTGGAAAGAAGATAATTATTAATATGTCGCCCGCAGATTTACGCAAGGAGGGAAGCGCATACGATTTAACTTTAGCTATAGGTATTCTTGCTTCTACAGATCAAATTAAAGCCGAAGATTTAGATAAGTATTTAATTATGGGAGAGCTTTCATTAGATGGAAGTTTACAACCCATAAAAGGCGCTTTACCAATAGCGGTTAAGGCACGAGAGGAAGGTTTTAAAGGGTTTATTTTGCCTATTCAAAATGCAAAGGAAGCTGCTATTGTAAATGATTTGGAAGTTTATGGAGTTGAAAATATAGAGCAAGTCATTAATTATTTTGATAAAGGCGAGCCTTTAGAGCAAACCATTATTGATACAAGAAAAGAATTTGAAAAAAATCTAGATTTCCCAGAATTTGATTTTGCTGATGTAAAGGGACAAGAAGGTATTAAGCGTTGTATGGAAATTGCTGCAGCTGGCGGACATAATATTATTTTAATAGGTCCACCAGGTGCTGGTAAAACTATGTTAGCAAAAAGGCTTCCAAGTATTTTACCACCAATGACTTTGCATGAAGCTCTTGAAACTACAAAAATTCATTCTGTAGTTGGGCGCGTAAAAGATTCTGGCTTAATGGCACAACGCCCATTTAGAAGTCCACATCATACCATAAGTAATGTAGCCCTTGTTGGTGGCGGTAGTTACCCACAACCCGGAGAAATTTCATTATCTCATAATGGTGTTTTGTTTTTAGATGAATTACCAGAATTTAAGCGTGAAGTTTTAGAAGTGATGCGGCAGCCATTGGAGGATAGAGAAGTAACCATTTCTAGAGCAAAATTCACGGTAACCTATCCGTCCTCATTTATGTTGGTAGCGAGTATGAACCCGAGTCCGGGAGGTTATTTTAATGATCCTGATGCACCTGTAACCTCAAGTCCTGCTGAAATGCAACGCTATTTAGGTAAAATTTCTGGACCGTTACTAGATAGGATTGATATTCATATTGAAGTGACGCCTGTACCTTTTGATAAGTTAAGCGATGATAGAAAAGGTGAAACTTCCGTAGAGATAAGAAAGCGTGTTACCAAAGCCAGAGAGCTGCAAACTAAGCGTTTTGCTGATTCTGATGCGGTGCATTATAATGCCCAAATGAACACTAAGCAAATAAGAAAATATTGTATTTTAGATGATGCTTCAAAACAGCTTTTAAAAACGGCTATGGAGCGTTTAAATTTATCAGCTCGTGCTTATGATAGAATATTGAAAGTATCAAGAACCATTGCTGATTTGGAAGGTGTTGAATTGGTAAACGGATCTCATATTAGTGAAGCTATACAGTATAGAAGTTTGGATAGAGAGGGTTGGTTGGGATAGCTTTATGCAGACTATTTAATTAAACAAAAAAAAATAAAATGAAAAATCTAAAAATCAATTATATTAGATTAAATGTTATGAACAAATGAATATTTCAACAATACCAACCGATAACCTGTACAAATTTATAGCAATTTTTGGATTAGCTATTTTTATATCATCATTTTTCCTTGTAAAAGATACTGATTTGGAGAAAAGAGACAAAGCAGGAAGCGAGTATGTTATAGCTAAAGATTTAATGGATTTTAATCTAAAAAGATATAATGAATCAAAAGAAGTTTATGACTATTTAGGTGATAAATTGCAAAGTTTTAAAATTTCAAAAGAAACAGACTTAGATGTTTTTTTAGATCATCGAAAGGATTTTGATGAAAGTTGTGATTTAATGAATTTAAGGTATCAAGAATATTATGATAGTTACAGAGATTTATTAATGAAACAATTCAATAATAAATTTTATGAAGACCTTATAAAATTCAATAAAAGTCGTTCTTCAAATTTAATTATTTTAGGATCTATTCTTATAGTTATTGGATTTTTATTATGGTACTATAAGCATCAAAGGTATATTGATGCCCAAAAAGC
Source organism: Algibacter aquimarinus (assembly GCF_039543265.1). Lineage (NCBI taxonomy): Bacteria > Pseudomonadati > Bacteroidota > Flavobacteriia > Flavobacteriales > Flavobacteriaceae > Algibacter > Algibacter aquimarinus. Next base: position 235,638 of record NZ_BAABJK010000006.1, on the reverse strand, counting down.
TGCTGAGGGGAATAAATTTTTAGAGTTATTAAATCATGTTAGTGAAAATAAAATTAAAAATAATAATAAAGTTGATTTAGATGAGGATAAAATAAACTAGATACTTAATCTTTCTAAACTATCAGATATGTCACGCTCGTGACTAGAATGATTACAAGACTTCTTATCTTAAAAGCCAATATTAAAGTTACGAGTATTATGCTCATACTTAACAGTTATTTTCTACTTCATAGAAAAAGGTTGTCCTGTACTTTGTAAAGCACCAAACCAAAAACTGCCTTCGTAAAGTGTAAGTAAACAAATCTCGTGTTGAAGCTTACCGCAAGAAAATTTGTTTTTTGATTTAAAGTAATAAATCTTCAAATTAAGACAACTATTTTCTATTTTTATGATGTCATGTTATTATGCACTTCATTTAATTAAACTGATAAAATCATGAAACAAATATTTTTTTTACTTGTCAGTACTTTTTTGTCAATATCAATTAACGGGCAAAGTTTTATAGGAGCTTGGGAGGCAACTTCAACATCTAATGCGGGTGTTGAAATAAGAAATGTTGTTATTTTTTCTGAAGGATATCAAGTTGCAACATGGTACGAAGCCAAAACAGGAAAGTTTTTAAAAACGAATGGTGGAACATGGAAATTAGAGAGCGATACCATGACTGAAGTTGTAGAGTTTGATTCTGAAAACCCTGATAGGGTGGGAACTGAATTGAGTTTTAAAGTGCGAATTGATGTTAATACTATGGGCATTATTGGAGATTCAGCAACATATAAAAGAATAGATGATGGTTCTCCGGGTAAATTGCAAAATGCTTGGTTAATGTCTGGAAGAGTTCGAAATGGAGAAACTCAATTAAGAGACGTTAATAGACCTAGAAAAACCATGAAAATTTTATCTGGTACACGTTTTCAATGGATAGCTTACAATACAGAAACTAAAAAGTTTTCTGGAACAGGAGGTGGAACTTACACTACCATAGATGGAAAATACACTGAAAATATAGAGTTTTTCTCGAAAGACAATTCAAAAGTAGGCATGAGTCTAGATTTTAACTACAGTATAGATAATGGTAACTGGACACATACTGGTTTTACTAGTAAAGGAGATCCTCTGCATGAAATTTGGAGTGTTCGAGAGTAACTATATCAATAATTTAAATGCTAAGAAGAATACAATATAGATAAGATTGTGTTTTAGATGATGCTTCAAAACAACTTTTAAGAACAGCTGTTGAGTGTTTAAATTTGTCGGCAAGCGCTTACAATAGAATATTGAAAGTTTCCAGAACCATTGCTGATTTAGAAGGTGCCGACGTGGTAAATGGTGCTCATATTAGTAAAGTGATTTAGTATAGAAGTCTGGATCGTGAGGGTTGGTTGGGGTAACCAGTTCCTAAGAAAGCGAGAATCTTTTCATGCTTACTAGTGGTCACTATTTGCAAACTAACAGTAGCGGCGGTATTTAGTATAAAATTTTTATTTGTAAAGAAATATTTAAATAAAAAAGAACTCTTTAGTAACGAGCACTGAAAAATTAGTATCACTAATTTAAATGTTTAATGTTATAATACATTAACTTATTCGCTCATCTTCATCCCAAACTCCAGAGTCTGTAATATCACCTTTAGAATTAAAAATTTTGCCCTTTCCATTTTTAAGATTTTGTTTCCATTTACCACTCCATTTAGTGCCGTTTAGCAAAATAAGAGAGCCTTTGCCGTGACGTTTTCCTTTTTTAAATGCACCTTCGTAGCGCATACCGCTAGACCAAATGTATGTGCCGCGTCCAGAAATGTATTTTCCATTTAGATTGCCAGAGTAAGATGTACCATCTTTCCAAATAATATTGCCTTTTGCATATTTGCCTTGTAATATCTCTACATCAAAGTAGGCATCTTCTAGTTCAAATTTATACCAACCATCAGTTAGCAATTGTATATCGTTGTGTACGGGTAAAACTTTGATTTTTTGCGCATTAACATGTTCAAAAATCAAAAATAAGATGATAATAAGCAATTTTTTCATAATATATTTTTTTAATTGAGTCGTTCCTTTTTTATAGGAGCTTACAGAAAAGTTAATTAACCTAAAAGAATAGCTGTATAGCTCTGTGATAGAACGGTTATTAATTAATTAGTATTTGTTTGTGGAAAAAAAATACAACTCAAATGTGTACTATCTCAACAAAAAAGCTTAGGAGAAAATAATTCCAAATTTTGCTATAAATTTTTTCTCTATCCAATTGAATTGCTCCTCAAAGTCGAGAGACTTTGAGGGTATAGTACTCCTAAATTAATTCTTATTCTGAAAACTTTCAATTGCAAACCATATTAAAAGGTAAAATTAGCAAAAGAAGAAAAGGTTAAAATTTAAAACTATAGTTGGCAAACAAGTGCGTTAGGGATTGAACGGCATGTTTGAAATCCCTGACGTAGGAGGGATTGAGTAGTGAAAGCCCGACCCCTTGTGGGTAACGCCCAAATAAAAACCTATCATTAACATCTTATTTCATAGAAAAAGGTTGTCCTGTACTTTGTAAAGCACCAAACCAAAAGCCACCTTCCATGTTTATCTTTTTACGTTTTTTGGTAACATCTGCTATTGGTAAGTAAACAAACCTATTATTAACGCTAGCGACAACAAAATTTGTTTTTCCTGCCATAGCACCGTGTACAGCATGATATGCTAAGTGATTACAGTAAAGGCTATCATTCGCGTTTGCTGGAGCACTTCTAATGATATAACTCGGGTCGATATATTTTATCGTTGTTTTCATATCTATAGCGTCAAAATATGCTTTAATTTTCTCTTTAAGTAGTATTCCAATGTCTTTATGTTGAATATTTCCTGAGGCATCTGTAGTCGCTTCATCATTTTTAAATAAATGTTGACCAGCGCCTTCAGCAACAACAATAACGGCGTGTTTTTTGGAATTCAGCCTCTTTTTTAAATTTTCCAGAAATCCATTCTCACCCTCCAATTCAAAATCCATTTCTGGTACTAGAACAAAATTAACTACAGGCATGGAAAGTGCTGTTGATGCAGCAATAAACCCACTGTCTCTCCCCATTAATTTAACTATAGCCATACCATTGTAAGCACCATCTGCTTCGTTATGAGCATCTCTTACAATGGGGCAGGCCACATCGAAAGATGTTTCAAAGCCAAAAGATTTGTCAATAATATCAATATCATTATCAATGGTCTTTGGTATGCCAGTAACAGCAATTTTTAAGCCTCTGTTGAGGATTTCAGTTCCTATGGCGTTAGCGCCTTTTAAAGTGCCATCGCCACCAATAGCAAATAGTATATCTATTTTATTATTCACAAGGGTATCAACCATTACCGATACATCTTGTCCGCCTCTTGAAGACCCTAAAATAGTACCTCCAAATTCATGGATATCTTTAACTTTATCAGGTGTAAGTTCAATAAAATCATGTCCAACTTCAGGGTTTAAACCCTCATAACCATAAGGAATACCAACAATTCGCTTGACGCCATAAAAATAATGCAATGCCATGACCAAACTACGAATAACGTTATTGATGCCAGGGCAAAGTCCGCCGCAGGTTACAATAGCTGCAGTAGTATTTTCACCCTTAAAAAAGATTTTTTCACGAGGGCCAGAACGCTCGTAAGAATCTGGAATTACGTCATGTTCTAAAGAAGAATGAAGATTTTTCAATTTAACATCTGCCAAAATCCTATCTGTATCTTCAACAAAATTAAAAATACTATCACCTATGGTTTTACTTAAATGTATTGGAGATATTATTTTAGGATCTCCTAAATTAGTTATTCTGAAATTATCATTCTTTTTCATGTAGCTAGTAATAGTTTAAATCAAAACATAAAAATAGAATAAAATAAGAACTTTATAATCCTTATTCAATAACTATTAATTGCTATTTCACAATTAGTATTGAACCTTTATATTTACATTATGAAAAAACTAATTGCGTTTGTACTTGTATCGATTATTTTCAATTGTAATTCATCAAAAGAAGAAAAAAAACCTGAACAAACTAAACCTTTAGAAATAGTCAAGCAACCTGTTTTAAACATAGAACAAGCCAATAAATTGGCCAATTTGCCATTGCATTGTATTAATACTGAATATCCAAATAAGCTATCTCAGACTTTGGGAGGTGATGAAGATTTAAAGTCGCCAACCCAATTACATCCTGCGTTTTATGGTTGTTTCGATTGGCATTCATCTGTTCACGGACATTGGAGCTTAGTGAGTTTGCTAAAATCGTTTCCTAACATTGAAAACGCAGATGATATCAAACAAAAATTACTCAACAACATATCAAAAGAAAATATTGAAGCTGAGGTTGCTTATTTTCATGGTAAACACAATAAATCTTACGAGCGTACCTATGGTTGGGCGTGGTTATTAAAACTTACTGAAGAGATTCATACTTGGGAAGACGAAACTGCACGACAATTAGAAAGTAACTTGCAGCCACTTACTAATTTAATTGTGGATAAATATATAGAGTTTTTACCAAAATTAAATTATCCACAACGTGTGGGAACACATACAAATACGGCATTTGGTTTGTCTTTTGCTTATGATTATGCTGAGACTCTAAAAAACGAAGTGCTTGCGAAAGCTGTTAAAGATCGCGCTTTGTATTTTTTTGAAAAAGATAAAGAATGCCCAATTACTTGGGAACCTAGCGGAAGCGATTTTTTGTCACCTTGTTTGGAAGAAGCTGCTTTGATGAAGCGTTTAATGTCTATTAATGATTATAAAGTTTGGCTTAACGATTTTCTACCTGAATTAAAAGATGAAAATTATACTTTAGACGTTGGTATAGTTTCCGATAGAACTGATGGTCATTTAGTGCATCTGGATGGTGTAAATTTTTCCAGAGCTTGGAGTTTAAATAAAATAGCTGAAGGCTTACCTGAATATAATCACCTTAAAAATATTGCAAATCAACACATCAATTATTCGTTACCTAGTATTTTTGGTGATAGTTACGAAGGTGGGCACTGGCTGGGTAGCTTTGCTATTTATGCTCTTAATTCTATAGATTAATGATAAAAAAATGGTATAAAAATATAGGTCCAGGTCCATTAATAGCAGCAGCTTTTATTGGTCCTGGAACTGTTACCGTTTGCACTTTGGCTGGAGTTGGTTTTGGATACTCACTATTATGGGCTATGGCGTTATCAATAATAGCTACTATTGTGCTTCAAGAAATGTCAGCTCGCTTAGGTATTATTACGCAAAAGGGATTGTCTGAAATCATTAGAACAGAAATTAAAAATCCCGTATTTAAATTATTCGCCATTGCTTTAATTCTTTCCGCTATTGTTATTGGAAATGCCGCATATGAAGCTGGAAATATTAGTGGCGGGGTGCTTGGTTTAGAAACCATTATTGGTAATAAAAATATAAATTTTGATGGATTCTCGTTCAACTTACTAAGTTGGTTTATTGGATTTGTTGCTTTCTTTTTATTGTACTTAGGTAATTATAAAGTTCTAGAAAAGGTGCTCTTATTCTTGGTTATCCTAATGAGTTTTTCTTTTTTGTTTACAGCAGTTATTACGAAACCTGATGTTCTAGATATTTTAAAAGGTGTTTTTGTTCCAAAATTTAATGATACTAGTTTGTTCACTGTTATTGCTTTAATTGGTACTACGGTGGTACCTTATAATTTATTTTTGCATGCATCATTAGTAAAAGAAAAATGGCAAAATATTGATGATTTAAAATATGCTAGGAAAGACACCTTTGTAGCGGTTTTTTTGGGAGGTATAGTATCTATGTGCATCATTATATCTGCTGCATCTATTCAAGCAGCAGAGGTAAATAATGTGGCAGATTTGGCAAAGGGGTTAGAGCCATTATTTGGTAATTTGGCTAAGTATTTTTTAGCTATTGGTTTGTTTGCAGCTGGTATTACAAGTGCTATTACGGCACCTTTAGCAGCAGCTTATGTAGCATGTGGTTGTTTGGGCTGGAGCAATAATTTAAAGTCTAACAAATTCAGAGCAGTCTGGATTTTTATTCTAATTTTAGGTGTTTTGTTTTCGTCGTTTGGCATTAAGCCTATAGAAATAATAAAATTTGCACAAATTGCAAATGGTATTCTGTTACCTGTTATTGCAGGGTTTTTAGTATGGATTATGAATAAAGAATCGTTGTTGGGACAATATAAGAACACAATAATGCAAAATATATTAGGGTTTTTAATCCTTGGAATTAGTGTATTACTGTCTTTGGCAACTCTTAATAAAGTATTTGATTTAAACTTTTTTTAGTGATAAATAAAACGATAGATATTAACGCAGATGTAGGTGAGGGGATTGGTAACGAATCTCAGCTGATGCCTTATTTATCATCCTGTAATATTGCATGCGGCGGACATGCCGGTGATTTTGATATTATGAAGGAAGTAACAAAGCTTGCACTGGAAAATGGGGTTAAAATAGGTGCGCATCCTTCCTTTCCAGATAAAACTAATTTTGGTAGGCAAGCCATGGATATTACTAGACTAGATTTATATAACTCGATAAAAAATCAAATTGAAGATTTAATAAAGGTTTTGAATAAAGAAGACGCCTTATTACATCATATTAAGCCACACGGTGCACTTTATAATTTTGCTGCAGTTGATGAAAATATTGCTAATATTATTATAGAAGTTATAAAAAGTATAGGACTACCTTTGAAACTTTATGTGCCTTATAAATCTGTAATTGCAGATTTAGCCATAAAGGAAAATATCCAAATTATATACGAAGCTTTTGCAGATAGAAACTACAACAACGACTTAACTTTGGTTTCTAGAGCAGAAAGTAATGCCGTAATTACTGATTCTAAATTGGTTTTTGCTCATGTGTTTTATATGGTTTCAACACAGAAAATTAAGACAATACAAAATACAAAAGTAGATATAAAAGCCGATACATTTTGCATTCATGGAGATAATCCAAAAGCTTTAGAAGCTATTAAATATTTAAATGAAAAACTAATGCTTAATGGCTATAAAATTAAATAGTTTTTGATGTCTTTTGAATTGAAATACAAGCCCTTTGGAGAGTCTGCAATTTTAATAGAATGGCCTTCTAGAATTGATAAGGGTATATTAAAAAACATCACATTATTCAAAGATAAAATACAACAAAAAAGTACTGAATATATACTTGAAATAAAACTCTCATATAACTCACTATTAGTTATTTATAAATTTGAAATCATAGATTTTAAGAAGAAAGTGAAGTCTTTGAAAAATATTTATAATTCTGGTTTTTCAGAAGATGAAATTATATCAAAAACATGGTATATTCCTGTATGCTATGATGATAGCTTTGGATTAGATTTAGAACATATGTCCAAGACGAAAGATATATCTAAATCTAAAATTATTGAGTATCATTCAAAAGGTTTATACACAGTTTATTTTATCGGATTTTTACCAGGGTTTTTATACTTGGGAGGTTTAAATGAAGCACTACATTATCCTAGAAAATCATCTCCCAGATTAGAAATTGAAAAAGGCGCAGTGGCTATTGGTGAAAGTCAAACAGGAATATATCCGGATGTTAGCCCTGGTGGATGGAATATTATTGGTAACTCACCAATCAATTTTTTTGATGTTTCTAAAACTGAACCATGTTTTGCAAAACCTGGAGATTTTATTAAGTTCTTTTCAGTTTCAATAAAGAAGTATAACGATATAAAAACTCTAGTAAACGCAGGAGTTTATGAGTTAAAAAGCGAGGTTGTTTATGGTTAAGGTTTTATCACCAGGATTTTATTCAACAATACAAGATATTGGACGTTTTGGTTATCAAGAATATGGAGTACCTTATTCTGGAGTTATGGACTTAAATGCAACTACTCTAGTAAATATGTTGTTGGGGAATGATAAAAATGATTCTGTAGTTGAAATGACAATGACTGGTGCAAAACTTCAATTTAGTATCAAAACAGCTATTGTAATTTCGGGTGCAGATATGTCTCCGATGATTAATGGTAATTCTATTCAATTAAATAAAATAGTAGCAATTAACCCTAATGATATTCTGTCTTTTGGAAAATTAAACACAGGTTTTAGGTCTTATTTAGGGGTTTTAGGTGGTTTTAATACAGAAACCGTTATGCATAGTAAAAGTATGTATAAGAGCATAACTAAGTCCTTTATGCTAGCTGCAAATGATAAATTGCAAATAACAGAAGTATTGTCTAATCATAATAAAAAGCATGCCAGTATTAGATTTGATACATCATATGTTAGTTCTAAGGATTTAGTGGTTTTCAAAGGTCCAGAATTTGATATGTTATCCAATGAACAACAAAAAGCATTATTTAATAAAAGTTATACTATTTCAAAAAATAACAATAGAATGGCTTATCAAATAGAGGAAGTAGTTCAAAATAACTTAAAACCTATTATAACTTCGGCAGTTTTACCTGGAACTGTTCAATTAACACCTTCAGGTAAACTCATAGTTTTAATGCGCGATTGCCAAACAACAGGAGGTTATCCAAGAGTGCTTCAACTTGAAAAATCTTCAATTAGTATATTAGCACAAAAGTTTACAAGTAAAACCATTCAATTTAAGCTTAAAGCTCAAATTTAATATCTATGTGGTTGGGTAATTGTTTAAGAATCTTACCACTATTAAAAAAAATATCTTATGATAAAAAAAATCTCATTACAATTATTAATCTTACTATTGGTTTTTAGTTGTGCTGAAAGTCCAAAAGAGGCAAGTGTTATTGTTGATAAGTCAATTGATATTTCAGGAGGGAAAATAATTGAAAAATCAATAATAGACTTCGATTTTAGAAACAGGCATTATAAAGCAACTAGAAATAATGGTTTATTTGAATATGAAAGACAATTTCTAGACTCAATAACTGTCATTAATGATGTGTTAAATAATAAAGGTTTTAAGCGATTTATAAATAATGAATATGTTGAATTAGCAGAAAAACGAGAACAGGCTTATTCTAGTTCAGTAAATTCAGTCCATTATTTTTCTGTTTTGCCTTATAGTTTAAATAGTGAAGCAGTAAATAAAAGTTATTTAGAGACAATAACTCTAAAGAATAAAGAGTACCATAAAATTAAGGTTACTTTTAACGAAGATGGAGGTGGAGAAGACTTCGAGGATGTTTTTATTTATTGGATAAACACAGAAAACTATAAAGTTGATTATTTAGCTTATTCTTACAGTGAAAACCACGGAATGGGACTGCGTTTTAGAGAAGCATATAACGAGAGATATGTTGAGGGTATTAGGTTTGTAGATTACAATAACTATAAGCCAAAAAATGGAGATGCCACTTTAGAGAATTTAGATGTTTTGTTTGAAAAAGAAGAATTAGAATTGCTTTCTAAAATAAAGTTAGAAAACATAAAAGTCAGAACCAAAGCTATTTAATAAACAATAAATTGCTAATTATAGTGTCATTAAAAACGGTAACCGTATATAGGTTAGCGTTGTTATTGTCATCAATTTGTTTGTAAGTTTTATTTTTTAGGATCTTATTTACAAAAGATGGAGTTGAATTACTATGTCCAACAACCAATACGTTTTTGCCTGCATTTTCCTTTAAAAATTTATTTATATCAATTGCATTGGAGTTATAAATAATAACTTCTAGGTTGTTTTGTTTAGCAGTAGGTGCTGCAGTTAGTTTTGTTCTGTGATAGTTAGTTGAATAAATAGCATCAAAAGCTACATTTTTAAAAACTTGACTCCATTTTTCAGCTCGTAAAAGTCCTTTTTCGTTAAGTTTTGGATTTTTATTGGTAATGTCAGTCCTATCTTTTTCTGCGTGTCTTATAAAATAAAATGTAGATATAGTTTTATCATCTGGTGTTTTAATAATTGTTGTTTCCTTTTTGCAGGACGTCAAAATAAAAAGAGTACAGAGAATAAAAGATAATAGGTGTTTCATACTTCAGTTTTAAGCTAATTCAATAGCAATTTCAATCATGTCTTTAAAAGTGGTTTCGCGTTCTTCACTAGAAGTGCGCTCTCCTGTTACAAGAGAATCTGCAATAGTTAAAATAGATAAAGCATTTACATTGTGTTTTGCTGCAACGGTATATAAACCAGCTGTTTCCATTTCTACACATAGCACTCCAAATTTTGACCATTTTTTGTACGATTCAAAATCATCAGCATAAAACTCATCAGAAGTAAATACATTACCAGCTTTTATTTGGATATTTTTATGTTTTGCAGCTTCAATAGCTTTTTGAAATAATTCAAAATTAGCAGTTGGTGCATAATCTGCTCCACCAAACCTAAGTTCGTTTAATCCTGAATTTGAAGATGCCGCCATGGCTAAAACAATATCTCTAATTTTAATATCTTTTTGGTACGAACCAGCACTACCAACCCTAATTAAGTTTTTTACGCCGTATTCTGTAATAAGTTCATGTGCGTAAATAGATATGGATGGAATCCCCATACCAGTTCCCATAACAGAAATATTTTTCCCTTTAATCTTACCTGTGTAACCAAACATTCCTCTAATTTTATTGAAACAAACAGGGTTTTCAAAAAAAGTTTCAGCAATCCATTTAGCTCTTAAGGGGTCTCCTGGTAATAAAATAGTTTCGGCTATATCTCCTTTTTTGGCTTCAATATGTACGCTCATATTTTAATATTTTGAGTTTGAAGATTTACCAGTTACAATTTCAATACCACTTGATGTTCCTAAGCGTTCTACACCAAGGTTAATATATTCTAGAGCTGTTTTAGCATCTTTTATACCACCTGATGCTTTTATTTTTACTTCATTTTTTGCTACACACTTCATAAGTTTTATATCATGAACGGTTGCTCCGGCAGTACCAAAACCAGTTGATGTTTTTATAAAATCTGCACCACTTTGTATGGCAAGTTCACTAGCTTTAATAATTTCGAGTTCTTCAAGATAGCAAGTTTCTAATATAACTTTAAGTATTTTATTTGGCATTATATTTTTAACAGATTCAATATCTTTCCATACACCATCAAAATCTTTACTTTTTAACAATCCAATATTAATAACCATATCAATTTCATGGGCACCATCATTTAAAGCAGTTTTAGCTTCTTCAACTTTAGCTTTGGTACTCATAGCTCCTAAAGGAAACCCAACAACACTACATATTTTTATGTTGGTGCTTTTTAATTGAGATTGCGCTAAAGATACATAGCCACTATTAACGCAAACGGAGTAAAATTTATGTTCAATGGCTTCTTTGCATAACTTTATAATATCATTTTTAGTGGCATTAGGCTTAAGAAGTGTATGGTCTATATAATGGTTTAAAAGTTTCATATTGTTGTGCTTAAAGTATGCACAATCAAATGTATTAAACTATTATTAATTTAATGTATATTAGGAAGTGATATTTAACTGAAAATTTATGATTGTGAGTTCTTTATGAAGGAATCTGAATTAGAAATTTTATTCTTTTCTATACCTTGAAGATAGTTTTTGTAGATCTTTATATTTCTATTTAATTGCGCTTTATTTACGCTTTGTATGTTTATTTCTGTGCCAATTCTATCAGCTCCAGATTCAATATATTTTAAGGCCGTTTCGTAATCTAAAATACCACCAGACGCTTTTATTTTAGCTTTATCCTTAACTGTTTTTTTAATAATCTTTACGGCTGTTAATGTGGCTCCACTTTTTGAAAAACCGCTTGATGTTTTTATAAAATCTGCTTTAGCATCTAAACATATTTCACATGCTTTTATTATTTCGTTCTTGTTTAATTCTGAAATTTCTATAACCACTTTTAAAGGAATTTTACCTATAGCAAGTTTTACATCACTAATATCTTTTAGTACCGATACGTAATTTCTGCTTTTAAGTAAGCCAATATTAATTACCATTTCAATTTCATCTGCTCCATCTTCAATGGCTTTTTTTGCTTCAAAAACTTTTGATACTGTTGCCATAGTGCCCAAAGGGTAACCTATAGTAGTACATATTTTTACTGAAGAATCGTAAAGTAATTGTTTAGATAGAGCTACAAAACAACTGCCTATACAAATGGCATAAAACCCATCTTGTTTTGCTTCATTACATAGGTTTATTATATCTCTTTCTGTGGCAGATGGATGTAGTAAGGTGAAATCAATGTACTTTGATATTGTCATTAGTATAAGTAGGTTTTTAAAATGTTAATATTCTGATTTTCAGAAATTAAACATTTTGTTAGTTGGGTTTAAATGAGTGATTTGGGCACTTACATTTAAGCTAATTTATAAATAATTTCTGATACTTTTCATTAAAACTCACATTTTTAGATGAACTGCACATTCTATTATTTTAGAACTTAATTGTGTTATTATTATTTTATTATTTAGAATGTTTTTTTACTTTTTTTGTTTTAAATTTTTGAATTCGTTCTTCAAAAGTTTGAGAATCAACAGGATGATTTACAGATTTAAACAAATTTAGAAATTCAGTTGAATGCGTCTCTCTTTTTTGCAATAACAAATTAAAATGTACAAATTCACACCAAATAATCGATTTTATATGAGTTTTATCTTCATTAAACATACGCATTTCCACAAGTAATTCACTATTAGTGTATTTTATTAATTGAGATTCTATATACACTGTTTCCATTAAAAAAGCAGGTTTTAAATACGCTATTTGGCTACTGCTAGAAACCCAGCTTTTACCTTCTTTTCTTGCTATTTTATAAATATCTAAATTGTAGTTTTCTATTAAGGAATCTTCCCTATGGTTCATAAAATAATTTATATAACTACCATTATTTAAATGATTAAAAGGATCGCAGTCTTGAAATCTAATTTTCGTTTTTGTTGTTAATACTTTTAATAATTCGTTCATTTTAATTTGTGTTTAAAATATACCAATCGGTATATTTTTGGTTAAAAAAATATTATATTTTTAATTCGTTTACTATTATTCTATCTATGGTATCCATGGTGTCTTTTAAATAAATATCATCATCCATAGTGTAAGTCATGAAAATAGCACCTTGTATCATGGTATCTAATCGTTTAGCGAAATGCATAGCATTTACTTCTGTGGATATTTCACCAATTTCAATACCATCTTCTATAAGTGTTGCAACTTGATCTTGAATGCGTTCTATAACTTGTCTTACTTTTTGTAGAAGTAGTGAGTTCTGATTATTAGCATCAACACCAATATTTAAAACAGGACACCCACCAAGTTTTTTACTATAATCGTAATAATTTCTATAAAAATCGGTGATTAGAAATAGCTTTTTAATTGGAGAATCACCTTTTGAAATATGACTATTAATAACATTCATCATGTTTTTAATAGTAAACTTAAAGGATGCAATAGCAAGCTCTTCTTTATTTTTAAAATTACCGTATATAGAGCCCTTTGTTAAACCTGTAGCCATTGTAATATCTGAAATGCTAGTTGCAGCATAACCATTTTTGTTAAAAATAGGCGCTACAGTCTCTAAAATATATTTTGACGTTAGTTCAGCTTTTGTAGTCATATTTAACAAAGATATAAAAAATATACCAATCGGTATATTTTTTATATCTAATTAATATTTTATTGAACAGCTGTAACCGAGTATCCTGAATTTCTTAATAATTGAATAACACCTTCTTTACCCGCTAAATGACCCGCACCAACACCAAAGAAAGTAGGTTGTTGTTTAGAATATTCTTTAATTTTAGGTATCCAATTTTTATTCCTGTTTGCTAAAAGTTTATCTTGATGCTTTGAAACTGTTACACTGTTTTTATCATTCATCATATCAAGCATTTCAGAAATATTTTCACTTTTGTAAATAGCTAACATTTTAGCAAAACTTGTTTTGTCGTATTCAAGATTATCTTTTGCCATTCTTAACAAATCAGATATTTGATCCTCATAAGGAATATCATCAAATAATTGTAATTGCTCTTCAATAGTTTCAAGACCATTTACTTCCTCTTCTTGACTTTTTGCAATTTTCATAAGTTCCATTTCAAAGGATTGCATAGGGCAATCTATCATTTTTGGATATAACATGGCTGATAAGAAAAATGGTTTTACATTTTGCATCATATTTACAGACATTCCTATATTTTTTAAAAATAGAGAATCTATAACGGTATAATCTTCTTCAGAAACATAATCTTTTATGGTCTTTCCATCTTTCATATACATACCACCCATCATTTTTGTTTGCATTGAAGGGTCGTCCATATCAAATTCTAAAACTACTTGAGAGGTTTCTTCTAGTGCTTTCGTAACGTCTTCGTCAAGTGATGCATCACAAGTAATATGGATAGTTCCGAATAAATACGAAGGCTTTTCTAAACCATTTCCAGTAATTTTCCAAAGTGTTGAGTTTTCTAGTTCTTGTGCGTTAATTGATATAATTGAGAAAACTGATAATACTAATAGTGATAATTTAAATTTCATATGTTCAAGTTTTTATTTCGACCTATCAGTATAAATATGGTTGAGTTTGTTACATAAAAAAAGCAACAATCATCTATTTAAAGATTCATGTTGCTTTTAAACCGTCTGCGATTAAACAGACAACCAACCATTATAAAGACTGTTTTAATTCATTTTTGTTACAGAAAAACCTATGTTTTTTAAAATTCTTCAGTAACTAAGTCTCCTTGATTTCTAAAAACCAGCTTATCATCAAAGGCATCTAGTAATATAATACTATCAGTTGTTACTTTTCCAGATAGAATTTCTTTACTTAAAGCATTCAAAACTTCTTTTTGGATTACTCGCTTTACTGGTCTTGCTCCATATTCTGGATTATAACCTTTTTCTGCTAGATAATTAATAGCTTCAGGAGTAGCATCAAAAGTAATGCCTTGTTGTGCTATCATTTTTGTTATACTTTTTAGTTGTAAGCCAACAATATCAACAATATTCTTTTTGCTTAGTGGTGTAAACATCACGGTGTCGTCAATTCTATTTAAAAATTCTGGACGAACCGTTTGCTTAAGTAAGGCCAAAACATCAATTTTAGCTACTTCAATGGCAGACTCTATATCTTTTGTAGCCTCAAAACGCTCTTGAATGATATTACTTCCCATATTTGAAGTCATGATAATAATGGTGTTTTTAAAATTAGCAACGCGCCCTTTATTATCAGTTAAATGTCCTTCATCTAACACTTGTAATAAAATATTAAATGTATCTGGATGTGCTTTTTCTATTTCATCCAACAGTACAACAGAATATGGTTTTCTTCTTACAGCTTCGGTAAGTTGTCCGCCTTCATCATATCCAACATATCCAGGAGGTGCTCCAACTAATCTGCTAACAGTATGACGTTCTTGATATTCGCTCATGTCAATTCTGGTCATCGCATTGTCATCATCAAATAAATACTCTGCTAAGGCTTTTGCTAATTCTGTTTTACCTACACCTGTAGTTCCTAAGAATAAGAAAGTACCTATTGGTTTTTGAGGATTTTGTAAACCTGCACGACTTCTTCTAACGGCGTCACTTACAGATTCAATAGCTTCTTCTTGTCCAACAACACGTTTATGCAATTCATCTTCCAGTTTTAATAACTTTTCTCGTTCACTTTGTAGCATTTTCGTGACTGGAATTCCTGTCCATTTAGCTACCACTTCAGCAATGTCATCATAAGTTACTTCTTCTTTAATTAAAGAGGTTTCAGCTTGTTCCTGTAATTTTTTTTGAAATACTTCCAGTTGTTCTTGTGCCTCTTTAATTTTTCCGTATCGTAATTCTGCTACCTTACCATAATCACCTTCACGCTCTGCTTTTTCAGCCTCTAGTTTATAGTTTTCAATATCTTGTTTTGTATTTTGAATATTATCAACTACTTCTTTTTCAGACTTCCATTTAGCATTAATTTCATTACGTTGTTCTTTGATATTTGCTAAATCTGAGCGTAATGATTTGAGTTTTGTTTCATCTTTTTCTCGCTTAATAGCTTCAATTTCAATTTCTAACTGCATAATTTTTCTATCCAAAACATCGAGTTCTTCTGGTTTTGAATTGATTTCCATTCGGAGTTTAGATGCTGCCTCATCCATTAAATCAATGGCCTTATCTGGTAAAAAACGATTTGTAATATATCTTGTAGATAATTCTACTGCACCAATAATAGCTTCATCTTTAATACGAACTTTATGATGTGTTTCATATTTTTCTTTAATACCTCTTAGAATTGAAATAGCACTCTCGGTATCTGGCTCATCTACCATTACTTTTTGAAAACGACGCTCTAGAGCTTTGTCTTTCTCAAAGTATTTTTGGTATTCATCTAAAGTTGTAGCACCAATAGCACGAAGTTCGCCGCGGGCTAGGGCAGGTTTTAAAATATTTGCTGCATCCATAGCGCCTTGGCCACCACCAGCACCCACAAGGGTATGTATTTCATCAATAAATAGAACAATATCACCATCACTAGTTGTAACTTCCTTTATTACGGCTTTTAATCGTTCTTCAAACTCACCTTTGTATTTTGCACCTGCAATTAGTGCGCCCATATCCAGAGCGAAAATTTGCTTATCAACTAAGTTTTCTGGAATATCGCCATCTATAATTCTGTGTGCTAAACCTTCTGCTATAGCCGTTTTTCCTGTACCAGGCTCACCAACTAAAATAGGGTTGTTTTTGGTACGTCTAGATAAAATTTGAAGTATTCTTCTAATTTCTTCATCACGACCAATTACTGGGTCTAGTTTACCATCTTTAGCTAACTGGTTTAAATTTTTAGCGTATTTATTAAGTGAATTATAAGTTTCTTCTTGACTTTGAGACGTTACGTTTTCGCCTTTTCGTAGTTCTTCAATTGCAGCTTTTAAACCTTTTTCAGTTACCCCTTGATCTTTCAACATTTGTGCTATTTTGCTGTTAGATTTAAATACAGCTAATATTAAATGCTCTACAGATACAAAGTCGTCTTTCATTTTTTTAGCAATGATTGAGGCTTCGTTAAGTGTTTTTCCAGCTTCACGAGAAAGCATGAGTTCGCTACCTGTTACTTTAGAAAAGCTTTCTAATTGCTTATCTAAAGCCTGTTTTAAAATTGAAACGTTTACATTCAGCTTTTTTAACAAGAATGGTAATACGTTTTCATCAACTTCGAAAATACCTTTAAAAATATGTTCGTTTTCAATTTGTTGATGGGAAAAGCCTTGAGCAATTTGTTGTGCTTGCTGTATGACTTCTTGCGATTTTATTGTATAATTATTTGGATTCATATAATTTGTTGTTTTCTTTTTACATTTACAACAACTATAGGTCAACAATCTTACCAATTGATTTTAAGAGACAAAATGTCTTGTTTAGCCTTGTTTTGAATGACTTTTTGTCTGTTTGTAAGATTTAGAATTTGTTTCGACTTAATTTGTGTTAATTAGATTTTCCATGTTTTTTTGGAAAGTATAAAAAGAAATTTAAAATGGGATTTTTTAGTAAAGTTTTTGGTGGTTCTGGTGAAGCTAAAGAAGAAAAGGTTTTACCTTGGATAGCATTGAATGATTTAAAACAATTAAGTGAAATTGAAAGTAAGTCTAAAACAAAAACTCAAGTTATCTTCAAACATTCTACTAGATGCGGTATAAGTAGAATGGTAATGAATCAATTTATAGATGCCTATTCGCTTACTGAAAAAGACTTAGATTTATATTATCTAGATTTGTTGAGTAACAGAGATATTTCTAATGAAATAGCCGCTAAATTTCAAGTTATGCACGAATCTCCACAACTTCTTGTAATAAAAAATGGAGTGGTGGTTGCGCAAGATTCTCATGGAGCAATTAACAGTATAAATCTTCAACAATTTATATAATACTTCTTAGGTTATTTTTTTAAGTATTTAGTAAACAGTATATTTAGATTGTAATTTTCTATAACAATCCAAGTATATGCGATTTCTCCCTGTTTTATTTTTTTCCTTTTTATTAGTTTTTACTTCAAGTTGTAAGAAATCTAAAAACGAATCAGTTTCAAGTTTCGATACATTAGTTTGGTCTGATGAGTTTGATAATAGTGGCGCTATTGACTCTACAAAATGGTTTCATCAAACACAACTACCAGCAGGTGGCGATTGGTATGGAGGCTTAATAAACCATTACACCAATAGATTAGAAAATACATTTGTTAAAGATGGGTTTTTAAACTTGGTAGCCAAAAAAGAAGTTTTTAACGACCAAGGAGAAATTAAAAACTACACCTCTGCAAGGTTAAATTCAAAATTCGCATTTACTTATGGAAAAGTAGAAGTAAGGGTTAAATTACCTACTGGAATTGGCACATGGCCAGCAATTTGGATGCTTAATAAAAATATTGACGAACCCGGAGCGTATTGGGAAAAGCAAGGTTACGGTACAACTTATTGGCCTGTTTGTGGCGAAATAGACATTTTGGAGCACTGGGGGGGTAAACAAAATCGTATTCAAAGTGCTGTTCACACAGGATCTAGTGCTGGAGATGATGTTGTAAATGTTGGAGGTAGAATTATTGAGAATGTATCAAATGAATTCCACATCTATGAGTTAGAATGGGATGAGAATAAAATGATTTTTAGTGTTGATGGTATTGAACATTATACTTATAAACCAGAAATAAAAAATGCAGATACATGGCCTTTTACTTCTGATCAATACTTACTACTCAACATAGCCATAGAACCTGATATAGATCCTTCCTTTGAAGAAAGTGCCATGGTGGTCGATTATATCAGAGTATATCAATAAATTTTAATGAAACAAAAAGCTTCTTTAAATAATAGTTTTAAGATATTCTATTTAGTTTTTATTCTTTTTTTCTGCTGCGAAAAAGATTCAATTACTAAAAATGAGGTAGAAGTTGATCAAATAGATGGTCAGTGGGATTTAGAGCAAATTAAGGCAAAAGGAACTTTAAGAGCATTAGTTGTTTACAGCGGAACAACCTATTATCTCTATAAAGGAAGGCCTATGGGTTACGAGTTTGAACTATTAGAACGCTTTTCGAAATACATAAACGTAACCTTAGAAATAATAGTTGTAAAAAATGTAACTGAGCTTTTCGAGAAATTGAATAATGGTGAAGGTGATATTATAGCACATGGTTTAGCCATTACACAAGAACGACAAACAGAAGTGTCCTTTACAGACCATTTGTATTTAACAAAGCAGGTTTTAGTTCAAAAAAAGCCTGTTAACTGGCGAACAATGAAATGGAGTAAACTAAACAAAGCCTTAGTAAATGATCCAGTAGATTTATTAGGCCATACCATTTCTGTAAGAGATAAAACGTCGTACAAAGAGCGAATAGATAATTTGTCAGGAGAATTAGGCGGAAAAATTCATGTAAAAATACTGCCAGGAGAAATGACTACAGATGAAATTATAGAACGGGTAGTTGAGGGAGACATTAAGTACACCATAGCAGACCAAAATATAGCAAGCATTATGGCAACGTATTATCCTATTTTAGATGTTAAGGTTCCTGTTAGTTTTTCGCAACGCATAGCTTGGGCTACTCGACACGATTCGCAAAGTTTATTGAAAGCAACAAATAATTGGTTATCGCAAATAAAAAGGAAGATAGATTTTAATGTAATTTACAATAAGTACTTCAAAAACAAAAAATACTTTAGAAGACGTATAAGAAGCAATTTTTATAGTATAAATAAACAGCAAATTAGTATTTATGACGAGTTAATTAAAAAACATTCAAAACATTTAAATTGGGATTGGAGACTTATTGCATCTCAAGTATATCAAGAGTCAAAGTTTGATCCCAGAGTAAGTTCTTGGGCTAAGGCATCAGGTTTAATGCAACTTATGCCAAATACCGCTATTGAGCTTGGTGTGACTAACAGAGCAGACCCAGAACAAAGTATTAAAGGCGGAACAAAATACTTAAAACAATTATGGAAAAATTTTGAACAAGTCAATGATTCCATTCAGCGTTTAAAGTTTACTATGGCTTCATACAATTGTGGATTAGGGCATGTTTTAGATGCTCGAAGGTTAGCCGAAAGTGAAGGATTACAAAAAGATGTATGGGATAATAATGTAGAAAATATGATATTAAAGTTAAGTAAACCAGAATATTATAACCATCCAGTAGTTAAATATGGTTATGTAAGAGGTTTGGAACCATACAATTATGTGAAGCAAATTTTTGAACGCTACCAGCATTACCAACAATTTATTGAAGAATAGATACTTTTAGAAAATAGGTATATCTACGTATTGACTTTCTGGTAGGAAAATTCTAACTTTAGCTTTATCATTAGAAATAAAACATTTTGACAGAAACCTATCGTATTATTACAGTATCTATCCTTTTACTGGGCTTAAGTTATAATCTATCTGCTCAGGACATTATTGATAAACTTTCGAAAAAATTATGTAAATGTATTGAAAAACAAGAAGTTAAAAATCCTAATGAAATGGGGCCTTGTTTTGAGGACTTACTGATAAATAATTGGAAAGAAATAAAAGAGCACTACAAAGCCGAAACAATGGAAGATTTAAATATGGAAGAAGTTGGAAATAAAATCGGTGTAAAAATGATTAAAGAGTGCCCTTATGTTTTAGATAACTTTCCATCTGGCGTTGCTGGAGACGAAGAAAAAGTTGAGAAACAACCTGATTTGAATTGCAAAGATTTGAAAAAAGGAGAATTCTATTATCTAACTGAAAGACCTGAAGTTGGAATCGTGGACACAACTTTTGTTACAATATCAAATAATATGTTTTTGGAACGAATGAAAAATGGAAAAACATACTCTCTTCTGAATATAATATGGAATGAAAATTGCGAATTTGATTTAATTTTTAAGGAAAGTAATGACCCAATGAAAAAGGAGTTAAGTAAAACTGGAGATGTTTACCAATATGAAATACTAACAAATAGTAGTGAATCCGTTTACTTAAAAACCACTTGGATGAACAGAAGTTATCAATTTGAACTAATAAAAATAAAATAACATATTACCTAAATGGCTATAATTAATTGCTAGTACATAGTTAATTCGGAAAATCCTTGCGCAAAAACACGTAAATTTTCATATACGAATAAGCTGTGTTGCTCATAAACAAAACGAAATGAAAAATAAAATTAAAGTATCTTTCGCTGTTATATTGATTTTAATAATAATCGGATGTCGAAACCCTGACAAAAAAGAAAAAGAGTCAACACAAAAAGAAACGGCCTTGATTCAAATGGAATTTGGAAAGTGGAATAGACAAAATGATAGTCTAGGAGTAGAATTAAACGTTAATAATTTCGAAAACTGGATTGACCTAATTAATCGAATTGAAATAATAGTCTGTAATGATAGTATACCGAAAATAACTTCAACAACAGACAGAGAAATTAAAACCATTTATTTCAGAAACACTTGTCTAAAAGAAGATTCTTTTAGAATTATTAAAACTAAAAATGTAATTGAAATCTATAATAATAAGATATTTAAAAATAACAAATCTGGTCTTCCTTTGGATAGTTTAGAAAATGTTTTAAGAAAAGATATTGAAAATAATGGAAAAAATTTAGATTTAAGTGAAAGTTCAGAAAAGCTAACCATATGTATTCAGTATGATGATAAAAATGAATTTAATAACCTGCCTAATATCTTAAATCAACTTACAGAAACCTATTACCGAATTACAAACAAAAAGGATTTGAAAATACTTTTAATTAATGAAAACTATTTTAGTCCACCACCAAGGCCAAAGACTAAATTTAAAAAATAAGACCATACACAAAAACGATAAGGGTAACTCAAGATCACATTATTAAAAACTACACAAAATTATTAAGTATTTTGTTTTAACTATATTTACAAATACCCTTAATTAACTAATCCATAATTTATGAAAGTTCGAATATCATTTATTTTACTATTTCTCTGTTCTCTATTTTTTTTAAACTCACAAAATACTCCAATAGCATATCAAGGAGCGCTAATTTATCCAATTAATGGAAACCCTATTGAAAATGGTACTTTACTGGTGCAAAACGGAAAAATAATTGCAGTAGGTTCCAATGTAAATATTCCACAAAATGCTATAGTTAATGATGTGTCAGGTAAAGTAATTATGCCAGGTTTAATAGATACACATTCCCATTTGGGAAATGGTTCTGGAGGCGATAGGTCAGGGGCATTACATCCTGAAGTTAGATTACTAGACGCTTTAAACCCTATGGCTGTAGATTTGATGAAAGCACGTTCTGGTGGCATTACTACGCTTAATATTATGCCAGGTTCTGGGCATCTTATGAGCGGACAAACCGTGTATATTAAAAATAAGCTTGGTAAAGTAATTGAAGATTTAACTATTTGTAATAATGTATCCTCTGAAATTTGTGGCGGTATGAAAATGGCAAATGGTACAAACTCTATTAGAGATAAGCCTTTTCCCGGAACACGAGCAAAATCTGCAGCTTTAGTAAGAGAATTGTTTATTAAAGCTCAAGATTATCAGAAAAAGCTAGATGCTGGTAAAAAAGATGCCTCAAAAATGCCAACACGCGATTTAAAAATGGAGGCACTTGTACAAATTTTAGAAAGAAAACGTATTGTTCATTTTCATACACATAGGCATGATGATGTACTTACAGCTATTCGCATATCTAAAGAATTTGGTTTTAAAATTGTGCTACATCATGTAAGTGAAGCATGGAAAGTAGCTGATGAAATCGCTGAAGCTAAGGTTCCAGTATCTCTAATTTTTATAGATTCTCCAGGAGGTAAAATGGAAGCTGTAGACCTTGATCCTAAAAGTGCGCCTTTTCTTGAAAAAGCAGGTGTAGATGTTGCTTTTCATACAGACGACCCAATTACAGACTCGCGCTTATTCTTGCGTTCTGCTGCTATTGGTGTTCGTGAAGGCATGTCAAAACAAAAAGCTTTAGAAGGTTTAACATTGGCAGGAGCTAGAATGCTTGAATTAGATGATAGAATTGGATCTCTAGAAAAAGGAAAAGACGCAGATTTTATAATTCTTTCCGGCGATCCATTAAGCGTTTATACACACGTTGAAGAAACTTGGATTGAAGGACAAAAAGTTTACGATAGAAAAAACAAAACAGATAAAGCATTTGCTGTAGGCGGATATCAAGTATATCCAGAAACAACTACACATGTTCACGATTAATATAGAAAATATGATAAAGTATATTTTATTTACAGCCAGTTTACTATTTGTAATTCAATTTACGGAAGCACAAATAGCAGTAAAAGGTGAAACTGTTTATACCGTTACTGGTGAAACGATTAAAAATGGTATTGTTCTTATAAGAGATGGAAAAATAACCAAAGTAGGAAGCGCATCTAAAGTGAAAATACCAAATGGTTTTAAGATTTATGAAGGAAAGGTGGTTACACCCGGTTTAGTTGATGCTCATGCCACTGTTGGGTTTTCTGGTATTTACAACCAAAAGTCAGATCAAATGCAACTAGATAAATCGTCTCCCATTCAACCAGAATTACGAGCCATAGATGCTTACAATCCTCAAGAATCTTTAGTCGCTTTTTTAAATTCAAATGGGATAACAACAGTACATACAGGACATGGGCCGGGTGCTCCAATTAGCGGTCAAACCTTTGTTGCAAAAACGGTAGGAAAAACCATTGAAGATGTAAAACTAGATGATGCTACCATGCTTGCTATGACTATGGGCGGAAGTGTTCATTCAAATTTTAAAACACCTGGAACTGTAGCTAAAGAAATGGCGATGCTACGTTCAGAACTCATAAAAGCTCAAGAATATCAAAAGAAATCGTCTAATTCAGATGCTTCTAAGCGTCCTGCTAGAAATCTTAAAATGGAAACGCTTGTGATGCTTTTAGAAGGAAAGCTTAAAGCATTAATTACCGCAAATTCATCAAACTCAATTATGACTGCTATTCGTTTGGCTAAAGAGTTTAATTTAAAATTAGTACTTGATGGTGCATCAGAATCTTACTTATTAATAGACGAGATAAAAGCTGCAAATGCTGAAGTTGTTTTACACCCAACTAAAGCCAGAGGTTATGGCGATATGAAAAACATGTCGTGGGAGACGGCAGGAATACTTGCAAATGTTGGTGTACCAGTAGCTATACAAAGTGGTTATGAACCTTATGTTCCTAAAACTAGAGTTATTTTGTTTGAAGCCGCTATTGCCGTTGCTAATGGACTTTCATTCAATGATGGATTAAAATCGATTACCATAAATGCTGCGAAAATTATAGGTCAAGATAATCGAATTGGCTCTCTTGAAAAAGGTAAAGATGGCGATGTTGTAATTTTTGATGGCGACCCTTTTGAGTATCTAACAACAGTTACCACTGTAATTACAAATGGTGAATTGAGTTATGAAGTAAAAAAGTAGATTGTGGTTAACTTACAATAAGACAAATCAAACTTATGATATAAAAAAACTCCCAAATTATTTTGGGAGTTTTTTATTTAATTTAAGCTATATGAATTTATAATATTTTTTAATTGAAGTTTTAGATCTTCGCCTGTGTCATAAATCATTTGCTCTTCAGTAGGGAAGGGAACAGCTCGTCTTTCTAAAAAAGGAATCAAACTTGTTTCTAAAGCTCTTCGGTCTCCTCTAGAGGTCGCATAAATATGCTCGAAAACAAACTTACTAGTTACAGGAAATGCATCTACAAGTTGTTTTGTGTTTAAATTTACATATTCTACATTTCCGGTTACTTGTGTTGCTTTAAATTGTGTAAACTCATAATATTCGCAACGCACGGTTTTCATTCTGTCTACTTTAATAGCATTACCAAGACTGTCTTTAACAACTTCTCCATTTTCAATCAGTTCTTTTTTTCCGTCAGCAATTTGTTTTTCTTTAATTATTTGACGCTCTTTAATTTGCTCTGGAGAAATATTAATACCTCTTAAGTTAACACGCATATTGTAATCGTAGTTAACTTTGTCTTCTGGTGTGCTATGATATACAGCCCAAAAGTTATTTAGACCGTAACTACTAAAGTTTAGCAAATCATTTTCTAAACGAACTGGAATAATTTTCCCAGAATCATTAATCATATCTACTAATACAAAATCAATTCCTTTATTGTGTGCTATTTGCATCAGTTGACGCACATCTTTATAATTAGGGTTAATTTCTTCAATGCTTTGCAAAACTTGATAAGCTGTTCTAAAATCTAATTTATTATTCGCGTTTAACAAAGCTGTAGCGTTATTGTATAATTGTATTGAAGCACTATTTTTATAATCAATAATTTCATCAGAATAATCATTAAAATTTAAATTGATGGCTCTGTCTTTTATATAAAGAGGCAAAAGCGGTTTAATGCGTTCTTGACGATTATCTAAGTTCACATACGAATCAAAAATACGTAAGTAGCTTTCTGGGTTATTGTCTTTTTTAAGAAGATTAATATTATCTAAATCTCTTGCAGTTGCTTTATTAAAAGCTTCTTCAAGTAACATTATAATATCGGTTTTACCCTTTCTGTCTTTATTAATTTGAAGTTTGCCAATCGCATCTGAAATTGCACGATCGTAGTTACCATAGCTTATGGTTTTTTCCATTTGTCTGCGTGTACTACACGCAAAAAGTATTGTAATGGCTATTGCTGAAAGTAATATTTTTTTCATAGGTTAAAATTTTAGGTTATGGGGCTATGATTTCAATAGTGGTGCCAAAGTACTACTATTGCAGATAAAACGCAAATAAATACGATTAAATGTAATTTATATTAATTTTATGTAAGTTTTATCTTATTTTTTAGAAAAAACAGGAAGTAATTTTGTTGATACTTCTCCAAAACCTATTCGAGTTCCATCATTTTCACAATGGCCCCTCATAATAACAGTATCGTTATCATTAATAAATTTGCGCTCGGTACCATCTTTCATTTTAAGTGGTTTTTCGCCTTTCCATGTAAGTTCTAACATAGATCCATAAGAATCTTCGGTAGAACCTGAAATAGTTCCGCTTCCCATCATATCACCAGAATTTACTGGACAACCATTAACTGTATGATGTGCTAATTGCTGTACCATATTCCAATACATGTACTTGAAGTTAGAATTACTAACAACTGCTTCTTTTGCACCTTCTGGTT
The DNA here is from genome assembly GCF_039543265.1 of Algibacter aquimarinus. Lineage (NCBI taxonomy): Bacteria > Pseudomonadati > Bacteroidota > Flavobacteriia > Flavobacteriales > Flavobacteriaceae > Algibacter > Algibacter aquimarinus. The sequence goes on along the minus strand of NZ_BAABJK010000006.1, from coordinate 209,591 downwards.
GAATAGATACTTCTAGATGAATATCGTAACTTTTCTTTCCTTCATACTTAAGATAATCTAGTTGTGGTTTAACAGGTTTTGGTCCTTCAACACGATAAGGCTCTAAAGCATCTAAAGTTACTATCCAAGGTGAGATAGATGATGCGAAGTTTTTAGCTAAAAACGGTCCTAAAGGAACATATTCCCATTTTTGTATATCTCTGGCGCTCCAATCATTTAGTAGGACTAATCCAAATATATATTCTTCAGCTTCTTCAATAGGGATAGGTTCTCCTAAATCGTTAGCGTCTGTGGTAATAAAAGCCATTTCTAATTCAAAATCGACTAATTTACTTGGGCCATAAACAGGTTCAGTTGCTCCATTCGGTAGTGTTTGTCCTTGTGGCCTGTGTACTGGAATTCCTGAAGGAATAATTGAAGAACTTCTCCCATGATAACCCACTGGAATATACAACCAGTTTGGTAGCAACGCATTATCTGGATCTCTAAACATGGTTCCTACGTTTGTAGCGTGCTCTATACTTGAATAAAAATCGGTGTAATCACCAATTTGAACAGGTAATTGCATCTCTATTTCATCTAAACGAAATAGTACAATTTCTTTATGCGGCTTGTTGTCTTTAAGTGTTTTATTGTTGCTATCAAAAATTTCAGCAATTCTATTTCTAACAGCGCGCCATGTTTTTCTACCGTCGGCTATAAAGTCGTTTAAAGAGTCTTGAAGAAAAATATCATCAGTTAATGGAATCCCATCAAAATACCCAAGTTGGTGTAAAGCTCCTAAATCTATGGCGGTGTCTCCAATTCGTGTACCAATGGTTATAATATCATCTCGGGTTAAAAACACACCAAAAGGAATATTCTGTATTGGGAAGTCTGAGTTTTTATCTACGTGTAACCACGATTTTCTATCTGGATTATTAGCTGATAATGGCATAGCTTTATTTTATTTTTTGTTATTGATTTCTTATCAAACCTACACATTTTTTTTATTTTAAATAACAAAAACAAAAAAAATCTAGGTTAACTTTAAACGTTAATAAAATGGTTAAAAACTTACTAGTAAATATATGTTTTTTGATGAATTTAAATATTGTATTTCATATTTTTGCCCAATATTTAATTAGAAAGACATTTTATGAAACGCGACGAACAAATTTTTGAACTTATTGAGGCTGAAAAAGAGCGTCAACTTCATGGTATTGAATTAATTGCATCTGAAAATTTTGTAAGTAATCAAGTTATGGAGGCTGCAGGTTCTGTTTTAACAAATAAATATGCTGAAGGCTACCCAGGAAAGCGTTACTACGGTGGCTGCGAAGTAGTTGATGAGGTTGAGCAAATTGCTATTGATAGAGCAAAAGCTTTGTTTGGTGCTGCATATGTAAATGTGCAACCGCACTCGGGAAGTCAAGCAAATACAGCTGTTTACCACGCATGCTTGAAACCTGGTGATAAGATTTTAGGATTCGATTTGTCTCACGGAGGGCACTTAACACATGGGTCGCCAGTAAATTTTTCTGGTAAATTATATAAACCTTCTTTTTATGGTGTTGAGGAAGAAACAGGTGTCTTAAATTATGATAAAATTCAAGAGATTGCTACAAAAGAGCAACCTAAATTAATAATAGCCGGAGCTTCTGCCTATTCTCGTGACATAGATTTTGAACGTTTTAGAGTTATAGCCGATAGTGTTGGTGCTATTTTATTAGCAGATATCTCACATCCTGCAGGTTTGATAGCTAAAGGCATTTTGAATGATCCGCTTCCGCATTGTCACATCGTTACTACAACAACACACAAGACGCTAAGAGGACCAAGAGGCGGTATGATTATGATGGGGCAAGATTTTGAAAACCCTTTCGGAATTACTTTAAAAAATGGGAATTTACGTAAAATGTCCTCATTGTTAGATTCTGCTGTTTTTCCAGGAAATCAAGGCGGACCATTGGAACATATAATTGCGGCTAAAGCAATTGCTTTTGGAGAAGCATTAACTGATGAATTTTTACATTATCAATTACAAGTAAAAGCTAATGCAAATGCTATGGCACAAGCTTTAGTAGCTAAAGATTATCATATTATTTCTAACGGAACAGATAATCATATGATGTTAATAGATTTACGAAACAAAAATGTGTCTGGAAAAGATGCAGAACAAGCACTTGTTAAAGCTGATATTACAGCAAATAAGAACATGGTTCCTTTTGATGATAAGTCGCCATTTGTAACATCTGGAATCCGTTTAGGAGTTTCTGCCGTTACTACTCGTGGGCTAAAAGAAGCAGATATGGTTGCTATTGTAGACTTAGTTGATGAAGTTATTACAAATTTTGAGGATGAAGCTACTTTAGAATCAGTTAAAGCTAAAGTTAATACAATGATGAAGGACAAGCCTTTATTTGTTTAGACACACTTCAAACATATAATATGAATAGTAAAACCCGTTAATCACGGGTTTTATTGTAAATAATAGTTAGTTATTATATGAGTTTAAATAAAAAAGTTTTTTACGATTACTATTTATAAATACTTCAAACTAAAAATCTAGGTTGTAACAATAGATTCTTGAAGGCGTTAGAAACCATTTGTTTAAATTGAAAATCGCGTATCCAGAAAATTATCAATTAAGCTTTTAAATGTTAATTCTCATCTTCAGGAAACGTGATATGCTGGTAGGCACCTAAATCTGGAGAACTAGTTCTGCTGACATTTAAAATATCAAAAGGAACTTGTATTGCAAAAGCTGCTAGTCCTTGGTTTATAGCTGCAGACTCTTCGCCAATTATAAGTTTATTTAATTCTGTATCAAGAAAGTTTGGGTCTTCATTGAAAATATTGCCTTCATATTTGGTAATATCAGTCAAATCATAATTAGGACCTGTAAAGTTGTTATTATTATCTTCAAATCGAATTAAGCAATTTGTAAACTTAAAATTAAATTCTACCGCCTCATCTTCAATTTCATCCAAAAGAATTTCTGGGTTATCGTTGCCATAAATAATACAATTGCTAAAATTTGCTTCGGTTAAATTTGCAATAGTCGCATTATTATCTTCATCTAAAATAAAATTATTAAGTAATACTGATGGGAATTGCCTAAAACTATTATTCCAATAATTTACGATTGTGCTATGTGTAAAGTTATATTTTCCACCAAGTGTACCTGCAAAAGAGGATTGACCTGTGTTATTAATCACTAAATTTTCTCCTAAAATAGATGTGTTTCTGCCCAAAATACCAAAACTACTAGAGTTATAAATTTGCGAATTTGTAATGGTTAATTTGTTACCAATCTCGTTAGGGTTACCATCACATAAAATTCCAACAGTTGCGTTTTTTATTGTAGCGTTATTAATGGTGTTATTTATGCTTCCATCAAAAAACCAAATAGTTCCCCATTGCCCTGGTGTTTCAGAAAAATTGGGTTCTAATCGGTCGCCTTCAAAAATAACTTCATTCTCTAATACATCTTGGTCATTACTAAAACTACCATTTACTTGTAGTGTGGCATTGTCAGTTACTATTAATCCAGATTCTGAATGAAAGTGAATTCTTGCTCCAGCTTCAATGGTTAAAGTTTCTCCATTAGGTACTGCGGCAAAACCATAGATAACATAAGGTTTTTCGTTTGTAAAAGTTAGTTCTGTAGGTAATAATTCTCGACCTTGTAGTTCAGTTTCAATTGGTTCACCATCAACATTGAGCGTTAAAGTTTCTATTACTTTAGTTGTGTTATCTCGGTTAGGATATATAAAGACTGCATCTTGAACTAGAGTAACTAATTCTACAGTTTGTAAGTTAGCATTACTGTCAAATTCAATTTTATCGGTGTATAAAAAGTTTCCGTCTGGATTTGGGAAATTATTAATATCTATAGTTGTTTCAACAAATATAAAGAGACTGTCTTTTGCTAATAATTCTATATTCTGAAATTCTTTTCCTGCTAAACCATCAACGCTTAATCTATAATTTGATGATTCTCCTAAACCAAGTTTTAAAGAGGGGATAAGAATATCTTCATTACTTCTATTGTAAACTTTTAAGTTATATGTACTTGATCCTATGTTTGTGAAAATTGTGTCTAAGTATACCGTGTCTTTTGAAAATTCTAGACTTCCAGTGCTTGGTGAAAATTCAAAATCCTTTCTACAAGAACTCCAAAAAACTAAAAAGCATATTAGGAATAAAAAGTAGCAGAGTTTTTTAATCATTATTAATTCGAGTTAAGAATGCTAAAATATAACTTTTGATTTTATGAAATAGTATTTAATAAGTAGTATTAAATGTTTTTTCTTAACTATTAACTCAAAATAGGCTAATAAAAAAGCCTTTACAATTTGTAAAGGCTTTTTTTTGTTTATGCGATACTATAAAACTGATTAGTTACCAGCTTCAAGGTTTTTCATTTCTTTTTCAATCATATCATAAAACTGATCGATTTTTGGTAAGATAACAACGCGTGTACGTCTGTTTTTTGCTCTATTCTCAGCAGTATCATTATCTACTAAAGGAACATAAGAACTACGACCAGCAGCTATTAACTGACCTGGATTAACATCTAGTTCTTGTAATACTCTTATTATTGATGTAGAACGCTTTACACTTAAATCCCAGTTGTCTATTAACGGAGCTTTATTATAAGGAACACTATCTGTATGCCCTTCTACCATACACTCAAAATCTGGTTTGCTATTTACTACTTTAGCAACTTTAGCTAAAACATCTTTTGCTTTGCTTGTTACATTATAACTTCCACTTTGGAATAATAATTTGTCTGCAATAGAAATAAATACAACACCTTTTTCTACATTAACTTCAATATCTGGATCGTTAATACCAACTTCACGTTTTAAGCTGGTAACTAAAGCTAAAGTAACACTGTCTTTTTTTGTAATAGCATCTTGTAAACGAGTAATTTTAAGATCTTTTTCTTTTATGCTCTCCAAAGTTTTTTCTACGTTACTAGCACCTTTTGCTGATAAAATTTGAAGATTATCATTACTTTTACGTAAATCTGCTACTTGCTCTTCTAATGCTGTTGCTCTTGCTGTAGCAGCAGCTCTGTCTTCTAAACAAGTATTTAATTTTACAGTGGCAGAATTAAGTAAATCTTGAGTTTCTTTTTGTTTTGCTTGTAAATCTGTGAATTGTTTTTTTGATACACATGAGCTTAATACTATCATTGCTGATGCACCAAGTAATAAAACTTTCTTCATAATTTTTGAAATTATTTTTGGATTAAAAATTGCTAATTTGATATACAAAAGTATATAAAAATAAGTACGTTAGAGCATTGTTAACAAAACTTTTACTAACTATTTATAAACTTTTAAATTTCTTCTTCTTATTTACGAAATAATCAAGTACTATAGATGTTATCTGATAATATTTTATTTTGTTTTTTGATGTTTTTCGCTGTTTTAGCAATCGTCTTAGATTATAATAATAACTAAAATGAGCTTTTAAAATAGCTAATGTATGACTTGGCTTTAATTCAAGTAAAAATTTTATGGCGGCTATCCCATCTAAAATCAAACGTATAAAAACAATTCCGAGTAAACCACCTTTTGCATTTTTGGTAAGAGAAAATAAACTATTACGGAAATTCAAAAATGTTTTTTTAGGATTCAAGTTACTAAGTGTTGCACCGCCAACATGATAAATTTTAGAATTGTAGACATATTGGATTTGATATTCAGAATTTTTTGCACGCCAACATAAATCTATTTCTTCCATATGTGCAAAAAATGATTCATCAAATCCATTTAATTCTTTAAATAGGTTGCTTTTAATAAATAAACAAGCACCTGAAGCCCAAAAAACTTCTGAGTTTTCATCATATTGCCCTTCATCTCTTTCAATAGTATCAAAAATTCTTCCTTTACAATATGGATAACCGTATTTATCTATAAAACCACCAGCAGCACCAGCATATTCAAAATAATCTTTCTTATTATAATCTAATATTTTAGGCTGAATTATTCCTATACGTTTATTAGTATCAAAAGCTTTTTTGATAGGGTTTAACCAGTCTTTAGTAACCTCTACATCATTATTTAGTAAGCAAAATACATCGGCGGTAATATGTTTTAAAGCATCATTGTATCCTTTTGCATAACCTCCGTTTATTTTATTTTGAATAATTTTTACTGAAGGAAAATTAGTTTTAACATATAAAATTGAATCATCAATAGAAGCATTATCTGCTAAATACACTTCAGCTCCAACAGAAAACTTAACAACCGAAGGTAAAAACTGTTTTAGTAATTTTTCTCCATTCCAATTTAATATGACGATGGCTAACTTCATTCTTTGTAATCTGGAATATCTTTTAAGAATTGATAACGCTTATTTTTTATATCCATTTGGCAATAATAATGATTTAATCCATTAGTAACCATTAAAAATGATGCATTTAACGCTAGGTTATAACGTGCTATTTGGTCGAATGTATCCTGCTTTAAAACTATTTTAGGAGCTTTACATTCTACTATTAAAAAAATACTACCATCAGTATTAAATACTACAATATCGTAACGTTTTTTTAGAGTATTAATAGTTAGTGTTTTTTCAACATTTATTAAAGATTTTGGATACTTTTTCTCTTCAATCAAATAATGAACACAATGTTGACGCACCCATTCTTCTGGTTGTAAAATCACATATTTTTTACGAATGACATCAAAAATGGAAACTTTATTTTCGCTATTTTTGAATCGGAACGAATATGTAGGGAAATTTAGTTTTTGCACTACACAAATTTGGTGATTTTTTTTTAATGGACGAAGTAAAACAATTAGTTACAGATATTAAAAACGGAAATTTAAAGCCTATTTATTTTTTAATGGGTGAAGAGTCTTATTATATTGATAAAATCTCAAATTTTATTGAAAGCACTGTTCTTGCTGAAGATGAAAGAGGTTTCAATCAAATGGTTTTGTATGGCAGAGATGTTTCTATTGAAGATATTATTGGACAAGCAAAGCGTTATCCTATGATGGCTGAATATCAAGTGGTTATTATTAAAGAAGCTCAAGATTTGTCTCGTACTATAGAAAAACTAGCTTCTTACGCAGAGAACCCGCAACCAAGTACCATTTTAGTTTTAAACTATAAGTACAAAAAAATTGATAAGCGTAAAGCACTTTATAAAACCTTAAAGAAAACCGGATTAGTTTACGAAAGTAAAAAACTTTATGAAAATCAAGTTGCTGACTGGATTAGACGTGTTTTATCTCCAAAAAACTATACCATTTCTCCAAAAGCAGCTCAAATGCTTGTTGAGTTTTTAGGTACAGATTTGAGTAAAATAAATAACGAACTAGAAAAGCTTCAAATTATTCTACCAAAAGGCACACAAATTAGTCCAGAACATATTGAAGAAAATATAGGAATAAGTAAAGATTATAATAATTTTGAGTTAAGAAAAGCTGTTGGTGAAAAAAACACAATTAAGGCATATCAAATAGTTAATTATTTTGCCGATAACCCGAAAGATAACCCTATGGTTGTAACAGTATCTTTATTGTTTAATTTTTTTTCTCAGTTGTTGCATTTTCATGGTTTAAAAGATAAATCACCAAGAAATGTTGCGTCTGCTTTAAGAGTAAACCCATATTTCGTTAATGAATATATTACAGCTGCTAGAAATTACCCCATGCGAAAGGTTAGTGCTGTTGTGTCTACGTTAAGAGATTTTGATGTTAAAAGTAAAGGTGTTAGTTCTAATGCTGTACCTCAAGGCGATTTATTAAAAGAGTTATTAGTTCGAATTTTATCATAGCCGTTCATGGATATTAAAATACACGAAAGTTGGAAACCTCATTTGGTGGAAGAATTTAATAAACCATATTTTAAAGATTTAATAAACTTTGTAAAATGTGAATACAAGAATAAAAAATGTTTTCCTCCTGGAAATGAAATTTTTAATGCTTTTAACCATTGCCATTTTAATGATGTTAAAGTTGTTATAATTGGGCAGGACCCATATCATGGAGAAGGTCAGGCAAATGGTTTGTGTTTTTCTGTCAATGATACTGTACCACATCCTCCATCTTTGATTAATATTTTTAAGGAGATTGAGTCAGACTTAGGAATAAAATATCCAAAGAATGGAAACTTGTTAAGGTGGGCAAAGCAAGGGGTTTTATTATTAAATGCTACGCTTACAGTTAGAGCTCATGAAGCAGGAAGTCATCAAAAAAAAGGATGGGAAGAGTTTACCAATGCTGTAATTAAAGTTTTAAGTAATAATAAAAACGGAATTGTTTTTTTGTTGTGGGGCGGATTTGCTAAGAAAAAAATGAAAATTATTGATAATAACAAACATTATATATTAACTAGTGGTCACCCTTCTCCACTAAGTGCTAACAGGGGGTATTGGTTTGGTAATAAACACTTCAGTGAAACTAATGCTATTTTAGGAGAACAAGTAAAACGAGATGTAATTGATTGGTAGTTTACTTTAGCTACCTGTTGGAGCAAGTGTTTCTAAATCTTGCTCTATATTTTTTGGTTTAAGAATTACTGGATTTTTTTCCTGTTTTTTATTGACGACTTTTTTACAACTAAACTTAAGCAACAATAAATTGATAAAAACTAAAGCAGACAGCGTAATAGTGATAGTTAATAGCATTATCTTTTGGGGTTTAAAATTAAGGCAAAATACAATAAAATTCGATTAAACGCAAAAAATACCGATTAAATTGAATTTATATTACAATATTAATAAATAAAATACTACAAATCAATACGTACATATACTTATTTTTTATTTATAATTAATTAGTAATTTTTAATAATCAAAATTGAAGAGTTTATAAAAATTTATGATTATTTCTGCTAGATTAGTATTTCATAATTGAATCTAAAGAAGCTATATTTATTAGTAGAATTTGGTATAATTTATTAAATAAGAATTATTTTTGACAAAATATTAAGAAATGAATCAACCCGAATGGATAACTGTTAAGGACTATCAAGACATAACCTATAAAAAATGTAATGGCGTAGCCAGAATTGCTTTTAATAGGCCAGATGTTCGTAATGCTTTCAGACCTAAAACAACTAGTGAACTTTATGATGCATTTTATGATGCTAATGAAGATGTTAATATCGGAGTTATTTTACTATCCGCAGAAGGACCTTCCAGTAAAGATGGTGTTTATTCATTTTGTAGTGGTGGAGATCAAAAGGCTAGAGGTCATCAAGGATATGTTGGGGAAGATGGATATCACCGTCTAAATATCCTAGAAGTGCAGCGTTTAATTCGTTTCATGCCAAAAGCTGTAATAGCTGTTGTGCCCGGTTGGGCGGTTGGTGGAGGCCATAGTTTACATGTGGTTTGCGATTTAACGTTAGCCAGTAAAGAGCATGCTATTTTTAAGCAAACTGATGCAGATGTTACTAGTTTTGATGGCGGTTACGGTTCAGCCTATTTAGCAAAAATGGTTGGTCAAAAAAAAGCCAGAGAAATATTTTTCTTAGGTAGAAATTATTCGGCTCAAGAAGCTTATGATATGGGAATGGTAAATGCCGTATTACCGCATAACGATTTAGAAGATACTGCTTATCAATGGGCACAAGAGATTTTATCTAAATCTCCAACATCAATAAAGATGCTTAAATTTGCAATGAATTTAACAGACGATGGTATGGTTGGTCAACAAGTATTTGCTGGTGAAGCAACAAGATTAGCTTACATGACTGATGAGGCTACAGAAGGACGAAATGCATTTCTTGAAAAAAGAAAACCAAACTTTGAAAAAAAATGGATTCCATAATGAAGAAAGTTTCCATTTGGATTTCATCAATGCGTTTACGAACACTACCATTATCGCTCTCAGGTATAATTTTAGCATCATCTTTTGCGGTTTATAACGGAGTTTTTAAGTGGAGTATTTGTATTCTTGCTATTCTTACAACATTAAGTTTTCAAATATTATCAAACTTAGCCAACGATTATGGTGATGGTTTAAAAGGAACGGATAATAAAAATAGGGTAGGTCCTGAAAGAGCTATTCAAAGTGGTAAAATTTCTCCAGATGAGATGCTTAATGCCATTAAATTAAATGTTTTATTTGCTATTTGTCTATCTACTTGCTTAATATATTGTGCTTTTGGTGTTACAAATTTTACACTTACTGCTACTTTTTTTGTTTTAGGCACGTTGTCTATAATCGCTGCTATTCGTTATACTGTTGGTACTAATGCCTATGGATATAAAGCACTTGGAGACATTTTTGTTTTTATATTTTTCGGTTTGGTAAGTGTAATAGGTTGTTACGTTTTGTTTGCTAAAAGAATAGATGCTGTGGTTTATTTACCAGCAATAACAATAGGTTTATTAAGTACAGCTGTGCTTAATCTTAATAATATGAGAGATATTAAAAATGATGAAACATCTAATAAAATGACTTTAGCCGTAAAATTAGGTTCCAAAAAAGTTAAGATATATCATTATATTCTTATTATTTCGGCTATTGTTTTATCCTTAATGTTTGGTTTGTTGTTTTATACTTCATCTTATAATTTAATTTTTACTATCACATATATCCCTCTGATTATTCATCTTAATAAGGTAAATAAAAATTCAGATCCAAAAGACCTTGATCCTGAATTAAAAAAGTTGGCACTAACAACAGTATTACTTTCTATTTTGATGGGTATTGCTTATTTAATATAGATGTAACCTTAAATTATTACAATAAATCATGAGAAATAGTTTTCACTACATCACGTTTCTTATATCACTTTTTAGTTTTTCTCAAACAACAAATTTAAAAGTATTAGAAAGCGCTGAGTTTAAAGACAAAGTGAAGTCTGAAGAAGTTATTTCTATGCATTCAACTTCTTTAAACCTAACTGCAGTTATTAGAAATAGCAAAAAGAACTTAATGTTTGATGTTTTTAATGAATCTCTTGATAGAGTTAATAGTATTTTAGTACCAATTGAAAAAAAAGAGCGTGTTTATGGTGATTTGGCTTTTAATAACACAATGAAGGTGTTTACTGTGTTTTCTTCATCGAAAAGAGAACGAGTAATAAACTGTTATGAGTTTGATATAATATCAGGGGAGCACAAAAAAATTGAATTATTTAAAGCGAATGTAGATAAAAACCGAAGTTTATTTTCAGGCAATAATAAACGTGAAACCGGATTGGCAATGTCGCCTAACGGACAATATTTTGTGGTTTCTACTGATAATATAAAGAAGAATTCTAACTCATATACCCTACATGTTTTTAACTCCAATACTTTAAGTTTAATCTATAAAAAAACGTTTCAAGAAAATTTAGAAAAGTTTTATGAAGCTAACGATTTATCTATAGATGATGAAATGAATGTTTATTCATTAGGAAAGTTGTTTGTTGAGGGAAAGAAAGATAAAAAAGGAGGTAAAGCTAATTACGATTTTGTATTAAATAAAATTAGCGATTCTAACATTAAAACAACTAAAGTAGATTTTGAAAAAGAGGCGTTTATAAGCTCTCTAATACTTTCTAATATTGATAATCAAATTAAGTTAATAGGCTTTTATTCTGATAAAAGAGCAGGAAAAATAAAGGGAACTTTAATATTTAATGTAAATACTGAAGACTTAACGATTACTGAAAATAAGTCGTTTAAATTACCTGAAAACGTATACAAGGATTTGTACAGCGAAACCAGAGCAAAAAAGAAAAAAGATAATAATGCAGAATTATCAAATTATTATGTTGATTATGTAATTACTGATGCTATTGGTAATACATACTTATTAGCTGAAGAATTTTATATTACAGATGCATACGTATCTAATGGTATGAATGGCGGTGGATATTGGCTTACTACTTTCCATTATAATAATGTATTAGTGCTAAAGATAAATGCAGAAGGAAAGCTAGATTGGGGGAGAAGTATATTTAAAAGAGCTGGTAATCCTTCCTACGGTGCTTTTGTTAAAGATAATGAGTTACATGTTATTTTAAATTCTGGTAAGAATTTAACAGAAAAAGATGATGGTAGAGTAAAGGTTTCAAAAGGGTGGTTAGAATCAACGGCATTGTATGACATTGTTTTTGATGAAATTGGCAATGTTACTCATAACAAAATTCAAGATAATAAAGGAAAAACATTCTATAAACCTTATTATGGGATTTTTAATGGAGAACGTTTTATTACTATAAGTAAAAGTGGTGGTAAAAAACAATTTTTAATTTTGGAGTAAAAGCAGTATTTTACGAGTAAAAATTTATTAAAATGAAAATCACATTTTATGGTCATGCCAGTTTAGGTATTAAAATAGATAATATTAACATTATTGTAGACCCTTTTATAACAGGAAACCCAAAAGCATCTAATATTGATATAAATAAACTAGAAGCAGATTATATTTTAGTAACACATGCACATCAAGATCATATTCTGGATGTTGAAGCTATTGCAAAACGCACCGGAGCAAAAGTAGTTTCAAATTATGAAATTGTATCATATTATGAAAAACTAGGAATTGATGGTCACCCAATGAATCATGGTGGGCAGTGGAATTTTGATTTTGGAAACGTAAGATACGTAAATGCAATACACACATCTTCTTTTCCAGATGGAAGTTATGGTGGGCAACCAGGAGGTTTTGTAATAAAAACAAAAAATAAAACTATATATATTGCTGGCGATACTGCTTTAACCTACGATATGAAGTTAATTCCAAAAGCATATAATTACGATTTAGACTTAGCTATACTACCTATTGGAGATAATTTTACCATGGGTATAGACGATGCTATTCTTGCAACAGATTTTTTAAAATGCGACCAAGTTTTAGGATATCATTACGATACATTTGGCTATATAGAAATTGATTCTGCTAAAGCAAAAGCTAAATTTGATATTGAATTAAAGTCTCTCACACTACTTGAAATTGGTGAATCCTTACAATTAAAATAAAGAGTTAATAAATGAGGAAACTATTTTTAGTAGTATGTCTTTTATTTGTATTTAAGTTTTCAAATTCTCAAATTGAACAATCTAAAACTGGTGCATGGTATATGTATTTTTTCAAGCATCAGTTTAAGAAAAGTAAGTTTGGTATTCAAGGTGATTTACAATATAGAAATTGGAATACCATTGGAGATTTAGAACAACTTTTGGTAAGAACAGGTATTACATACACACCTAAGGATTCAAATCTATTATTAACTTTAGGATATGCAAATATTACCACAGGAGTTTTTGGAGATAGTAATGATACTACTAACGAAAGTAGAATTTATCAAGAAGCTCTGTTTTCGCAGCGATTGTTAAGCCGAGTTTTATTAACTCATAGATTCAGGTATGAGCAGCGATTTGTCGAAAATCAAGATTTTAGAACACGCTACAGGTATAATTTGTTTATGAATATTCCTTTTAACAAAAAGGACTTGGTTAAAGATGCTATTTATGCAGCTTTGTATAACGAGCTATTTATAAATGGACAAACTGATATTGGTGATGATAGAATTGTTGAATTATTTGATAGAAATAGAACTTATTTAGGAATTGGTTATGTGTTGAAGCCATCAATGAAGTTTCAATTTGGTTGGATGAACCAAAAAACAGTTAATTGGGGAAAGGGTCAACTGCAATTAAGTTTTCATCATAGTTTTTAATTTGTATTAACCGTATGAAAGCAACCTATCAAAGGTTTATTTTAAAATTTAAACAAGCCAGTGGAACCTCTCGTGGTGTACTAAAAACCAAAGAAACCTTTTTTCTAATTTTACACTCTGCACAAAATACGGGTATTGGTGAATGTGGTTTATTTAGAGGTTTATCAATTGATGATAGACCAGATTATGAGGATAAGTTAAAATGGGTTTGTAATAATATTGAACTTGGTTTAGATTTACTATTAAGCGAATTAATTGAATTCCCAAGTATACAGTTTGGTTTAGAAACAGCTTTTAAATCATTACAAAGTCAAAACTCTTTCGATTTATTTCCTTCTAAATTCACCGAGAGTAAAGATTCTATTTCAATAAACGGTTTAATTTGGATGGGTTCTGAGGCTTTTATGAAAAAGCAAATTAAAGAAAAAATAAAGGCTGGTTTTAATTGTATTAAAATGAAAATTGGAGCTATTGATTTCCAACAGGAAATTAACCTTTTAAAGTCAATAAGAAAAGAATTTACATCAAGAGATATTGAACTTAGAGTGGATGCCAATGGCGCCTTTTCAACTCATGAGGCGTTAGAAAAACTCAAAATATTATCAGATTTAGATTTACATTCTATAGAGCAACCTATAAAACAAGGTCAAATAGAATTTATGGCTAAACTTTGTAGTAAAACGCCTTTACCTATAGCTTTAGATGAAGAACTAATTGGTGTTTTTTATGCAACAAAAAAAGAGGAATTAATACAAATTATTAACCCACAATATATTATTTTAAAACCTAGTCTTGTTGGTGGTTTTAAAGGAAGTAATGAATGGATAAATATTGTAGAAAACAAAAATATAGGCTGGTGGATAACCAGTGCACTTGAAAGTAATATAGGGTTAAATGCTATTTCGCAATATACATATAACAAACAAAGTAATTTACCGCAAGGCCTAGGTACAGGAAGTTTATTTACAAATAACATTCCTAGTCCTTTGCAGGTTAAAAATGGTACATTATATTACAACAAAAATATTGACTGGAATTTAAAAAAAATTAACCATTAAAATTTATGGTTAAAAGTATTAACTCTCATTCCGTAATTAATATGGAATTTAATTTGTAAACATGTATATAGCACAAACATTTAATGTATTACACGATTGGTGGCGGTATTTAGTAGGTTTAATTTTTGTTGTAATAGCCGTTGTTTTAGGTCAGTTACCTTTTACAGCTGCGGTTATGATAAAAGCGTTTAGTGAAGGTGACGGAATTGGAAAACTTGATGAGTCTAAAATGATGTCGTTATTAGAACCAAATCTTAATTTGTTTTTAATGCTTCTCTCTTTTGCAATTGGTTTATTGGGCTTATTTTTAGTTGTAAAACATTTACACAAACAATCTATAACACATTTAACAACATCCAGAAAAAAAATAGATTGGAAACGCTTCTGGTTTATTTTTATTATTTGGGGAACACTTTCTAGCAGTTTAGTAATAATCGATTATCTATTTATTACACCAGAAGATTATGTACTTAATTTTAAATTGGTTCCATTTATTATTCTTTGTGTTATAGCTATCATAATGGTGCCATTACAAACAAGTTTTGAAGAGTATCTATTCAGAGGTTATTTGATGCAAGGTATAGGGGTTTCAACAATTCATAAACAATTTCCCATAATCTTTTTATATATTCTTATTTCAATAGCAATCTTTATTTATCTCAATTTTATATATTCTTTTGGATTTTTAATGAATATTATTCTTCTAATTTTATTATCGGGGTTATTAATGTTACTACTTAATTCAAAATGGATTGAAAGGCTAATTAAGTCATCTAATTATTTTGCATTTTACAAGGTTTTTAAAAGAAACTCAACACCTTTAATAATAACATCTATAATTTTTGGAATATTACATATAGCTAACCCAGAAGTTGATAAATTGGGTTATGTTATTATGGTATATTATATAGGAACCGGTTTGTTTTTAGGAATTCTAACTTTAATGGATGAAGGTATGGAACTAGCATTAGGTTTTCATGCAGCAAATAATTTATTTACAGCATTATTAGTTACAGCGGATTGGACAGCTTTTCAAACACATTCTATTTTGAAGGATATGAGTAATCCAGAAACTATGGCTTTAGGAGAAATTTTTGTTCCTGTATTTGTCATATTTCCAATATTACTATTAATTTTGGCTAAGAAGTATAAATGGACAAACTGGAAGGATAAATTATTCGGTGAAGTGGTTGAATTACCAAAAGAAGATTACAAAATTTTAGAAAACACAGACTAGCATGATTCCAAATTATAAAAATGTACACCTTAGGTTTAAGTTAAACGGTCATCACTATTCATTTGAAGACCTTATGGAAGTAGCCTATAGTTTTGTGAAAGAGGGAGAGCCTTACCAACAAGAACTTGGTAATTTTTTATTAGATTGGTTAGACAGGCACGATTTTATAATAGTAAAAACCTCTGGTTCTACAGGAAGGCCTAAACGTTTGAAAATAAAAAAGCAGGCCATGGTTAATTCTGCTATAATGACAGGTGATTTTTTTAAGTTAGAGCCAGGTAACAAAATGTTAAACTGTTTACCTTCAAATTTTATTGCTGGCAAAATGATGATTGTACGGGCATTAATTCTAGGTTTAGAATTAGATATGGTAGAACCCAAAGCATTACCACTTATAGATTATGAAAAAAAATATGATTTTTGTGCATTTACACCTATGCAACTTAAAAATTTCGCAAAATATTTTAATAGTATAAAAACAGTTATAGTAGGAGGTGGTCGTGTTTCAAATCATATTGTAAGTCTAATACAAGATACGAAACCACAAGTTTGGGAAACTTATGGAATGACAGAGACTGTGTCTCATATAGCTGTAAAAAAACTTAATCACAGAGGTGATTCTGAAGTTCATAAACGTTTTAAAGCTTTGCCAAATATTTCATTGTCTGTAGATGATAGAAATTGTTTAGTAATTGATGCTCCAAAATTATCTGACGATAAAATAGTTACAAATGATATTGTAAAACTGCATTCTGATACAAGTTTTGATTGGTTAGGTAGGTACGATAATGTAATTAATTCAGGAGGTATAAAATTGTATCCAGAACAAATAGAATTTAAGCTTCGAGGTAAAATAGAGCCACAATTCTTTATTACCTCAATTCCTGATGATACTCTTGGTGAAAAGGTGATTTTGGTTTTAGAAAATGATAAAAATGATATTGATACATCAATTTTTAATAGCTTAGATAAATTCGAAAAACCAAAAGAGATTTTTACTATTCCTAAGTTTATAGAAACAGGTTCAGGAAAAATACACCGCAAAAAAACTTTAAAAGCATTAGGGTTAATTAATTAATCTTCACCTTTTAAACTAGAAAAAAAAGCTAAACTATTTAAGTTTAGCTTTTTTCTTTATTCACTCATTCAAAAGTACACTTCACTCATTTGCTGTTTTAAATAATAGTGGTTGGTTATAGTTTTATGAAAACTTTAAAATCAACTATTATGAAATCATTACTAAAATTATTGTTTGTATTGGCTGTAACAATACAAATGCAATCTCAAGAAAAAACTATTTATGGGAAAGTGCTGGATGAATCTAGTATACCGTTACCAGGAGCAGCCGTGTTAGTTAAAAATTCAAATATTGGAGTAACCACTGATTTTGATGGAGAATATCAAATAAAGGCTAAGGAAAAAGACACATTGGTTTTCAGTTATGTGGGTTATATTACAAAAGAAATTTTAGTAGGTACTGGTAATGTAATTACTGTTGCTTTGCAAGCTGATTACGCAACACTTGATGAAGTTGTAGTGGTTGCTTATGGCACTCAAAAAAAGAGTTCTGTTACTAGCTCTGTAACTCATGTTTCAGCGTCTCAAATTAAACGTCAAAAACAAAGGAATTACCATAATAAATTAGCAAATCAATTACAATCTAATTCAATTCCAAAAGCTTTACAAGGAAAAGTTGCAGGAGTAAGTGTTAATCAATCAATAGGTAAAACTAAACCTAATACTAAGGTTTTAATTAGAGGGGTTAGCTCATTAAACATGAAAAAACCTCTTGTTATTGTTGATGGTAAAATTACAACTTACAGTAAAATGGAGAGTTTAAATCCTAAAAACATAAAAGATATAAGTGTTTTAAAAGACGCAAGTGCTTCAGCAATTTATGGAAGTAGAGCTGCCAATGGAGTAGTAATTATATCAACAAAAAATAAATTAGTAAAGAATTCTGAAACACCATTATATATTGTTGACGGTGTGCCAATAAAAAAAGAACATAATTATATAGTTGAAGGTTTGTCTAAATCTGATATTGATAGTAAAAAAAAATATAACAAATCTGAAGCTAAGACTAAGTTTGGCAAAATAGCTAAAAATGGATGTATTGTAATTACAACGCACCAAGGTAATTTCCGATTAAATAATCAAGAGGCTTATGCAATAATTGACGAAAACACTTTTGAAAGAACAACCTTATCACCGTTATCAACTTTTTCAATAGATGTAGATAAAGCGTCTTATAGCAATGTAAGAAGAATGATTAATAATGGATTAACCATTGAACCCAACGCTGTTAAAATTGAAGAAATGATTAATTACTTTGATTATGATTATCCGCAACCAAATGGGGAACATCCTTTTTCTATAAATACTGAAGTTTCAAAAACACCTTGGCACAACGATACTAGAATTGTAAAAATTGGTCTTCAAGGAAAGACTTATAATTATGAAGAATTACCACCATCTAATCTAACATTTTTAATTGATGTATCTGGTTCTATGAGTTCTCAAAACAAATTACCGTTGCTTAAACAAGCATTTAAACTCTTGGTAAATCAACTTAGAGAGGAAGATAAAGTTTCGATAGTAGTTTACGCAGGTGCTGCTGGAGTTGTTTTAAAGCCTACTTCGGGAAAGCACAAAGATAAAATTATTAGTGCTTTAAATAATTTAAATTCAGGTGGATCTACTGCTGGAGGGGCAGGAATAGAGTTAGCTTATAAATTAGCTGAAGAAAACTTTAAGAGTAAAGGTAATAATAGAGTTATACTAGCAACGGATGGAGATTTTAATGTTGGAGCATCAAGTGATATAGATATGAAAGCACTTATTGAAGAAAAAAGAAAATCAGGAGTGTTTTTATCAGTTCTAGGTTTTGGATATGGCAATTATAAAGATTCTAAACTAGAAACATTAGCAGATAAAGGTAATGGTAATCACGCATATATAGATAATATGCAAGAAGCTCAAAAAGTATTTGGTAAAGAATTTGGTGGAACATTATTTACAATAGCCAAAGATGTTAAAATTCAAGTAGAGTTTAACCCTAATAAAGTTCAAGCTTATCGTTTAATAGGTTATGAAAATAGAATGTTGGAAGATGAAGACTTTATTGATGATACTAAAGATGCAGGTGAATTGGGAAGTGGACATTCAGTAACGGCTTTGTATGAAGTTATTCCAGTTGGTATTAAAAGCAGTTATTTAAAAGATGTTTCAGATTTAAAATATACCAAAACACAAGTTTCTCAAAATTATTCTGATGAATTATTTACTGTGAAATTTAGATATAAGAAACCAGACGGAGATAAAAGTATTGAAATGATTCATGTTCAAAAAGACAAGATTTCAGAAGCATCACAAGATTTAAAATTTGCATCATCAGTTGCTTTATTTGGTATGCAATTGAGACAATCAAAGTATCAGAATAGTGCTAGTATTGAAGATGTTATTTCATTAGCCAAAGAAGGTAGAGGAGTAGACGAAAAAGGTTATCGCTCAGAGTTTATTAGGTTAGTTTCATCTTACCAAAGTCTGTAATACTAATTCAAGTATAAGAATATAAAAGAGCAAATTTGTTTTGCTCTTTTTTTATACTCTTAAAATCCATATTTTTAAGAAAACAATAAATTTCATGAAAAACGTATCTATTATAATATTCTCATTTCTAATCTTTCAATTAAATGCACAACAAATTTTACCAATTAAAGATCGAGCCAGAGTAATTGATGAAATTCTAGCAGATCGTTTCAATAACTTGCTTCCAGAATTAATGGATCGAGCAAATCTAGATATGTGGATTTTAATTTCCAGAGAATACAACGAAGATCCTGTTTTAAAAACCATGTTACCAGCTACTTGGTTAAATGCAAGGCGTAGAACTGTAATTGTTTTTTATAGAGATAAAGCAAAGCAAAACATTGAAAAATTGGCTGTTGCACGATATAATTTTGGAGATAATATTGTTTCAGCTTGGAATAAAGAAAAACAACCAAACCAATGGAGGCGTTTAATAGAAATTATTGAAGAGCGGAACCCAAAACAGATTGGTTTAAACTACTCTAAACATTTTAATATTGCTGATGGGCTAGATAAAACAGATTTTGATGAGTTTATACAAGAACTACCATCAAGTTACAAATCTAAAGTTGTTTCTGCTGAAAAGCTAGCTGTTGGCTGGATAGAAACTAGAACCAAACGAGAAATGATTATATATAATCAGTTAATCGATATAACCCACAATATTATAGCAGAAGCATTTTCAGAAAAAGTAATAACTCCAGGAATTACTACAACTACCGAAGTAGAGTGGTGGATGCGTCAAAAAGTAAATGATTTAGGTTTAAAAACTTGGTTTCATCCAACTGTTGATGTGCAACGTTCAAAGGATGATTTGAAAGGTCATCTGTATTCATTTTCAGATCGACCAGAGCAACAAGTCATCTTACCTGGCGATTTAGTACATTGTGATTTCGGAATTACTTATTTGAGATTAAATACCGATTGTCAAGAATTAGCATATATATTAAAGCCTAATGAAACCCACCCACCAAAATTTTTATCAAATGCACTAAAAGCTGGAAATAGAGTTCAAGATATCTTTACAAATAATTTTGAAAGAGGAAAAACAGGTAACGAGATTCTATTAAAATCATTACGAGAAGCCAAAGAAGAAGGACTTAAACCTTCTATTTACTCGCATCCATTAGGAAGTTATGGACATTCTTCAGGGCCTACTATAGGGATGTGGGATTCTCAAGGTGGTGTAGCCGGTGCAGGTGATTATCCATTATATCCAAATACAGTATACGCTATAGAATTAAATACAACAGTAAGCATCCCAGAATGGAAAAGAGATATTAGAATTATGCTAGAGGAGGCTGGTTTTTTTGGAGAAGATGGATTTAGATATGTAAATGGAAGACAAACAACTTTATTGACTATTCCTAGAGTAAAAGCTCATCAAGGCAATTAAATATTTGTTTATTTCCAAAATGTTGTCACTATTAAGTTTAGCTGTATTAAACTTGTAAAACACCCATATTAAATGCCTTTTGAATTGGGGCGTGGTTAGCAGCCTCAATACCCATAGAAATCCATGTTCTTGTGTCTAAGGGATTTATAACAGCATCGGTCCAAATTCTAGCAGCAGCGTAATACGGCGATACTTGATTGTCATAACGGTCTTTAATTTTATTAAATAATTCTTCTTCTTTTTCGGGGGTAATTTTCTCTCCTTGCTTTTCAAGCGAAGCTTTTTCGATTTGCAACAAAACTTTTGCTGCAGAGTTACCACTCATTACGGCAAGTTCTGCACTAGGCCATGCAAAAATCAAGCGAGGGTCGTAAGCCTTACCACACATAGCGTAATTTCCAGCGCCATAACTATTACCAATAACTACAGTAAATTTTGGTACCACAGAATTGCTAACTGCATTTACCATTTTAGCACCATCTTTAATAATACCGGAATGTTCACTTTTACTACCAACCATAAAACCAGTAACATCTTGTAGAAAAACTAAAGGAATTTTCTTTTGGTTACAATTGGCTATAAATCGGGTGGCTTTATCAGCGGAATCATTATAAATTACACCACCAAACTGCATTTCAGTTGGTTTAGTTTTAGAACCTGTAGTTTTTACCAGTTTACGTTGGTTTGCAACAATACCTACTGCCCAACCATCTATTCTAGCATAACAGGTAATTATGGTTTGTCCATACCCAGCTTTATATTCCTCGTATTCAGAATTATCAACTAATCGCTTAATAATCTCATACATATCATATTGGTCTGCACGACTTTTTGGTATAATTCCAAATATATCTTCAGGGTTTTCAGATGGTTTTTTAGCATCTATTCTGTTAAAACCAGCTTTATCGTAATCTCCAATTTTATCAACTATATTTTTTATTTTATCTAAAGCATCTTTATCATCTTTTGCTTTATAGTCTGTAACACCAGAAATTTCACAGTGTGTTGTTGCACCACCTAAAGTTTCGTTATCAATACTTTCGCCAATAGCCGCTTTTACTAAATAACTACCTGCAAGGAAAATACTACCTGTTTTATCAACAATTAAAGCCTCATCACTCATAATAGGGAGGTAGGCACCACCGGCAACACAACTCCCCATAACCGCAGCAATTTGTGTAATACCCATACTGCTCATTATGGCATTGTTTCTAAAAATGCGTCCGAAATGCTCCTTATCAGGAAAAATCTCATCTTGCATTGGTAAATAAACACCTGCAGAATCCACCAAATAAATTATTGGTAACCTATTTTCAATGGCTATTTCTTGAGCACGCAAATTCTTTTTTCCAGTAATAGGAAACCATGCACCAGCTTTAACCGTAGCATCATTAGCAACAACAATACATTGTTTTCCTTTTACATACCCGATTTTTACAACAACACCACCTGAAGGACATCCACCATGTTCTGTATACATATCTTCACCAGCAAAAGCAGCTATTTCAATAGATTTTGATTTATCATCTAACAAATAGTCAATTCGCTCTCTAGCAGTCATTTTACCTTTACTTTTGTGCTTTTCAATACGCGATTTACCTCCACCTAAGCTTACTTTTGCTAACCGTTTTTGTAATTCTGACACTAAGAGTTTATTATGATCTTCGTTTTTATTGAAGTTGATATCCATAGAGAAATTATTTGTTACGAATTTACAAAACCAATTCCTGTATAAAAAGCGAATAATTTGTTAAAATAAATTACATGGAAATATATTCCTTGGAATATAAAATATTTTTTCTTACTTTTGTATTGTAATTAATAATTTAAGACATGAAAACAAATAAAATAATTTATTACATCGCAACAGTTTTACTTACAGCAGTGATGTTATTTTCAGTAAGCATGTATTTTCTTCAACACGAGATGATTAAAGGTGCATTTGAAAGTTTTGGATATCCCTCATATATTATATATCCATATGCTGTGGCTAAATTATTGGGACTTGTAGCACTATGGTTGCCAGGATTTAAAACACTAAAAGAGTGGGCTTATGCAGGTTTCTTTTATGCGTTTGTTTTAGCATTTTTTGCTCATTACATGATAGGCGATGGCCAACAAGGAACAGCAGTAGTAGCTTTAATAGCTTTAGCTTTATCATACATATTTTATAAAAGAATTAATAAATAGAATTTAAAAAGAAAAATAAATGAAAAATATTATTGCATTTGCGGGAACAAATAGTAAAACCTCAATAAACAAACAGTTAGTAACATACGCATCAAGCTTAGTAGAAGATGTAACGGTAGATATATTAGATTTAAACGATTTTGAATTACCTATTTACGGTATCGATTTAGAAAACGAAAAAGGTATACCAGATAATGCCAAAACGTTTTTAGAACATATAAAATCATCAGATGGTATTATATTATCTCTAGCAGAACACAATGGCGCGTATGCTACAGTATTTAAAAATATATTTGATTGGATGTCTAGAATAGACGGTAAACTTTGGAGCGATAAACCTATGCTTTTAATGGCAACTTCACCAGGAGGTAGAGGAGGTGCAACAGTTTTAGATGTAGCAAAAGGACGATTCCCTTTTATGGGCGGTAATATAGTAGCAGATTTTAGTTTCCCATCATTTTTTGATAATTTTTCAGAAGGGAAAATAACTAATGAGGATTTGAATAAAGATTTGAAAAGTAAAGTGAAAACTTTTAAAGAAGCTTTATAATTTAATAGTATGGGAGATTTATCAAAAGATATAAATTCAAAATTTGCAAATAACAGAGTAAAAGCTATGTTGAATGTTATTTATACTGCAAATTGGATATCGAGTCATCAAAACGAGTTTTTTAAGTCTTTTGGTATCTCACCACAACAGTACAATATTTTAAGAATATTAAAAGGCGCTGATGAACCTCTAAATGTTCAAACAATTAAAGATAGAATGTTAGAGCGTTCTCCAAACGCAACGCGATTAATGGATAAATTATGTGCTAAAAAATATATTGAACGCTGCCCGTCTGAACACGATAGGCGTGTTGTTAAAATAGCCATTACCAATGAGGGGAAAGATTTTTTAGAATCTATTCCTAATAATTTCAACAAAGAACTATTAAAGCGTTTAAGTGAGGAAGAAGCAGAACAATTAAGTAATCTGCTCGATAAGATGCGATAATCGTATTTTTTTAATTTAATATTTTCCATGGAAAATAAAAACAAAGTAATTATGAAATTAAATACAATAAAAACAGTAAGTCGAAGTGACTTTGTAAACATGGGTCCTATACAATTACGGCAGCCCATTCCTACGAGAACAATTGATAATATAGATCCTTTCATATTATTGCACCATTACGGACCTTATGAGATATCTGAACTAAACAATCCGTTTGATTTAGGTCCTCATCCGCATCGTGGGTTTGAACCTATTACATTTTTAATTGAAGGCGAGCAATTTCATAGAGATTCGCTTGGTAACGAAAGTGTAGTAAAGGCGGGAGATGTGCAATGGACAACCGCTGGTAGAGGAATAATTCATGCTGAAGCACCAACAAAGGATTTCGTTAAAAAAGGAGGTACTTTAGAAGGAATTCAGTTATGGTTAAACTTACCTGCTAAAAAGAAAATGATAGAAGCGAATTATCAGCATGTTGCTAATCATGATTTTAGATTAGTAACATCCGATGATAGTAAAGTTAAAATTCAAATTATAGCAGGGGAGTTGGAAGGTGTTTATGGTCGTATTAAAACACAAACAACTGTTAATGCTTTTATGATTGATGTTGAATTAGGTGGGGAATTTAATTTTGCTATTCCCGCTTCCCATCATTCAACTATATATTTATTAAAAGGTGAAGTTTTGATAAATGCTGCTGAAAATTTGAAGTTAAATGAGAATCAGTTAATTGAATTTAATCAAGATGGTGAAGGGTTTTCAATTAAAGGTAATGCAGAAATGAGCAAATTATTATTTCTTTCAGGCGAACCTTTTAACGAGCCAGTAACCACATACGGTCCTTATGTAATGAATACTCAAACAGAAATTATGGAAGCTATGCGCGATTACCAAATGGGAAAAATGGGATTTCTTCCGGCTAATTAAAATAATAATAATTCGTATATCCAGATATTTTTCCGGGTGTATCGATTAAAATAAAAAATTGAAATTATGAAAACAGTAGTTCA
Source organism: Algibacter aquimarinus (assembly GCF_039543265.1). NCBI lineage: Bacteria > Pseudomonadati > Bacteroidota > Flavobacteriia > Flavobacteriales > Flavobacteriaceae > Algibacter > Algibacter aquimarinus. The sequence continues at coordinate 184,480 of NZ_BAABJK010000006.1, read as the reverse complement.
CAAGTCGGAAACAAGAGGTTTTGCAAATCATGGTTGGCTAAAATCTTATCATACATTTAGTTTTGCAAGTTATCAAAATGCAGAACGTATGAATTTTGGAGCCTTAAGAGTTTTAAATGATGATGTAGTTGAACCAAAAATGGGTTTTGGAACGCATCCGCACCAAAATATGGAAATTATTTCTATCCCTTTAAAAGGCGCATTATCGCATAAAGATAGTATGGGGAATAAACGTGCAATTGTGGTTGGTGAAGTTCAAGTAATGAGTGCAGGAACAGGTTTAACGCATTCTGAATTTAATGATAGTACAACTGATGAAGTTAATTTTCTTCAATTATGGATAATACCAGAAGAAATGAGTGTGAAACCCAATTATGAGCAGCGAAAGTTTGATATAGAAAACCAGAATAATACGTTACAAACCGTTGTGGCTCCTAAAGACAAATTGATTGATAATGCTTTACCAATTAGTCAGCAAGCTTATATTTATAGAGCAAATTTAGATTCAGAAAAAAACATTGAATTACAGGTTAAATCTGGACAAAATGGTTTTTATGTTTTTGTTGTTGATGGAGAAGTACAAGTAGCAGGAAATAAATTGAATAATAGAGATGCTATAGGTGTTTACGAAACAGAAAGTATTGAAATACAAGCTAATAAAAATTCAGAATTGGTAATAATTGAAGTGCCTATGAATTAGTATTAATTTAATTAAAAAGCATCCATATGTGGATGCTTTTTCGTGGAATTTTACTTTTGTAGATTATTTTTATTTTTCAATATAATTAATAATTTATGTGTTGCTTTTACTCTTAAACGGCAAAAAACAACTTTTAGAAGTTTTTATTTTTCAGTTTAATGATATTGGGTAAAATTTGCATTAAGAACCCAAATCTTAAGTTAAAATGATACCTAAAAAAATACTAGCTTTAGTATACGTGTGCGTTTTTATATCTTCTATTAATGCACAAACACAATTACCCGAACTCACAAAAAAAGATTCTACAGCAGTTAGTTATTGGCTAGTTGGTCTTAGTTATAATATTATTGATGATTCAGGAGACGTTTTTGATAGATTATTTGATATTGAAGAATCATGGCATGCCGTTGCATATCCATCTCGTATTAATGTTGGTAGATATTTTGAAAACGGATTGGGCATAGAAGCCATAGCAGCCTATGTCAAATATAGTGAAGGTAAACGTGTTGATAGAGAAACTATAAACGAAAACAAAGAGTTTCTTTCTTTTGATACAAGACTAAGTTACGATTTGAATAAAATAGTAGGCGAAACAGGTTGGTTTGATCCATATGTTGGTATAGGTCTAGGTTATACTAGAGCAAATAGTTTATCGCGTGGTACTTTTAATGGTGTATTAGGTTTTAGAACATGGTTTTCTGATAACTGGGCAGCAGATGTTAATACTTCAGGAAAATGGTCATTGGATGGTACTGCAACAAACTATCTTCAACATGCAGTAGGTGTTGTATATAGGTTTGATAAAAAGAAGGAATTAACTAAAAAGGGAAAGAAAAAATTAGCTTTAATAAATCAATTAAAAGAAGAACAAATTAAGATTAATGATTCAATTGCATTAATTGCTGAGGCCAAAGAAAGTGCCAGACTACTTGAAGAAAAATTAGCCCGAGAAAGAGAAAATAATAGAATAGCAAAACTTGAGGAAGAAAAACAAAAAGCAAAAAACAAAGAGTTACAAGACATAAAAAGTGCCATACAAAACTTAGATAAAATCTATTTTGCTTTTAATTCTTCTAATTTAAATTCGCCATCAAAAGATATATTGACTAAGTTGGCTAAAATTTTAAATGATTACCCTGAATTAATAGTCGAGATTAGCGCACATACAGATTCCAGAGGAGCAGCTAAGTACAATCAAATACTCTCAGAGAAAAGATTAAAATCTACAATCAAGTATTTATTAGAAAACCAAGGTATACTACCAAAAAAGGTTGAAGGAAAAGCTTTTGGTGAAGAAAAACTACTTAATGAATGTAACGGAAAGGTAAAATGTAGTGAAGAAAAACATAAGCAAAACAGAAGATCTGAAATTAAAATCTTAAATAATTAAAGAAGTATTTGGAAACATTTTCTTTTATTTTAGTACAAATCTTTAAAAGAGGTTAGCATTAAAAGTTAACCTCTTTTTTATTTTAATAAATAACCGAATAATTTAATATTAGTTCAACTTTAGTTTTATTAGTAAAAACACGATATTTGCTTTTAGACTAACCAAAAAAAGAAAAGATTATGGCAATGAATAAAAATACGGTTTTAGCTTGGGCTACTGTTTTAATGGTAATAATGGGAATTGTATTGATTTTAATGGGAGCTTACAGGTATGACGATGTTGCAGGTTGGGGCTTTGCAACTGTTGGTATTGGTTTTTTTGCAATAGCCTGGGTGTTTAATGCTTTAAAAGGACGCGTTTAATCAGCTTTAACAAAACACATACAATTAATAAAAATGAGTGACGATAAAAAAATAATTTTTTCAATGTCTGGGTTAACCAAGACATTTAAAAGTTCAAATACACCAGTTTTAAAAAACATTTATTTAAGTTTTTTCTATGGTGCCAAAATAGGAATTTTAGGACTTAACGGTTCTGGTAAATCTACCTTACTCAAAATTATTGCTGGTGTAGATAAGAATTATCAAGGAGACGTGGTGTTCTCACAAGACTATTCTGTTGGATATTTAGAGCAGGAACCGCAACTTGATGATGATAAAACAGTAATGGAAGTAGTTCGTGAAGGTGCTGCTGAAACTGTTGCCATTCTTGATGAATACAATAATATAAACGATCAATTTGGTTTAGAGGAAGTGTATTCTGATCCAGACAAGATGGAGAAATTGATGGCTAGACAGGCAGAATTACAAGATCAAATTGATGCTGCAGGTGCTTGGGAGTTAGATACCAAATTAGAAATTGCTATGGATGCATTACGCACTCCTGATGGCGATAAAAAAATAGGTATACTTTCTGGTGGAGAAAAACGACGTGTGGCTTTATGTCGGTTATTGCTTAAAGAACCAGATGTATTACTATTAGATGAACCTACTAACCATTTGGATGCAGAGTCTGTACATTGGTTAGAGCATCATTTAGCTCAATATAAAGGAACAGTAATAGCTGTAACACACGATAGGTACTTTCTGGATAATGTAGCAGGATGGATTTTAGAGTTAGACAGAGGTGAAGGTATTCCGTGGAAAGGAAATTATTCATCTTGGTTAGATCAAAAATCTAAACGAATGGCTCAAGAAGGGAAAGCAGCTTCTAAGCGTCAGAAAACATTAGAACGCGAGTTGGAATGGGTTCGTCAAGGAGCTAAGGGACGACAAACTAAGCAAAAAGCACGTTTGAAGAATTATGATAAATTAATGAGTCAAGACCAAAAACAACTTGATGAAAAGCTTGAAATATACATTCCAAACGGACCACGTTTAGGGACCAATGTTATTGAAGCTAAAGGGGTTGCAAAAGGTTATGATGATAAATTATTATATGATGATTTAAATTTCAATTTGCCTCAAGCTGGAATTGTTGGTATTATTGGTCCAAATGGTGCTGGTAAGACCACAATTTTTAGAATGATAATGGGAGAAGAAACTCCAGATAAAGGCGAGTTTGTTGTTGGAGATACCGCTAAATTGGCTTACGTAGATCAAAAACATTCCAATATAGACCCAGAAAAAACTATTTGGCAAAACTTTAGTGATGAGCAAGAGTTGATTTTGATGGGTGGAAAAGAAGTGAATTCTAGAGCATATTTAAGTCGATTTAACTTTTCCGGAGGTGAACAAAACAAAAAAGTAAAATTGCTTTCTGGAGGAGAGCGTAACCGTTTACATTTAGCTATGACACTTAAAGAAGAAGGTAATGTATTACTTTTAGATGAGCCTACTAACGACCTTGATGTTAACACATTAAGAGCATTAGAAGAAGGTTTAGAAAACTTCGCAGGATGTGCTGTAGTAATTAGTCACGATCGTTGGTTTTTAGATAGAATATGTACACATATTTTGGCTTTTGAAGGAGATTCTCAAGTGTATTTCTTTGAAGGAAGTTTTTCTGATTATGAAGAAAATAAGAAGAAACGTTTAGGTGGTGATTTGATGCCAAAAAGAATTAAGTACAAGAAATTAGTACGATAGAAATAACGGGTGTTGCACAGATAACAAAAGCCTGCATTTGCAGGCTTTTGTTATTATTTTAATTTTAATTGACCTTCTAAGTTTTTAATTCTCTTTTTTTGTTTATTCGATTTTATTAGGCTTAAAGTTAATAATACTAATAATGTAATAAAACCTATAGTTAGGATACTGATTAATTTACTCAAATTATCAGCATCTTCAAATGTTTGTAACTGCTCTTGGATGTTTTGATAAACCAAGGTTGATGTTAATGAAAAATTCATATTAGTAGGTTTTAATGATTTAAATAAACGTCCAGAACATATACTATGGTTTCATAAGGTTTAACCCTCATTGTATTATTTTTAAATGGATTATTCAATTTCCGCCATACATATGCCCATCTGTAAAATCTTGATAGGGCTTTTCTTCTTCCTCTGCAATTTTTTTATTTATGGCATCCAAACGTTCGTTCTCTTTTTTGAGCTTATAGGATTTTCTAATACCCAAAAGTAATAAAACAGCAAAAAACACCACTACAATAGTAAGCATAGTGACAATGTCAGATTGTTCAATTAGGGAAATCTTATGCGTAAAAAATGAAATTTGGTTTAGGGGCATTTTAGTACTTTAAGTTAGATTTTTAGCTTACCAAATATACTATATTTTCATTTAAGAAAGAACAAGAAACGTATTAAAGGTTTGGATACCAATTAAGTTGTACAACCTCAATTTCTAAGTCAGCTTTGTTAACAATATTTGCAAATTTTCTTATGTCACTTAGTCCACCCGTTCCTCTATAATGATAAGGATATACTTGTTTTGGTTTAAACTCTAATACGGCATCAGCAGCACTTTCAACAGTCATTGTATACGGTAAATTCATGCAAACAAAAGCTTTATCTATATTTTTTAAAGCTCTCATTTCTGGTATATCTTCTGTATCACCAGAGATGTATATCCGCTCATTATCAAGAGTTAAAACATAGCCATTTCCCCTTCCTTTTGAATGAAATTTGAGTGCTTCCTCTCTTAAATTATACATAGGAACTGCTTCGATGGAAATATCTTTAATAACTGAAGATTCTCCGTTGTTTAATACTTTAAACATAGGTTTAAAATCTTCTGGAAATTTATCAATTACAGCAGTTGGCGCAACTATTATTGTACCATTTAAATCTATTTCTTTTAGTGTTTTTAAGTTATAATGATCGCCGTGAATATCTGTAATTAATACAATAGTAGGTTTTTTTTGATTTTTGAAGGCTAATTTCCCACCAGTTGGATCTACATAAATGGTTTCGTTACCATAGTTTAAAACCATAGTGGCATGAGATATTGGCTTTATTTCTAACCTTTTTTCAGATTCAGAGTTAGTCGAATTTTCTGTCGAATCAGCAGTTTTATCATTTTTACAACTAGAAATTAAAATGGTTATTAGAAATAAGTAGTAAAATAGTTTTTTCATTTTTATAGAATTTGTTTAAAGATAAAAAATAAAATACTTACAGATTTTTTGTAACATTTATTTAATGTATAATACCAATATGTGTAGCTATAAGGTAAAAATAAAATATGTAAAGTAAGTACTTATTTACTTTTAGAAATCATATTTTTTAACGAAATTGCTTATCCAAAAATTTGTTCAATCTTAATTTAATTTATAAACATGTCAGACGATTTTGATTTATTAGAAACCAATTCAAACGAAAAAACCGAAAAAGTAGATGTCAATTGGGGTAAAGCCATTGATACTATGAAATCTAAATTGTCTCAAGAGGATGACCCTGAAATGCGTCAGAAAATATTAAATGCGACTTTAGATGATGTTGTGCATATGGCAGAAAAGGATAGAACAACCCTTTTAGATGCCATTAAAGACTTAACGGATTATCAAGATGAAGTTGGAATTATTTTCGAGAAATTCTCTGCTCTAAATCCTACCGAACAAAAAGTTATTGATGATGCCCAAAAAGCTTTAGAACGTGCCAAAATTGAATTAGAAGATGCTCAGGCAAAACCAGACACTTGGTGGAATAACCTTTGGGGACGTAAAAGCAAAATTAAAAAAGCAGAAGACGAATTAAAATCAGCCGAGAAAGTTAGAGCGGGAGCAGATAACAAAGCAAAAGCTATGTTTCAAGAGCGTATTGAAAGTGCTGATGTACAAACGCTTTTAAGCGAGTTATCTTATAAATCTCAAGCTGCAGTTACACGTCTAAAAAATCGTGAAGTAGAAATAAAAGAAGTTGAAGAAAAATTAAAAGACGCTATTGTTGAAGCTTCAAAAAATCACACAAAAGCTTTAGAGAAAAAGAAAGAAGTTGAAGCTAAATTAGAAGAACAATATGCCTTATTAAAACAAGCGCGCCAAGAGTTGGAAGATATTGCCGATAAACAATCTGCAGAATATGCAGAAGCTATAGGTAAAGTAACTGGTTTAGAGCAAAAAGTAGAAGAACTAGAAGGTCTTAAAAACGCCTATACTACATTGGCTGCAAGTAAAGATAGTTTTGTGCACAAGCATAATTTAACTATTAAAGTATTAACGTCTTTACGTAGTAATTTACAAACGCACCGTGCAAAATTAAAATCTGATACAGAGGAACGCCTTAAATATTATGATGGTTATGTAGTTGCATTAAAAGCAAGAACCGACCAAGAATTTGCGGCTATTTTAGAGCATTTAGGTGTTAAAACTGATGAGCATATTGGAGAAACTTTAGCTTCTATGCACACAGCTAGTGCTAAGGCAAGACAAGATATGATGGATAATATTCCAGTTCACGAAAAAGTTATGCAAGGTGTTTATAGTAGTTATGCTGAGGCTTTACAGGAAATTCGTGCTAAAGACGGTGAGATTCAAAAGAATTTTGCAGAGCGTTATGGAATAGATATGAAAGAGATTTTTGAAGATTACTATAATGCTGATTCTAATGCGCCATCTGGAGATGATGGTGAACCAGCAGGGGAGCCTAAACCTGAAGCTAGCGAGGACGATTTGTTGTCTTAAAATAATTTTGTTATTCCGATTAAAGCGGTAATCTCATTAAATAATTTCAATAAATTTATATTAAAGTGCGGGGGTTGTACGACGTATTTTGTATTCATTGCAAGTAAGAAAGAGAATATTAGACCTTCTTCTTGTGTTTGTACTCCATTGTCAAATTTTAATTAAAACATGTCCATAAACCACATTGTAACACCTTTAGATTCGGCAATACTAGACTCCAAAGAGCAATACGTTTTTTATCATAAAATGATAGATTTTGCCTTTAAGGAACTCATCGTAGCAGTACAAAGACAAAACCTATGTAACGAGCAAGAGGTATTATTGTTTAAGCAATATTGTGATTTACTGCTGTATTCCATTGAAGCCATGCGTATTAAATATATGTATGACGAGGAGGATAACATGAAAGTGGATTTAACATATTCTGGATTCCCTAATTATTTAGAGTTTAGATATTTATTTAACGATTTAGAATTACGGGAGGAATATCTAGGAAAACTGACGCCTATAAGTTCACTGAAAGAAGAGTTTTTACAAACATTGATGCATAAAAAACAGCCTATAAAAAAGAGTAAGTTGTTTCAAGCGGCATCAATAGTTTACTATTCTTCGGTAAAAAAAGAGTATATATTCAATCGATTTGTACAAGGTAAAATTTTAAATGCGCCCCCAAATTCAGCAGGAGATTTATTAATTAGCTGGAGTTTTTTTGATGTATCTCACAACCGCCCATTTATTTGTTTTATGTATTTTAATTATGATGGAAATCGTATTGAGGATTATAAATATGATATTTATGAGGTATTAAAAACTGTAGCAGATAGAGATATGAATTTGGATGCAATGGCTTATACGATAGACAGAAAGCTAGCTAAAGTGTCACCAAAGCTTATAAAACGAATTGATTTGGGGCCAATTCACAATGTTTTTGCTAAGGATGAAAACGAAGTAACTCATACTATTTTAAATGCTATTGCTAAGAAAGAAGTACCATTAGAATCTTACGCAATTTCTTTAAAAATTGATGAAGTATTATCTGGTAGCGAATTTAAAGAAGGAAGTTTTTTTAGTAAACAAATTTTGCAAAAATGGGATGATGTTTTTAAACGAAAGTATGTATTTGCACCACATCGTATCATTCAATTATTATACAATAAAACACCAGAAATCATGAATAGGTTAGCTAAAGCACCTATTGAAATATCTAAATTAAAAATAGATTTAAAAAAATAAATAGTTTGCTAGCAGTATTTAAAGCTGTAAGCAACTGAGATTGAAAATTTAAAACATGGAACATAACTCGACATTCCCAATAAAATTAACCGAACTTGATATGCTTCGAGACGAAGCATCTTCATACTTAAAAAGCATACAATGGGAGCAAGGTGCTCGAGCTAAAAATAGAGATAAAGATGCAAAAGAAGAATCTATTTTATTGTATTTATCTCGTGCTAATAATGGGTCAAGTGCTGCAGAAATTACTTCTGTGTCTAAAACAATATTAGCATTAAAAAAGCGGTTACTACCAGACTCTGTAGCTATTCCTATCTATTTAAATCAAACGCTTTATGCAGTTCAAGAAGGCATTACTTTGGGTATTTGGATTAAAGATAGTTATTACGATGCATCTGGTTTATCGGCATTGAACGAAAACAAATCGGCTTTAGACAATAATGGAAAACGAGAGTTTGAAAGTAAAATGCATACTGCTACAGCATTTATGTTGTTTTCTCAAGCTTATAAAATATTAAACGATTTAAAACCACATGCTTCGGATGATTTAAGTGTCATGAAACAGAAATTTGCTGGTATTCCAGAGGTGTCTTTACTATCGCCTTTAAAAGGAATTTCCTGTACTTTGTTTTATTATGATAAATATTTAGGACATCCAGAAATTATCAAATCAGATAAAGATGTTATCGATTTTACGGTCGTTTATTTTGAGGCTCTAATTGATGAAATTCAGCTAAGAAAAAGTAGTTTAGAATATACTGAAACTATTGAAGATAGAACTTATAAACTGGAAAATTCAGAATTTGCAGTGTCAGGTTGGAATAACGTATTTCAAGGTACAGCAAAGAGTGTTGAGTTTAATAAAATCCAGTTTGAACAAATTGTTGGTAACCGTGATGCTAAGCATTTTGCGCGACGTTTAACGGAGCGTATGTTGAGTTACGATTTTACTGCTAAGAAAAATCCATTTCAAGAACTAGGTGGTTTTATGCCTGTATTTATGGGCTATGGTATTCCAGGAACAGGTAAAAGTATGTTAATTGCAGCTATTGCTACAAGACTAAAAGAGCATTGCGACACACTTGATATTCCATTTTTATTTCACCCTATGCCAGATACGCTAATTTCTACGTTTCAAGGTGGTTCGGCAGAAAAAATGGTTGAATGGATGAAACCGATGCAAGATCCTTCTAAATTAATTTTTGCTCCTATTGATGATGCTGAAAATAATTTACAAGAGCGAACGGCTCAAGGTGTTTCGGCAGGTGTAAAAGAAGTTATTGGTGTTTTTTTAAGATATACTGAAGGTGCTTATGCTGTAAATTATGGCAATAGTTCTATCGGATTATTTACAAACCTACCAGAAATGCTCGACAAAGCAGTGATTTCACGTGTACAAGGACGTTTCAAAATAGATGGTGCTAGAACTGAGCATGATTTTCTAGATCAAGATCATCTTTGGTGGCGAAAATTAGATGATACTATGCCAGATTTTGTAAACATGCAAGGTCCAGAAAACTATAGCTATCTACAAAATCAAGGCTTAGCAAAAAACATGGGAGATATTTTAAGTAATGTTGAAAAACCAACAGAACAGAGAGTTCACGAGGTTTATGATAAAGTTGAAAAACAGTTTAAAACCAATCAACATTTATTTTATGCTAATTTGTATAAAGATATGCAAACGGTATTTCCATTCTTTTCATCTCGTGATGTTCGTAATATTCAATCTGCTATTTCTTTACGTTTAACCGATTTTGATTTGGAAGAAGATTGGTTTGAAAATCCTGAAATTTATTTTAAACAAGATTATGACACTAAGTTTAATATGCTTCAAGAATTGATGCGCGCCAACATGAAAGGTCTAAATTTCTCTGAAATTCGTCGTCAAGAAGTAGTTCGTTATTTAGATAATGTAGCAACCATTGCAGATACTGATTTTAAACGAAAAGTAGATGCTAGAGTGAATCAATTAAATATAGAAACCGAAGCTAGAAAAGCATTTGATAATGAGTAGTAATAAAATTAAAAATATAGAAAAAAAACTCCTTTCAGATAATTATTATATCCTCAACCGAGTAACCTTCGATTATTTAATGTCAAGCGGAAAATGGGTAAACCAAATGCGAGAGGTTTATGATAGAGGTGATGGTGCTGGAATTTTGCTTTATAATAAAGAAAAGAAAACGATAATTCTTACCAAGCAATTTAGAATGCCGACTTATATGAATGATAATAAAGATGGTTTTTTAATTGAAATTGCTGCAGGTATGTTAGATAAAGACAATCCAGAGGCTTGTGTTATTAGGGAAACAGAAGAAGAAGTAGGATACAGGCTAAAAAGTGTTAAAAAAGTATTTGAAGCTTACTCGTCACCTGGAGTCATGACCGAAAAGATGTATTTTTTTGTTGGCGAGTATACTGATGACATGAAAGTGAATGAAGGTGGTGGTTTAGATTCAGAACATGAAGATATTGAGGTATTAGAAATTCCTTTTCAAGAAGCTACTAAAATGTTGAATAATGGACAAATTGTAGATACTAGAACAATTGTATTGTTGCAGTATGCTATAATTCATAAGTTATTAGATTAAATGGACAAACTAAAACAAGCCAATTTATATAGAAGTGAACTTATTCCAGTTAGTGGAAAACTTGTTGAACGTTACAATAAATGCTTGATAAAGCTAGGTTTCACAAAAACAAAATTAAAAACCTTTCACATAGATGGTATAGGTTGGAGTCCTGAGATAGCAGAGGAAAAGAAAAACAATAGCTACTTAAATAACGGTGAAGCTAATCCACATGGTATTATTATTTCGCCTTTGCAAAAAGGCAAACCTGTATACTACCCATTTCATAGTTTTGATAGGGATATGATGCGTTTTATTTTCAGAACCTATGGCGATAAAATAAACGATATTACTCGAGATTCTGCTATTTGTATTGATTTTGACCAAAAAATAGATGCTTTTTATGAGCCTTTAGATGTGCTGAAATATAATACAGTTCACATTAATTTTCATTTAATGGATAACCTCTACCATCTTCAAAATGAACAATTAGAGCTCATAGAAAAGTTTAATCAGGGTAATAACTTTATAGATGAAAATATACATCAAGAGCTGTTAACTTCTGCAAAAACTTATGGCGATTTAAGACATCGAGATTTAAAAATGCCAGCTTTAAGCTTTTCAGTAAGTTCATTTTATACCAAAGCTTTTGGAGGTATTTATTTATTAAGAGATTTTATTTCACCAATTATAATATTTGAGGATACAAAGTGGCATAAAGAAGCTATTAAAGACACGAATTATGATGTGTTAATTTACCATATTGAGCAACCCGAATTGATGGATAAATTACGTGACCACGTTATTATAGAATACGATTTGGAAAAAGCTGTTAATACTAAACGTTACGAACGTATTAAGAAGTTTGAAATAACCAAATACTTAAAAAAGCCAGAACATACTATAAAAGACATACTAAACAACCCTATTTTATTTAAAAGCTATTTAAATAAATTAGATATAAATTCTCGTAAAAAAGTAATGAGTGTTGAGCGCTACTTAGAAAAATTAGAAGTTAGCAACCAATATAAAATAGCTGATATTGTTGATTTAAAACTCTTTGAAGCACTGCATCAACCGCATTCATCATTAGATGTAAAACATCAAGATTTAATTTGGAAATTATTAGTCAATATAGCTCCAAAAGATATTTTATTTTGGTATTGGTATGATAAAGAAGATTTTTATACAAGTTTTAAAACATGGGATGATTCTCTTAAAGAATGGGCAATTGAAACCATTAGTAACAATATTTAAAAATTAAAGACTAATTTTATAGAGATTAACTTCAAAGTAAAAGATTATGACACTAGAACTTATCGTATTTATTGGCGCCATACTATTTGGAATTTTCTTGTATTGGAGGGAATCTCACGGAAACGGACTGTATCGTTTTTTTAATAAAATTATAAATTCAAAAGAACTTCAAATGAAACCTGAAGATAAAACGGGTTTTGTTTTTCAGCAAACATTTGTATTACGATTAGTTTTTATAGGATTTTTGTTTTTAATAGGTATTGTAATAACACGTTTTTTAATTCCAATTGATTTAGCTACTATTTCCATTTTTGCATCCATGATTTTTGGAACATTAGCAGGTACATATTTAGCTAATTTCATCTTTAAATCTGGTGAAGTAATTGAAGAAAAAAGTGACTCAATAGAAGACATAGTAAGTGATACTATTGAAAAAGGAAAAGATTTTATAGAAGATTTAAAAACTAAAGAGACCACAGAAACTAAGGAAATAGACAAGATAGATAAAAATTCAGAACCTCAAGAAAAAAGTGCTAGAGAACGTTTAAAAGACAAAGGGTTGTTATAAGATGAGCAAGAATAAATTTAGATATATTTTAATAGTAATATTTTCAATTTTATTGATTCTACAATTACTTAATTATGATTATACGAGTGATTTTGAGTGGATAAGTGCTTTAAACTTATTAACTCCTATACTAATGATATTTGCTATGATATTATCTATAAACGATTCTAAAAAGCAAGGGAAAGAATAAAAGTACTACATATGTTAAAAAACTATTGGAATAAAGGAAAAAAGCAAAAAATAATAACTGTAATTATTGCGTTGATTATTTTAATTACACTGTTTGTACTTAGAGATGATTATCAACCTGCTTTATTATTTATAAGAAAGTATATTTTTATTATTCTTTTAAGCGGTATAGTGTTGTTTTTTGGTTTACGAAAGTTCAGAAACTCTGCAAGCACAGGAAGTCGTATAGGTATTTTAGGTTTACTCGTAGCTTTTTTCGGTATTTTATATGTTGTAGGGTGGCATTTTAAGATGTACGATTATATGAAAACATACAATGTTTTTAATCACTTAAATCGTATTGAAATTAACGAATTACCTTTAACTCAAAACGAACGTATACAGCCATTACGAAATGTTTTTTCAATGGCCAATGAAAGTGTTGGTGAAACCAAAGATGTATCACTTCCACATTTAGTAAGAATTGACGATGAAAATAAATGGACCATGGCTATTCAACCTACAGAAAAGTATGTTTGGCAAGGCATGACTGATAATACAGAGGAAGTTTTTGCTGTATCAAGCACAACACCCTTTCCAAGATTTTCAAGTGAAAACAGAATTCCAGTTACTTTCTCAATAGGTGAGTCTTTAAAGTTTAGCAGAAACACATATAATGCTGTTGTGCAAAGATTTAATTTTTTCAAATTGTTTACAATGGAACCTAGTGATACCTATTATATGAAAAATGATACAGGGCAATGGGTACAAGTAGTAAGTTTAATAAAATGGAAAGGTTTTTTATTTCCTTACCCAACCTTTGGAGGTGTTATGGTTATTGATAATGGGGAGCATGATTTTAACGATTACATTGAACGAATTTTTATTGGAAAAGGTACTTATATAAGTCCTGATGAAATGAAGAATTATCCATATCTAACTCGTCAAAATACACTAGCTGAAAAAGTATCGCGTTTACAGGCAGAATCTTTGAAGTTTTTGGGAGGATTTAGCGACCCATTACCTTGGAATATGAAAACGGCTGTTAAAATACCAGACTTGCCAGACGATCAAAATCAACAGCCTTTTGTTACCGATTTTGATTTTTCTGATACAGATTCTGATGCTTACAGTGGCTTATACCATTGGTTTGGCTTAGAGCCAGTAGGAGATGAGCGTACCAGTTTAACATATAGCGTATTTGTTCCTGCTGATGGGACTAATGCATTTTATTATTACGACCATGCCTCAAAAAAGCAAGGATATGCAGGTGTTTCTGCTATGCCACTTAAGGTCATAGAATCACGTAAGGAATTTGATTGGTCTGTTAATAAACCAGTAGAATTCAGGCCATATATAAAAGATATTGCAGGGAGAAAACGTATGTTTTTTCTAGGAACAATTTCGGCAATTCGAGAAGGCTCAGATAATTTTGATGGGTCTGCAACACCAGATTTAGCTTTAATAGATAGTGAATACAGAGATGTAGTCTGGATAGACGTAAAACACCCAAGCCAATGGGATAAAACGGTTTACGACCAACTTAATGAAGCTTGGCGCTCAAGCGAAAAAATTGGATACTACTTTGCTGAAGAAACTAAAGTTATTGATATTGCTGAAACGATGCGAGATTCAATAAATATTATACCAGCTGTTGATAAAAAAGCTGAAGAAATTGAAAAACTTCAAAAGCAGATTGATTCTCTAAAGGCGGTTAACAATTAAATATTTGATCTCAACTGATATTTTGTATTTTATGTAACAAATACACTTCATTCTGGACTTATAATGTAAAGGTTCGTTATGGGGTATATGGGTTTCGGAATGCAAAGTTGGGTTTATAAAAAACGCCCTAGAAAACCTTTTTCAAAAAGAGGACGAATTCCTTCATTTTCTCCATTTCAAGAATATTCTAGGACTTTTAAAATAAAGTCTCATACTAAAGAAAGTAAATATAAATACACTTTATGGGGTATAATATTCTTTATTAGCTTAATATTTTTAGTTACAAACTATACTAAAAAATTTACTCTATATACAAATGAAAAAAGTATTGTAAGGATTAAAGCAGCTGAGAAAATTGATAATAGAGCATTTGTTTTTTTAATTAAATCTGGAAAAAAAAGATTAATATCCAATAATATCATTGGTGCATATTCAGAGTTTAATTTAGCTTATCAAATAAAACCAAACAATGAAGAATTAAATCAATTGCTAATAGAAACTTTAAGTATACTCTGTGATAAAAATACCGATTATTGTGATGATTTAAATTACCATCTGGATAGTAGGTTCTAAAGCCTAAATTTTAACAAAACGTTATTAACTATTTTTTGTTCCTTTAGGTTTCTTAAAAACCGGTCATTATGAAAAATTTCCACATTGTTTTTTTAATAATTTTAGTATTACTTTTCGCTTGTAAATCAGAACAAACCGAAAAAGCATACTTGTCCTTAAAAGTTCCTGAAGCTAAAAAAGTTCCGAAAGAGCTTACAATTCATGATGATACTCGAATAGATAATTATTTTTGGATGCGTTTAAGTGATGAACAAAAAAATGCTGAAACTCCAGATAGCCAAACACAAGATGTTTTAGATTATTTAAATGAGGAAAATGACTATTTAAATAAGACTATGGCTCACACAAGTGAGTTACAAGAAAATTTATATACCGAAATTGTAAACCGAATTAAAAAGGATGACCAATCTGTTCCAGTTAATGATAATGGATATTCATACTATACTCGATTTGAAGAAGGTGGCGATTATGCGTTGTATTGTAGAAAAAAGCTAGAGGAAGGAGCTAAGGAAGAAATTATGTTAAACGGACCAGAAATGGCCAAAGCGTATTCATATTATGGTTTTGGAAGTCAATCTGTAAGTCCTGATAATAAAATGTTAGCCTTCGGAATTGATACCATTTCGAGGAGACAATATACCATATACTTCAAAAATTTAGAAACAGGCAAACTATTAAAAGATAAGCTTAGTAATACAGGAGGAAGTGCAACTTGGGCTAATGATGGTAAAACAGTTTTTTATACTACAAAAGACCCGCAAACACTTCGTCAGAATAAAATTGTTAAACATGTAATTGGCACCAATCAGTCTGATGACGTTGTAGTTTATGAAGAAAAAGATGATACCTTTAGGTGTGGTGTTGGCAAAACAAAATCTGATGCTTATTTAATGATTGGAAGTTTTCAAACGTTATCAACTGAATTTAGATATTTAGATGCCAATAACCCTGATGGAGAATGGAAAGTTATTCAGCCAAGAGAAAAAGATTTAGAGTATAGTGTAGATCATTTTGAAGACCATTTCTACATACGTACCAATCTTAATGCTAAAAATTTTAAGTTAGTAAAAACACCTGTAAATAGAACTGAAAAAGAAAATTGGGTTGATGTAATTCCGCATAGGAGCGATGTGTATTTTCAAGGGATGAATTTATTCGAAAACCATTTAGTTGCAGAAGAGCGAAAAGAAGGATTAAGAACTATAAGAGTAATAAAATGGGATGGGTCTGATGATCATTATATAAAGTTTAACGATCCTGCTTATGTTGCAGCTCCAACCTCTAATTTAGATTTTGACACTAATACATTACGTTATTTTTATAGCTCACTTACTACACCAAACAGTACTTTAGAATATAATATGGACACCAAAGAGCAAGTCTTATTAAAACAAGAAGAAGTTATTGATAGTAGTTTTTCTGTTGATAATTATGTATCAGAACGTTTGTATGCAACAGCTAGAGATGGTGTAAAAGTTCCAATTTCGTTAGTATATAAAAAAGGGATTGAGAAAACAGGTAAAAACCCTTTACTTTTATATGCTTATGGATCTTATGGGAATAGTATGGAGCCTACGTTCAGATCAACACGTTTAAGTTTATTGGACCGCGGTTTTGTTTATGCCATTGCACATATTCGTGGCGGACAAGAAATGGGAAGAGATTGGTATGAAAACGGAAAGCTATTAAAAAAGAAAAATACGTTTACCGATTTTATAGATGTGGGAGAGTTTTTAGTTAATGAGGGATTTACAAACAGTAGTCAGTTATACGCACAAGGTGGATCTGCAGGTGGTTTGTTAATGGGAGCTATATTAAATATGAAGCCAGATTTATGGAATGGTGTTGTTGCTGCAGTACCATTTGTTGATGTAGTATCTACAATGCTTGATGAATCAATTCCATTAACTACTTTTGAATTTGATGAATGGGGTAACCCCAAAAATAAAGAGTATTACGATTACATGAAATCGTATTCACCTTATGATAATGTTGAAGCTAAAGATTATCCAAATATTTTAATTACTACAGGTTATTGGGATAGTCAAGTTCAATATTGGGAACCTGCAAAATGGATAGCTAAGTTACGTGAATTAAAAACAGATGATAATTTACTTATCATGGATTGTAATATGGAAACTGGACATGGAGGTGCATCTGGACGTTTTGAGCGCTACAAAAGACTAGCTTTAACATATGCCTTTATTTTTGATTTAGAAGGTATTAAAGAATAGTTAATTAGATATAAAAAAACTTTGAGTTTTTATTAAAGGCTTTTCTGTTGATTTAATATCAACTCCATTTTAATATTACTTCTTTTGTATGGAGAATTTAACTCAACTGGCATTTCAATAAAGCCATATTTTCTGTAAATGTAAATGGCGTTTTCTAATTTAGTATTTGAGTAAAGAATGAGTTTAGGTAACCCGACAGATTTAGCATAATCAATACAATATTGCAAAAGTTTTTGTCCAATTTTTAATCCACGTTGTTCTGGAGAGACAGCCATTTTTGTGAGTTCAAAAAGGTTGGTATTATCAACAGACATTAATGCTACTGTTCCAACGACATTATTATTGTATATGGCGAAAAAGATATGCCCTCCTTTATCAATAATATATACTTTGGGTTTACTTAAAACTTTCTCATCATAAGGTTCAACATAAAAGTGAGTTTTTAGCCATTCTATATTTAGATTATAAAAATCTTTAGAATATTCATTCTTAAAGGAAACAATACTTATGTTCATTTAGCTTTTATAAAATCTGTTACTAAGTAGGTGAGAAGCTTACCTATTTGTTTAGAACTTTTCTTGGTTGGTGAAGCTTCGCATATGTGCAGATAAGAGGCATTTTCATGTTTTGCAAAAAAGTTTAAAAATAACCTTGTCTTATTTAAACTAAACCCGGTTGGCGTTTCAGCACTGCTTTTTATATTCTGTATAGCATCACAATCAATTTCAATACCAAAGGGTTTGCTTTCAACATGATTTAATGCACGTTGCATTTCTTGTTTAAACTTAAGTTCTTTTCTAATTTCAATAGCTTCAAAAGTATTGTAATTAATAAATTTAACCTTTTTTAATGTTTTAAGTAATTTGTCTGAAGTGTAATTTTCATGAAGCCCAAATACAAAGTATTTTTCTAAAAAGCCTTCTGCATAAGCATAACTGAAACCATTTCCGCTATGTCGACCTTCTTCGGGTCTAAAATCAGAGTGAGCATCAAAATTTACAACATTTATGGTTTCTCCTTTTGCTAAAGAAGTACCTTTAATATTTCCGTAAGCATTATTGTGTCCACCACCAATTACAATAGGTTTTTTTCCAGCTAAAACAATTTGATGAATAATGTGTGTAGTGTAAGTGTCAATTTCTTTTACTAAAGCCCTAGTTTTTTGAATATGCTTTTTCTTTGACTGGTCTAATGTAGAAAGTTGAATTAGTTCTTCAGTAAAATCAAGACGACCTAGTATTAAAACTTTATCTGCTTTGGTAAATTCATTACTTTGAATATTTAACAAAACTTTAATAAAGCTGTCCCAGGCTTTTGCTGTACCTGTTTTACCATAATTTGCAAATACACCAATATCTTCAGGAAAACCAATAATTACATAATTAACATCCAAACTTTTAAGTTGCTCGTATATATTGGAAATGCCGGATAACATTTTAATATGTTCTCCAAATTTGGATTCGCCAGAGCGTTTGTTTAGTAATTTATTGCGCGTTGTATTATTAAATAAAACTAGTTTATCCATTAAAGTAAATTTTGAATTAAAAATACATCATTATTTATTTACCGCATTAAAAAAACAAAGTATTAGTATTAAAAAAACAAGTTTAAGAATTTAAAACATTAAAACTATTAATTATGGAAAACAACAAAAGTAGTATGGGACTTAAAGTGGCTTTAGGAATAGCACTAGTATTATTTTTAGGTACAGGTTTCTATACAATGAATTTGTACAAAAAGAGTAACGACACACAAAGAGAACTTACAGAAGAAAAGAATTTAGTAATGAATGATTTAAACGCAATGGCTAAACAATATGATGAAGCTATAAGCGAGAATGATGTAGCTAATGCTAACCTAGTAGAAGCAAGAGCACGTATTCAAGGTTTAATTGATTCTTTAAAAATTTCTGAAACTAATGTAAAAAGTTTATGGAGATATAAAAGCAAATACCAATCATTACAAAAAGAAATGGATGTATTATTAGCTCAGAATGATTCTTTAAGAGTTGAGAATTCTTATTTAGCAACTTCTCTAGATAGCACTCGTGTTCGTTTGGAAGAACGTACTATGTTTACAGACTCTTTATTGGTTCAAAATACTGCCTTAGCTGAAGTTGTAGAAAACGCATCTGTACTAAATACTGTTGGATTAAAAGGATTTGGAGTAATAGAAAGAACTTCTGGAAAATTAATACCTACAGAAAGAGCAAGTCGTACAGATAAAATTAGAGTTTGTTTTACTGTAGCTAAAAATGCTTTAGTACAAGCTGGAGATCAAGAATTATATGTTCAAGTAATTGATCCAAAAAACAATACTTTAGGATTAAATGAGCAAGTTCAATTTGAAGATAAAACTTTAAATTATAGCATCATTAGTAAGTTTAATTATGAAAATGGAAGCTTAAACATTTGTGAGTTTGTAGCATCAAAAGGAGAAGATAACTTTGAAAAAGGACGTTATATTGTAAATGTTTTTAATGCAAAAGATTTAGTATCTAGTTCAGAGTTTACTCTAAGATAAAGAACTTAATAGTATTCAATATAAAACCTCAGGCTTTATTGCTTGAGGTTTTTTTGTATTATTAATTGCCATTATTGCAGGTAAACAATTTTTTTTACTTGTTGCGGATAAACTAAATATTAATTTTAAATAATTTGTAATATTACAAAAATATGTTTTGCGTAGTAAATGAGTAGTAATTTTGAATTTTTAAAATCAATTGCAGATATCTCTGAAGAAACTTTTAAACAGCTTCAAAGCATATCTGAATTTAAAAAAATTCCATCTGGCACTCAATTAGTAAAACAGCAAGAAGTACCATCTAAAATTTATATGTTAATATCTGGTGCAATCCGGTGTTACATTTCAACAGAAAATGGTAAAGAATTTAATAAAACCTTCTACACCCCAATAAGTTTTGTTGGTTCTTTAACAGCATTACTTAAAAAAAAGCCTTCTTCACTAGCATTTGAAACATTAACAGAATGTAAACTTTATGAGCTAGATTATTATGAGCTTATGGAGTTATGTGAAAAAAATCCTAAACTTAAAGCATTATATACTAAAATTTTAGAACTTCTTTTTGTAAAATACGAAAAGCGTTTAATTGAATCAATTTCATTAAATGCTACCGATAGGTATTTGAAATTGAGAAAACAAAATCCAAATATTGATGCAGTTATTTCTCAGTACCACATAGCATCTTATTTAGGTATTACACCGGTGCAATTAAGCAGAATTAGAAAAAAAATATAGGTTGTTAACAAATGTTAATAACTATTAATATGTTAAATTATATATTTGACTCGATTTCCTTTTTAATTGTAAAATACAAAGGATTGATAGCTAACCAACCAAAAAAACAGGTAAATTATTTACCTGTTTTTTTATATAAATTTGTTAGTATAGTTTACTTTAAACTACCAACCATATCTTCAGGTTTTACCCAAGCATCATAATCCTCCGCAGTAACATAGCCTAAATTAATGGCTTCTTCTTTTAAGGTAGTTCCATTTTTATGCGCAGTATTTGCTATTTCCGCAGCTTTATAGTATCCTATTTTGGTGTTTAAAGCTGTAACTAGCATTAAAGAGTTATTTAACAGTTTGGTAATAACTTCATTATTGGGTTCAATACCATTGGCACAATTTTCTTCAAAACTTACACATGCATCACCAATTAATTGTGCAGATTGTAAAACATTAGCAGCCATAACAGGTTTAAAAACATTAAGTTCATAATGACCTTGTAAACCACCAACAGAAACTGCAACATCGTTACCCATAACTTGTGCACAAACCATAGTTAAAGCCTCACATTGAGTTGGATTAACTTTTCCTGGCATAATCGAACTACCTGGTTCGTTAGCAGGAATAGTAATTTCGCCAATTCCAGACCTTGGTCCAGATGCCATTAACCTAATGTCATTTGCTATTTTATTTAACGATACTGCCAATTGTTTTAATGCGCCATGTGTTTCAACTAAAGCATCATGAGCTGCCAAGGCTTCAAATTTGTTTGGAGCAGTTACGAAAGGAAGGTTAGTAAATTCCGCTATAAATTCCGCAACACGCTTACTATAGCCTTTAGGTGTGTTTAAACCTGTTCCAACTGCAGTGCCTCCCAATGCCAATTCGCTTAAGTGAGATAAAGTGTTTTCTAGAGCTTTTAAGCCATGATCTAATTGTGCAACATAACCAGATAATTCCTGACCCAGTGTTATTGGTGTAGCATCCATTAAATGTGTTCTACCAATTTTCACAACAGTTTTGAAATCTTCAGATTTTTTCTTTAATGTATCTCGTAATTGTTTAACTCCCGGTATTGTGGTTTCAACTATTTTCTTATAAGCAGCTATGTGCATGCCAGTAGGGAAGGTGTCGTTTGATGATTGCGATTTATTAACATCATCATTTGGTTGAATAGTCTTTTCACCTTCTCCAATAACTTTTCCAGCAATTTGATGAGCTCTGTTAGCAATAACCTCATTAACATTCATATTGCTTTGTGTGCCAGAACCAGTTTGCCAAATAACTAAAGGGAATTGGTCATCATGTTTACCAGCTAAAATTTCCTCGCAAACTTGAGCTATCAAATCTCTTTTTTCAATAGCTAAAACACCCAATTCACAGTTGGTGTAAGCTGCTGCTTTTTTTAAATAAGCAAAGCCATATACTATTTCCAGAGGCATAGAAGCAGCTGGACCTATTTTAAAGTTATTTCTAGAGCGTTCTGTTTGTGCTCCCCAAAGTTTATCGGCAGGTACTTTTACCTCGCCCATAGTATCTTTTTCTATTCTGAAACTCATTTTTGGAATGATTTAATTTGATTTACAAAGTTAATTCTTTTGTCAGGTTTAATATTATGATACTTGTTAGTTTTTTAAGATTTTTTAGAAAAACTATATTGATGACAAGTATGTTAATAATTTTTGGTTTCGTATTGTATAACAAATACCTTTATTATATCTTTGCAATAGATTTTTAATAAGATACACACAAATTATGTTTGAATTTGATCAATATTTAGGATTTTTAGCTTTTTTAACCATATTAACAATAGGGTTTTGGTTGATGATTTTTTTATTAACCTTTGTAATTCCTTATTGGATTGGAGGTTCTTTAATAGAAAGAATAAAAGAAATTCGTGAGGAAAAAAAAGCAAAACGATTAAATTCTTAATAAGAAAATAATATAAATAAAAAAGGAAGCTAATTTAGCTTCCTTTTTTATTTTGTAACAATTAGATATCTATATCACCACCACTAAAGTTTCTTTGAAACTCTTGTTTCTTCTTCTGATTAAATCTATATGTGAATGATAAGTTATAGGTTCTTACACCTCTATACCGAAGTTCTCTCTCAGTAATAAAATCTTCTGTATCAACAGTACCAGTAAATGCACGACTGTTAAACAAATCACTTATATTAAAAGCTATAGAAGCTTTTTCTTTGAACAAATCTTTACTAAAAGCCAAGTCTACTGCCAATACACCGTCTCTTGTATTTTGAGCATCTAAAGTGGGACCTCTATAGTTTAAATTAGTTTGCCAGTCTATATCTTTAAATATGGTTAGCTTGTTGTTTAGGCGAACTGTCCAACTTACGTTTTCCGAGTCAAAATTATTACCATTAAATTCGCCTTCAATTATAGAGTTGAATAAATTGAAGTCTGTATTAACACGCCATTTTCTGGAAGGACTATAAGTAAGATTGAATTCAAAACCATAACGATTTTCTGTTGCAATGTTTGATGGTGTTCTTAAAACTACAGGAGTGCTTCTACCACCTACATCTACAAAATCTCCCGTATTTCTGCTAACAAATTTAATTATGTTTGTAGAACGCTGATAGTATGCAGATGAGCTTAAAACAAACTTATTAAACCTATTGAGATAACCTAAATCTATCTGGCTAGAATATGTTGGATTAAGCCCAGGTTCTCCTTGAAAAATGTTAGTAATACTACTTCTTGATGGATACGGATTTAGGAAGAATGACCATGGGCGACTTAATCTTCTGTTAAAACCAAGCGTTAAGTTTTCGTCATCATCAAATTCATAAGTTAAGTTAACTGTTGGAAACAAGCCTGTGAAATTTCTTTTTTCAAAATCTCCAGATGTTGGCTGATCTAGAGTAAGTTGCGTGTTCTCCATACGTAAACCCAATAAATAAGAAAATTTATCAACCTTACTTCCAAATTGCATGTATGCAGCATGTATGTAATTTCTAAAATTAAATACGTTGGTTAAGCCCGTATCAACTTCAAACATATTGGTATTTGTGTTTAATAGCTCTACTCTGTAATCTGTTTTTGAATCATTATAATCTCCTCTATAACCTATCTCAAATTGGCTATTCTCTCCTAATGGTAAAACATAATCAGTTCTTAAAAATATTTTAGAATCATCAATGTCTTGATCAAGAATATCTGTGTCTGTACCATCAACATTTATTAACGAGAATTCATTTCTTTCATTATCTTCAAACTGAAAATCGAAAGTTAATTTATGTCCACTTGTTTTGAAATTTTTAGTATAATTAAATGAGTATTGAATATTTTTTGAGTCGCGATCTTGAGGATCTATTCTTAAACTTTCTGATGTTAAATTCAAGTTAGAATCAAACTGCAATAAATTATTAATTGAATTTCGTCCACCACCATTATCGCTATAAACCATAGCTGTTGTTATTGATGAGGATTCGTTAATATACCACTCAATTCCAAAATTATTTGTTATGCCTTTTGATGTTTCAGTCCAGTCCCTTCTTTCGTCAAGAATATTTCCAGTAGATTTAAAAGTTGTAGTAGAATACCAGTATCCTGGAGATTCATTATACCTGTAAGACAATGTATTAAAAATGTTTAAATCTCCTGTTCGGAAATTTATATTTCCAGATAAACCAGCTCTATCTGGATGACCTACATTTGCTGTAATTGCGCCATTAAAGCCTTGGAGCTTACTACGACGCAAAATTATATTTAAAATTCCTGCGGTTCCTTCCGCTTCATATCTAGCAGAAGGAGATGTAATAACTTCAACTTTTTCAATAGCTTCAGCTGGAAGTTGTCGTAAAGCTTCACTAGAATCTAAACCAACCAACCCGGATGGTTTACCATTTATAAGAATTCTTACATTATCATTTCCACGCAATGCGATTGTGCCTTCAGCATCAACAGAAACCGATGGTACGTTATCTAAAACATCGCTAACATTACCACCACGAACGGTAAGGTCTTTACCAACATTGTATATTTTTTTGTCTAATCTAACTTCAACAGTAGTTTTTTCAGCGATGATTTCAACTTCAGCTAACGATTCTAAATTCAGATATAATGATACAGTTCCTAAATCGAAGTTAGAGTCAATTTTTTTCTTTTCAATAACAAATGATTTGTATGAAATGTATTCAATTTTAATGTCGTAAATATCTTCACTTACTTTTATTTCGAAATCACCGTTTATATCAGTAATAGTTCCATCAACGATTTTCTGTTGTGTAAGACTAAACAGAGAAACGGTAGCATACTCTAAAGGTAAATTTGTTTCAGCATCTATAACTTTACCTTTTATAATTCTATTTTTTACGTTTGAAGGGTTTGGGTCTGCAAACAAAATATTAGTAGATAAAACAGAAAAGAATATTAAAAAAAAGTATTTCATTTCAAGTAATTTTGTGCAAAACTATATATATGAAGGATTAACTACGGTTAAAGAAAAGTTAAATAAAATAACACATTAACATTGAGTTGTTTAACGTTTAAAATGTTTTATTTGTGAGGGTTTAGCTATCAAAATCTAAATCATCATCGTCATTATTTTGGCGTCTTTGTCGTTGTTTTTGTTGGTTAAACCTATATATTAATGATAAATTAACTTGACGTTGTCTTCTCTGAGATTCATTAAAACTGGAAAAGAAATCAGTAGTAGTTGTCGATCTACGTTTTCTACTGTTAAATAAGTCTCTTACGTTTAATGTTATTGTGGCGTTATCATTAAAAAATTCTTTACTAAAAGCTAAATCTAACGAGAAAATACCTTTATCTTTACTCTGAGCATTTTGTCTGGCACCTCTGTAAAAAGCATTAGTTTGCCAATCTATTTTATGGGGTAAAGTTACTTTTCCACTAAAACGAGCAAACCAACTTGTATTATTTGCTGCATAACTTACACCATTAAATTCTCCCTCTGTCTCAAATTTAAATATATTGAAGCTCGTATTTAGTCTTAACCATTTTTCAGGATTATATAATATGCCAAATTCACCACCAGTTCTTTTATTAGTTGATAAGTTTACAGGTATTGTTCTTATGATATCAATACCATCAGTAGTTTGTTGACCTGTATTTTCTTGAATACGCTCAAACGAATCTGTTTCATATTGATAATAAACTGAAGTTGTTAGTGTCAATTTATCCCAACGTTTTAAATAACCAATATCAAATGCACTAGCAAAGGCAGGATTTAGATTTGGATTTCCTTGAAACACATTAGTTCTACTTGATCGAGATGGAAAAGGATTTAAGAAAAACCCACGTGGTCTGTTAACTCTTCTGTTGTAACCAAGAGTGATGCTTTCCTCTGAATCATCTTCTGTACCACTTAAGTTATAAATAACATTTAGGGTAGGGAATAAGCCTAAAAAGTTATTATTAAAATCTGTATCTATTGGAAAGCCAAAGGCTTCTTCTAATTCAGCATCTGTTAGTCTTGAATCTATATTTCCTTTAAGTTGAGTGTTTTCTAAACGTAAACCTACTAGAAACGAAAACTGACCAAATTTGGTTCCGTATTGTGTATAAAATGCATTTATATTTTGACTGTAATCAAACACATTTGATATGGTATCATTTACAAAAAATGTATTTGTTACAATATCTTCTTGCTCTAATAGATAGTCTGACACTTCGTTATTAAAATTACCTCTGTAACCTGCTTCAAACCTAGAATTTTTACCAATAGGTAAAACGTAGTCAGTTTGAAATAGGTATTCTTTTTCTTTTTGGTTTACAAATACTTGTTCTCTTTGAAAAGGGTCTGGATTGGTTTGATTTGTAATAATATAGTCTTCGTCAAAAAAAGTAAATTGATCTTCAGAACCATTTTCAAACTGAATATCAGCAGTTAATTCATGCCCGTTTTTATCAAATCTTGTGATGTAGTTTAGTGCCAATTGATAGTTTCCTCCGTCTTCTTCTTGTCTTTCTTGGCGTAAAGTTCTCTCAACAACACTATTGTTATTAAAGCGTTCGCTATTATTCTTTGACAAATCTGCATCTTCACCATATCTATAAAACAAGCTTCCTGTTACAGAAGTTTTATCAGAAAGGAAGTATTCTAAACCAAGATTCCCGTTATAGTTTCTGTTTAAACGTTCTACTTGTTCATCTTCAATAATTCTCTCAAACTCTGGAGTAATAGTTGCACCATTTACTAATCTGTCAAAATATTCGGTATCGTCAAAACTATTTCTGGGAGCGTTAAAATATCTAAACCCCAGATTTGAAAAAAGATTAAATTTTTCTGTTCGGTAATTAATATTAACATTAATTCCAAAATTATCAGGGTTTCCTACTGTAGCATTTAGTGAGCCATTAAATCCTAAAGTTTCTTTTTGTCGTAGTATGATATTTAATATTCCTGCGGTTCCTTCAGCATCGTATCTAGCAGAAGGCGAGGTAATTACTTCAACACGTTCTATAGCTTCGGCTGGTAACTGACTTAAAACATTGGAATCTCCAAAACCTGCTAATGCAGATGGTTTTCCATTTATTAAAATTCTAACACTTTCATTTCCTCGTAAACTAATAGCACCATCAATATCTACTGAAACAGATGGTACATTATTTAGGGCATCGCTAACTGTACCTCCAGCAGTTGTTAGATCTTTGCCTATATTGTATATTTTTTTGTCGAGTTTTATTTCAACTGTTGTTCGTTCTGCAACAATTTCAACAGCATTTAAAGATTCAAAATTTAATTCTAATTGTAGAGTTCCTAGGTTTAAATTTTGGTTAATTTCTTTATTTTTTATTGTAATTGTTTTGTATGAAATATACTCAATTTTGATGTCGTAGATATCCTGAGCAACCTTAATACTAAATTCGCCATTGGTATTTGTAATTATTCCATCTACAACTTTTTTTTGAGCATAGCTGTAAAACGAAACTGTTGCATATTCTAAAGGTTGTTTAGTTTCTGCATCTACAATTTTACCTTTTATGGTAATGTTTTTGTCTATTCCAGCATTAACAACGTTGCAAATGCTTAAAAGTAGTATGAATAAAAAAAATCTGTTCCTGTAATCCATTGGTTAGTTTTGCATTTAGACTAAAAGATTACTCTGTAGTTTAAGCTTTATTAGTTAAAAACTTGTTAAATAAAGCTTTTTGATTAACTACTAAAAATCACTTAAAATGCAAATCTATAATTATGATAACTTGATTGGGGTTAATTTTTTGTTAAAACATTTTAAAAAAAAATTAAACAAAATTAAATAATTTCAAGAATACGTTCAGGTGGTCTACCAATAACAGCTTTGTTACCACTAATAACTATAGGGCGTTCAATTAGTTTTGGGTGATTTACCATAGCCTCAATAGTTTCAGTATCTGTTAGTGTTTTTCCTTTAAAATCACTTTTCCAAATGGCTTCATTTTTTCTTACTAAGTCTATAGGATTTATATTTAGTAATTCTACTATTTCTTTTAATGCTTCAACAGAAAGATTGTTGTCCAAATATTTTACAACTTCAAATGGTTTACCCGATTTTGTTAATATTTCTAATCCTTGTCTGGATTTAGAGCAGCGTGGGTTATGGTATATTTTTGTCATTTTATATGGATGTTATATAATTCTAAACTTTTTATAAGTTCGTCTGGGTTTATAAACTGAATCCCATTTATTCCAAGAGTATTAGCGGTTTTAATATTTTTTAAATTATCGTCAATAAAAACTGAATTTTTTGCTTCAATGTTAAAACGATTTAATGTGATATCGAAAATTTTTTTAAAAGGCTTTCTTGTCTTTTCATCACCAGAAACTACAATACCCTCAAACCAATTTAAAAATTCAAAACGTTGTTTAGCAATTGGAAATGTTTCATTACTCCAATTTGTAAGTGCAACTACTTTGTATTTATTTGTTTTTATTAATTTTTCTAAAATTTTTACAGTTCCAGTAATTTCTCCTCCAAGCATGTTTTCCCATTTACCATAATACATTTCAATAAAAACTTTGTATTCTGGAAATTGCCCAACTAAATCAGAAGTAGCCTGTTTAATAGGATAGCCAGCATCTTGATTTTCATTCCAATCCATGGTACAAATGTTATCGAGAAACCATTGCATTTTTTCTCTATTGCCTTCAAAAGCATCTAAGAAAACATACTCAGGATTCCAGTCGATAAGTACACCGCCTAAATCGAAAATTATGGTGTCTATTTTTTTCATAATTGATTGTCATCTTCAACTTTTTGCCCCATCATCATTAAATAGGCCTTTAAAAAGTTATCAATATTACCATCCATAACAGCATCAACATTTCCAGTTTCATGAGCGGTTCTAACGTCTTTCACTAACTTATATGGATGCATTACATAATTTCTAATTTGACTACCCCATTCAATTTTCATTTTTCCAGCCTCTATATCTTCACGCTGCGCCATTTGCTTCTGCAACTCAATCTCGTATAATTGAGACTTTAACATTTGAAGAGCTCTAGACCGGTTGTCGTGTTGAGAACGTGTTTCGGAACATTGAATTTGAATACCCGAAGGTTTGTGTAATAATTGTACTTTGGTTTCAACCTTATTCACGTTTTGGCCTCCAGCACCACTGGAGCGCGCTGTGGTGATTTCAATATCTGCTGGATTAATTTCTATTTCTATAGAATCATCAACTAGAGGATAAACATATACAGATGCAAAACTGGTATGGCGTTTTGCATTACTATCAAAGGGAGAAATACGAACTAAACGATGTACTCCGTTTTCACCTTTTAACCACCCAAAGGCAAAATCCCCTTCAATTTCTAAAGTCACTGTTTTTATACCTGCAACATCACCTTCTTGAAAATTGAGCTCTTTTACTTTAAAACCACTTTTTTCAGCATACATGAGGTACATACGCATTAGCATACTTGCCCAATCGCAACTTTCTGTTCCACCAGCACCAGCTGTAATTTGTAGTACAGCACTTAAACTATCACCTTCTTCTGAAAGCATGTTTCTAAACTCAATATCCTCTAATAAGTTAGCAGCTTTTTCAAAACGTTTTTGAACATCTTCAAGTGTTGCTTCTTCCTCTTTGTAAAATTCATAAATAACTTCAAGATCCTCTACTAATGTTTTTGCATCGTTAAAATCTTGAACCCATTTTTTCTTTACACGAATAGATTTCATAATAACTTCTGCCGCTTTAGAGTCGTTCCAAAAATTAGGGTCAAAAGTTTGTTCTTCTTCGTTTTGTATTTCTATAAGTTTGGCATCTATGTCAAAGATAGTGCCTAAGTTTATCTAGGCGGGTATTGAGATCTTTTATTTGATCGGATGTAATCATGTGTAGAATTTATTTAGAACAAAAATAGGATTTATAGATTGATATTAAAATAATATGTAGCTTTATAAAAAAATAATTATTTATGAAGAAACTAATACTAACCATTTGTTTATTTGTCAATATTTTCAATTGCTTTTCTCAAGGCTTAAAAGATAAAAAGTTAAGTACTTATAATGGATTTTTTAATTTTCATTATGTAGAAAGTGAAGACAAAATTTATCTAGAGGTAAAAGATTTAAACAAAGAATTTTTATACATTAATTCGTTAGCTACCGGAGTTGGATCTAATGATATTGGTTTGGATAGAGGGCAATTAGGAAATGAGCGTATCGTAAAGTTTGAAAAAGCTGGAAATAAATTATTATTAGTTCAGCCAAATCAGAAATACAGAGCTATTACCAATAATGAATTAGAACGTAATAGTATTGAGCAGGCTTTTGCTAAATCTGTTTTATTTGGTTTTAAAATAGTTGAGAAACGTGATGATATTTATATCATAGATTTCACTCCTTTTTTAATGGAAGATGCACACGGTGTAGCAAATACATTAAAACGTTCTAAAGAAGGAGTCTATAAAGTAGATTTAACTAAAAGCGCATTGTCGCTAGTAAGAACTAAAGCATTTCCAAAAAATGTAGAATTTGAAGCGTTGCTAACTTTAAAGGGAACACCTACAGGAAAAAAACTTAGAACAGTGGCTCCAACACCATCGTTAATAAGTGTAACTCAACATCATTCTTTTATAGAACTCCCTGATGATGATTATAAACCTAGAGCTTTTGATGTTAGAAGTGGTGCCATATCTATGTCTTATTTAGATTACGCAACACCTGTGCACGAACAAATAAAAAAGCGTTTTGTTACAAGACATCGTTTAAAAAAGAAAAACCCTCAAGCTTCAGTTTCGGAGGCGATTGAGCCAATTATTTATTATTTAGACCCTGGTACTCCTGAACCTGTTAAGAGCGCCCTTTTAGAAGGCGCTTCATGGTGGAATCAAGCTTATGAAGCTATTGGTTTTAAAGATGCTTTTCAGGTTAAAATACTACCAAAAGATGCAGACCCTATGGATTGTAGATATAATGTTATTCAATGGGTACATCGTTCTACTAGAGGTTGGAGTTACGGTGGCAGTGTAACAGACCCTAGAACTGGCGAAATAATTAAAGGTCATGTGAGTTTGGGGAGTTTACGTATTCGTCAAGATTTTTTAATCGCACAAGCCTTATTAAATAAACCGTTTGCAAAACGCGATGATAATTATAAACCAATGCTTGATATGGCTTTGGCTAGAATAAGGCAGTTAAGTGCGCATGAAGTTGGGCATACTTTAGGTTTAGCCCATAATTTTGCAGCAAGTACAAATAGCAATGCCTCGGTTATGGATTATCCGCATCCTCAAATTAGGTTGATAAACGAAGAGGTAAATATTGATAACGCCTACAGTACAGGTATTGGCGAATGGGATAAAGTAACAGTAGCCTATAGTTACAGTGAATTTTCAGAAAATAAGAATGAGAAAATTGAATTAAATAGAATACTTAATAATGCTTCTAAAAAAGGCTTACGATTTATAACCGATAGTGATGCTAGAGCTGCTGGTGGGGCACATGGTTTAGCACATTTATGGGATAATGGAAAAAGTGCTTCTGTAGAATTAGACGATGTTTTAGCAGTTAGAGAAAAAGCAATTTCTACGTTTTCTGAGGATAATATAAGAACCAATGAACCATTTTCTGTTTTAGAGGATGTATTCGTACCTCTCTATTTTTTTCATCGCTATCAAACTGAAGCTACCACAAAACTAATAGGTGGACTAGACTATAATTATGCTATTAAAGGTGATGAGAATTTTACAACTAAACCAATTAGTTCCGATACACAACGAGATGCGCTAAAATCGATTCTTAAAACGATTTCAGCTGAAACCATAGCTATACCAAAAGATAAACTGAATTTATTTCCTCCTAGAGCTTTTAATTACTCTAGAACAAGAGAATCTTTTCAGGGTATAACTGGCGTAAGTTTTGATGCCTTAAGTGCTGTTTCTACTTCAAGTGAATTAACGCTAAAATTTTTATTACACCCGGAAAGAATGAATAGATTAATTCAGCAAGAAAGTTTAGATAATAAGCAATTAGGAATCAGAGAAGTTTTTGAAGAACTTATCGAAAATTCATTTTCTACGGTTTATAAAGACGACTATTTAATCGAAGTACAACAGATGATTAATGTTGAGGTTTTAAAATATTTAATGAATCTTGCAGTAAATGATAAAACGTTTTTTCAAGTAAAATCTGAAGCAAATACTGCTATTAATAATATTTCAAAACTGATTTATGATAAAAAGAGTGGAGTTAAATAT
Source organism: Algibacter aquimarinus (assembly GCF_039543265.1). Classification (NCBI taxonomy): domain Bacteria; kingdom Pseudomonadati; phylum Bacteroidota; class Flavobacteriia; order Flavobacteriales; family Flavobacteriaceae; genus Algibacter; species Algibacter aquimarinus. The sequence goes on along the minus strand of NZ_BAABJK010000006.1, from coordinate 152,055 downwards.
GCAAATCAATATGCTTTCATGATTTCAGAATTCAAAAAACATCCAGATAAATTTAAATTAAAAAACACGCCCAAGATACCTGATGGTTCGCCAATAGGTTCTGGTATTTGTAACTATATTTTAAATTAATTTTTATGATAATTGACTTAAGAAGCGATACCGTAACAAAACCATCAAAAGGGATGTTGGAGGCTATGACGGAAGCTAAAGTTGGTGATGATGTTTTTAGAGAGGATCCAACAGTAAACAAGCTAGAGCAACGCGTAGCTAAAATGTTTGGAAAATCTACTGCATTATTTTTTCCAAGTGGCACAATGGCAAACCAAACAGCTATAAAGTTACATACTAATCCGGGAGATCAAGTTATTTGTGATAAATACGCTCATATTTATAATTATGAGTCTGGTGGAGCCTCTTTTAACAGTGGTGTTTCCTGTAAACTACTAGATGAAAATAAAGGGATGTTTAATGCGCAACATGTTTTAGATGCTATAAATCCAGAAGCTTATTATTACAGTAAAACAAGTTTAGTTGAAATTGAAAATACTGCAAATAGAAGAGGAGGAACAACTTGGGATTTTAATGAGATTCTAAAAATTAAAAAAGTTTGTGATGAACATGAGCTTGGTTTTCATTTGGATGGTGCACGGTTATGGAATGCATTGGTAGCTAAAAATGAAACCACACAACAATATGGTGAAGTATTTGATACTATTTCGGTATGTTTAAGTAAAGGTCTTGGTTGCCCTGTAGGTTCTGTTTTAGTTGGCGATTCAAAAATCATGGAAAACGCCATTAGAATCCGAAAAATATTTGGAGGTAACATGCGTCAAGCAGGATATTTAGCAGCGGCTGCCTTATATGCTTTAGATAATAATGTAAATCGTTTAATTCAAGATCATAAAAAGGCTAAAGAAATAGGAGAGGAGTTGTCTAAACTATCCATAATTAAAACTATAGAGCCAATTGAAACCAATATTGTTATTTTCGAATTGAATAATGATATAAACGAAAACGAATTTGTGAAAAAATTAGCCGACAATAATATTTATGTAATTAGTATGGGTGGAGGTAAGCTAAGAATAGTTACGCATATGGATTATTCCGATGCCATGCATGAAAGTTTTTTGAGATATTTAAAGGGGTTTAAATTAATCACTTAAACATATCCATCCCAGGGATATTAGGCATACCATCTTTTGCAACAGCTGCTAATTCAGCTTCATTTATGCTAGTTGCTTTTTCAATTGCTTTGTTCAACGTTATAATTAAATAATCTTCTAGTTGCTCTTTATCTTTAAGTAATTCATCATCTATTTCAATAGATTTAAACGTTCTATTAGCTGTTAATGTAACTTTTAATTTTTCGTCGTTGCTGGTCTCATCAACCAAAACAGTGTCTAAACGTTTTTTTGTTTCCTCAACTTTTTTTTGGGCTTCTTTAAGCTTATTCATCATGCCCATCATATCTCCAAACATAAATTCTTATTTTAATTAGTTTTTGCAAATTTATTACAATAAGCTAAGAACAAATTGTTTTTTGTATGAAAAAATATAAAATTCAATTATAGTTTTAACCTTTATCTTATTTTTGCATTTCCTAAAAAAATAAATACTAGATGAGTGAGAATGCAAATGATATTAAAATTCCAAAAGCTAAAAAAATACCTAGAGAATTAATTATTCATGATGATGTAAGAGTAGATAATTATTATTGGTTGAACGACAGAGAGAACCCTGAGGTAATTAAATATCTTAATGAAGAGAATGCTTACACGAATAGTGTTTTAAAACATACAGAAGCCTTTCAAAAAGATTTATTTGAGGAAATGAAAGGCAGAATTAAAGAAGATGATTCATCTGTTCCATATAAACTTAATGGATATTGGTATTTAACACGTTACGAAATAGGAAAAGATTATCCTATTTACATTCGTAAAAAGGAAACCTTAGAAGCGCCTGAAGAAATTCTATTCGACTGTAATGAAATGGCTGAAAATCAAGCCTATTTTAACTTAGGAGGAATTTCTATTAGCCCAGACAATACAATGGCAGCTTTTTCTACAGATTTGGTTAGTAGAAGACAATATACGCTTCAAATTAAAAACTTAGTTACCGGAGAAATTTATGATGATAAAGTTTTAAACACTACAGGGAGTGCAACTTGGGCAAATGATAATAAAACCTTGTTTTATGCAATGAAAGACGAGGTGACGTTGCGTTCAGAAAAAATATTTAAACACAAATTACAATCTGATACTAAGGAAGATAGAGTTGTTTATTTTGAAGAGGATGAGACTTTTAATACGTTTGTTTACAAAACAAAGTCAAAAAAATATTTAGTTATTGGTTCGTCTAGTACGCTGTCTTCAGAATATAGAATTTTAAATGCAGATAATCCAGATGGAGATTTTAAAGTATTTCAAAAAAGAACTCAAGATTTGGAATATAATATTGCACATTATAACGATTCGTTTTACATTATTTCAAATTTAGATAATGCTACTAATTTTAAATTACTCAAAACCCATGAAGATTTTACTGAAAAAAACCATTGGGAAGAAGTAATTCCTCACAGAAAAGATGTTTTAATTGAAGATATTGAAATTTTTAAAGACTATTTAGTTGTTAACGAACGTGAAAACGGTCTAAATAATTTAAGAATAATAAATTGGAATGGAAATGAAGATTATTATTTGCCTTTTAATTCTGAAACTTACAATACTTACATAGGTAATAATCCAGATTTTGACAGTGATGTTATGCGTTATGGATTTAATTCTTTAACCTCACCAAGTTCAATAATTGACTATAATTTCACTACAAAGAAAAGTAAAATAATGAAAGAACAAGCGGTTTTAGGAGGTAAGTTTAAAAAATACAATTACGAGTCTAAACGTATTTGGGCTACTGCTAGAGATGGTGTAAAAATCCCTATCTCTTTAGTCTACAAAAAAGAAATCAAGCTAGATGGAACAAATCCGTTATTACAATATGCATATGGTTCTTATGGTTCAACGGTCGATCCTTCATTTTCAACCATAAGGTTAAGTTTGCTAGAAAGAGGTTTTGTGTATGCCATTGCACATATTAGAGGTGGCGAATATTTAGGAAGAGATTGGTATGAGAATGGAAAATTATTAACTAAGAAAAACACATTTACAGATTTTATAGACTGTTCTAAACATTTAATAAAGGAAAAATACACCTCAAGCAAACATTTATATGCTTACGGAGGTTCTGCCGGTGGTTTATTAATGGGTGCAATTATTAATATGAATCCAGAATTATATCATGGTGTATTAGCTGCAGTTCCTTTTGTAGATGTAGTTACTACTATGTTAGACGACACTATACCATTAACTACTGGAGAATATGATGAGTGGGGTAACCCTAATGAAAAATCGTATTATGATTATATGAAATCTTACTCACCCTACGATAATGTTGATGCTAAGGCATATCCACATATGTTAGTAACTACAGGTTTGCACGACTCGCAAGTACAATACTGGGAACCTGCAAAATGGGTAGCAAAACTTCGAGAACTAAAAACAGATAGTAATAAATTATTATTGCATACTGATATGGATTCAGGTCATGGAGGGGCTTCAGGCCGATTTGAAAGCTTAAAAGAAGTCGCTATGGAATATGCTTTTCTATTAGATTTAGAGGGAATTACTAGCTAATAAAAAAAAAAATATTACTTTTGTCTGGTTTTAAGAAGTATTAAATTTCAAATAATACATCTTAAATAAAAAGCATTTATGAAGCACAGAAATCAAGTTTTTGACAATGTACTGGATTTAGTAGGTAATACACCGCTAATCAGACTTAATAAAATAGCTTCCAAGTTTAAAGGAAACTTTTTTGCAAAAGTTGAATCTTTCAATCCTGGGCAATCTTCCAAAGATAGAATAGCACTTTATATAATAGAACAAGCTGAAAAAAAAGGTATTCTAACACCTGGTGATACTATCATTGAAACAACCTCTGGTAATACAGGGTTTAGTATAGCAATGGTTAGTATTATTAAAGGTTACGAATGTATTTTAGCTGTTAGCTCGAAATCTTCAGCTGACAAAATAGATATGCTAAGAACTATGGGAGCAAAGGTTTACGTTTGTCCAGCACATGTTAGTGCAGACGACCCTAGGTCTTATTACCAAGTAGCAAAACGTTTACATGAAGAGCGAAAAGGTTCTGTATACATTAATCAATATTTTAATCAATTAAATATTGATGCACATTACAAATCTACAGGTCCCGAGATTTGGGAACAAACTGAAGGTAAAATAACGCATTTGGTAGCATGTAGTGGAACTGGAGGAACAATTTCTGGTACAGCTAAATACTTAAAAGAGCAAAACCCTAATATTAAAGTTATTGGTGTTGATGCTTTTGGTTCTGTAATTAAAAAATACCATGAAACTAGAGAGTTTGATGAGAAAGAAATATACCCATACAGAATAGAAGGCTTAGGAAAAAACTTGATTCCAACTGCAACAGATTTTGACTCGATAGATGAATTTGTAAAAGTTACAGATGAGGAAAGTGCCCATATGGCAAGAGCTATAGCTAAAACTGAAGGTATGTTTGTAGGGTATACATCTGGTGCAGCAATGCAAGCAATAAAGCAATTGGGGGAAGAGAAAAGATTTAAGAAAACTGATAATGTGGTTATTATTTTTCCAGATCATGGTTCTCGCTACATGAGTAAGGTTTACAGTGATAAATGGATGAATGAGCAAGGCTTTTTTGATAGCATTAATGAAGAAACGACACAAAAAATTCAGTATATAAAATAATTCATTTAAATTATACTTCAAAAGAGATAGCATTGTTATAACAATAAAATGCTATCTCTTTTTTTATTTTATTAATAATTGAGAGGTAAAAATTATGAACAAACAATATAAATAATTAATTTTGCACAACTAACTAAAGATTAAAGCTTTCATAAAACATAATGAAACATTAAAAAGTTTTTTTGTTTTTCCTTGTAAAAGCCTCTCCTGGTCGATAGTTATGTCTTAACATTAATAGCAACTATACTATAATAAATGAAAGATTTATTTGAAAAGATTTATAAGGACAAAGGACCATTAGGCAAATGGGCGTCACAAGCTGAAGGATATTTTGTTTTTCCTAAACTAGAAGGAGAGATTTCTAATAGAATGAAATTTCAAGGAAAAGATGTTATTACTTGGAGTATTAACGATTATTTGGGTTTGGCTAACCATCCTGAAGTTCGTAAAGTAGATGCTGAGGCTGGAATAAAATATGGGTCAGCTTATCCAATGGGTGCTAGAATGATGTCTGGTCATACAGATTTGCACGAGCAACTTCAAAATGAATTAGCGGCTTTTGTTAAAAAAGAAGCAGCTTACCTTTTAAATTTTGGTTACCAAGGGATATTATCGACTATTGATGCTTTAGTTGGTAAAGATGATATTATTGTTTACGATGTAGATTCGCATGCTTGTATAATTGATGGTGTACGATTACACATGGGTAAACGATTTACATATAAGCATAACGATGTTGAGAGTTTAGAGAAGAACTTAGAGCGCGCTACTAAAATGGCTGAACAAACAGGAGGTGGTATTTTAGTAATCTCTGAAGGTGTTTTTGGAATGCGAGGAGAACAAGGTCGTTTAAAAGAAATAGTAGCTTTAAAAAAGAAATTTAATTTCAGATTTCTAGTTGATGATGCACATGGTTTTGGAACCTTAGGAAAAACAGGTGCTGGTGCCGGTGAGGAGCAAGGTGTTCAAGATGATATTGATGTGTATTTTGCTACGTTTGCTAAATCAATGGCTAGTACCGGAGCATTTATTGCTGCAGACCAAGAAATTATAGACTATTTAAAATACAATTTACGTTCTCAAATGTTTGCAAAATCTTTGCAAATGCAACTAACTGTTGGCGCATTAAAGCGATTAGAAATGCTTAGAACAATGCCTGAGTTAAAAGAGAATCTTTGGAAGATAGTTAATGCACTACAATCTGGTTTAAAAGCTCGTGGTTTTGATATAGGAACAACTCAAAGTTGTGTTACACCGGTATATTTAAAAGGAAGTATTCCTGAAGCTATGGCTTTAGTTAGAGATTTGCGTGAAAATTACGGAATATTCTGTTCTATAGTAGTTTACCCTGTAATACCTAAAGGATTAATTTTACTTAGAATGATTCCAACAGCTACACATACATTACAAGATGTTGAAGAAACTCTAGACGCCTTTGATGCTATTAGAGAACGTTTAGATAATGGAACTTATAAACGCTTATCTGCTGCAGTTATGGCTGCAATGGGAGAGTAATTTCTATAAAAAAACAAACAAATAAAAAATCCGATTCTCTTAGAGAATCGGATTTTTTTATGCGATATCTTTTCTAAGTGTTTTTCTGCGTTTATAAACTTCAGGTGAGAAGTGTTTCCATATTCTATGTATGGCTTCATTATCTTCTAGTTCCGGAGTTCTGTAACATGTTTCAATACCTTTTTCTTTGAAAGTTTCATAATATTCATTGAAAATTACTGCATGTACTCCTTTGTTTTGATAATCGGGATGAATACCAATTAAATAAAACATCACGTCTTTGCTATGTTTTTTAGCATTCATAATATGTCTAAATCCTAAAGGAAATAGTTTTCCATTCATTTTTTGTAAAGCTTTAGCAAAAGCTGGCATTACAATAGCAAACCCAACCATGTTGTCATCTTTATCAACAACAAATTTTATATATTCTGGATTTATAAAACTTATAAATTTCTTTTTAAAATATTCTTTTTGAATTTCATTAATTGCAACAAAAGAGGATAATGAGGCATAACTTTCATTAAACAAATCAAACATCTTATCTGCATAAGGCATAACCTCTTCTGTTTTAGTGAGCTTTAACGGCGTTAGTTGATAACGTCTTTTTATTAGCTCTTGAGCTTTTTTGAAAAACTCAGGCTTTACATTTTCGAAAGGAAACCTACTTTCTGAATATGACTTTTCAACTTGGTAACCAGCAGACTCGTAGTGTTTTATATAATAAGGATGATTGTACCATGTAATCATTGAAGATATTGAATCAAAACCTTCTGTCATTACACCAACTTTATCAAGATTAGAAAAGCCAACTGGTCCTTCAACAAAATCTAGCTTTTTTTTCTTTCCAATTTCTTCAACTTTACTTAAAAGCATTTGAGAAACTTCTAAGTCATCAATAAAATCGAACCAACCAAAACGCATTTTCTTCAAATTTTGGTTTTTAACCTCTAACCAATTAGTTATTGCAGCTATTCTACCTACTATTTCGTTACCTTTAAATGCTAAAAACAATGTAGTTTCAGCGTCATTAAAAACTGGGTTTTCCTTTTCATTGAAGGTTTTTATTTCTTGACTAATAATTGGTGGTACCCAATAGTCTGAACCTTTATATAATTTAAAAGGAAACTTTACAAATGCCTTTAAATCTTTTTTTGTTTTTACTTCTTTAAGTGTAATCATATTCAAATTATAAATTTTGGTGTTTAGTTATCATCAAAATCTATATCATCTTTCTTTCGTTTTTTCTTAGTACTAGCTTTATCAGAGCTGTCTCCTTTTTTCTTTTTTCTTTTTTTATTGAAACGTCTTTTTCCTTCATCCTTTGCAGATGTTCCGTTGTCAATTTCCTTATCTCTATGAAAATCTAGGCGATAGGACATCCCAAAATTTACACTAAATACTGATGGCGTGTCTTTTGTGTTAAAAGTTAAGGCAGTATCCAACTGAAAATCTTTAGTCCATAAATATGCACCCCCAAATCTGAATAAATTATCTGCATAAAAATCACTTTTTATACCTTGCGTTTCGCCAAATACAACCCATTGCGGACTAAATGAATGGGTTAAGGTTAGTACATAAGAAAAATCAGATTGATCTGTACCTATTCTGTCTTTTACTAAATTCATAATAAATACCCAGCCACCTGCAAAATTATTTTGGGTTGCGATCATTACTTTTGGACTAAATCCTTCAATACCTGGAGCGGTATACGGATTGTCCTTGGTGTCAAAATTAGCGCCAGCATAAACTGCTACGGCTGGTATTAATGATTTCCATTTAAAACTATGATTTGCTTTCCAACTGTATAGGTTAGGTTTGTCATCTTCAGAATTTTTATAAGGGTCGTAAATTAAATATTTAGCACCAATAGCTAAACTTCTAAAATTTGCGCGTTTGTTCTCGTTAGAAATGTTAGATGTAAATGTTTGGGTGTCGTTTTGAAACGTACCCTCAATATTTAATTCTAATTCTTCCCAAAGTAAGCCATAGCGAGCTGCAAAGTCTACTCCAAATCCAGATACCTCAAATGCAGTTGCAGGTGTTCGTTCTTCTTTTAATATATATGGGCCAACTTCAAACTGTGCTACGTTGGTACCAACAGAAAAAGCACTTCTTGAAACTCCTGGTCTATTAGAATTTATAACATCTGTGTATTGACTGAAAGCTTGCATGGTAATCAAGCTAAAAATTAAAACTAAGGTAGGTTTGATTGGGCTCATAATTAAGGTTTTACACGGAATTTTAGATAAAATACCATTTAATTTTTTTGTTTTTAGAACTTATGGGTTCTCAAATATAGATATTTTATACTTTTTTTATCATTTCTGAACGTTTTTTAAACGAACAGAATTGTATTTTTGTACTAAGTTTTTAACAAAAAATTTCATAATGGGTTTATTAAGAACCATATTTATAATTGTATTAGTCTATTATATTTTTAAAGTACTTTCAAGAATTTTTGCACCATTTTTAGTTAAGTATGCAGCAAAAAAAGCAGAACAACGCTTTGGAGACCAATTTGGTCAGTATCAAAAACAAAAGCAAAAAGAGCCTAGCAAAAAAGTAGGCGAAATTACAATTGATAAAATGCCAAAAACTAAAACTTCAAATAAAGATGTTGGCGATTATGTGGATTACGAAGAAATTGATTAATTTTCGCATTCATTGTTTTTAAAACATTTTCATGCAATTTTCAATAAAAAGAATATTACCTCATGTTCTAGTTCTTTTAGGATTTATAATACTGTCTTTAGCTTATTTTAGCCCTGTTTTAAAAGGGAAGCAGATTTTTCAAAGTGATATCATGCAATATATTGGCATGAGTAAACAGCAAAAAGATTTTAAAGCTGCGACAGGAGAGGAAACCTATTGGACAAATGGTGCGTTTTCAGGCATGCCAACCTATCAATTGGGTACAAAATACCCACACAATTACATAAAAAAACTTGATTTATCGCTTCGTTTTTTACCAAGACCCGCAGATTATCTATTCCTATATTTACTAAGTTTTTATATTTTATTATTAGTACTTAAAGTCGATTTTAAACTCGCTGCTTTAGGCGCTTTAGCTTTTGGTTTTTCTACTTATTTAATAATAATATTGGGTGTTGGACATAATAGTAAAGCACATGCTATTGCTTATATGCCTTTAGTTTTAAGTGGAATATTGCTAACTTTTCAAAGAAAATACGTTGCAGGTTTTTTATTAACAGCTGTGGCCATGGGATTAGAAATAGTAGCAAATCATTTTCAAATGACTTACTATTTATTGCTATTGGTAATTGTTTTGGGCGTAGTTTATTTAATTGATGCTTATAGGAAAAAGGTATTACCACATTTTTTCAAATCAGTATGCATTTTGTGTGGTGCTGTTTTACTAGCTATAGCTTTAAATGCAACTGGTGTTATGGCAACGCAAGAATACGTAAAAGAAAGTACGCGTGGTAAAAGTGAGTTAACTATAAATGCCGATGGCTCTCCAAAAGAAGTTACTTCGGGTTTAGATAGAGCATATATTACGCAATTTAGTTACGGTATTTTAGAAACATTTAATTTATTTATCCCACGTTTTATGGGAGGTGGAACTTATGATAATGTTGGTAAAGATTCTAATACATACAATACATTTAGGGCATTAGGGGCTACTACAACACAAGCTGCTGATCAAGCTAAGCATGCACCAATGTATTGGGGAGACCAACCTATTGTAGAGGCTCCTGCTTATGTAGGTGCTGTTGTTTTGTTTCTATTTGCATTCGCTTTGTTTTTAGTAAAAGGACGATTAAAATGGTGGATTGTTGGTGGTACATTACTTTCTCTATTATTGTCTTATGGGAAGAATTTAGGATTTTTAACCAATTTCTTTATCGATTATGTTCCTATGTACAATAAGTTTAGGGCAGTAAGTTCTATTCAGGTCATTTTAGAATTATGTATTCCGTTGTTGGCTATTTTCGGACTTTCGAAATTATTTAATGATTTTGAAAGTAAAGATGATAAACTGAAAGCTTTAAAGTATGCAACAGCAATTACGGGTGGTTTGGCTGTTTTATTCTTAATATTTAAGTCTTCATTTGATTTTGTTGGACTAAATGATGGTTATTTTCGTCAAAGTTATGGGGTAGACTTTATTGATGCGATTAAAGCAGATAGAAAAGCTGTTTTTACAACCGATACCTTACGAACATTAGTTTTAGTTTTACTTTCCGCAGGTACTATTTTTATGTATTTAAAAGGAAAGTTGAAAGAGAATTTGGTTATTGTTGGGCTAGGGGTGTTTATTTTGTTTGATTTGGTTGGAGTAGATAGGCGTTATGTAAATAATGAAGATTTTGTATCGGCTATTAAAGTCAATAAACCATTTCAAGCAAACGAAGCCGATAAAACTATATTAAAAGATAAATCGCATTTTAGAGTTTTTGATATGGTTTCAGGTCCCTCTAAACCGTCTTACTTTCATAATTCTTTAAATGGATATAATGCAGCCGAATTAAAAAAGTATCGTGAAGTTTTTGATTTTTATATCGCTAAAAATAATATTAATGTGCTTAATATGCTTAATACAAAGTATATTATTGCTAAAGACGATAAAAAAAATATATACCCTTATGCCAATCCAGATGCTAATGGTAATGCTTGGTTTGTAAAAGAATTAGATAAAGTTGCATCTGCTAATGATGAAATAAAAGCTTTAGATAAGTTAGATACAAAAAACAAAGCGGTTTATAGATTAAACGATAAAGCGTATGCAAGTCAATTTAAAGTAGATTCTTTGGCGTCAATTAAATTGATAGATGTAAAACCTAATTACCTTAAATACGAATCGAACAATCAAAATGATGGTTTTGCAGTGTTTTCAGAAGTTTACTATGGTAATGGATGGAAAACTCTAATTAACGGAAAAAAAGCTAATCATATTCGTGTTAATTATATACTACGAGGAATGTCCATACCTGCAGGAAATCATATTATTGAATTTAAGTTTGATCCTGATGTTGTAAAAACCGGAAGTAAAATAGCGTTGGCAAGTTCTATTTTATTAGGAATATTGTTAATTGCTGGTTTATTTTACGAGTTTAAGAGTAAAAAAAGTGTCTAAAAAAATACTTATAATCACTTATTATTGGCCACCTGCCGGTGGACCAGGAGTACAACGGTGGCTAAAATTTGTAAAATATTTACCCGAATTTGATGTAGAACCAATCGTTTATATTCCTGAGAATCCGAGTTATCCGTTGATAGATAAGAGTTTGATTTCTGAAATCCCTGATAATATAATTATTTTAAAACACCCTATAAACGAACCTTATAAGTTTGCGGGAGCGTTATCAAATAAATCAACAAATACTATTAGTAAAGGGATTATTCCTGAAAAGAAAAGACAAAGTTTTTTTGAAAAAGTAATGCTTTATATTCGTGGTAACTTTTTTATTCCAGATGCACGTAAAAATTGGGTAAAGCCTTCAATTAATTACCTTTCAGAGTATATTTCAAAAGAGAATATAAAGACCATTATAACTACTGGGCCACCGCATAGTTTACATTTAATAGGCTTAAGTTTAAAAGACAAACTAGGGGTGAAGTGGATAGCAGATTTTAGAGACCCGTGGACAACAATTGGTTACCACAAACAACTTAAACTAACAAAAGCCTCAAAATGTAAACATAAAGCATTAGAAAAGCAGGTTTTAAATACTGCAGACCAAGTTATTGTAACAAGTTCTGTTACAAAAAATGAATTTCAACAAATTACAAATCAACCAATAGAAGTTATTACAAATGGTTATGATAATGATTTAGTTGGAAAAATTGAGCAAGATTCAAAGTTTACATTGGCGCATATTGGATCACTACTGTCAAAACGAAACCCTGAAATTCTTTGGCAAGTTTTATCTGAAAACATTCAAGAAAATGAAAGTTTTGCTCATGATTTTCAATTAAATTTAGTTGGAGCAGTAAGCGAAAATGTATTAGAATCTATTAATAAATATAATTTAAGTAACTATATAGATAATGTAGGTTATATATCACATAAAGAATCAGTTAAGTTTCAAAAAAAATCACAATTATTACTATTGATAGAGATTGATTCTGAAGAAACAAAGTGTATTATACCTGGAAAGTTATTTGAATATATTGTTTCTAATAGACCTATAGTAGCATTAGGTCCTAAAGGTTCAGACGTTGAAAATATTATTAAGGAAACCAACACAGGGGATTACTTTTATTACAACGATTATAAATCATTAAAATCTACTATCTTGATGCATTATAAAGCGTTTCAAAATAAGACTCTTAAAACACAACCAATAGGTTTGCAAAAATACCATAGAAAATCGCTCACAGAATCGTTATCTAAACTCATATGATGGGAATTGTTGCATCACAATCTTTAAAAAACATCGTTTCAACTTACATCGGCTTTGTCATTGGTGCAATTAACACGCTATTTTTATATACCGAATTTTTGACGGATGAATATTATGGAATGGTAGGTTACATGATGTCTTTAGCTTATGTTGTTATGCCTTTAATGGCATTTGGGGTACATAATACCTTGGTTAAATTTTATTCCTCTTTTAAGTCAAGAATTTCAATAAATAGTTTTTTAACACTCATGTTGTTTTTACCAATACTTATTATTATTCCTTTGGTGTTAATCACATTTTTTGGCTACAATACTATTGGTAACTTTTTATCAGAACGAAATTCTATAATTAAGGGGTATTTGTGGCATACCATATTTATTGCTGCTTCTTTAGCCTATTTTGAGGTGTTTTTCGCATGGGCAAAAGTGCAAATGAAAACAGTTTTTGGGAACTTTATGAAAGAAGTGTATCATAGAGCAGGAATTATGTTATTGCTGTTTTTGCTTTATTTTAAAGTGATTGATATTGAACAGTTTATGTGGGGCTTGGTTGTCATTTACGTTTTAAGAATGTTAATTATGATGTTTTTCGCTTTCAGTATAAAATTACCTGTTATCATGTTCAGAAAAGTTAATGATATGAAGCGTATTTTAAAGTACTCCTTTTTAATAATCATTGCTGGGTCTATAGCAACCTCATTATTAGATATTGATAAAGTAATGTTGGGTAGTTATATTTCTATAGAAGAAATTGCATATTACAACGTAGCTATATTTATTGCTGCCGTAATAGCAGTACCACAGCGCTCTATGCATCAAATTTTAATGCCATTGTCTGCAAAGTTTTTAAATGATAAGGATTTTGAAGCTTTAGAAGATTTATACAAAAAAAGTTCAGTTAATTTATTTATAGTAGGCGGTTTCATTTTTTTACTCATTGTTTTAAATATAAATGAGCTTTATTACATTATCCCAGAAGAGTTTAGCAAAGGGCTTTTTGTGGTGTTTATTATAGGTATTGTAAAACTATACGATTCGTTTTTAGGAAGCAATAATGCCATTTTATTTAATAGTGATTATTACAGAATTGTTTTAGTTTTAGGAGTATTATTAGTTATTTTAATGATAATATTAAACATAATTCTAATTCCCTTATATGGTATTAATGGTGCGGGTTTAGCAACATTTATTGCTGTTTTTATTTACAATTCAATTAAATTATTTTTCGTTTATAAAAAATTTAAAATACTGCCTTTTACAGTTACTACATTTAGAATAGGAGCTTTTATTTTGTTATGCACACTGATGTTTTATTTTTGGGATTTTCCTTTTAATCCTTTTATAAATATTGGGTTAAAATCACTATTAATAGGAGTAGTGTATTTGTTTATTGTTTATGGTTTTAATTTTTCTGAGGATATTACGGCACTTATAAACAAAACAATAAAACGTAACAATTAGAAACAGAAAACCCCACGATGTTGCTTTGAGGCATACTACTCGTAGGGCTTTCCAAACTAACCAACCAAAATCTTTACGATCGTCTTCTTGTGCTTGTCGATCTTTTATTATTATTAGAACTACTTCTTTTTTGTGTTGCTTTAGGTCTATTATTTGTTGAAGACCTTACAGTACGCTGAGTCGATTTTGATTTACTCTGTACTGTTCTATTTGCTACACGCTGAGTGTTTCTATTATTGTCACTTCTATTATATTTACGAGTATTTGTGCTTTTTGGTTTTTGTGTAACTGTATTACTACGCGTTACCGTTCTTGTACTCGTTCTATTTACATTAGGTCTAGATGTTCTGTTAACGGTTTCAGTAGTTCTTTTAGTATTTACAACTTGCGAATTACCTCTTGAAGGTGTTCTTGTTGCTTTTACTTCACGTTTACTAACCGTTCTGTTCCCAATATTTGTGTTTGTTCTAGAAGTTCTGCTAACCGTATTGTTGTTAGGTCTTGAGCTTCTATTAATAACATTGTTATCACGTCTGTTTTCATTTCTGCTAATAGTATTATTAGATCTAGATGTTCTGTTTATGTTAACGTTATCACGTCTATTAGACTTATTGTTTTGAGCAACAGATCTTCTTGTATTTGCATTTCTGTTAACTCGTGTAACATTTCTAGAGCTTCTATTTACTGTTGCGTAACTTCTGTTTCTTATAACGTTATTACCGCGTCTGCTAAAAACTGATGATACAGGTCTGTAGTTATTATAAAACGGTCTGTTGTATACATAACGAACAGGGTTATAAAATTGTCTGTAGGGCCTGTTATACACTACACAAAAGTTTCTTGGCGGTACAACATAAAAGTTATGCCATGGTCTGTAAATATATCGTCTGTTAAATACATTTATAAAACCTGTGTGATGTGAAAAACGATTAAAGTTATCATAGTGAACAAATAACCCACCAACACGCGATACATAACCAAAGTTGTTATAAAATATATTCACATTACCTACTTGGTTTACACGACCATAATAATCGTAAAAAATAGGAGTGTTTTCTATTTGAATAATGGCTCCAAACTCATCATATTGTAAATATGGGTTGTAATCGAAACCAGAATTGAAACTTACATTTACATTAGGAGATCCAATTGATACATTAAAACGTGAATTGTTTCTTATTAGATTAAAATCGAATTGTCCGTCTCTAAAAACTGAAAACTCAATACCACCTTCAACAAAAATGAAAGAATTGCTGTAACCTCCATAATAAGTGGCTGTTGTATTTAATTCTGCGTTTTTCGTGTCTGCATTAACAAAGAATCCCACTAGGAGTAAACTTGCTAATAAAAATGCTATCTTTTTCATAATTGTAAATTTTAAGGGTTACGATTATGTATTTACAAACAGCGTGCCAAAAAAACAAAGTATCTCTTAAACCCTTGAAAATCAACAAAAAATAGTTAATAACTTTTTAGTAAGTAGAAATTGTTTTGATTGCTTTTGTGAGAAAAATTAGTGAATTTCGTTTAATATCAGATAAAAAACATTAAAACGATTTCATATTAAGTCGTTGTGCTTCATTATTAGAAATCACTAACCAATGATAAAATTCTTTAGAAAAATTCGCCAAAACTTGTTTATGCAAAATAAAACTGGAAAGTATTTTAAGTATGCTATTGGAGAAATCGTGCTTGTAGTTATTGGTATCTTAATTGCTCTTCAAGTAAACTACCTCAATGAACAACGAAAAGAAAATAATTTTGAAATTGAAATATTAAAGCAAATTCAAATCAATCTACAAACTGACCTAATAGAAATAAGAGAGGATTTAGAGGTAATAGATTTCGTGAATAAAGCCTGTGTGGATGTAAAGAACCATATACTAAACCTTGATCAACCGTCCGATTCTTTATCAATAAGTGCAGCTATTTTAAGAGCTACACCACATTTTAGCCCCATAACTAGTGGTTATAATTTACTTCAAAACAGAAGCGTTGGAATAATTAAGAATGATAGTTTAAGAGATGCTATTATATATCAATACGATATGTTATATCCTTATTATAAAACTTATGAGGAAGAGCGTGGACGATTTCATGCCTTACATAGCGAACCACAACTCATAGAATATTTTTCAATGAATTATAATGTAAATCAACCTTTAAGTTTTCGAGGGTTGTTTTTTGAAATAAGTAAAGAGGATTATCAAAGATTGAGAGAAGATTTAAAGTTCTTGAAACTACTAAAAGCTATTACTTTTGAAAATAGTTTAATTCAATCCCGGGGCAAAAGAGTTGAAAAAAACACTCTTGATCTTATCAATAAAATTAATGTTGAATTAAACTCAAAATAAGTATTGTACAACATTGGCTATAAATAATTCTTTGTTCTCGCCTACTTTGAAAATTCTGCAGGTATTTCCAATTTGGTGTTAACTTGTGAAGTTTCGTGCAAACCCTCGCCACTTGGCATAGCCGAGACCGTTAAACGAACAATAAAAAACTCGAAATCATTATAACTTCGAGTTTTCACTTTTAACTAAATAACTAATTCAAAAAATTATCTTTTGTTTTTCTTTTGTTTTTTTACTTTACCATTTTGTTTGTAGTAATAGTAATTGTCGTCATCAAATCTATCAACATTCCTTCTATCGTCCCAATCGTTATTGTTTCTATGTCTATTTCCGTGTCTGTGATCTACATCACAAGATAAGGTGCCACAAAAATTACAATTATCATTAAAACGGTTTACTTGTCCTCGGGTATTTATAATTTCTCCCCAACGGTTATAGTTAACTCGTAAATTACCAACTCTAGATAGGTTTGAGTGTCTTCCTCTGTTATAACTCATAAAAACTGAACCTGCACGAGTAATACGACCAAATCTATCATAATTTAAAAACACATTTCCAATACGTCTAACCATACCATTTCTATCTCTTATAATGGACACACCTCTGTTTCTGTTAAGACGAGCGTTACTATATTGAATGTTTACGTTTGGGCCTCTGTAAGCTACATTTATATTGCTTCTTCTTGAGTTATTTTTATAATATATATCGTTATAAAAATTATTATCAATATTGGTGTTAAAATCGAAACTACCATCAGGGAAAATTAAAAACTCTACACCTCGCTCAATAAACACAATAGGTTGAGCTAAACGAGAATGTTTGTTTTTCTTAAAATGAGCATCTGTGTTTTCGATGTTCTGTTCTGTTGCTGATGCAGTTGTTAATCCTATTAACAAACCTGCGAATAATAGTACTAATCTTTTCATAATCATATAGGATTAATTTATGCCTACTCTTTAGCTTTTCGGCTTACGCTATATGATTGTGTGTTTTCAATATGCGTGCCAAAACTATTTTAAAGTTTTTTGATTAGTAGTGTTTTGTTATATAAAACACTAATTATAAGTGCTTTAATGTATTTAAAAACTTATTTTATTTTTTAAAATATAGATTAAGTATAAAATGATTTTATTTTCTATTTTTATAAAAACCAATTTAGGAAATGGCTAAAGAGCAAGAAACGTGTAAGAATTGCGAACAAAATTTTGATGCAGATTTTTATTTTTGTCCATATTGTGGGCAACAATCAAAAGAAGATTTGACTGTTGGGGTGCTTTTTTATAATACCATCAGTAATTACTTTTCTTTTGATGCACGTTTTTTTAAAAGCTTTTTGCCATTAATGCTAAAACCAGGTTTTTTGGCAAAACGATTTATTGAAGGTAAACGTTTATTATACTTGCATCCAGCGCAATTGTATTTATTTATATCAGTTGTGTTTTTCTTTGTATTCTCATTCATTCAGCGTGAGCAAGTGAGAAGTTTAGATGAAAACCTAGCTAAAACATTAAAGCAGGAAAAAGTTATAGATACTACCATAACAAAAGAGGTTAGGGATTCACTAAGGCTTGTTGAGATAAAAAAGAAACAAGTAGCAGATTCGATAGGTCGTGCAAAACTCCGAAAGACTTTAGAAGATAATAAAATGTTTCACGGTTTTTCTGAAAAACAAATAGATTCCTTAGTAAACGCTGAAAATTTCCAGCAAAATGGAATGGTAAATTTTGATTTTAATGAAAGGAATATTGATTCTTTAATTGCTAAGGGTGCTCCAGATAAAATGATTTATAAAGAAATGGGGTTGCCTGATGATGCCGGTGCTTTTAAACGTAGATTGTATGCGCAAGCTTTAAAGTTTTATAAATCTAGAAAGGGAGGGAGTATATTACAAGCATTTTATGATACTATACCCATAGCTATGTTTTTTCTGTTACCAATTTTTGCTTTATTTTTAAAACTGTTTTATAGAAAAAGTGGAAGTTATGCACATCATTTGGTATTTAGTTTTTACTACTTTTCATTCCTATTTACTGTATTTAGTATTATAATAGGCTTAAACTTTATTATAGATACTCCAGATTGGATTGACTGGTTGATAGCCTTTTCAACTTTTTTCTATTTATTGAAAGCGCTACGCGTATTTTATCAGCAAGGAAAATTTAAAACTTTTCTCAAGGGAAGTTTTGTTACGTTTCTATTTCTATCCTTTGTTGCGCCTTTAACAGCTTTTATTTTAGGAATATTTGCCTTTTTATTCTATTAAATATCTAGAGTTTATCTTTTAAATATTTCCCAGTTTCTGAGGCTTTAACCTTTACTATATCTTCGGGAGTACCAAATGCGACTAAATTACCACCTGATTCTCCACCTTTTGGACCTAAATCGATAATGTGGTCTGCGCATTTTATAAGTTCCAAATTATGCTCAACAACAAGAATTGAGTGTCCGTTTTCAATCAAAGCATTAAAAGACTTTAATAGTTTTTGAATATCATGAAAATGTAAGCCCGTAGTAGGCTCGTCAAAAATAAAAAGTGTTTTATCTTTATTATTGCCTTTGCCTAAAAATGATGCTAATTTAATACGTTGTGCTTCACCACCTGAAAGGGTAGAAGAACTTTGACCTAAAGTAACATAACCCAACCCAACATCTTGTAAAGGTTTTAGTTTCTTTTTTATTTTATCTTGATTTGTAGCTTCAAAAAATGCAACAGCATCATCAATGGTTAGGTTTAAAATATCATCAATATTTTTATCTGCAAAAGTAACTTCTAATACTTCTTTTTTAAAGCGTTTTCCTTTACAAGTTTCACACTCCAAATGCACATCGGCCATAAATTGCATCTCAATAGTTACTTCACCTTCACCTTTACAAGTTTCACAGCGCCCGCCATCTACATTAAATGAAAAGTGTTTTGCTTGGTAATTTCTAATGGCACTTAATTTTTGTTTTGAGTATAAAGCACGAATATCATCATAAGCTTTAATATAGGTAACTGGATTAGATCGAGAAGAGCGCCCAATAGGGTTTTGGTCAACAAACTCAATTTGTTTGATGTTGCTAAAATTCCCATCTATAGATGTAAACTGACCCGGCTTATCTCCAAAATCTGTTAACTTTTTCTGTAAAGCTGGGAATAATATTTTTTTAATTAATGTACTTTTTCCACTTCCTGAAACACCAGTAATAATGGTTAAAACTCCCAAAGGAAAGCGAACATCAATGTTTTTAAGATTGTTTTCACGAGCTCCTTTTATATCGACATGATACTTAGAGTCTCGTCGTTTTTTTGGAACTTCAATTTTTAAGTTTTCATTTAAATACTTGGCTGTTAAAGATTCTGATTTTAAAATATCTGAATATGTACCACTTGCAACAACATTACCACCAAAAGTGCCTGCTTCAGGACCAATATCTATTATGCTATCGGCAGCTTTCATTATGTCCTCGTCATGTTCTACTACAATAACAGTGTTTCCTAAATCGCGAAGTTGTTTTAAAACTAATATAAGGCGTTCGGTGTCCTTTGGATGCAACCCAATACTGGGTTCGTCTAAAATATACATTGAACCTACCAAACTACTACCTAAAGATGTTGCTAGGTTTATGCGCTGGCTTTCACCACCAGATAATGTGTTCGATTTCCTGTTTAGCGTTAAATAGTCTAAACCAACATTTGCTAGGAAAGAAAGTCTGTTGTTTATTTCTTTTAATAATCTGTTGGCAATTTGCGTATCGTAATCATTAAGTTCTAATTGCTTGAAGAAATTAGTTAACTTGTCTAATGGCATTTCAACCAAATCAGTAATCGTTACACCTCCAATTTTAACATAGTTAGCTTCAATTCGTAAACGCTTACCGTTACAGGTTTTACACTTCGTTTTTCCACGATATCGTGATAACATCACCCGATTTTGAATTTTATAAGCTTTAGATTCTAGTTCTGCAAAAAATGAGTTTAAACCCTCAAAATATTGGTTTCCTTTCCAAATAAGCTGTTTTTGGTCATCGCTGAGTTCAAAAAAGGGTTTATGAATTGGAAAATCGAACTTATGTGAATTATTAACTAATTGATCTCTATACCAACTCATGCTTTCTCCACGCCATGGAAAAATAGTGTTGTCGTAAACTGAAAGCCCTGTATTTGGAATAACTAAATCATCATCAATTCCTATAATATCACCATAACCTTCACATTTAGGGCAAGCACCGTAAGGATTATTAAAACTAAATAAATGCACGTTGGGTTCTAAAAATTGAATGCCGTCAAGTTCAAATTTATTACTAAAATGTCTTTGCTTATTATCGCTAAGCGTTTCAATAATACATTCACCTTTCCCCTCGAAAAAAGCCGTTTGTACGGCATCAGCTAAACGATTTAGGAAATCTTCTTCATCTTTAATTATAACTCTATCTACTACTAAATGTAAATTGTCTTTTTTATTAATTTTTCCAACTTCATCTATTCTTACAACAGCATCATTTACTTTAATTCTAGCATATCCTTGCTGGTTTAAAGCTTTAAGTTTGTCTTCAATAGTTCGGCCTTCTTCTAGGTAAATAGGGGCGAGTAGGAGTAGTTTTTCTCTTTCAGCAAAAGTTTTTAAATAGTTTAAAACATCAGAAACTGTATCTTTTTTTACCTCATTACCAGAAATAGGAGAATATGTTTTACCAATTCTAGCAAATAAAAGTTTTAAATAATCATAAATTTCTGTTGTTGTGCCGACCGTTGAGCGCGGGTTTGTAGAATTTACCTTTTGTTCAATAGCAATAGCTGGTGCTATACCTTTTATATAATCGACTTTTGGTTTATTTAATCTACCTAAAAATTGGCGCGCATAACTTGATAAACTCTCAACATAACGTCTTTGTCCTTCAGCATAAAGTGTATCAAAAGCTAAACTAGATTTTCCAGAGCCTGATAAACCTGTTATTACTACTAATTTATTTCTAGGTATAACAACATCTATATTTTTTAAGTTGTGCAGTTTTGCACCTTTAATAATGATATTTTCTTTTGGATTTACTTCTGAAATAGTAGTATTCATAGACATTTGTAGCAATAATTTTGCAAAGATACTATAAGTATACGAGCATAAAAAATAACCGTTTATCGAATAAATTGTTAAAAAAAGACTCGATTCTTTGCTTTTTAGGAACGATTGTTGTTATATTTGAATTCATTAATCATTTATAAATCAACACTTGCCTATAGCATAACATTACTTTTAAACATTTAACCCCAAGCAAAGAAGCCCTCTTCTGCGCGCTAAAAGTAATTATTATGCAATACGAACTTATCACAGATGCTACTTTGGTTAGCGACTACATTAAAGGCAATGAAAGTGCTTTAGAGATTCTAATTAAAAGGCACAAACAAAAAATTTACAGTTTTATTTATTCTAAGGTTTATGACAGAGATGTTGCTGAAGATATTTTTCAGGACACTTTTATAAAAGTTATAAGAACGTTAAAAAGAGGTGCTTACAATGAAGAAGGAAAGTTTTTGCCTTGGGTTATGCGTATATCTCACAACTTAGTAATCGATTTTTTTAGAAAGAATAATAGAATGCCAAAATTTGATAATGCTGGTGAGTTTAGTATTTTTTCTGTGCTAAGTGATTCAAGTTTAAATGCTGAAAAAACAATTATTAAAGAGCAAGTTGAGAATGATGTTAGACGCTTAGTTGATGAATTGCCATTAGACCAAAAAGAGGTTTTATTAATGCGTATATATAAAGATATGAGTTTTAAAGAAATATCTGAAAGAACTGGTGTTAGTATTAATACTGCCTTAGGTAGAATGCGTTATGCATTAATTAATTTGAGAAAGATAATAGATAAGCATAATATTGTTTTAACAAACTAATACAATAAAGTAATTTTTGCTACGTTAATATTTTGTATTAACCCTTAAATTAAAGAAATGGCAAAAATTTACTCTGAAAATTCTATTAAAAAATTAGATAATCTTGAGCCGCGAGAAGAAACGGTTAATTTTCTTCTAAATTATTCAAAAGCTTTACGTGTTATAAATTGTAATAAATTGAAGTTTGAAGCACTTCTAAATTAAGTTTTTAAAAAGTCCTGTTTTTAATAAAAATCAGGACTTTTTATTTTTATAGTATTCTTCAAGCACTGATTTTCTTCCAATAGTGCTGGTAATAATATCTTTTTCAAGATTCCAGCCTCTAGCTGGAGAATATTCTCGTCCATACCAAATAATTTGAAGATGTAAATCGTTCCATAATTCCTTTGGAAATAAACGTTTGGCGTCTTTTTCAGTTTGTGCTACATTTTTACCATTAGTTAAATTCCAACGGTACATTAACCTGTGAATATGAGTATCTACAGGAAATGCAGGCACGCCAAAAGCTTGTGACATGACTACACTTGCTGTTTTGTGTCCCACGGCTGGTAATTCTTCCAAAGCTTCAAAACTTTGCGGAACTTTACCATTATATTTTTCTATAAGTATTTTAGATAGTCCATAAATGCCTTTACTTTTCATTGGAGATAAACCGCAAGGTCTTATAATTTCTTTTATGTCTTCAACAGACATTTTAATCATATCAAAAGGGTTGTCTGCTCTTTCAAAAAGTAATGGTGTTATTTGGTTAACACGAACATCTGTACATTGCGCAGATAACAATACAGCTATTAATAGTGTATATGGGTCTTTATGATCTAAAGGGATTGGTATTTCTGGGTATAATTTATATAAGGTGTTAATAATAAAATTAACCTTCTCTTTTTTAGTCATAAGTTGTATTTTTGATAAAAATCAAAGTTAAGACTATGAATACACTAAAACAAGGTGATGCTGTTCCTAATTTTACAGCACAAGATGAACAAGGAAACACAATTTCTTTAAGTGATTATAAAGGTAAAAAGTTAGTAGTTTTCTTTTATCCTAAGGCGAGTACTCCAGGTTGCACCGTCGAGGCTTGTAATTTAAGAGATAATTACAAGGAACTCCAAGATCAAGGTTATGAATTGCTTGGTGTAAGTGCAGATTCAGCAAAACGTCAATCTAATTTTAAAAACAAATACGAATTTCCGTTTCCTTTATTGGCAGATGAAGATAAAACAGTTATAAATACTTTTGGTGTTTGGGGCCCTAAAAAGTTTATGGGTAAGGAATACGATGGCATTCATAGAATGACATTTTTAATTAACGAAAATGGAGAAGTTGAACGCGTTATTGATAAAGTAAAAACGAAAGATCACGCAGCACAAATATTAGGTTAAATCAAAAAGAGGCTGTTTTTAAAAAACAGCCTCTTTTTGTATTATAAATAAATTATATTTTTTACAGCTTTCTTTTTCTGCTTAAGGTTAAAGGTTTTCTGGTGTAACCAAATAATCTGTAATCTTTTATTAAATCTGCAGTGCCTTCTGGGACCATATCTTCCCAACCACGTTCACCATCTGTAATCATTCTTAAAATTTCTCGAGAGAAAATATTCATAATGCTTTCATCATACTCTTCAATATCAATAACTTTTCCGTTATACTTGAAGAATTTGTACAATTCTTTCATTCGTGGATAAACTTTTAGATTTTCACTATTTATAAGCTCACCTGTTTTTGCGTCTAGCATAGGATACAAATAAACTTTTAAATCCTTAAAGAATAATTTACCAAAGGCTTCTAAAATACCACCACTTATATGTCTGTAATATTTCTCATCAAAAATATCTATTAAGTTGCTAACTCCCATGGCTAAACCCATTCTGGCTTTAGTGTATTTTGAGAAATATTCAACTACTTTAAAGTATTCTTGGAAGTTTGAAATCATTACCGATTGTCCTAAAGAACAAAGTAAATCAGCTCGGTCAATAAAATCTTGTTCGTCAATTTCTCCCTCAGCCCTAAGGTTTGAAAGTGTGATTTCAAAGACTACAACGGTCTTTTCTTTATCTACTTTATTCTCTTTGATAAACATGTTATAGGATTTCTCATACATAGCCATGTTTACCTTGGTTACTGGTCTAAAACTACCTCTTAGTGCAAGAATGTTTTTCTTGTAAAAAACTTTTGCAGGCAAAACATTTGTTCCGTCAGGACCAAACATTACGGCATCTGTCATCCCGTTTTTAACAAGTTGCAAACTCATTAATCTATTATCTACGTTTTTAAATACAGGTCCAGAAAAATTTATTGTATCTATTTCAAGTTGATCTTTATCTAAATGGTCATAAAGATATCGAAGTAATTTCTTGGGTTCGTTATACTTATAAAAAGCACCGTAAATAAGATTAGTTCCTAAAACTCCCAGAGTTTCTTGTTGCAATCGAGCGTCAGTTTCTTTAAAACGCAAGTGCAAGATAATTTCATTGTAGTCCCCATTTTCTTCAACTTGATACTTTATACCTACCCATCCATGGCCCTTGAATTGCTTTGCAAAATCAATAGTAGCTACAGTATTGGCATAAGTGAAGAATATTTTATTTGGATTATTCTCTCGGGTTAATCTATTTTCCATGAGGTTCATTTCATGGGAAAGCATTTTACGTAAACGTGCCTCTGTTACATATCTTCCGTCATCTTCTGCTCCATAAATGGCATCACTAAAATCTTTATCGTATGCAGACATTGCTTTGGCTATTGTACCTGAAGCACCACCGGCTCTAAAGAAATGTCGACAAGTTTCTTGACCTGCACCAATTTCTGCAAATGTTCCGTAAATATTTTCGTTTAAATTTATGCGAAGCGCCTTTGATTTTAGTGAAGGAATATCATCAAATTCTTTATCGCCTTTTATGGTAATTTCCATGTATAAGAGGTTATTTCTTGTATTTACAAAGGTATTAAATAAGTGTATCAAACAAAAAAATAACCTTATTTTTGTATAAAAATTAACGTATTTGAAAATTACTTTTCTAGGCACAGGTACATCGCAAGGAATTCCTATTATAGGTAGTAAGCACCCTGTATGTTTAAGTGAAGATTCAAAAGACAAAAGATTACGTGTGTCTGTTCTAGTGGAATGGGATAGTTATACTTATGTAGTTGATTGTGGGCCTGATTTTAGACAACAAATGCTTAGAGCGGGTTCCGAGAAAATTGATGGTATTATTTTTACTCACGAACATTCAGACCATGTTTTAGGCTTTGATGATATAAGACCGTTTTACTTCAGACAAGGCGATATCCCAATTTATGCACATAAACGTGTTTTAAAAGCTTTAAAAAAGCGTTTCGATTATGTTTTTAAAACTAAAAATAAATATCCCGGTGCGCCAACAGTTATTACCAATAGGATTAAAAACAAACCATTTAATTTAAGAACTTTGACTGTTGTACCAATAAAAGGAAAGCATCACGAATTACAAGTTTTTGGCTTTAAATTTGGGGATTTCGCATACTTAACTGATATGAAAACAGTTAAAGATAAAGAGATTGATAAGATTAAAAATGTTAAAATTTTAGTTGTAAATGCACTTCGTATAGAGCCACATCAATCACATTTTAATTTGGAAGAAGCATTAAATTTTATAAAAAAAGTAAATCCAGAAACAGCTTATCTTACTCATATTAGTCATTTGCTTGGTTTTCATAAGGAAGTTGAAAAATCACTGCCCAAAAATGTATTTTTAGCATATGATGGTTTACAAATAAATATATAAAGAAAATGAAACAAAGAATATTTATGTACCTATTTGTGTTTTCAGTACTACTGATTTTGTTTCAGTATGTAAATTCAAAACGTGTATTTGAAGACATGAACAACAACCTTGGTAAATACAAAGCTCAAACACAAACCTACAAGGATTCAATAGTTTATCTTCAAAATGAGATACAAGAGCTTTCTCATTTTAATTTAAGCAGAAATGAAGACGCCATCAGTTATTTTGAAGATTCTGGATACGATGTTAGCAAATTGATTCCACTTATAAAAGACAAGCTTTACGAACTAAATTTACAAAAAAGTAACAATCCTCTAATTCCTTACAGCTCGAGTGAAGGAAGAAAAATGTTGGTTAATACAGTTAAAATTCTAAATCACAGATGGATTATTGCTGATTTTTCAGATGGAGAGTATTGGGGTGAGATATTTTTAACCTACTTTATAAATGAAGATGAAACTGTTGATTTTGAATTGGCTGAATCATTTTTATATCCATTTGATTAACGCCTAATCAACTCTATAAGCAATACCTTTTTGTTTTCTGGTTTCACCTACATACGAATATTCATAAGTATAAGATGAATCTGTAGTGGTGAGTATTTTTAAATGAATATCCTTTTTCTCGGCCATTCGTTTGGGGTTTATAGTTTTAAAAATAACCTCACAGTCATTTATCCATCGTAATTTAGATGAATCTATTTTATTATTATAAACTTCTATTTGTAAATCTTTAGTTCTTGTAAATTCAGATTTAAACAATTTGTCGTTTATAACCACTTTACTGTAAAACTTACCCGTTTTAAATTCTTTGCAGTTTCTAGAAGACTCGTAACAATTGGTTAATAATAACAATGGAATTAAATAGATTATTTTCATGAAAAGTATTTGAAATACAAATTTACTAAGAAAGGATTTAATTTTGAAAACTTTTAAAACTTCCGTCAGAATAAAAAATAACAATACGTTCAATAGATTTTTGAGCATCTATTTCGTCACTAGGGTTATTTTTTATTTCTGCAGATGTAGAGGAGAAGTTGCTTTTTTTCAATTTAAGATTATCTCCCGATGGGAATTCTCCTTTGCCATTTAATAACCAATATAATTCTACTTCCTGATATGAAGAAACTACTTTTAAAACAAACTCCAAACTAGGTTTATTTCTGCCTGATAAAACATGTGAAATACTAGAGCGTTGTACCCCAATTTTTTCCGCAAATGATGAAGCAGTTTCTCCGTAGTATTCTATTATTTTTTGAATTCTTTTAGCAAACTCTTCGGTGTTTACCATTTTATTTTTAAAATTAAAATTATATATAAACAAATGTAAACATAAAAAGAATAATAAAGGTTTAAAATGTTATATACTACGCAATATATTAAAACTAAAACTTAATATAAATTATATTAAAATACTGAAAATTTGATATTTAAATTTATTTTTATATGAATACTACTATTTTGTGTTAATGTTATTGATTGTTGTTTACATAAGTAAACAAAAGATGATTTTTACTTTGTTTACAATTGTAAATAATCAATTGTTTACATTTGTATCCTATAATAATTGTATGGAACTAAAACATATTCAATCACTTTTCTTAAAGCACAAAGAAGCCAGTATTTCTAATCGATATATCACTAATAAACACATAGCTCCTTTATTAAAAAAAATTGATAAAAAAATCAAGGTTGAGTCTATTGGTAAATCTGTTTTAAATGAATCTATCTATGGATTGAAAATAGGAAATGGGAATAAACGAATATTAATGTGGTCTCAAATGCATGGAAACGAATCCACTACAACAAAGGCCATTTTCGATTTATTAAATACATTATTGGATTCAACTTCTAACATAAACTACATTTTAGAGGCTTGTACTTTATATATTATTCCAATTTTGAATCCAGATGGAGCCAAAGTTTACACGCGCGTAAATGCCAACCAAATTGATTTAAATAGAGATGCTCAAAATTTATCTCAGCCTGAAAGTAAAGTACTAAGAGGTATATTTAACACTTTTAAGCCGCATTTTTGTTATAATTTGCATGGGCAAAGAACTATTTTTAGTGCGGGTAAAAGTAATAATCCAGCAACGGTGTCATTTTTAGCACCTGCGCAAGATGATTTTTGCACGGTTACTGAAAACAGAAAAATTGCTATGGAAATAATTACAGTTATGAATAGCACTTTACAAGAATTAATCCCAAATCAAGTTGGTGTTTATGATGACGCATTTAATATTAATTGTGTGGGTGATACTTTTCAAAGCGAAGATGTACCTACCGTTTTGTTTGAAGCAGGACATTATAAAAATGATTATGCAAGAGAAAATGTTAGAGAATTTATTTTTATATCGTTATTAAAGTCTTTAGATTATATTTCTAAAACAGAAATTACTGGGTATTCTCACGAGTCTTATTTTGAAATTCCAGAAAATGATAAATGCTTCTATGACATTATAATTCGAAATGCAAAATTATACGATGCTGAAAACAATGGTTTAATCGATATAGGAATTTTATACACTGAAAAATTAGTGGGTGATAAAATAGAGTTTTTGCCAAAAGTTATCACCATAGAAAAACTAAACGATTTTTACGGTCATCGTGAAATAAATGCTAACGGTCATAAAGTTTTAGATGATACTGGGATAGAAATAGAAGTTGGTTACGAAAACGTTTTCGTAATATTGAATAATGAAAAAATCTCATTATTATTAAAATAAACTACATCGATAATACATAATTATTAATAAAAATGTATTAATTTTGCTTTATATTTAAGAAAAAGTTAATTATGGGGAAAATTAAATTAGATGAAATAGATCATCAAATTCTTGATATGTTAATTGATAACACAAGAATACCGTTTACAGACATTGCTAAAAAACTCTTAATCTCAGCAGGAACAGTACATGTTCGTGTAAAAAAAATGGAAGAAGCTGGAATTATAAGAGGTTCTTCATTAACATTAGATTATAAAAAATTAGGGTACTCTTTTATTGCTTACGTTGGGGTTTATTTAAATAACACCTCACAAACCAAATTTGTTTTAGAGCGTATAGACGAAATTCCATATGTAACAGTAGCTCATATAACTACAGGGAAATTTAATATTTTCTGTAAAATTAGAGCTAAAAGTACAGAGCACGCCAAAGAAATTATATTTCTTTTAGATGATATTGAAGGTGTTTACAGAACAGAAACAATGATTTCTCTTGAAGAAAGTATTAATGATAAAAAGCGTTTAATGCATTCAATTTTTAATGATTTATAATGTAATTTATCTTACAATAAAAAAGCCCTTTTTAGGGCTTTTTTATTGTAAATTATTTTAGTTTAGTGTAGATTATAGTAGTATTTGGTAATTTGAAGAATATTTTTGACGATTCAATTGTCTTAAATGATATTTAACAAATGTTAACGTCCCAATATCTAAAAAAAGTAAAATGATTACACCTAAATTCAAACTTAATTTTTTTATTACCCTTGTTATTGTTAGTTTTTTTGTAACATCATGTGTTACAAAAAAAGATATAATTTATTTTCAAAATGCTAAAGATTTTGAAACAGTTGTAGATACTGACACATTTTCTGCAAAATTAAAAGTAGGAGATGAAGTTAGTATTATAGTTTCTACATTTGATCCAACACTTTCAGCACCTTATAATGCGTTAACTCAAGCGGCAAACCAAGGTGGTGGTGGTGGCCAAATGATGGGCTATATAATTGATGTAGATGGAAATATTGATTTCCCTGTTCTAGGAAAAGTAAAGCTAATAGGACTCACAGTTGATGAGGCAAGACAATTATTTAAGAAAAAATTTGAAGAAGGTAAGCTTTTAAAAGATCCAGTAATACTTATTAGACTCTTAAACTACAGGGTGATTATAGAAGGAGCAGTCAATGGTCCAGGTGTATATAATGTATCAGGTGAGCGTATGACTATTTTAGAAGGATTGGCCATGGCTGGAGGTTTATCAATAAATGGTAGAAGAGATAATATTTTAGTTATTAGAGATTTTAATGGAACTAAAACATATTCTCGAGTAGATTTAACTAGTAAAGAAATCTTTAATTCTCCAGTTTATTACTTAACACAAAATGATTATATATATGTAGAGCCTAATAACTCAGCTATTAGTGCTGCTTCGGGAGATTCAAGACTTACGTCTATTTTAGGAGTTACAGGAACTATTCTAGGTCTTGTGCTTATATTTGTTTCAGTGAATTAATTAAATAATAATTAATTATCATAATATTTAAAAGCATCAATTATAACATCTTCATCCACGATACAATCAATTTTTGTTACTCCTATATCTTGTAATAAAACGAAGTTTATATTACCATGATTATTTTTCTTATCATATTTTAGTAAATCAATTATTGTGGCATATTCATTTTGACTAATTGTTGTTTTACCATAATAATCAACAAAAATATTTTTGATTAATTGAGTTTTTTCTTCAGGGAAACCTAACAATTTTGTTGATATATAGCAAGCTAAAATCATCCCTACAACAATAGCTTCTCCGTGTAATAATGTTGTTTTTTCTGGATTACTTAAAAAATATGATTCGATTGCGTGTCCGAGAGTATGACCAAAATTTAGTGTTTTTCTTAAACCATTTTCATTAGGATCTTGTTCAACTACGTTTTTTTTAATCATTACAGATTCATAAATTAAATCATCCAAATCATCTAATGTTAATTTAGATAAATCTGTAAATTTACTCCAATATTCTTCACCTGTTATTAAACCGTGTTTTAGCATTTCGGCTAGTCCGGAACGCATTTGATTTCTAGGTAGTGTATCTAGAAAATTTGTATCAATTAATACTAAATCAGGATTGCTAATAACACCTATTTGATTCTTTAAATGACCTAAATCAACACCAGTTTTACCACCAACAGAAGCATCAACCATTGATAGTAATGATGTTGGTATATTTATATATTTTATCCCTCGTTTAAAAGTACATGCAACAAAACCACCTAAATCGGTAATAACTCCACCACCAATATTAATCAGTAAACTTTTTCTATCAGCATCTAAATCAGATAGAGTATTCCAAACTCCAACACAAGTATCAATTGTTTTATTTATTTCGCCAGATTCTATTTCTATTATTTCAATAACAATGCTAGTGTTTAGTTTTTCCAAAAAATATGGTAAGCAATGTGCATGCGTGTTTTCATCTACTAAAATAAATATTTTAGAAAAGTTCATTACTTCAATATACTTATTTATTGCATCGTAGCAGGCATTGTTAAAGTGAATTGTGCAATTGCTATAATTAATAGAATCCATAAAATATGTGTGCTTTTTTAAGGCTGTGAAATTAAGGAGATTTTATATAAAATGGTAACTTCGGGTTAATTATATTTGTAATAAATATTAACTATAATGCAAAAAAATATAGATATTTTTGATAATACTGAGATAGCATTTGCTCTTAAAACTGATTCTGAGTTGGAGCGTGCATATTTCTTATTTAAGATGATATCAATTGAGCCTTTAGTAAGGATTGGAACTGCGGCTACTAATTTTGCCATCAAAGCTCACCTTCCAATTGAAGGGCTTATTAGGTCAACAGTTTTTGATCATTTTTGTGGAGGTGTTAATGAAACCGATTGTTTACCTGTAATTGACAGAATGTATCAAAAAGGTGTAAGTTCTGTATTAGATTATTCTGTAGAAGGTAAAGAAAACGAAAATGAGTTTGATTCTGCTACTGAAACCGTTCTTAAAATCATTGATTTTGCCAAAAATATTGAAGCCTTGCCTATTGCTGTATTTAAACCTAGTGGCCTAGGAAGGTTTAGTCTTTACGTTAAAGTAGGTGATGGAGCAGAGTTATCAAGTAATGATAAAAGTGAATGGGACAAAGTAATTAACAGATTTGATGTTATTTGCAAAAAAGCAAAAGAAAATGATGTAGCTGTTTTAATTGATGCTGAAGAAAGTTGGATTCAAAGTGCTGCTGATGATTTGGTAACTCTTATGATGCAAAAATATAATACAGAGAAACCAATAGTGTATAACACTTTACAAATGTATAGGCATGACAGACTAAGTTTTTTAAAAGAGCAACATGCCAAGGCAAAAAAAGGAAATTACTTTTTAGGTTTTAAACTGGTAAGAGGTGCATACATGGAAAAAGAAAATGATAGAGCTGAAGACAAAGGTTATATTTCTCCAATATGTGTAACTAAGATGGCAACAGATATAAATTTTAATGAAGGTTTAAAATATATAATAGAAAATATAGATTGTATATCATTATTTGCAGGAACTCATAATGAAGATAGTTCTTATTTATTAATGCAGTTAATGTCTGATAAAAACATTCAAAATGACGATAAACGCATCTGGTTTGGGCAATTATATGGTATGAGCGATCATATAAGTTTTAACTTAGCTAACAGAGGCTATAATGTAGCTAAATATATTCCTTTCGGTCCGGTTAAAGATGTTATGCCTTATTTAATTAGAAGGGCTGAAGAAAACACATCAGTTGCTGGACAAACTGGTAGAGAATTAACACTTATTAGTAAAGAAAAAAAACGTAGAAAAGCACTAGATTAATTACTTTTTTCTAAATTTAAGATAGTAGCAATGCTATCACAGTTTTCTATTGAAAAAGTGATATCCTCATCATTGTAGGAGCTCTCCAAAATATATACTCCACAAGGTTTTTTTCGAGGATTACTTTTAGAAAAATTAATATGTCCTTTTTTTAAAATATGTTTAATGTCTATGGAGTCGATAAAATCATTATCAAGATAGACTCTAAAGTCTTTACTATAAAGCAGTTTTTTGGTGTTTATATTTTTTAAAACTCTCGCTTCCGGTCCATAACTGCAAGATGTTTTTTTTCCATTTAAAAAGAAGGCTAAAATTACTAATCCTAAAGAGAATCCGCCTAAATAATAGCCGATACGTTGTATTAATTTCATTGAAAAGTTTGGAGATTTATCAATTTAAAATATCAGTAAATTTATATCACTATATTTTAAATCAAACCATTCACCTACAGGTTTACTTGTTAAAATTCCGTGGTAAAAATACAACCCATTTTTTAAACCTCTATCAAATCTTAGAGAATTTTCAATACCTCCGTCTTCAGCTATTTTTAATAAATAGGGCGTAAAGATATTACTGATTGAAACTGAAGAAGTTCGAGAATATCTAGCAGGAATATTCGGCACACAATAATGTACAACATTATGCTTTATGAAGGTTGGCTGTTTGTGCGAAGTAACTTCACTGGTCTCAAAACAACCTCCCATATCAATGCTAACATCTATAATTATAGCACCTTTTTTCATGTTCTGCACCATGCTGTCAGATACAACAATAGGTGCTCTATTTGTCCCTCTAACTGCACCAATTACAACATCACAGCGTTTTAAAGCTTTTGTTAAATTTTTTGGCTGTAAAGTAGAAGTGAAAAAAGGCCTTCCTAAGTGAGATTGAATACGCCTAAGTTTGGTAATAGAATTATCGAAAACTTTTATATTAGCACCTAATCCCATGGAGCTTCTTGCAGCGAATTCACCAACTGTTCCAGCGCCAAGAATAACAACTTCTAAAGGTGGTACGCCACTTATGTTACCGAACATAAGCCCATTACCATCACGATTGTCAGATAGTAATTCTGAAGCGATTAAAACTGAAGCAGTACCTGCTATTTCACTTAAAGACCTAACAGCGGGATATGCACCATCACCATCTCTAATAAATTCAAACGCAAGTGCAGTAATTCGTTTTGAGGCTAATGCTTCAAAATATTTTTTGGTTTGCGTTTTTATCTGTAAAGCTGAAATAAGAATTGCTTGAGGATTTAATAGTTTTATTTGCTCCATAGTAGGAGGTTCTACTTTAAGTATCATAGGACAAGCAAAAACTTTAGCCGTGTCTTTTGAGATTTCTGCACCAGCTTCGCTATAGTCTTTATCACTAAATCTTGCACCTTCTCCAGCACCAGATTCCAAAAGTACCCTATGTCCGTTGCTAACTAATGCATAAACTGCATCTGGAGTTAAGCAAACACGTTTTTCTTGGTAAGCTGTTTCTTTGGGTATTCCTATAAATAGTTCACCTTTTCGTTTAGAGATTTCAAGAGTCTCTTCTTGTGGAATGAGTTGTTGTTTTGTAAAAGGCGATAACGATTTAGACATGGTTAGTTCTTTTAATAAAAATCAAATTACAAATTAATTTTTTATTGAATATAATTTTTTTTAATATTTAAATGTTTGTAGGAAAAAAAGCAGGTATTGATATGGTATAACCATAATTATTTTTAAATTAAATATCATATGTTTGTATTACAAATTAAAGTATGCTTAACAAATTAAATCTTTGTTTTTTCTTTTTATTCTCAATTCTTAGTTTTTCTCAAAACATAGTTTTTAAAGGTGTTGTAAATGATTCTGGAGGTTTTTCAATATCGTATGCAAATGTGGTTTTACTTAATGGTGAAAATGATACATTTAAGG
Organism: Algibacter aquimarinus; assembly: GCF_039543265.1. Classification (NCBI taxonomy): domain Bacteria; kingdom Pseudomonadati; phylum Bacteroidota; class Flavobacteriia; order Flavobacteriales; family Flavobacteriaceae; genus Algibacter; species Algibacter aquimarinus. The sequence continues at coordinate 117,408 of NZ_BAABJK010000006.1, read as the reverse complement.
CCGGAACAACCACAAATGAACAAGGTGCTTTTGAGTTTGGTAACATTGAAAGTGGTGAGTATAAATTAAAAATAAGTTATTTAGGTTTCAAAGAATACGAGAAAGTTTATTTGATTACTGAGAGTACAGATTTAGGAATTATAGTTTTAGAAGAAAAAACCGAAGAACTTAATGGAGTTGTAGTTGTATCAAAAAGGCCAACTGTTAAAAGAATGGTTGATAGATTGGTTTTTAATGTTGAGAATTCTACATTATCCAATAACAATGTTTTGGATGTCTTAAAGCATACTCCAGGGGTTTTGGTTTATGATGAGTCAATATCTATAAAAAACTCTACACCTACTATATATATTAATGATAGAAGAGTGCATCTATCTGAAAATGAGATACAACAACTTTTAGAGGGTACATCAGCTACAAATGTTAAATCTATTGAGGTTATTACAAATCCGCCAGCGAAATATGAAGCTGAAGGGGGTGCCGTTTTAAATATTATTACTAGTAAAAATGTTATTGCAGGATATAATGGAAGTATTTTTGGTAATTATAAACAAGGATCTGAATTTCCTAAATACGCATTTGGTACAAGTCATTTCTTCAAAGCAAAAAAACTTAATACGTATTTAAATTATAGTATAAGCCCAAGAAAGGATTTTAGAGACAATGATGAGTTTATAAATTTTATAGAAAATGATGTTATAACATCAAGTTGGGAAACAGACTTTAAAAGAGTAAGAGAAAATGCAAATCAGAATATAAATGCTAATATTGATTATGAATTAAATAAAAATAACAGTATTGGTTTTTCTACAAGTATACTCATATCTCCAAGAGAAAATACAGAAACACTTGTAAATTCTGGAACACAGGTTTTTAGTGCTGATAAAACTTTAGATTCAATTTTTAATACAGAAAACAGATTAAGAGACGAAACGTTCAATCTGGCATTTACATTTGATTATCTTCATAAATTTAAAAGGGAAGGAGAGAACCTTTCAGTAAGTTTACATCATACGGATTATGACTTCTCAAGTTTTCAAAATGTAGATACTGATTATTTATTCCCAGATTTATCGCTAATCAGAAATAATAGGTTTCAAACATTTTCAAGTCAAGAAATAAAACTGTACACTGGCCAAATAGATTATGTGCTTCCTATTGGAGATTCAGCACAATTTGAAACCGGTGGAAAGATTTCTAACATTAATTCTGAAAGTGTTTTAAATCAATTTGTTTTTATAGGTGACATGAGAGAGGAAGATTTACAAAATTCTGATACTTTTTTATATGATGAAACGAATTATGCAGCATATAGTAGTTTTTCAAAAGACTGGGATAATTGGAGTTTTAAATCTGGTTTAAGAGTCGAATACACAGGTATAAAAGGCAATTCATTATCTATTAATCAGATAAATAATAACGATTATGTTAAATTTTTCCCCTCTTTCTATTTGTTAAACAGAATTAATGATAATAATGAAGTTTATTTTAATTACAACAAGCGTATATACAGACCACGCTATTCGCAATTAAATCCTTTTCGCTATTTTTTAAATGACAATGCCTTTAATATTGGTGACCCAAATTTGCAACCACAAATAGATAATACATTTACTTTAGGATACACTTTAAATGATAAATTTACTTTTGAAGTTTATTATCGTCATGAAAATGACCCTACAGACCAAATCGTTTTTCAAGACAATGAAGAACGAGTTATTAAGTATGTTTATACTAATACAGATCAAGCAACCGAGTATGGTTTTGATTTTGCTACCTATACAGAAATAACCAAAGATTGGAGTCTTTATGTGCTATCCTCATTATTTCATAATGAAACCCAATTTTTTGCATTAGAAAGTAATAATGAATTATCTACAAATTCGCAATGGTCATTATACGCCCAAGTGATTAATTATTTTACTTTTCTAAAAGATAAGAGTTTAACTGCAGATTTATCTTTTCTTTATATTTCTCCGACTGCTAATGATGCATCAGATATTAGTGCGAGGTCTAATTTTGATATTAATTTCAGAAAAACATTATGGAATAACAGAGCATCTGTAAACATTGGAGTTGCGGATATCTTTAATGGTAAAAACTTCACTCAAACAACACAATACTTAAACCAAGATGTTAAATTAAAATCAAGAATTGAAAATAGACTTTTCGTGTTCGGCTTTAATTATAAATTTGGTAATTTCAAACTAAGAAATAATAAAAAGGAAATAGATTTAATTGAAAGGGAACGTTTAAATTAAAAATACTCTTTTACTTTACCCCAAAAGTTTTTAGGAGATATTTTAAACTCATCCTCTAATTCTTCCATAGTTTTATTAGCCTCATTAATTTTATTAAAAATTCGTGCTCTAATTAAATAAATTGTTGGAATTATTAAAGCCATTACAGGTATTAAGTATATGAGTTGAGACTCATCAACAAATTTAGTATTTTGATTGAATAGACCCATAATTTGGTATATGTACATAACTATAGGAACTAATAAAGTATGATACCACCAATGCCTATTTGTAAAAAACCATATAAATAATAATAATAAAGGAATTGCTTTTGTAGTTAGTAGCCACATTCCATATTGGGCATCTTCCCAATCCATACTATCGTATGAAAATAAAAAAGTGTTCCAAACTCTTGTGGTTGGAACACTTTCATATAAATAAAATAAATAGGGAGTAATAGCTATTAATGTAGCTATTAAACTACCCCCAACTAAAGATTTACTGAGTTTCTTACCCGTTACATGGGATTTCTCTTTTCTTTTTTTCAATCTTTGCTGTTGATTCTCCATCTACGTTGTATGTATTTGCAGCTTGCGCTAAAAATAACATACCTCCGAAAATTGCGATTGCAATAAAATACTTTTTTGTCTTCATTTTATAAGGGATTTAATTAATTAATTACCCAAATTTAAATAAAGGCTTTTCTGAAGATTGTGCTTAAATGTTAAAAAAATGTTAAAAACAATGTTTTTTAAATTTAGTGATGCGGGTTTCCCGTAAAACTTCAAAAATCGGAATGTTATTTTTTGTTTTTATTTGCTTATTGCTGGTTTATATGTTGTTTAATTAATAGTTTTCTGCAATTTTCTGATTCTATTTTTAAATAAATACTATCAATATTATCACTTAAAATATCTTCTATTAGTTCAGGCCATTCAATTATTATCCAATTATTTGAATACAAATAATCTTCAATTCCAAAATTATATGCCTCATCTAAACTTTTAACTCTATATAAATCAAAATGATAAATTTTATCATCACCTAATTCATATTGATTAACAATTGAAAATGTTGGACTGCTAACTTCGTCATCACTTCCTAAAGCTTTTACAATAGCTTTTATTAAAGTTGTTTTACCAACTCCCATATCACCATATAAAAATATCGTTTTAGATGTTAAATTGTTAATTACTTGATTAGCAATACTATTAACATCATTTAGTTCATAAGTAATTTCCAATTGAAATAAAATTTATGAAGCAATATTAGTAATTTAATTTGATAAAACCTAGAAAAATGTGTATTTCATCGATGTTTTGTGCTTTTTATGGATTATTTAGGATTGAAAACAACAAAAGGAATAATCATTTCTTCGAGTGAAACGCCACCATGTTGATAGGTGTTTCTAAAATAACTAACATAATGATTGTAGTTGTTTGGATATGCAAAAAACAAGTCGTTTTTAGCAAAAATATATGAACTACTCATAGTAATAGAGGGTAAGTGCAGTTCTTTAGGGTCTTTAGCAACTAAAACATCTTTGCTTTCGTAAGTTAAACTTCTACCTGTTTTGTATCGAAGATTTAAACTAGTGTCTCTGTCACCAATAACTTTTGAAGGGTTTTTTACATTTATAGTTCCATGATCAGTAGTAAGTATTAACTTAAAACCTAGCTGTTGAGCTTGTTGAATCATTTCTAATAAAGGTGAGTTTTTAAACCAACTAAAAGTTAGCGATCTGTATGCTTTATCATTAGATGCCAGTTCTTTAACAACTTCCATTTCTGTCTTGGAATGTGATAGCATATCAACAAAATTATAAACTACTACAGTTAAGTCATTGTTTTTAAGAGTATTAAAATTTTCTACTAACTTTTTACCAGTTTTTAAGTTTGTTATTTTATGATATTCATAGTCTAAATTATTTAAGTTTAGGCGTTTCATTTGAGCTTCTAAAAACTCTGCTTCATAGAGATTTTTTCCACCTTCATCAGTATCATTTTTCCAGTATTTAGGAAATAGTTTTTCCATGTCACTAGGCATTAAACCAGAAAAAATAGCGTTTCTGGCATATTGAGTAGCGGTTGGTAAAATGCTATAAAAAGCTTCTTCTTTCTCTTTTTTGTAATAGTTGTTAATTATTGGTTCAAATACTTTCCATTGGTCGTATCTTAAATTATCTATAACAATTAGCAGTGTTGGTTGTTCTTTACTTAATTCTGGTGCAATTTTATCTTTAAAAAGATTGTGAGACATCACAGGAGCATCAGTATGTGGTTCAAACCAATTTGCATAATTTTTGTCTATAAATTTTCCAAATTGTGTATTCGCTTCATTTTTTTGAGATTCAAGTATTTCAAACATACCAGCATCTTCAATATCCTCAAGTTGAATTTCCCAATAAATAAGCTTTTGGTAAAGATTTATCCATTCTTCATAGCTATTAACCATAGATAAATCCATAGCAATTTTTCTAAATTCTTGTTGATAATTAGAGGTTGTTTTTTCAGAAACTAGCCTAGAGTGGTCCAAATTCTTTTTTAAACTTAAAAGAATTTGGTTTGGGTTTACAGGCTTTATTAAGTAATCGGCTATTTTATTTCCTATAGCTTCTTCCATAATATATTCCTCTTCACTTTTGGTAATCATTACAACAGGTAGTGTGTCTTTTTTTGCCTTTACTTCATTTAAAGTTTCTAATCCTGTAAGTCCAGGCATATTTTCATCTAAAAATACGATGTCAAAATTTTCTTCATCAAGAATATCAATAGCTTCCGTACCGCTATTACAAGTAGTTACATGGTAGTTTTTCTTTTCAAGGAATATTATATGAGGTTTTAATAAATCAATTTCGTCATCAACCCAAAGTATTTTTATTGTATTCATTAAATGTATTTTAAAATGTAAAGTTTCTATTATGTTTATAAATTCATGTATTAGAATTCATATAATTATATTTGTGTTTATTAAACTATAACTTTTAAAGTTTGAACAAACTTAAAATATTAAACGACCCAATTTACGGATTTATTACTATTCCAAATTCTCAGGTTTTCGATTTAATACAACATAAATACTTCCAGAGATTACGTAGAATTACTCAAATGGGAATGTCTTATTTAGTGTATCCAGGGGCACATCATACACGTTTTCATCATGCTATTGGTTGTGTTCATTTAATGCAACAAACGGTTAATGTACTTCGTTTTAAGGGAGTTACAATTTCTGATGATGAAGAAAAAGCTCTATATGTTGCTATTTTATTACACGATATTGGTCATGGTCCATTCTCTCATGCTATGGAGCACAGTGTTGTAAATAATGTGTCGCATGAACAGATTTCGCTGCTTTTCATGGAGCGTTTAAATGAAGAATTTAACGGAAGTTTAACGCTTGCCATCCAAATTTTTAAAGGTGAGTACTCAAGAAAATTTATGTGTCAGCTTATTTCTGGACAATTAGATATGGATAGAGCTGATTATTTAAAGCGTGATAGTTTTTACACAGGAGTTGCAGAAGGAAATATAAATAGCGAACGACTAATTACTATGCTTAATGTAGTAGATGATGAATTAGTTGTTGAAGAAAAGGGTGTTTACAGCGTTGAAAAATTTATTATTGCACGTCGCTTAATGTATTGGCAAGTGTATTTACACAAAACAGGATTAGTTGCAGAGCAATTGCTTATTAGAGTTTTAAAAAGGGCAAATGAGTTAACTTTAAGAGGCGAAAAGTTAGAAGCGAGTAAACCATTACTATACTTCCTGAACAACAAGATTTCTATAGATAATTTTAATAAAGAAACTTTAGAAGTTTTTGCGAAATTAGATGATTACGATGTTATTTCGGCAATGAAAGAGTGGCAGTATCATGACGATTTTGTGTTAAGTAATTTGTGCCAAATGATAATTAATCGAAACTTATTAAAAATAAAGATTAAAAATAAGCCAATTAAAAAGATTGATTTACAAAAGCATATCACCAGAATGATAGAAAAATATAATATTTCTAAAACAGAAGCATCATATTTTGTTTTTATTGGAGATATTTCAAATCAAGCCTATCATCAAAAACAACAACGTATTAATATTTTGCATAAATCTGGAAAAATTGAGGATATTGTTAAGGCATCAGATCAATTAAATCTTAAAGCATTATCAAAACCAGTCACTAAATATTATATATGTTATCCTAAGGAATAACTTTAGTACATTTTTCCTATTTTTGCGTTAATCAAACAAAAAACACCAATTTCTTAGAGTGAAATTTACAGCAGAACAAATAGCAGGAATTTTAGAAGGTGATGTTGTAGGCGATTCTGATATTCAAGTTTCTAAGTTATCTAAAATAGAAGAAGGTGAAGAAGGTGCTTTAACTTTTTTAGCTAATCCAAAATACACACCATATATATATTCTACAAAAGCATCCATTACCATTGTTAATAGAACTTTCGAGCCTGAAAACAGCATAGAAACAACACTTATTAAGGTAGATGATGCTTATGTTGCTTTTTCTAAAATACTTGAATATTACAATGCTGTAAAGCTTAATAAGTTTGGTGTAGAGCAGCCCTCTTTTATATCTGAAAATGCTAAATATGGAGATAATGTGTATGTTGGTGCGTTTAGTTACATATCAGATAATGTGAGTATTGGAGATAACGTAAAGATATTCCCAAATACTTTTATAGGTGAAAATGTGTCCATTGGTGATAATTCAGTCGTTTTTTCTGGAGCTAAAATTTATTCTGAAACAGTTATTGGAAATAATTGTGTAATAAATTCTGGAGCTATTATTGGTGCTGATGGATTTGGTTTTGCACCCAATGAAACCGGTGGATATAACAAGATTCCGCAAACAGGAAATGTTATTATTGAAGACTATGTAGATATTGGTGCTGCTACTACAATTGACAGAGCAACAATGGGCTCAACTATTATTAGAATTGGAGTAAAACTCGATAACCAAATTCAAATTGCACATAATGTAGAAATTGGTAAAAACACAGTAATTGCAGCTCAGTCTGGTGTTGCAGGCTCAACTAAAATAGGAGAGAATTGCCAAATTGGAGGACAAGTTGGCATTGCTGGGCATATTACCATTGGTAATAATGTTAAAATTCAAGCTCAAACAGGTATAGCTAGAAATGTAAAGGATAATGAAGTTTTACAAGGTTCACCTGCATTAACGTTAAGTGACTACAATAAATCTTACGTGCATTTTAAAAACTTACCGTCGATTATAAAAAATATTAACGATTTAGAAAAAAAAGTGAATGGGAATAGTTAGTACAGATATAAAACAAAAAACCATCCAAAGTGAAGTGTCTTTAAAAGGTGTAGGGTTACACACAGGAAAAAACGTTACATTAACTTTTAAACCTGCTCCAGCAAATTCAGGTCTATCTTTTAAAAGAATAGATTTAGAAGGCGAACCAACAATTGAAGCAGACGCTAATTATGTAACCAATACCCAACGTGGCACTTGTTTAGAAAAAAATGGTGTGATGATTCAAACCTCAGAGCATGTTTTGGCTGCGCTAGTTGGATTAGATGTTGATAACGCCCTTATTGAATTAGATGCTTCCGAACCTCCTATTATGGATGGTTCATCAAAGTTTTTTGTTGAAGCAATTGAAAAAGCTGGCATAGTAGAACTTGATGCTTTTCGAGAAGAATTTGTTATTACAGATATTGTCTCTTACACCGATGAAGAATCAGGTAGCGAGATTTTAGTAATGCCTGCAAAAGAATACCAAATCACTACAATGGTAGATTTTGGTACGAAAGTTTTAGGAACACAAAATGCTACTCTAAATCAAATTTCAGATTTTAAAAAGGATATTTCTAACTCACGAACATTTAGTTTCTTACACGAAATTGAAATGCTTTTGGAACATGGTCTCATAAAAGGCGGTGACTTAAATAATGCTATTGTTTATGTTGATAAGGCATTATCTGAAAAAACCATGGAGAAGCTAAGAATTGCATTTAATAAAGAGAATATTTCTGTTAAGCCTAACGGTATTTTAGATAATTTAACACTGCACTATCCTAATGAAGCTGCAAGACATAAGCTTTTAGATGTTTTAGGAGATTTAGCACTTGTAGGAACTCGAATTCGAGGAAAAGTTATTGCCAATAAACCAGGACATTTCATTAATACCCAATTTGCAAAAAAACTATCTAAGCTTATAAAAAATGAAAGACGTAACAATGTTCCAAATATAGATTTGAATCTGCCTCCATTAATGGATGTAACTCAAATTATGGCTATGTTACCCCACAGACAGCCTTTTTTATTAATTGATAAGGTTTTTGAACTTTCTGAAAACCACGTTATAGCTACAAAAAATGTAACTATGAACGAAGAGTTTTTTAAAGGACATTTTCCTGGTGCTCCAGTAATGCCTGGCGTTTTAATTGTTGAAGCTATGGCACAAACAGGAGGTATTTTAGTTTTAAACACTGTACCAGATCCTGAAAATTACCTTACGTTTTTCATGAAAATGGATAATGTAAAGTTCAAACAGAAAGTTATGCCAGGAGATACATTAATTTTTAAATGTTCCTTAATAACACCAATACGTCGCGGTATTTGTCACATGCAAGGTTACGCTTATTCAAACGGAAAACTTTGTGCGGAAGCAGAACTTATGGCGCAAATATCTAAAGTTAAATAATCTAAAGAATGAATCAACCACTAGCATACGTGCATCCTGGAGCAAAAATCGCAAAAAATGTGGTTATTGAGCCTTTTACAACTATTCATAATAATGTAAAAATAGGAGAGGGAACCTGGATAGGTAGTAATGTAACCATAATGGAAGGTGCTCGAATAGGAAAGAATTGTAATATTTTTCCAGGTTCAGTAATATCGGCAGTTCCTCAAGATTTAAAATATAACGACGAAGATACTACTGTAGAAATAGGGAATAATGTTACTATTAGAGAGTGCGTAACTATTAATAGAGGCACCGCTGATAGAATGAAAACAGTAATTGGTGACAATTGTCTAATTATGGCATATTGCCACATTGCACACGACTGTATTGTAGGTAATAATTGTATTTTTTCTAATAATAGTACTCTTGCAGGCCATATTACAATTGGTAATTATGTAGTGTTAGCAGGAATGACAGCAGTACATCAATTTGTTTCAGTTGGTAATCATGCTTTTGTAACTGGTGGATCTTTAGTTAGAAAGGATGTGCCTCCATACGTGAAAGCAGCTAGAGAACCTTTATCTTATGTTGGAATCAACTCTGTTGGGTTACGAAGAAGAGGTTATTCAACAGATAAAATTAGAGAGATTCAAAATATTTTCAGAATTCTCTATCAAAAAAATTACAATAATACTCAGGCTTCAGAGATTATAGAAGCAGAAATGGAAGCAACTACAGAGCGCGATGAGATTCTTCAATTTATAAAGAATTCGCATCGTGGAATTATGAAAGGATATTTTAAATCAAACTAAATAAATGGCAACAACTAGTGATATTAGAAACGGATTATGTATTCGTTATAACAACGATATTTATAAAATCATTGAATTTTTACATGTAAAACCTGGAAAAGGACCTGCATTTGTAAGAACAAAAATGAAAAGTGTTACTTCGGGTAAAGTATTAGATAATACATTTTCTGCAGGGCATAAATTGGAAGATGTTCGTGTTGAAACTCATAAATTTCAATATTTATATAATGATGGTGAGTTTTATCATTTTATGAATGAATCAGATTACACACAAATACGATTATTAGAAGCTGCACTAGATAATCCAGGATTAATGAAAGAAGGTGAAGTGGTAACAGTTTTAATAAACACTGAAGATAATATGCCGCTATCTGTAGATTTACCAGCAAGCGTTATTTTAGAAGTAACCCATACAGAACCTGGAGTTAAAGGAAATACAGCAACCAACGCAACAAAACCTGCAACTGTAGAAACAGGTGCAGAGGTTAATGTGCCTTTATTTATAAATGAAGGCGATAAAATTAAAGTTGAAACTGCCAAAGGAACCTATAAAGAACGTGTAAAGGAGTAAATGAAATTTCCTAAACCATATACTTTAAAGTCTATTGCAGAAATAATTGATTCCTCATTTATTGGAGACGATGATTTTCCTGTTTTGGGAATGAACGAAATTCATGTTGTTGAAGCTGGAGATATTGTTTTTGTAGACCATCCTAAGTATTACGATAAAGCTTTAAATTCAGCAGCTACAATAGTTTTGATAAATAAAGAAGTTGAATGTCCCGAAGGGAAAGCACTTTTAGTAAGTGATGATCCTTTTAGAGACTTCAATAAACTTGCAGACTATTTTAAACCATTTAAATCTTCTGGCAGCTCTATTTCAAATTCAGCAACAATAGGCGAAAATACAGTAATTCAACCCAATTGTTTTATTGGTAATAATGTAACAATTGGAGATAATTGTGTTATTCATTCTAATGTTAGTATATACGATGATGCTATAATTGGAGATAATGTTACGATACATTCTGGTACGGTTTTAGGAGCAAATGCATTTTATTATAAAAAACGAGAAGATGGGTACGACAGACTCAAATCAAGCGGGCGTGTTGTTATTGAAAACTATGTTGATTTAGGAGCCTCTTGCACTATTGATAGAGGTGTTACAGCAGATACAACCATTAAAGCAGGTACAAAAATTGATAATTTGGTCCAAATCGGTCACGATACTATTATTGGTAAAAAATGTTTAATTGCATCGCAAGTAGGTATTGCTGGTTGTGTTGTTGTTGAAGATGAAGTAACTATTTGGGGGCAAGTTGGAATTACAAGTGGAATAACCATTGGTGCCAAAGCTGTAATATCTGCAAAGGCAGGAGTCAGTAAATCTCTTGAAGGTGGCAAAAGTTATTTTGGAATTCCTGCAGATGATTTTAGAACTAAATACAAAGAGATAGCCTCTATTCGAAAAATTCCAGAAATTTTAGAACATTTAAAATCAAAAAAGTAAAATTTAATCTTATAAAATAGCTTTAAAAAAAGTATTTTTGCAAGGCTTTATTCAAATAAAAAATAAATAAATGAGTGTTTTAGTAAACAAAGATTCAAAAATTATAGTTCAAGGTTTTACCGGTAGTGAAGGTACTTTCCATGCCACACAAATGATTGACTACGGAACCAATGTTGTTGGTGGTGTAACGCCCGGTAAAGGTGGTCAAACACATTTAGGTAAACCAGTTTTTAATACCGTAAAAGAAGCTGTAGATAAAGTTGGTGCTGATACTACTATTATATTTGTTCCGCCAGCATTTGCCGCAGATGCTATTATGGAAGCTGCAGATGCAGGTATTAAAGTAATTATTACAATAACTGAAGGAATTCCTGTTGCTGATATGATTACAGCATCAAGCTACATAAAGAACAAAGGATGCAGATTAATTGGTCCAAACTGTCCAGGTGTTATAACTCCGGGTGAAGCAAAAGTTGGTATTATGCCAGGTTTTGTATTTAAATCAGGAAAAGTAGGTATTGTATCTAAATCAGGTACTCTAACTTATGAAGCGGCAGATCAAGTTGTAAAACAAGGCTTAGGAATTACTACTGCTATTGGTATTGGTGGAGATCCAATTATAGGAACAACAACTAAAGAAGCCGTTGAATTATTAATAAATGACTCAGAAACTGAAGCTGTAGTCATGATTGGTGAAATTGGAGGACAATTAGAAGCTGATGCTGCAAATTGGTATAAAGCAAGTGGAAGTAAAAAACCAATTGTTGGCTTTATTGCAGGTGAAACAGCTCCTGCTGGTCGAACAATGGGGCATGCTGGGGCTATTGTAGGCGGAAGTGACGATACGGCTCAAGCTAAAAAGAAGATTATGAGAGCTTGTGGAATACATGTTGTAGATTCTCCTGCAGAAATTGGAAAAAAGATAGCTGAAGTTTTAGGCTAAATTTAATTTAACATACATCAAAACCTTGCAAATCTTGTGAGGTTTTTTTATTTGAAAACATTTGTATTTGCTATATTTGAATATATCTAGATTTAAAACAAACTAACTACACATATACATGAAATTATTAGAGGGGAAAACGGCTATTATAACTGGGGCAAGCCGTGGTATAGGAAAAGGAATAGCACAAGTTTTTGCAGAGCAAGGAGCAAATGTAGCGTTTACCTATAGCTCATCAGTTGATGCGGCAAATGCATTAGAAAATGAACTGAATGACTTGGGAGTAAAAGCCAAAGGTTATAAAAGTAACGCAGCTAGTTTTGATGAAGCTCAGAAATTAGCTAAAGAAGTGCTTGAAGAATTTGGTAGTATTGATGTTTTAGTAAATAATGCAGGTATTACAAAAGATAATTTACTAATGCGAATGGGTGAAGAAGATTTTGATAAGGTTATTGAAGTAAACCTGAAGTCAGTTTTTAACATGACAAAAGCTGTTCAAAGGACGATGCTTAAACAAAGAAAAGGGTCAATTATTAATATGAGTTCTGTAGTTGGTGTAAAAGGAAACGCTGGACAAACTAATTATGCAGCTTCAAAAGCTGGAATTATTGGTTTTTCTAAATCTGTAGCTTTAGAGCTGGGTTCCAGAAACATAAGGAGTAACGTTGTTGCGCCAGGATTTATTGAAACCGAAATGACAGCAAAATTGGATGAAGAAGTGGTAAAGGGTTGGCGAGCAGGAATTCCTTTAAAACGAGGAGGTACACCTGAAGATATAGCAAATGTTTGCGTGTTTTTAGCCAGTGATATGAGTGCCTACATTACAGGACAAACATTAAATGTTGACGGTGGAATGTTAACCTAATAACTATTACCTTGAGCATAGTTGAGAGGTCTTTAAATGCAAACAGAAACTTTATTTTACATCATAATTGCTGGAATTATAGCGCTAGGTTTAGCGCTTTTTCAGTATTTGACTAAAAAGAAAACCTTGTCTAGGTTAAACATCCTTTTTGCTTTTTTAAGATTTCTAAGTTTTTTTTCTGTTTTACTACTCATCATAAATCCAAGTTTTGATCAAATAAAAGTATCTATTGAAAAGCCTAATTTAGTTGTAGCTATTGATAACTCAACTTCAATTAAACATCTAAAACAAGATGAGAACGTACTTAGATTAATTGAAGAAATTAAGGCTGATAACAAGATTCAAAACAAGTTTAATATAGATTATTATACGTTTGGCGAAAACTTAAAGTCATCTGATTCTATTACGTTTTCTGAAAAGCAAACTAATATATCTAAAGTCTTTAGTCAGTTAAATCAAATTTATAAACAAACTACTTCACCAACTATTTTAATTACGGACGGAAATCAAACCTATGGTAACGACTATCAGTTTTCATCTAACACTTACAAACAGCCTATTTACCCAATAATACTAGGAGATACCATAACATATACAGATTTAAAGATTCAGCAATTAAATGTTAATAGGTATGCTTTTTTAAAAAATAGGTTTCCAATTGAAGCCATTTTAGTTTATAATGGTAATCGTGCAGTCAAATCAACTTTTGTAGTTAAAAGTGGAAATACAACAGTTTACTCCAAAGAGATAAACTTTTCTAAAAAAGATAATTCTGAAGTAATTAGTTTTACTCTACCTGCTAGTAGAGTAGGTGTTAGTAATTATAAGGCTACAATTGTTCCTTTAGATAATGAAAAAAACATTATTAACAACTCGAAGGATTTTGCAGTTGATGTTATCAATCAGAAAACAAAAATAGCATTAGTAAGTGATTTTTCACATCCAGATTTAGGTGCCTTAAAAAAAAGTATTGAAAGTAATGAACAACGCTCAGTAGCTATTTTGGATCCGATAAAGATAATTAATCAAGTTAATGATTTTCAATTAATTATACTATATCAGCCAAATAATAAGTTTAATACTATATATGATAGATTAGAAGAACAAAATAAAAATAAATTTGTTGTTGTAGGTACAAAATCTAACTTAAGTTTTTTAAATCGTGTATCTAAAAACTACTCTCATGATATAACAAATCAAACAGAAAACTATCAAGCCGAATTAAACATCAACTACTCAACATTTATTGTAGATGATTTAAATTTTGAATCTTTTCCGCCTTTATTATCATACTATGGAGATGTTAAATTTAATCTACCATTTCAGTCAATTTTAGAGAAAACAGTTAGAGGCGTTTCAATCAATCAACCACTTTTAGCTACCTATGAAACTAACGGAAAAAGAGAAGCGGTCTTGTTTGGAGAAAATATATGGCAATGGCGCGCTCAAAGTTATTTAAATGAAAAGACGTTTAACAAATTTGATGATTTTGTTGGTAAATTGGTTCAATATTTAGCCTCAAATAAACAAAAAAGTCGCTTAAATTTAGATTATGAATCATTTTATAACGGTAGTGGGAACATTATTATTAAAGCAGAGTTTTTCGATAAAAATTACTCATTTGATGCACGAGAAACTTTAAATATTACCTTAAAAAATAAGTCTAATAATGAAGAAATAATATATCCTTTAACTATCAAGAACAATAATTACCAAGTAGATTTAAGTAATTTACAACCATCTACTTATGATTTTACTGTAAAAGCTAAAAGTGAAAATATTTCTAAATCTGGTAGCTTTCAAATTTTAGAGTATAACGTAGAAGAACAATTTTTAAATGCAGATGTAACAAAATTGCAGTTACTTGGTACTAATAGTTCTGGTGCGAGTTCTTTTATTGCTGACACTAAGAATATGTTAAATGATTTACTTAATGATAATCGTTACGTTCCTATTCAAAAAAGCAGTAAAAATACCATACCTTTGATAGATTGGAAATACTTGTTAGCCATTATAGCGCTTAGCTTAGGTTTAGAGTGGTTTTTGAGAAAATATAACGGATTAATTTAAAATAAAATAAAAATGGAAAAATTACCTAAAGTAGCATTGCCTTTTATTATTGGGGCAATTATATTAGTTGTCTTATTAGCAAAATCTGCTGTGACAATAGATTCTGGAGAGGCAGGAGTTCTTTTTAAAACCTTTGGAGATGGTGTTGTAACAGATGAGCCTCCAATGGGAGAAGGATTTCATATTGTTGCTCCTTGGAATAAAGTGTATGTTTATGAAGTTCGTCAACAAGAGCTTTTTGAAAAAATGAAAGTATTATCATCAAACGGATTAGAAATTCAAATTGATGCCTCGGCTTGGTATGAACCCGTTTACAACGATTTAGGTAATTTACACCAATCTCTTGGACAGGGTTATTTACAACGAGTTATTCAACCTGCAATTCGTAGTGCAGCAAGGAGTGTTATTGGGCGTTATACACCTGATGATTTATATTCAACTAAACGTGATGCTATTCAAGTTGAAATATATGAAGAAACCAAGAAAATACTTGATAAACAATATGTGCAATTAAATGAAGTGCTAGTAAGAGATGTTACTTTACCTCCAACAATTAAAGATGCTATTGAGCGTAAATTAAAACAAGAACAGGAATCTTTAGAATATGAATTTAGATTAGTAACCGCTGAAAAAGAAGCTGAGAAACAACGTATTGAAGCCCAAGGAAAAGCAGATGCAAATAAAATTCTAAACTCTTCTTTAACTGATAAAATCCTTCAAGATAAAGGTATTGAAGCAACTGTTAAGCTTTCAGAGTCTCCAAATAGTAAAGTAATTGTTATTGGATCTGGAGATAGTGGAATGCCAATTATACTAGGAAATCAATAAGCCTAAAATTAAATAATTCAGCAATTAATATAATCTTTTAGAAATTATTAATTTTTTATGGTTAAATATTAAAATTGTTGAATTGTTAGAAGAATTGTATTTATAATTTGGTTTTAATCACATAAATTATAGATATTTGCACAAAATAAATAAAGAACATGACATTTATTCAATTACATCATCATTTTCATATTTGCTCTCAAGCGAAGTGAAAATGTATTGAATAAAATCAAAATATATTTAAACCCGTTTGAGACAATCAAGCGGGTTTTTTAATTTAAGTTCCAGCTTGGTAGTTTCAAACTCATAAAAACAAGATAATGAGTAAATTAAGAATTGCAGTACAGAAATCGGGTCGTTTAAACGAAGACTCAATGAAATTATTGAAAGATATAGGTATTTCTATTGATAATGGAAAAGACCAATTAAAAGCATCAGCTAAAGGATTTCCAGTTGAGGTTTTCTATTTAAGAAATGGCGATATTCCTCAATATTTGAAGGATGGTGTGGTTGATGCTGCCATTATTGGAGAAAACGTTTTAATAGAAAAAGGCGAGGGCATAAATGTTGTTGAGCAGTTAGGCTTTTCAACTTGTCGTGTTTGCATTGCAGTACCTAAGGCTGATAATTATACTAGTATAAAAGATTTAGAAGGTAAGCGTATTGCAACATCATACCCAAACACAGTACAACAATTTTTGGATAAAAACGGTGTAAAAGCAAATCTGCACATCATTAACGGCTCTGTAGAAATAGCACCAAATATTGGTTTAGCCGATGCTATCTGTGATATTGTTTCTAGTGGAAGCACTTTGTTTAAAAATAATTTAAAAGAAGTTGATACGATTTTAAAATCGGAAGCAGTTTTAGCCGTTTCTCCCAAATTAAATGCAGAAAGACAAGCAATCTTAGAAAAGATTCAATTTAGGATTCAGTCGGTTTTAAAGGGAAGAAATTCAAAGTATGTATTACTAAATGCACCAAATGATAAGGTTAAAGATATTATTAATGTACTGCCAGGAATGAAGAGTCCAACGGTTTTGCCATTAGCAGAAGAAGGTTGGAGTTCAATTCACTCAGTAATTAGTAAAAACCAGTTTTGGGAAGTAATTGATGATCTTAAAGCTAAAGGTGCACAAGGTATTTTAGTGTGTCCGATTGAAAAAATGGTACTTTAATTAATTAGTTATGCAGACAATTAAAAATCCAGATAGAAATCAATGGGCAGAATTATTGTCCAGACCAACACAAACCTTAGGAGATATTGAAGGAACTGTAAACGAAATATTCCTTGATGTCTCTGAAAATGGTGATGCCGCGATTAAAAAATATACGAATAAATTCGATGGTGTTTCATTAGATTCAAATGTTGTCACTTCCATAGAAATTAAAAAAGCAATAGAGCAAGTTCCTGAAAAACTTCAAGAAGCTATTAGAAAAGCAAAAGCAAATATAGAAGTATTTCATACTGCTCAAAAAACAACAAAAATAGAGATAGAAACTACAAAAGGCGTGCAATGTTGGCAGGAAAAAAGACCGATTCAAAAAGTTGGTTTATATATTCCTGGAGGCACAGCTCCTTTGTTTTCAACTGTTTTAATGTTAACAGTACCTGCGCAAATTGCAGGTTGTAAGGAGATTGTTTTGTGTTCGCCACCAAATAAAGAAGGTGAGTTAGCACCAGAAATTTTATTTGCAGCACAACTATGTGGGGTTACAAAAATTATAAAAGTAGGAGGTATTCAAGCCATTGCCGGATTAACATTTGGAACTGAAACTATTCCTCAGGTCTATAAAATTTTTGGACCAGGAAATCAGTTTGTTACTGTCGCCAAACAAATTGCAACCAAACATGGTGTTGCTATAGATATGCCTGCAGGTCCAAGTGAGTTATTAGTATTTGCAGATAAAACAGCAAATGCGTCTTATGTAGCTTCAGATTTATTAAGTCAGGCGGAACATGGAACAGACAGTCAGGTTATTTTGGTCTCAACATCTGAATCATTAATTAATGATGTTTCAGAAGAAGTTTCAAAACAATTAAAAGTGCTACCACGTAAGGCTATCGCTGAAAAAGCAATATCGAATTCAAAATTGATTTTTATTGAAAATGATAGTTTGGCTTTAGAATTAATTGATGCATACGGGCCTGAACATTATATTATCTGTTGTGAAAATGAAGATTTATATATAGATAATATTAATAATGCAGGTTCAGTTTTCATAGGTGATTATACTCCTGAAAGTGCGGGTGATTATGCTTCTGGAACTAATCATACACTGCCAACTAACGGTTTTTCAAAAGCATACTCTGGTGTAAATCTTGATAGCTTCATGAAGAATATGACGTTTCAAAAAATATCAAAAGAAGGACTTTTGAATATTGGAGAAACTATTGAGTTAATGGCAGAAGCAGAAGGCTTACAGGCACATAAAAATGCTGTAACTATAAGATTAAAGGATTTGAAATAATGAATATTCAAGATTTAATAAGGCCGACTGTAAAAGTGCTAAAACCATATTCTTCTGCAAGGGATGAGTTTCAAGGTAATAGTGGCGATATGGTATTTTTAGATGCAAATGAAAACCCGTTTGAAAATGGCGTTAATCGTTATCCAGATCCCAAACAGCAAACAGTAAAATCATTACTTTCAGAAATAAAAGGTATTCCTAAGCAAAACATTCTTTTAGGCAATGGAAGTGATGAAGTTTTAGATTTGATTTATAGAGCATTTTGCGAACCTAATCATGATAATATCATCACATTGCCACCAACTTATGGCATGTATAGTGTATTAGCAAATATTAATGCTATTGAGATTAAAAGTGTTCAGTTAGATGAAAATTTTCAACCTAAAGTTGATGAGATTCTTGAAATAGCAGATTCAAATTCGAAGTTGTTATTTTTATGTTCACCAAACAATCCAACAGGGAACAGTTTTGAAGCTTCTTCAATTGAAAAGTTGATAAAAGAATTCAAAGGTATTGTGGTTATTGATGAAGCGTATATTGATTTTTCTAATGAAGAAAGTTGGGCAAGTAGATTAAGCGAGTTTCCTAATTTAATGGTAACTCAAACACTTTCAAAAGCTTACGGAATGGCTGGTATTCGTTTAGGAATTTGTTTTGCTTCAGAGGAGATTATTTCAGTTTTAAACCGTATTAAGCCTCCTTATAACGTTAATGAGTTAACACAACAAAAAGCTATTTCTCAACTAGAGCAAAACGAGTTAACAACACAACAAGTTGAAGCTATTTTACAAGAACGAGAGGCTTTAGTTAAAGAATTGAAATTTGTAGATTATATTTCTAAAATATATCCATCAGATGCTAATTTTATTTTGGTAAAAGTAGATGATGCAACAAAACGTTATAATCAATTAATTAAAAAAGGGATTGTCATTAGAAATAGAACCACTCAACCAGGATGTGAAAATTGTTTACGTTTTACAGTTGGAACTCCTGAAGAAAATAAAATATTAATAGATACTTTAAAATCTATATAATGAAAAAAGTATTATTTATAGATAGAGATGGAACACTTGTGTTAGAACCACCAGTGGACTATCAATTAGATAGCTTAGAGAAGTTAGAATACTATCCAAAAGTATTTCAATACATGGCTAAAATAGCAAATGAATTGGATTACGAACTCGTTATGGTAACTAATCAAGATGGCTTAGGAACCGACAGTTTTCCTGAAGATACCTTTTGGCCAGCTCAAAATAAAATTATTGATGCGTTTGCAAAAGAAGGGGTTGTGTTTTCCGCTATTCATATTGATAAAACGTTTCCGCATGAAAATGCAGAAACACGTAAACCAAGAACAGGCTTGTTAACTCAATATTTTTCAGAAGATTATGATTTGGCAAATTCTTTTGTGTTGGGTGATAGAATAACAGATATGGAGTTGGCTAAAAATTTAGGAGCTAAAGGTATTTATCTATCTGAAGACCCAGAATTAGGAGCTGATGAAATTGAAAGTTCTAAACAAGAGATATTTGATGCTATTGCTTTAAAAAGTACTGATTGGTCAGAAATATATGAGTTTTTAAAACTTCAAGATCGTGTTGAAGAAATTACACGTAACACCAATGAAACACAGATATATATCAAATTAAATTTAGATGGTTCTGGTAAAAATGATATTAATACTGGTTTATCGTTTTTTGATCACATGTTAGATCAAATTGGACGTCATGGTGCTATGGATTTAACTGTAAAAGTTGATGGTGATTTAGAAGTTGATGAACACCATACTATTGAAGATACCATGATTGCTTTAGGTGAATTGTTCAACAAAGCATTAGGAAATAAACTTGGTATTGAACGTTATGGTTTTTGTTTACCAATGGATGATTGTTTAGCACAAGTAGCAGTTGATTTTGGCGGAAGAAACTGGTTAGAATGGGATGCCGAATTTAAGCGTGAAAAAATAGGAGATATGCCAACTGAAATGTTTTTTCACTTGTTTAAATCATTTACCGATGGGGCAAAATGTAATTTAAACATTAAAGCAGAAGGTACTAACGAACACCATAAAATTGAAGGTATTTTTAAAGCTTTTGCTAAGGCGATGAAAATGGCTGTAAAAAGAGATTCAAATAAAATGTTTTTACCGAGTACAAAGGGAATGCTATAATGAAGTTAGTAATAATAAATTACGGAGCAGGAAACATAAAGAGTATCCAGTTTGCTTTTAATCGTTTAGGTTATGATGCAATTCTGTCAAATAATCCTGAAGAAATAAAAGATGCCGATAAAGTTATTTTTCCAGGAGTTGGAGAGGCTAGTTCTGCAATGAAAATGCTTAGAGAAAGTGGTTTAGATGAATTGATTCCTACGCTTAAACAACCGGTTTTGGGTATTTGTTTAGGCATGCAACTCATGTGTTTACATACTGAAGAAGGCGATACCGAAGGTTTAGGTATATTTCAAACCAAAGTTAAACGCTTTTCTGATAATGTGAAAGTACCGCAAATGGGATGGAATGTTATTAAAGATTTAAAATCTGATTTGTTTAACGATATCAAAGAAAACGAATACATGTATTTGGTTCACAGTTATTATGCAGAGCATTGTAATGAAACCATAGCAGCAACAGATTACGAGATTAATTATGCCTCTGCTTTAAAACATGAAAATTTTTATGGAACCCAATTCCATCCAGAAAAAAGTAGTGTTGCAGGAGCAAAAATATTACATAATTTTATCAAAATGTGATTAAAATTTCTTAGCCAAATACGATAATAACGCATATAAAGCAATAGTCAATGAAATCAAAATCAAATCCTCATATTTAGGAAAAATTCTAGCTAAACCTTGGGCAAAAGCAATTGAAATGAAAAACCTAAAAGCTAAATTTTTTATGATATTCATATAAACAAATATATAATAAATGAGAATAATACCAGCCATAGACATTATAGACGGAAAATGCGTTCGTCTTACAAAAGGTGATTACGATACAAAAAAAGTGTATAATGAAAACCCACTTGAAGTTGCAAAAATGTTTGAAGCCTCAGGGATTGAATATCTTCATTTGGTTGATTTAGATGGCGCTAAGGCGAAGCATATTGTAAACTACAAAGTCTTAGAGCAAATTGCTTCTAAAACAAAATTAAAAATTGATTTTGGTGGCGGTTTAAAAGCAGATGAAGACTTACACATTGCATTTAATTCTGGAGCACGACAAATTACAGGTGGAAGTATTGCTGTAAAAGATACTAAAACGTTTGAAGGCTGGATTAATAAATATGGTAGTGAAAAAATCATACTTGGTGCAGATAGTAATGCGGGTAAAATAGCCATTAGTGGTTGGCAAGAAGATAGTAATGAGGATGTTATTCCGTTTATAAAAGACTATCAAAAAAAAGGCATTCAGTATGTAATTTGTACTGATATTTCAAAAGATGGTATGCTTGAAGGACCTTCTTTTGAATTATATAAAAGCATAATCGGAGAATGCAGTAATAGCAGTAATGATCAGTCTATAAAATTAATTGCTTCTGGTGGAATTTCACATATTGATGAATTACCAAAATTAATAGAATTAGGTTGTGAAGGTGTTATTATCGGAAAAGCTATTTATGAGAATAGAATCAGCCTTTATCAATTAGAAAAATTTGTATAATGCTAACAAAAAGAATTATACCTTGTTTAGATATTAAAAACGGACGCACAGTTAAAGGTGTCAATTTTGTTGACTTGCGAGATGCTGGTGATCCAGTCGAACTAGCAAAACAATATGCTGATCATGGTGCTGATGAATTGGTGTTTTTAGATATTGCCGCAACTTTAGAGAATAGAGGAACTACTTTAGACATGGTATTACATGTAGCAGAACAAGTAAATATCCCTTTTACAGTAGGTGGTGGTATTTCCAGTGTGGAGCATGTAGATGCTTTATTACAATGTGGTGCAGACAAAGTGTCTATTAATTCGTCAGCAGTAAAACGACCAGAATTAATTAATGAATTGGCTGATAAATTTGGAAGTCAATGTGTAGTTGTTGCTATTGATGCTAAACAAATTGATGGCGAGTGGTTTGTACATCTCGCTGGAGGAACAATTCCAACAGATATTAAGTTATTTGAATGGGCTAAAGAAGTTGAAGAACGTGGTGCTGGAGAAATTTTGTTTACATCTATGAATCATGATGGCACAAAAAATGGATTTGCAAATGACGCCTTAGCTAAATTATCAGAGGAGTTGAATATTCCAATAATAGCCTCAGGAGGCGCAGGGAATGTTCAGCATTTTATTGATACTTTTGAAAAAGGTAAATCTGATGCTGCTTTGGCAGCTAGTGTATTTCACTTTGGCGAAATTCCTATTCCAGAATTGAAAAAAGAATTAAAAGCTAATAATATAGAGGTTAGATTATAGTTGTCATTCCTGCGAAGGCAGGAATCCACAATTAAGTTTAAATAAAAATAGATTCCTGCCTTCGCAGGAATGACAAGAAATTATGACAATTAAATACGACTCAAACGGACTAGTGCCAGCCATCATCCAAGACTTCACAACAAAAAAGGTTTTGATGTTAGGCTATATGAATGAAGACGCTTATCAAAAAACAATAGACATAAAACAAGTGACTTTTTTTAGCAGAAGCAAGCAGCGTTTATGGACCAAAGGTGAAGAGAGTGGGAATTTTTTAAACCTTGTTGATATTAAAAATGATTGTGATAACGATTCATTATTGATTCAAGTACATCCTGTTGGACCAACATGTCATAAAGGAACGGATACATGCTGGAAAGAGGGAAATAATTCTTCATATGGATTCTTTTCAACTTTAGAAGATGTGATTGCAGAACGTATTGCCAATAAAGAGACTAAAAAATCTTATGTAGCTAGTTTATTTTCAAAAGGCATTAATAAAGTAGCTCAAAAAGTAGGTGAGGAGGCTGTTGAAACTGTTATCGAGGCTATGGATAATAATGATGAATTATTCTTATACGAATCTGCAGATTTATTATTTCACTATTTAATGCTACTACAAGCAAAAGGATTCACATTAAAAGATATAGAGGAAGAACTTAAAGGCAGACATAAATAAAACTACCGATAGAATTTCTATAGGCAGTTATTCTAATGTAAATAGAAAGTTTAATCGTGCATTAGAAACACATTTTACTCTTAATTACTAGTTCTCATTTTTTATAATACTAAGTGTTTGTTTAATCCAATCGCTATTAAAATCTAGTTTTATGTCTGGCGCTATACCAAAGCCTTCGTATTTGTAGAATTCATGAAAGTTCATATCTGTTGGTAAAATGCTAAAATAACCTGACGGTGTCTTATATGTTTTGCCGTAATTTAAGCCGTAAGAAATTAAACCATAAGTAGTTTGACCTAAATGAGTTGTGCCTTTTATGTTTTTTAGCTTAACCGTAAATTGTTCTGCGTTACTGCCCGTAAAGCTATTGGTTAAAACAAAAAGTTTTGCTCCACTTTTTTTGAATAACTTTAAAAAAGGATCTGATAATTTTTTATTTCCTCCACCATTATTTCTTAAATCAATAATAATGTGTTTTACACTTTCAAAACTATTTTTGTGCTTTTCGTAGAAATCTTTAAATGCTTTCTTGTTTTTTTGATGAAAACGAGGAGAAGTCTCCAAAATATATATATTGAGTATCAATATTTAATTGCTTAAAATCCCAGTTGGTTTCATTATTTACCTCTATTTCAAAATTAGTTGAATTATCTATTTTCTTGTATTTCCAGAACCTTCCATTTTCAAAAGTTAAACTTTTCACCATCATTAATTTTCTGGTAAAATCATCATACGCTAATACATCATATTTGCCAAACTCATTTCTTTTTGCTTTGAATTTTATTTGTCCGGGTTCCCATATTTTAGAATCACTGGTTAAAACTACAGCATGGTAATTTTCGTCTTTAGTCTTATATATGCCAATAGTTACTTTTTTTCCATAATTATAAATACCTTCAAAACTATTTTTTGTCTTAACTTTCAAGTCACTTTTCAAAAAAACTAAGTCTTTGTTAGTTCTTGGATGGTTTTTGAAATTATCAGAATTAATAAAATCTTCTAATTTCTTTTTGTCGTCATAATCATCTTTGTTAAAGTATTCCGAATCAAAATAAATATTGGCATGTAAATCGTTTACTATCATCATTTGTTCCTGTAGCATCTTATAACAGTCTACGATGCTAATTGGGTTTGTCATTTTCTCTGAAAGTATATTATAAGTGTTTTGAAATTTAACTTGTTTTTCACCTTTTATCTGTTTCTTGTAAGAAGGCATTTTTTTCATTTTTGTAATTAGAAAATCTAAATCTATCTTACAATTACATGTTTCTGTTTGGGCATAAAATACTGAACTATTAAATAGAATAATTAAACAAAATTTTAATAAATTTTTCATGGTCACTATTTTTTTTGATTAAACTTTCTTAAACAAAAGTATTTTATTAATCTTCAAAAATTCAATGATAACAGTACTTTGGGATGAAATACTATTGCTTTGTGGTGAAATTTAGTACTTCTTTTGTCGCCTCAAGATAAGTTTTAGAAACAGGTGTTTCTATATTATTTGAAAGTACAAGCAGATGTTTGCCATTTTGAGTTTTCCATGTTTGAAAATGAAATGGATTTATTAAATATGAACGATGTATTCTAATCAATTCTGAAAATTCATTATCAATTACTGATAGTTTATTTCTAATCAAAGTTTTTTTAACAAGATTACCTTAAAAATGTTGTACCTCTATATAATTGTCCGAAGATTGTATTGATATTAAATTATTTATTTGAAGTCGTAAACCTTCATAATTGCCTTCACCTTTTATTTCAATTTTCTGATTTTCTATTCGCTTTTCCTTATATTTTCCAAAAGAAAAACGGCCAATAATTATTATAGGTAAAATGGTTGCAATGGCAGGTAAATAAATATCAGAAATCATATACCCTAACGGATAAGGATTTCTTTCATTAATCATAATTACATAAATGTAAAATAGTCTTGCTAAAGTAATTGCAACTAATGTAAAAACGGTTAAAAACACCATTTCATTTAAAAGAGTCCATCGCTTTTTACTTTTTTTAAAAAGGAGATTTTGAAACGGTAAAAATAATAGATAAGAAACTCCTCCTAAAAGCCCGTATATAGGTAAGTAAATTAGTTTTTCTCTATTACCAAATTCGCTAACATCTAAGGGTTCAGTAAAATATAGGAAGACAAAAATCCAAATAGTCAAACCTAAAGCAATTAAAAAATGACTTTTTATAGCGCTATCAAAAGGGTATTTAATTTTCAAATTTTTATTTAAATATAACTTAGATTTATTTCATAAAAAAAGGTATTACTTATTTAATACCTTATTAAATCGACTTTATTTTTGATTAAGACAACCACCCATTAGCTTCAGATTTTCTGGCAAACCAAACAAAAATAAAAGCAAAAGCAATTATCATAATTGTCATTCCTGTACTTGAAGCAAAACCATTTATTAAAAGATAGCCCATTTGCACAATTACTGCAATTAAGGATAGTACCCATAGTTTTACAGACCAAGATTTTCTTAATAATAGTCCAATAGCTGCAAGTGCACCAGCAAAAACAGCAATAGCAAAGGCAGCGGTTACAAAAGCTGGCAGGTTAGATTCAATTTCTAGTTGTTCCGCAGTATACATAGCTCTGTAACTTTCTGTATTATAGGCTTGTTGTAAATATGCATTTACACCCATGCCATTCCATACTAAAGCAATTACGCTTACTATCCAGAACCAAATTGGAGGTTTGTTTGTTGAGTTACTCATAATTATTAGTTTTTATTTAGTAAAAAAGTAATACAATGTATAAATTTTTTGTCACAATTAATAAATAGTCTATTTTCAAATCCTTTTTAAAAAAGAAATGAAAAAGTACTTCTACGTTATAAATATTCAATTTTTAGGTTATCGTTTTCATGGTTGGCAAAAACAACCGAAAGTAAAAACTTTGCATTTAATGATTGATAGAACATTGAATTTCATACTTGAAGGACAGTATTTTAAGAGTTTAAGCTCAGGAAGAACCGATGCCATGGTTTCAGCTGAAAATGCCGCTTTCGAATTGTTTGTATCAGAGCCTATTGAAGATCTTGATGTTTTCCTACAATTATTTAATTATAATTTACCGCAGGATATTCGTGCTTTAAATATCAGAGAAGTTGATTCAACCTTTAATATCATTAATCATTCAAAGGTGAAAGAGTATTTGTATTTATTTGCTTTTGGAGAAAAGTGTCATCCTTTTTGTGCGCCAATAATGACAACCATTTTAGATGATTTAGATGTAGAACTCATGAAACAAGGAGCAAAACTTTTTGAAGGTGAAAATTACTTATGGTCTTACTGCTATAAACCCACAGAAAATGGTATTTATACTCGTGAAATTTTACAATGCGAGTTAGTAGAAAACACAATTTATTCTGCTAATTACTTTCCAGAAAAAACATATTTATTGAGAGTAAAAGGGAAGGGGTTTATGCGAAATCAAATTAGGCTAATGATGGGTACTTTGATTGATTTAGGTAAAGGGAAATTAATGCTTCAAGATATTAAGAATAGTTTGGTTCAAGATAGCAGAGTTAAGATGGATTATATAGCTCCTGCTTCTGGTTTGATTCTTAACAAAATAGAGTTTGAATAATACTAAAGCTTTCGTAGCTTTATAAAAAATATAAAATTAATGAGTTTAGTTGTCTCTAAGAATGTTTTCACCTTTTTTAAAAATTTAGAAAAGAATAATAACCGTGATTGGTTTAATGAAAATAAACCAGAATTTAAGGCTATTGAAGGCGAAGTAAAATTGTTTTACAATGCTATTCTAGAAAACTTAAATATTCATGATGAGATTGATAAATTGAAAATATTTAGGATTTATCGAGATGTGCGTTTCTCGAAAAACAAACTACCTTATAAAACCCATTTTGGAGGATCGTTTCATCGTACAAAACCCAGATTACGAGGTGGTTACTATTTACATATTCAACCAAATAATCAAAGCTTTATAGCTACTGGTTTTTGGGAACCAGCAAAAGAAGATTTAATGCGTATTCGTAAAGAATTTGAAATGGACGACTCTGAAATTCGTGAGATTCTAGCTAATAAAAAATTCAATTCGGTTTGGGGAGATACATTTGTTGGGGATGAAGTTAAGTCAGCTCCAAGAGGCTTTGCTAAAGACCATAAAGCCATTGATTTAATTAAGAAAAAACAATACATCTTCACCAAGAAATTTACAGACAAAGAAGTACTTGATGCGAATTTTTTAAATGAAATAGATACGTCATTTAAAGCGATTCGACCTTTTTTTGATTATATGAGTGATGTATTAACTACGGATTTGAATGGGGTTTCAATGATTTAATTGGCATCATCAAAAATCTTTTTGAGTAATTTAAATATGAAGAACAAATACAAGTTTATTTTAGTTTTGATAGTTTTTGGGATAATATGTTTTTTTCAAGGCGAAACAATAGATAGGATAAAAATAGATGGTATTTCTGGAGAGTTTTTAGATGTTTTATTTGTTACTGATACTAAATATGCTAATAATTATTCTCATGCCAATTTTAATAAAATAAAAATAGGAATGAGTGATACTCAAGTGAAAGAAATTCTTGGCGAACCTTTAATTTATTGGAAACCAAAAAAAGATGTTGCACATCTACAAGTACTTGTTTATAGTGAAAGTCCTAAAGATACACATTATAGAATCAGACAAATATATCTTGACAATTCAATAGTAAAAAAAGTTAAAGGATACTTTTATGTTGATTAGCTAGAATTATAAAATTAAACCGCCGCTAACAACTCAGGCTTCTCAAAAAGTTGAATATTACTCAACAACCGCTGTTTAACAATATTCATCATACGCTTATTCAAAGCAGAAGAATTTTCAATATATATATTGTATTCTTCAACCGTAAACTGACCTATAATCATGCCTTTCATAGAGTTTCGAAGTTTCATGTCTTTTTGAATGGCATTTTCTATATAATCTATTCGTTTCTCTAAGGATAAATCATAAAAAACCGACTTGTGCTTTTTTATATAATTTCTAAAAACAGCAATTAATAAATCATTTTGAAATTTAATTATTGGACGCAACACTAAATTCTGAAAACGCTCATCAGAACTCATGTTATCATTAATAGTGGCAGTTAAAATTTCAGGTCTAATACTTTTAAGATTAAATTGTCTGGAGTTCATTTTTGTAGATTTTCAATAAAAATATTGATTAATAACTCTTGAATTTGGTTCTAAACTTTATACTTGTTAACGAGGTTATCAACATTAAAGATTTTTCTATCTTTATTGAAAATATAAAACATGAAATTCGGAAGCGTTGACAATCCAGAATTAATAGACTTTACATTCCCAAAAGACCATCCAGATACTAAAAAAGTGCTTGAAAAAGTTAAGGATGACAATATTCCAGAAATTTATGTTGGATGTGCAAAATGGAATAAGGCAGATCTAAAAGGTTTTTATCCAAGGGGTACGAAAGACGAATTAGGATACTACTCGTCTCAATTTAATTCTATAGAGATGAATGCTACGTTTTATAGAATATTTCCTGCTGAACAATTCTCTAAATGGTATGATAAAACCCCCAAGGGGTTTAAATTTTTTCCAAAGCTAAATCAAGAAATTAGCCACTGGAAACGATTGAACGAAACAGACGCTGTGGTTGAAAATTATTTATATAACGCTTCAAACCTAAAAGAAAAATTAGGAACAATTTTTTTACAAATGCATAGTAATTTCGCTCCTAAAGATTTTGATAGAGTGATTACTTTTGTTGAAAATTGGCCAAAAGAAATTCCTTTAGCTATAGAATTTCGCCATACTAATTGGTATAATGATAAAGCTATTGCAGAAGATTTATATCAACTTTTAGAGGCAAATAATATTTCAAATGTTATTGTTGACACAGCAGGAAGGCGCGATTTAATGCATATGCGATTAACTAATGCTACCGCTTTTGTTCGTTATGTTGGCGCAAATCATGAAACAGATTATAGTCGTTTAGATGATTGGGTGGATCGCTTAAAACTATGGAAAAATCAAGGTATTAAAGAAATCGATTTTTTCATACATCAAAACATAGAAAAAGAATCCCCACTATTATCGGCTTACTTTATAAAAAAATTGAATTCAGAATTAGGCTATTCATTAACCATTCCTAATGAAGATTCACAAAAAACATTATTTTAAATTATATCATAACAATGAGATTTCACACTAGAAAATGGATTAAACCAGAAGATTTAAACGCAAATGGTACTCTTTTTGGAGGACGACTTTTAGAATGGATTGATGAAGAGGCAGCTTTATACAGCATAGTTCAACTTGAAAACCAAAAAATTGTTACAAAATTCATTAGTGAAATAGACTTTATTGCTTCGGCAAAACAAGGTGATGTTATTGAAATTGGCATTAAACCTGTAAAATTTGGTAAAGCATCTTTAACCTTGAGTTGCGAGGTTAGAAATATGATGACAAGAGAGACTATTATTACCATTTCAAATATAGTTATGGTAAATATTGGACCAGACGGAAAGGTTTTACCTCATGGAAAAACACAAGTTGAATATGTAAAGGATAGACTTTAAAATCTTATTCTTATTATCCTTTAAAGATTATAATCATTTTTTAGTTTTTATTGCATAAAATGCAATGAAAAATGCGTCCATTATTTATTTTATAAAAATAAAATAACAAGGTGGTCTAAAGTTTCGATTATCTGTAATAAAAATTAACTTTGAAGACTTTATAAAAAATTTAAATTACTTATGAGTAAATCATTGTTTGACAAAGTTTGGGATTCGCATGTGGTACGAAACATTGAAGATGGACCAGACGTATTGTATATAGACCGTCATTTAATTCACGAAGTTACAAGTCCTGTAGCTTTTGTAGGTTTAGAAAGTAGAGGATTAAGTGTGTTATATCCAGAGCGTACATTCGCTGTGGCAGATCATAATACGCCAACAATAAACCAACATTTACCGGTTCAAGATCCATTATCTGCTAACCAGTTAAAAACGTTAGAAGATAATGCTAATAAATATGGTATTAGTCATTGGGGTTTAGGTCATGAAAATAATGGTATTGTTCATGTTGTAGGTCCAGAAAACGGTATAACACTTCCAGGAGCAACAATTGTTTGTGGAGATTCGCATACATCAACTCACGGAGCTTTCGGAGCTATTGCTTTTGGTATTGGTACTTCAGAAGTTGAAATGGTGTTAACCACACAATGTATCATGCAGCCTAAGCCAAAGAAAATGCGTATTAGCGTTAATGGCACTTTAAATAAAGGTGTTACGCCTAAAGATGTTGGTTTATATATCATTTCTAAATTAACAACTTCTGGTGCAACAGGGTATTTTGTTGAGTATGCTGGAGATGTTTTTGAAAACATGACTATGGAAGGCCGTATGACGGTGTGTAACTTATCTATTGAGATGGGTGCTCGTGGCGGTATGGTTGCTCCAGATGAGAAAACATTTGATTATATAAAGGGTCGTCCTAAAACCCCAAAAGGTGCTGATTGGGATAAGGCTATGGCATATTGGAAAACATTAAAAACAGACGAAGGTGTTGTTTTTGATAAAGAATTAACTTTTGATGCCAGTGATATTGAACCTATGATTACATACGGTACAAATCCAGGTATGGGTATGGGTATTTCTAATAATATTCCAACTGCAGAATCTGTTGAAGGCGGAAAAGCAACTTATGATAAGTCTTTAGCCTATATGGGTTACGCTGAAAACGACCAGATGATTGGGAAGAAAATCGATTACGTATTTATTGGAAGTTGTACAAACGGACGTATTGAAGATTTTAGAGCATTTGCTTCTATTGTTAAAGGTAGAAAAAAGGCAGACAACGTTACAGCTTGGTTAGTTCCAGGGTCTCATGTTGTTGAAGCTAAAATTAAAGAAGAAGGATTACTTGATATTTTTGAAGAAGCTGGATTTGTACTTAGAGAACCAGGTTGTTCAGCTTGTTTAGCCATGAATGATGATAAAGTACCTGCTGGGAAGTATGCAGTAAGTACATCCAACAGAAACTTTGAAGGTCGTCAAGGACCAGGATCAAGAACGTTACTTGCTAGTCCGTTAGTTGCTGCAGCTGCCGCAGTTA
Organism: Algibacter aquimarinus; assembly: GCF_039543265.1. NCBI lineage: Bacteria > Pseudomonadati > Bacteroidota > Flavobacteriia > Flavobacteriales > Flavobacteriaceae > Algibacter > Algibacter aquimarinus. Next base: position 85,794 of record NZ_BAABJK010000006.1, on the reverse strand, counting down.
CAGGAGTAGTAACAGATCCGAGAGAATTACTTTAATAATTTAGAATATAAGAAAATGGCTTACGATAAATTCACAAAATTAACGAGTACTGCAGTTCCATTACCAATAGAGAATGTAGATACAGACCAAATTATACCAGCACGTTTTTTAAAAGCTACAAAGCGTGAAGGTTTTGGAGATAATTTATTCCGTGATTGGAGATATAATGGTGATAACACACCAAAGCAAGATTTTGTTTTAAACAATCCTATTTACAAAGGGAAAATATTAGTAGGAGGAAAGAACTTTGGTTCTGGGTCTTCTAGAGAGCATGCTGCTTGGGCGGTATATGATTATGGTTTCCGTTGTGTAGTCTCTAGTTTTTTTGCAGATATTTTCAAGAATAACTGTTTAAATATTGGCGTTTTGCCAGTTCAAATTAGCCCAGAATTTTCAAATGAAATTTTTGAAGCAATTTATGCTGATGCTAATACAGAATTAGAAGTTGATTTACAAGAGCAAACAATAACATTATTATCAACTGGTTCAAAAGAATCTTTTGATATCAATGGTTACAAAAAAGGAAACATGTTAAATGGTTTTGATGATATCGACTATTTACAAAGCATGAAAAGTGAGATAGAAACATTTACTGAATCTCGTCCTTTCTAATCAATGAGTGGTGTAAAGCACATAGAAATAATGGATACGACATTGCGCGATGGTGAACAAACCTCGACAGTGTCGTTTTCTGCTTCAGAAAAATTGACTATTGCCAAACTTTTACTTGAAGAATTAAAAGTTGACCGTATAGAAATTGCATCTGCACGCGTTTCTGAAGGTGAGCTTCAAGCCGTAAAAGACATTACTGATTGGGCTTCAAAAAATAATTATATAGAAGCTGTTGAAGTATTAACTTTTGTAGATAAAGGTTTATCTATAAAATGGATGATTGAAGCAGGAGCTAAGGTTCAAAACCTACTTACTAAAGGTTCTTTAAATCATTTAACTCATCAGCTTAAAAAAACTCCAAATCAGCACTTTAAAGAAATAGAAAACAATATTACTCTTGCTAAAAAACACGATATAAAAACTAATGTTTATTTAGAAGATTGGAGTAACGGCATGCGAAATTCCAAAGCTTATGTTTATGAGTTTTTAGATTTTTTGAAAACTCAAGATGTAGCTAGAATTATGCTCCCAGATACCTTAGGTGTTTTAACACCAAAAGAGTCTTTCGATTTTATAAAAGAAATAAAAGATACTTATCCAGATTTACATTTTGATTTCCATACCCACAATGATTATGACTTAGGTGTTTCTAATGCTATGGAAGGTGTAAAAGCAGGAGCAGATGGATTGCATTTAACGGTTAATGGTATGGGAGAACGTGCTGGAAACGCGCCAATGTCTAGTACAATTGCAGTCATTAATGATTTTATGCCTGAGATAAAAATTGGTGTAAATGAAAAAATGCTATACACGGTAAGTAAGTTAGTAGAGAATTTCTCAGGAGTTATGATTCCTGCAAATAAACCCATTATTGGCGCTAACGTATTTACGCAAACAGCAGGAATACATGCTGATGGCGATAATAAAAAGAATTTATATTTCAGTGATTTGATGCCCGAACGCTTTGGAAGAAAACGCCAATATGCTTTAGGAAAATCATCTGGAAAAGCTAATATTCAAAAGAACTTACAGCAATTAGGACTTCAATTAGATGAAGAGGACCTTAAAAAAGTAACCCAGCGTATTATTGAGTTGGGCGATAAAAAACAAGTGGTTACCAAAGAGGATTTACCATATATTATTTCTGATGTTTTAGATAGAACATATGAGGAAAAAGTAAAAGTAAACTCCTATGTATTAACACATTCAAAAGGATTAAAACCTTCTACAACGGTTTCCATTACCATTGAAGATGAGACTTTTGAAGAGAATTCACAGGGTGACGGACAATATGATGCCTTTATGAATGCTGTGAAAAGTATCTTTAAAAGTAAAAAGATTGTATTGCCTAGTTTGATTGATTACGCGGTAAGAATTCCACCCGGAAGTAATTCAGATGCATTATGTGAAACGATTATTACTTGGAAAAATCCAGAAAAGGAATTTAAAACTAGAGGTTTAGACTCAGATCAAACAGTATCTGCAATTAAGGCAACAGAAAAAATGTTAAATATTATTATTAATTAAGAATATAAATAGATGAAATTAAATATTGCACTTTTGGCTGGTGATGGTATTGGACCAGAAGTAATAGATCAAGCAGTAAAAGTTAGTGATGCGGTTGCAAAGAAATTTGGACACGAAATTAATTGGAAACCCGCATTAACAGGAGCTGCAGCAATTGATGCTGTTGGCGAACCTTATCCAGATGAAACGCATGAGATTTGTAAAAGTTCTGATGCAGTCTTGTTTGGTGCTATTGGTCACCCACGTTTTGATAATGACCCTTCAGCTAAGGTTCGTCCAGAGCAAGGTTTGTTAAAAATGCGTAAAGCTTTAGGTTTGTTTGCTAATGTGCGCCCAACGTTCACATTTCCTTCATTATTAGATAAATCGCCTTTAAAACAAGAACGTATTGAGGGCACAGATTTAGTGTTTTTACGTGAGCTAACTGGCGGTATTTATTTTGGTGAAAAGGGTAGAAGAGATAAAGGAGAAACAGCTTTTGATAATTGTGTTTATACTAGATCTGAGGTGCAACGCTTAGCAAAAAAAGGATTTGAATTAGCCATGACACGTGGTAAAAAACTTTGCTGTGTTGATAAAGCAAATGTTTTGGAAACTTCTAGACTTTGGAGAGAAACAGTACAAGCCATGGAAAAGGATTATCCTGAAGTTGAAGTGAGTTATGAGTTTGTTGATGCTGTAGCGATGCGCTTGGTACAATGGCCAAATAGCTACGACGTTTTAATAACTGAAAATTTATTTGGAGATATTTTAACGGATGAGGCTTCTGTAATTTCTGGTTCAATGGGATTAATGCCTTCTGCATCTTTAGGTTCTGATATTGGTTTATTTGAGCCTATTCATGGGTCTTATCCGCAGGCAACAGGATTAAATATAGCTAACCCAATGGCTACTGTTTTATCAGCAGCTATGATGTTTGAAAACTTTGGTTTACAAGAAGAAGGAAAAGCAATTAGAAATGTTGTAAATGAAGCTTTAAGTAAAGGTATAGTAACTGAAGATTTAGCCGATGGTGGAAAAGCTTATGGAACCAAAGAAGTAGGGGATTGGTTGGCTGAAAACATTTGATTCTTATTAAATCTAAAAATAGTATCGGGAGCAACATTTAATGTTGCTCCTTTTTATTTAATAAAACTTAAAGTTTTGTGAAAAGTATTATAAATAATACGCTATTAAGTATTTTTGGCGCAAAATTCTAATCAAAAAGCTATTTTTATGAAAAAAGTATTACTCCTAGCATTTACTTTATTATTATGTTTTTCAACTAACGATAGTGAAGCACAATCAAAACGAAAAAAGAAAAAGGAGGCTGCCCAGGAAGCGCCTAAAGTAGTACCAAAGAAAAAAGAAGGAAAAATAAAACCTTATAATAAAGTTATTACTAAAGATGCTATTTCTGATGATGGCTTATTTATAACTCATAAGGTTGGTGAGAAATATTTTTTTGAAATTCCAAAAGCATATCTAAATAAAGATATGTTGTTAGTTAGCCGAATAGCAAAATTACCAGCTAATTTAGGTAATGGTTATGTTAATGCAGGTAGTAAAACAGGTACGCGTTTAGTAACATGGGAACGTTTTCAAGATAAAGTTTTAATAAAAGAAAAGTCTTATAATGCAGTTGCTAATGATGAATTACCAATTAGTATTTCGGTAAAATCAAATAACTACGAACCTACATTATATGCCTTTGATATTTCTGCTTTTAGTAAAGATTCAACTGCTTTAGTTGTTGATGTAACTAAATTTTATTCATCAGATGTAAAAGCATTAAGTGGCTTATCATCTAGAGCGAGAACCGCTTATAAAGTTAGAAATTTAGATGCCTCACGAAGTTTTATAAATTCAATTAAAAGTTTTCCTGAAAACATAGAAGTTGTTCAAGATATGACTTATAATGCATCGGCACCACCATCATTTGGAAGTACGCAATCTATCAGTCTTCAAATGAACCAATCTATGATTTTACTTCCTGAAACTCCTATGCAACCTCGTTTTGCTGATGATCGTGTGGGTTGGTTTACTATAGATCAAGTGGATTATGGTAGTGAAGAATTAAAGGCTGATACTAAAACATATATTCGAAGATGGCGTATGGAACCTAAAGACCCTGAAGCCTATGCGAGAGGTGAATTAGTAGAACCTGTAAAACCAATTGTTTACTATTTAGACCCTGCTACACCAGAAAATTTACGTAAGTATATGAAAGAAGGTGTAGAACTTTGGAAAAAACCGTTTGAAGAAGCAGGTTTTAAAAATGCAATTATTGCTAAATATCCACCTAGTAAAGAAGAAGATCCAGATTTCAGTCCTGAAGATATTCGATATTCAGTAATACGGTATGTAGCGAGTGAAACAAGAAATGCCGTAGGACCTAGTGTATCAGATCCAAGAACAGGCGAAATTATAGAAAGTGATATTATTTGGTATCATAATCATTTACGTTCATATAGAAATCGTTATTTATTAGAAACTGGAGCCGCTAATCCATCTGCGAGAACATTGAATACATCACCCGAAGAAATAGGAGAGATGATGAAAATGGTAATTGCCCATGAAGTAGGTCATGCCCTAGGATTACCGCATAATATGAGTGCCAGTAAAGCTTACGATGTAGAAAGTTATAGAGATGGCGATTTTACACAAAAAAACGGTATTGCTGCAACTATTATGGATTATGCGAGATACAATTACATAGCGCAACCTGGTGATAAAAATATCCGTTTTATACGCCAAATAGGACCTTACGACAATTATGCTATTAATTGGGGATATCGTTTTATACCTGAAGCTGATACGCCTGAAAAAGAGTTAAAAAAATTAGATTCATGGATTCTTGAAAAAGCAGGAGACCCAAGATATGTTTTTGGAAAACAAAGCAGTCGTTTTGACCCAACATCACAAACTGAAGACATTGGGAATGATGCCATAAAAGCAAGTAATTATGCGCTTAAAAACCTGAAATATGTTGCAGAACATTTACCAGAATGGACAAGCGATGTAACTAATAATTACGACGATTTAGAAGAACTTTATGGGGAATTATTAGGATGTTATAACAGATATGTTGGTCATGTTTTAACTAATGTTGGAGGCGTTTATGAAAACTTAATTAACCCAAACCAAGAAGGCGTAGCATACCAAGCAGTGCCAAAAGTGTTACAAAAGGAATCTATACAATGGTTACATAAAAATGCGTTCAAAACACCTAATTGGTTAGTTGATAAAGAATTACTTTCAAATATTGATTATGCTGGATATACAGCACGAATAGGAAGATTACAAAATAGATATTTAAGTGGATTATTGAGCTTTGATCGTTTGGGGCGTCTTTTAGACCATAAAGCTATTAATAATAATAACTATGCTGCATTAGAAATGATGCAAGATATACGAAGAGGTATTTGGAGCGAAGCGAATGCTACTAAAAATGTTGATATATATCGTCGTAATTTACAACGTGCCTATATAGACCGCATGTCTTATTTAATGACTGAAGATTTAAGTACTAGAGCAAGTAAACCCTTTAGCGTATCTCAATCAGATATTAGAGCTATAGTTCGAGGAGAATTAAATGTATTAAAACGTATCGTAACTAGCGCATCAAATAGAGCCACAAATACTGAAACAAAATACCATTACAAAGATTGTATAGCTCGTATTAATCTAATTTTAGACCCTAAATAAGTTTAATATTTTTAGTATTTATTTAAAATTAGAATTACTGGGTAATTCAAAAATTTCTAAATCAAAGTAAGACAAAGAAGCTATGAGATGATCGAATATATCAGACATGATATATTCGTAATTCTCCCAGCGTTTATCACTACTAAAAGCATATATTTCTAAAGGAATACCTTGAGTTGTTGGAGCTAACTGTCTAGCCATAATCATCATATCTTTATTAATAGCAGAATGATTTTTTAGGTAAGAATCAATATATTTTCTGAAGACACCAATATTGGTAAGGTTTCTACCATTTATGAATAGCGCTTTGTCTATTTCATTATTTGCATTATAAGAATCAATATCCTTTTGTCTTTTATTTAAATAAGAACTTATAAGCTGAATGTTTTTCAGTTTATCAACATCTTCCTCAGATAAATATTTTACGCAGTCTTGTTTAATGTATAAAGCTCTTTTTATACGTCTACCATCAGAATTAACCATACCTCTCCAATTTTTAAAAGAGTCTGAGATTAGGGCATAAGTAGGAATTGTGGTTATGGTTTTATCAAAATTCTGAACCTTAACTGTGGCTAAAGTAATTTCGGTAACATCACCATCAGCACCGTATTTTTCAAAGGTAATCCAGTCTCCAATTCTTACCATATCGTTTATTGAAACTTGAATACTGGCCACAAAACCAAGAATAGTATCCTTAAAAACTAATATTATAACTGCTGAAATGGCTCCTAAACCTGTTACAAATTTTAAAAATGGAATACCTGTAATTATAGCAATTGCAGACATAATACCACCTAACCAAGCAAAAATCATGAATACTTGAATGTAACTATCGATGGGTTTATCTTTAAACCTAGGCAAGGTCTTTAAATAATCTTTTAATGTATTTAAAAGGCTTCTAGCAATCCATAAGGTTAAAATAATTGCAAATACTTGCAACCCTGTTTCAATAACAACATCAGATTCAGGAAAATCAAAAAATACAATTGGCGCAAATTTCAAGGCTATTAATAAAGGAATAATATGAGCAACGTTTCTTGGTACTTTATTAGTTATTAAAAGGTCGTCAAAATTGGTTTTAGATTTTATAGCAAATTGCGTAAAAGCACCTCTTATAATTCTTCTTATAATAAAGTCTATTATAAAAACAATAAGCAGCAACAAAATTAATAGTGCTAACATGTTTAAGTATTTAGCAGTACTTTCTGAGATGCCTTGAGATACTAAATAATCAAACAGCATATGTTTTATACTATCCATTTTTTTGTGGTTTTAAAAACTTCTTGTCTACATAAAATGTCCCAAATGGAATTATAGCTGCCAATAATATTAAACCAAATTCATTGTTTGTCCATTTCATATCTTTTCTTAGCATAAAAGCTAAAATAATATATAACATGAATAAGAGACCATGCGGCATACCTAATAACTTTACATATTCAGGATTATCGGCAATGTATTTAATTGGTGTTGCTATAAACAAGAGTAATATGTATGAAACTCCTTCAAGTAAAGCAACAATTCTGAAGATATTTATAAATGAAAACATTTGCATTTTATTTTATGCAAAAGTAGTACAGAATGTCGAGATAAATTGAGTTTTAAGACTTTTTTAAAACACATTAAAAATGATTAGACCATATATTACAAAGCGTAATAATCTTAACAATCCATATAACACAACATTTTTAAAAGGAAACTCAATGAGTCCAGCAGCCATACAGGAAATTGAGAAGGGTAGTGGTAATAGTGCCCCAACAATAATTAAAAAACCGCCCCATTTTCTAGAATTTTTAAGCTGTTTTTCCATTTTTAGCTCTAAATAACTATGCACTGAAGGAATTTTTGTAATTAAATTACCAATCCAATACGTTAAAAGACCGCCGAAATAGGATAAAAAAGCCAAAATACTTAAGTATAACCAAGGAATACTCGTTTTAGCAGACCAGGCTATAAATATTTCTGGAGGAATTAAACCAAGTAGTGTTTCTGAAACAAAAAAGAATAGAAGCACACTAAATATAGGTAGTGTTTCAGTAAGATTTACTAATAACGTATTAATATCATAAAAATGATTTACCACATAAACTAAAGCTGTAAATACTATTATAATTGGTAAAGCTTTTTTTACTGATTGCCAAACAAATGTATAAAACCCAGTATATTTATAATACTGGTGAAGTAATTGTAATCGGGATTTTTCAATTTTCGATTTGGGCTTCATACAAAGATAAATTCAAGGTAAGCAAATATACGGTCTAGTAATCTAGAATAAAAACTTTGACTTTGTATTTGGACGAATTTAACATATGATAAGGGAATGAGTTAAACTAAACAAAAATTGTATTTGACATAATATAAATTATAGTACAAATGTATTTCATAACATTGGATAGCTATAATTTCATACTATGTAAAATATCCCAGAATAATCCGTTGTTATTAGAATATTTAGAACGAGGGTGTTGAAACATTCGTCTTTGGGCTTTTGTAATTAAATTTAACATTCTTTATAATTTGGATATTCTGTATAAATATCCAGAAATTTTAAAATACAAGATTCTCAAGAAACTTATCGTCTGCGCATGTGTACTATAATTTGCCGTTATGTAAAATATCCGCTGCCATTGCGCTCGATTGTTTTATAAAATCAAATTGCTCTAGCAATTTATTTTAAACACAATTCCCAACCGCATGCCAGCGCATTATAAAAGCTAAGTTTTGGATTCCTATTGAAATTCTCGTAAACTTAGAAATATTCGTCAAAAAAAATTTTAAGTTATTCTTGGCTAAATTGCCACAAGAGTATAAAATTTTCCCTCGCATAAATCCATACTTTAAAATTTCTATACACTTGTTTTGTTATGAACTTCTATTTAAGTTTTCAAAGATTGAACCTTTGTAAATATTATGTAAAATAGAAATTTATTGATTCTTTGAAGATTGTTAACAATTGTTCTATTTAAAATCCCTAATTTAACTAATTAATGATGAGCTCTTTGATTTGATCAATTTCCTTAACTCTTAACGAATTATAGTCTAAATTACCTAATTCGGAACTATATTTAATGTTATTGGTTAACCATGGTGTCTGATTATCAACTTTTCCAGCGGCCAAATAAGACTCTGTTGCTTCCTTGTAATCTTTGCCCGCAAAAAAAACATCTCCCAAAAGAATTAATGCACCAGCTTGAAATGATTTAGATTTAGTGCTACCTGCGGCTAAAAGAGAAGAAATAAGTGCGTTGTCCCTATAACTATTGTTATTTTTATCGATTTCAAATAAAAAATAATTGCTTAATGCTAAATCTTTAAATAATGCCGATAAATACATATCATCATTACCTTCAATATTTTTTTCATTTATAGGATTTAACCAATCAACACTAAAATCAATAGTATCTGTATTTGTTGCGGACAAAGCATATTTGATGGAAGCGGGATTAGTCTTTATATGACTGTTTATACTACTTTTTAGCAAATTGCTAGCATTTTCAAGATGTCCAATGGCAGAATCTATATTTCCTAAAAGATATTCTCTTTCACCTATTTTCAACTCAGAACGTGCAACATCTTGCCTAGACGCAACCGAACTTAAAAGAGAATATCCGTCAAAAATTTCTCTATGCAGATAAGCTGGACTAATTGGACAATAAAATAGAGTATTTATTCTCGGCAATTTTTTCCAATACACACCAATATAGAGAGCTAAATGATACAGGTCTAGATTGCTCATTTTATTTTCTCTAGGAAAAGTGGGTTTTAAGGCTAATTCAAGTTCTTGAGGCGAAATCCTCCCTTTAGTTAAATCATTAATAATGGAATTAGTAATATTTCTTAATTCCATTTTTTTTAATAATTTTTTTAAGCCTGCCGAGGAGGAATAGAATGAAGTAGTTGCATCAACCCTCGATTTCGCAACACCATAAACCAACCCTTGATCCGATATTAATGGAGCCCCACTGTCACCAGGGTATCCACTCCCCTGCACCTCTATGACCTTTCTTCCATCACGTTTAGTAAGTCTTACTACATCAAGTTTTTTTACTGTAGCAATGGGATCATCTCCACGCGAATATCCTATTACAAAATGATTTTTGGGTCTTGGTAGATTAAGAGATATATCTAGTCTGCCAACTCTCTTTGTTATTTTATCTAAATGATTCGTTGTGACCTTCAATAATGCTAAATCACTATTCCGTTCATATATGAAATCCACCAAAATAGCATTATATGTTGATGGAAGAAACTCTGATTCAAAAGTTATAGGCACCGAAGAATCAGAAATTGCTTTTTTAATAACATGAGCAGCCGTAATTATATATCCATTCTCATTGTCAATAAAAAAACCTGTCCCGATATTAGCATCACATCTAATCTTAACTACACTTGATTTAAATTCGGATTCAATTATTTGTTTGGAAGCACCATCAGCGCGCCAAAAGGGGCCGCAATCAGACTGACAGAATAATGAGTTAAACATCAATAATGCCACCAAAATTTGAATTATGGAAACACTTTTCATTAGAATCACTTCTCAAATGACAATTTAACTGTGTGGATGGCTTTCTTACTTAAATCTCCACCTAGTTCAATATTTAACGGGGCTATTTCGAATTCAATACCAGGGCTTTTAGATTTTTTAATTGCAAACTTTAATTCAAGACTTATTGAACTTAACCTCAAATCGGGATCTGTATTATCTATATTTTTAGCTGATTTAGCCATCTGAAGTATTGTTTCTTTTAATTGTTCTGACAAGCTAATTTTCTTTTTCTTCCCAATCTCTTCTTCAATATTTTTTGGAACGGTGAAATTAAAATTGGCTGTTTGGGTAAATTCTTTATTTACCGTTTTGCCAAAAGAAAAAATTAGAATTTTAACCTTTTTTTTAACTTCTTTACTGACTACAGTTTGAAAGTTAATATCCACAGACTTTAGTTTGGGTAATTCTAAACTTTCTAAATCTTTCTGGGTTTCCTCTAGAGCTATTTTCACTTGTTCATATACCTCTTCTAAAGGAAAAACATCCTTTGTACTTTCCTGTGAATAAGTTAACGGAGAATAAACAATAAGAAATACAGCAACCATTAATAATTTTTTCATTTTTTCGGTTTTTAGGTTAGACAAATAATACTAAAAAATTATGAGCTTTAATGAAACACCATAAATGGGGAATTAATAAAGCTGTACTATTATTATATCTGGGAGAAGAATTAATTACTGTCACTCAAGTGACTTGGCTAAATATAAAAAATATGTAATATTAAACCTAATTATTCGTACGAAAAAAGAGAATTTAATAAACAAAAAAATGTTTTAAATTGAATTTTAACTAATAAAAGTTACAAAACATTTAAGTTATATCTTTTTTTCTTGATAAAAAAAGAAACAAAAAAATCAAGACTACATATAATTTTGGAAACAATTACGGCTCGTTTCGCTATATTTTAGGAAAGTTTTGAACTCGTCAAGATTTACTTTGAACTATATTAAAAATAAGAGAATCTTAGGAAAACTTAGAACTAGCTCCCTAAAATATAGACGCTCCACTCTCCTATTGTTTTAGCCAAAATTTTATGAGGTCAGAGTTTAGTACTCGTAATCAACTTTATCGATTTCTGCTAAGACATCTATCTGTTCAAATAAAAACTTGAAATTTTTAAAAACCTCAGGATTATTTAGTTTTCTAATTGTCTCAGAAAATTTCTTTTTCTTTTTGTCATTTATTTCAAAAATATCTGGAATAACAGTTTCTTTAATCATTCCTTCTTTTAATAAAATATCATCTTCAAAATAATGCTCAATACTAAAATAATTAAATACTTGGTCTTTAATTAAATATTGTTCTCTGAATGGAGGTATTGGCAATTTTATAGCATAAATATTTTTAGCTATATGCTTTTTAACTCTTTTAGAACCATCTATTAATTTATAAACACCCTTATTTAAACCTTGAAATTCTTGTATACCTTTTGCATCATTATCAAAAATACCGATTACAATTTCATCATCTTTTACCATTGGTAAACATTTCATGAGCAAACCATGCAGTTCTGTAGCACCACCTGTTTTATTACCGCAAGCCTTAATTGACCAGTATGGGTCAGTATTTTGTGTCAATTTCATAAATGCGTGTTCAATTATTTCCACATCAGATTTGCCTTCAGTATAAATATTTACCTTTCTACTTGAACGAATTTGGTCAAGCCCTGTGAACCTTAATTTTTTAGCGGGTGTATCAAGTAATAGTTTCGATACCGCATTTTTTCCATCAATATTTTTACCTATTTCTTTTTTTAAATCATTGTAATTATTTCCTTTAAACAATGAAACTCCAATATCAGCTAGTAGCAACAAAAACTGATTGTTCAAAAAAGATGAATTGTAAATTAATTTCTCTAATTCCACTTCTGAATTAATTCTTGTTGAATTAAGAGTTACAGCAAGCTTGAGGGCTTTGTAACCAATTGTTACATTTGCAAAGTCCTTCTCATATTCATTATAAATATCTGCAAATGCCAATTGAAGTGGCGTTTTAATTGTAATTGAATTAAAGTTTTCAAAAAAATAAAACATGTTAATCATTGCTATGAAAGGCAATTTCATGTTTTTGAAAGAGACCATTTGTTCATCAGATGCAATTTTAGTCAATAGTTCGTAGCTTTTAATATTTATATTAAGAGCAGTTAATAAAGAATCCTTTCTTAAAACATTATCAGTTTGATAAAGGGCTTGAAGTAAATAGCCAATACCCATTACACCACCAAAATAATTATTCAGATTGTTGGCATTTTTGACTTTACTTGTGATTTTCTCTAAAAACTTTGGCATATCTCTAGATTTTCCAGCATAAAAAATTGCTGAATTTTGCCAATTCGGGTCAAAAAAATTGTCAATTAAGTAACTTTCTTTATCTCTTTGGTGCTTAAAAATTTCAATCGCACAATAATATTCCATAAAAGAATCATGCTTGAACTGAACATACTTACCATTTTTCAAAAACAAAATACCTGTGTTTTCAATAAGAAATAGAAGGAATTCCTGTAATTTATCTTGAGCTAATGGTTGTGTTTTATTTTCAAAATATTTATTAAAAAAAACTATAAACTCATCTTTTGTAAGAGGTACTTTATTTTCAGTTGTCATTACATGGAGAGCATAATGCGATAATATCCTCTCTTTAAAGTTGATATCAATGAATTCGAAACGACTTTCTACATTAGTTTTTCCAAGAAGTAATTGATTGAAATTGTCATATATATCAGAAATAGTAGCTGGTATTTCGAAATTTTTTTCTTCAAAAAGTATTGATATCAATGATATTGATAAAGGTGTTATTGGTAACCTTTCTAGAATTCTATTTTCTTTCAATGCATTTATTAAATTATCTGCTCTAGAACCATTTGGGAAAAATTTAGAAATAAAGTTTTTTATCTGATGGTCATTAAATTTTTCCATATTAAAATAGGCCATTTCCTGATTAATATGCTCATTAAAACCATTATCAATATGTCTCGTTCCAATGAAATAATTTATTTTATAATCATTGAATAAACTTTCTAATTCAATTAATATACTTTTTTGAACTTTTTTGTCAAACTCATCTATAGAATCAACAAGCAATAATATATCATTTGTTTCTAAGGCTTTAATAAAATTTCCTTCATAAAAGCCATTTAGGCATTTATTAATAGCATTGACAATATTATACTTGCTAGAAATTAAATCTACTGTTGATATAAAAACAGGGATTTTCTTTTTATTAACGGCACTAGTCTCATTGATGCAGGTTTCTCCAATTTTTCTTAAAAATGTAGACTTACCAGCTCCTGTGTCACCCGCAATAATAGCAGGCTTTTTTATACTTAGAATTTTTTTACTATCAAATTTCACCAAAACGGGACTTGAAGATTCTTTATCTTCTTTTAATTGATAAATTCTTGGCTCAATAAAAATACCCAATAATTTATCATATGTTTTTTCAGAAATTTTAAGTCTTTTTAGCTCACCATCTTTAGCTATATTATTTAAAAAATATTTCTCGTATTCTAATAATTCTAAATCTTGATGATTCCAAAAATTTGGCAAGTATTCATCAATTAACTTGATTAAATCATCTCTATCAATAAATTCAAGATTGTATTTGAGTTTGACCTTTCTTCTAAAACCACTTGAAATATTTTTTGTACTAATTAAATAGCAAGTATGGAAATCATATTTTTCTGCATTTACATTTATTGGCTTACAAAATGAATTCATGTCAACATTACTACCAGTAAAAGCATCTAAATAGAGAATAAATCCATGTTTAGATGTTGTAATACCAGTTTTAATATCTCCAACTATACAACGTTCATTTTTTGTTTGTAAGTCAAAATAACCTAAGCTTTTAAATATTGTTTTGGTTAGTTCAGAAAGTTCTTGGTATGAAATATTTTTTAAATTTTCTATTTTTTTATTTGACTCCATAAATTGCATTGATATAAGTGTTAAAAATACGAAACCAATTTGGAATAATTACTTAATAACACCATTTCACACACATTCCACTACTCTCCTATCGTCGCTTCGTAAAAAGCGTGTTCCATTAACATCGTAAAGAAATTTTTAGAATTAAAATTTTTCAAGAAACTGTAGAAAGGACTTTCGCTTTTATCCAAAGCTCAAGTTACATAACGCGAGAACATTATGATACAAAATAGTAATCATAATAAGACATTATATAAAATGGCTTTGAAACGAATAATCGCTATTTATTATTGTTAAGCACTATATAGTATTAAACTAATAGGCATCCTTGTAAGTTTTTTTCCTGTATTGTATCCAGAAATTTTGGATATCCGTATTTTTTTTTAGTTATTCCATTTTTATTCAATTAATATGATTATCAAAACTACCAACCTCTACTTTATTTCTTTAATTTTCCTTTTTAGTTTCTGCCTTTGTAAAGCTCAAATTAAAACTACCAATACACCACAATGGGTTGTAAATCAATCTTATGATAAAAATCCAGATATTGACTTAAACGAAATCTCATACGGTTTGCTCGTATTACTTAGTGATGAACAAGTCCATATTCCAAAAAAAGAACGTTATCTGCGTTTTGTACGTAAAATAACTGATAATGTTGGTGTACAAGATGGCTCGTCAATATCTATTAATTACGATCCTACTTATCAGCAGCTTTTTTTACATAAAATACAGGTAATACGTAATGGTAAAACTATTAATAAACTAAATGTTAATGATTTTCAGACTATACGCCAGGAGTCTAATGCTGAGAGTTATATTTACGACGGAAGTCTTAATGCATTAACTAATTTATCAGATATTCGTAATGGTGATATTTTAGACGTAAGTTACACTATTAAAGGTTTTAACCCCATCCAAGGCAATCATTTTTCTGGAGGTACTACGCTAAATGATTTTCAACCTGTTGGTAAAATTAATTATGCTCTAATATCAAATAAGAAGCTTATTTACAAATCTCTAAATTCTGATATAGAACCCAAAATAGGAAAATACAATGGTTATACAACTTACAATTGGCAGACAACTTTAGCAAAAGCTCCAGAATTTGAAGAAAATACTCCCAGTTGGTATCTGCCCTATCAAAACCTATTTGTTAGCGATTTTGAAACTTGGGATGAAGTTGTTAAATGGGCTTTAAACATCTATCAAGATGATGTAAAACCATCAACATCTCTAAAAGCAAAAATTGAGCAAATAAAGAATAGTACTGAATATGAAGGCGAACGTATTTCGGCTACTTTAAAATTTGTACAAGATGATATTAGGTATCTTGGTTTAGAGTCTGGTATTGGTGCCTATAAACCCTTTTCTCCAAATAAAGTACTTGAACAACGCTTTGGAGATTGCAAAGACAAAAGTTGGCTTATGGTTACTATGTTGCGTAATATGGGCATTAAGGCTTACCCAGTACTTATAAATACTATTTATGGTGAATCACTTCACCAGTTTTTACCATCACCAAAAGTATTTGACCATGTTGTTGTAAAAGTTATTGATAGCACTGATACTAATTTGTTTTATGACCCAACTAATAGTAATCAATTTGGAAATTATAAATCTGTTTCTTTTCCAAATTATGGTAAAGCTCTAGTAATAAAAGAAGGAGTTACTTCTTTAGAACAAATCACCTCTAAAAGTGAAGATTTAGTAGAAGTCTTTGATACATTTGATTTGCCTACTGTTGGAGGCCCGGGTACACTAAATATTATGACGGTTTATCGTGAAGCGGAAGCAGATATTATGAGAGCGCGATATAAATCTAGCAGTTTATCTTCATTAAGTAGAGATTTTAAAAGTTATTATGACAACCTTTATGATGGTGTTGAAGTTTTAAAAGACCCCGTTTTTGATGACGATAGTCTAGCTAATAAAATACTTGTTGAAGAATCTTATAAAATTGATAAGATATGGAAACCAATGGTTGGAAACGATAAAAACATTGCTGTTGAATTTCTACCATACAGTATTTTAGACATTTTTGTTTCACCTGCTGAAAAAGAGAGAGAAACGCCGTTTGCGCTATATTATCCAACACATAAAAAGCATCAAATTACGGTAAAGTTGCCAAGACGATGGCCTGTACCAAAAGATAACTATAGTGTAAATTCTAAAAGTTTTGATTTTTCCTTAAAGTCTAAAACAAACTCTGGACAGGATATTCTTTATATTAATTACGAATATAAGAATAAGAGTAACTATGTAAACCCTGAAGATTTTGATGATTACTATGCCAAAATTAAGGAGGTAGAACAAATTATATCCTACTATATTTATATACCAAAATCTGAAGCAAAAAGTGGTGATTTTGATACCGCTGGTTTAAATCATAACCTGGCTTCTAATATTACCAAAATATTTTATTGGATAATAGGTATTATGGCACTCATAGTAATTGGTTTGGTAGTTTTTGTTATCAGAAGTAATAAAAAGAGAAACTAGGTTTTTTATAAATTACTCATCTTACATATACAATAAAAAAAATGGATTACCGAGAAAGGTAATCCATTAATTAACAAGGGTAAGGAAATTAATCTATTGGAAAATTTTTAAGTCTTCATTTAGTTTAATGTTTTTAGTAGCTATTAAAATATCACCCTCTTTTTCTAATTTTAGCATGCTCTGCACAGCTTTAGCTCTACAAGCAAGTGTTAACTCGGGAATTAATGGATCATCGTTAAAAAAGAATGAGTTAATCTCATATTCTGGCTTACCAGGTTCTTTTATAACACGATGTATTTGTTTAAGTTCTTTTGAACGCTCATATTTACCAGGCATAAACGTATAAAAAGTATATCGTCCATCGGCATCAGTTTTTATCCAACCTCTATGGTTTACATAACGCTTACGTTTATCATCTTTTCTTAAATCGTAATCTCCGTTTTCATCAGGCTGACAAACATAAAGAATAACGTCTTTGGCAGGAGTAACACCATCAGCTTTATATATAATACCTGTAATTTTTAATTTATTTGGTTTAGAATCAAAATCTGGAATAGTATCTGTATTGTTTAATACTTTTTCTGAATAGTCATAAATAGGGCTACGTTTTTTGTATTTAACAGGTACTTCTCTTAAAGCACTTCTATAATCTTCTTGAGCGTTAACACTAGAAGAAAAACTAATGAAATAAAAAACACATAGGATAGTAATTAGATTTTTCATGGGGGCTGTTTTTTTTAATCTTTTCAAAATTAGTCAACTAGCCTAAGTTTGGAATAAAAAAATCGTTTGAACTATAATATTTCCCGATGAATAGATGAAATGCAATATATTTTTCTTATTAGGAAATATTATAATTATACCATATGGTTATCTTAATTGAAGACTTTAATCTTTTAATTCATAACCTTGATTTACACCTTTTTCAATAGCAGGAACACCTCTATCCATCCATATTGGCATAGGTTTGCCTTTTAAATAATAGTCAAAAAACTGTGACATTCTAAGCGTGAAGTCTTTTCTATTCTGATATTTTAAAGGCCAATGTGGTTCGCCATTATAATTTAAAAACCATGATGGTTTTGACAAACGACGCAAACTAACAAAAAACTCGATACCTTGATACCATGGTACATGACCATCGGCATCATTGTGCATTATAAGTAATGGTGTATTAATTTTATCAATATTGAAAATAGGCGAATTTTCTATGTAGCGCATTGGGTATTCCCAAGGGGTGCCTCCTATCCTACTTTGTGTATGTTCGTACTGAAATTGTCTGCTTAAACCTGTCCACCATCTTATACCTCCATATGCACTAATCATATTTGGTACTGGTGCACCAGACTCTGCAGCTTTAAAAATATCTGTTTTAGTAACTAGATATGCTATTTGATAACCTCCCCAACTATGCCCTTGTACACCAATATTATCTTCATCAACAAAACCTTTTTCAATTAAAGCATTAACTCCTGCTATAACACAGTTAAAAGCACTTTCTCCTGGATAACCTTCACGATAAACAACATCAGGATTAAAAATAATATAACCTTGATTTGCATAATAACTATAACTAATTGTTGATCTAACATATGATGGCGGTCTATGACGATGTAATCCATCAGAGCTTCTTTCATAAAAATTAACAATCATTGGATATTTTTTGTTTGGATCGAAATTTTCAGGTTTTACGAGCATACCAGTAAGAGGAATTCCATCCAACGAAGTCCAATTTACCAATTCATTATTTCCCCATAAATAATCGTTTTGTTGTGGGTTAGCATCACTTAAAAGTGTTTCGTTTTTAAATTTTAAGTCTGTAACTCTTAAATCAGGGAATTCGGTAAAGGACTCTTTTGTAAAGATTAATTTATTTGATAATTGAGCCTTATTAGGTCTTGAATATCTATGTGGACTAAACTTGAGTTGTTTAATACTGTTATTTTTTGGGTTTAATTCTGAAAAACCTGAAGACTTGGTATTCTCATCAAAAACAGATATCAACCAATTAGATTTTGAATTAATATAATCTGCTTCATCATCTAACTCTACATAACGATAAACTATTTTTTCGTCACGCCCATTAGTTAAATTAGTAGCTGCTCCTGTATCTGGATTAAACTTCCAAATATCGAAGCGGTCATATATTAAAATATGTTCATCATCTTCTGTCCAACCTGCTAAACCATAACTTCTTGGGTAATTGGGTGTATCTTGCAATTCGTTATAAAACCCTTTTCCTTTTGTTAATGCTTTATAATGGTCTGTTTTTGTATTGTATGTAAACCAAGTGCTATCAATCTCGTTATAGCCAAATAAATATTTTGCTTTAGGGCTTAAAGATGCTCTAGATATGCCTTTTAAAACCGTTTTTCTGCTTCCAGTATCTGTGTTAATAATGGCGTAATCTCTTAATCTTCTTCCAGTCCATTGGCTTTCAAGTTCGTATGGTGTTGTTGTGTTTGCAAGAGCTAAATTTGAATTTCCCTTATCTGTTAATGAAACATTTGGAAAATATTTTTCACCTATTTGAATAATTTTATCAGATTTGTAGTTGTAAACAGCCTGATAAGATTTAACAGTATCATTTTTAACTTGAAGTTCTTGAACGGTATACAATCTCGGTTCGTTGTATGTCCAAACTTCAACATTTACAATTTCGTCTTTAAGTAATGTGGTGTCTTTTATTACTGGTGGAACACGTAAACCAAAATATAACTTAGATTCATCTTTTGAAAAGGAAACATCGCCATTTGAAGATACTAAATATCCTTCTGGAGCACTTGAGTTATCAATAAGTTTCTTTGCAATAGCACTTCCCTCCTGCCACGTATAAACTACATTTGGACGAATTTGAATTTTTGTAGTATCTGCATCTGCAACAAACGCAAATTTATTTCCAGACTCACTAAAACCCATTTTTGAATATTTGGTTTTTGGAGTATTATGAATGTTAGTTAATTCTTCTTTGTTAAAATCTAAGACAAAAACTCCAGCATTTTTATCTTCAATATCACCAGTGGTTGTAAAGGCAATTTTTTCACCAACTTTTGCAAAAGTATAATTTGTTACATATTTAAAAGTATCGTGAGCTGTGGTTGATAAATCGTGCACTACCAAATGATAACCATTTTTTTTACCAACCTTTTTTGTTTTTTTCTTTTTATCTTTTTCTTTTGTTGAGCTACTATCACTTTCTGTTTTCTTATCTTCTTTTTTAACATCTTCTAATAAATACGCCAAATATCCGGACCATTTTTCTGGCATTTTATAAGATTTAACGTTTGCTATTTTAGTTAATTCCTTGGTTTTTATATTGTAAATGGCAAGCGTATCTTTTGGCATTTTAGATTTTTTTACTTTTCTACGCTGCATATCCTTGATACTATCTTTCCAAGGTTTTATTGTAAAGGTTAAGAAATTTGAATCGTATGAAAACTTACCTTGGCTAGCTCTTTCATGCTCAAGAACAGTATCTCCATTACTGGTTTTAAGAATTAAATGGCTATCAGAATTGTCTAATTGTAAATCATAAACAACGTGATTTCCATTATGTGAAATAGATTCATTTTCAATGGTTTTCCATGATTGAATATCGGAATGTGTAAGTGTTTTTTTTTGTGAAAATGATAAAAGTGAAAGGCAAATAAACAATGAGGGTAAAAATATTTTCATGGAAGATTAATTTTGAATTTTAATATTGTAAGTTTTATTTTTTATTAATAATAGGAACATTTATTGCGAGGTCTCAGATATAATATTGCCAGAATACCGAATAGGAAAACGTGAGGAACTATTTATAATTATTTCGCTTCTTAAATTTGGGAAAATTATTATTGAAGTATTAAATGCTTCTTGTTTGTTTCTTGATTGAAATGATAGTGTATAACTTTCGTTTTTATTTTTTTCAACTTTGTAATCATTTAATAATCCATTTAACTGAATAGCAGAATCGTTATTGTTGTAGCTTACACCCATTTGCCTTTCTCCAAAATATGGGAGATAAGAACTAATACTGTCTCCTGAAATAGTTAAATAGTTAGAATTACCTATTAAATTTACGGATGTTGCATTACTACCTATTTGCATAAAAGCAGAGTTAAGCACTTGCTGCATAGCATTAGTAACTTGGGGATGAGCCCAAGTTGATTCAATAGTAAACTTTTTATTATCAATTAGTTTAGCTAAATCTTCAATTTGTTTTGGTGATGCCTTAGATTTTGATGATGCGCATGAAAATAAAACCAAAAACAACAAAATAAGAATATAATAAGCCTGTTTCATCTCTCTAAAAATAGATATGTATAAAATTACAAAACCATTTTTGCTATTCCTAGAATATTTATGTTAATAATTTGAACTAAAATGTTAAAGTATTATATTATATTCACTTAATTTTCAATTATACCTAATAATATTCATCAAAAAATGAAATTTAGCTATAATAATTTAAATTAAAGCTGTAAATTAGTAGCATTGATTAACATAACTAATCTACCCAACCAAAAAAAATGAAAATGAAAACATCTCAAATTAGTAGACGAAATTGGCTAAAAAAAGGGGCATTAACAATGGCCGGTATAGCAATGATGCCACAAGATATATGGGCAAAAACTGTTGAGCAAGCGCAATTAGAAAAACGTCCTTTTTTATTTAACACAAAAAATACTTTTAATGAGTATACACCTCCACTTTTTAAAGAATCCAAGCCTCTTAAAGCTATTTTAAGAGCTAACGAAAACCCTTATGGTCCGCCACCATTAGCTGCAAAAGCATTTCAAGATGAAGTTTTTTCGGGAAATAGATATGCTTGGAGTACGTTAAATAATTTGATTGATATTATTTCTAAGAAAGAAAATGTGAAACCAGAGCAAATTATTATGGCACCAGGTTCTTCAGATATTTTAGAAAAAGTAGCTATGGTATTTTTTCAAAAAGGTGGTGATGTCATAAGCGCAGATCCAAGCTATATGTCTTTAATGAATGTTTCAAAGTCTGTTGGTGGAGAATGGAAGGCATATAAACTATTAAGCGATTCTCAGCATGATCTTGATGCTATGGAGGCTGCTATTGATGAAAACACTAAGCTTATTTATATCTGCAACCCCAATAACCCAACAGGCTCTATTACTGATGCTAAAAAACTTAAATCTTTTTGCAGTAGGGTTTCAGAAAAAGTGCCAGTATTTATTGATGAGGCTTACATTGAGCTTTCTAATAATGGTATTAAAGATAGTATGGTTAGCTTAATTAGTGAGGGCAAAAATGTGATGGTTGCTCGTACATTTTCTAAAATTCATGGTATGGCAGGATTGCGAATTGGGTATTTACTCGGTAAAGAGGAAACTCTAAAGCGTATTAATGATGTTACTCGTGGTGGTATGGGAATAACAGGGCCATCAATTATGGCAGCAACTACTAGTCTTAAAGGAGAAGAGTTTTTAAACATGTCGAAAACCAAAATAGCTGAAGCCAGAGCTTATACCAAGGCTTATTTAGATACAAAAGGTTACAGCTCGTTACCTTCTCAAACTAACTTTATGATTTTTGAAATTCCAATGGATGGAAATGCATTTTTAGAAAAAATTTATAACAAACAAGTTGGTGTAAGAGCTTTTAAATTTTGGGATAAAAATTGGTGTAGAGTAAGCATGGGAACCATGGAAGAAATGAAACTATTTACTGCAGCTATGGATGAAATTTTTGCTTAATGAGTGACGGTCTTGTAAAAGCATTTTCTTTTATATTATTTATTATTATTGGTATTTTACTTAAACGCAAATTCACTTCTAAAGATGAAGTGAATGGTTTAAAGAAAATTATATTACTCCTTGCTTTACCAGCAACTATTTTTATAGCGCTTTTAAAAATAAAGATAGATTATAACCTCTTTCTTTTACCATTATTAGCATTAGGGCTTAATGTGTTTTTATATGTTATTACACCAACGCTTTTATTAATTCTAGGAGTAACTGACAAACCTACAGTGAATACTGCAAAGCTATTAATTCCATCTTTAGCACCTGGCTTATCATGTTTTCCTTTTATATTAGAATTTTTAGGTGATAATTACTTAGCGAAAGCAGCCATGGCTGATCTTGGAAACAAATTTTTTGTACTATTTATTTTATATTTAATAGCCATCAAATGGTATTATATAAATCAGTCTATTACCCAACAACCTATTGGTGAAAAAATAAAAAATTTAGCAAAAACTATGTTGTTTGAGCCTGTGAATTTATTTATCATAGTGGCCCTAATTTTAGTTTTTTTTGGTGTAAACAATAGTAATCTACCAATTTTTATACAAGAAATTTTAAATAGACTAAGCTATATTATGTCTCCTTTAGTACTTATATTCATTGGCTTATCCGTTAAAATTGAAAAGAAACAGTTTACTCAAATATTTTCGATACTTATGCTAAGAGCATCATTAATTATTTTCACTCTAGCTTGTTTGATTAATATTTTTGGTGTTGAAATAAAAAGTGATATTTTATTCTATATCACTTTCGGCCTTAGTGCTTGTAGTTTTTGGCCATTTGCTCATATGTGCAGTATTGAGTCTAAAGAAATTGAAGTCTCAGAAAATAAAAAAACATTCAATATCGATTTTGCTTTGTCAATTCTTGCTTTATCGCTACCCATATCTGTAATTCTTATTTTAAGTATTTTAACAGCTGGAGAAACTTTTTCAAATTTCAATAACCTTTTATTATTGGCATTATCTCTGTTTGGTCTAGGTGTTATGATACCACTTCAAAAATGGCTTAAAAATGGCGCTCAAATTAAAGACCGATTTAAAAAGATTGAAGAATCTTAATTAAAATTCTCGCTTTCCAAATTCACTATCTATGAATTTAGATTTGTTTTTAGCTTTGTTGAAAGTATAAGATAGGTTAAGTATAATCATATCAACTTCATAAACGTAATTTGTTGTAGTGAAAAATTCGTTAGGATTAGATGTTGTAATCCTTTGTTCATTTGTATTAAGCATGCCCATATCTATATTTTGCCATTGCAATGTGGCAACTAATTTATCATCTGAAAAGGATTTTCTAAATGTTAAGTTTGGCGAATAGAATCTGGAATCTTCGCCTAAAGCAGTATTTCTATCTGACAAATAATTAAACGTAAATTGCAACGATGCATTATCCAAAAAGTTGTAGGTTGAATTTAAATTAATAGAATAAATAGTAGATTCACTATCGATATTATAACGTCTTTCAATACCATCTCGATGCCTAAAATTTAAAACACCATCTATGGCATAATTGTAAATATTTGCACCAATAAAGTTTGTCCAATTTTTAGAAGGTTTTACAGTAGCACCAATTTCTAAACCAATAGCATTACTTTTTCCAACATTGGAATATACTCGATTTATAATACTATCTATAACAGCACCATTTGGCTGATAAGCTAATGTATTTACTCGATTTATAACGTTTTCAGTATGCCTTAAATACGCTGTTGCAAAAACAGAATTACCTCCTTTTATCTTTTTAGTAATACCAAGTTCTACCAAATCTATAAATTCGGGACGCAATGTGTTGTCTCCTTGCTCGAAAACTTCAGAATGCTCTCTTTCAGCAAAACTATTCATCTTAAATGTTGTGGTACGCTCAACACGTTTGCTATATGCCGCTTTTAAATTGGTTTTATTATTTACTGCATATTGTACTGATGCAGATGGAAAGAGTTTAACAAAATCGTAATTAAAAACGTTTGTAGTAGTTTCACTCGCTAAGGCTTCCGTATAGGTTCTTTCCATGGATTCTAAACGTATTCCTGCATTGTAATCCCATTTGTTTTTTGCACCACTTAGCTGTGCATAACCCGAGTGAATGGTTCTTTTTAACTCAATACTACTGGAAAATTCTGGAACCAAATTTCCATCACGCTCATATACAAAATCGCCCTCATGATCTAAATCTCTGAATTGATAACCAGTTTCAATGGTTCCAAACGGAAATGGTTTCCATTTATAATCAATATTAATTCGTGTTCCGTAAAGCGGATTGTCATTTGTATTGAATTCACGTTGGTAAACAATACTCTCGTCTGGAAAGCCTAAATTATCGTTTTCTGTTGGTCCGCCTAGAAAAGTATATTCATATAAGAAAGATGTTGATAATTTAGAAGTGTCATTAAACGTATGCGAATAATCAAAACTTCCTAATGCAAAATCTCCTTTTCTTATTCTTAGGTTATGATTAAAATAAGTAAATTCATAAAGTCTGTTATCACTATCAATTGGTGACACTGCAAAATTGTTATAAACAATATCTGCTAATCTGTCTTTTGTTCTTTTTCCAGCGAAAAACCCAAGTGAATAAGTATCTTTATTATTGGGGGTGAAATCAAGATTAAAGCGTCCATTATACGTTATTTCATCAAAACTACGCTCACCATCAGAAGGTAAAAAAGTAGTTCTGTTTTCTGCATTATTTATTATAAACATATCTCCTTCTCGCCTACCCGTTTTATCATTTCGCTGATAACTTGCACCTACAGAAACATTCCATTTATCGCTTCGTTTGTTAACAGTCGCATCAATTCCATAACGTTGTGCTACTACTTGAGTATCGTAAGGTTCTATTGAAGGAAACCCACCACGTAAGTTAACTTGAGCATAAGTTCCATTTATAGCTCCTTTTTTTGTAATGATATTTAAAATACCACCAGTACCCTCAGGATCGTATTTTGCTGAAGGTGCTGTAATAAGTTCTACAGTTTGTAGGGCATTTGCTGGAAGTTGAGATAATATACTAGTTACGTCGCCTTGCGTTGGTTTTCCGTTTATTAGAACAGCAAATCCTTGGCTACCTCGAACGCTAATTCCACCTTGCCCATCTACAGTTACAGATGGCAAATTACGAATAACATCAATCGCATTACCACCTTGACTATTTTGGAATTTCTTACTATCAAAAACCTGACGGTCTATTTTATGAATAACATCAGAACGTTCTGCGTTAATTGTAACTTCATTTAATTGGCTACCTATTTGCAAAGCTATATCGCCAATTTGAACTGTTTCGTTTCTACTAGTAACTTTAATATCAGAAATCGTATTGGTAGAATAACCTATAAATGATATTTCTAAGTAATATTTGCCACTCGTAATGTTATCTATTGAAAATACACCATTTACATCAGTAATAACTCCAGTTACTAAGCTGTTATCTTTTTGTTTATATAAAGCAACTGTAGCATACTCGATTACAGATTTGTCATCATTATCTAATACTCGCCCACTAATCTGAGCATGAATATTAAAAGAAGTAAAAATAAGAAGGGCTAAAAAAACTATTTTTTTTATCATGTACTTTACCTCAGTAGTTTAATTTAAAATTATATCTAATTGCTTAAACCAATCATCAATATTTGAATTATTTGTATTGATAGCTAAACTACCATTTCCGTAGGGTGCATAAACGCTTTCGTTAGTTACCGAGAAAAACCCAACTGTTGGCGTTAATGAAGCACTAGCTAAATGCATAACGCCGTTATCAGCGGCAATAAAAACTACCGTGTTCTTTATAATTGCTGCCATTTCTCGAATGTCTTTACTGTAAAAATTAGGTGCTTGAAAATTAATTTTTGATATGTTTTCAATAGGTAACATTTCAATGACATTATAATTAGGGTAAGTCGCTATTAAACGATTGTAAAAGGTTATCCACCAGTCTTCAGAATAACATTTATTTCCTGTGGCATTGGTATAAATAC
This sequence comes from Algibacter aquimarinus, assembly GCF_039543265.1. Taxonomy (NCBI): domain Bacteria; kingdom Pseudomonadati; phylum Bacteroidota; class Flavobacteriia; order Flavobacteriales; family Flavobacteriaceae; genus Algibacter; species Algibacter aquimarinus. The sequence goes on along the minus strand of NZ_BAABJK010000006.1, from coordinate 59,220 downwards.
AAATTGTTTTTTTATCGTTTTTAGTAATATTATCTAATATGCCTTTTCCCGTTAAAACTTCATCATTGCTAAGCTTAATATCTAAAACCGGTAGCTCTTTATCAACATTCGAAATACCTAAGCTTTTCAGATAATAACGAAGGTTATAAATTGGGTATTTAGAAATGTGTTTGTAATCTGCATAGTCATTTTCTATAGCTTCATATGCTTCACCAAAAATTTTAAAATTAGATTTTGATAATTGTGTAAGCAAACGCCCTGAAGATGAGTTTTTATCACCATTAATCACTAAATCGTATTGCTTCTTTTTTATAGAAATCCAACCTTTTACGTATTTAAACAAATTGTTGAATGGCTTTCTTGGAAGCGGGATTATTTTATTAACGCTTTCATAATTTTCAAAAACAGGAAATGCTACACCACCTTTTACAAATAAATCAACTTCACAATTAGGGAAAGTATTAATAACCTCTTGGACTATTGGTGTTAAAAGTAATTGGTTTCCTAGTCTGTGGTTAGGTCTTATAATTAAAACCTTTTTTATTTCTTCTAGTTTTAAATCCCCTTTTTTGGGTTCTGAATAAGCACTACCAATGTTTTTGGTAATGCTTTGCATAAGTTTTCTCCTAAATTTATTAATGCGTGTTTTAAATGTCATATTCATTAAAACTAGTTGATTTTGGTAACCAAAAGTACAAAGATACTGTATGGTAGACAAGTATAAAATATTGTAAAAATAGCCTTAATCTTATTCATCACTAGGGTTTTTTAATTTAATAAAACCAATACCTAAAATAATTAGAAAACCTAAATTAATATAGCTGATATAACCGTAAGAGCCTAGTTTAGAAAAACAATAACTAAAAATAGTTGGTGCAATAGCACTAGCAATAATTAAGAAACTCATAACTTTTCCTGTTATGGCACCTAGATAAGTTCTACCATAATATCGTGGCCAAGTAACAGCGTTAACAACTGCAAATAGACCTCCTAAAACTCCTAAACCAGAAATTAATAAATACACGCCAACAGGTTTTTCTAAAAGTAACAATCCAAATGAAGCTACAAATCCACTAGCAATCATTATTAGTACATATATTTTATGTTTAATATAATCACTTAAAATATTACATAAAGTAGATACACATATGGCAATTATTGATATGGGTAAAAATATAGCTATCGCTTCAGATTTTAAATAACCTTGACTTTCAAAAATTGAAACCACATGAAATGTAAATCCTGTTATAAAGAAACTATTAAAAGCTAACATAAGACCAATTATCCAAAAAGCTCTGGTTTTTTTCGCTTCTTCTAAAGTTAGACTAAAATCTGATGGATTGATATTATTTTCCTTTTCAGACGAAATAAATCCATCAGGATGCATTCCAAAATCTTCTGGTTTATTTCTGTAAAATTGTAAAATAAAAAAACTGAAAACGAATAAGCATACCGCAAGTATTTGCCAACTTTTATCCCAACCATATGCATCAATTAATTTGCTAAAAAATATTGGTGAAATTGAAAACCCTAGCGAAACACCAATGCTACTTATTGAATTTACTTTACCTCTATTTTTGTCAAACCAAAGCATTATCATGTTTCTTGAAGACATTGTTATTACACCTTGTCCGCTAAATCGGATTAAAAAAAAGCATATGGTAATAACTAAAAAAGGAATAATCCAGGTTTGGGTGTTCAATAACTCTGAAAAGGTATTACTAATATTTACCGAAAACGAAGCTATAATTAGTGATATTCCCAAAAGTAAAGCTGCAAAAAACGCTACATTACGCGCCCCATATTTATCAAACCAAATACCTGCTCTACTTATAAAAAATGAACTAAGAAAAGTACCAATCATATAGGCATTACTAAATTGATTTCTGGTAAGACCTAAGGCATCTTTTACAGGATCTGTAAATACTGAAACACCAACTGTTTGCCCTGGAATACTTGCCAAAACACCAATACTTCCAAAAAATAGAATAAAATAACCGTAGAATATGGGTGATTTTTTAGGATTTACTAATGAATATTTATTTGGGTTGTTAGTCATGAAAAAGCATTATTTTTTATACAATGCATTTAAAACCAGCGCAATAATAATCATTGAAATACCCAATATACTCCAAAGGGTATAAATTTCTCCAAAAAGAAATATTCCAAATAATACTGTAAAAATAACTTCTACATATTTAATGGGAGCGACTTGATTTGTTGACGCTATCTGGAAAGCTTTAGTCATGTAAACTTGTCCGAAATAACCAAATAAGCCTAATGCTGATAGTAATACCCACTCAATCCCTTCAGGGTTTACCCAATTAAAAATTGACATAACACCACCAAATACGGTAGCAATAACCATAAAGTAATTAACTACCACAACAGGGTGCTCACTTTTCCCTATTTTATTGATTATAACATAAACAAAACCGCTAGTAATAGCGGCAAGAAGCACCAGAAGTAAGCCGTATGAATTCAGTTGAGTATCCAATCCTTTAAGAATAAATACACCAGCTAATGCTATTAAAAAAAGCAACCATTGTATAGGTTTTATTCTTTCTCTTAGCAGTAAGACAGCGAATATGGCTGCAAAAACTGGAGCTGTGTAACGCAGCGAAACAGCTGTGCCAACCGATAAATATTTGACCGACATAAAAAATAGTGTCATGGATGTAACACCTACTACACCCCGTAATATTAGCAACTTATTATTAGAGCCAATAATGGGAATTTTATTCTTAATAAGAAATCCGAAAGTAAAAAATAAGGAACTAATTGACCGAAAAAATACAATTTGAAAAGAATCAATATCTGTTAAAAACTTTACTATTGCATTCATACAAGCAAAAGCAAATGTGCTAATAAGCATAAATTTTATTGCGTTCTTAACGTCCAATACTTCTAGGTTTTATTTTTCGCTTAGTGTTAATAAAATATACTCCTGTAAGTAGCACAATAGCAGCAATTATCGATTGTTTGGTAATTTGTTCATTTAATATCCACCACCCTAAAATAAGGGCGATAATTGGGTTAACGTAAGTTGAAGTTGCTACTTTTTCTGGAGAAACTACTTTCAGTAAATAATTGAATGAAGTAAAAGCTATAATACTTCCGAAAATAATTAGAGCTACCATAGACCATTGCACGTCTGCACTCCAAGACGAAGGTAATGACCATGTTTCTCCAAAACATAAACTAGCAATGGCAAGCATAATACCTCCAGCTAACATTTGATACCCGGTATTTACAAAATAATTTGTAGGTAAATTTGCTTTACCAACAAATAAACTCCCATAAGCCCAACTTAACATACAAATAAAAATCATGATCATGCCTTTAATTTGACCTTCCTGACTTATAATTTGTTTTTGACTAACTAATAGGTAAATACCAATAAAACCCAATAAAACTCCAATGTACGACATGGGAGAAATTTTTTTCCCTTGCAAAATTCGCATTAAAATTAAAACAACTAAAGGTTGTGCAGAAATCTCAAGTGCTGTGAAACCACTATCTACATATTTAAGTGCCCAAACAACAACACCATTACCGAAAGTTAAAAACAAAAAACCAGCTATAATTGTATTTTTTAGCTGCTCTTTTGTAATTGATATGTTAACTTTTAAAATTTTTGCAATTATAAAAATGAGAATACCAGCCGATACAAATCGTATTGACGCTAATTTAAAAGGAGGTAATTCCCCGACTGCAATTTTGTTTAGAAGATAGGTTGAACCCCAAATAACGTAAATGGAGAAAAACGCCAATACAATAGAAATTGTTTTTCGATTTACACCCATTTAGTAGTAAATGCAATTTTAAAATAAAATACGGTTATATTTTCTTTACACGAACGGCATTCATGCCTTTTTGTCCGCGTTCTAGTTCGTAAGTAACCTTATCGTTTTCTTCAACTTCGTCAAGAAGACCACTAACATGAACAAAATATTTTTCTTGATTTACGCTATCTATTATAAAACCAAAACCTTTAGAATGATCGAAAAAAGAGACCTTACCTTCTTTTGCAGTTGGCTCTTCTTCTACTCTATCCTCTTTTTTAGGAATTCCTAACTCGATAGTTTCAGCTTCAACTTTTTCTCGCATTGCAGGATCTGGTGGTGTATCAGTTAAATTACCATTAAAATCTACATAAGCAAATTGAATTCCTGATGAACCGCTTGCTTCTTTTTCAGCTTTACGAGCTTCTTTTTTCTTTTGTTTTTCTTCTCTCTTTTTTAAGCGCTTTTTTTCTTTTTCTATTTTATTAAATGTTACTTGTGATTTAGCCATAGTTTACGTGAAGTAGTTTGAAATTAGAGCGTAAAGATACGTTATACAATTCAATTTAATTCCTCAAATTGAATAAATAAAATTATCTTAATCTCTTTGACCTCGCCCTGGAGTGTATGGCAAACCTTGTTTTATTAATTTCGATTCTAATTCTTTGATAGAAATATTATATAATTTTTCTAAATTTTGCTTAGCATCATTTATTTCATTTTTAGAAACATTAAAACTATTTAAATGTGTTTTTGTTGGTTCTGATGTAGAATATTTTTGTTCAGAATAAATAATATTTAACCTTGAAATTGGATTTTGAGGTTGATCAATATCTAGTTTAGTCTTTAAATTATCACCATAAAGAGCCGTTTTTACTTCTTTCAATTTAGCTTCAATATCAAGAATTTCCTTAGAAAATATGCCAATAGGCTGTTCAGCTCGTTTAACAGCTTTTTTAATATACTTAAGTTTATTTTCCATGTCATTAATTAAACTTGCACAAATTCTTGACGTTGCAAATAAATCTGCCATGTTTTTTTGAAAGGATACCTTTGCTCCTCTATCTTTTACAGGCATGCTTGAATTGTTTATAGCCTTGATATTAAACATTACAGAATCGCTTATTTGTTCAGCTTCACCATTTTGTAATTTATACATGGTTACTGAATATTTGCCTGGTTCAACTAAAGTCCCTTGATCTCTTGATGAAAACGGATTATAAAAAGCATTTTTATTGAATTCAATTGGATCCGGCAACGTATATCTTAAATCCCAATGAAACCTATTCAATCCTTTTTTAGGCGTTGTATATTCTTTTTTCACAACAAGCCCTTTGGAATCTTTAATTACAAAAACCAATTGTTGCTTACTTTCATTGCTTTCTGAGTATAATTCCTCATAATTTGGATAGTAAACATCTTTACTCGCTTTTACTAATTTCTTTTCTTTATCTGTACGAATCTCTTTTAAAGATTTATATGTTTTATCATAATAATAAGTTATCATAACTTCAGGTCCCAAATTTGTAGCGCTGTAAAAATTATCACCTTGAAATGCTTTTCCTGGAAGTCCTAATGGTTTTTTCTTCTCCCAAATTAGAGCATCTCTAATTGGATGTATCATTACATTTGTGGCTTCAATGTTACGGAGTGAAGAATAATCATCTAAGATGTAAAACCCTCTCCCAAAAGTTCCTAAAACCAAATCATTTTCTCTTTCCTGTATTGCAATATCTCGAACCGCTATAGTTGGTAGACCATTATCCAATTCTCTCCATCTTTCACCACTATTATTTGAAAAAAATACACCAAATTCAGTTCCGCAAAAAATTAATTCTTTATTAACTGTATCCTCTTCAAATGCATAAACACTGCCTCTTTCAGGAAGGTTATTACTTATTGATTTCCAACTTTTACCTTTATCTGAAGATTTAAATATATAAGGTTTAAAATCTCCATACTTATGGTGATTAAAAGCTACATAAATAACATTTTGATTGTGTCTGGACAGATAAACACTGTTTACATATGATTGTTTTGGCGCTCCTGATATTTGATTTATTTTATTCCAATTAGCACCACCATCTTCAGAAATATGAACCAATCCGTCATCTGTTCCAACTGCTAAAAGGTTTTCATTCAATAGAGATTCAGACATAGCCACAATACTTCCATAGAGCGATGTTGACCTATTTTTAGCAACGGCATCAATACTTACAACTCTATCATAAACTTTTAATTTATTTCGTTCTATATTTCTTGATAAATCATCACTTATAACTTCCCAACTATTTCCATAGTCATCAGATTTAAAAACTTTGTTTGCTGCAAAATATAAACGTCCGGACTTATGTTTACTGGCAATTAATGGAGCATCCCAATTAAACCTGTAAGCATCTTCCCCTTTTCTTTCTTTAGGTTGAATACCTACAGTCTCCCCACTTTTTCTATCATATCTGGCTAAAAAACCATATTGAGACTGCGCATAAACGATATCAGGATTATTAGGGTCTACTTGAGATTCAAATCCATCTCCTCCTTTGGTAATAAACCAATCGCTATTTGTTATACCATGATCTGTAAGAACACGAGAAGGACCACCTAAGCTGAAATTATCTTGAGTGCCGCCATAAACATTGTAAAAAGGATAATCGTTATCAACGGCAACTTTATAAAATTGGGTAACAGGTAGATTTTCTTTAAAATCCCATGTTTTTGCTGCATCAAAAGTTTCATAAATTCCACCATCACAACCAATTAGCCAATGTTTGTTATTATTAGGATTAATCCACATAGAATGGTTATCTACATGTTTGGTATCCTCGCCTACTTTATTAAAAGTTTTCCCACCATCATGACTTACAGACATCCAAGTATCCATAGAATAAATAGTGTGCTCTTGAATTGGGTCTGCAATTATTTCTTGATAATAATTTCCACTGGTGCTATGATTTCCTCGTTTTTGCCAAGATTCACCTCTATTAGTAGATGCAAAAAAACCACTCTTACCATTTGCGGCCTCAACAATAGCATATATAATCTCTGGGTTTGCTGGCGAAATTGCTAGTCCTATTCGCCCTAATTCAGTTTTTGGTAGTCCTTTATTTATTGTTTTCCAAGTTGCACCTCCATCAACAGATTTATGAAGTCCCGATCCTGGACCACCACCCACATAGGTATAAACATGTCGCCTTCTTTGTAAACTCGCAGCATAAAGGACATCTGGGTTTCTAGGGTCCATTACTAAATCTGTTATTCCAGTATGTTCGTCTATTTTTAAAACTTGAGTCCAATTTTGTCCGCCATCTATTGTTTTATATAAACCACGATCACCTCCTTTGCTCCATAAGGGACCAATAGCTGCTACATAAACAATATCTGAATTTTTTGGATGAACTATTATTTTTCCTATATGCTCAGAGTTTTTTAACCCCATATTCTTCCAGCTAGCACCACCGTCAACAGATTTGTATACTCCATCTCCATAAGCAACAGATCGTTGGTTGTTATTTTCTCCACTACCAACCCAAATAATATTCGCATTATTAGGATCCATAGTTATACATCCAATAGAATAAGAACCTTGTTTATCAAATAAGGGAATGTATTCTACTCCTGCGTTAACAGTTTTCCATACACCTCCAGAAGAAGTTGCTATATAATATTCAAAAGGATTATTTGGATTAACAGCTATATCAGAAATCCTTCCAGAAGTTAGTGAAGGACCAATAGAACGCCACTTTAATCCATTAATTTTTATTGAATCAAGAGTATGAGTTTGTTGTTTCTTTGAAGATTGCCCATAGTTTATTTTAAAACTAAAAAGGAGAATTATTAAAGAGAAAGTAATGGTTTTGTGCATTTTGGTTGTAAATTTTTAAGAATAGAAACGTAATTTATAAAAATTTAAAACCAAAATGTATAAAAAAGGAAATTTTAATTAATCCTCTGGAGGATATCCATGAATTTGTTCAAAAACGTCATCAAAATTAGTACGTAAATAAGAATTTAATTTCTTTTTGTAATCGCCTTTAAGCCATTCAACAAAATTGTATGTGCTCTTGCTAATGCATTTTGTGTAACGACCAATTCTAAAATCAATATCATCACCTAATTTTTTTGCAAGTGCTAAAGCATCATAAACATCTTCACTATTTTCAATGCAAATTTTACCGTGTTGTTCTATTGAACGCTCTAAAACTACTTTTGAGGATTCGCCTGCTCTAATAGAATCAACATAGCATTTTTGAATATCAAAATAGACTTCTTTTGATTTAGAGAACTCTGAACGAAGTGCATCGGGCATTTCGTATCGGAAATTACTCTCCAGTTCTTCATCACTTAAAATAGCATCTAAATAGTAGTTTGGCGACCTAAAAATACGTTGCCAATCTAAATCGTCTCCCCAGGGACCAAAACGATGGAAATTGTTTCCTAAATCTAAAACTTGAAACGTTTTTTTATCTTTTAAAATACGAGAACCACGTCCTATCATTTGGTAATAAAGGGTTAACGATTTTGTTGCTCTATTTAAAATGATACTCTCAACTGTTGGCTCATCAAATCCTGTGGTTAAAATACTTACAGATGTTAATATGGCATCAGGCGTTTTTTTAAACCACTTTAAGATCATGGCACGCTCCTTTTTAGTATTGGTATTATCTAAATGCGCTACCGGATACCCTGCTCTTCTAAAAGTATCGTAAACATGCAAAGAAGTGTTAATTCCATTGTTGAAAATTAACGTCTTTTTACCTTTAGAACGTTCTTCGTATGCTTGAATAAGTTTTGTAAGCATATCGTTTGCGGTATATAAATCTTCAGAAGATTTTACTGTATAATCCCCATTAGCACCAACAACCAATGAAGTTAATCCTACATTATAAGAGAACATTTCTGCTCGTGCTAAAAATCCGTTTTCAATTAACGATTCTATACTTTCTCCAACAATAAGTTCATCATAGTTATCAGTCATTGGCAGTTCCATGCTTGAACTTAAAGGTGTTGCTGTAACTCCTAAGATGAATGACTGACTAAAAAATTTAAATAATTTGGTGAAAGAATTGTAATGCGCCTCATCAATAATTACTAAACCAATATCAGAAATATCAAGTTTATCATCATTTAAACGGTTGTTTAAAGTTTCAACCATAGCTACAAAACAACTATACTCCGCCTGATCGCTTAAATCTGCTTTACTATCAACTACTTTGTTAATTACACCAAATTCTGTAAGCATGTTTGAGGTTTGCTTACACAACTCTATACGATGTGTCATGACCAAAACTTTCTTTTGGTGGTGCTTTAAATATTGTCTAACAATTTCTGAGAAAATAACTGTTTTACCTCCACCTGTTGGTAATTGATATAGTAAGTGATAATCATCGGGAGATTCTTCAAAAGCCTTGAATATCTTATCTATAGCCCCTTTTTGATAACTATATAAATTTTTTCCCTCAGCTCTTTCTTCTAATTCAATAGTTGATATTTTCGACATATTTTAAATTTATAGACGTGCAAAAATAACACCTTTAAAGGGTTTTTAACGACTATTTATTGTGAAAATTTAAATAAATATTAAAGTCGTTTGTAACAAAAAATAGTTTTAAGCTTCTAACAGTAATATTTATTAGTAAAATAAATCATTAATCATAAAATCGTTAAAAATGAAAACTAGTATTTTAAAATTCAGTAGTGCTTTTTTTCTATTTGTATGTGCTACATTGCAAATAGGTGCTCAAGAAATAACCGGCTCTTGGGAAGGAAAATTATCAGTTCAAGGAACCGAAGTGCCTCTTGTTTTTGATATTAAAAAGGATGCAGATACTTACTCATCTACCATGGATAGTCCGTCACAAGGTGCAACAGGTATTCCAATGGACGAAACTACTTTTGTAGACAATACCATCACCATTAAATTTGTTAAAGCTGGAATTAAGTATGTTGCAAGTTTAAAAGAAAACACGTTAGATGGTACATTTTTCCAAGGTGGTATGGAATTCCCTTTAAGCTTAAATAAAACCACTAAAACCTTACCTGGGGATACTTCACTGCCAACATCTGATGCTGACTTAGAAAAATTGGCTAATTGGAATCCTACTAACTACAAATATTCTGTAAAAGATTATTTTGCTAGACCTAAAGCTAGATCTTTTAGCTTTTCACCAAATGGAACTTATTTATCTTATAGAGAAAAAGATGAGAATGCAAAAAACCATGTTTATGTTAAAAATCTTGAAACTAATGAAGTTAAAAAGGTAATTGAAGAAAAAGAAGAGTTAATAAGAGGCTTTGGATGGGCAAATGATAATCGTTTAATTTATGTTATGGATAAAGGTGGTAACGAAAACTACCACTTGTTTGCAGTAAATATTGACGGTACAAACCAAAAGGAATTAACACCCTTTGATGGTGTTCAAGTTAGCATTCTTGAAGGTTTAAAAGAGGATAAAGACCATATGATTATTTCTATGAATAAGAACAATCCACAGATCTTTGAGCCTTATAAAATCAACATTATTTCTGGCGATTTAGAGCAACTATACAAAAACGAAGATCCTGCAAATCCAATTAATGGTTACCAATTTGATAAAGACGGAAAATTAAGAGGCTTTGCAAAAATGAGAAATGGTGTAAACGTAGACTTATATTACACTTTAGATGGCCAAAATTATGAGGTTATGAAAGAGCTAAGTTGGAAAGATAGCTTTAGTATTGCATCATTTAATTATGCATCAGATAACCCACATGAAGCCTATGTGATTTCTAATTTAGATAGCGACAAAACTCAAATTTATTTATACGATTTAAAAGAAGATAAAGTTTTAAAAAAGTTATTTTCAAATGATGATTATGATGTTTCTGGTATGGGTTTATCAAGAAACAGAAACTACGAGTTAGATTATTTTACTTACGAAGGAGAAAAGAGATACATTATCCCTGTGAGCAAATACTATAAAAAATTACACAAAAGAATAACTGATAAATTCCCAGGTTATAACTATTCCATTCCAGATGCAACTGATTATGAAAGTAAGTACTTAATTTATTTACAAAGCGATAAGTTATACGGTAAATACTATTCTTATGATGCTAAGAAAGATGAATTTAAATTGTTGTACGATTTAATGCCTCATCTTATTGAAAGTGATATGGCCGAAATGCGTCCAATCTCATTTAAAAGTAGAGATGGCAAAACTATTCATGGTTATATAACATTACCAAAAGAAGCGCTTAATGGCGCTAAAGTACCAGTAGTTGTAAATCCACACGGAGGGCCTCAAGGTATTAGAGATTCTTGGGGTTTTAACCCAGAAGCGCAATTATTTGCCAGTCGTGGTTACGCTACTTTACAGGTAAACTTTAGAATTTCTGGTGGCTACGGACGTGAGTTTTTAGAATCTGGTTTCAAACAAATTGGTAGAAAAGCTATGGATGATGTTGAAGATGGTTTACAGTATGTTATTGATAAAGGTTGGGTTGATAAAGACAATGTAGCAATTTATGGAGGAAGCCATGGTGGGTATGCTGTTTTAAGAGGCTTGACAAAAACACCAGATTTATATGCCTGTGGTGTAGATTATGTTGGTGTTTCTAATATTTTCACATTCTTTGAATCGTTTCCAGAATATTGGAAACCATACAAAGAAATCGTAAAAGAAATTTGGTATGATTCAGATATTCCTGAGGAGAAAGCAATTATGACAGAAGTATCTCCTGTTTTTCAAATAGATAAAATTAAAAAACCATTATTTGTAATTCAAGGTGCTAACGACCCACGAGTAAATATTAACGAATCTGACCAAATTGTAGCAGGATTAAGAGAAAAAGGCTTTGATGTACCTTATATGGTAAAATATGATGAAGGTCATGGTTTTGGTAAAGAAGAAAACAGAATAAAACTTTATGAATCTATGATGGGTTTTCTTGCTAAAAATTTAAAAAAAGAGATAAAACAACCTTTAAAAGATTAAGTAAAAAGTATAATTAATATTTTAAGACCTCCTTTATTGGAGGTCTTTTTATTTTTATCAAAAAACTTATTTTATTTTTGCATCAAAATTATTCCTAAAATGCAAATCAACGATAAAAGTCAAATTACCGAATACAAAGCTGCAGAGAATCGTTATCATACTATGACTTATAATCGTAGTGGTAAAAGCGGTGTGTTATTGCCTGCGATTTCATTGGGTTTATGGCATAATTTTGGTTTTGTAGATAGCATTCAAAATGCAAGGGCTATTTTACGTTGTGCATTCGATTTAGGAATTACACATTTCGATTTAGCAAACAATTATGGTCCACCCTACGGCTCTGCTGAAGAAAATTTTGGTACCATATTCAATAAAGATTTTAAAAATTATAGAGATGAATTATTTATTGCCACCAAAGCAGGTTACGATATGTGGCCTGGTCCTTATGGTAATTTAGGATCGCGAAAATATTTAATATCAAGTTTAGATCAGAGCTTAAAACGTATGAATTTAGACTATGTTGATGTTTTTTATCACCATCGTCCAGACCCAGATACTCCTATGGAAGAGACAATGGGAGCTTTAACAGATATTGTGCGCCAAGGAAAAGCATTGTATGTAGCTATATCAAATTATAACCCAGCTGAAACACAAAAGGCAGCAGCGTTATTAAAAGCATCTAACACGCCGTTTATATTACATCAAGCAAGATATTCTATGTTTGACCGTTGGGTTGAAGATGGGCTTTTAGATACCTTAGAAAAAAACGGAGTAGGCTGTATTACCTTTTCACCACTAGCACAAGGTATGCTTACTGATAAGTATTTAAATGGGATACCTAAAGACTCTAGAGCAGCTAAAGATTTAACATATTTAAATACAGAAACTGTAAATAACAATATTGATAAAATTCATCAATTAGCTGAAATTGCTAATAATCGTGGGCAAAAACTATCGCAAATGGCTATTGCTTGGATTTTAAGGCAACCTCAGGTTGCATCGGTGCTTATTGGTGCAAGTTCAACAAACCAATTAAAAGAAAATGTAAAGGCGTTGGATAATTTAGAGTTTACTTCTGAAGAATTGCAATTGATTGATAAGATTGTTTCTTAAGGATTACTATTCCTTTACGATGATAATAGTAGCTTTTACACCAGTAGCCAAATTCCATTGGTTGTGCGACACTAAATTACCAGTATCATCAACTACTCTAAATTCTGCTGTGTTTGGGCCAGAACTTCCTTGATTTAATGCTAAAAAATCTATTTTATTAAAACCCTTTTGCAAATCTAATTTAAATCCTTTGAAGCCTCCTGTTAGATAAACACGAGGTTGAATAATATCATCATTAACTAAAACCTGAATAACATCACCGTCTGTAAAACCGTGGTCTCTATAAACGACATTTACAAATTTAGCACCACTTTTAAAATCGCCTAAAAACTGATTTGTTGTACTACCATTACGTCGCTCTACTTCTTCAGGAGATAATTTAACATCCTCTATATTTTTATTTATTTGTTTTACAAAAAGCTCACCAGGATTTCCAAAATTTTCTTGCGGAAACATTGAAAATTCCTTTTTGGGTAAGTTTAGATTAGTTGATATTTTGGGTGCATTTAAAGGATTTATACTTTTATTATTCTCAATAGGTTTTGAGGGTACTAATGGGCTTAAGTCTGCAGAATCCTTTTTACTCTCCACAGCAGGAATAGTGATGGATGTTTTCTTATTATCAATTTGTGAAAAAACCGATAATGTAAAAAACAACATTACGAAAAATGAAAAATAAAGTTTCATCTGTTTTTTGTCTTTTATACTTTAGACCGCTATCCTATTAATTTATAAGATAAATCAAAGATATTTTTTTATGTTGAAATCGTCAACAATGTTATTAATATTTAGGATTTAATTAATACAAAAACCATACCTAACGTTTTTTTGTCGCATTTAATCCCTCACATTTACGTTCAAATCACTCCTATTTTCAAATTTATAGTTAAAAAATGTTAATTTATTACTTTGCTATACATAGTACTGTAACATTTTTTATTTATCGTCGTCTACTTAGTATAACAATCAAAAAACAAAACAATTATGAGAACTTTAAACAACAATCAATTAACAGGAACTTTAACTGAAACTAAAAGTAACCAGTGGAACACAAAAAGACGTTATAGATAAAAATAACGTCTTTTTAAACCAAACTCTTTCATCAATCAAATTTAAAAAAACATAAAATCATGAGAACGTTAAACAGCAATCAATTAACAGGAACTTTAATAAAAACTAAAAGCAATCAATGGAATACAAAAAGACGTTATAGATAGAATAGCATCTTCTTAAACCAAAATCATTCATCAATCAATTAAATCAAAAAAATGAACCTAATCAAAACATTATTATTGGCTACAATAATTTCTTTTAGTAGTCAAATCTCAGCAAGTACAGATAATCCATCTGACAATTTAAAGTCGGTGACAGAACAAATTGAAACATATTTAAAATTTTCAGAAGTGAAAGTTTATGATGATGTAATAGTTAATATTAAATTCAAAATAAATGAAAATAATATAATTATAATTATTTCAAGTGATTCAAATAACTATGATATTTCAAAGTTTATTAAAACAAGGTTAAATTCAAAAAAACTTTCAATTAATAAAACAAACAACTACAGGTTTTATTCTATTCCAGTAAAATTTAAGGCAACAGTAAAATAAACAAAATAAAAAGTAGTTTATAGTAACAAAAGACGCTACTACTAAAGTAGTGTCTTTTTTAAACTAAAATCTTTCATCAATCAAATCAAAAAAAAATCAAAATGGAATCTTTTCCCAGAATATCGAAACGTTTGGATATTATTACAAATGAAAATTTAAATAATTGCAGACGAATTCTAAACTTTCATAATACAGACACAACTATTTGGAAAGGCTGTAAACGTTATGCGCATTAATTAAATTGGTCTTTTATGGTATTGTTTTTGTGACACTTAGCGCATATTAACATATAAACTATAATTATGAGACGTTCAAATTTAATGCCTGAAGTTAATGCGGGGTCTATGGCAGACATCGCATTTCTATTACTAATTTTCTTTTTAATTACGGCTGCTATTCCTAAAGATAAAGGAATTACCAGAAAACTACCCGCAGAATGCCCACCTGGAGTTATTTGTGAAGGAGATATTTTTGAAAGAAACCTTTTAAGAATTTCAATTAATTCCAATGACGAAATAATGGTTGAGGATAATGTTATTCAATTAAACGAACTTAAAAACATTACAAAACAATTTATTGATAATAACCGAGACGAAAGTTGTAATTATTGTGAAGGAATGAAAGAAGAATCATCATCTGACAACCCTCAAAAAGCAGTAATATCGTTACAAAATGATAGACACACATCTTATAATCAATTTATTAAAGTTCAAGATGAGTTGACCAAGGCTTATTTTGAATTACGAAAAGTTTACGCAAAAAAAGTATTTAATAAATTACCCGAAGACTTATCAAAAGAAGAATTACAAAAGGTAAAAGATGCCTATCCTTTTATTTTATCGGAAGCTGAAACGAAGTAGTGTTATTCAATAATTGGAGTACCATAATCGATACAAACTTTTTTACGGCCCCATAATTTTGCGGCTTTAATATCAACCCCCATGTAAATATCAATTTTGTTTTTCCAACGCGAATGCATTTTATCTTTAACTAAATACACCCCTTCAAGACCATCAATTTTGACAGGGGTATTATGCCTTAAGCCTAGTTTAAGTAAATCTCGCGATACCGCTATATACTTCAATCCTGGTCTTAAACTATCTCCAAAAGCAGTAATATTAGGATCAGAATCTGTTTGATACTTTAATGAATTATATGCCGTTGCAGTAACCTCTAGAGATTGCCAATTGTACAACTCTTTTGGTACTTTCTTACAACTAAAAACCAATAATATTATTACACAAAACCTGAAACACATAAACTAAATATACAAATTTCGCACTATTACTATTTATTTGTAATTTGTATCTTCACAAACTAACACCAATTACTATATTACAAATGCGGTATTCCATTTCTATTTTTCTTATTTTATTATCTTTTTTTTCTTGTAAAAATGAATCAAAATCTTCTGAAACTTCCACTATGAATAATGATTCCATAGCTTTAATAAATCGAGCAAAATCTATTCACGAACGGGTTATTACTTTAGATACCCATTGTGATATAAATGTTAAGAACTTTACAGATTCTATAAACTATACGCAAGATTTAGATACACAAATAACATTACCTAAAATGAAATCTGGCGGATTAGATGTGGCTTGGTTTATAGTTTATACAGGACAAGACACTTTAAGTGCCGAAGGTTATAAAAAAGCATATGAAAATGCCATGAGTAAATTTGATGCCATACATAAATTAGTAACAGAAATAGCACCAAAAGATATTGAATTAGCAACAACATCAGCAGATGTTAAGCGTATTACTAAATCTGGAAAAAAAGTAGCCATGATTGGAATAGAAAACGGTTACCCTGTTGGCTTAGATATAAGTAATGTTGAAAAATTTTATAACCTAGGTGCACGTTACATGTCGTTAGCTCACAATGGACATAGTCAATTATCTGATAGTAATACTGGTGAAGCTGATGGTGTTTGGCTACACAACGGTTTAAGCGATTTAGGGAAAGACGTTATAAAAGAAATGAACCGATTAGGAATGATGATTGATGTCTCACATCCTTCAAAAGAAGCCATGAAACAAATGATTGAATTAAGTAAGGCTCCTATTATCGCATCTCATTCTTCAGCTAGAACTTTGTGCAACCACAGTAGAAATTTAGATGATGAGCAACTAGAACTTATGAAAGAAAATGGTGGTGTTGTGCAAACTGTTGCTTTTCAGTCGTATTTGAATGAAGAAAAAAATGATGCCAGAAACGAAGCCATTAAATCTATTAGAATTGAAATAGCAGATTCACTTGGTGGAAAATGGTACAATTCGAAAGAGCGACAATTATTAAATAACGAAGAAAAAGAAAAGTTTTACAGTATTAGAGCACAAGTGAGAAAACTGGCTAATGAAAAAGCAAGAAAACTACCTAATTTCCCTCCAATGGTTGATGTATCAGATTTTGTTAATCATATTGATTACTTAGTAGAAAAAATCGGAATTGCTCACGTTGGTATAAGTAGTGATTTTGATGGCGGAGGCGGAATTGAAGGTTGGAGTGATGCTTCAGAAACCTTTAATGTTACATTAGAACTTGTAAAACGAGGTTACACAGAAGATGAAATAGAAATGTTATGGAGTGGTAATTTGCTTCGTGTTTTAGATGAAGTTGAAGCAGTAGCAAAAACTATAAATTAATAGTTTGATAATTCTTTTAAAGCTGCTTCAAATCTATTCTTCGGAAGATATTGCTGTTCTAACTGACTAGCAAAAGGAATAGGTGTTTCAATACTCGCTACGCGTTTTACCGGTGCATCAAGATATTCAAAACAGTTTTCCATAATTAAAGATGAAATATCACTAGCTATACCACCAAAAAGAGAGTCTTCCTGAAGAATAATTGCTTTTCCAGTTTTCTTTACAGAGTTGTAAATAGTTTCTGTGTCTAAAGGTTGCAGTGTTCTCAAATCAATCAAGTCTGCAGAAATATCTGAGTTGTTTTCTAAAGTATTCAAGGCCCAATGTATTGCAGCTCCGTAAGCTATAATAGTGATGCCCTTACCCACTTTTAAAACAGATGCTTTACCAAAAGGAAGTGTGTAATAATCTTCAGGAACATTTTGTCTTACGCTTCTGTACAATCCTTTATGCTCAAAAAATAACACAGGGTTTGAATCGTTAATAGCTGTATTTAAAAGGCCTTTGGCGTCATAAGGAAATGCTGGGTAAACTACTTTTAAGCCAGGTGTTTTAGTAAACCAAGCTTCATTTGTTTGTGAGTGAAACGGACCTGCAGCTACACCACCTCCGCAAGGCATTCGTATGACAACATCTGCATTTTGACTCCACCTGTAATACGATTTTGCAAGATAGTTTACCACAGGATTAAAACCAGATGTTATAAAATCTGCAAATTGCATTTCCACAATACTTTTCATCCCTGCAATACTAAGTCCCATACCAGTTTCTATAATAGCAGATTCGCATATAGGTGTGTTTCTAATACGGTCTTTACCAAAACGTTCTAAAAAACCATCAGTAATTTTAAAAGCTCCACCATATTCTGCTATATCTTGCCCCATAATAATCAAGTTATCATGTCTTTCCATACTTTGTTTCAAACTCTCTGAAACAGCATCAATTAAACGTATTTCTTTAAATTTTGAATTCGATTTAACTTCTTGATATTTAAAATCTTGATAAACATCACTTAATTCTTTGGTTAAATTTGGAACAATAGCGTCTTCGTTAAAAGAAATCTCTAAATGCTCGTTAATTTCATGTATTATATTTTCTTTTATTTCAACTTCTTCGCTTTCAGTAAGTAGCTTTTTGTCTTTTAAAAATGCTTGAAGATTTAATAGTGGATCTCTTGCTGCCCAAGTATCCATGAGTTCCTGCGGAACATATTTTGTTCCACTAGCCTCTTCATGTCCTCGCATTCTAAATGTTTTAAATTCTATTAAAACAGGTCGCGGATTTTCACGAACGCTTTTAGCAATCTCATTTACTTTTGTGTAAACTTCTATGACATTATTGCCGTCTATAATATGTGATTCTATACCGTAGCCAATACCTCTATCAGCAATATCGTTGCAATTATATTGCTCGTTAGTTGGAGTTGATAAGCCATAGCCATTGTTTTCTACACAAAACAAGACCGGAAGTTGCCAAACTGAAGCTACATTTAAGGCTTCATGAAAATCACCTTCACTAGTTCCACCTTCACCAGTAAAAACAGTTGTTACTGCTTTTTCTTTTGTTAATTTTGATGCTAAAGCAATACCATCTGCTACACCTAATTGAGTACCTAAATGAGAAATCATACCAACAATTTTATATTGTTGTGTTCCAAAATGAAAAGATCGATCTCTACCTTTTGTAAATCCAGAAGCTTTTCCTTGCCACTGGGCAAATAAGCGATATAAAGGAATATCTCTAGTTGTAAAAACCCCTAAATTTCTGTGCATAGGTAAAATATACTCATCATTTTTCATTGCCATAGTAACCCCTACAGAAATGGCTTCTTGACCGATACCAGAAAACCACTTACTTATTTTACCCTGCCTTAAAAGAATGAGCATTTTCTCTTCTATCAGCCTTGGTTTTAAAATATTTTTATAGAGTTTTAATAGTGTATCATTATCTAACCCGCTTCTGTCGTATTCTATATTTATTGAGGTTTTCATAAAAAAGATATCGTTTCTTTATCAAATATAATTTAAAAGCAACAAATTATAATACAAAATCGAAGATTGTCTAAAACAAAATTTTCTAATGTTTTTGTACATTTGTAATGCACGTTAATAAATTTTTCTACATGAATAGTATACCAAGTGTCGATTTAAATAATTTTCTTTCAGATGACTTAAACGAAAAGCAAAAGTTTGTTGATGCTATTGGTAAAGCTTATGAAGAAATTGGTTTTGTAGCGTTAAAGGGGCATTTTCTAAACGATATTTTAGTTGAGAATTTATATAAAGAAGTTAAAAACTTTTTCAATTTATCAACCGATACCAAACAAAAATATGAAATTCCAGGAATTGCAGGTCAACGTGGCTATGTATCTTTTGGAAAGGAAAGTGCCAAAGGAAAAAAAGAAGGCGATTTAAAAGAGTTTTGGCATTTCGGTCAATATGTTGAAGATAACGATAAATTAAAACAGGAATACCCTGATAATGTAATAGTTGAAGAACTACCTGAATTTAACAAGGTTGGAAAGGAAACTTATAAAATGCTTGAGAAAACAGCTAAATATGTTTTAAGAGCTCTTGCGTTATACTTAGGTTTAGAAGAAATGTATTTTGATAAATATATACACAACGGAAATTCTATTTTACGTCCTATTCATTACCCTCCCATAAAAGAAGAACCCAAAGAAGCTGTTAGGGCCGCAGCACATGGCGATATTAATTTAATTACGCTTTTAATGGGTGCTCAAGGACGTGGTCTACAAGTTAAAAACCACAAAGGTGAATGGATTGATGCCATAGCACAACCAGATGAATTGATGATAAATGTAGGCGATATGTTATCTAGGCACACCAATAATAAATTAAAATCTACAATACATAGAGTTGTAAATCCTCCAAAAGAACTTTGGGGAACTTCACGTTATTCCATACCATTTTTTATGCACCCAATTAGCGACATGAAATTAGATGTACTAGACAGTTGTGTTGATGAGGGAAATCCAAAAAAGTTTGACGACATTACTGCTGGAGCCTTTTTAAACGAGCGCTTAGTGGAACTTGGACTTATTAAAAAGTAAACGTGATGGATTTACAAGACCAACTTAAAAATCTATTTCCAGACCATATTCAAGAAGAATCTACTGAAAAAGAAGTTGAAGACAATATTTGGATGCAAGATGACCCTATACTCTGTAAATACGAAAAAAGAAAAGGAAAACCAATCACTATTCTTGAAGGTTATACAGGCGCAACCGAGGATTTTAAAATTTTAGCAAAGGAAATTAAAAAAAAACTTAGTGTTGGTGGTAGTTTTAAAGATGATAAAATTATTATTCAAGGTGATTACAGAGATAAAATTATGCAAATCTTAAAAGATAAAGGGTTTAATGTAAAACGTGTTGGCGGATAATGTTATGAATAAACAACCTTTACACATTACCAATGGTAATGCTTTAACAAAAAAACTTAACGAGCTAGGTTTTGAAGGCGATAAACTAATATGGCAAGAATTACTATGTGAAGGCCCAACGATAGAGCATATAGATTCAAAAGATTTCTTAGATATTAGAAAAGAGTTTTTTAGTAACTTTTACAATATTGATTTAGATATTAATAAAATTCAACAGGAATTTGATAAATTAAATCATCCTGAAAGCTATTCAGAAATAATACTTTGGTTTGAGTACGATTTGTTTTGCCATATAAATATGGTAGCAGTTATAAGTCTTATAATGCAAAAGAAAATCGATCTTCCTTTGTATTTAGTATGCAGTGGCAGAATTAACAATTCTAAAAATTTAAAAGGTTTGAGCGAACTATCTTTTAACCAATTAATAGCACATTTTGATAAAAAAACGCTTTTAAAACCCTCTGATATTGAATTAGCCACCACTATTTGGGGTATTTATTGTGGTATAGACCACAATTTGTTTAAACCATTTATTGTTCAATCTTCCTCTTTCGAGTACTTGAGCAATTGCTTAAAGGCACATTTAGAACGATTTCCAAATTCTATTGATGGTTTAAATAATATAGAACGAAATATCTTAGAGATTATAAAAAATGAAGCCATAACATCGAAACATCATTTATTAGGTTATGCGTTAAACTACCAAGGGTATTATGGGTATGGCGATTTGCAATTATCTAGAATTATAGATCAATTAGAAGTGTTTTTTACTGTTAATGATGAAAGTATTGTATTAAATAGAAAAGGACATGAAGCACTAATTGGCCAACATAATTTTGCTCTCGAAATTGATAATAAAATAGTTTATGGAGGAGTAAACAGAATAGATTTTCAATTTAGTAAATCTGAAAACAAACTTATTAAATCTGTTTTAAATGCCAATTAAAGAATCGGAGCTTATTTTAAATCCAGACGGCAGCATATATCATTTAAATTTAAAGCCTGAAAACATAGCTGATACCGTTATTTTCGTTGGAGATCAAAATAGAGTAGAAAAAGTTACAAAACATTTTGATTCCATTGATTTTAAAACAAGTAAACGAGAATTTAAAACCCATACTGGTACATACAATAACAAACGAATAACCGTTATTTCAACTGGTATTGGTCCAGATAATATTGATATAGTTTTAAACGAATTAGATGCCCTAATTAACATTGATTTAAAAACAAGACAGCCTAAAAAAAAATTAAAATCTATTGATATTATTAGAATTGGAACATCTGGTTCGCTACAAAAAAACATTCCTGTAGATTCCTTTCTATTAAGCACACACGGATTAGATATAAATGGAATGCTTCACTCCTACCAAATAAATAAAATAAACAACACTAGTATTGAAAATGCTTTCATAAAGCACACTAATTGGAGTAATGTAAAAGCAAAACCTTTAATTATTGAAAATAGTAAAACGTTAGAAAAACGTTTTGAAAACTATAAAATTCATAAGGGAATAACGATTACTGCTGGAGGTTTTTATGGACCACAAGGTCGCAAACTTCGTTTAAATCTTCAAGATGAAAATCTGAACAATAAAATTGACTCATTCAATTATAATAATTTGTGCATTTCGAATCTTGAAATGGAAACATCAGCTATTTATGGATTATCAAAGTTGTTGGGTCATAATGCGTTATCACTTAACGCCATAATTGCCAATAGAGCTAATGGTACATTTAGTAAAAACCCAGGAGAAGTTATTGAAAACTTAATTGAATATACCCTTAAAAAAATTACAGAATAAATAATCGGATTGATGAAGAAAGTTAATATTGGTGGCGTGCCAGAACATTTTAATTTAGCATGGTATTTAACCTTAAAAAACGGTGAGTATAAAGACAAGGATATTAACCTTAGGTGGCATGATTATTATGGAGGCACGGGTGCCATGTGTAAGGCACTTAGAAGCGGAGATATAGATATTGCAGTAATTCTAACCGAGGGAATAATTAAAGATATAATAGCCGGAAACCCAAGTAAAATTGTACAAACATTCGTAGAAACACCTCTGGTTTGGGGTGTTCATGTAGCAGATAAATCTAGCTATAATAAAGTTGAAGATTTAAAGGGAACAAAAGCAGCAATTAGCAGATATGGTTCTGGCTCTCATTTAATGGCATACATTAATGCTGAAAACCATAATTGGGATTTAGAAAAAGATTTAGATTTTGAAGTTATTAAAAACTTAGATGGCGCTGTAGAAGGTCTAACTAATGGCGATGCCGATTATTTCTTATGGGAAAAGTTTACAACCAAACCATTAGTAGATGATGGTGTTTTTAGACGAATAGATAACTGCCCTTCACCATGGCCTTGCTTCGTTATTGCTGTGAGAGAAGACTTCATTAATTCAAATAAGAAAGATTTACAAACCATTTTAGATATCATAAACAACTCAACTGTAGATTTTAAAAATATTCCAAGCATAGATAGAACAATTGCCAATCGTTACGAGCAACAGTTAGAAGATGTTCAAGAATGGCTGAGCATTACTGAGTGGTCCCAAAGCTTAATAGATAAAAAAACTATTATGACTATTCAAAAAGAACTTTTTGCTTTAAACATAATCCCTGAGGTAGTTGATTATGAAACACTTACTCATAAACTTTAAAACAGTGTTAATAATTACTAAAATATATTGCTGAGACTAATTAAAATATTAATTTTAAAAAATACATAAACAATAACTCATGAAAAAATTACTAATTCTAGCTTTAATAATAACGATTTCAGCTTGCAAAGAAGAACCAAAAGTTGACTACACTGTAGTAACAGGAAAAATAACAAATAAGGCTTCTGGCGATTTTTCAATACAAAGTTTCGACAGAACTTTTGAGAAAACCCTTGAAGTTTCAGAAGATGGTACTTTTGCCGATACGCTTACAGTAGATGGTAATTCTTATGTGCTTTATGATGGTAAAAACCCCATTTTTATGCATTTAGAATCTGGTTACAATTTAAATGTTACCTATGATGCAACAGATTTTGATAATACCCTTACTATTACAGGTAAAGGTTCAGAAATAAATAATTATCTACTTTCAAAACGAAAAAACCAAAAAGAACTTTTTGGAAATTCTAAAGACACTTACAGTCTTGATGAAGCTGAATACAAAGAGAAAATGGGTAGTATAAAAGACACTCAGTTAGCTTTATTAGAGAGTGTAAAAGGAATCCCTGGAGACTATTTAGAAAAAGAAAAAAGAAATTTAAATTATTCATATTTATATAAATTGAGTGATTATCAGGGTGCACACAGATACTTTACTAAACAACAAGATTTTGAAGTAACAGAAGGTTTCTTAAATGAATTAGAAGGTTTAGATTACAATAGTGTTGATGATTTTGAATTCTCGCAAGACTATAAAAGACTGGTAACAAGTAATTACAGAAAAGAAGCTACAGATTTATCTAAAAAGGATTCTATCGAAAATGATATTGCATTTCTAAAAACAGTAAGTTCTATTGATAATGAGGTAATTAAAAACGGACTACTGTTTGACCATGCTACTTTTGGTATAACATATACAAAGGACTTAGATACTTATTATAATACATATATGGCAAATTCTACAGATGATGACAACAATGCCATAATTACCGAAAAATATAATAAACTACAAGCTTTAAATGCTGGTAAACCTTCACCTCAGTTTGTGAACTACGAAAATTATAAAGGTGGAAAAACATCGCTTTCAGATTTAAAGGGAAAATATGTTTATATAGATGTTTGGGCAACTTGGTGTGCACCTTGTTTAGGCGAAATTCCTTCATTGAAAAAAGTAGAAAAACAATTTCATGATAATAACATAGAATTTGTAAGTATCTCTATTGATAAATTACCAGACCATGAGAAATGGAAAACGATGATTGAAGAGAAAGAGTTAGGAGGCGTTCAATTATTTGCAGATAACGATTGGAAATCTAAATTTGTAACAGACTACCAAATTGAGGGAATTCCACGATTTATTCTTATAGATCCTGAAGGTAATATTGTTGATGCTAATGCACCTAGACCTTCAAATTCTAAACTCACAGAGTTATTTACTGAATTGAGTATTTAAAAAAATGTTTTAAATAGAAAAGCCGCTAATTGCGGCTTTTTTTATTGTTCATTTCCGTCTTCTGGATTTTGCTGTGGTGGCTGCTCTGGCTGTTTAAACAAATCCAAATAAGCTTCACCTAAATAATCAATAACATGGCTTGCTATTAAACTTTGATAACCAAAATCTTCAATAGCAATGTCTGCCGATTTTCCATGTAAATACACACCAAATATGGTAGCTGTAAGTGGATGATAATTTTGTGAAATCAAGCCTGTAATAATACCCGTTAAAACATCTCCGCTACCAGCAGTAGAAAGTCCGGGATTTCCTGTGGTATTAACATAAAGTTTATCCTCAAAAACAGTAATAGTATTGGCGCCTTTAATAATTATAATAAGTTTGTGTTTTTTAGAAAATGTTTTGACCTTTTTAAGTTTATCAAAATCATCTTTCCAAGTTCCTATTAAACGTTCTAATTCTTTTGGATGCGGAGTTAAAACAGTTGCTTCAGGTAATAATTTTAGCAAAGTTTTCTTTTTAGAAAGAATATTTATGCCATCAGCATCAATAACCAAAGGTGCTTTATTTGTTTTTAAAAATGCTTCAAAGGCTTTAATAGTATCTGTATCTGTCCCAACACCTATGCCTAAGCCAATTACAGTTGGCTCTATATCAAAACTAATAGATGTTATTTTTTCTTCATTAGTATCGGTAATCACCATAGCTTCTGGAAAAGATGCTTGCAAAGGTGTATAACCACATTTAGGAACAAAAGCAGAAATTAATCCTGCTCCGGCAGATAAAGCGGCTCTACTAGCTAAAGTTACAGCTCCTATTTTCCCATAGCTTCCGCCTATAATTAGTGTATGACCAAATTGTCCTTTGTGTGAAAACTTTTCTCTAGGAATGTAATTTGGCAATACTTCATGCTTACCAATTAATTCGACTTCAGTTTCTGTAGTAAATAAAAATTCTTGGTCTAAGCCAATATCCAGAACCTCCCATTGCACAGTATATTTAGCTGTTTCTGGCAAAAAGAAAACTAATTTTGGTGACGCAAAACTTAATGTAAAACCTGCCCAAACTACAGCATCTTCATCTTCAATAGCTTTATCAGGAAATAATCCTGAGGGTATATCAATGGCTAGAGTAAAGGCTTTACTGGCTCTAAAATGTTTAAATAAATTCTTAACCCATTCATCTACTGGTCTATTTAATCCAATTCCAAATACAGCATCAACAATAATATCATCTGGATTAATTTCAGGAAAATCTTCAGCACAACTTAAAAGTACGGGCCACTTTTTTGTAACATTTTTAATTCTATCGTAATTAATGAGAAAATCTTTTGAGCGCTTATCGCTACAATTGATAATAAATGTATTAACATTATACCCATGAGTGATTAAATGGCGAGCTAAAACAAGTCCATCGCCACCATTGTTACCAATACCACAAAACACATGAATTGGTACTTGTGCACCTTGCATACGCATGTGCATCCAATTAAAAATTTGCGTCCCCGCACGTTCCATCAAATCGGTTGAAGATATTTGTTGCTTCTCAGCTGTTAACTTATCGCCTGCGTAAATTTGCTCTTTAGAGAATATTTTCATCTATATTTTAATTGTTGTTTTTTCAGTTCTTAATATGGATTGTTGTTTTTTTTCAATCAAAATCCATTGAATATAAGAATACTGTAAAAAAAATATTTTAGTTTTTTTATAAGGCTAAAAGTAATACTTTTGGAGGGTATTATATAACATTAATGAATCATTTCAACCAAAATACACTTACAATTGTTTCTTTTTTCTCAAAAGGAACTACGTCTACTTTTGGTACAACTACAAATATCACAACCCTTTGGGGTTACTAGTTATATATATTCCGCAGACTATTTTTGTAATTTATAAGAATTACAACATTTCAAGCATTATTTTTAATTATTCAAGGTATTAAAACATGAAGGTTTTAAAATTCGGAGGAACTTCAGTAGGTTCTTCAAAAAACATAAATAACGTCATCAGTATTTTAGAAAACTACGGAAAAGATGATTCTATAGCATGTGTAGTTTCTGCAGTTGGTGGTATTACAGATAAATTATTATTAGCAGGAAAACAAGCTCAAAATAAAGACAGAGATTTTGTTAAAACGTTTCAATTTATCAAAGACAAGCATTTAAGCATTATTAAAGAGTTAAATCCAGATAATAATAGTGCTATTTTAGAATATGCCGAAGAAAGGCATAACAGTTTAAAAAACTTATTAGAAGGAATATTTTTAATAAATGAATTATCACCTAAAACTTCTGACAAACTTGTGAGTTATGGAGAGCGATTATCCTCTTTCATTATTGCTGGAACAATGAAAAATAGAGGCTTATCTGCAGATAGGAAAAACTCACAAGAATTGGTAATTACCAACTCCAATTACACCAAAGCTGAAGTTGATTATTCTATTACAAATCAAAATATAAAAAGCTATTTTGAAACAGCCACACAAAACATTACTATTTTACCCGGATTTGTAGCTAGTTCTAAAACTGGTGAGCAAACAACACTTGGTAGAGGTGGTTCAGATTTTACAGCAGCAATTATTGCAGCAGCTTTAAATGTTGATCAATTAGAAATTTGGACAGACGTAAGTGGTATGTTTACTACCAATCCAAAAATGGTAAAACAAGCCTACCCTATTGATAAAATATCGTACCAGGAGGCTATGGAATTATCACATTTTGGAGCAAAAGTATTATACCCTCCAACTGTGCAACCAGTATTAAGTTTAGGTATTCCTATTCATATAAAAAACACCTTAGAGCCTGAAGCTGTTGGTACAATTATTTCAAATGAGGAAATAAAATCTTCGTCGCCAGTAAAAGGAATTAGTAATATTAACAACATCGCTTTGTTAACCTTAGAAGGCACCGGAATGGTTGGTATACCTGGGTTTTCCAAACGATTATTTGAAACATTATTACAAGAAAAAATTAATGTGATTATGATTACTCAAGCCTCATCAGAGCATTCTATTTGCTTGGGTATAGAAAATAAAGATGCAGATAAAGCAAAGGAAGCCATTGATGTCGTTTTTGAAAATGAAATTGCATTGGGGAAAATTGAACCTATAATTATTGAATCTGATTTATCGATTATAGCTTTAGTTGGTGACAACATGAAAAACCACCAAGGTATAAGTGGAAAGATGTTTAGTAGTTTAGGCAAAAATAATATTAATATTAGAGCGATTGCTCAAGGTGCTTCGGAGAAAAACATAACTGCAGTTATTAATGAAAAAGATGTAAAAAAAGCACTTAATACTTTACATGAGCAGTTTTTTGAAGCAAAAACTAAACAACTTAATGTATTTATAACAGGAGTTGGAAATGTTGGTGAACGCCTTGTCGAACAAATAAAACAGCAAAAAAAATACTTAAAAGAAAACCTGAAAATTAATCTTAGAGTTGCAGGATTATCAAATTCTAGAACTATGATTTTTGATGAAACAGGTCTTAATTTAAAAGATTGGAAAATGCAACTGGCTAATGGAGAACAAGCCTCTTTACAAGGATTTTTTGAAAACGCAAAAGCATTGAATTTACGTAATAGCATTTTTGTTGATGTTACTGCAAATAAAGATATTGCAGAATTATACCCGCAATATCTTAGAGAAAGTATTGCTATTGTAGCTTGTAATAAAATTGCTTGCTCAAGCGAATTAAATAATTACAAAGAATTAAAAAGATTATCATTAAAATACAATGCACCATTTTTATTTGAAACTAATGTAGGTGCCGGTCTACCAGTCATTGATACATTAAGTAATTTAATTGCTTCTGGTGATAAAGTAAACTCAATTCAAGCTGTTTTATCTGGAAGTTTAAATTTTGTATTTAATAATTTTACCAATGAAACTAAGTTTTATGATATTGTAAAACAAGCTGGTGTTGAAGGGTATACAGAACCTGACCCAAGAATTGATTTAAGTGGTGTTGATGTAGCTAGAAAGATTTTAATTTTGGCCAGAGAAAGTGGTGTAGAAATGAATTTAGAAGATATTGAAAACACATCATTTTTATCAGAAGCAGGTTTAAAAAGTGATACTGTTGATGATTTTTATAAAACATTAATTGCAGATGAGGCACATTACCAGAGCTTATATGCTTCCGCGAAAGCGAACAACTGTCAATTAAAATATGTTGCTAAATTTAATGATGGTAAAGCAAGTGTTGGTTTACAAGAAATTCCTGAAGGCCATCCATTTTACAATTTAGAAGGTAGTGATAACATTGTTATGTTTTATACAGAGCGATACCCTAAACAACCAATGATTATTAAGGGTGCAGGTGCTGGAGCAGACGTAACAGCTTCTGGATTATTTGCTGATATTATTAGATTAGGAAACGATTAATAATATGGAATTACACAAAGAAAGTAATATTTCTTGCTCCAGTGCAGCCGAAAATTATTTAATAGAAAAGATGAACAAAATAAAAATATTTTCTCCTGCAACCGTAGCCAATGTATCTTGTGGTTTTGATGTTTTAGGCTTTTGCTTAGACAGTATTGGAGATGAAATGGTAATAAGAAAGGTTGATAAAAAAGGCATTGCCATAACTCGAATCGAAGGTTTTGATTTGCCTTTTGAAGCAGAATTGAATGTGGCTGGGGTATCTGCATTAGCCATGTATAATTCACTTGACTTAAGTTTTGGTTTTGAAATCGAAATCTATAAAAATATAAAACCAGGAAGTGGTATAGGTAGTAGTGCAGCTAGTGCCGTTGGTAGTGTTTTTGGCATGAATGAGCTTTTAGGTAGACCATTCAGCAAAACACAATTAACAGAATTTGCAATTAAAGGAGAAGCTTTAGCTAGTAAATGTGAACATGCTGATAACCTTGCTCCTGCACTTTTTGGAGGATTTACATTGGTAAAAAGCGTTTCGCCTTTAAAAATTTTAGAAATTCCATCTCCAGATGATTTATACGCCACAATTATTCATCCTCAAATAGAGATTAAAACTTCTGAATCTCGAGCTGTACTTCCAAAAGAAGTCCCTCTCAGTGATGCGATTGAACAATGGGCAAATTTAGGAAGTTTAGTTCATGCTTTACACACAAGCGATTACGAATTAATTAGCCATTCTTTGAGAGATGTAATTATAGAACCATATAGAAGTCAATTGATTCCGTATTTTGATAACGTTAAAGAAGCTGTTTTAAATGTTGGTGCACTTGGTGCTGGAATTTCAGGTTCTGGCCCTTCAATTTTCTCATTAAGTAAAGGATTGGATACAGCCAATAAAGTAAAAGACGCTATGCATGATGTATATTCTAAAACAGATATAGCATTTGACATACATGTGTCGAAAATTAATGCCAATGGTGTAAAAATTATAAACTAAACGTTTAAATAGAAATATTATGTCATTTCGACGAAAGGAGAAATCTCATAGCAAATAACTAATAAATAGATTCCTGATTTCGCAGGAATGACAGAAAAATGAACTATTACTCACTTAATCATAAAGCACCAAACACATCATTTAAAGATGCTGTTATAAAAGGATTAGCACCCGATAAAGGTTTGTACTTTCCAGAAAGCATAAAACCTTTACCGCAGTCATTCTGGGATAATTTTGAAAACTTATCGTATTCTGAAATTGCTTTTGAAGCTATTAAACAATTTGTGTCTCCTGAAATTCCAGAAGCTATTTTAAAAACAATTGTTGAAGAAACACTCTCTTTTGATTTTCCAGTGGTTCAGCTAAATGAAAACATTTCAACTCTTGAGCTTTTTCATGGACCAACAATGGCCTTTAAAGATGTTGGCGCACGTTTTATGGCGCGCTGTTTAGGGTATTTCAATCAAAACAACACCAATGAAGTTACCGTTTTAGTAGCTACTTCTGGAGATACTGGAGGCGCTGTGGCTAATGGGTTTTTAGGAGTTAAAGGTGTAAATGTAGTTATACTCTACCCGAGTGGAAAAGTGAGCGATATTCAAGAAAAACAGCTAACAACATTAGGTCAAAACATCAAAGCGCTAGAAGTAAATGGGACGTTTGACGATTGTCAAGCCATGGTGAAAACCGCTTTTTTAGATGAGGAGTTAACCAGTAAAATGCAGTTAACATCAGCAAACTCAATAAACGTAGCACGTTGGTTACCACAATTATTCTATTTTATGTTTGCTTACAAGCAATTACATAAAAAATATGAGGACATTGTATTCTCTGTACCAAGTGGAAACTTCGGAAACATTTGTGCTGGTATGATGGCGCAACAATTAGGCTTACCAATCAAACATTTTATAGCATCAAACAATGCTAATAACGTAGTAACACGTTATTTACAATCGCAGTTATACGAACCAAAACCGTCTATTCAGACTATTAGTAATGCCATGGATGTTGGCGCGCCAAGTAACTTCATTCGTATTCAAGAGATTTATAAAAATAAATTTGATAGCTTAAAACAAAATGTGTCTTCATACAGCTTTACAGATGAAGAAACCAAAGCAGCCATGTTAGAAATTTACAATAACTACAATTATGTTGCAGACCCACACGGTGCTGTTGGTTATTTAGGAAGTAAGACATATCTAAAAGAAAACCCAAACGCCCATTGTGTGTTTTTAGAAACCGCGCATCCAACTAAGTTTTTAGATGTTGTTATAGAAGTCATCAAAGAAGAACAACCTTTACCAAAGCAAATTCAAGAAGTAATGGGTAGAGAAAAGGAATCGATAGGCATTTCTAACTATGAAGGTTTAAAAGATTTCTTATTGGCATAAGAGCTTTTAGTAATAAATTCGATCTTCTACAAGCTATAACCATAAAGTATTACCCTAATAGTTGCTGCAACAGGATACCTCATGATGGTATAGTTTATTTTTTTCTAGAAATTTACACACATTAGAAAAAATTGCAACAATGAAAAAAATTACAATTCAAACATTGTATCTATTAGTGTTTTCACTTCTCTGTATACAGATATCAGCGCAAACAGCAACGTGTGATGGTACACTTCCGTTTGAAGAACAAAATGGCATCTTAATCATTGAAATGGAATCTGGAATTAGGAACAATTCTAGCTGGAAAACAGGTAGTGAGGCGGACCCAAATTTATCTGGATCTACTATTAATTATATTTATTGGGATGGACCACAATCTTTTAATACACTTACAGGAGCATCCATAACCTATAACATTAGAATAAATAACCCAGGTACCTATAGATTTGCATGGCGCGGTAGAATTGGAACAGGCACCGAAAGAGGCGAACACAATGATGCATGGTTGAGAATAATTGCTGATGATTGGTATATGACGCAAAATAACGACCCAAATGGAAGTGCTATAGAGCCTATACCTGATTGTAACTCTAATCCAAATAGAGGATGTCCAGATGATGCAAAAGTTAACAATTGGATTAAAGCTTTTATGAACGTAGATCCGACTGGGGATATTGATAAACGCTGGAAGTTTGTTACCAACTCTAGATCTAATCTTGTTTCACAAAGGTTTATATGGGCAACTTTTAATACAGCAGGTAATTATTCTATAATTGTAGATGCAAGATCAAGCTTCTTTTTTATGGATAAAATGGTATTGCGAAGAACAGATGTTTCTGATAGTACTGCATTTAATTTAATGAATAGTGAATCTTTATGTTTTGACGCTTCATTATCACTGGAAGAAATAACAAATATTAACGAGATAAAAGTCTATCCAAATCCAACTAATGATAATATTACGATTAGTAATTTACCTGAACAAGGGCAACTTTTATTAAAAAATATACACGGTGTTACAGTTCGCAAAATAGATTACACAACATCAAATAAAACTTTTGATATTAGTAATTTACAAAGCGGTGTTTATTTCTTATCAAACAGCAACAGTAATAATTACTTCGTTAAAAAAATAATTAAACTTTAAAAAGTTAGTCAATTGAAAACTTCATTTTAAACCAAATGATTTAAGTTTTATTAAACGTTCTTTATTTAAATTTTCAATACTTTTACTTCTAGAAAATTTTAATAGAACTTATAAATGAAGAATACAGCTTTAACAGAAACTCATATAGCACTTGGCGCAAAAGTAGTACCATTTGCTGGCTATAATATGCCTGTACAATATGAGGGTGTAAATTTAGAACACGAAACTGTTAGAAATAATGTTGGTGTTTTTGATGTCTCACACATGGGAGAGTTTTTAATTGAAGGTGAACACGCATTAAAATTAATACAAAAAGTATCAAGTAATGATGTATCAAAATTAACTATTGGAAAAGCACAATACAGTTGTTTACCTAACGACGATGGTGGTATTGTTGATGACTTAATTATTTATAAAATTAAAGAAGAAACATATTTATTGGTGGTTAATGCCAGTAATATTGAAAAAGACTGGAATTGGATTAGCTCTAAAAATGATGTTGGTGCTACAATGCGAGATTTAAGTGAAGATTATTCTTTATTAGCTATTCAAGGTCCAAAAGCTATTGAATCGATGCAAAGCATTACAAGTCACGATTTATCTGCTATTAAATTTTATAATTTTATTGTTGGAGATTTTGCTGGTATCGAACACGTAATAATTTCTGCAACAGGATATACAGGCAGTGGTGGTTTTGAAATTTATTGTAAAAACTCTGAAGTAAAACAAATTTGGGATAAAGTTTTAGAAGCTGGAGCAAATTTTGGAATAAAACCAATAGGTCTTGCAGCACGTGACACCTTACGCTTAGAAATGGGCTATTGTCTTTACGGAAATGATATTGACGATACTACGTCGCCTATTGAAGCAGGATTAGGCTGGATAACAAAATTTACGAAAGACTTTACAAACTCGGAAGCTTTAAAAGCAGAAAAAGAACGTGGTCCTGAACGAAAGCTTGTTGCTTTTGAATTAAATGACAGAGGGATTCCACGTCATGGCTATGATATTGTAGATGGCAACGGCAATAAAATTGGTACAGTTACTTCAGGAACAATGAGTCCTTCAATGGGTAAAGGTATAGGTCTAGGCTATGTCCCTGCTGTTTTTGCTGATTTAAATAGCAAAATAAATATACAAATACGTAAAAAAGCTATTCCTGCAACAGTTGTAAAATTGCCCTTCTACAAAAGCTAGTATGTCTGATTTTAAAGCTATTCTTAGTAATATTTACCAAAATGTTTCAAAAACTAATGATAAAGGTACTGTAGCAACTTACATACCTGAATTAGCTGACATTGATATTAATAATTTTGGTATTCACCTCCGCACCGTTAATGGGCAACATTATGGTATTGGTGATTTTAACAAACCATTCTCTATACAAAGTATATCAAAAGTTTTAGCTTTATCTAAAGCCATGGAATTAGTTGGTGAATCCATCTGGAAACGAGTTGATGTTGAACCTAGTGGCAACCCTTTTAATCATTTATCTTTACTAGAAATTGAAAATGGTATTCCTAGAAACCCATTAATAAATTCTGGAGCCATTGTTATTGCAGACATTTTAGTTTCTAGTTTGAAAAATCCCAAACAAGATTTTTTAAATTATGTTAGAGATATAACTGGTGATACCACTATTAATTTTAATGAAGATGTAGCTTATTCAGAAAAAATAACTGGATTTAAAAATTATGCAGCAGCTAATCTTTTAAAATCGTTTAATAACTTAAATAATCCTGTTGAAGAAGTTCTAGATTTTTATTTCCATCAATGCTCGATAGAAATGAGTTGTGAGCAATTAACAAATGTATTTTTCTTTTTAGCAAATAAAGGTAATTGTTTATTAAATAAAGCCCGACTAACCAAAACACAAGCTAAACGTATTAATGCTATTATGCTTACTTGTGGATTTTATGATGAAGCTGGAGAATTTGCTTTTGAGGTCGGTTTACCTGGTAAAAGTGGTGTTGGCGGAGGCATTGTGGCCTTACTACCAGATTATTTTGTTATAACTACCTGGGCTCCAGGCTTAAATAAAAAAGGAAATTCTAAATTGGGAATGCTAACTTTAGAAGCGTTTACTACTAAAACAAAACTATCCGTTTTTTAAATGTCTTTTGAAGTTTGATTTATGAAGAAACGAGAAGATAAACATAGAGTTTTAATAATTGGTGCAAGTGGTTTTTTAGGAGGTGCAATTTATAAAGAACTCTGCTCCTATTTTAAAACGTTTGGAACTTACGCTACTACCAATAAACAATTTGAAAAGAATCATCATTTCTTTCAATATAATATTGAAGAAGATGATATTTATGAAATTCTAGATATTGTAAAGCCTACTATTATAATTTCTTCGCTTCGAGGCGATTTTTCAAAACAAGTTTTAATGCATCAACATCTAGCAGAATATGTATTTTCACATAAAATAAAACTTTTATTTTTATCATCTGCTAATGTTTTTGATGCCTACAGTAAATATCCTAGCTATGAAGAAGACAAAACTTATAGCAATAGTATTTATGGGCATTTTAAAATAAAAATTGAGAATATGCTCCTACGTTTACCCAAAAAACAAGTTGCTATTTTAAGATTACCTATGGTTTTTGGAGCTCAATCGCCTAGAATAAATGAAATCTCACAAAATATAAAAGCAAAAGAGCCTATTGAAGTTTTTCCTAATTTAATAATGAATGTTACTAATGATAGTAAAGTAACTCAACAAGTTCATTACATCATAAATAGAAAAAAGTCGGGTATTTTCCATTTAGGAAGCACAGATTTGGTGCATCATGATGATTTTATAAAAGAAATAGCATCTAGTTTATTACTTGACGAAAAAGCTATTTACAAAAGAGTTTATACTACTAACAATGATAGATATTTAGCCGTTTTGCCTAAGTTTAACAAATTACCTAAACACCTTCAGTTAATTAGTCAAGATATTTTAACAGAATTAAAATTATAAGTAAATTGTAACAATAAAATTGCTAACATTATGAATAAATTATCTGAATTAGAAATAGAAAAGAAACTTCTCCGATTTCCAGATTGGGAATATTTTGATGATGCAATTCATGCAGAATTCGAATTTGAAAATTTTAAAGATTGCTTTAGCGCCATGAGTCGTATTGCTTTTGATTGCGAAGCGCTTAATCATCATCCAAATTGGAGCAACGTTTATAACGTACTTACAATTTCATTATCAACACACGGTGCGAATGGCGTTACTAATAAAGATTTCAAACTAGCAGAAGCTATTGAAGCCATAGTAGAACCAGAAGAATAGTTTGTTTTTAGTAAGTAGATTTTTAAATTTGCGAAAAGTAGTTTAAAATTTGTTTAATTTAATAAGTTCCTGCTTTTGAGGAATAACAAATAATATTATGGGAAGAGCTTTCGAATTTAGAAAAGCAAGAAAAATGAAGCGTTGGTCGGCAATGAGCAAAGCCTTTACACGAATTGGTAAAGACATTGTTATGGCTGTTAAAGAAGGTGGTCCAGACCCAGACAGTAACTCACGTTTAAGAGCCGTTATACAGAACGCAAAATCTGTAAACATGCCTAAAGACAATGTAGAACGTGCTATAAAAAAAGCTAGTGAAAAAGGCCAAGGCGATTATAAGGAAGTTATTTTTGAAGGTTACGCACAACACGGTATTGCAGTGCTCATTGAAACTGCCACAGATAACAATACACGTACCGTAGCTAATGTAAGATCGTATTTTAATAAAACTGATGGGAGTCTTGGAACATCAGGATCTGTGGTGTTTATGTTCGACCATACTTGTAATTTTAAAATTAAAGGCGAGAACATAGATTTAGAGGAACTTGAGTTAGAACTTATAGATTTTGGAGTTGAAGAAATTTTTGAAGATACCGATGAAGATGAAGAAGGTAATGAAGTAACTAGTGTAATGATTTACGCTCCTTTTGAAAGCTTTGGTAATATACAATCGTACTTAGAAGATAATAATATTGAAATTCTATCTTCTGGTTTCGAACGAATTCCTCAAGTAACAAAACAACTAACACCAGAGCAAGCTGAAGATGTTGAAAAACTTTTAGAAAAACTTGAAGAAGATGATGATGTACAAAACGTATATCATACTATGGAAGAAACTGCCTAATATATTGATATCAGAAATATTGTGTAATTTGTTTCTCCTTATATCTTTTACCGTAATACTATAAAATATGATTAGACTAATAGTTATTTCAATATGCGTTCATTTACTTTCAATTTCATCATTAAATTCGCAAACAAATGCTGCTATTAGTTTCTTGGATGCTCTAAATGAAGAGCAAAAAGAAAAAGCAAATTTAATGTTTGATGATTCAAACAGAGAAACTTGGCACTATCTACCAGCCGTATC
The DNA here is from genome assembly GCF_039543265.1 of Algibacter aquimarinus. NCBI lineage: Bacteria > Pseudomonadati > Bacteroidota > Flavobacteriia > Flavobacteriales > Flavobacteriaceae > Algibacter > Algibacter aquimarinus. The sequence continues at coordinate 22,260 of NZ_BAABJK010000006.1, read as the reverse complement.
TTTTAAAAGAGAAGGCATTGCACTTTTTGAATTAAACGAACAGCAAAAAATACTAGCTACTAATCTTCTAAAAAGTTATTTAAGTGAAGTCGGCTATATTAAAACACAAAAAATTATAAGTTTAGAAAACGTACTTGCTGAAATTAGTGGTGACCCTATTTACAGAGATCCATTAAAATATTATATAACAATTTACGGAGACCCAAAAAAAGACAACATATGGTCTTGGTCATTTGAAGGACATCATATATCATTAAATTTTACTATTGCCGAGGATAAAACATCTTTTTCTCCAAGATTTTTAGGAACTAATCCTGCAATGATAAAAAATGGAAAACGAAAAGGAGAACGGGTTTTAAACAAAGAAGAAGATTTAGCTTTTAAATTAATTACTTCGATGAATGGTGAACAAAAAAAGCAAACCATATTTAAGGAAAACTCATTTTTAGAGATTATAACGGCTAATAAATCGGAAGTTATTAAACTAAAACCAGTTGGTATTGATGCGAAATCACTAAATAAAAATCAGCAAAATATCTTAAAAGCTATCATTGAAGAATATCTTTCTACAATACCCACCGAATTAGCTAAAGAAAGATTAAGAGCCATAAATATAGCCGAATTTAATGATATTAAATTTGGTTGGGCAGGATCAACAGACATTACTAAAGGGCACTATTATAGAATTCAAGGTGACACTTTTTTAATAGAATTTGATAATACTCAAAATAAAGCTAACCACATACATACAGTATGGAGAGATTTTAATGGTGATTTTGGTAGAGATTTAATAAAGGAACACTACGAACAAGCAGAACACCATAAACAAGATTAGAATATCTATTGTGTAATCTCTTCTATTTGTTCTTAACATAAATCAGTTTAAATCGACCGTTTGTTTGATCTCGTTGTTCCATTTCAAATTGCGATAAAGATTTAAATAGTGGTGTTAGCTTAGAAAAACCAAAGTTTCGTGAATCGAAATTTGGTTGTTTCTTTAAAATTAACGAACCAACATCTCCTAAAAAAGCCCACCCATCATCATCGGCTGCATCATCTACAGAATTTTGAAGAAGTTTAATCACTTTTGGTGTTATGTTATATAGGTTTTCTTTTTTCTTTTTACCGCTCTTTTCTCCTTTATCATTATCTTCATCGTTGGCAAGAATTTCTAAATAAATAAACTTATCGCAAGCCACGATAAACGGATTTGGTGTTTTCTTCTCCCCCATTCCATAAACAACCATGGCTGCTTCACGCAGACGAGTGGCTAATTTTGTAAAATCACTATCAGAAGATACTAAGCAAAAACCATTTACTTTTTCAGAATACAAAATATCCATAGCATCAATTATCATGGCAGAGTCTGTGGCATTTTTCCCTGTAGTATAACCATATTGCTGAATAGGCGTTATGGCATTTTCTAACAACACATTTTTCCATTTTGACAAATGTGGCTTGGTCCAATCTCCGTAAATCCTCTTTATAGTTGGCGTACCATACTTGGCAATTTCCTCCATCATTTCAGAAATATACTTTGATGGAATATTATCACCATCAATTAATACAGCAATTTTTGTGTCTTTTATCATATTTTTTAAAGATATATAAATAATAGTTAAAACAGTACTTTATTATAATTGTTTAAAAGATTAAAAAGCAAAGATTTTAATTAAATTTACAATGAAAGCTTATAACATTAAGCTGTAATATTTTAATTTCAATCAAAAAAAATCAAATGAAGAATATTTTTTTAATTACTGTTTTGTTTATTTCATTACAATCCTGCGGACAAAATATGTCCTTTACTAAAGGTTTGGTAACTGAGAGAAATTATTACTCAGAAATTAAATTTGAGTATGTTTCAGAAAAAATAATTATACCTGTTACAATTCAAAATAAAGAATACAAATTTTTGTTAGACACTGGAGCACCTAATGTTATTTCTGCTGAGTTCGCTAAAAAAATTAAAACAAAAGCTATTGGTAGTTTAAAAGTAAGTGATGCGTCCAATAAAAAAAATACACTAGATATGGTTTCAATACCGCTAATACAGTTTGGCGGTTTGAATTTTAAAAATACTACCGCATTAGTTGATAACACTCTAAAAAATTTGGTGTTTGATTGTTTTAATATTGATGGTATAATTGGAAGCAATATGCTTTACAAATCAATACTTCAAATAGATTTAAAAAGGAAACTTATTATACTAACTGATAAAGAAAAAAGGTTAAAACTAGACAAAAGTAAAGCCACAAAACTATCATTACTAAAAAGTCAAAAAAGTCCCTATATATGGGTTAATATTGAAGGCAATAAAAAAGCTAGAGAACATTTACTTATAGATACGGGCATGAAAGGGTTTTATGATTTATCAAAGGAAAACTTTAATCTTTTACAGAAAAATAAAGTTTTTAATATTCATAATACAGGTGAAGGAAGCAATGGAATAAGCATATTTGGAGCAGCAGAAAAAGGCAAACAGTATAGAATTATTGTTCCTAAATTGAAAATTAATAATACTGAATTTAATACAATTGTTACCGAAACTACAAATGATGACAATTCTAGAATTGGGACTAAAATTTTAAATCATGGTGTTTTAACTATTGACTTTAAGAACAAACGCTTTTATTTAGACTCTGAAAAAAATGCTGTAAAAATAAATAAAAAACACTTTGGATTTAATTTAACTATTAAAAATGATAATCTAGCTGTAGGTATTGTTTGGGATGATTCGCTTAAGAATGATATTGAATTTGGAGACGAAATTATAGACGTAAATGGCCTAGATTTAGAGAATATACCAGTTTGTAAATTCTTAAATTCTGAATCAATATTTAAAAAAGATATTTCTTATGACATTACGTTTAGAAAAAATGATGGTACAATAAAAAAATTGAATGTAAAAAAAAGCTACCTTAAATAAGATAGCTTTTAATTAGTAATGTTTCTTTTTAGGGACAAGTAATTGTTTACTTTATGTTTCAGTTACTAATATTATATCAGCAATTCTCATGCCATATTTATGAATATTCAGGTATTTTTCCTTTAATACCCTCAAAAAATTTATACATGAATTTAAAGTCAGCTTCTTTATCATCAGTTGGATAAAATGGCTCAGATATTTTATTTTGTTTGTTTTCAAAATCTAGAGTAAACATAATTATAGGTACTTTAGCTTCTTTGGCTATATAGTAAAATCCTGTTCGCCATTCTAAAACTTTTTTACGGGTACCTTCTGGCGCCAATGTCATTCTAAATTCTTTTTTTTCTTCAAATAATTTAGCTATGGCTTGAACTTTATTTTCATTGTCTTGCCTATTTATTGGAGCACCACCTAAAACTTTAAAAAACCACCCTATAGGAAATATGAATAATTCTTTTTTACCAACAAAATTTGTTTTTAAACCAATAACAGCCCTTAATAAAACTCCAATATAAAAATCATGCCAGCTGGTATGAGGCACAGCAATAATAACAGCTTTTTTAATAGTATCTTTTGAAAAATTTTTGTTACCACAAATTTGCCAACCTAAAACTTTAAAATAAATAAATTTGGCAAACCATTGCATATTACATTTTTTTATAAAGTTCTTTTAGCTTTTTTCGAGTAACAGTGTTTTTCCAATTTTTCCCTACAGCGTTTTCCCAAAGAGGTTCTAAACTCAAAGAAATATTTATCATGGTATCAAAATCTGAATCACTTAAATCTGCACAAATACCTTGAGGTAATTCTATATTGTGTTTCTTTTTCATGGCTTTAAACAGTTTTACCCCTTCTGGATAAAATTCTTCTAAATGATTAAAAACAATACAGTTACCAATTCCGTGTTTAGTTCCTAATAAATAGGATAATCCGTAACTAAGCGCATGAGCAACACCTACTTGAGAATAAACAATACTCATACCTCCATGCCATGAGGCCATCATTAATTTGTCTTCAGCTTCCTCCTTACTCAAACTTTCACCAAAAAAGATGTCTTTACAAAGCTCTAAAGACATTTCGCCATAACTTTGACTAAATGTGTTTAAATAAGTTCCATTAAGTGATTCTATACAATGAATATAGCAATCCATACCTGTGAAAAACCATTGTTCTTTTGGAACATCCTTAGTCAATTCAGGATCCAAAATAACCTGATCAAAAGGTGTGTAATCAGAATTAATACCTAACTTTCTTATTGGACCGGTTAATACCGTTGTTCTAGAAACTTCAGCGCCTGTACCAGATATTGTTGGAACTCCCACATGATATATAGCAGGGTTTTTAACCAAATCCCAACCTTGATAATTTTCAGTCTTACCTTGGTTAGTAAGCATTATAGAAACAGCTTTGGCTAAATCTAGAAGTGTACCACCACCTATACCTATTATACCTGATGGCCGCTCTTTTGTATCTAGAATAATAGACTCAACTAGTTCATCAACTTGTGATGTTTTGGGTTCTTCTTTAGCTGAGATATAAATAATTTTATCGTCGTATGATAAATTTATCCTCGATGTTAACCATGTATTGTTTTTAAAAACATCGTCAACTAGAAAAATAAAAGGTGATTTTGTATTTAATCGCTTTGGGGCAACTATATCATTTAATTGATTGAAACTACCTCTGCCAAAAATAACTCTTGACACCATTGGAAAGTTTTTATAACTCATTTAATATGTTTTCTTTTACAAAAATGTAAAAATAGTATTAATTTAAATTTTACTCATTTAAATCGTATTGAAATTTTCAAAAAGAGTATTGAACTCTGTTTATTCAATAGAACGTTGTAATATACTTTTAACACAAGGCAAAGTCATGAGACTAATCAAAAATTCCTAAAATTTCATTTAACGATTTTATGGTTTTATAAGCTTTACCATTAGTTTCTTCCTCTGTTACTTCTTCGTGAGCCCAAGTAGTATGAAAAGGAACATGAATGGCATGCGCATTTATGTTTACTAGTGGCAAAATATCTGATTTTAATGAATTCCCTATCATTAAAAATTCTGATGGATTAATATCTAAATGATTTAATAACCTTGAATAATTAGCTTCTTTCTTATCACTTAGAACCTCAATATGATGAAAATAATCGGTTAATCCAGACTTTTCTAGTTTTCGCTCTTGGTCTAATAAATCCCCTTTTGTTGCTAAAATTAAGCGGTAATTTTTCGATAGCGTTTTTAAAACATGTTCTACACCATCTAGTAACTCTACAGGCTTATTTAGCATATCCTTACCTATATTAAGTATAGCCTCTATAGTTTTATTGGAAACATTATAGTTAGATAATTCTAACGCCATTTCTACCATAGATAATACAAATGCTTTAACACCATAACCATAAAGAGGCAGATTACTAATCTCCTTTTTAAAAAGCTCTTGATCAATTTTGTTTGGTGTTTCATATTTAGACAATAGCCTTCCAAACTCTTCCTCAGCCTCACGAAAATAGGTTTCATTTACCCACAACGTATCATCGGCATCAAAACCAATTACTTTTATGTTATTATAATCTATTTCCATAATTTCTTGGCGCGTTCTAAATCTTCAGGAGTATCTATTTCGACACCTTGAACATCGGTTTCTACCATTTTAATTCGTTTTCCATACTCTAAATAGCGCAACTGTTCTAGCTTTTCTGAGGCTTCTAAAAGCTGCATTGGTAAGTTGTAAAAATCTAATAAAGCTTGCTTTCTGAAGGCATAAACGCCTTTATGCTTAAAATATCTAACACCAACATTTTTATCTCTTGGATATGGAATTGGACTACGAGAAAAGTATAACGCAAAATTAAATTGATCTACAATAACTTTTACAGTATTTGGATTGTTGATTTCTTGTGTATCTGTAATATGTACCATTAACGATGCTAAATCAACCTCTTTTTTAGAGTCTTTTTTAAAAACATCTATGAGTTTAACTAAAGATTCTTTATCTGTAAATGGTTCGTCTCCTTGAACATTTATAACGACATCTACATCCATAAACTCAATAGCTTCAGCAATTCTATCACTCCCACAATCGTGCTCTTTTTTACTCATTATAGCTTTGCCACCATTATTCACAATTTCATTATAAATAATAGAGCTATCGGTTACAACGTAAACATCATCAAATAAATTAGTAGCTATTGTGGCCTCATACGTTCTAGTTATAACTGTTTTTCCTTCTAAATCTTGCATTAATTTACCAGGAAAACGTGATGCAGCATAACGCGCCGGAATCATTGAAATTATTTTCATCAAGTTGATTTCAAAATGTTATTCAAAAATAGAATAATTATTACTAGTGTTTAACTTTTTTGGTTTTAAACTTTTTGTAAAATTTAAAAATAATTAATAAGATTATTAAAACTAATATTACAGCCAAAACAGGAATAAAAACAGAAATAATAGCCATAACTATTGAAGTTCCTGTTTCTATGGTAGATACTACAGGGTTTGCTAAACCACCCGTTGTAGCAGTAGATGCTAAGCGCGTGGTACTTGACGAACCCGATATGGCCGCTGCTGTACCTCCACCAGCAATAATAGCTAACGACCAAGTTATTACAGGGCTTAAATCTGCCACTGTAGACATCATAACAACTGTACCTGCTATGGCCGCTAATGGAACCGCAATGGTGTCTAATAAATTATCAATGTAAGGAATATAATAGGCGAATACTTCAACCAAAGTGGCTACTCCTAAAGTTATTAAAGCGGTAGTACTACCAATCCATTCCCAAGATTCATTAAGTTGCCAAACATCAAAATATGACGCTAAACTTAATGCAAATAGTGGGACAAACACTCGAAAGCCAACAGAGGCCGCTAGCCCAATTCCTAAACAAATACTAATTATGGTTTCAATAGTCATATGTATTAATAATCAAATATCATTCCTCAAAAAAATCTTGTTTAAAACCAATAAGATACAACTTTTCTTTGGCTCTAGTTACGGCTGTATATAACCATCTTAAATACTCTTTATTTATTCCATTTGGCAAGTATGGTTGTTCTACAAAAACAGTATGCCATTGCCCACCTTGAGATTTATGGCAAGTTATTGCATATGAAAATTTTACTTGTAAGGCATTAAAGTATTTATTTGACTTTACTTTTAAAAACTTCTTGTATTTACTGGTTTCAGCCTCATAATCTTTCATAACTTCTTGATAAAGTCTATTTGATTCTTCATATGGTAATGATGGGGTTTCTGCATCAATAGTATCCAATAACAGAACGGTTTCAAAAGGGCGCATTTTTGGGTAATCAACCATTCTTACTTTTACTTCTGCAAATCTAAATCCGTAAAGCTCTTCTATTCTAAAAATTTCTAAAACTTCAACAATATCACCGTTAGCAATAAAACCAGCCTCGGTTGTTGGTTTTATCCAAAAATAATTATTCTTTACAACCATTAAAAAATCGCCTGCAGATAATTCATTTTCATTAAATAAAATGCGACTTCTTATTTGTTGATTGTACAAATTTGCTCTTTTATTACTTCTAACTATAATGGCGGTTTCTTCGTTTCCTAAGTTGCTGTAAGCATCATTTATTGCGTCCATAATATCATAACCATCAACTAGGTTAACAATATCTTTAAAACCATTTAAATCGAACTTAAATGACTCGTTAAATGAGTTTGATATAGACTCTCTAAGTACTGTTGCATTTACAAGAATACCAGAATCTTGTTCTTGTCTTACAACCTCGTCAAGTTCCATTTTAGTAACCTCTTTATTATAATTTAGGCTTAATGTGTTTTCATTTAAAGCGGGACTTAAATCTAATTTTACTGGCGGAAGTTGTGCCGTATCACCTATTAACAAAAGTTTACAGTGATGTCCAGAATATACATATTGCATTAAATCATCTAAAAGAGAACCATTTTCAAAAAGTTTAGATTCTGCAGGGGTATCTGGAATCATAGACGCTTCATCTACTATAAAAATGGTATTTTTATGTTTATTGGGTTGCAAGACAAACTTTACACCTCCATTTTTTTCTTTTTTAGGAAAGTAGATTTTTTTATGAATGGTAAACGCCTCTTTGCCTGAATAATTCGATATAACTTTAGCTGCTCTACCTGTAGGTGCCATTAAAATAGCGCTTTTTTTTGCTTTCCATAAATTAGTAACAATTGTACCAACAATAGTGGTTTTTCCTGTTCCTGCATAGCCTTTTAATAAATAAATATCATTATTCCCCTTTTTGAAGATAAACTCCGAAAGTTGTTGTAAAACAATATTTTGTTTAAGCGTTGGTTTAAACGGAAACTGCTGTTTTATAAGGGAATAAAATTCGGAAGATGTCATTTATTGTTTAACAAATTATAAATTATTCAAATATAGAAATGATTTTTACGCCTTATAGGTTTTTACGATTAAAAAAAAATTGTAGATTTGCTAAATACCATTAATAAACTTATAATAATATAACTATGTTAACATTTATTCTAATTGCAGTTGCTGTAATTCTTGTTACAATTGGCTTAGTTAAGCTGGTTGACAAATTTGTACCTACAAAATTTAAACCTGTTTTAACTATAGCTCTATGGGTATTAATTGCTTTTTTAGGATATCAAACATTTATGTCTGTTTATAATCCGATTCTTTTTAACCAAACAAAAGAAAAGCGATATGCTCAAGTTATTGAAAGTTTAATAGATATTAGAGATGCACAATTAGCTCACAAACAGGTTACTGGTAGATTTTCTGATGATTTTAACAAGTTAGTTACTTTTATAGATACTGCTAAATTTACAATTACTCAACGTCGTGACACTAGTGTTGTTGATGAAGTACTTACTAAACAATTTGGTGTAACTATGACTAAAGATATGGTAGTTATCGATACACTAGGTTATGCATCTGTAAAAGACTCTTTATTCAAATCTGATAACAGATACAAAACAATGATGAATGTTCCTGTTGGAGAAGAAGGTGCTAAATTTTCTTTAAAAGCTGGGTTTATAAATCAGAATGATATTAGAATTCCTGTTTTTGAAGCTATGGTAAAAAAGTCTGTTATTTTATTCGATCAAGATAAAGATTTAATAAATCAAGAAAATCAAGTAGTTTCAGTTGAAGCCGTTAATGGTGATGCTCTTAGAGTTGGCTCTATGGATGAAGTAAATACCAACGGAAACTGGCCAAAAAATTATGCCGCAAACGATTAATATTCAAAATAAACTAACTAATTTAGAACTGTCCATTCAACTGAGTTTGAGTGGACTTTCTTTTTGTATATTACAAAGAGATTCGAATACTATTCATGCTTTAAAGCGTTATTTTTTTGATAGTAAGGTAAACCCTGTTCAATTATTAGAAAAATTAAAAGATGTATTTAGCACAGAACCATTTCTTAAAAACAAGTTTGATAATGTTTCTTTAATACATGATAATAACCTTTCTACTTTAGTACCAAAACCGCTGTTTAACGAAGATTGTTTAGCAGATTATTTAAAATTTAACTCCAAAATATTGAAATCAGATTTCATTACTTTCGATAATTTAGATATAAACGATAGCGTTAATGTTTATGTACCTTATATAAATATTAACAATTACATCTACGATAAATACGGTTCTTTTACATTTAAACATGTTTCAACTCTATTAATAGAACAGGTATTAAAAATTGAAAAACATTCAGATGTACCAAAAGTTTATGCAAATATTGGGAAAAATAGTTTTGAATTAATTGTTGTTAATAACAGTAAACTTATATTTTACAATACTTTTGAGTATACTACAAAAGAAGATTTTATTTATTATTTACTTTTTACAGCAGAACAACTAGAACTAAACCCTGAGATTTTAAATTTAGTATTTACTGGAGAAATAGATTCTAAAGACGAATTATATATAATTGCCTATAAGTATATTCGTTTTGTGTTTTTGGGCAATAGGGAAGATCAATACAAATATCATTCTGATGCTCAACCTACTTCTAACCATAGTAACTTTGCCATAATACATAGTTTTTAATGCGAATTATTTCTGGATTATACAAGAGCAGAAAAATAATTGCTCCTAAAAATTTACCTGTACGCCCTACAACAGATATGGCAAAGGAATCGCTATTCAATATTCTAAATAACCTATATTATTTTGATGAGATTAGAGTTTTAGATTTATTTGCAGGTACGGGAAATATTAGTTATGAATTTGCATCACGAGGCACAGAACAAATTACTAGTGTTGACCAAGATTTTGGATGCATAAAATTTATTAATCAGACTGCTGAAAAATTTGAAATGCCCATTCAAACTATTAAAAGTGATGTTTTTAAATTCTTAGAAAAGACAACAATACAATCAAATATTATTTTCGCAGACCCGCCATATAATTTTTCAAATGAGCATTTTGCAAAAATACCAGAATTAGTCTTTCAAAATAACTTATTACTACAAGATGGTGTTCTTATTTTAGAACATTCAAAACACACCAATTTATCTTCATTAAATCATTATAACTACTCTAAAAGCTACGGTGGTAATATGTTCAGTTTTTTTGAACATGCCGAATCTTAATATTATTTTTTTAATTACCTTTTTTACAGTATATTACAGTCCCTATAAGTACTAATTAAAAAAGTCGTCCCAGACTTTACACATACTTTTCTCTCAAAAAAATCTTATTTTTTTAACATAGTTATGGCTTAAATTGAGTACTAACCTTTAAACCATAATTATAATGAAAAAACTTTTTTTACTTGGATTAGCAATAATTGTATTTACTGCTTGCCAAAACCAGCCACAACGTTATTTCTCTGAATCCTCAGAAATTGAAACTTTAAAAGCGGGTATTAAAGCTTATGAAGCTCAAGATTGGGATACTTGGAAAGCTAATTTTGCAGATACAGCAAAAATATACCATAACACAAATAAAGGAGCATCACCAGATGAACTCATGGTTGGCATGAAAGATATGTTATCCAACTTTTCTGATTACAAATTTTTAAACGAAGACGCTGAAATTGAAATGATTATTGATGATGATGGCGACACTTGGGTAAACTATTGGAATACTTGGGGAGGAAAAGCTAAAGTTACTGAGAAAAAAATAGCCGTCCCAGTACATTTAACTGTTCAATTTATTGATGGAAAAATTGTTCAAGAGTACGCATATTACGACACAGCTAGCATTGGAGAAACAATTGCAGAAATTGAATCTATGAAAGTAGTGGAAGAAACCGAAGAATGACATTTGAAGTATATAATCAACCAAAAACCCTTCTTAAAAATTTAAGAAGGGTTTATTTATTTCTAAGCAAATCTATAAGCCGAATTCTGTACTCAAAAAGAGCTCCTATCATTTATCTGAGTTAATAGTTACCTATAAACTTAAGCTGCCTACCCTCCAGTATCGAGCGTGCAGCTCTCAAGCACTGGTTTACATGACATTGCACCACATAGAGTTTACCTGGTTTCACTACGGCATTACCCGTACATACTTTCTGTTGCACTTTTCCTAACCTTACGGTTGGTGGTTATTAGCCACTATGTTGCACTATGGTGTTCGGACTTTCCTCTATCTCTAAAATGAGACAGCGATAAGACAATCTACTTGCCTGCAAAAGTACATAAATTGTTAATAACTATAAATAATTTGGAAACCTAGAATTCTTAATTTTGAGTTGAATTTTTAACTTTGTTACTCTAAGTTTTTTTAATGGAACATTTTATAGTATCAGCTAGAAAGTACCGCCCACAAACATTTAAAGATGTTGTGGGACAACAAGCTATTACCAACACTTTACTTAATGCCATTGAAAACAATCATTTAGCTCAAGCCCTGCTGTTTACGGGTCCGCGTGGTGTTGGTAAAACTACTTGTGCACGTATTTTAGCTAAAATGATTAATAGTGATGGAAATGAAACAGAAGATGAAGACTTTGCTTTCAATATTTTTGAATTAGATGCTGCTTCTAATAACTCAGTTGATGACATCAGGAGTTTAACCGACCAAGTTAGAATACCTCCACAAGTTGGTAAATATAAAGTCTATATTATTGACGAGGTGCACATGTTGTCTCAAGCTGCTTTTAATGCGTTTTTAAAAACCTTAGAAGAACCACCAAAACACTGTATTTTTATTCTAGCAACCACTGAAAAACATAAAATTATTCCGACTATTTTATCACGTTGTCAAATTTTTGATTTTAAACGTATTACAGTTAAAGATGCTAAGGAATATTTAAAATATATAGCTGAAGAGCAAGGTATTACTGCAGATGATGATGCTTTGCATATTATTGCTCAAAAAGCAGATGGCGCCATGCGTGATGCGCTTTCTATATTTGACAGAGTAGTTAGTTTTTCTGGAAAAAATTTAACCAGACAAGCTGTTACAGAAAATTTAAATGTACTTGATTACGAAACTTATTTTACAAGTACAGACTTAATATTAGAGAATAAAATACCCGAATTATTACTTCAGTTTAATAATACATTATCGAAAGGGTTTGATGGGCACCATTTTATTGCAGGTTTAGCATCGCATTTTAGAGACTTATTAGTTAGCCAAACTTCTGAAACGATAGAATTACTTGAAGTTGGTGAACAAACAAAGAAAAAATATTTAGACCAATCTAAAAAAGCATCTCAAGCGTTTTTGCTTCAAGGCATAAATTTAGCTAACGATTGCGATCTTAAATATAAAACTAGTAAAAATCAGCGATTACTCGTTGAATTATGTTTAATGCAGCTTGCCTCTATCACTTTTGATGGAGAAAAAAAAAATAGCAAACATTACATAATTCCTGCTTCATATTTTAAAGGTAAGGGCATTACCCCTATTCCTGTTGAACTTCCAAAACAAAAAATAGAAACTAAAGTTGAAGTTAATAACGATCCGACCGAAGAAAAAGATGAGTTGTTAAATTCTAAACACCTAGAAAAACTTCAAGTAAAAGAGCCTCCAAAAATTGTTTTAAAACATGATATTAAACGTACATCAGGGCTTTCTTTAAGTAGTATTAAAGCAAAAAAAGATCATCAAATAAAACAAATGGAAGTTATTATTGATGAAGAAAATTTACCAAAAGATGATTTTACACAAGATGAACTTACTGAAAGTTGGAATAAATTCATTAAAATTATTCAAGATAAAGGGCAATTTAATCTAGCATCTATTTTGTCAATAGACATTCCAAAATTAACAGGGACAACTGTTAATTTAGAATTTCCAAACGCCACCAATAAATTAGAAGTTGAGCGTCAACAATACGATTTATTATTGTTTTTAAGAAAGTCTTTAAATAATTATGATATAAATTTAAATATTATAGTTAACGAAGAAATAGAAAAAAAATATGCATACACTACTCAAGACAAATTTGAAAAACTGAAAGAGAAAAACCCAAATATTGATGTTTTGAGAAAAACTTTCGATTTAGATATCTAAAATAAATGAAAAACCTTCTTCTTATAGCCTGTATTAGTTTTTTTGCTTTTGCAAGTTGCGATGGCAGACAGACCAAAAAAGATTCTTTAAAAAAAGCAGTCGTTAAATTTAAAGATTCGGTAAAACCAACTACAGTAGTAAAATACAAGCCAGAAATGTATGCCGAAGTTTTAACTGATACAATTTTAAGTAATGGTTATTCAGTTAGTGTAAAAACATATACAGATATGCAAAATTCGGTAACACATAATTACCAAATTGATGATTTTAATATGGTTAAAGACATCTATAGAAAATGGATCTCTGAAGTCACAATAACCAAAGATAACATTATCATTTTTCGTGAGAATATTGACGAACAATTCCTAAACAAAGAAAACAAATTAAAAGCAGATAAAAGCTTGTTAAATTCTATTTCTATTGGAGTTGAAGTAGATGAGGAATTGTCTTTAACTAATAACGAGATATATTTACATACGGCAATCCTTTACCCAAAAGAAGAAAAACAAATACTTTACATATTGAAAATAAATGATAAAGGCTATTCGGTTTTAAAAGAACTTAATACCTTTTACAAAACTACATAATTATGTTAGGACTAAAATTACCTACAGATCCGCGTTGGGTTAATATTGTAGAAAAAAATATAGAAGAAATACTAACAGATCATGCATTTTGTGAACAAAAAGCTGCAAGTACAGCTATTTCTTTAATCGTAAGTTTTCCAGAATACACTGATTTGGTTAAAGAAATGGTAGCCTTAGTTAAAGAAGAAATTAGTCATTTTAAAATGGTACATGACAAAATTATAGAACGCGGATGGACATTGGGCAGAGATAGACGTGATGATTATGTTATTCAATTAGTAAAGTTCTTTCCAAAAGGTGGCAGCAGAACAACCCAGTTAATTCATCGACTTTTGTACGCTGCTCTAATTGAAGCTAGAAGTTGTGAACGCTTTAGACTTTTATCTGAAGAATTAGAAGATAGAGAATTAGCTGACTTTTATAGAAACCTCATGGTAAGTGAAGCAAATCACTACATTATGTTTTTAGGTTTTGCAAGACAATATGGAAATAAAAAAGAAGTTGATACCAAATGGCAGCAACTTCTTGAATATGAGAGTAAAATTATTTCTAATTTAGGAACAACTGAGGCAATACACGGCTAAAATTTATAACCAATCCCAATTTGAATATTTGAGTTTTTAGCTGAAATTAATTGGTTATCATCAAAAACATCAGAAATTCCGTAAGTATACCTTAAATCTGCAAAAAGCATGTGTGAAAGTTTGTATTCTATACCAGCAAGTCCAGAATATGCAAAGTTTTTAACTCCATCTCCTTCTTTGTGAATTTTTAAACTTACTTGCGGCCCTAAACCAAACTTTAACTTTTCGCTAAGTCTAAATTTAATTAAAACTGGCGCTTGTAAATAATCTAAATGTAAAACTTCAGCTTTAGCTCCTTCTGGTGAAAACTGTATTTCTGGCATTAATGAAACAGTTTTAGATAAACCAATTTCTGCAAAAAAACCAATATAGAAGCTGTTTCTATGTTTATTTTCAATTCCAGGAGATTCATCAAAGTCTAGGTTGGAAATATTATAACCACCTCTTACTCCATATTTTACACCTTGAAATGTAGAACTTTTAGACTTTTTATCGTCTTCTTTTTTTTCGTCTTCTTGACAAAATCCTTGTAAAGAAACGCTAAGTAGGATTATTAATAGTGATATTTTTTTCATAATTAAATAGTTTTGGGATATAATTTTATATCAATTATATGCCGACGAATATATATTAATTATGATTAAAAGTAATATTTTAAAAGGTAAAGTGCAGAATTTTACTGTGTATTGCTAGAAACAGTATCGTAATAAATACTTTTTATTATACCATCTGCAAGTCCAATTTTTGGTACATATATATTTTTTGCACCACTCCATTTCATTGCAGAAAGATAAATCCTCATAGCTGGAATAATAACATCTGCTCTGTCTTGATTTAAATCGAGCTCTGTAATACGTTCTTCATAAGAATAACTTTGTAACGTTTGGTAGTATGTGGTTAAATAAAAGTAAGACAGTGGTTTACCTATTGATTTTCCTGATATTTTAAAGATTTTATTTATGTTTCCTCCAGAGCCAATAACATCTATTTTATCATAAACTTTTACGTTTGCTTTAATCCAAGTTTCCAACTCTTGCCATGCCTCTTTTTTAACCATATCATTCAACAAACGAACGGTACCAATTTTAAAAGACCGTGAAGCAACCTGATTTCCTTGATGTATTACAGTAAATTCCGTACTACCACCTCCAACATCAACATACAAGTACGTTTTATTATTATCAATATATTTATTTAAATCTGTAGCTGCTATTATGGCTGCTTCTTCTTCTCCTCCAATTATATCTATACTTACACCGCATTGATTCAAAATTAGGTCAACTACCTTTTTACCATTTTCAGATTCTCGCATTGCCGAAGTGGCACATGCTTTATATTTAACAACTTTATGAGATTTCATAAGCAGTTTAAAAGCTAGCATGGTATCTAAAATACGCTGGGTGTTTTCTTTAGAAATTTTATTTTTTATAAACACATCTGCACCTAAACGAATAGGAACACGAACTAAAGAGTTTTTTTTAAATTGAACTGGTTTCCCTTTTTGTTCTATAATATTTGAAATAAGTAGTCTTACAGCGTTTGAACCTATATCTATGGCTGCGTACTTTTTTATTGAGAGCATATTAGTTTTCTAACTTTTTTAAATAATAGTCATAAATAGCAAATTGAGATCTTACCTTTTTCTTATCATTTCTTTTGTATTCATTTTCTATGTCAGTATTAATAAATCTTGCTTTTACATTATCGTTCCAAGATAAATTAAAACCATCTATAATTTCCTGCTTAATTGCCTCATCATAAATAGGACAGCTTACTTCCACTCTATTTTCAATATTTCTAGTCATCCAATCTGCTGAAGATATATAAACCTTTGTGTTACCATTATTTCCAAATATATAAATTCTAGAATGTTCTAAAAACTTATCTACTATACTGATAACCTCTATATTTTCACTCATTCCCTTAACTCCCGGAATCAAACAGCAAATGCCACGAACTATCATTTGTATTTTTACTCCTGCTCTACTGGCCTCATATAATTTATCAATCATTGTATAGCTAGAAATACTATTCATTTTAAGTCTGATAAATCCTTTTTCTCCATTTTTTACATTCTCTATTTCAGTGTCTATTAATTTAAAAACAGAAGATTGTGTGTAATGAGGTGATGTAATGAGGTGCTTATATCTATATATTTTATAATTTATTTGAAAAAAGTTGAATATTTTATTGACGTCTTTTAAAATTTTCTGATTTGATGTAAATAAAGTGTGATCTGTATAAATTTTAGCGGTAGATTCGTTAAAATTACCTGTACTTATAAAACCATAACGTTTTAATTTTTTCCCTTCCTCTCGCTCAATAACACACATTTTACTGTGCACTTTTAAACCCGGAACTCCAAAAATTAAATTAACGCCTTCATCTTCCATTTGTTCAGCATAATCAATATTGGCTTGCTCATCAAAACGAGCGCGTAACTCAATTGAAACCGTAACTGCTTTACCGTTAATAGCTGCATTTATAAGCGAACTAGCAATATGAGAGATCTGTGCAAGCCTGTATATAGTAATTTTTATAGTTTTTACAGACGGGTCTAGCGCTGCTTCTCTTAAAAATTTAACAACGTATGAAAATGTTTGATACGGTGCGTAAAGCAAATAATCTTTCTTAGCAATAGCCTCAAAAATACTAGCTTCTAGACTTAGTCCTTTTATTGGTAATGGCTCGATTTTATCATAAGATAAATCTGTTCTTCCTAAACTTGGAAAGCCCATATAATCTCTTCTATTATGGTAACGTCCTCCAGGAATAATACTATCTGTATTGTCTATTCCCATTTTAGACATTAAATACTCAAGAGTTTCATTATCAATAGTTTTATCGTAAACAAAACGAACAGGCTCACCTACTTGACGATGCTTAACACTATCAGATATTTTTTCAATAAAACTTTTACTTAGGTCACTTTCAAAATCTAACTCTCCATCACGAGTTATTTTAATCATATGGGCAGAAATACTCTTGTAATCAAAAATATTAAAAATATCACCCAAACAATGTCTTAATAAATCATCTAGCATGATGATATAGTTTTTGTTTCCTTGTTTAGGTAACTCAATAAACCTATTTATATTTTTTGGGATTTCAATTAATGCATATTGTCTTTTTTCATCATTCATTAACATTCTAACAGCCAAATAAGCAGCACTATCTTTTAAGTTAGGTAGTACTACCATATCGCTTAAAATGATTGTAACTAAAGCAGGACTAACTTTCCTTATAAAATAGCGTCTAATAAAGTCATGCTGATTACTATCAATTTGAGTTTCATCTATTATATAAATATCCTCATCTTCTAATCTAGATTTGATGTCTTTTAATATTCCCAGACTTTCAGTTTGTTGACGGATAACAATTTTAGTTATTATTTCTAATAATTCGGCAGCTTTAATACCACCAAGTGCATTTTTACCACCTTTACCTGCCTCAACAATTCGTTTTACGGTAGCATATCTTACTTTAAAAAATTCATCTAGATTATTTGAGAAAATTCCTAAAAACCGCAATCGCTCAATTAATGGCACATTCTCATCTGACGCTTCTTGTAAAACTCTAGCATTAAACTGTAACCAGCTTATTTCTCTGTTAATATATTCGTTATTATTTATTTCTGTTTTAGACATTATTTTGTATTGAAAAAGTACTTAACAAATATATTCTATTTATGATTAATTTGTAAAGAAAACAAACATCAGTTTTAAAAAAACTAGGCTTAAAATTAAGTATACTTCTATTCCTTGCTCAAACACTAAAATATTACTTAAAATCACGAGGAAATAAAGTTTTAGTTGTTTTTCCTTTTTTCAAATCTATCCAATTATCTATATCAAATTCGATAACAACCAAGCCACTAGTTGGAACGTTGTCAATATATTTGTCACCATATTGATTTACAAAATGTGTGATGGCATGATTATGCCCAAAAACCATAAGATTACTAATTGTTTTATCTGAAGACTTTATTATTTCTAATAAGTTTTCTCCCGAAAAATCATATAAACCATGATTTAGACTAAAATTGCTTTTATTTATTTCAAGATTCTCAATAAATATATTAGCGGTAGTTTTTGCTCTCATTGCGTCGCTAGAAAGTACCTTATCGATTAACAATTTTTCTTTCCTTATTTTATTAGAGATTGTATGAGCATCATTTATACCTCTATTCTTTAATGGTCGGTCATGATCTATGACATCATATTCCCAAGAAGATTTTGCATGCCTAACTAAAATTATTGTCTTCATAATATTCGATTAAATGTTTTATTTTATCGATAAAAAGTTGTTTTTGTCGATAAAAAGCAATTTATTTGCTTAATAAAATTAATAAAAATGATTTAATAATATGATTTAAAAAATTTAAAAAGTTAACTAGCTTTATATTAGGTGAGTAAGGAATTTAGTGGTCGATAAATGAATATATTAATCGTTTAAATGATTTTTATGAGCTTTTAATCGATTTTATAAGTGATTTGGCATTTATTTTTGAACAGTATTAATCATATATGTTCTTTTGCTAAACCTACTTTAAAAAATATTATTATGAACCCAAGTCTAGTATTTTATAGCAATAGTATGTTTGCTAAGATTAAATCCCTCACTGTTTTTCCCTCAAAGACTTTATTTTTTAATTAACGATAATTTCATTTTGTGACTATCATAACTCACAAGTGTCTAATATACATTTATAGTATATATAATCTTTTTGAATCATGAAAAATAAATACAATTGTATTTCATTAAAAAGTATATCGAAGATAATTTTATTAGTCTTTAGTGTTACTTTCTCTCATTTAATGACCGCTCAGACTCAAGCTCCCTCGATTCAAACTGGGGTAACTTTTCAATGGTCAGATACACAAACCAACAACAATAATCCTGCTACTATTCAATCGATTACTATTGATGGAACCCTGTACAATACTTTTGTAGTTCCTACAGATTATGAACTGACAAGAGTATTTCCAGGAGGTCATGGTGACAATAGAATTTTTGAAAACGGAAACCAACTAATAATTAATAGTGACCCTTTAGTAAATCCTAACTGGGATAATTTTGCGCTATCAGCTTTTCAAGATAAAAACTTAAACCATTACTTTTCGGCAAACCAAAATGGTAGAAATATTTGCGGAAACTTTCCTGCAGTTGAAACTACTGATGCTCAAAAACAAACTATTTTTTATAATCCATCCATTCCTTCAAATTCTGGTGGAGTTTTAGCTGTAACAGAACGTGGTGGTAATAACTGTTTTTATATAGAAGTTTGGGGTATTCCAGCTGGTGGAGGATCTGAACAAAAATTAGGAGAAACATTTGTTAGAAACGTTGGGAATTATTCAGGTTCTACTCCTGGTGTACCTGCTGCTGGATCTGATTATTGGAGATCTGGACGTGTAAATGAAAATGGTCAAACTATTGCTGTTGCATTATTTTACTTAAATGAATTAGCACCAACTGGATCTAACATTACGAAAATTGAGTTTGTAGGCGCAAGTAATGACCACGGAGATGGTAAATTCTTCTTACTTCAAAAATACGCTGTTGACCAGCAAGTAATTGAATGTTTAGACGAAACTTACAATGGAGATTTAAAAGTACTTAATAATGCACCTGCTAATTCCACTTATACAATAAATCCACCAGCTCAAATTGGATCATCATCTTTTACTTGGAATTCTGATGGTACATACACTTATGTCCCCGATGCTAATTATATAGGTGATGTAACTTTTACATATGAATTATGCTTGCCATTTCCAAATCAAAGTGTTTGTGACCAAGGAGGCGTTACTTTATCTTATGTAGATTTACCACCTGAACCAACCTTTAATGTAGATTGTAATACAGTTGATAATTTTACTATTACGGTAACAAGTCCATTAAATACAAGTACAGACCCTAATCAATATGAATATTCATTAGATGATGGAGTTACTTACCAAAGCTCTCCAACTTTTACAAATCTTCCTGAAGATTCTTACACTTTGAAAGTTAAGAGTACTTATACTACTTGTGAAAGAACATCTACCACAAATCCGATTATATTAGAGAATCTAGAAATTTCGGGTACGATTTCAGATGCTATATGTGATCCTGGATCTCCTCCTGGTGGAGGTATCGATATTACTGTCTCTGGTGGAAACCCTTCATACACATTCCTTTGGAGTAATGGTGAAACCACTGAAGATTTATCAAATATTACCGGTGGAGTTTATTCTGTTACTGCTACAGATCAAAATGGTTGTTCAATTTCACAAAGTTTTACTGTAGATGAAACTTCAAGCGGAGCTTCTTGTCAAATCATAGTTGATGATTGTCCTACTATGGTTGATCCTGTTTGTAGTGAAAACGACGGTGGCACTCCTATTTTCTGGTCTCCACCAAATTTCTCTTTTCAGTGTTGTTCTTCAACACCTGGGGATGACTACTCATTTAATGTAGAGTTTGATTTACCTGAAAACTCTAACGTTTGTTGGGATTATAGCGGAGTTCAAAGAATTGGAAGTAACAATTTAAGGTTATTCCAGTCTAATGGAGGTGAAACTAGTTTTTCGACGCCTCTTTCATACTTTGATACTTCTAATGGTGTTCCAATAAATTTAGATTTAATTGTTCCTAGTGGTACTTTTGATTGGACTTTAGAAGTTTTAGAAGGTAGCAATATTGTTTATACAAATACCATAACTAATATATCTTCTGATGGTTTACAAACTATAACCATACCAAATACAGTTTCTAGTGGAGCCTATATTTTAAAGTTTATTTTTGATGATAATGGTACAAATCTAAATGCTAGTGATTCAATTGAAGTTGATAGATTATACTATAATGCTTATTTATTAAATACAAATTGTACTGATGGTATAAACTTCGCTGTGACTTCTAATTTTAATCCTGGAGACTCTTTTAATGATGGCACTACTGCTGTAATTTATACAGCTACATATACAAGCGCTAATGGTGATACTGAGCAATTAAC
The DNA here is from genome assembly GCF_039543265.1 of Algibacter aquimarinus. Lineage (NCBI taxonomy): Bacteria > Pseudomonadati > Bacteroidota > Flavobacteriia > Flavobacteriales > Flavobacteriaceae > Algibacter > Algibacter aquimarinus. Next base: position 701 of record NZ_BAABJK010000006.1, on the reverse strand, counting down.
TTGTGAATTTAATGTAGAAGTACTTACTTTAACTGTAAGCGGAACACTTACGGCTACAAATGTTGCATGCTTTGGAGACAATACAGGAGAAGCAACTATAACACCTATTGACGGAACAGCTCCTTATACCTATTTATGGGATGATGCTAATGCGCAAACTACTGCTACAGCAACTGATTTAATAGCTGGAACTTATTCAGTTACAGTTACTGATGCTAATGGATGTAGTGCTTCTGACAGTATTACAATATTAGATGGAGATAATGAAAATCCAGTAATAGATTGTCCTGGTGATATTAACGTAAATGTAGACCCTGGTGTAGATGGTGCTATTGTAAATTATACTAATCCTATTGGTACTGATAACTCTACAGGCTCTATTACAACACAAACTGCTGGTTTAGCTTCTGGGTCATTATTCCCGATTGGTACAACAACAAATACATTTGAGGTAACAGATATATGTGGAAACTCTGTAACCTGTAGTTTTANCCTGGTGTAGATGGTGCTATTGTAACTTATACTGATCCTGTAGGAACGGATAACGCTACTGGTGCGGTAACCACAAGAATTGCTGGTCCTGCTTCTGGATCGCTATTCCCGATTGGTACAACAACAGTAACTTTCCAAGTGGAAGATGCTGCAGGTACTATTGTAACCTGTAGTTTTACAGTAACCGTTACGGATAACGAACCTCCTGT
>NZ_BAABJK010000004.1:0-1440726 GCF_039543265.1 Algibacter aquimarinus | reverse complement strand
TCTTTGGTTCTTTATGATTATATATGAAATTTAGTGAATTGCTAAGTTAAGATGTATAACCGCAATTACGGCGGATTCGACTACGTCCGAATCCACTCGGAATTGCTAACGCTAGTGAATAAAAGAAAAATATAACTAACTTAACCCGCAACTGACGGTTATACGAAGCCGTTAAACGAACCTTTCCATAAATAAAACACTATTAGGTTTAAACCCATAAGTCGCCTAACATGCCCGCGTTAGGGATTGAAGCGGCATCCTTTTTTGAGGCACGAAAAAAAGATATAGCGAAAAAGCCCGACCCTTTTGGGTAACGCCCAAAACATAAACCATTTAAACAAAATTTATATTTAAGCGTACCTAATTAATGGTGATTTTGGAAATTTATTTTTTCCTTAAATTTACGAGAACGAACTACAAACCTGGTTTAAAACCTATAAAGCATATTGAAACGAAACTTTATGTTACATTAACAATTACTTACTTTACTAATTACAAAAGAATATTGGTTTAAAAATACAATGGAAATTATGAGAAAAACAACCTTAATTATACTCGTTGCAACATTAAATATATTATTTCCACAATCTATAAAAGCAGAGGTTGTACTTCCTGCCATAGTATCATCAAATATGGTTTTGCAACGCAATACTACTGTTGTACTTTGGGGTTGGTCTGATGCTAAAGAAGAGATATCTATTGAGGTTTCATGCCTGAAAGAACCCATAAATATTAAAGCCGATAATGATGGTAACTGGCGCATTGATGTAAAAACATCCAATAGTAAAAACCCTCAAACTATTAAAATAAAAAGTAAAGCATCAAACATAGTATTGGAAAATATTTTATTTGGTGAAGTTTGGTTGTGTTCTGGACAATCAAACATGTATCAACCCATTAAAGGCTACGATGGGCAGCCTACATTTACTCCTAATATGACAATAGCAAAGTCTAGAAACCCAAATTTAAGATTGTTTTCAGTAGATAGGGTTGGCTCTAAAATACCACTAAAAAATATTGAGAAGTATACGCCTTGGCAAGAAGCATCTCCAGAGAGTATTTTAAATTTTAGTGCCATTGCTTATTTCTTTGGTCAACAGCTTCAAGAAACGCTAGGTTGTCCTGTAGGAATGATTCACACGTCTTGGGGAGGTAGTTTAATTGAAGCTTGGATGAGTAAAGAGGCTTTAAGTGCTTACCAAAATATTAATCTTGATGGCGTTGATATTTCTAAAAAATCAAATCGTATACCAACAACTTTGTTTAATTCTATGATTAATCCTCTAGTTCCCTTCAAAATAAAAGGGATGTTATGGTATCAAGGTGAATCAAATCGTAACAACCCAGAGAGTTACAAAAAGCTTTTCCCTGCTATGGTAAAAGATTGGCGCTCTCGTTGGGGTATAGGAGATTTTCCATTTTATTACGTACAAATTGCTCCTTTTATTTATAATGGTAATAAAGAATATAATTCACCTCGCAATTCTGCCTTTATCCGTGAGGCTCAGTTAGAATGTTTAGATTTAATTCCAAATTCAGGAATTGCTATTACTATGGATATTGGTGAAGAATATTTTATACATCCGCCTAAGAAAAAAGAAGTTGCAGACAGGTTATTATACAATGCATTAAACCAAACCTATAACTTTAAAACAGTAGATTATGCAGCACCTATTTACGAATCGTCTGTTTTAAAAGACAGTGGTATGGTTATAAAATTTAAAAATGCTGAAACAGGCTTATATACACATGATGTATTAGAAGGTTTTGAGATAGCAGGAGCCGATAAAGTATTTTATCCAGCTGATGCCAAAATTTTAAACCGAAAGGATGTATTTGTAAAAAGTGCATCAGTACCAAATCCCGTGGCAGTAAGATATGCCTGGAGCAACTGGGTAGTAGGAACGCTTTTTGACACGAATCTTCTTCCTGCATCATCATTTAGAACAGATACGTGGGAAGATGCTACACAAGCTAAAAAGTAATATTAAGATATGTAATGTGCGTATTTTATAAGTACTCTTAAAGTCTATTTTTACATAAATTTATCTTAAAAAACATCTAATTTAAGAGTAATAGAGTAAATAATAGTAAGTGTTGAAATTAAAAAATTACATAAAGAAGCATAAAATAAAAACTACAGTTTTTGTAGTAATTTTAGCTTTTTATATTTTTTGCCTACCTAAACAATTATTTAAAGAGCCAACAGCTACTGTTATTACAAGTTCAAATCATGAACTTCTGGGAGCTAAAATTGCCGAAGATGGCCAATGGCGTTTTCCGCATAATGATAGTATTCCAGAGAAGTTTAAAACGTGTATTATTCAATTTGAAGATGAGTATTTTTATAACCATCCGGGTTTTAATCCAATTTCAATTTTTAAAGCTTTAAGTGCTAATCTTAAATCTGGTAGTGTAAAACGTGGCGGAAGCACCTTAACACAACAAGTTATTCGGTTGTCTAGAAAAGGACAAAAACGCACCTATTTTGAGAAAATAAAAGAACTTGTTTTAGCAACTCGATTAGAGCTTAGAGATTCTAAAGAAACTATTCTAGCACATTATTCCAGTAATGCGCCTTTTGGCGGTAATGTGGTTGGTCTTGATGCTGCTTCGTGGCGTTATTTTAACAGAAACGCAAACGAATTATCCTGGGCGGAAAGTGCCACATTAGCAGTTTTACCAAATGCTCCAAGTTTAATATATCCAGGGAAAAATCAAGAGCGCTTATTAAAAAAAAGAAATCGACTCTTATTAAAATTATTAAAAAACTCAATTATTGATACACTCACTTTTGAACTCTCAATAGCTGAAAACCTACCCAAAAAGCCTTATCCTTTACCACAAATTGCACCACATTTACTACAAAGAATAAGTAAATACTATAAAGGAACTCGCATACAAACTACAATTGATAACAACTTACAAAAACAGGTTAATTATATTGTAAAAAGTCATTACAATCAATTAAAACAAAATGAAATTCATAATGCGGCTGTTTTAATTTTAAATGTAAATACAAGGCAAGTTCTAGCTTATGTTGGAAATACCCCAACAGATAAATTACACGAAAACCATGTAGATATTATTAATAAACCCAGAAGTACCGGTAGTATTTTAAAACCTTTTTTATACGCATCAATGCTAGATTCTGGTGATTTATTACCAAATACTTTAGTTACCGATGTGCCCACACAATTTGGAAATTATACTCCAGAAAATTATGATAAAACTTATGATGGTGCTGTTCCTGCAAGTCGTGCATTATCCCGCTCTTTAAATGTTCCTTCTGTACGACTATTGCAAGAATTTGGGTTGGATAGGTTTTACCATTATCTAAAACAATTAAAGCTTAAAGATTTAAAGTACAATGCAAATCATTATGGTTTATCATTAGTTTTAGGTGGAGCCGAAAGTAATCTTTGGGATTTATGTAAAAGCTACGCAGCGTTATCATCAACTTTAAATCACTTCTCTGAAAATTCGAGCGAATACTTTTCAAATGAATTTTGCGAACCTACTTTTTTAGCTTCTGAAACTATTGATTTTGGTAAAAAAACTACCGAAAAAACACTTTTTGATGCAGCCTCTATATATTTAACCTACGAGAGTTTAAAAGAAGTAAATAGACCTGAAAGTGATGAAAGTTGGGAGTTTTTTGATGGCTCCAAACAAATTGCTTGGAAAACAGGAACCAGTTTTGGGTTTAGAGATGCTTGGGCTATTGGAACTACTAAAGACTACGTAGTTGGTGTTTGGGTTGGAAATGCAGATGGCGAAGGACGCCCAGGACTTGTTGGTGTACAAACCGCAGCACCAATATTGTTTGATGTGTTTGATCTATTACCTAGCAGTGAATGGTTTAGTAAACCTTTTGATGAAATGCAACAGGTTTCTATTTGTAAACAAAGTGGACATAGAGCATCGCAACATTGTAATGATATTGAAGAAAAATATATTCAAATTAGCGGCTTAAAAACTAAACCATGCCCATATCATGTTTTAATTCATGTTGATAAAAATGAAAATTTCCAAGTGAATTCTTCTTGTGAAGATGTATCAAATATTAAGCATAAATCGTGGTTTGTTCTTCCTCCGTTAATGGCATATTATTACAAAACTAAAAACCCATTTTATAAACCTTTACCTAAATTTAGAGCAGATTGCTTAAGTGAAAACTCAGTTTCTATTGAGTTTATTTACCCAAAAGCCAGTAACACTATTTTTCTACCTAAAGATTTTGATGGTGAAACTAACGAACTCATTTTAAAAATAGCACATTCTAAACCTGAGAGCACTGTATTTTGGTATGTTGATGAAACCTTTGTTGCAAGCACAAAAGATATTCATGAATTAGGAATAAAACCAAAATCTGGAAAACATATGATTACTGTTTTAGATGAATTTGGAAATGAGGCAAAACGAAAATTTGAGATTTCTAATTAATAAATCACCTCAAAGGAAACCCTTTACCAGCCCACCAAGGATGTATTTCAATTTCCAATCGTCCTGCTTTAACCATAGGGTCTGAGTTGGCTAAACTATCTGCCATTTTAAGTGTTGGTACGTTATAAATGGTAATTCCTCGAATATCACCATCGTCGCCAAAGGGTCCAGAAATATCAGCATAACCCATCTCATACATTTTTTTTAAATGCGCTAAATGTAGTTCTTGAAGTTCTGCCGATTCTTCTTCATTTTGTCCGCGAATAGGTCCTTTTTTTAAAAACGCCATAAAGTATTGTTGCATTAAAATGGTGTCTTTTGTTTTTTCATCAACATAATCAAACGTCGTAAACCCTTTTGCTGTAAGTTCTTCCTTAATCTGTTTGGTAGTTTTTTTTATGGGTTCTTCTACGGCGATAGTTGCAACAGAATCTTTTACTTCTTCTATAATTTCTGAATCTATTTCAATATCGTTAGGCGTCGCTTTCGATTCATCTTTACAAGCTATTAGTGCATAAGCAATTAGGCAAAGTGTTAGTATTTTTTTCATTATTTCCAGGTTTTATATGGTTGTATACTTAGTTGTGAGTTGTAGTATTTAATATCTCCTGTAACTTCTTTTCCTAACCAATTTGGAGTTTCAAAAACTTCTTCCTCAAAATTCAATTCTATTTCGGCAATTACCAAGCCGTTGTTTTCTCCATAGAATTCATCTACTTCAAAAATATGGTTTCCTATTTTAACTTCATAGCGCGTTTTATCAATAATAGAATGTTCGCAAATGTTTAAAAGTTCTTGGGCTTCATTTAATGGTATTTCTTTTTCCCATTCAAAACGTTTCAAACCATCTTTAGATGATTTTCCTTTCACGGTTATAAAGCTTTCTTTATCCTTAATTCTAACTCTAACGGTTCGTTCTTTATGCGTGTTTAAAAACCCTTGACTAATTCTAGTTTTTTTGAATGCTTCATTTTTATACACATCAGAATTAACCAAAAATTTACGCTCTATTTCTATCATTAACTATTTTTATACACTATTAAAAATTCGATAATTATAAGGTATTTAATGCCTAAATTTACAGTATGTCTGGCAATTTACCAATTAGAAAAATTATACATGTAGATATGGATGCGTTTTATGCATCTGTTGAGCAAATGGATAATCCAGATTTAAAAGGCAAACCTATTGCTGTTGGTGGTGCCGGTAAACGTGGTGTAATTAGTGCTGCAAGTTATGAGGCTAGAAAATTTGGAGTTAAAAGTGCTATGAGTGGAACGTTGGCCATTAAACTTTGCCCTGAACTTATTTTTGTAAAAACAAATTTTGATAGATATATAGAAATATCGAAAAAAATTAGAAGCATATTTTTTGATTACACAGATTTAGTTGAGCCGCTTTCTCTTGATGAAGCTTATTTAGATGTTACCAACAACAAAAAAGGAAACCCAAGTGCTTCATTAATTGCAAAAGATATTAGAGACCGTATTTTTAATGAAGTTGGATTAACAGCTTCAGCAGGTATTTCTATCAATAAATTTATTGCTAAAGTAGCAAGCGATTATAATAAACCTAACGGACAAAAAACAGTAAACCCTGAGGAAGTTATTGCTTTTTTAGAAGATTTAGATATCAGGAAATTTTACGGTGTTGGTAAAGTTACTGCAGAAAAAATGTACCAAAAAGGAATTTTTACTGGATTAGATTTAAAACAAAAATCATTAGAATATCTAGATGAAAATTTTGGAAAATCTGGAAGGTATTATTATTACATTGTAAGAGGCATCCAAAACAGTGAAGTAAAGCCCAATAGAATTCGAAAAAGTTTAGCTGCAGAACGCACTTTTAGAGAAAACTTATCTAGTGAAATATTTATGCTTGAAAAATTAGAGCATATTGCTGAAGAAGTTTCCAGACGTTTAAGCAAAAATAAAGTAGCAGGAAAAACAGTAACTCTAAAAATAAAATACAGCGACTTTACATTGCAAACTCGTAGTAAAACATTGCCTTATTATATTAGTGACAAAAGCGTGATTTTAGAAACAGCTAAAGATTTATTATATCAAGAAAAACTAAATAATTCTGTACGATTATTGGGTATTTCTTTATCTAATTTAAATACAGAAACTAAAAAGAAAAAGCCTGAACAAAAAAAGAGTGTTAGCGTGCAATTGAAGTTTGAGTTTTAAGTTTTTTAAGCTAAAGAATCAAATAAGTTTAGAATCCTTTAGTGATTGTTTCAATTGGTTATGATTTTCCCAAAATCTATTTTCAATTTTTTTGATTGTGGATTTATATTCAGGGTGATTCTTCAATTGGTCCATCAAAGGATCTTTATCTGTAAAGAGCAAAATCCAGTATTGAAAATTATTTTTTGTTGCGAATTTTTGCAGATTTTCTATTGCAAGATCAAATTTTCCTTCATGAACATATTTAGAAGCTAAACTTGCAGGCTTATATATCGATTCATCATTTTCACAATATTGCGAGTACGCACTATATAAATCGGCAGCTTTTTTATTTAAGCCCATTTTTTCAAAAACAATACCAATTTTAAGATTCTCTTGTGGGTAAAGATTTAATCCATTTTTCTCTTTAATGGTTATATATTTATTATAATAACGGTAGGCGCTATCATACTTCTTTTGGAAATAGTAAAGCTTTCCTACTTCCTGCATAATATCTAAACGCGTCGTATCTTTTTCCCACTCCTTAACTAGTGAATTTGTGATTTTATCCATGTTTCGATGTTCCGCATACTGAATAAATATTTTTAAATAAGGAGCATAGGCATTCTTTGAATTCGAATCTAAAGATAAATTTATGAACTTAAGTGCCTCATCTGTAAAACCAGTTTGAATAAAAGCATTACTAAGGTTTAAATAGATGAAGCTTTTACCAATTGAATCGTTAGCAGCAATATCGAGCTCTATACCTTTTAATGCATATTTTAAATATTTTGCCGTATTAGGGATAACACGAGAATATAAATCTCCAAGCATATTTACCACAGATGCTGAATTAGGATTGTACTCTAAGGCTTTTTCTAAATGTGGAACAGCATATCTATATTCTTGATTATTTATATAGTAAAGTGCCTTTGCAATAAGGCTTAAATCAGATTTAGAATCATAAAGTAAGGCTTTGTCTGCGTTATTATTAATAATATCTGTGTATTGTTTTTCAGCTTGATAAAGATCAAGGTAAAAATACGCTAGTGCAATTTTAGAATAAGCTAGAGCAAATTCAGGGTCATGTTCAATAGCTTTTTCAAATAAAGGTATAGCTTCCTCTAGTCCTTCTTTAGTTTCAGTTTGAAGAAATTCTTGCCCCTTTAGATAAAAATCATAAGCTACTACATTATCCGTAGGCTTTTTATCAATTAACTCCAATTCAGAAGGTGTAACTTTAGCCTTTATAGCTTCTGCAATTTTTTTGGCAACAGCATTTTGTAGAGAGAAAACATCTACTACTTCGTAGTTATATTGTTCTGCCCAGATTGGCGTATCATTTGATGCCTGGATTAGTTGAATGTTTAATAAAACCTGATCTCCTATACGTTGCCCGCTACCTTCAACTAAGTAACTAACGTTTAATTCTTCTGCTATTTCTGATATCGTTTTGTTTTCATTTCTATATTTTTCAACAGATGTTCTACTTATAACACGTAAATCTTCAATTTTTTGCAAATTATTAAGAGACGATTCCATAAGTCCATTTACAAAATATAGATTAGTAGAATCACTACTCATATTCTTAAAAGGCAGTACTGCTATAGATTTTTTTATATCGTCATTTTCTATTTTAGATGGCGTAATGGCTTTATTAAAAATAAAAAATGCACATACAAGTAAAACCAAGGATATTCCTATAATTATTTGCAAGCGGTACTGTTTAAAAAAACTAGTTGTTACATCTTCTTTTTTCTGAATCCCTTCTTCACTAGTTCTTTTTCTGGCTTCTCCTGGTGAAAATCCATAATGTTCTCTAAAGCATTTTGTAAAATAAGAGTTGTTTCCAAAACCAACCTGATAAGAAATCTCAGATGCTGTAAGCTCTGTTTGTTTTAAAAGTTCCATCCCTTTTTCAAGACGTACTTGACGAATAAATTGACTTGCACTAAGTTTAGTTTGCCTTTTTATTTTTCTCAACAAATTAGAACGACTCATATTCATTAAATATGCTAACTCTGAAACGCCAAATTGTTCATTAGAGATATTCTCCAAAACAATTGCTTTGGCTTGTTCAATAAATTTTTCTTGAAATGAAATGTCAGACATGTGATTTTGTACTCTTACGAAAGTAGAAAATTTAATTGATATGCATAACGAGTTTTTCTCCAGAATTCTGTTTAGAAAAAGAGCATTTGCGTCATAATTTATACTTCTGCGTCATAACTTTCAAATCTTCAATAAACTTTATATATAAGGCTTCATAAGCATTAACAGGCTTTTAACCTCTTGCCAGATCTTTGTTGTAACAAAAATCAGAATATAAATCATTAAAAAATTAAATCATGAAAACATTAAACATTAACACTTTTAAAATGAAAATTAAAATGCTATTTCTTACTGTTTTATTTGCAAGCGCATGTGCGCAATCCGATAAAAAATCAACTGTAAATAATAATGTTGGAGTTGAAAAAACAGTAACTAAACCAAGTATTGATATTCATACAGCAGTTATATCTGGGAATATAGAAGCTGTAAAACAACATATTAAAGCAGGAACTAATATTAACCAAAAAGAAGCTATGAGTGGTTCAACACCTTTAATGTCTGCAACTACATTTAACAAACCACAAATAGCAAAATTACTTATAGATTCTGACGCAGATTTATCTGTAAAAAACAATGATGGGTCTAACGTTTTACATACCGCAGCATTTTTTGGGCGAATAGAAATTGTACAAATGCTTATTGATGCTAAAGCTGATAAAAGCTTACGCAACAATTTTGGAGCTACTCCAAGAGAAACTGTAATGGCAAATTTTGAAGAAGTAAAACCATTTTATGAAATGCTTGTACAGCAATTAGAACCAATGGGATTTACACTTGATATGGAAGAGCTAAAAAAAGCGCGTCCTGTAATTGCCATGATGCTACAGTAATATTTGACCTTTAACAACAACTAAAATGACAACAGATAGAAGATACGATATAGATTGGTTAAGAGTAATTGCCATTGGGTTATTACTTATATACCACATTGCAATCATTTTTCAACCTTGGGCCATGTTTATTGGTTTTATAAGAAGTAATGAAACATTAGAACTTTTGTGGCAACCCATGACGATGTTAAATGTTTGGCGAATTCCACTTTTATTCTATGTATCTGGAATGGGTTTGTTTTTTGCAATGAAAAAAAGAAACTGGAAAGCTTTACTCCTAGAACGATCTAAGAGAATTCTTCTGCCTTTTGTTTTTGGTTTTTTTGCAATTACAACATTGCATATGTTTGTTTTTCAAAAGTATTATAACATGCCATTAAATTACTATCCTGATAGTGGGCATTTATGGTTTTTGGGCAATATTTTTGTGTATGTCCTTTTGCTGTCACCCCTTTTTTTCTATTTGAAAAAACATGATAATGGAAAATTTAGAAAAGCGCTTTCAAAAGTGATGTCTTATGCAATAGGTCCATTATTTATTTCTGTGTTTTTTATGTTAGAAGTAGGCCTTGTTAAACCACAAATATTTGAAATATATGCCAAAACTTGGCACGGATTTTTTATTGGATTTCTTGCATTTTTATTTGGTTTTCTGTTTGTTTACAGTGGTAAAAGTTTTTGGCAAACAGTGAAAAAATGGAAATGGTTGTACATAGGTATAGCTACTATATTATTCATAATACGATTTACTGGGTTAGAGTCTATATCAAATATGTATCTAATGTCAATTGAGTCTAATTGTTGGATATTTGGGGTTTTTGGTCTTGGTTATCATTACCTTAACAAACCAAGTAACCTTTTAAGTTACCTTAGTAAAGCGGTTTATCCAGTTTACATATTACATATGTTTGTATTGTATTTAGGGGCGCTATTTATTTTACCATTACACATTAACCCTTGGTTACAATTTATAGCTATAACGGTTTTTACATTTGTAGTTTGTTTTATTATTTATGAATTTATGTTAAGACGAATAAATATTTTGAAACCTTTATTTGGACTGAAATGGAATTATAGAAATACTAATAAATTGAGAAGTAATCAGGTTACCAAAAAAGCCGAAACCTTATAAGAATATATTAAAAAAAGAAAAAAATGAAAGCTGTAGTTTATAAAAAATATGGTGCTCCAGAAGTCCTTAAATTAATAGATATAAAGAAACCTCAACCAAAGGACAATGAAATTCTGGTTAAAATACACGCAGCTACTGTTACATCTGGAGATGTAAGACTACGTAGTTCAGATTTCCCTCCTTTATTCTGGCTCCCAGCTAGATTAATTTTTGGTCTATTAAAACCAAAGAAATCCATTTTAGGTCATGAGTTAGCTGGTACTATTGAAAAAATTGGAAAGAGTGTTACAAAATTTAACGTTGGAGACGAAGTTTTTGGAACAACTACAATGCTAAAAACAGGATCGTACGCAGAGTACATTTGCTTACCTCAACAATGGAAACATGGTGTTGTTGCCATTAAACCAAAAAACCTTAACTTCAAAGAAGCTGCTGCGTTACCTGTTGGGTCTATGACAGCTATGTATCTTCTCAACAAAGCAAATCTAAAGAAGGGACAGCGTGTTTTAGTATATGGAGCATCTGGTAGTGTTGGAAGTTATGCTGTACAACTGGCTAATAAAGAAGGTGCAGAAGTAACTGGAGTTTGTAGCGATTCTAATCTGGAGATGGTTAAATCGTTGGGTGCAGACCATGTTATTAACTACAAGAAAAATGACTATACCGAGAGTAATAAAAAATTTGATATTGTTTTTGATGCCGTTGGTAAAACAACAAAATCTGAGGCAAAAAAAGTATTAAATAGCGGTGGTGTTTATGTCTCTGTTACTATGCTTACAAAAGAAAAGGTTGAATATCTTAAAGAAGTGAAAAGTCTTGTAGAACAAGGAAAAATAAAACCTTTTATTGATAAAACCTTTACACTAAATAACCTTGTAAAAGCACATGAGTACGTTGACTCTGGTCGCAAAAGAGGAAATGTTGTAATTGAAATAGTAAAATAAGCTGCAGCACTAAACACACGATATTAATATGAAAACACAAACAAAAAGAATACTACGAATCGTATTTATAATGGCAAGTATAGGCTCATTGTATTTTGTACCATGGATTTTGGTAAAAGCTTGGATATTACCATTACCTGATACGGTTCAAGAACAAGTAAATGAAGCTATTGGTCATGGTTTTGATGGTATGATTATTTATGTAGATGAAGCAGGAAAACCTCCAGCGTTTTATGCAGGCGGTTGGAATAACAGAGAAAATAAAATACCTGCTAATCCAAAATCTTTATTCAAAATTGCCAGTATCAGCAAGTTATATGTTGCTGTATCCGTCACTAAACTAGTTAAAGAAAAACGGTTATCTTTTGATAAAACCCTCGCTGATTACTTTCCCGAACTTGTAGGCAAAATTGAAAATGCAGAAGAAATCACCTTAAAAATGATGGTTCAACATCGGTCTGGTATTCCAAATTTTACAGATAATCCAGCTTATTGGGAAAATGAACAAGAGAATGGAAAAAAGCCTCTTGAATTTGTATTCAATTTACCAGCTAGTTTTGAACCAGATAAAGGCTATGAATATTCAAATACCAATTATTATTTACTGTGCGAGATTATTGATGAGGTTTTGGGCTATAGCCACCAGCAGTATATAAAAGAAAGAATTCTGGTGCCTCTCGAGCTCAACAATACGTTTTTTTCAATCAATGATATTAATTTAGACGACGTTATGAGTGGTTATTATGTTGGTATTGAAAAAGATTTTAAGGCCAATGAATACGGCATGTTAGCCACAGCAGAGGATGTTGGAATATTTTTGCGAGCATTAAACGATGGTTCAGTATTTAATGAAGGAGAACAGGAAATTTATCCTTATGAATACGAACATGGAGGTCTAGTAATAGGTTATCAGAGTCTGGCAGAATACCATGAAGACATTGACACAGTTGTTGTTCAATTTATAAATACAACTGATTTTAATGGCTACGAATGGAATTTATCAGAAATCGTAATAAACCGAATTGTGAAAATAATCAGAGATAATAAAAGCACATGAATATCTTGACTCTGCAAAGAAAAATCCTGTACAAAAAGTGTGAGTTTGCAGTTGAAGTTTGAGTTTTGTAAGGTAAAAGTACTTACTTGACTTTGTAAAAATTTTCAGCTACCTTCGTTTAACATCAGATATAAAACATTAAAACGATTTCATATCAAGTCGTTGGCTACAATTTAAACCCACCAATATTCAATCTATGAAAACGAAATACTTCATCTATACTTTAATAATATTTTGGTTAATAAAAATAGTACTTGCTGTATTCCAAGATAAGATTGTGGAATATTTCATTGGAAATTTAAAGATTGAGCCATTTGAATTAGGCCTTTATGCAGGAATTTTAAACCTTATATTTTATCTACCACTTATTGGGTTACTAATTAAGATAGCTTTATACAAAAATAAATTAGACTTTTTAAACTCTTAAATCGTACATCAAAGGAAAAATTAGAGAGATACAATTATAATCAGCTTAATTAAATGAAGAAAGAACACAAATTAATAATTGAGAAAATAAATCAGAATATAGAGAATCATCTTAAATAGAAAAAACTGCTTTTACTCAGTTTTTTCTATTTAAAAGATATAATGTAAAGAGCGACCCTTGTGGTAACGCCCTAATATTTTAAACCTTTGGTAATTAAAAATTACAAGTCGTTATCTCTGTAACTCTTAATGTATTAACCATACCTTTATCTTGTATAGGCATTGCAGCCAAACTTATAAGCATATCACCTTCATCTAAATACCCCATTTTACAAGCTATGGCATTAACATCTTCTATAGTTTCATCGGTACTTACAAACTTGTCATAATAGAACGCACGAACGCCCCAAAGTAAACTTAAACGCGTTAAAATACGTTTGTTTGATGTAAATACTAAAATATGACATGACGGTCTCCAAGCTGAAATTTGAAATGCCGTATAACCACTATTTGTTAACGTAGAAATGGCTTGAGCATTAATTTCGTTTGCCATATTAGCAGCGTGATAACAAATTGATTTTGTGATGTAACGGTTAGTACGAATATGTGGTGGCAATTGAGGTACTTTAATAAGTTTAGAGTCTTCTACGCTTTTTAAAATATCGCTCATTTGTTTTATAACCTCTATTGGGTATTTACCAACTGACGTTTCACCTGAAAGCATTACAGCATCAGCGCCATCCATTACAGAATTTGCAACATCGTTAACCTCTGCTCTTGTGGGTGTTAAGCTGGAAATCATGGTTTCCATCATTTGCGTTGCTATAATAACTGGAATTCTAGCTTTTTTTGCACGAAGCACGAGTTGCTTTTGAATTAAAGGCACCTCCTCTGCAGGAACTTCAACACCTAAATCGCCACGAGCTACCATAATTCCATCACAATGCGTCACAATTTTATCTATGTTCTCAACAGCTTCTGGTTTCTCAATTTTTGCAATAATTGGTATTTTATGGTCGCTGTGCTTATTTATTAAATCTCTTAACTGCATTAAATCTTCAGCATGACGAACAAAAGATAAGGCTATCCAATCTACATCTTGTTTTATAGCAAACTCTGCATCTTTAATGTCTTTTTCAGTAAGTGCTGGTTGAGAAATATTGGTATTAGGAAGATTTACACCTTTTTTAGATTTTAAGGGACCACCTTGAATAACTTTGGCTTTTACTTCTGATTTTTTATCTGTTGATACAACTTCAAATATAAGTTTTCCATCATCCAAAAGAATACGCTCTCCTGGTTTAGCATCTTGTGGGAATCTATCATAGGTCATGTAAACACGCTCTTTTGTACCTTCAAAACGCTCGCCAGTTGCAAAAATAATTTCATCGCCTGGGTTTACAACAACTTCTTCTTTCATCACACCTACACGTAATTTAGGACCTTGTAAATCTCCTAAAATAGCTGCTGTATGACCAAATTCCTCATTTAAATCTCGTATCATTTGAATACGTTCTTTAACATCACTGTAATCTGCATGAGAAAAGTTAATTCTAAATACATTAACGCCTTCTTCAAGCATTCCTTTTAAAACTTCTTTAGTACTTGTAGCGGGTCCTAGAGTTGCTACTATTTTGGTTTTTTTTCTTAATGGCATTAGCTAAAAATTAAGTTGTCTTTAGATTTTAATTTATTACTGTCAATACTATAAGCGGTTGCAATTTGAGGTATTTTTAAAACGTTATTTAAAATATACTTTTCTCTACTAAAATTTAACTGGTTATCTATTTTCAAAAAATAATTAACGCGCTTATACTCTGGTATTAAATTAGTCTTTTTTATTATTGTTTCCTGGTTATCGAACAAAGATTGATAATCTATTTGTTGATAGGTTTCTATTTTACAAACATTAGAAACCAAACTCCAAGTTGTTAATTGTTTTTCATCTTCCCATTCAAAAATTGAGTATGTGGATTTCCCATTATTATGGTCTAAGTCTGATGATTTTCGAGATAATGTAATACCCAAGTTTTTATTTAGAAGGTAGGCTAACCTATAGTCTTCAATTGTGCAATGCAAAGCAATTAAAGAGTATCGTACTTCTTCAAAAACATCATCAAGAATAAGTTTGTGAACAGGCATAACTCATTTTTAAACAGTGTAAATATAGGCTTTAAAAAATTTACTATGTATAAGTTTTACACAATCTTAAGAATAAAAACTACTAAAACGTTATAGTTAATTCTTTTACTAAATACCTGTTATATCATTTTAGACATTTTACTTTGAAATGCAAAAAAGGCTCGTTTTGAAGCTTTTTCTTCTGCCTTTTTCTTTGATGTAGCTCTGGCTTTTGCAATTACTTTTTCGTCAATAGATAGTTTTACAGAAAAATGCCTAACATCGTCATTACCTGTATCTTCATAAACATTGTATCCAAATGTCTTTTTTTCTTTCTGGCACCATTCAATAAGCAAACTCTTATAACTAATCACTTTTCCTTCTAAAGTTTCAATATCTACATAAGGAATTATAACGCGTTTGAAAATGAATTTTTCACAGTATTTATAACCTTTATCTAAAAATATAGCCCCTACTAAAGCTTCAAACAGATTGCCATGAATGTTATCTCCAAATTGACCTGATGGTATTTTACTTTCCACTAAATCTATTAGTTTCAAGTCTTTACCTAACTCATTTAAATGTTCTCTGCTTACAACTTTCGAGCGCATTTTTGTTAAGTAACCTTCATCGCCACTTGGTACTTCTAAATATAAATGTGATGCAATTACGGAGCTGAGCATCGCGTCACCAAGAAATTCTAAACGTTCGTAATTAAATGGGTTACCCTTACTATCTCTAATATTCATAGAACGATGGGTAAAGGCTTTTTTGTAGTATTTTATTTTTTTCGGTTTAAAACCAAGTATTTTAGATAACTCCATAAAAAAATTCCCGTTGCGTTTGAAACGGGAATTTAGTAAGTTACGAATGCTATCCATTCGGGATTTAATCTATTTTTTTGAATATTACACAAGCGTTGTGACCGCCAAATCCAAATGTATTACTCATTGCTACTTTTACGTCGCGCTTTTGTGCCTTATTTAAGGTTAAATTTAGTTCAGGATCAATGTTTTCATCAACAGTTGTATGGTTTATGGTTGGTGGTACAATACCGTTTTCCATAGCCAATATGACCGAAATAGCTTCAATAGCTCCAGCGGCACCTAAAAGGTGACCTGTCATTGATTTAGTTGAATTAATATTTATATTTTTTGCGTGACTTCCAAATACTTCTGTAATTGCTTTTAGTTCTGCAACATCGCCTAAGGGTGTAGATGTACCATGTGTGTTTATATGGTCAACATCTTCTGGCTTTAAGCCTGCATTTTCTAAACAATTTTTCATTACTGCTATAACACCAATGCCATCTGGGTGAGGTGCCGTCATATGATGCGCATCAGAAGATAAACCTCCTCCAATACATTCTGCATATATTTTTGCTCCTCTAGCTTTTGCATGTTCGTATTCTTCTAGAACTAGTGCTCCTGCTCCTTCTCCTAAAACAAAACCATCTCTGGTAGCGTCAAAAGGTCTGGAAGCCGTTTCTGGACTTTCATTTCTAGTTGATAGGGCATGCATTGCGTTAAAACCACCCATACCTGCAATAGTTACCGCTGCTTCACTACCTCCTGTAACAACAACATCTGTGTGTCCTAAACGAATCGAGTTTAAAGCATCAAACATAGCGTTAGCAGAGGATGCGCATGCAGAAACTGTTGTATAGTTTGGCCCCATAAAACCATGTTTTATAGAGATGTTTCCTGGCGCAATATCAGCAATCATTTTTGGAATAAAGAATGGATTGAATCTTGGGGTACCATCACCAGCAGCAAAATTTAAAACTTCTTGCTGAAAGGTTTCTAACCCGCCAATACCTGCTCCCCATATAACACCAACACGTAATTTATTGACTTCATCTAGATTTAATTTAGCATCTTCAATGGCTTCGTCTGCTGCTACCATAGCATATTGTGCAAACTTATCCATTTTACGAGCCTCTTTTCTGTCTAGAAAGTCGGTAACGTTAAAGTTTTTTAATTCGCAAGCGAACTTTGTTTTAAACTTCTCGGTATCATAATATGTTATAGGCGCAGCTCCACTTTTACCACTAATTAAGCCTTCCCAATATTCATCTTTGGTATTGCCAATTGGGGTTAAAGCGCCCAATCCTGTGACTACAACTCGCTTTAATTCCATAAAGTATTTTAGATTGTTTTTCTTATTTTGCTTCTTCTATATAAGAAATAGCTTGACCAACTGTTGCAATATTTTCAGCTTGGTCGTCTGGTATTTGAATATCGAATTCTTTTTCGAACTCCATAATTAATTCCACAGTGTCTAAAGAGTCGGCTCCTAAATCGTTTGTGAAGCTAGCTTCAGTAACAACTTCGTTTTCATCTACTCCTAATTTGTCCACGATAATCGCTTTTACTCTTGATGCAATGTCTGACATAATCTTTTAATTTTAATGTTTTAATTAGTTGGCAAAAATAAAAAACTTTATTTTATAATACACTTTTACGATAAAAATGTGTTGGTAATTTACTAAAATTACTTCTAAGTAATTAGTTTTTCCCTTCTAATTGTTAATAATTATTCTTTTTTTTGTTCGAATAATATTAACACTATAGTCTGTAAAATGAAACGTATTGTAATTTTTGCGTCCGGGAGCGGAAGTAATGCTGAAAATTTGATAAAGTTTTTTCACAACAGCGATAATGCGTCTGTTATTCAAATACTATCTAACAATCCTCATGCCAAAGTTTTAGAACGTGCAAAAAAACTTAAAGTTAGTGCGTTGTCATTCAACAGAATAGCATTTTCAAAAACTAATGATGTTCTAAATATTTTAAATACCTCTAAACCAGACTTAATTGTTTTAGCAGGTTTTTTATGGAAATTTCCTGAACATATTTTAAACGCTTTTCCTAATAAAGTTATTAATGTTCATCCTGCTTTACTGCCAAAGTTTGGTGGTAAAGGCATGTATGGTATGCATGTTCATGAAGCCGTTGTACAAAATAAAGAAACAGAGACCGGTATTACAATACATTACGTAAATGAGCATTATGATGAAGGCGCCATTATTTTTCAGGCGAAATGTAATGTTGATAGTAATGATTCTGCAGAAGATGTGGCTCGTAAAATTCATGAATTAGAGATGGAACATTTTCCAAAAGTGGTTGACAAACTTTTAAATGAGTAAAAAGAAAAAAAAATATTATACCGTTTGGAAAGGACACCATACTGGTGTTTTTGAATCATGGGATGATTGTAAAGCTCAAATAAAAGATTTTCAAGGCGCCCAATACAAATCGTTTTCAACTTTTGATGCTGCTAAAAAAGCGCTAAAAGGTAATTACAAAGATTATATTGGAAAAAGCAAGACATTTACAAGCGAACTTTCTGAGGCTCAACTTAAAAAAATAGGAAAACCTAATTATAATTCTATTTCGGTTGATGCAGCATCTAGTGGTAACCCAGGGAAAATGGAATATCGTGGCGTAGATACCAAAACCAAAAAGCAACTATTTATTCAAGGCCCTTTTGAAGAGGGCACGAATAATATAGGTGAGTTTTTAGCAATTGTTCATGGTTTAGCACTATTAAAAAAGAATAAAAGTAATCGTATAATTTACACAGACTCTAAAACTGCTATGAGTTGGGTTAGAAAGAAAAACTGCAACACAAAACTAAAACCTAATGAGAAAAACAAACCTGTTTTTGATTTAGTAAATCGTGCTACTGATTGGTTAAAAAATAACTCTTACAATACCGTTATTGTCAAATGGGAAACTAAAGCTTGGGGAGAAATTCCTGCTGATTTTGGAAGAAAATAACAATCTAGTGTAATGAATCTTTAACCAAAACAACTAAAACCAACATAAAAATATATTTATGATGGTTAATAGAATAGTATTTGGTTTAATTTTAATTTTCTTGAGCAGCTTCAATAGCTTTTCTCAAAACCCGTGGGTGTTAAAAAAAGATGCAAAAGCCATTAAAATTTACACCAGACCTTTAGCAGACATCCCTTTTGATGAATACAAAGCTGTAACAACCGTAGAAACTTCAATAGATGAAGTTTTAAAAGAACTTTTAGAAGCTCCTAAATATTACGAGAATTGTCCTTCTGAGATCAGTTATTTGGTAAAATCTATAAACCCTAATCAACATTTATTTTATGTACACAAAACATTTCCATGGCCTATAAAAGATAGAGATATTATAACATTACTAACTGTTGAGAAGTTATCAGACAAAAAAATAAAACTCTATTTAGAAAGTGCCCCAAACGAAATTCCAGAAAAAAACAAGACTATTAGAATTAAAAACTTAATGGGATATTGGCTTTTAGAAGAAGAAAACAATAAAACTATGGTTACACAGCAACTTTACTTAAACCCAGAAGGAACCTTACCACCTTTTATTGTTAATAAGCTTTTAGTAAAAGGCCCTTATAAAACCTTTAGTGTATTACAAGAATTGAAGAATAAATCTTCTTAAAAAGAAAAAAGAGGAACATAATAAATTACATCCCTCTATTTTCAAATTGATAATAGCATTCAGGTTTAAGACACATCATTCTTTAATAAGTCACAAATATTTCAAAAAAAGTTTAAAAACCGCTTTTATGTTGAAAAAATATAGTCGAAGTAATCTATAAAAAGACTTATATTTGCACCTTAATTTCACATCTCATTCATGAGTAAATTAGTAATTGTTGGCACAGTAGCTTTTGATGCTATTGAAACGCCTTTCGGTAAAACCGATAAAATCCTTGGTGGCGCAGCTACTTTTATTGGTCTTGCTGCTTCACATTTTAATATTGATGCTGCTGCAGTTTCAGTTGTTGGTGGCGATTTTCCTCAAGATTATTTAGATTTATTAGAAAATAAAAACATTGATGTTTCTGGAGTAGAAATTGTAAAAGATGGAAAGACATTCTTCTGGAGTGGCCGCTATCATAACGATATGAATACTCGTGATACTTTAGTGACAGAATTAAATACCCTTGCTGATTTTAACCCTGTAGTTCCAGAAAATTACAAAGATGCTGAAGTGGTTATGTTAGGAAATTTGCACCCAATAGTGCAATCTAGCGTGTTAGACCAAATGACAACCAAACCAAAATTAGCGATTTTAGACACCATGAATTTTTGGATGGATTGTGCTTTAGATGATTTACTAAATGTTATTAAACGCATAGACGTTATTACTATAAATGATGAGGAAGCTAGACAACTAACAGGAGAGTATTCATTGGTAGTTGCAGCTCGAAAAATTCATGAAATGGGTCCGAAATATGTAGTGATTAAAAAAGGAGAACACGGTGCTTTACTGTTTCATAACGACCATGTATTTTATGCACCAGCATTACCATTAGAGGAAGTTTTTGACCCAACCGGTGCAGGAGATACATTTGCAGGAGGATTTGCCGGATACATTGCAAAAACAGGAGACACCTCTTTTGAAAACATGAAGAATGCCGTAATTTATGGATCTACTTTAGCCTCATTTTGTGTAGAGAAATTTGGTACCGAACGTATGCAAAATTTATCGAGTACAGAAGTACATCAGCGCTTACTGCAGTTTAAGCAGCTAACGCAATTTGATATAGAATTAACATAAACTAACGCGCTCTAAAATAGAGTGCGTTTTTAATTTAAAACAAAATCTATTATTCCGCGAAAGCGAAAACATTTACAAATATGAGTGATGCCTTAAAACACGAATGTGGAATAGCAATGATTAGGCTTTTAAAACCGCTTGAGTTTTACAAAGAAAAATACGGAAGCGCTTTTTATGGTGTAAATAAAATGTATTTAATGATGGAGAAACAGCACAACCGTGGTCAAGATGGTGCTGGTTTTGCAAGTATTAAATTAGATACAAAACCCGGGCAACGCTATATAAGTAGAGTGCGTTCTGTAGCTCAACAACCCATACAAGATATTTTCGGACAAATTAATGACCGAATAAACAAAGAATTTGAGGCTCATCCAGAATACAAAGAAGACGTAACAGCACAAAAAAAGAATATCCCATATATTGGCGAAGTTCTATTAGGTCATGTACGTTATGGCACTTTTGGGAAAAATAGCGTAGAAAGTGTACATCCTTTTTTAAGACAAAACAATTGGATGCACAGAAACTTGATTATGGCAGGAAACTTTAACATGACTAATGTTAAAGAGCTTTTTAGCAACCTTATTGATTTAGGACAGCACCCAAAAGAATATACCGATACCATTACCATTATGGAAAAAATTGGTCATTTCTTAGACGATGCGGTAAGCAAAATTTATAAAGATTTAAAAAAAGAAGGTTACAACAAACAACAAGCATCTCCACTAATTGCAGAGCGTTTAAAAGTGAGTAAAATATTAAAACGTGCGGCAAAAAACTGGGATGGCGGTTATGCCATGGCAGGGCTTATTGGGCATGGCGACTCATTTGTATTAAGAGACCCTGCAGGTATTCGTCCAGCCTATTATTATCAAGATGATGAAATTGTTGTTGTGGCATCAGAACGTCCTGTAATTCAAACCGTTTTTAATGTAGATTTTGATGATGTTAAAGAGTTAGAACCAGGGCATGCTATAATTACTAAAAAATCTGGACATGTAGGCATTAAAAAAATATTGGATCCATTAGAAAGAAAATCATGTTCTTTTGAGCGTATATATTTTTCCAGAGGAAGTGATGCAGAAATATATCAAGAACGTAAAATGTTAGGTAAGTTATTAATGCCTAAAGTTCTTGAAGCTATTAATAATGATACTAAAAACACAGTGTTCTCATATATTCCAAACACTGCTGAAACATCGTTTTTTGGAATGATTGAAACTGCTGAGGCTTTTATTAATAAAACTAAAACCAAAGCTATTTTAAATGGTCAGCGCTCTTTATCAGCAGCGAAAGTAACAGAAATTTTATCTGAACGCGCACGTGTTGAAAAAATAGCCATAAAAGATGTAAAACTTAGAACATTTATTACTGAAGATAGTAGTCGAGATGATTTAGTAGCCCATGTTTACGATATTACCTATGGTGTTATTAAACCAAATGACAACCTTGTTATTATTGACGACAGTATTGTAAGAGGTACTACTCTAAAAAAGAGTATCTTAAAAATGCTTGATCGTTTAAATCCTAAAAAAATTGTGGTAGTCTCTTCGGCGCCTCAAATCCGTTATCCAGATTGCTATGGCATTGATATGGCAAATCTTGAAACTTTAGTAGCTTTTAGGGCTGCTCTTGAATTATTAAAAGAAGCTGGTAAATACGACATTGTTAAAACCGTTTACAACAAATGTATCGAGCAAACCGATTTAGCTGATAAGCAGGTTCAGAATTTTGTAAAAGAAATTTACGATCCGTTTACAGATGAGCAGATATCTGATAAGATTTCAGAATTATTAAGTGACGAATCTGTAAAAGCTGAAGTGAAAATTATTTTTCAGCCTGTAGAAAATTTACACAAGGCTTGCCCAGAACATTTAGGCGATTGGTATTTTACAGGAAACTATCCAACTGTTGGAGGAAACCGAGTTGTAAATCGTGCTTTTATAAATTTTTATGAAGGTAATAATGAACGTGCTTATTAATTCCGATTTTCTTGATATCTGAAACTGAAAGTTTACAAAATACAGTTAATCTGATAAAAGTGCCGTTTATCTAAAAAATGACACCGTTAGACAAAATCAATATAAATTGGTCTCACCATAACATAAGTAGGTTAAGTTCATGGTAGATTTGGGGCAAAAAAAGGTGAACATCTGTTCGCCTTTTTTTATGCAATATCATTTCGCTTTTTACAAAAACTTATCAGAGTTTCCTTTTGTCTTGTTTATTTTGCGCAACATCCTTTAAGCCAATATATAAGTCGTTTAACTAAAAAATTTTAACAATCTATACTACCAACATATATTTGGAGAACCATAACATAAGTAGGTTAAGTTTATGGTAGATTTGGGGCAAAAAGGTGAACTCTCGTTCACCTTTTTCATTTTATAAATTCTCATGGAAATGGGAATTTTTTTTTGTATTATTTCTTCTCTTAAAAAATTATCTTTACAGAATAACACTAACAAAAAAACTTACTTTATCCTGACTTATTTATGGGATATGAGTAATAAGAAGTTATTATATAAAGAGTTAGCTACAATTTTAGCAGTGAATGGATAAAATAAGGTCAATATTAAATAAAATTTTTAGTAATTTTCTTTTAGGACTTCTCTTCATGGGAATAGTCCTTTTATTCGTTGGATTAGGATATAGAGGTAAATACCAAAGAGTATCTGACTCTTATTTACCAATGGCTTTAATCGGAGTTGGAATTTTATTGCCTTATATTATTTACTTTTTTTACTCCTCAAATAGATATCAAAAAAGACAAAAAATCTTTATGGAAAAAGAATATAATGTATTCATAAATAATTCAAGAAAATCGCACTTAAATCTCGACGATGTAAAAATAATCTCTTTCAACTCAAAAAGTCCTGACTTTTATGAATCAAAAGTTGGACAATTAAATCAAAAAAACTCTTATAAAAATAAAAATATGAATGACGTAAAAGTTGAATTCCCTTTTGGCGGACAAAAGTTAAAATATTTATTTAAAACGAACAAAGGACTAGACAACATTAAAATTCATTTTGCTATTAAAAAAGAAACAAAAATTTACTTTGATCAAAATGATAGTGACAAAATTTATGTAGACTTTGATTTTCTTAATAAATAGAAACTGTAGCTAACATGCATATATAACAAATAAAAAAATCGTCTAGAATAAAATTCTAGACGATTTAATATTTAGTATTACTTTAAAGTAATTACTTTGCTTCTGCGTAACGTCTTTCAACTTCATTCCAGTTAACTACACTAAAGAATGCTTTAATATAATCTGGACGACGGTTTTGGTAGTTTAAGTAATAAGCGTGCTCCCAAACATCTAATCCTAAAATTGGTGTTCCTCCACAACTAACTCCTGGCATTAATGGGTTATCTTGATTTGGTGTTGAGCAAATTTCTACCTTTCCTCCTTTATGAACACATAACCATGCCCAACCAGAACCAAAACGTGTAGCTGCAGCATTACTAAAGGCTGTAATAAATTCATCTTTAGATCCGTATGCTGCTTCAATAGCATCTTTTAATTCTCCAGATAAATATCCTTTATCCTCAGGATTCATAACATCCCAAAACAATGAATGATTAAAAAATCCACCACCATTGTTTCTAACAGCACCATTATTCATGTCTAAACCTGTTAAAATATCTTCAATAGATTTTCCATCTAAATCTGTACCTTCAATAGCAGCATTTAATTTACTTGTGTATCCGGCATGATGCTTAGAATGGTGTATTTCCATTGTGCGAGCATCTATATGAGGTTCTAAGGCGTCATAAGCGTATCCTAATTTCGGTAATTCGAAAGCCATAATTATTTTGTTTTAATTTATTAATATTTAATTTCTTTCAAATTTACGCATAAAACAGGGCAATAAAAAATAATAAATTGTTATGAAACCATTGATAGTTTTTATCTTGTATGCAAATTTTACCAATGCAGAAAACTCATGCTTTTACAATTTACGATGCCTCTGCAGGAAGCGGAAAAACCTTTACGCTTGTAAAAGAATATTTGAAAATTCTATTTAAATCTAATAATCAATACCTTTTTAAAAACATTTTAGCCATAACCTTTACAAATAAAGCGGTTGCTGAAATGAAAGATAGAATTATTGATACACTAAAAGAGTTTTCTGAACCTGCTGCTATAGAAAACCCAAGCAGTATGTTTAAGGCTATTTGTAATGACCTTGATATTGAACCAGAAACACTACATAAAAAAGCTAAAAATTTATTAAACACCATTGTGCATAATTATGCTGCTTTTGATATTTCAACTATTGATGGTTTTACACACAAATTAATACGAACATTTGCTCACGATTTAAAATTGCCTTTAAATTTTGAGGTAGAACTTGACCAAGATTCTCTTTTAAATGAAGCAGTAGATAGTTTAATTAATAAAGCGGGAACTGATAAAGAACTTACAAAAGTTTTAGTAGATTTTGCTATTGAAAAGGCAGATGATGATAAAAGTTGGGACGTTGCTTTTGACTTTAATAAGATTGCAAAATTATTAGTTAAAGAAAATGACATTCCTTTTATTGAAAAATTAAAAGATAAAACATTAGACGATTTTAAAGTACTTAAAAACCATTTGAAAAGCGAGATTATTTCATTTGAAAAACAAATTATAGAAGAAGCGCAGAGTATTTTAACATTAATTGAAGAAGCCGGTTTAGAATTCAACGATTTTTCAAGAAGTTCGTTGCCAAAACACTTTCAAAATCTTGCAAATAAAAAGTTTGATATTAAATTCGATTTGATTTGGCAAGCTGATTTATTAGAAAATAATTCGCTTTACCCAAAAAAAGTTTCCAATGATGTGGCTTCAATAATTAATCAAATTCAACCACAATTAATTAAAGCATTTAAAAACACAAAGCAATTTGTTTTTCATCTTAAATTTTTAAACGCTTTTTATAATAATGTAACACCACTTTCGGTTTTAAACGCCATTAATAAAGAATTAAACACTTTAAAAGAAGAGCAAAATAAAATGCTAATTTCAGAGTTTAATTCCATTATTAGTAAAGAAATTGCTGCGCAACCAACACCTTTTATTTACGAGCGTATTGGAGAAAAATTTAATCATTATTTTATTGATGAATTTCAAGACACCTCTGTTATGCAATGGGGAAATTTAATTCCATTACTAGGCAATTCGCTCTCAACCGAAACAGGAAGCGCCATGTTAGTTGGCGACGCTAAACAAGCCATTTATCGTTGGCGTGGTGGAAAGGCAGAACAATTTATAAACCTCTTCAACAAAACAAATCAACCTTTCCCTTTTATATTACAGCATATTAAAAACCTTCCATCAAATTATAGGAGTTTTAAAGAAATTGTAAACTTTAATAATGGCTTTTTTAAATTTTTGGCAAATCAAGTTTTTGATAAAGAAGACTATAAAACACTTTATGAAAACTCTACTCAAAATATTACAAAAAACGACTCGGGTTACGTAGAATTGTCTTTTTTAGATGTAGAAAAAGATGATGATAGAGATGAGCTGTTTTCAGAACAGGTTTTAACCACAATTAATATTTGTTTAGAGAAAGGTTACCACTTAGAGGATATATGTGTTTTAGTGCGCAAGAAAAAAGAGGGTATTGCGGTTGCAAACTACTTAAGTCAACACAGAATACCTATTATATCTTCTGAGACTTTATTAATTTATAATGCTTCAGAAGTTGCATTTATAAATAATGTTTTGGCGCTTTTAATACAGCCAAAAAATAGCGAAATAAAAATTTTGGTGTTAAATTTTTTAACCACCCTTTTTAAAATTGATAATAAACATGCTTTTTTTAGCGCACATTTAGATTTATCCTTACCCGATTTATTTAAAAGTTTTGAAGCTTATAATATTTATATAAAAAGCGAAAATTTACTCCAACTTCCACTTTACGATTTAGCTGAAACTATTGTAAGAAGCTTCAATTTGGTTGAAAATTCAAACGCTTATATTCAATTCTATTTAGATATTGCTTTAGATTTTTCACAAAAAAAGGGCTCAGATATTTCTGGTTTTTTAGAATACTTTGAAAAGAAAAAAGAAAGCTTGAGTATTGTTTCTCCTAAAGGTCAAAATGCTATTCAAATCATGACCATTCATAAATCTAAAGGCTTAGAGTTTCCAGTGGTTATATTCCCTTATGCCGATTTAAATATTTACGAAGACATAGAGCCTAAAGAATGGTTTGAATTAAACTCTGAAAAATATAATAACTTTTCCCATACCCTTTTAAACTACAATAAAGATTTTGAATATTTTGGAGATGAAGGTTTGAACATTTTTAACAAACACCAATCTGAGTTAGAATTAGATAGTATTAACTTATTGTATGTGGCGTTAACACGTGCAGTCGAACAATTGTATATTCTTTCTAAAAAAGATGTTTCTGCAAAAGGGGAAGTAAATTCCAAAAAATATTCTGGTTTATTAATTAGTTATTTACAGTACTTAGGCCTTTGGAATAATACAGAATTAAAGTACAGTTTTGGTAGTTCAAAAAGAACAATACAATCTAAAATACCATTAAAAGAAACCGTTACTCAACATCAATTTATTTCAACTTCAAAAGAAGAACATAATATCAAGGTCGTTACAAAATCTGGATTTCTTTGGGATACAAATCAAAAAGACGCTATAGAAAAGGGAAATCTAATACATAATATTATGTCTGAAATTTATACAAAATCTGACGTAGATGGTGTTATTGAAAACTTTATTAGAAATTCTATAATCACACAAGAACAAGCTACTGAATTAAAATCAATTATACTTCAAATTGTAAACCATTCAAAACTTGAAGGTTATTACAATTCAAATGATACCATTTATAATGAACACGATATTATTAGTAAAAACGGTGTGTTTTTAAGGCCTGATAGAGTAAATATAAGCTCCCAAAAAGAAGCAGTAATTATTGATTACAAAACCGGATTGGAAGACAAAGAGCATAAACAACAATTACAACTTTATCAAGATGTTTTAGAGGACATGAATATTCCTGTGAAAAAGAAACTACTTATCTATATAAATGATGATATTTTAGTAAAAGATATTTAAATTTGCACAAAACGCAATAAAATGTACGGAAAACTGAAAAATCATCTTCAAGAAGAGCTTCAAGACATAAAAAACAATGGACTTTATAAAGAGGAACGTATTATTACTTCTGCTCAAGGTGCAGAAATCACTTTAAATACAGGAGAAACTGTTTTGAATTTTTGCGCAAATAACTATCTGGGGCTATCATCTCATCCAGAAGTTGTACAAGCAGCAAAAGATATCATGGACACGCATGGTTTTGGCATGAGCTCTGTTCGATTTATTTGTGGCACCCAAGATATTCACAAAACCCTTGAAGAAAAAATCGCAGATTTCTACCAAACAGAAGACACCATACTATATGCTGCTGCTTTTGACGCTAACGGTGGTGTTTTTGAACCTTTGTTGGGAAAAGAAGATGCTATAATTTCAGATTCATTGAATCATGCCTCAATTATAGATGGTGTTCGTTTATGTAAAGCTGCAAGATATCGTTATCAAAACAATGATATGGCAGACTTAGAAAAGCAACTTATAGAAGCCAACGCCAATGGTGCAAGATTTAAAATTATTGTTACTGATGGTGTATTTTCTATGGATGGCTTAGTTGCCCCTCTTGATGAAATTTGTGATTTAGCAGATAAATATGATGCTTTGGTAATGATTGATGAATGTCATGCCGCTGGATTTATTGGAAAAACTGGTCGTGGTACACTTGAAGAAAAAAACGTTTTAAATAGAATTGATATAATAACTGGTACACTTGGCAAAGCCTTAGGCGGCGCTATGGGTGGTTACACTACTGGTAAAAAAGAGATTATAGAAATACTCCGTCAACGTTCTAGACCTTATTTATTTTCAAACTCGTTAGCGCCATCCATTGTTGGTGCATCCATTAAAGTCTTTGAAATGCTTTCAAATAATACAGAACTTCGTGATACTTTAGAATGGAATACAAATTATTTTAAAAAAGGTATGAAAACTGCAGGTTTTGATATTGTTGATGGCGATTCTGCAATTGTTCCTGTTATGCTGTATGATGCAAAACTTTCTCAGACCATGGCAAACATGCTACTAAAAGAAGGCATATATGTTATTGGTTTCTTTTTCCCAGTGGTACCCAAAGAAAAAGCTAGAATACGAGTGCAACTATCTGCTGCTCACACAAAAAAACATTTAGATAAAGCAATTGCAGCCTTTATTAGGGTAGGTAAAAGCCTAAATATTATCTAAAATCGTTCTGAACAACCGATGAAACGCATGTATCTTCATTTTTTTTATATATTTGTCTTTGTTAATAAATTTTAACAACTTACTTTTGTTTACAATTAACACTTAAAAATTAAACTTTTGAATATGAAAAATCTTAGCAGATTATTGTTCGCTATGTTGCTTGTACTTGGTTATAGCAACGTAAATGCACAAGACGAAAACAACCCATGGCAAATTACACTTGGTATTAACGCAGTTGATGCCTATCCTTCTGGAGATGGTGCTCCTTTTAGCGAAACCATTTTTAGTAAATTTGTTGATGTTGACAATTGGAATGTACTGCCTTCTTTATCAACTATTTCAGTTTCTAAATACGTTGGAGACGGGTTTTCTTTCGGTTTAGCTGGTTCGTTGAACAAAATTGAAAATTGGGGAGAAGATGCAAATGGAGATGCGATCTCAGTTGGTGACTTATCTTACTATGGTATAGATGGTACCGTTAAATATAACTTCTTACCAGGAAAAACTATTGATCCTTACTTAGGCATTGGTGGTGGATACACTTGGGTTGACGAAGTAGGGGCTGGAACTTTAAACGGTACATTAGGTCTTAATATCTGGTTTAGTGATAATATTGGATTTACATTACAATCAGCATATAAACATGCTTTCGAAGATTATTTACAAACACATTTCCAACACACTGCTGGTATCTCTATTAAATTTGGAGGAACAGATACTGATGGTGATGGTATATATGACAAAGATGATGCTTGTCCAGATGTTGCTGGTTTAGCTGCATTCAATGGTTGTCCTGATTCTGATGGTGATGGTATTGAAGATAGCAAAGATGATTGTCCTAATGAAGCTGGTTTAGCTGAAATGAATGGTTGTCCTGATTCTGATGGTGACGGTGTTGCTGATAAAGATGACAACTGTCCTACAGTTGCTGGTTTAAAAGCTTTAGCTGGTTGTCCTGATGCTGATGGCGATGGTGTAACTGATGCTGATGATGCTTGTGTTAACACTGCTGGTCCTGCTGCAAACAAAGGTTGTCCTTGGCCAGATACTGATGGTGATGGTGTTTTAGATAAAGATGATAAATGTCCTGATGTTAAAGGA
The DNA here is from genome assembly GCF_039543265.1 of Algibacter aquimarinus. Classification (NCBI taxonomy): domain Bacteria; kingdom Pseudomonadati; phylum Bacteroidota; class Flavobacteriia; order Flavobacteriales; family Flavobacteriaceae; genus Algibacter; species Algibacter aquimarinus. The sequence continues at coordinate 1,410,519 of NZ_BAABJK010000004.1, read as the reverse complement.
ACTGTTGCCAACAACGGATGTCCAGAAGTTACGGAAGAAATTCAGAAAACACTTAACGAGTATGCTAAAACTATCTTATTTGATACTGGTAAATCAACTATAAAAGCTCAATCTGAAGAAGTTTTAGGTGATATCATTGGTATCCTTAAAGAATACCCAACAGCTAAATTTACTGTAGAGGGTCATACTGATAGCGTAGGTAGTGAGAAATTAAACCAAAGATTATCTGATTCTAGAGCTAACTCTGTTAAAGAGTACTTAATCAATAATGGTATTGATGCATTCAGATTATCTGCACTTGGTTATGGAGAATCTAAACCAATTGATTCTAACAAAACTAGAGCAGGTAGAGCTAACAACAGACGTGTAGAAATTAACTTAGCAAAATAAGCTAACGTAATTTTAAATAAATAAGTTTACTAAAAACGCTTCGGATAACCGAAGCGTTTTTTATTTTTATAATATGACAACTTTCATTTTTGATGTTTTAAAAGATTTAAAAAGTAACAATGTTAATTTTTCAGAATTAACCTTTATACTTCCTAGTAAAAGAGCTGGCTTATTTTTAAAACGTCAAATACCTGAGGTAATAAAACAAACAGTTTTTTCTCCTGTTATAATTAGTATTGAAGAATTTGTTGAAGATCTTTCTAAACTTAAATCAGTAACTAATAAAGAGTTACTTTTTCATTTTTATGATACATATACTGAGCAAACAAAAAAAGAGAACCGAGATTCCTTTGAAGTCTTTTCTAAATGGGCACAAGTACTACTTCAGGATTTTAATGAAATAGACAGGTATCTTATTCCTCAAGAAAGTATCTTTAATTATTTAAGTGATATACAAGAATTAAATCACTGGTCAGTAGAAAAAAATCAAACAGAGTTTGTAAAAAACTATTTATCCTTTTGGAAAAAACTACATAGCTATTATAACCATTTTACAAAGACACTTGTAAATAAAAACATCGGTTATCAAGGTTTGATTTATAGAAAAGCAGCAGAAAATTTAGACTATTATATTCAAAGTAATAAAAAGAAACAACACGTTTTTTTAGGTTTTAATGCGCTTAATACCGCCGAGGAAATTATTATACAAAGTCTGCTTGAAAATAATCTAGCTAAGACCTATTGGGATATAGATTCCGTTTTTATCAATAACTCTAAACATGATGCTGCCTTATTTACTAGACAGCATAAAAATAATTGGAATTACTATGACCAAAACGAATTTAATTGGGTAACTGATAATTATTCGAAAGAAAAAAACATCTCAATTTTTGGGATTCCAAAAAATATTGGTCAAGCAAAATATATAGGTTCGCTTTTAAAAACTATTAAAACTAAAAAAGAATCTCTTGAAAATACAGCAGTTATTTTGGGAGACGAAAACTTACTTATTCCAGTGCTAAACTCACTACCATCATCCATAGAAGATTTAAATATAACTATGGGGTTTCCTCTAAAATCAATTCCTTTAGCGTCCTTATTTGACTCGCTTTTCCATATTCATAAAACATCAACTTCATCCTTCTATTTTAAAGATGTTATCAATATTATATCGCATCAGTTCATACGCCCACTTTTTATAATCAACGGAGTAGATTATGCTTCAAAAATAGTTGAGACGATAGATTCTAATAACTTAGTTTATTTGAATATTGAACGACTAAAACGACTGGCTGATAAATCGAATGAAATAATTAATTTGTTATTCTCAGATTGGAACAAATCTATTGAGGATGCTTTAAAAAATTGTTCTAACTTAATAATTTACATTAAAAAAAACCTTGATAAAAATAAAGACTCTAACTTATTATCATTAGAGTATCTATACCGATTTAATGAATTATTCAACGCATTAAAACGTTTAAATTCAGATTATGGACACATTAAGGATGTTTCAACCTTGTTTGGTGTCTATAAAGAATTATTAAGTACCGAAACTTTAGATTTTCAAGGAGAACCACTTAAAGGGTTACAGGTTATGGGTATGTTAGAATCTCGGGTTTTAGACTTCGAAACCGTAATTATTTCATCTGTAAATGAAGGTATTTTACCATCAGGAAAAAGTAATAATTCATTTATTCCTTTTGATGTAAAATTAGAAAACAAACTACCTACTTATAAAGAAAAAGATGCGGTTTACACTTATCACTTTTACCGGCTTTTACAACGCGCTAAGCATATATACATATTATATAACACAGAAGCAGATGTTTTAACTGGCGGTGAAAAAAGTAGATTTATAACACAATTAGAATTAGAAAATAATCATAATATAAATCATCAAATAATTGCTCCTGAAGTACCTGTAATTTATCCTTCAGAAAATATTATTGAAAAAACAGATGACTTATTAGTAAGCATAATTGATCTAGCAGAAAAAGGGTTTTCGCCATCATCACTTACCAACTATATTAGAAATCCGATTGATTTTTATTATCAAAAAGTTTTAAAAATAAAAGAACATAATGATGTTGAAGAAACTGTTGCTGCAAATACCTTGGGTACAGTAGTACATAATACTTTGGAAGATTTATATAAAGCCCATGTTGGCAAATTTTTAATTCTAGAGGATATTAAAAAATTTAAATCTCTAATTGATTCCAAAGTTTTATACCATTTTAAAAAAGAATACAAAGAAGGGGATATGGCTAAAGGTAAAAATCTAATTATTTTTGAGATTGCTAAACGCTATGTATCTAATTTTTTAGATTTAGAACTAAAAGCTTTGAAAGCAGGAAATAAAATAAAAATAATAGCAATTGAAGCAAACGAAACAGTTTTAATGGATATTCCTGAACTAGATTTTCCAGTAAAGCTTACAGGTAAAGTAGATAGGGTTGATGAATTTAACGGATCAACCCGTATTATAGATTACAAAACTGGTAGAGTAGAGCAAAATAAAGTTGAGATAACCCTTTGGGAAGATATTACAAGCGATTATACTAAGTATAGTAAAAGCTTTCAGGTGCTAACATATGCCTATATGATGATGCTCTCAAAAAAAATCGTATTTCCTGTTGAAGCTGGAATAATTTCCTTTAAAAATTTAAATGAAGGATTTTTAAAATTTTCTAAGAAGGACAAATCTGGAAAAGGTGCAAAAAAAGACTCTTATATAACTCAAGAAACACTTAATGATTTCGCTAAAGAATTAAAAACGTTAATTCTTGAAATTTGTAATATAAATATTCCATTTACAGAAAAAGAAGTATAAATGATTATAAAAAAAGGCTATATAATTGATGGTAAACATGAAAAGCCCATCTTAATTGATGTTAGTTTTAATCCTGAAAATAAAAATCAACCGCTTATTATATTTTGTCATGGATATAAAGGTTTTAAAGACTGGGGAGCTTGGAATTTAATGGCCAATACTTTTGCAAAAAATAACATTTGCTTTGTGAAATTTAATTTTTCACATAATGGGGGCACTATAACTCAACCTATAGATTTTCCAGATTTAGAGGCTTTTGGAAATAACAATTACACCAAAGAATTAGACGATTTAGAATCAGTTATTAATTGGGTTTTTGAAAATAATGATTTTGAATCTACTATTAATTTTAATAATATAGTTTTGATAGGGCACAGTAGAGCAGGCGGTATTGTTTCTATTAAATCTGAGGAAGACAATAGAATTAACAAAGTAATTACTTTGGCTGGAGTAAGTAGCTTTGGTAAAAGAACGTCAACTACAGGTGATTTAGAAAAATGGAAAAAAGATGGTGTTAAGTATGTTTTAAATGGGCGTACGAAACAACAAATGCCACACTACTATCAGTTTTATGAGGATTTTGTAAATAATGAACAACGATTAACTATTAAACGAGCCGTATCACATTTAGAGATTCCACATTTAATAATTCACGGAGATAATGACACTAGCGTTTTTATAGATGAAGCTAACAATCTTAATAAATGGAATACTAAAAGTGATCTTGTAATAATTAAAGAAGCAGACCATGTTTTTAATGCAAAACATCCATGGAATAGTAATGAATTACCTAAAAAACTTGAAGAAGTTGTTTTAGCTTGTTTAGCATTTATAGAATAAAACAGTACTTTAATACTTAAAATAAAAAAGGTTAAACAAAATGCTTAACCTTTTTATTTGACTTAACAACAGAGTTGTTTAATACATTATTAAACAGTCTAAGTTTTATTTCTTAACTAATTTGATACTGCTAGTTCCTTCAGCAGTTTCAACTTTAGCAAAGTATAAACCAGTTCTTAATTCAGAACCATCAATAACAACTCTGTCATCTTTTGGTTCTATAGACATTACACTTTTTCCTAATATATCAAACACTGTAATTGAAGATATTCTCGTTCCTTGAGACGTCTCAATTGTCCAATTATCTTGTGTTGGGTTAGGGTATGTTTTGAATGAATTTTTAGCAAAATCATCCGTACTCAAAGGACTTCCTTTGTATAAATAAAGATTATCATACCAAGCATTAGCTAAATTAGACGTAATGTGGATTTGAGCAATATCGCTTCTTGTTAGATTTCCTGCAACCAGTCCTCCTATTGCGGTTATGTCAACATCTACCGAAACCCAAGTGCCTGTCATTATAGCCGGACTAGTACCATCATTAAAATTAACCTCTAAACCTGTAGAGCTAGCTTCTGTAGGATTACCTGCCCAATCAACTAATTTTATATTAAAAACCTTCCCAACTAAATTTGTTTCGTCTGTATAAAAATCAAAGTGAAGATTAGTAAATGTTGATGCATCAATTCTATTATTTTGAATGTCTATGCCTTGGCAGCCTATACCTAGATAGTTTTGTGTTAAATTACCTGAAATCATTACTTCGTTAACGGCTAGACCAGGAGTACCACCACATAAACCAAAATCAAAATCATCAATAGTTATATCAGTATAAGCATCACTATATATTGACAAAACATCACCTGCAGCTCTTGCAGGAGGAGTTGGTGCCGCTGTAGCTGGTGGTGTAGGGCATGCCGAACAAACACCTCCACAATCTACACCTGTCTCATCTTGATTCATTATTCCGTCACTACAAGATTCTGGAACAGTTCCTATTGCATCTCCAGCAAATGAAGTAACATCATCTATGTATGTTGTTGTGGCTAGTGCTGAGTTATCACCACATCCAGCACACCAACCATCAACAGCGGTGTCTAAATTAAACAACGGGAAAAAAACAATACTGGAAAACTGGTCATTTGGAGGGTTGTAACCTGGTTGACCTAAGTCTGCACCGATAGTAAAATCAGCTGTAACAGACTCCCAACCACTTCCTGTATGAGAAATCGCAGTTTTAGACTCTTGAGCTGTAGTCGATCCTAAATCACCATCAGCCAGTTTTACTAAAAAACGTCTAGGGCTGTTAGAGAATAAACTAAATGTAACTGTTTTGTTCGTACCAACACCAGTTGTGGCATCTCTCATGTCTATCTTATTGTCTTGTAACAAAAGTTTTGCTCCTTGCCAAGGATCTCCACCAGCAGCTGTAATTAGTTCAACCGAGTTTGCACCAGAATTTGCTTGAGTACTACTTATACTTGCAGTTGCTCCGCCATTGTCATCAAACCAAGTAACCGTAGGCGCTGTTCCATCAAAATTTTCTAGAACATCTGTTTGTGAATATCCAAATGACACAGCCAGAAGGATAAATAAAAAAGTAATTTTTTTCATAAAATGTATATTTAAATTAGTTGTATAAGAGAAATATAGGGCTAATTGCTTGCACTAGATTTCACTATTCATAAATATACCTATTAATTTTTGTGAAATACTTACAGAAGACCTCAACAAAAAACATACACATCAATAATTAGAGTGATTTTATGAGATAATCTCAAAATAACAACAGTACATCGAAGATAAATACCTTTAAACTGGTTTACGGTTCAGAAATTATATCAAATCTAAAGTACTATAAGTGTCCCTTAAAGAGGATGTTGTGGTAATGTAGTGGCAAAATAAGGCTTTGTACAGTAGCTGATTTACCTATTTTTTACTTATTAAAGCTTATGGCCTTTTATATACTACTGGAGAAGCGTTATTATTAGTTATTATAAACATATCTTCATTATTTATTTTAACAGATTTTATAGAGCGACTATCGCTAGGCAAATGGAGACCACTATTTATAGCAGATAATGGTTTAAAATTATTTTTTCCGTCGCCTAACATAATAAGACCAAAACCAGCATCATACCTCACAGTTTCTACTTCTACTCCAAAATGATTACCAACTATAATAATATCTTTGAAGCCATCTGAATTAATATCATCTACTAAAGCGTCTTTTATTGGGCTAACTTGAGCTTCAATAGGCAACTTTTGTAATTTTAGTTTACCATTTTCATTAATTAAAAGAATACTCTCAAAATTTGTGATTTCATATATTACTGCGTTTTTTACTTCTTCCTCAGGAAGTATATCTAATAATTTTGACGAAGCAAAACTATGATAATCCTTAAATTTTTCTGCTACATAGGGCATTTGTTGACTCGTACATTCTCTACCTCTAACTGGAACATAATCATCTTTATAATACTTTGCTAAAACCACATCATTAGTTCCATTGTTATCAAAATCGTTAGCATACACCTTAAAGGGATGTTCTTTGGTTGCTTTAAATTTATTATTTCTCCCTAGGTTTCCTATAATATAATCATCATCTCCATCATTATCTAAATCACTCGATGTTATTGACCACCACAAACCTCTAGTATTTTTAAGTCCGTACTCTTCAGAAACATCTTGAAATACACCTTTATTGTTTTCAAGAACAGTAATGTTCATCCATTCTCCAACAATAATAATATCATCATCATTATCATTATCAATATCAGTAAAAACAGCATCAGTAACCATACCCATGCTTTCAAGTTGGGGTGCAATTTCATTTTTAGCTCTCTTAAAAAGACCTCCTTCATTTATTAAGAAATAACTTGTTGCTGGAAATGGATATTTTCCAGAAATAAGACGTGTTCCCACAAACAAATCTAAATCTCCGTCACCATCTATATCAGAAGGTTTAACACATTGTGTACTTTCATATATTTTAGGTAATCCGTTATTTTTTTTTGAAAACAAGCCATTACCATCGTTAATATATAACCTATCATTTAACAGAGGATTCCCTTTTTTAAACTCATTGCCTCCACTTGTTACATACAAATCCTGATCTCCATCTCCATCTATATCTAAAAATAAGGCTTCTAAATCTTCAGATAACTTATCAGCATCCCATGGCTGTTGAGCAGCTTCTTCGAAATTTCCTCCAGGTTTTTGTAAGTATAAAATACCTGCTTGTTCTGCAGCTCCACCAATGAAAAAATCTTGTAACCCATCATCATTAACATCAGCAATACTGGAAAAAGGCCCATTAGTAGATAGCTTATGTGGCAATAAAATTTCTTCGATAAAGTCGTCAAACTCATTTTCTTTATGTGAATAATTAACGCCTATTTTATTCAAACTAATTTTTGTAAGTAAAGCCTTAGGCTTTACTTCCTTATTTACTTTTTGTATTGCTTTTGAATATTGAGCAGTTATTGTTCTATTAGCTCCTATATTTTTAAAAAGGCTAATCTTTCCATCTGGCCAAGTAACTTCTACTTCATCAACTTGAGTATCTTTACCTAGACCAAAAAATAAACCAGGTTCTACAGAGGAAATAAAACCACGTGTTGTAATATTTTCTGCTTTTTGTAGTTTACCATTATAACGAATTAGTGCTTTTGCACCATAGCCAAATTTATTATTATTTGAACCTTCTAGTTTAATTTTTAAAAAATTACCAGTAGCCTTATTTTTATAAATGAATGCAGACTGATCCATATTGTTAGTTACAATATCTAAATCGCCATCATTATCTAAATCTCCATATGCCATTCCACTAGAAAAACTAGGTGTATCAAAATTCCAGTCTTTAGTAACTTTTTCAAACTCAAAACCTCCTTTATTTCTAAAAACGTAGTTTGGAATCGGTTCAGATGGCGCATTCTTACTTATCTCAAACAACTCATCTGCAGTAATTGTTTTTGCATCTACACCTTTTATAACAGACAAGTAATCATTGTTATCTACATCTTTTTTTATGCCATTTGAGATTATTACATCTTTCCAACTATCATTATCTAAATCAACTAGAAGACTGGCCCAACTCCAATCAGTATATGAAATACCCGCAATATTTGCAACATCAGAAAAACTTCCTAGACCAGTGTTTATTTGAAGTGCATTGGCCATATATTGATGATGAGCACCAGCTTCAACCATAGTATTAAATGCCTCAGTACTCATAGAAGCCATGTTTGTTTTAGATCGATAATGGTCTTCTGGTGTCATATCTGTAGTAATCAAATCTATTAAACCATCATTGTTAACATCACCAGCATCTGAACCCATACTCAATTGTGTAATGTGCTTCAATTCTTCATTTATTACATTTCTGAATGTTCCGTCACCATTATTATAATACATGAAATCTGGCTCTGCATAATCATTAGAAATGTATAAATCTATCCAGCCATCATTATTAAAATCTGTAGCATTAACACTTAACCCATAACTAAAATCTCTTGAGATACCTGATTCTTTTGATACATCCTTAAATCTGCCATTTTCATTTCGGTATAATCTATCAACAAAATGTTTGTAAGTTTCAACATTTTTTGGAATTTCATTAATCAAGAATAGTTTTCTATCAGGTATTTGATTTACTTGGTACATATCCAAATCACCATCATTATCCATATCAAAAAATATAGCTTGCGTAGAAAAACCAACGTCTGCTAACCCATAGGCTATTGCTGATTCTGTAAATGTTAAATCTTGGTTGTTTATGTATAACTGATTTCTTCTATCTTTAATATCTAATGAATTTCCATTACGACTAACATAAATATCAAGATATCCATCAGCATTAACATCAGCCATAGTTACTCCCCATGTCCATCCAGAATTTACAGCAACTTTGGATTTTTTTGTTATATCTTCAAATTTAAAATCCCCTTTATTCAAATAAAGCCTATCTGACACTTGATTACCACCAAAAAATATATCAGGCATTCCATCATTATTAATGTCTCCAATAGCAACACCAGAACCTACATATATTTGACTGTAATAATAGTGATTGAATGATTTAGACTCAGTAATATTATTTGAGAAATCAACACCTGTTACTTCAGATGGTAACAATTCAAACCCTCCTTCTAAGTTTTCAGGGTAAAGATTTCGTGTTGGCTTTTGGCAAGCCGTAACTGATATAATTAATGCTAATGTGATAATATAGTAAATGGGACTTATCTTCATTTTGATTGGTATTATAAGTTTTTATATTGATTTTTAAAAAAAACGTTAGTGTTTGAAACTAAATTAGCACGTAAAAGATTTACATCTTACATGCTAATTTAAAAAATCTATATCATTTTTATTTTATAGTTTAAGCTTTTCTTCTTTATCCCAAACACCCCAATATGCACCTACATCTCCTTCTGCTCCTACTTTCCATGATTCATCAAAAGAAGAAAAGTAAAACATGTCGATATTTTCCTTTTCAGACCATACTTGAGAATTAATAAAATACTTTAAGGCATTTATTTGGGATGGTTTAGCGCCTTGAAGTCCTTGTCCAAAAGATGGCCATCCTGTTTCTGTAATAATTACTTTTTTACCGTTTCCTGCATTCTTAGCTTGGTTATACATATCCTTCATGTATATTAAAGAATACTCTAAACTACAGCCTTCCCAATATGGGTAGCAATTTGCTAAAATAACATCACATGCTTCTGTAATTTTTGGCCTATGTGAAAACTCATAATAAGCATCAACGTAACCAACAGGTGTGTCTGGAATTGCTTGTTTTACTTGGTACATAAAAACTAACAATTCGTCTTCTGTTAAATCTTGTCTATACATTACCTCGTTGCCTACAGCTGCGATATCGACATAACCTTCGTTTGCTAATTTTATAAGTCCAGAAATTTCTTTTTTATTAATTTCAGCATCATTTCCTAACCAAGCACCTACTAAAGTTTTAATACCATACTCTTTGGCAATTCTGGGTATATGTTCATTACCATCCGTACATGAAAAAGAACGAATCCATTTTGTATATGGCTTTATAATTTTCATTCTTCTTCGAATTTGCTTTTCTGTAATTTGTTGCCCAGGTTCTTGTTTCTCTTCATAGGGACTAAAACAAATACCATGCATACCCATTTTCAAAACTCTTTTAAAGTAATTTTGTAATCCTTTTGTTGTTTTATTATCAAGATTTCCTCCTGACAAAGACATTATTTTATCTGCTCTATACGACATATTATATAACTTCTTTGTTATGATTCTCGCCTCTTCTTTTTTCTAATTCTATTCTAATTTCGTTAGCTCGTTTTTCGGTAACGTCATAATTACGCATTATATACATTGCAATTAGTGTCCCTGCCATTGGAAAAAAACAGAAGAAAGCATGCAGCCCATCTACAGAAGCTTGTTGGCCTGTTGTTGCAATATCTGGATTAAAGCCAACTATAGTAATAATAACGCCGCTTAGCCCCCCTGCAATTGCAAAACCCACTTTTACCATCCACCAGTAAATAGCACCAAATATACCTTCTCTACGCTTTCCTGATTTTAATTCATCTAAATCTATTACATCTGCAGTCATTGACATCATTATAGTAAATAAGCTACCTATTCCGAAGGAAAAAAATGGTAGTGCTATAATGTACATCCATGGTTTACCTGGAACAAATAAAAACCAAAGCATAATGTATCCAATAACTGAAATACCTTGTGATAATAAAAATGCATTTTTCTTTCCCATTACCTTAGACATCCAAGTTACCAAAGGTATAACTATAAATGTTGTGCCTAAAGCGCCCAAACACCCAAATAAGGATACCCAAATACCACTAGCAGCTGCGTCTCCATTAAACAATTTAAAAACAATAACAAAAAAGGTAAGTGCTGCAACTGTATTAAACGCATTAAAGACTAAAAACGTAGCAGCGCATAATTTTCTAAACTCCTTAATTTTGAATGCTTCAATAAAACTGAAAAATATGTTTTTTAAACTATTGCCTACACTTGCCCAATTCAAAGGTTCATAATCCTCATTTACTGTCGATTTACTCTTAATGAATATTGCAGGAACCATAGCGCATATAGCACAAGGGATAGCTACCCAAACTGCCAATTGCCTAACCGCTACATCTGCAGAAGGAAACCACTCTGGGTCGTACATAATTATCCAAAATAATGGTGCTATTACCCAAGCCCATTGCCCAATCCATTGAGCCACAGCCATAATATTGGTACGCTCATGAAAATCATCGCTCATCTCATAACCCATAGCTACATATGGTACGCTAAAAAGTGTAAGTCCCAAATAAAAAACGATGGACCATAAGAAAAAATACCAGAAATTAAACTGTAAAGTATTCTCCCTAAAAAGTTGCCACATGAATATATAGGATACTCCCATCATTATTGCACCTAGAAAAACATATTGTCTCCTACGTCCCCATTTTGACTTTGTGTTATCTGAAATATAGCCCATTATAGGGTCTGTAATAGCATCAAATATTCTCGGAAAAAAATATATAAGCGACCACATCCATCCTGAAAACCCAAGGTCTTGTACTAATACCACCATAAAAATCCCTAGTATAGCGGGAAACATCTGGTTGGCTAACATACCAAACCCAAAAGCTACTTTTTGTCCCAAAGGAACTTTATCTCTTGATGCGGTTTTTATAATTGACATTAATTCATGTTGGTTTAACTCAGGCTTCTTATGTTAAATTTTAAAACTTTAAGTTTTCATGCTTATCCCAAAGCCCCCAGTAGGCACCAACGTCTCCTTCATCTCCTGTTTTCCATGACTCATCAAACGATGAAAAATAAAATAAAGGAATTTCATTCTCCTTAGTCCATCTAACAGTATCTATAAAATACTTCATGGCGGCTTCGTCTGAAGCAATAGCACCATCAAGACCTCCGCCTTGACTTGGCCATCCGGTTTCAGTAATAATAATAGGTTTTCCTTGAGCTGCATCTACTACAGAGCCAAACATAGCCTGCATATGACCCAAAGCATATTCTATTGGACAACCTTCCCAGTAGGGGTATAAGTTTGCTAAAACAACATCTGTGCTTTCAACTAAAATAGGGTGTCTTGAAAATTCGTAATATGCATCTACATATCCTACAGGAATATCTAGACCAGATAATGCTTCTTTAACTCTATTAATGTAACCAACCAACTCATCCAAGGTTAAATCGTTCCTATATAATACTTCATTACCAACAGCAGCAACATCTACATTACCATCTTTAGCAAGTTTTATTAAGCCTTCTATCTCTCTTTCGTTATCTTCTTTATCATCACTTAACCATGCACCAACCAATGTTTTAAGTCCATGTTTTTTTGCAGCTATTGGTACAAATTCATTGCCTTCAATACATGAAAACGATCGGATAGCTCCAACATGAGGCTTTAATATTTCTACACGTTGTTCTACCTGTTCCATACTTATGTCGTCTCCAGGCGATTGACCGTCTTTATACATGCTAAAGCAAATACCATGAAACCCATCTTGTATGGTTTTATTCCACAATGCTTTTAATTCTTCTATCGAATAATCTGAAAGGTTAATTCCTTTAGTAGCTATTTGGTTATACTTTGATCTGTAGTATGATTCTTCTCTATAAGACATTTTTGTTTTTAATTTATTTGTTTAATTCTATTATAATCTCTAATTTTTTTAATTTACTCCGGAAAATTAAGTGTATTAAAACACGCCTCTACAGTTTTCTCTGGTGTATATTTTTATTCTATCTGCTTCTTTTGCTCCAATTGGAATCTCTTCAAGTTTTAACCCAGGGTAATTGTCTTCTTCTTTCCATTTCTCAATGGTAGCACTAAAAAATGCTGAAGCTGAAGCATCTGCTTCATAAATAATCAAATCATAAGCTTCACCTTTATCTCCTCCAAAACGCGTAACTACTTGCCATTCACCTTCCCTTTTGTAAGAGGTGTTAGTATGATCAGATTGAGGATAATAACGGTCGTCTGTAGGACGAATTAGAACCCAAATATCTTTGTCGTTGGACTCTGGGTAAACACCCATTGTTAAAATCCTGCAATCAACAGAATCTTTATCGATTGGAGACACTACTTTTACAGCATTAACTGGCCCAGTAATCTTCAACTTATTTCCTGTTGAAACTTGTTCAATTTGGGTGTTATAGTTTACAAAATCTGATGAATAACTTCCATAAATTACCATCAAAACTCCCAGAATTCCTAAAGGTATTCCAAGTTTATTAGAACTAGTTTTTTTACTTGCCAGTAGAGCAATTAGGATAAATAAAATTCCTATTATTAATATTATTATTTTGGTTGACATCTTTTTATTTTTTTAGTTACAAAATTTACTTAACAATATAATATTGTTACAACACACCTCTTCTTTCTTCTAATTGCGCTTTAATATCTTTTGCTCTATCTTCAGAAAGACTGTATTTCCACATAATCCAAATTGCTAAAGCTGCAGTTACCACAGGCACCACAATATCTGCAATTCTTAAGTTAATTAATGTCTCGGCAGTTTGCGTAGCAGCATCACCTTTAAAGCCAATTAGCTTTAAAACTAAACCACTTGCTACCAAAGCAATACCTTGACCTAATTTTACAACCCACCAGTATAATGCACCAAAAGTTCCTTCTTTCCTTGGCATTCCATTAACTAGTTCATCTAAATCACAAACATCAGCAGTCATACTCATCATCAAAGTAAACAAACTTCCTAATCCAAATGACATTAAAGGAACTGGAACAAACATTAATAATACATTGTCGGGAGTGAATGTCCACCATTTTATTATATACCCAACAATAGAGATAGCTGTAGAAATGATAAAAGCATTTTTCTTTCCCCATTTATTAGCCATAGCCGAAACAATTGGTATTACCAAGAATGCTGATACTAATGCTCCTATTGAACCAAACCATGCTGGCCAAGTCCCCGTTGCACCATAATCTCCATTGAAAAGGAAAAATACAATAATGAAAAAACTGAAAGAAGCTACGATTTGATATCCATTAAATACTAAGAATGTAGCTCCACACAATTTCATGAAAGGTTTGTTCTTTACTGCTTCTTTTATACTACTTATCAAATCTTTTAAATTACTAAAAACAGTTTTGAAAGTTAATTTTTTTCTGTTTCCCATATGAGAAGCATCTATTCCTCTACAAAATATAGCTGGTAAAACACCCAATAATAAACAGCCAATACCAACGTATATAGCCATTTGTCTTACTCCTTCTGCCTGACTACTAAAAAAATCGGCATTTGGTATTAGAGGCCAAAACCAAGGCACTATTACCCAAGCCAATAGACCCACCGTTTGGGAAAAGGCCATTAATCTAGTACGCTCATTATAATCTGTAGTCATTTCAAAACCAAGTCCTACCAGTGGTGTAGCAAACATGGTATTACCAATTAAGAATACCATAGACATGATTAAGAAATACCAAAAATTGAATGTAGATGAGTTGTTTTCGTCCATCTGCCACAAAAGCACAAAAAATACCGCACTTAGGATAGCACCTATAAAAATATAAGGCCTCCTACGCCCGTATTTTGAGCTTGTATTATCTGATATAAAGCCCATAACTGGATCTGTAATAGCATCAAAGAAACGAGGTAAGCCTCCTAATAAGCCTGCTTGAACGGGATCCATCCCAAAGGCTGTTAGTAAGAAAAACATGAATACTCCTAATGCTCCAGGAAGTAAATTTAGAACCAAATGGCCAGCTCCAAAAGCTGCTTTTTGACCAAGTGGAACTCTATTTGTTGGGGCTGTTTTTACATTTGGCATAATCTTAATTTTTTAGTTAGTCGGTTAGTTGGTTTATAATTTAGGAATTACAATAGTTTGAATAGCTTGCGCATCTATTGAAAATTCTATATTCTTTTCGTTTAACGATAGGCTTATAGTTTTTGGGTTTTCAAATTCATTAAAGAGAACAATAGCAATAGAACCATCAGGGTTCTGTGCCGCAGTTGCCATTAACTTTTCATCAGAGTTATCTAACCCAATAACTTTAGCGTCTGGTCTGATATATTTGCTAAAATGAGCCATGGTTTGATACAATGGAGTGAAATATACTTCATCATTATCTGGATCAACTATTACCGGTGCAATACACCAGTTTTTGAACCAGTTTGGCCCTCCTTTAGTGTCTAATACCATATTCCAATCTACCCATCCGTCTACCCAATTGTTCAAACATCCAATAATATCTCTTGCGTAACGGTTAACTGGCGAATACTTAGGGTGTAAATGTCTATCTTTTTCTGGTGCCCATTCAAAGCCCCAATCTGTAGCTTCTTTTTTCCAATACCAAGCATCATCTTTCCAGACTGGTACTTCAGCATCTACACATGCTTCAGATTGTATTAATAGTTTGTTTGGTGATTTGTTATGTGCATATTGTAGCTCTTCTGGAAATACCTCAAACGTACTTGCATACCAATGAATGGCGGTTCCATCAAAATATTTAGATGTTTCTTCATTTTTGTATTGAGAATCTACCCATTCTTTTAAGTGCTCTCTATTTTGGTCGTAACCTAAAATCTTTAAATCACCTTTGCCATCAGCTTCAAGTTTTGGTCCCAAATGATTCATAACAAAGTTGGTCATTTCATCTGGCGTATAGTGCATGCTTTCCCAGTTATTGCCATTACCTAAAGGCTCGTTTTCCACGGTAAAACCCCAAATGTCAATTCCTTCTGCTTTATAGGCATCTACATATTTTGAGAAAAACAAAGCCCAAGTATCATAATATTCAGGTAATAGTTTACCTCCTACCCAATTGTTATTATCTTTCATCCAAGGTGCTGCGGTCCATGGTGATCCAAAAATTTTAAACCCATCTGTAGAGGCTGCCATAGCATCTTTTATAAACGGAATCAAATCGTCTTTATCTTCCTCAATTG
The DNA here is from genome assembly GCF_039543265.1 of Algibacter aquimarinus. Lineage (NCBI taxonomy): Bacteria > Pseudomonadati > Bacteroidota > Flavobacteriia > Flavobacteriales > Flavobacteriaceae > Algibacter > Algibacter aquimarinus. Next base: position 1,394,508 of record NZ_BAABJK010000004.1, on the reverse strand, counting down.
TAAAATGTTCTAATTCTTTATCGCCCTCAACTGGTGTGTAAGAGTAATTACTTAACGAGAAGTCACATGAATTCATGTGCGATCTAGTTAAAGAGTAGTGCGCACCTTCTTTACTGAAATAAGCATCAATAATCTTTTTTCGATTTTCTTTACTCATCTTATTTAGCAAGAAAGCAGATGATTCTGTAAATGCACCACCAAAACCAGTTATGGTTTGGAATGTTTGTTCAGGATTTAGCTTGATTGATACTTTCTCTCCTGAATTTTGAAATTCAGTAATTTTAGTAAGCTTATTTCCTGCAGCTGAAGTTTCAAAAACATCAACTACTAATGTTTTATCTACATTATTACAACTTATCATGATTAAGGTTGCTATTAAAAATATTATGTTTTTTAATGTTTTCATGTGCATCGATTTTTCTACTGTTGACTCGCATGCCACTCTTCTGAAGTGGGAGGTACCTCAACATCCTCCATCATTGCTTCTTTATTACCTTCATATGTTTTAGTAATTGGATTGCCGTTTCTTGTTAACCCATCAAAGGTTCCTTTATCTACTTCTTCCCAGAGTGCATATTTTGCTTTTCCATCAACAGTTAATAATCCAAAATGTTTTTCTGAATTTCCAGAATTATCACCACCTTTCCATGGTTCATCAAATCCTTCAAAATAAAAACATGACATGCCTGCTTCATTAGTCCAATCTCTCATGTGTTTGTAATAGAGTGCTTCCTTATACTCATCGCATGCTTTTGATCCCGAAGTACCATAATGCCCAGAAGAAAAACTTGCCCAACCAGTTTCACCAATATGAATTGGTTTATTTACGCCAAGGCTTTCCATATATTTTTTTACATTTCCAGATTGCATTATAGCATATTCTTTTGCTCTCACCATAGAAATTTCAATTTTTTCCATGTCTGTTTTTCCTTCAAACCCTTTTTGATCTAACCAAAATTCTGGCTGATAATGTGTGTCATGCATAGGGTAGGTATGTACAGAAAGAAAATCGACTGCTTTAATTAAGTTGTTTAAATCTTCAACGTGGTATTCTTCTCCACCACCTCCCCAAGAGGCGAAATTATCTGAGCTTGTTACCCATAAATCTTTGGGTAATTTCCCTTCTTTCTTTAAATCTTGTAAATGGTTTACCCATTTTAAAATTATCCAAGGTTCTACATAATAGCTTGCTGCCCATTTAACCATAGCTTCATTACCAACAGCAATTACTTTTATAATATCTGGATACTTGTTTGCTAATGCAACAGCTCTATCTATCTCAGCAGGATTTTCTTCGTTCTCTACGTTGTGATCTGGTTCTCCGTCACCAGAACCAAACGAATTTTTGCAATCAACCCATGCACCTAACATCACATACATTTCAAAATCAGGATCCTCTTTTTTTATATCGCTGATGACTTTTACCAAGTTAGCTGCTTGAGGTTTAAGCAATTTATAGGTGCGTATAATTTTTACGCCCATTGCCGATAAAATTTTCATATCCTCTCTAAGCTCTTCTAAAGTTGGTTCAATATTATGGTCTGCATATCTGTAACCACCGTAAGACATTGCTAAATAATCTGGATTACCTAAAATATCTTGAGCTGAAACTTCTTTCACATTTTCCTTTTTAACTTTTCCACAAGAACAAACACAAACGATTAATAAAAGTAGTGTAGCATTTCTTATGACTGATAAATAATTTCTCATAACTAATACTTTATAAAATTCCTATTTTCTCAGGTGGTACATGAACCTCTGATAGCAACTCTTGTTCTTTACCATTGTAGGTTTTAGATATTGAGTTCCCATCTCTTGTTAAACCTTTAAAAGCACCTTTATCAACTAAATCCCAAAGTGCATATTTTGCTTCTCCTTTGAGGTTGATTAATCCGAAATGATTTTCAGATCCCAATGCATTAGCTGCATCTTTCCATTGCTCATCAAACGCTTCAAAATAGAAACAGGAGATTCTTTCTTTATTCGTCCACTCTCTAACAAGTTGGTAGTATCTTCCAGATTTATATTCATCTGCAGCTTTAGAGCCATCAGCACCATAATGCTCATTTGATATAGTTGCCCATCCTGTTTCGCCAATATGAACTGGTTTGTTTATACCCAAGCTTCTCATGTAATTGGCCACACTATCAAATTGATTTTGACAAAATAATAACGCACGTTGCATTGCGGTTTCAATTTTTTCTAAATCAGAAAGATTTGCTTCTTCTTCCGGAACCATCCAAAAAGCTGGATTATAATGCGAGTTATGCATAGGGTAGGTATGCATTGAAATATAATCTACAGCCCTAATCAAGTTATTTAAATCTTCATTATGGTAGTTACGATCTCCTCCCCAAGAAGAGAAATCATCAGAACTAGTAATCCATAAATCTTTTGAAAGCTCTCCAGATGTTTTTAATTCTTGTAAGTGGTTTACCCATTTTAAGATGACATTTGGACGTACAAAATAACTGGTTGCCCAGCGTACCATAGCTTCATTACCAACTGCAATTATTTTTACAATATCTGGATGTTTTTTTGCTAGAACAACTGCTCTTTCAATCTCAGCCTCATTGTATTTGCTTTCTACTTCATGGTTTGGTTCTAAACCTGTCCATGCATTATGGCAATCAATCCAGGCGCCTAGCATAACGTACATTTCAAAATTAGGATCTTCCTTTTTTAACTCACTTATAGCCTTTAATATATTTGGCGCTTGCTGGAGTTGTACATTATAGGTTCTTAAAATTTTAACTCCCATGGCGGCTAAAATTTTCATGTCCTCCTTTAATTCTGGTATTGTAGGCTGAATATCTCTAGACTTTTGCCTGTATCCTCCATAAGAAATCGCCAAATAATCTGGATTTCCTAATATTTCTGCTGCTGTTATATCTTTTACCTTATTCAAATTTTAATCTTTTTTTAAACAATCTATCTTTTTAATAAGACATTAATTTGGGCTACTTCTCCGTTTCTCTCAAAAATTGTTTTTGATGTTTCCTTGTCTATTTCTAAACTCTCAGATTGAGTTTGTTTTCCATCATTAAAAACAACCTCTAAACTATCTTTATCTGATATTTTATAAACAACTGGAACTTGGCAATACGTGTAAGCCAATGAATTTTCCTCCAATTTAATTTCTTGTTCTTCAGTATTACTATTTATAAATTTAAACGTACTTGGTGTACTTAAAAATTCGTCAGATTTTAATAAACGTGGGTTAAAAACTATGGCTCCCTCTTTTACATAAACTCCTAATTCACCAAACCTACTTATGGCATCTTCTTTAACTTGACCCGTCATACCTGGTTGTTGTGCTCCTTTGGTAGCAGGAGTATGCGAATAAGGGTCTGTTGGGAAAGCTCCATATAATTCTGGAGATTTATGCACACCTATACCTGCATTTATTTCGTAATAATGCTCTAAAAGTTTACCAATAACGACTTCACTTTCGTTGCTATTTATTGCTAATAAACAGTTTTCTTGAACCGCTAGTAACAATTTAGACACCATGTGCCAATAAATAGATCCTAAACCTTCATACCCGAAGAATGTTCCTGAACGACCTGTAAAAGATTTATGATCAAAAATACTTTCAAAAACATCCAATAAGTATTGAGTGTCATTTTCTACTAATGCTTTGTAATTATTTTCCGGTAAGCTATTTAAGGCTTCTTTTAAACTATCTGCATTGTTAAAACTACCATTAAAATGATAATTTCCTAAAACATCTTTTTCAATAATTTGAACGTTTCCTTCTTTTACTAATTGCTTTAATAATTCTGATTTTTCAACCTTTTCAGAAGGAATATTATTCTTTTTGTCAAATCTTGGTAACTCTTTATCTGGATAAAGAATATAGCTGTACTGATCATCTCTAAATAAAGCACTTTCTTTAAGTCCGTCAAGTAATGACAATGCTTCTTGAGGCGATAAATACCCTGAACTTAAGGCCGCTACTTGCCCCTCAAGCATTTCAGATAAGTAAGAAACAGAAACTTCTTCATCGTTTTCAACAGTCATTAAATTGTAAGCATGATACATATTATCTTTACGCTTATTTGCTTCAATGGTATGTTGTAAATATGCTTTTGTAGTTTTTATAAAATCTAAAAGCATAGATTTATTAACCTCAGATTTATCACTTGTAAACCCGTTTTCATAAATAGTTATTCTGTATTTGCTTCCCGCTAATCCTAGTCCGTCTAATACTGTTTTTCGGTCTTTATCAGATACTTTGTCTGATAGAATGTGCTCATTATTTTTAAGTGTTGTAATTACTTCATTAAAAAACACAGTTAGTTCTTCAGAAATTTGAACTGTTTCTGTCTCAGATTTGGCAACTACTTTTTCAAAGAAATTTAAAAAGCGATTTAAGTAGCATAATGTTACCATGGATACGCCGTTACCTACTAAAGCATTATTTGCATCATTCCATTCTGGGCGTTGTGTATTTAACCAAATACCTGCTTCAGGGATAAAGTTTGATACTTTTGCTAGTACCGTTGCTAATAATTTTTCGATTAAATTAACTTTATAAATAGCATCATTTTTATCTCTTAATAAAGCGCCATCGGCTCCTAATTTTTCTTTAGTCTCACTTATTTTGTGATCTAAATCATGATCGAAATCTATAGTGTCTTTTGGATTTACTAAGGTATCCTCGTAACTCTTTATTTTATAAGGAACATTAGCATAAACAAATATATTTTCGTTAAATCTTTTTTCTAATTTAGATGGATAATGGTCTTCAATAAACTCTAAAAACTTTAAGAGATATATAATTTGGTGGTCTCCCCAATATCCAATATATGACCATGGATCGTCTTCCTCTATAGTTTCCCAATCGAAACCATCTTTGGTAACTCTGTAAGGGTTATAACCATCAAATGTTGTTGCGTTTAAGAATTTATGAATCATACTTTCTATAAACTCTGGATAAGAAATTGCTAAAGCTTCCCAGTTTTGGAAAATATCACGCCAATTTCCTTCGTAATCCAAAATTTTAGACCCATCTATTTCACTTCTGGTATTAATTGAAAACTTGTTCCAAGGTCTACTTGGATCTCCATGCCTTCTACTAAATTTTAAAGGTAAATACTCAAAACAAAGGCGTTTAAAAACATCATCAACATCTTGTTCTGCAAGATTTTTTAAATAGTTAAGAGAAAACAATTCTGGTAAGCTTTGTAACTGACTTTCCTTTTTACTGAAAAACTCTTTATTAGCTTTTGATAGGTATTTTAAAAAATCATCTTTTTCTATATTGTAACCATCATCAAAAATACCACCTCTCATGATATTGAAAAGGGTGTTAGAAAAATGCCTTGTATTTATTAAATTGTCATTAGTAAGTTGTAATCCATCTGATGAGGCCGTTAGTTTAATTAATCTTTTAGTGCCTTTTTCAATATTCTTATTTACAAGACCAACTATATTTTTTTCATTTTTTATAACCTCAGCAACTTCAATAACTCCAGTAATAGATTGATTTACATTGGCAGCAAACATCCAATTTTCAATTTGATTTGGCTCTAAACTTAAATCTGAAGAAATAAAATAGGCTCCTTTTTCAGCCTTAACATCAACCTCTTGCTTCAATGCATTTTTACTTCTAAAATCATCCAATTGTTGTGATGATAATAAATACAAAGGGTTGTCTATTCCTGCAGACCAAACTATGTTAGATTTTAAAGCCTCACTAGGTTCAGCCTTGTCAACAATAAATGCACTTAAAGCATAAATACCTACGCTTGTTCCAGCAAGTAACTCACTTTTCTTGTATGCATCAACTAAGTTACTTCTGCTATTTTGCAAATCTGAAGTCACACCGGCTGGTAAAATATTTTGAAGACCATCTACAAAAGTAAGACCGATTTTAGCATCAGAATTGTTAATAATAGTAGATTTTTTTACGAAACCAAACTGATTACTTGAATTCCATTGATACCTAAAAGTTAATCCTAAATCATTATTTACTTCTTCAAAAATAACTTTATTACCATAGCTGTTTTTGTATAAATTTCTTGAAATATTATAAACTCCCATTTGACGAATAGAAAAAGGCTCCCAAATTAGGACTTCGCCATTTCTATGAACTTGAAATATGGTTTTACTTCCAGTAACATCGGCAGACTCTGTTATCTTATCATCTGTATAATAGGGAAACAAAGAGGATTCTGCATTTTTTCGTCCTGCAGTTAAACCTCCATTACTTGATATAAACATCCAGTGATTTGAATCACTAACAATGCTCATAAAAAATGGACGCATTTTATCACTATTCGAAATCTTGTAGAAAGATTCGTTTTCAAAATTTACTAATTCTCCTTTTACAGTATTCATTTGGTTTGAAACTTTAGGTCGGTCTTTAAGAAATGTTGTACTCATTTTGCTTTAGAAAAAAAGGCTAGCTAGTTGAATAGCTCTGCGCTAGCCTTTTTGAATGTTACTAATCGTAAATTTTTATTCTAGACGTAAATCGTCAAAATAAAATATTTGTTCTTCTGATGTTGTTTGATTATCTGAACCTTCAGGGTTATCTGGCTTTATAACTAATTGGTTATAAGTTGAAGGTGATGCAGGTAAATTTATAAATGTAAACTCTATCTCTGTCCATGTATTCGCACCTCCAGAAACCTGTCTGAAAACAGGAGCAGGATTACCGGTTACAGGATTGGTTTGAGGGTCAAGTGCTAATTCAAATCTGTAAGTCACATCATTTAAATTTGAATATACTTTTATCTTAAATACCTTTGTAGTGATATCTATTGTTCCAGCAGGAAAAGAATTTTGAACACCTCCCCAACGGTTAATACCACTTGATCTTACAACTCTTAGAACGTTATCTGAAACATTAATTCCTGATGCAGATGGGTTCATGGCTAAACTAGGAGTTACACCACCATCTCCAATACTAGAAAATCCAGAAATAAACGATTCACAGCTTTCAAAAGTTACTGGTAAAGTAGTTGCAGCAACTGCATCACCTGAACACCCAGTAGAACCTCCGCCACCACCAGATCCACTGCCATAAATTGCAAAGTCATCTATAAAGTAAGTTTCAGCAACATTTTGACCTAATTCAAAAAATAAAACTATCCTATCAAACTTATCACTGTCTTCTGGTGCAAAGTCAAACGTTAATTCTTGCCAAGTACTTGCTGCTCCGGTAGTTACTGGTACTTCTACAGATGGACCAGAATTGCCAAGTGCCTTATCTTCAAGCTTAACTACAACATTAGTATTCGCTGTTGGAGACCATACTTTTAATTTAAATCCAGAATTACTATTAAAGTCCAATTTGGTATCTAATTCAATTTGAGTATTTGCAAATGCCAAACTAGCATCTCTTACTATCTCTCCTACTTTACATGATTTATTTACATCATTATCAAAATCCGGGTTATCTATAACAGTTAAAACACCACCGTCTGGAGTAATACTTGCACTTGGATCTGCTTGAAAAGTTAGATTAAAGTTTGCAGAACTTAGTGATTGTGTAGCATCTGGAGTACATGGTTCACCAACACGCTCATAAAGCATAAAGTCGTCGATAAAATAGGTTCCAGATACATTCTGTGCTAACTCGAAGAACAATACAATTCTATCAAATTTGTCGCTTTCTGCACTATCAAAATCAAAAGTTAACTCTTCCCATGCATTTTCAACTGTGGTTACAGCTGCTACTTCTGCAAATGGTCCTGCATTACCCAGCGCTTTATCTTCTATTTTTAGCAAAACATTTGTACCTATTGTTGAAGACCATACTTTTAATTTAAACCCTGCGTTCGCATTAAAATCAAGCTTAGTATTAAACTCTATTTGATTGTTAGCAAATTGTGAATCTGGATCTCTAACAACTTGTCCCACAAAACAGGACTCATTAACATCATTATCAGTATCAGGATTTGATATTCTTGTTAAAACGGAGCCGTCATCTAAAATTGAAGATGTCGAATCTTCAGCTAAAAAGGTTAAATTAAAGTCTGCCGCACTTAAAGATTGAGCAGTTTCATCCACACACGGTGGTATAGGCGTTTCTTCTTGAACTACATTGTCAAAGTAAAATGTTCCTGTTGCTGTACCTGGACCGTCAACAAAAATTACGAGTTTTGGATATGTACCAGAAACTAAAAAATTAAATGACAATTCTTCCCAGCCTGTTCCACCATGACTTACTGTAACTTCAGTAAATTCACTTTCAGAAATCTCGAGTTTTAACAGAATGTTTAGTGCCTGATCTGACCAGAAATCCATTTTAATAGTTTTCTCTGATGATAAATCAATTGGTGCTCCAAGTTCAAAAGCTATACCTTCAAAGGCTGCTCCATTATTGGTTATTGCCCCAACATTATTAACGTCGGTGTTTGATCCAGAAGGATCTGGATTCTCAACAATAGCAAACGATGTACCACCAAATGTCGCGGCATCATAATTTGTATTTTCACCATCAAAAGTAATAGGAACAGAAATTATTTCTGGAATTAAAATAGTGATTTCATCCTGAAATGTATCTGATGATCCAGAAGCATTACTAGATTCTAGTACAATAGTGTAAGTTCCATTTTCGTATGTTTTTACTGGGTTTATTAAAGTGGAAGACGTTCCATCTCCAAAATCCCAACTATAACTATTAGCATTTTCTGAAAGGTTTAAAAAAGTAACCATTCCATTATCTTGGTTTATAGTATGTACAAAACCTGCTACGGCTTTTTCTGTAGCAGCATCGTCGTCATCTTCACACGTAAAAAATAAGGGTGTTATAATAAACAACCATATTATTTTATTTATTTTAATGAATTTTTTCATAATTTCTTCTTAGTTAATTTTTGCTTTTATTGATATACACGCACATAGTCTACAACCATAGTTTGTGGAAACTCGGTGTCTTCATCTGGAGATCCTGGAAGAAGACCACCTACAGCCATATTTATAATAATATAAAAAGGATGATCAAAAACCCATTCTCCTTCAACATCATCAGGGGTAATTTGATTGTATAAGTCTCCATCTACGTAGTAATTAATGTAGTTTGGACCCCATTCTATACCAAAAACATGAAACCCAGTATCGAACCTACCATTTGTTAAACTATATGGCTTACCTTCTGATTGACCAGCAGAATAACCTGGTCCATGAACACTACCAAAAATAGTTGTTGGCCGATCACCTAAATATTCCATAATATCAATTTCACCACATAATGGCCATTCATTTACATCACAGTCGTTGCCTAAAAGCCAAAATGCAGGCCACAAACCTTTACCGTATGGCATCCTTATTCGCGCTTCAAAACGACCATACTGTTGTTCGAATATACCTTGTGTTTTTAATCTTGCAGATGTATACAAAGCACCATCTATGGTTTCTTCTTTAGCTGTAATTAATAAAAACCCATTTTCAATTCTTACATTTTCTGAATTATCAGTATAAAATTGTAATTCTTGGTTTCCCCAACCATCTCCATTGGGGCCTCTACCAATATCATAAGTCCATAAAGAAGAATCTGGTGCTCCTTCTGTATCAAATTCATCAGCCATTACAAGATTTGTAAGCGTTGTAACGGTTTGTGTTTCGTCGGTTTCGCAACTATTAATCATTAGCATAGTAATTACCAATAAAGTAGGAAACAATAAATATTTTGTTACTCTCATTTTAGTCTTATTTTTTAAATTGTTCTTCATCATTTTCTTTTAAAATTTTATTGCCTGTAATAGTATACATTGTCAACGAAAATATCTGAAATGGTTGCATCTGTAATGAAGAAAATTAATCCCATTTGAGACACATCTCCAAGTGCAAAATCTGCAATTGGGATATCTAAACTTGTCCATTCATCCTGAACGAAATTACTTGAATCGAAAGAAATAGTTCCTGAAGCTTCACTAGCTGTACCTACAGCATTAAGTAATTGAATATTAATAAAATCTCCAGAATCTATGGCTTCATTTGGTTTTATATCTATGTGAAGATGTGTCATATTTGTAACATTAACAGGAGGAACATCTAAAAAAGTTCCAATAGCTACAAAGTTTAAATCTGTATAGTTAATAATACCATCTCCAGCCACATCTAAAGGTGGTGACCCTCCTTGGGTAGTTTGAAATGGTGCAAAGAATCCATTATAGTAATCTACAGGAACATCATTATACGCATCGCTAAAAACAGAGATTACGTTACTTATATCTCGAGCAGGAGGTGTTGGTGCAAAATCGAACCCTCCAGCAACATCAATAGTAAGTGATCCTGAAGCTTCAACATTACTTATGCCAGCAGAAATAGTAGTTCTCCCTACATTTGAAACAGACACAACTCCTAATTCATTTACAGTAGCTACACTAGTATCAGAGGATTGAAAATCATAATAAGATGGTGTTGTTAAAACTGTAACATTCCCACCAAAAGGGGCGCTAAATGTTTGAGTAAGACCCGTTAATTGAATAGGAATACCTAGAAAACCGCTTTGCTCGATATCTTCACCGTTTAAAATAGCCGGTCTAGATTGTGCTATTGTTCCTAATTTTTCGAATTTTACTTCGTCTAACCAAAACGTGTAAGCAAAACCTCCTGTATCTTGCGAACCTGCCGAATACCATAAAAGTCCACGTTCTTCTGTTAATTTAGAAGGGTCAGGAATAGGAATTATATATTTAGTCCAAGTCGTTCCAAGAGTTATGTTAGTTCTAGTTACTTGGTACTTATTCTCGAAAAAATCTTGTCCAAATCCTATTTCGCCAATAGTAACTCCTTGAGAAGCCCTAGCCCAAAACGTAAGCGCATCAAATTCTGTAAGATTTCTACCAGCTCCGTCTACTCTAAAAATGGCTCCAGCAAAATTACCATCTGGGTCATTAGCATTAGGCACATCAAAACGCATAGATGCTGCACTTTCATAACCTTCGTCTTCATCCACTGTCCAAGCTGTGGCTTTAGATCCTAAAAAAGGAAAGTAAAAATCAGTACCTAAACCAATCGGTGAATCTGTAAATATTTCTCCTTGCTTTCCAAAAGTGGCAAGTTCTGCTTCATTTGACAAATCTCTTTCACAACTAATTGAAAGCAAAAGTATTAAGATCAAATAGAGTGATATATTTTTTTGAATATTTTTAATATTTTTCATTTTTCTAACTTTTTATTTCCCAATATTGATGTGTACGTACGTTCTAATTTCCCATTCTTGACCATCATCGAATCCTACTGGACTTAACCTAGGCCCAGGTGGAAATGTATTTGGAATCGTTGCGTTAGGCGAGTAACGCGGAGAAAATTCATTAAGTGAGCGCCAAGTACCTCGTATTCCAATTTTAGTATCTGGTAGAATAAACCAATCTGGTTTACCTAAACTTGTTGAAATATCTAACATGAATTGCGCCGGATAAGTTAAGTTGAAATCTCGATGATAATCGTAAGGACCCCAGTCATTAAACTTGAATGAATGTTCAATTTTCCATTTATTTATAATCATACGAACATCTCCTCCTAATCTATTTATAACTCTATCGTCACTTCCATTAGCTTGACCATTACCAACATAAAAATTACCAATTAATGCTAAATCTGGACTTATTTTTGAAACAACACGAGAATGTGCTTCCCATAAATCTTCAGCTGGTGCCGAATTAGCAAATGGTGCACCAACACGAGAGTTTTCGAAAAAACCTATTGAGGCATCCATAGTTGTTGGTAATCGGCGATAAACAAAACCAAGATTAAAAGCAAATTTTGACTTTTCACTACGGTCGTTATCCCAAGCATAAAACCAAGATCCAGGAGTTGGATCATAAGTAAGTAATATTTCACCTGCAGTTGTTTTTCTATTTGCTCTTACAGCAAACGGATCGTCTTGTATATTTCTTAATCTAGCTGGTGCAGGTGCATCATTAGGAATTGCGTCAACCAATGGTTCTTGCCATAAAAAGTTTGGTGCAATTTGAAAATCTCCTATAGTATAGGTAAATCCAGTTAAAAAACTATTCTGGTTACCACTACCATTGTCTTTTAATTTCCAACCGGTAAATGTTAAAGTCTGATCAAATCCTCCATTAGCAACTAAACCTGCTGTAGCTCCTAAGGCATACCAATTAAATTTACCTTTTTGATATGTAATTTTTGCTTTAGCTGCCCAATTATCTTCTGTACCTATTACATCATCAAAAACAGTATAATTTCCTGGGCCACCTTCTACATATTGAAACTCTCTTCCATTTAGAGGTTGTCCTCCCCACATACCACCTAGCTGAACTTCAAAACTTCCAAGCTCTTTTTCTAAACTTATTGTAGCTCTTCTTGTTTTTGGAACTGGTATTGCAATTGACGTTACTGCAGCACCTGCATTATCTACGTCTTCATGAAAAACTCCAGTAACACCCCATTTTCCTATATGGGTACTATATTTTAATAAAATTGCTGGGTTTGCTCCCCACCAAAGTTGTGGACCAAATGCTGCTGTTAATCCTTTGAAGGTTTTATGCCCTTCAACTTCCATACCTAGTATTTCTCCTTGATAGATATCTAGATTTGGACCATAATTTGCTTCTGGGTATAGACCGAAGAAATCACCTTCGTAACCCCAATGATAATGTCCTGTTCTATAAAAACCTCTAACATCGGCATATTCAGTATTCCATTCATATTCTGCATTATAAACCTGAACACGGTTTACATCTGGTATAGTAATAACATCGCCGTCTTCACCTCTAACAGAAACAGGGCGCCCACGATTTTCGTAAAAAATTTCATTTATAGGATTTGAAGCGACATTACCTATTATATTGAAGTTTACATTTGCCTTCATTTGTGATGTAGGTTGTCCTTGAACACCTATGTAATAAGATTGCATGTGATCGAAGCCCAATTCATTTGGAAATGTTGCATTATTTGGATCTGCTGTACTTGGCGTTGTGATTAATTCTCCCCCTGTATTAAATGTTGTGAATTCGGCTCTCAAATTACTAATGCTAATTGTATTTCCACCTCCACTTACACTTTCAAATGCCGCTTTATCTCCTCTAGCTCTTAAGACAGCATCTCTAATATTAATACTATTGAAATAGTTGTTAATAAATTCAAGCGTCATTTCCTCATTGAATATATCCAAAGCGTGAGCATCTTTTAATGCGTAATAAGAAGCACGAGGATATAAGTCATATAACCCTCTTTCATTGGTTGGCCCCTTTGCACAAATACCAAACCACTCTTCGTTCATATTATTTGAGCCATTTTTGGTGTCGTGGTAATATCCTCCATTACTCCATGAAGCTCCTGTTTCATGAGTATCTGCATTTTCACGATCATCAAAACCTAATTTCCACCAGCCATCACTAAACTGAAAAGTAAAACCTCCAATAGAGTTTCCAACTTTTCCTAAACCAGCAGCATTTTCATAAATTTCTTTCCAGTTAAGTAAATTGTAATAGGCTTGCCAATATTGGTCTTCTTCACCAGAAAGAGCATTGAATGCATCGGCGCCAAACTCTGTAAACATGAGCGCCATGTCTAGTTGGTCGTTAACAACTTGGAAAAAATCTCCAAAAGATTCTCCTCTGTAGGTATTGGCTCCATAAACATCGACATCTTTACATTCTTCTGCAATAATGTCAATAAACAATACATCACCATTACAAATTGCAACCGGGTGATTTGAGTCCATTGCTTTTATCTTTTTTGCAACGTCATTCATGAGTTTATACATTGGCCTACCTCTGTTTTCCCCAACAGCTCTTTTTTGTTCTTCGCCTTCAGGAAAATCTTCAGTTTCTGCTCCTTGCCAGAATAACCCATAATTGTTTTCGTTACCCATCATGTACATTAATATACCTGGAACATCTTTATAGTCTTCAACCAATTGAATCATTTCAGACACTAATAAATCTTGTGTTTTTTTGTCTGAATAATCAGTAACTGGAGTCCATACGCCATCTATAGTTAAACCATAACGCCCAAATTGGTGATTTAAAAGTGTATAAATACCATACTTTTCGTAGATATACGTTACCCATTTAGCTGGCACTCCAACATATTGTCTTACAACATTTACATTCATATTCTGCAAAAGCCCCATTTCATTATCTAATCCTGCTTTAATTATGTCGTCAGACTGTTCGTAAAAATTAGCGTTTGTTACATCAGTACCAATAGGGACGTAATCCCAATTAATACCATTAATCATGAAATCTTTTCCATTAACAACTAGCTTTTTGCCTTCATCGTTGCTCACAATAGATACTTTATCAGCTTGTGAAAAAGCACTAATCGTGAATAAGAAAAGTAATAATCTTAGAAAATTGTTTTTCATAGTTCTATTTAGTTATTGAGTTAGTATTTAGATAATTTGTTTTTAGGTTTTGATACTTAAAAACAAATTGTCATGGCATTCATTATTTAACGTTTGAATCTATTCAAGTAAATTCGATAATGTTAAAATTAACTTAATTAATTGCGAAGTCGATAAAAAATACCTCAACAAAAAACATACACATCAAAAAAACAATCTGTTTAATGACAAAACAGCAATAAAATCCGTTAAAATGCTAAAATTAGGTGCTTAATGGTTAATATAATTTTGCTAACAACGGTTGTTGTATTGGTATTGTATAGGTAAAAAAGCATTTTGTTGTATATAAAGTAAGAGTGTGAAAAAGCTATTAATCACCATACTTAAAAAAAATTATATAGGTAAGTAGAAAAAAATCTTTATTCCATATTTATAAACTACCTGCATTTATTGATTTACAAAAAGGTTGTTTGAAGAAAAAAATAATGAGTTATGAAATAAGCAACAATGATACTATACAAAAAAAATCAAGGATTAACTAAAACTGTTAATCCTTGAAATCTTAATAATCTACTATAATTAAACTTAAACAAACTAAACTTATTATAAAAACTAATCTGCAACTAGAATGAAATTCCAGTCGAATTCATTGTTTCCATCCGTAGATAATATAGAGAATCCATTAGCGGATCTTTCAAATATTCTATAGGAATGGTCTCCTCCTATATAGTAACCAATAAAAGCCGAATCACTCAATGTTAATGTTTCAACTCCTCCTGGTGCAGTTAATGTCCAAAAACCTGAATAATCTGCATAAGAGTAGTTTAATATATCAGCTCCGTCTGGTGTACCATCTCCAGGACCACCAATTTCATTAATTAAACCTTCTCTACCAAAAACATCTCCATTAGTTATGTGCGTGTAGGTTCCATCAATATTAAAGATATATCTATCATCATTCATTCCTACACCATCTTTGTTAGGGTCTCCTCCATTTGGAAAAAACTCACCTAACCTTGTAGTTCCTACAGGACCTAAACCAAAGTAGTTAGGCTTATCTGTATCAATTCTGAATGTTCTAGAGCTATTGGAAGTAAGCATTTCAATTAAATCTGCTGGTGGCTCATATAAAGCCTGAACTTCTAAATCAATAGTTTTACTTGTAGAAGCACCTCCTGCACCAAAAGCAATAACAGTTACTGGGTAAGTAACTGTACCTAGTGTCGTAAAAATATTTGATACACTACCGGATTGTTGAAGCTTTGTTTGCCCTTGAATTACAAAATGGTAAGATAAGGCATTGTCTGCTGTTGCTGATAAAATTACCTCTCCACTGCCTAAACCAGGTGCTGGACTTTCTGTTCCATTATCTACATAGGTTACAGATATTTCTATATTGGAGGGTGCAACTATGCTACCTGCATCTACATCATCTTCCTGACAGCTACTAAAGACTAATAATGCAGAGAAAAAGATTGCTATTTTATATTTTATGTTTTTCATTTTTTAAGAATTTTAATTATGGTAGTTAAAATCATCAATGTAAGCAGTAACAAGATCATTATTGTTTTCACCATTTAACTGTAAAACAACTTTGTCTAAATCTGTTCTATCTACAGGATCTGGATCAACTCCATTGAAGTTTAAATTCTGCCAGTTATCATTTATAAAGTCAAATGTTAGCTCCTGCCATTGGTCTAAAACAATAGTCTTTACTATTTCTGTTTGAGTTTGCCATGCATTTCCACCTAAACTACTGTTCTGTAATTTCAATGAAATTTGATTGTTTTGTGATCCTGTTACACTTGATGATGGCACATAAACCTTTAATGTAAACTTACTTTTTAAAGATATATCTAAGTTAGGAGTAATTGTAAATTGAACATTGGCGAAGGTTCCTCCAGTGTCATCATATTGTAAAACTGTTGCTGAATTATTATTTGCATCTATAAATGGATTAGCAAAAGCGTTATCCATTCCGCAATCATCTCCCAACCAAGTTGTTATTGTTCCTCTTCCTTCAAAACCATCTCTAGCAAAAGGAGGGAATTCAGCTGCTGGAGCAGTTCCATAATAGAAATCATCAATATAACCTGTAACTTCACTACTATTGTTTTCACCATTTAATTGCAAAACAACTTTGTCTAAATCTGTTCTATCAACAGGATCTGGATCAACACCATTGAAGTTTAAATTTTGCCAATTATCATTTACAAAGTCAAAACTAACTTCTTGCCATTGGTCTAAAACAATAGTCTTAACTATTTCAGTTTGAGTTTGCCATGCATTACCACCTAAACTGCTGTTCTGAAGTTTTAATGATATTTGATTTGTCTCTGAACCTGTAACACTAGAAGAAGGTACATACACTTTTAAAGTAAATACACTATTTCCTGCTGATAAATCGAAATTAGAATCTGCCACAAACTGAATATTAGCAAAAGTTCCTCCTGTATCAGTATACTCTAAAACCGTTGCAGAGAAATTATCGGCATTTACATATGGATTAGGTAAAGCTGTATCTAAACCTGCTGCGTCTCCGGTCCAAGTAGTTATGTTGCTATTCCCATCAAAATCGTCAAACAAAAGAGGCTCGCCAGCTTCAACCGGAACTGTTGATTGTTTTATATTATCAACATAAAAAGTCCAGTCTGAGCTTCCGTCGCCAACTGTTCCAAAATCAAAGAATAAAACAATTTTTTGATATTCAACATCTGTAGATATATCACTTAAATCAAAAGCAGCTTCTTCCCAAGAACTTGTCCCGTTTAAAGTAATTTCTTTTTCAATAAAAACCGTATCATCAGTTTGATTTTCTAACTTTAAAAGTAATTTTCCGTCTGGTCTTGGTGACCAAACATCCATTGTTATTAATTTCTTAGTAGAGAAATCCAATGGCGCTGATAATTCTATAACATTACCTGCCCAACCTTCTGGTGCGTCTTTTATAATTTGAGCAACTTTAGCAGACTCATTTCCATTTGTGTCTGGATTGTCTATGATAGCATTTGAAGCTCCTCCAAAACCATTAAAAACACTAGCGTCAAATATTTCAAAATCTATTGGCAACTCTGTTGGTTTTTCAATGGTAACAACTTGGGTGATTTCAGTCGTTTCTAATCCCCCACTTAATGCAACTACACGTATTGTATAATCACCAACTCCAGGATATTCAAAACTTACTGTTTCTCCTAAAGCCAACATAGTAGGTTCTTCATCTACATTAGATGTATCAAAAAATACATTAAATGACGCAGCAAAATCTGCTACTGCTGACACGTTAAGTATAAACGGGTTAGATCCATCTATTTCAGCTGTAACCTCTAAATTCTCTGGTGCTCTAAAAGAAACTACTAAATCTTGTGTAGCCACTGTTTTTAATCCACTTAGTCCTACAGCCTCTAATTCAATAGTGTAAACACCTTCGTCATAAGTGTTTTCAACACTTTCTCCTTGCTTAACACTTACTGGTTCTAATTCATCAACACCTAATTTAATGTTATAGGATGCTGCTCCTGTAGCATTTGGCGTTATAGTTACTAACCCTGAGTTATCTTGAGCTATTTGAAAATTAGCTAAAACATCGCTAGGTGCAACTATACTATCAAGAAAGCTTAAATCGTTATTGTCATCCTCACAGCTCATAAAAAGTGCTATGACGATGAAACTAAATATATATTTTATTGTTTTCATATCTTATTTTTTTATTAGTATCCTGGATTTTGTTCCCAAACGTTACCAGCCAATTGTATTTCTTGGATAGGAATTGGAAAAAGTTCATGTTTACCTGTTTGAAAACCATCTATCTCGGTAGCAGCTCTTCCAGTTCTTACTAAATCAAAGAAACGATGCCCTTCACCTACTAATTCTACACGACGCTCTTTATAAATATCATTTGTTAAGTTAGGACCAGTAGTAGTTACATCGTCAAGCATCGCTCTATTTCTAACTTCATTTAAATAATCTTGTGCTCTAGTATCACTAATTCCTCCACGGTTTAAAGCTTCAGCTGCCATTAATAACACATCTGCATACCTTATTGCTCTTGTGTTATTTGGATTAGTAAGCGCCGCATCTGGTAAATTTAAGTCACCTTGACGTGCAATGTATTTTCTATTAAAATACCCTGTTTGCTCGAAGCCTGCTGTTTCATCATAAGTTGCCGTTGGGTTATCTGCAATCCATTGTTCAATATCTAAAATTGAATACTCTAAACGAATATCTCCTGGTTCGAAAGCATCTACTACTTCTTGCACCGGTACGTTAAAACTAAAGCCAAAATCGAAAACTGGCCCAACATATCCTCTTACTCCATTAAATCCAATTGCAAAGTTTCCTTCTAGGCAATAAAAACAGTCATAAGAACCACCATCAATATCTGAGTACTGAATTTCAAAAACTGATTCAATATTATTCTCATTTTCATTTTCCCACATAAGTGGTGCCTCTGTTGAGCTTAATAATCTATGAGGACCATTGTTAATTAAGCTTTCTAATACTGTAGCAGATTCGGTAAATTTATCTTGATATAAATATACTTTACCTAATAAAGCTTCGGCTGCCCCTTTGGTAATTCTTCCTGTTTGAGGTTGTGTGTAGGGTAGGTTGGAAGCCGCAAACATTAGGTCTTGTTCTATTTGTGTATAAACTTCTGCTTTGGGTGTTCTTTCTATATTAAACTGATCTCCAAATTGAATACGCGCATCAACTGCCAAAGGCACATCTCCAAACCACTTAACTAATTGGAAATAGTAATAAGCTCTTAAAAATCTTGTTTGAGCTAAAACACTTGTTTTACTTGGAAAATCCAATTTATCTTGAAATTCCATGATGTAGTTGGTTCTATTGACTCCTGTGTACATCCACGTCCATATTTCTCTTAATTGGGCATTTACGGGTGTATGAATCATGTCATCAATTTCCTGATAACCAGGAGTATCCAGTGCATTTTGTCCGCCACACAGCGTGTTATCTGAAGCTATTTCTCCTAATTGATAGTTTCTAGCTGTAGCTTGTAGCATATCATAAGCTGATACTAAAGCTTTTTGGTAATCTTCTTCTGTGTTGAAAAAATCCTCAGAATTTTCATCGTCTGGTGCAACGATAATAAAATCATCTGCACAAGAAAACATAGCTAAAAAAGCAACTAATGAGAGGATGTTTTTTATTTTTATATCTTTCATAATACAATTAAAATTTTAAGTTAATACCTAACAAAAATTGTTTGGCCGTAGGATAAAATCCTTGATCTATCCCTCCTCCAATTGGAGCTCCAGTTGAAGCTGTAGGGTCAAAACCTTTATATTCTGTTAACGTAAACAAATTAGTTCCTGCAACGTATAAACGCAATTTGCTGATTTTTGAGTTCTCTAGTGCTTTATCAGAAAACGAATATCCTAATTGTACATTTTGTAATCTTACAAAAGACCCATCTTCTACAAAATAATCTGAGAATAAGTTATTTGGAGACGTTCCTCCTGTAACTCTAGGATAAACATTAGTTGACCCCTCACCAGTCCATCTATTTAAAGTATAAATAGTGCTATTTGTTAAAGGGTTAGTGTTTTCATAATTTCTAACAATTTCGTTTCCTACAGATGCAAACGCATAAGCAGCAAAGTCAAAATTCTTATAATCAAATGAAATATTTAGGCCCATAGTAGCATCTGGAATTGGGCTTCCTAATTCTACATTGTCATCTGTATCTATAACACCATCTCCATTTTGATCTATATATCTTATATCTCCTGGTTGCGGTATTACATTACCAAACACAGATCCATTTATTTCTGCTTGGTTTTGATAAATACCATCGGTTTGAAGGCCGCTAAAATATCCTATGGGGAAACCAGCTTCCATTCTAGATGGTTGTGGTTGGCCAATTCCAAATGAACCTCCCTCAAGAATACCAGTATCTGTATTTACAGAAATTACTTCGTTCCTAATGTATGTTACGTTGTATCTTACGCTAAATTTAAAATCATCACTAAAATTATCTGTGTAGCCAATTGCAAATTCCACACCTTCATTTTCTACAACACCTCCATTCACAACAGGAGCACCACCAACTCCTAATAAACCTGAAACTTCAGGAATTACTAATAAATCTTCGGTTGTTTTTTTAAAATAATCTGCAGTAATATCAACTGTATTGTTTAAAAATCTCATATCTACACCAATATCTAGTGTTTTTTGCTTTTCCCATCTAATTTCTGGGTTTGCAATACCTCCTGTAGCAGTACCAATAAATTCCTGATCATTGAAGATATAGGTTCCTTCTCCATTTAATAATGAAACAAATCTAAAATCGCCAATCCTATCATTTCCTAAAACTCCGTATGATGCTCTAAATTTTAATAAATCGAAAAAATTACTTTCTTTAAGAAAGTCTTCATCTGATGCTACCCAACCAACAGATCCTGATGGGAAAAACCCGAACTGGTTTTCTGGACCAAATTTTGTAGATCCATCCCTACGCACTACTGCTGATAGTAAATATTTGCCTTTATAATCGTACTGCACTCTGGCAAAATATGAAAGTAAACGAGAATCGAAAGTTGCATTTATGCCTCCTCTGTTTTGATTTATGTTTACAAGACGTTCGGCATTTTCTAATGTAGCTAGTTCTATACTATTAGGTAAACCAAAACCATTTACCCCTGTAAATTCTCCTGCGGTTTTAAATACAGATGTACCAAGAAGTACGTTTAGTTTGTGAACATCATTAAATTCATTCTCATATTTAAGAAATGCATCAAAAGTGTAATCTCTGAAATAGTCTAGTCCTTCAAATAGGTTTGCTTCATCCAAAACATTAAAAACTTTCCCGGGTCCAAAATCTACTATGGGGTTATACCTTTTAACATCAACTTCTGAATAATTAAATTGAATATTAGATTGTACCGTGAAATGATCAAGAAAATTATAAGATAATCCAGCATTACCACTAAGTCTAAAAACCCTCGTTCTATCTGAAGCATCAGCCATTTGAGCTAATGGATTAACAACCTCAGCTCCTAAGCCTATTGATTTGGTGAAATCTCCATTTTCGTCTCTTACATCTAAAGTTGGTGCATTGTTAAGCGCATTAAAAAGAATTGAAGCGTTAGAGTTTTCTGGAAGGTTTCTTCTGTTAGTTCGCATTAATGTGAGTCCAGACGTAAGCTTAAAGTTCTCAAGAAAATCTAAAGTGTAATTTATGTTATTGGTAAAACGATTAAAGTTTGAATCATCTCCACCAACAATACCATCTTGTGTTAAAAAAGAACCGCTATAGGCATAGGTAGACTTTTCGCCTCCCCCCTTAATCATTATGCTATGGCTTTGTATTGGTGCTGTTTCAAAAACTTTATCTTGCCAATCGGTGCCAACTCCTAAAGTAGATAAATCTCCAAATGGAGGAGTATCTCCGGCAGCAGCAAAAGCCTCATTTACAATTAAACCATATTGAGCAGCATTCAAAACAGGAATTCTTCTAGTAGTTTCTTGAAAACCTCCAAAAGCATTATATTCTAAAGTAAGGGGCATTTCTTTACGCCCTGACTTTGTTTTGATTAAAATAACACCATTTGCAGCACGCACACCATAAATACCAGCAGTGGCATCTTTTAGAATATTCATACTCTCTATGTCATTGGGGTTTAATACACTTAAATCCTCAATAACATTTCCATCTACCAGAATAAGCGGTCTGCTATCTCCATTTGTAGACACACCTCTTATACTTATAGTAGCACCTCCACCAGGTGATCCAGACTGGCTTGTTATATTAACCCCAGCAACTTGACCTTGTAAAGCTTGCTCGATACGTGTGGGCTTTAAAGCCTCAATTGTTTCAGCACCTACAACAGAAACTGCTCCTGTTATTTCCTTCTTTGTTTGAGTTCCATATCCAATTACCACAACCTCGTCTAATTGCGCAAGATCTTCCTCTAATTGGATGGTTAATTTAGAATTATCGGTTACTACAAATTCCTTTGTTACATAACCAATGTAGCTGAAAGTAAGTGTAGAGCCAATTTCGATATTTGTAATTGTGAAATTACCATCAAAATCTGTAACAGCTCCTTTACTTGTGTCTTTAACAAGCACATTTACTCCTGGTATAGGAAAACCTGTGTTGTCACTTACGGTTCCACTAACATCTAAACTTTGTGCGCTTGAGTAAGCGACAAACAATAGTGTCAGAATTTTTAAGAACGTTTGTTTCATGTTATATTTAGTTTTTTAGTTTCTATAAAAATAATGACACCTTTTAAGGAATTATAATTTATAGCCTCAACAAAAAACATACATGATAAAAAAAACATACTATTTTTCTCAAAAACACAAAAAAGCCCTGTATTTATGAAGATTACGTAATTGTAGGGTGGCAGAAAAAGTAAGAATGTTGTGGTCTTGTATAGGTGAAAAATACAGCTGTATAGCAATTACATCTCTAAAATATAATCTGAGAGGCTTGATTCATGCTTTAAATTCATCTTTTTTCGCAATCTGTAGCGTTTTACCTCTACACTTCGTGGAGATATGTTAAGTAGTGGAGCTATTTCTTTAGAGGATAAATTCAATCTAAGATATGCACATAAGCGAAGGTCGTTTGATGTGAGTGATGGGTGCTCACTTTTAATCTTTTTAAGAAAATCTTTATCTGCATTATTAAAGGCTTCTTCAAAAAGATGCCAGTCATCAGTATTGTTAAGATTTCTATCAATTATTTTTATTACACTCTTCAGGTTTTTACTATCTGGACTATTTTGCAATTCTTTTTTAATACTATTTAAAAACTCGTTCTTTTTTATTAAGCTCATTGTAGAAATACCTAATTCTCTATTCTTGTTTTCTATATCTTGTCTTAATTTTTCATTATTAAAGCGCATAAGTTGTTGCTTATTTTCCAACTCTTTAAGTTCTAATTCCCTTAAAGTTTTTTCCATTAATTTTTCTCTTTGCTTTTTGTAATATCTCTTATAAATATTATGCATAAACAGAGAAAACAATAACACAATAAGAATATAAGAAATAATCATCGTATTCGAAAAATACCAAGGACGAGCTACAGAAAAACTGTAAGAAGCTGTATTTTTAGACATTATATTTCCTACCCTTGCTCTAACATTAAAAGTATAGTTTCCATGAGGCAAATTTTCAAACAAAGCATAAGGTCTTGAAGACCAATTAGTCCATTGAGATGAAATCCCTTCTAATTGATATTGATATTCAGTATCTAAGTATTTATCAAACTCTGCAACACTATAATTAAATTGAAGAGTGCTTTGTTTATTTTTAAATTCACCTGAAACTGTTTTATCTATTGAATTTAAAATATCATGATCTAAATTACCATTAGTAATTGTGTTTATTTCAATGTTATATAATTTATCTTGAACCTTGTCTAAATCTACGACTATATAGCCCGTGGAGGTTCCAATTAAATATTCTTGATTTCTTAAATGTGATATATTTTCATAACCTGTTAAACCTCTTGGTAATGCTTTAGAAAAAGGAACTTTATTTATTTTTGGAACATTACTAAGTTTTCCAGGAGTTAAATAGTTTAAATCTTTTTTTGTGACACCCCAGAGTATATTATTACTTACATCAGATATAAGTTTTCCTGAAGTATACTCTTCTTTTTTCAAAAGCTTACTTAAAAGTGTATCTTTTATAAACCTATTATTTGATGGATCATATTTAAATACTCCTTTGTTGTAACTGTAATATATATTGTCTCTATATTTTACTATACTTGAGTGTAAACCTTTTTCAATAGAAGAATCTTTAACGACCTCAACCGCTTCGGTAAAATCGTTATTTAATTTTATTTTAAAAACACCTTTATATTCATGACTAACAAAAACATGGTTGTTATCATGTATTTCAAAAAACTTACTTGAAATATCAAAACCTTTAATTTTGTTTCTTACTTTCCATTCATTATCTGTTTTTTCAATAACACTTAGTCCATTGTAATGGCCTTGTAATAACTGTGTTTGTTCTTTATTTATGGGTATAATACTCCACGTTCCTAATGTTTCTATATTATTAGCTAACTTATCTTTTTCTATAATAAGTGTGCCAATATCATGCCCACAAAACACAGTGTCATCAAACACATGTAAAGATCTAACAGGGCCACCTGTGCCTTTAATAAACTTGAATTCTGTTTCATCTTCTTGATTTAGTTGTTTACAGAATAGGCCTTGATTTGTTCCTAAATATAAATAGTCATCAAATAAAACAGAAGCATAAATAGTACCTAATTTCCCTTTTTTATCATTATAAATTTGAAAAGGTGAGTTGGTATTTAAACAGTTTATACCATTCTCTAGAGCAAGCCATATATTGTTCTCAGAGTCTTCAAAAATATAATGGATTGAATTATTGCTTAAGCCCTTTGAAAAATCTATGGAAAAATCTATTGTGCCATCATAACTAACTTTTATAACACCATTTGATCTTGTTCCAATCACAAAACTATCATCTCTTAATTGTAAACTTCTGTAAACACTGAGGTCTGATAATAATTCATTTGCTGGAACATTCCACGCAGATATTCCAACATCATCAAATCTATAAAACCCATTATCCTCAGTTTCAATTAAAAGCTCATCATTGTAGGGAAAAATATTAACTAACTTGTTTTTTCTTATTATTTCATGGTTAGAAACTAATTCAGACCTACCATTCTCAATTTTGTAAATGCCATCTTTTAACTTTTGAAAATATATACTTTCATTTACTTTAAAAATTTTATGAATTTGCGTATTAGAATCTATAACAGAATAAGAATTATCTGTTTTATTGAAGACATATATACGCTTTAACGATTGAAAAAGAATGAATTCTTCTATTTTAATAATGCTCCAAAACTCTTCATCTTCTAAAAATTCAATCTCAAGATTATTTGAAAGAGATGTGTAATCTAAAATTCCAAATTTATTTTTTTTCCAATATCCAAATTCCCTGTATGAACCTGTGTATATTAAGCTATCAATTACATTAACCGAGCGCATTTTTCCGCTTGGTGAATCATAAAGCTGCCATTCTTCACCATTAAATTCCAGAAGCCCTTTATTGTTTGCTACATAAATATATTTGTCTTTAGACTGCGAAATTGACCAATTTTGGTTGTCTGCACCATAAACATCTGGCGGGTAAACATCAATAGGTGGAAACTCTTGCGCACTTAATGTTGAAGTAAACAAGTAATACACGAAACATACAATCCAAAACTTAGTTTTCACCTTAAAAAAATAAATGTTAAGCTACTAAGTTAACTAAAATACTGTAAAATATAGCTTTATTTTAATTTTGTATGGTTAGTGTATACTATTTTTAACTTTTTAAAAAAGGTTTAATTCTTGTCAATTAGCACAACATTAAATGGAGAATTCATTTTTATAATGCCATTTTAATTTCAGATTTAAGAAATGGTGATTTTTGTAAGTTCTTTTGTTTTTAACAGAAAGCTTAATTTTAGTCACTTTTAGTAGTCAAAATAACACTTCCTCTATCTTCCAATAAGAATTTATCTTGCCAAACCACAGAGGCGTCTGTAATAATATTGGTTAAAGTTTTTCCATTTAAACCTATTTCTTCAAATCGTTTTAAATTTAATTCAACAGGGCTTTCATTTTTGTTTAAAATATGAACTACTGTTTCATTATTATCAGTTCTAAACAATACGTAAATTCCGTTTTCTGGAGCAAAATGAATAGTTTGCCCTTCATGAATAGCACTACTTGTTTTTCTATAGTTTAGTAACTTTTTTAGATAAGATTGCATGTCTTTTTGCTCATCATTTAAACCTTTTCCAGTAAATGCATTGACCTCATCACCATCCCAACCTCCGGGAAAATCTGTTCGTATTAGTCCATGATCTCCAGGTTTATCGAAATCATGCATTAAAATTTCTGTTCCGTAATATATTTGTGGAATTCTTGGAAGCGTTAAAATATAACTCAAAGCCATTTTTGTGTTTACCACATTGCCATGAAGTTGTGTAAAAATACGACTCATATCATGATTATCAGGAAATACCATAATATCACTCGGGCTAACATAAATAAAATCATTTGCTAATGCCCTGTAAATTTCAATAAAGCCAGTTGCCCAAGTTTCTTCATCATTTATACCCTTTACAATCTTTTCTTGCATTGCAAAATCCATAGGCGATTTTAAATTGGAGTTGTATCCATCTTTATTGGCATTGTCTTTCTGCCAATAAGCGATTAATAATGGATTACTCGTCCACTCTTCACCCACAATATTAAAATTTGGATATTCATTCATAATTTCACCAGCCCAACGACTCATAAAATCTTTATCTGGATAGGGATAAGTATCTTGACGAATACCTCCTAAATTAGCCGTTTCTATCCACCAAATACTATTTTGAATAGTGTAATTTGCCATGAACGGATTTCGTTGATTTAAATCTGGCATTGCAGAAACAAACCAACCTTCGTTCATGTTTTTTTTATCAATTTTTGAGGCATAAATATCTTGATTTGTAGTCCGTCTATGATTTGTAGTTATGGCTTTAACTCCTTCCCAGTTTTCATTATTATTCTCATAATGTTCTTGATGGTTAATCCAATCTTTAAAAGGAAAATCTTTCATCCACCAATGCTCTACACCACAATGGTTTGCTACCTGATCCATAATTAATTTCATTCCTTTTTCAGATAATTTAGAAGACATCTCTAAATAATCTTCCATGGTTCCAAATCGCGGGTCTATTTGGTAATAATCCGTAATCGCATAACCATGATACGATCCTTGTGGCATATCGTTCGTTAACAAAGGACAGGGCCAAAGCGCAGTAAAACCCATATCTTGAATGTAATCTAAATTATTGATGATGCCCTTAATATCGCCACCATGTCTAGCGTACCCATCATTTCTGTCAATCTTTTTTTCTTTTAAATTTTCAACAATGTCATTTTCTGGGTCTCCGTTTGCGAATCTGTCCGGAGTTATAAGGTAAATAGCGTCAGTACTATTAAAACCTAAATAATCTTCGGCTGGTTTTATTCTAGATTTTAATTCATAGGTTTGAGTCAAATCATCTTCACCTTCTTTTTTGAAAACAATATTAAATCTTCCAGCTTTTGTGCCTTTGGATATGCTTAAATCTATAAATAAATAATTTGGACTATCTGCATGATGAACTTTTTCAATTGAAACACCTTGATATGAAATATAAGGAGTCCGTTTAGAAATTTGAGGATGATGAACCAAAAGTTGTAACGACAAGTTTTTAAAGCCTATCCACCAATTTGGTGGCTCAATGCGTTGAATATCATTTTGCTCAACTATTGTTAATCTATCATCAGTTTCAACCTGACTCATGTCATTTTGGTTTTTGCAAGCTAAATTTATAGTAAATACAAATAGTAATCCAATTAAAACTATCGGATTTATTATATTTTTATTTTTTGAGTGCATTATTATAATAAATCGCTTTATTTAATTTCTTTTATGCTAATAGCATAACCACCCCCAGAAGCAGATAGAATAGTAATTTTAGATTTACTTGATACTTTTTTTGTTTTAATTGTATAGGCCTGCGGGTTCGTTTTATAATGTGCATCCTTAGCATCGGCATAAATAGTAGCTATATATTTTTGTCTTTGTTGTTTAGAACCTAGCTAGTAAAGAAAATTATTTTTAAAAGACTGTAAAATCTCGAAAATTAAATTAGAAATCTATCCAAAAGTAAAACCCTCATGTAGTTAACTTATATGAGGGTTTTAATAGTGGAGCATATCGGATTCGAACCGATCGCCTCTACGCTGCCAGCGTAGCGCTCTAGCCAAATGAGCTAATGCCCCAAAAAGTAAGTACTATCTATACATGGTTTTGAATGACATTCATTTCGATACAAATGTATGTATTTCGTTGCAAAAAACTACTACCTCAAACTAAGCTATCGATTTATTTTCTATACTAATTGATGTTTAAATTTAAGTTTCTTTTCTATGGCTTCTATCATAATATTAGCAATATCTAGTCCCGTTGCATTTTCTATACCTTCAAGCCCAGGAGAAGAATTCACTTCTAACAACAAAGGACCTTTATTTGACCTAATAATGTCAACACCTGCTACAGGTAAATCCAAAATTTTAGCAGCTTTAATAGCCAATTTACGTTCTTCGGGAGTAATTTTTATTTTTGATGCCGTACCACCTTGATGGATGTTAGCTCTAAATTCTCCTTTAGCAGCTTGTCGTTGCATTGAGGCTACTACTTTTCCGTTTACCACAAAACAACGGATATCTTGCCCGTTAGCTTCCTTTACGTATTCTTGCACTAATATATTGGTTTTAACACTTTTAAATGCATTAATAACGCTTTCTGCTGCCTTAGTAGTTTCAGCCAGCACAACCCCTTTTCCTTGCGTGCTTTCTAATAATTTAATAATCAAAGGGGCTCCATTTACCATTTTTATTAAGTCTTTGGTATCAAGTGGTGAATTTGCAAATCCTGTAATAGGTATATGTAAGTCGTTTTTTGCAAATAATTGCGTTGCCAATAGTTTATCTCTAGACTGCGTTATCGCATCTGCTGCATTTAAGCAATATGTACCCATGGCGTCAAACTGTCTCAATAATGCGCAAGCATAAAATGTAACAGATGGCTTTATTCTTGGTATTATGGCATCAAACTGATCTATAATATTTCCACCTCGGTATCGTATTTGAGGCTCTTTTGCATCAAATTTCATATAGGCTTGTTCTACATTTAGAAAAACCATTTCGTGTCCTCGTGCACGTCCTGATTCAACAATACGTTTGTTACTAAACAATTCAGGATTACTTGCTAATACGGCAATTTTTAAACCTGTTTTTTCTTTATGAAAAGCTGCATATTTCTTATCCATATCCTCTTTCGAATATTGAGCTAGAAGATAGTTGGCAGATGAATTTACCAAGTACCGCTCGTTTAAAGCTTCGCGACCTAATAGCATTCTAAATTCCATAGAATCCCTATTGGCAAGGGTTAATTCTATATCAAAAACATTGTCCCCTAAGCTTACTGGAGCTTTAATAACAATACGTTCCTCTGAGATACCCATTGAGCTTTTTACAGAGCGTTTGGCATGTACTTTTGCTTCACAACTTATATTTATACTTCTATTATCTTGAATTGGATTAACGTGAAAACGCACCCACTCTTCGGTATCTTTGAAGAAAATTTTTATTTTATTGGCTTGAATTGATGATGTTTTTGCGCCAGAATCTACCCTTGCCTTTATTGCAGGAATACCAAAAGTTTCAAACACGCACCATTCCTCACTGCCTATTATTTTCAAATTGTTCAATGTGTTTATTTTTTAATTTTTAGAATCATGAATCTATTAACTCTGAAACTATTAAAATAATAATACCTAATAATTATTTAATTTTATGAAATTCTAAAACTTTAATATTTTAATTTGATGAAGTATTTTTTGTATAGCTATTCCCGGCGTTTAATTTTTCATATTCTCAACATAATACAAGTCAAATTTTTATTTTTATTTTCGCACCTTTTTTCTTTAAAAATGTACATTATAAATTATTGACAATTTTTTTTAATGCCATCTATAAAAACTTATTTGCTCTAAGTGACTATCTTTTCAAGAACAAGAATCTAATCTTATCTTTACTTTAAAGCATATAGATTTATCTATTTTTTTAGCATGTTTAATCTTAATCGTCTTCATGTAACCCATCAACATTTATATCAGATTCGTCGGTACCTTCATCTAAATCTTCGTCATCTCCAAAATCTTCCATGGCCTTTATTAACTTTACGCCTACTTTAACGAGATAAGTAACATCATCAGTTTTAACTTCTACGGTTTCAATTATTTCATTTTTTGCATTTCTAAATGAAATAATATCGCCTTCATCATAACCATCAGGAAATTTTTCTACTAATAGATTTAAAATATCTTCATTCAGTTTTTGGTAATCTACAATTTTACGAATCATTTGTTTAGTGTTACATGCCTAGTAAATAGGCAAAGATTAATGGAGCAACAATCGTAGCATCACTCTCAATTATAAATTTTGGTGTATTAATATCTAATTTCCCCCAAGTTATTTTTTCATTAGGAACAGCACCAGAATACGAACCATAACTTGTTGTAGAATCACTTATTTGGCAGAAATAGCTCCAGAAAGGTGTATCTGTTCTTTGCATATCTTGATATAACATTGGCACGACACATATTGGGAAATCTCCTGCTATCCCACCTCCTATTTGAAAAAAACCAATGCCATTTTTAGAATTTTTGGAATACCATTCTGCTAGAAAGGTCATATACTCGATTCCAGACTTCGCAATATTTGTATTTACTTCTCCTTTTAACACATAACTTGCAAAAATATTTCCCATAGTACTATCTTCCCATCCTGGGCATAAAATTGGTAAGTTCTTTTCTGCAGCTGCATACATCCAAGAATCTTTTAGATCTATTTCATAGTATTCTTCTAGTACTCCAGATAATAATAGTTTATACATATACTCATGTGGTAAGTATCTTTCTCCTCTTATATCGGCTTGCTTCCAAATTTCATAAATGTGTATTTGTAATCTTCTAAATGCTTCTTCTTCAGGAATGCAAGTATCTGTAACGCGATTGAGTCCTTGTTCTAATAAATCCCATTCTTGTTTAGGAGTTAAATCACGATAATCAGGAATTCGCTTATAGTGAGAATGTGCAACTAAGTTCATGATATCTTCTTCTAAATTTGCTCCTGTGCATGAAATAATGTGGACTTTATCTTGACGTATCATTTCAGCAAAAATCTTTCCTATTTCTGCTGTACTCATTGCTCCTGCCAAAGACACTAACATTTTTGAACCTTGATTTAATTGTGTTTCATAAGCTTTTGCAGCATCAACAACTGTAGCAGCATTAAAATGTAAAAAGTATTCTTCTATAAAGTTGGTAATTGCGCCTTTAGTAGTCATCATTTTCATTAAATTTTAAATAGTTACTCAATCTATTCGACTCTTCGTAAGTCTCTTCATAATTATCTTCAGAATCCTCGTTTTGAAATTTATAACTCAACATTTTATAATATAGTTTGGCTGCAAGAAAATCTGAAGATTTATCTATTTCATTTGGACACAACTCAACAATATCAAAACCGACAACATTTTTTTCGCTAAATACTTGCTTTAAAAAATCTAAAGTTTCATACCAAAACAAACCTCCAGGCTCTGGAGTACCAGTACTTGGCAAAATGGAAGGATCAAAAGCATCTAAATCGAATGTAATAAATACATTATCTGTCATCTGGTCAATCGCTGAATCCATCCAAGAATCATCCATAACCATTTCATGTGCAAAATAGGTTTTGTCTAGATTCATAATGGATTTCTCCATAATGTCCATAGATCGAATACCTACTTGAATTAAATTCGTATTCTGGCTGGCTTCATAAACGGCACAAGCATGATTGCAAGTACTACCATCATAACTTTTCCTTAAATCGGCATGCGCATCAATATGCAATACTGTTAAACTTGGGAACATTTCATTAAATGCTCTAATTGTCCCAATAGATATGGAATGTTCTCCGCCAAAAACAGTCACAAATTTGTTCTTTTTTATATAGCTTTTAGTTTCCTGATGTACAGCATCTGCCATAGCTTCTGGTGTGGCATTTATCGTTATAGGTTCAGTTAAGTATATGCCTTGTCTATAAACTTCCGAATCGGTTTCAATATCGTAGAGTTCCATGTTTTCAGAAGCTTCTAAAAAGGCTTTAGGTCCTTTATCTGCTCCCTTTTGCCATGTACTTGTTCCATCATAAGGAACAGGGATTAATACAATCTTTGCCTGTTCTAATTTTGCAAATTCTTCTGGTATTCCAGCGTAAGTTTTAGTTTCCATTTTTATTTATCTGCTAATTGTAATTCAGCATTTGCATTAAATTTTTGAATTGTATGTTTTTCAGGCTTTTTATCATAGCCTAAAATTTCAAGTAATTCTTCACTTTTTTGTTGTTCTCTAAATAATTGTGTTGAAATATTTCCGTGGGTATCTTTATCAATTAAAATATGTTTAGGCGCAGGGATTAAACAATGTTGCAACCCTCCATAACCACCTATAGATTCTTGATAAGCTCCAATGTTGAAAAACCCTATGTATAATGGTTTGTCTTTATGGTATTTTGGCAAATAAATAGCGTTCATGTGTTGTTCGCTGTTATAATAATCATCACTATCACAAGTTAATCCTCCAAGTAAAACACGCTCATAAGTATCATTCCAACGGTTTATGGGCAACATAATAAAGCGTTTATTAATCGCCCAAGTATCTGGAAGTGTCGTTATAAATGAAGAGTTTATCATATTCCATTTTTCCCTATCGTTTTGTTGCTTTTGATAAAGCACTTCATAAATTGCTCCACCACTCTCGCCAACGGTAAAACTTCCAAACTCTGTGAAAATATTAGGGACATCTACACCTTCTTCTTCACAAGTCAATTTAATTTGATTGATAATTTCATCTATGATGTATTCATAGTCAAAATCAAATGCTAATGAGTTTTTAATAGGAAAACCACCTCCAATATTTAAACTATCAAGCGTAGGACATATCTTTTTTAAACTTGTGTATACTTTAAGGCATTTTAAAAGCTCGTTCCAATAGTATGCATTATCCCTAATACCTGTATTGATAAAGAAATGAAGCATTTTAAGCTGTACTTTTGGATGGTCTTTAATTTGCTTGTTATAAAAAGGCACAATATTTTTATAACCTATGCCTAATCTCGACGTATAAAATTCAAATTTGGGCTCTTCTTCTGAAGCTATGCGAATGCCTATATTATAGTTATCATGTATTTCATTTGAAAGTAAATCAATCTCTTCATAGTTGTCAATAATTGGAATGCAATTTTGATGACCGTTATTAATTAGCCTCGCAATATTTGTGATGTATTGAGCACGTTTAAATCCATTACTGATAACAAACGTATTGTCATTTATTTTCCCTTCTTCTTTTAAAGTTTCAATAATATCAATATCAAAAGCCGAAGAGGTTTCAACATGTATGTCGTTCTTCAAAGCTTCATTTAAAACATATTTAAAATGTGAGCTTTTTGTACAATAGCAATAGTTGTAGTTACCACTGTAGTTATACTTTTCTATAGCATTTTTAAACCAAACTTTTGATTTATTAATGTTATCAGAAATTTTAGGCAAATAAGTGAACTTTAAAGGTGTTCCATAAGTTTCAACCAGTTTATTTAGATCTATATCATGAAAAAGCAACTGGTCTTTTTTGAGAAGAAATTCCTCTTGAGGAAAATCAAAAGTTTGATTGATTAAATCAATATATTTTGTGTTCATTATAAATGTAATAAAAGTTATTAGAATACGAAAGCATAAAGCTCTCCTAAAAAAAATTAATAACTAAAATCAAATTATAATTTGATATTGCATTTTAGACACAAAACACAACTTATACTGCGTAGATAAATTTTTTAAAACGGAAGTTAGCTTTAAATTTCGGTTACTTACTCTGTAAGCTTCTTTTGAATATGACTTCCTAATTTTCAAAAGACCGAACTTATAAACATGTTTCAATTTGTTCAGCTAATAGCTCCTATGGTAAAAGCTTTAGTACAACAAATGAAATAAAAAAAAATGAATAAAAAAATATTATTTATTAGCGCCCTACAGCTAACTAATCTAAATACTCATTTATTATTTCAATCCGCTTAAAACTAATACTGGAATACTGCTATGGAAATCTTTTTTTAAAATAGTATTCTTTTCCCATTTCTTAGCAAAAAAACCACGTTTACGTCTCACTACGCACAACATATCAGGATTATGAGATTGAAAATGTTCTAAAACACCTTGAAACGTCGTTGCGTTTTCAGTTTCAGTAATACTCTTTACCATACCTGAAAGCTCTTTGTTAATATTAAAATCGCCTTCATTATGAAATGGAGTTTTAACCAACAATAAATCAACGTTAGCATCAAATTTATCCTTAAAATCTGCAAGGCGATTCAAAACACCTTTTTTCTTGATAATTGCCGATTTAATGGCCATTAAAATACTACTAGGTTTAGAAAATTTATAACATTCAGGAACAATAAGTGCAGGAACATCCATTTGTTTAATAATTCTGCCCGATGTTTTTCCTAAATACACTTCATCTTTAATAGAATTGGTTCTAGGTTCAACCAAAACTAAATCTACATCTGCGGCTTTACAAGCTAATTCCAAAGTATCAATCAAATTTCCTTTTAAGGTTTTAACAACAACTTCAACACCTTTAGTGTCTATTTGCGACACCAAATCATTCAAAAAAGCTTTGCTTTCCCTTTCAATAATTCGATCAACTTTTATCATAGTTCCCGCCTTAGTGTAAACATTATAGACTTGAACTACAAAAAGTTTAGCACCAACATACTTAGCAAAATCAACAGCGTACTGTAAATGACATAGTGCATTTTTGGATGACCCAACAGGAACTAAAATATTCTTCATACTTGTAAGTTTTAAAACTAAATTTACAATAAATTTGAAGCAAAAGTAAAACATTTAAATGATAAGAAAAGGAACTCACGGAGATATCGACAATATTCTTAAAGTCACAAAAGCATGTGCTGCTTATATGATTACAAAAAATATTTTTCAATGGAACGAATTCTACCCTAATAAAAATCCCTTTATAAAAGATGCTAATCGAGGCGAATTATACGTTTTAGAAATTGAAAATGAGATTATAGGTTGTGTAACAGTTTCAACGTTTATGGACGAGGAATATATTCCAATCTCTTGGTTAACACCTAATGAAAAAAATATTTATATTCATCGTTTAGCTGTTCATCCAGATCAACAAGGCAAAGGTTTTGCCCAACAACTCATGCAATTTGCTGAGGATTATGCACAGAAAAATAATTATCAATCTGTTCGATTAGATACGTTTTCACAAAACAAAAGAAATCAAAAGTTTTATGAACTTCGTGGCTATAAAAAACTTGGCAATATCTACTTCCCAAAACAAAGTGAACATCCATTTCACTGTTATGAACTTGTCTTGTGAATACAAATATCAGTTTAAAACATATAAACAAACTGGCTATTCCAGCATTAATTTCTGGAGTATCTGAACCTATTTTATCATTAACGGATGCTGCCATAATTGGTAATATAGATATAAACGCAACAGAATCGTTAGCTGCCGTTGGTATAGTTACCACATTTATATCTATGCTTATTTGGGTTTTAGGGCAAACCAGAAGTGCCATTTCTTCTATTGTATCTCAATATGTTGGTGCTAATAAACTAGAAAACATTAAAAACCTTCCAGCTCAGGCTATTTTTATAATTACCTCACTTAGTATTCTTATTATTTTTGGAACATATCCCATAGCAAAACAGATTTTTAAACTTTATAATGCCTCCGATTTAATCTTAGATTATTCAGTTATTTACTATAAAATACGAGTGTTAGGGTTTCCATTTACACTATTTACCATTGCCGTTTTTGGAGCATTTAGAGGGTTGCAAAATACCTATTATCCAATGATAATTGCTATTATTGGCGCCGCATCAAATATTGTTTTAGACATTGTTTTAGTTTATGGAATAGAAGGTTTTTTAGCACCAATGCATATTGAGGGAGCAGCATACGCTAGTGTTATTGCTCAAATATTAATGGCAGGTTTTTCAGCGTTTTATCTTCTTAAAAAAACAAGCATCCCATTAAAACCAACCTTTCCTTTTAATCCAGAAATAAAACGATTTATTTTAATGATTCTAAATCTTTTTGTTAGAACCATTGCCCTAAACGTTACGTTGTATTACGCTAGCGCATTTGCAACAAGCTACGGTGCAGAATATATTGCAGCCTATACCATAGCTATTAACTTATGGTTTTTAGGAGCATTTATAGTTGATGGTTACGCAAGCGCCGGTAACATTTTATCGGGCAAACTATTTGGAGCAAAAGCCTATAAAACTTTAATAATACTAAGTAATAAACTCATAAAATACGGTGTAGTTATAGGTATTATTTTAGGCATTATAGGCGCAATATTTTATTATCCTATCGGGCGTATTTTTACCAAAGAACCAGAAGTATTAAAAGCCTTTTACAACGTATTCTGGATTGTACTCGTTATGCAACCCCTCTGTACTTTGGCTTTTATTTTCGATGGTATTTTTAAAGGTCTAGGAAAAATGAAATACCTAAGAAACGTGCTTTTATTTTCAACCTTTCTTGTTTTTATCCCTGTTTTATTTTGGTTAGATAGTTTAAACCATAAACTCCATGCCATATTTATTGCTATTACCATTTGGATTATAGCACGAGGTATTCCATTAATTATAAAATTCAGGAAAATATTTATACCGCTTGCGCAAAAAACTTAACTTTGGGCCAGTAAATAGACATTAAAAAAATCACAGTATGGATATTATGTCATTCATTAGCGGAAACGGATTATTTCTAATACTAGGTCTAGTTTTAATCATCGTATATTTCGTCAATAAAAGAAAAAGAAGATAATGGGAAACAACATTCGCATCACAAAACAATTCTCTTTTGAAACCGGGCATGCCCTTTACGGGTACGACGGAAAATGCAAAAATGTACACGGGCATAGCTACAAACTCTCGGTAACCGTTATTGGTAAACCCATAACAGATAATACCAACGTAAAATTTGGAATGGTAATAGATTTTGGCGATTTAAAAAAAATTGTGAAAGAAGAAATTGTAAACGTATTCGACCACGCTACTGTATTCAATAAAAACACACCTCATGTAGAGTTAGCTAAAGAGTTGCAAGATCGTGGGCACAATGTTTTATTGGTTGATTATCAACCAACCAGCGAAATGATGGTTATAGACTTTGCAGAGAAAATAGACAAAAGACTTCCAAAACACATCAAATTACATTCCTTAAAACTTCAAGAAACAGACACCTCTTTTGCAGAGTGGTTTGCTTACGAAAACAATTAGGGCGTTACCACAAGGGTCGGGCTTTCGGCTATATCTTTTTGCTTTTAGTGGCAAAAAAGGATGCCGCTTCAATCCCTAACGCGGGTTAATTTGCTATCATATTTTTTAAACCAAAGCTTTTGCTTTTTTAAATAGGTTCGTTTAACGGTTTATATATGAAAAGTAGCAGATTATAATCAATAACTTTTCGAAAAGCAATATACTTAATTAAACGCAAAAACGGTTCGAGTTTGCACCCGAACCGCTTTTGTTTTTATACATTGTTGAAGGTACTAAAAGTTGAATTTCCCATTACTGTTTTTATGTTCAGTAGTTGGTGCAATTGTTTCCATGACATCCCAATGTTCAGCAATTTTTCCATTTTCAATTCTAAATAGATCGTAAAAAGAAGTATGTTTTCCTGCAAACTGCCCTTCACTAACAGCAAGTACAAAATTGCCTTCCCCTAATACAATATGATTCTTTTCATAAACCATTGTAACTCCATTTTTTGCCATTTCTTCAAGAGCCTTACCTAATCCTGATAGCCCATCTCCAATCATCGAGTTGTGCTGAATATAAGTATCTCCATCAAAAAAGTTTCCCATTTTATCAAAATCACCGTTTACTAAAACAGTATTTACGAAACCTTTGACTATTTCTTTATTCGCTTTGGTCTTGTCCAAATCTGTTACAGTAGTACTTCCGTCCGTTTGAGTTCGGTTACTTGGGTTTACATCTGCTATTGGAGAAAGATTGTCCCAGTGCTCCACAATTTTCCCATTTTCATATCTGAATATATCAAATCCGACTTTAGGCCCAAAGAAGTCGTAAATAGTCTGTGAAAAGGTGTAATCTCCATCTTGAAAAGAACGAACAACGTTAGCCTTAAAACCACCTTCCGGTGCATTTTGCAATACCGCACCAAAACCTTCTAAACCATCAGCAACACCAAGGTTGTGCTGTTTATAGTTTGTTGGATTAATATATGCAATGGTTGATTTGTCTCCATTTTCAAGACTTTCTAGCAATGCGGCTGATTTTTCTTTGTTTGTTAATTCTGTTTTTGATTCCATTTTTTCTGTGTTATTTGTTTTTGATTCTTTGTGGTTTTTTGCACAAGAAGCAATTAAAAGTACTGTTGCAACTGTTACTACTATTTGTTTCATTTCTGCGATTTTTATTTGATACAAAGGTGAAACAACTCTTGTGTTATCGAAAGATTGAAAACGGAATAAAAATGGTTAAAATCGAACCTTTCCTATTTTGAAATAGATTTTATGAAAGAATTTGGGGTTAAACTCGTATGTTTTTTGAAGTATTTTGAAAAGTTTGTTGGGTCTTCAAAACCTAATTTATAAGCTAATTCTGTAATCTTTAGGCTTGAATTAATTAGATTTCTTTTTGCTTGAAGAATTATAAAATCGTCAATTACGGTTTTCGCTGTTTTGTTTACCAGCTCTTTACAGATTACGTTTAAGTGTTTGTATGTGATGCTTAATTCTCGGGCATAGAAATCAGCACTTCTACTTTTTGATAAATGCGTTTCAATTAACGAAGTAAATTTTTGAAAAACTTTGATTTTTGAATTATCCTTTATATGAAAGGTTTGATTCTGCTTTAAATCTTCTGCTTTTGAAATAAGAATAACAAATAAGGATTCAATAATTGATTTCTGATTGAATGATTCTGTGCTACTAAATTCTTGTTGTAGCAGGTTGAAATAAGTTCTGAAATCAGATAGTTTTGGAATTCGTAGAATTGGGGAAAACAATTGTGGGTTGAACAATCGAAATACAAAATCTTCAGGTAAATTAGAAAAGCAATTAACAAAATATTGCTCTGTGAATATGATGCAAAAACCGTTTAAGTTAGCTGAAAAATCAAATGCATTAACTTGCTCTTTTGTCAGATAAACCAAACTATTTTCTTGTACTGGGAACCAATTAAAATCAATAAAATGCCTTCCTGAACCACTTGTGAAAAAAATCAAATTATAAAATTTGAGTTGGTGTGGTAATTCAGGATTATGATTGTACTTTTCCTTTTCTCTGGCGATTTTTTCAATTGGAAGAATTTCAAACCCAAAATTTTCGGTTGTAGAAGCATTAAATTTGATATGTGGAATGTCTTTGGTCATATTACCTACAACGACATGATATGAAATCGTTTTAATGTTTTATATCAATGTTAAACGAAGTTCGCTAATTTTTCTAACAAAGTCAAACCATATAAAACAGTTTATAAATATTAAAAGCAAAGATTCCTGCATGCAAAGGAATTAGTATATTTACGCATGCAAATTCCAAAAGGAAAAAAAATATATTTCGCTTCTGATAATCACTTAGGTGCGCCAACCAAAGAAGCCTCTTATCCTCGCGAAAAAAAATTTGTCGCTTGGCTAGATGAAATAAAACACGACGCTGCTGTTATTTTTCTTTTGGGCGATTTATTCGATTTTTGGTTTGAATATAAAACTGTGGTTCCTCGCGGATTTACAAGAACACTTGGCAAACTAGCCGAAATTTCAGATTCCGGAATACCTATTCACTATTTTGTAGGTAATCATGATTTATGGATGAATGGGTATTTTGAAGAAGAATTAGGAATTCCCGTTTACCACAAACCCAAAGAATTTACCTTTAATGATAAAACATTTTTTATAGGTCATGGTGATGGTTTAGGCCCAGGAGATAAAGGCTACAAGCGTTTAAAAAAAGTATTTACAAATCCGTTTTTTAAATGGATTTTTCAATGGGGGCATCCAGATATTGGAATGAAGATTGCACAATATTTTTCAGTAAAAAACAAACTCATTTCTGGTGATGATGATGCCAAATTCTTGGGTGAAGAAAACGAATGGCTTGTGCAGTATTGTAAACGCAAACTAGAAGACAAACATCGCGATTTCTTTATATTTGGTCACAGACATTTACCGTTAGACATAACACTGAATGAAAACTCAAAATACCTCAACTTAGGCGACTGGATTCAGTATTATACTTATGGTGTTTTTGATGGGGAAACTTTAGAATTGAAAGAGTATTAATCCTCTATCTCATTAGCATACATATCTTCAGTTAAATCCAAATCTCGAAGTACAGGGTTTTTCGTACCAATAGTAAAAACAGTAATTAACGTCATGGTGCCACCAAAAACAACTGCGGCAACAGGACCAACTAATTTGGCTGCTAAACCACTTTCAAAGGCCCCCAACTCATTGGATGATCCAACAAACATGGAGTTAACGGAAGATACGCGCCCACGCATATCATCAGGTGTTTTTAATTGTAAAATAGTCTGACGAATAATCATAGAAATACCATCAGCAGCACCACTAATAAATAACATCAGCACACTTAACCAAAAGATATTAGATAAGCCAAAACCTATTATACTTACACCAAATATAAATACAGATATGAGCAATTTTTTACCTGTATTTTTACTAATAGGAATGTACGTAGTTGCAAACATGGTGATTATACTTCCTAACGAAATAGATGCATTAAGTATACCAAAACCTTCGCTTCCTACTTCTAAAACATCTTGGGCAAAAACAGAGAGAATAGCTACAGTGCCTCCAAATAAAACGGCAATCATATCCAAGGTCAAAGCTCCTAAAATGGCTTTATTTTGAAATACAAACCGAATGCCTCCTTTTAAACTCTCCTTAACAGGTTCGCCAATTTTTTTATTCAAAATAGGTTTCTTGCTTATTAAAAAAACCAGAAAAAATGAAATTAGCACCAAAACAAAAACAACGCATAAGGTTTTATCTACACCAATCCAACTTATAAAAAATCCACCAAATAGTGCCCCTAAAACTGCTGCCGTTTTCCAAGTACTGGTACTCCATGTTGCTGCATTTGGATATATTTTTTTGGGCACAATTAAAGCCACTAAAGAAAAAATAATAGGCCCAAAAAAGGAACGCAAAAAACCTCCAAAAAATACCAAGGCATAAATAGCATATAAAATAGAATTTGTAGACCAGTTTGCTGTAACATCCTCCGTGGTTAATAAAAACAACCCTAAACTTATAAGAGAAAAAGCAGCAATACACAACGCAAACAGGTTTCTCTTTTCCTTTTGATCTACAATATGACCCGCAAATAACGCCATAGTAAATGCTGGAATAATCTCCATGAGACCAATTATTCCTAGTGATAATGGGTCTTTAGTAATACTATAAACTTGCCACTCAATAACAATAAATTGCATAGACCAACCAAAAACTAAAAATAACCGTAATAATAAAAAAATATTAAATTCCTTTATTCGTAACGCTGCGTATGGGTCGTTTTTCGGCATAAACTATGCTTTTATATCTTTTAATTTTAGTTGTAAACTAACTTGTCCTTGCCACTCATTTTCATCAATTGAATAAACTGCTTTAAAAGGTTTTCTATCAGATATAATATCTAGTTTATCTCCCATACCAAAACCTATACAAACTAAACTATTTGATTCTGGCTGCTTAACAGTTAATCTTAAATGTGTTTTATCTTCTCCAACACATTTACCATATCCTGTATCTTTCAAGTTTTCAGTCATAAAAACGGGTGTCATGTTTCCTGGTCCAAAAGGTTGAAACTGATTTATGATTCGCATAAGTTTATCATCGACTTGATTAAGATCAATCTTCATATCTATTTTAACTTCAGGCGACAATAAATTTTTATCAATTGTTCTACAAACCTCATCTTCAAAGGCCTGTTTA
Source organism: Algibacter aquimarinus (assembly GCF_039543265.1). Taxonomy (NCBI): domain Bacteria; kingdom Pseudomonadati; phylum Bacteroidota; class Flavobacteriia; order Flavobacteriales; family Flavobacteriaceae; genus Algibacter; species Algibacter aquimarinus. Next base: position 1,352,542 of record NZ_BAABJK010000004.1, on the reverse strand, counting down.
AACGTTTCATAATTTTCTTCTGCAAGGGTTAATCCAGCGGCATATTTATGCCCGCCAAATTGCTCAATATGTTCTTTACAATTTTCTAAAGCATTATAAACATCAAAACCAGATACTGAGCGTGCAGATGCTGCTAGCTTATCGCCACTTTTTGTAAAAACCAAAGTAGGTCTGTAATAGGTTTCTGTTAATCGAGAAGCCACAATACCAATAACACCTTTATGCCAATTTTCGTCATAAACAACAGTAGTAAAGCGTTCCTGTTCTTTTTGTTCTTTAATTTGTTGAAGAGCTTCTTCTGTAATTTGTTTATCTGTATCACGCCTATCGGTATTAAAAGTTTCTATTTCGGATGCATATTCTTTTGCTAAACTTGGGTTCGTTTCTGTTAAAAGTGTTACAGCATAATACCCATGTTTCATTCGTCCGGCTGCGTTAATTCTTGGCGCAATAATAAAAACGACATCGGTAATGGTTAATTCCTTTTTTTTAATTTCAGAAATAATTGCAGCAATTCCAACACGTGGATTTTCATTAATAACCTGCATTCCAAAATATGCCAAAACTCTATTTTCTCCTGTAATGGGAACAATATCTGCGGCAATTGCTGTGGCTACCAAATCTAAATAACTAACTAAATCTTCAGTCGTTTTTCCTTCTTTAGACGCTAGTGCTTGAATGAGTTTAAAACCAACACCACATCCGCAAAGTTCTTTATACGGATATTCACAATCTTTTCTTTTGGGGTCTAAAACAGCAACAGCATTTGGAATATTTTCACTTGGTCTGTGGTGGTCGCAAATAATAAAATCTATTCCTTTTTCTCTCGCATAATTAACTTTATCATGAGCTTTAATCCCACAATCTAAGGCAATAATAAGTGTGAAATCATTATCATTTGCAAAGTCAATTCCTTTGAAAGAAACGCCATAACCTTCTTCATATCGGTCTGGAATATAGGTTGCAATATGTTCAGATTTAGTTTTTAAATACGTGGCCATTAAAGCAACTGAAGTTGTGCCATCTACATCATAATCCCCATAAACCAATATATTCTCGTTTTTAGTTATGGCTTCCTGAATTCTAGAAACAGCTATATCCATATCTTTCATTAAGAATGGATTATGTAAATCGTTTAAACTTGGTCGGAAAAAAGTTTTGGCATCTTCATAAGTTTCAATACCACGTTGTAAAAGTAAAGTTGCTACAGTAGTATCAACCTGAAGTGCTTTTTGTAAAGCTTCAACTTTTTTAGTTTCTGGTTTTGGTTTTATGGTCCAACGCATATGTCCTTTTAATTTCCGAAAGGGAAAACTAATGCTTATTTATTATGAAAGTGGGTTTCTATTTCCAACTCTGAAAATTGACGAAACATTTCCATAACACCACAGTATTTTTCGATAGATAAATCTACCGCTTTTTGAAGTTTATTTTCGCTTAAGTTGTTCCCGTAAAAATGAAAATGCATTGCTACTTTATCATAATACTTTGGATGTTCATCTGTTAAATTGGCTTCAATTTCTATTTTAAAATCGTCAACATCTAACTTCATTTTTTTAATTAAAGAAGCGACATCTAAACCCGAACAACCCGCTAAACCAGATAGCATTAATGCTTTTGGGCGATAGCCTTCACTTTTTCCTCCATTCTCTTCTCCTGCATCAATAAATAAATTGAGGCCTGATGGATTTGTACTTTCAAACCGCATATTCCCTAACCATGTTGTTGTTACTTTAACTGACATTTTCTGAATTATTTTTTGTTAACTTGTAACTTCAAAAATACTGAACTGATTTTAACTTTTTACGTTTAAGCGAAAATTAGTTAGTTTTTGTCCAATTAAAAAAATTTTAAATTTCCATAGCAGCGCTACGGAATGATAAAAAGCTGAAAAGTGGGCGAAAAATGATAATTTTTTAGCAAATGTAAAAGGCTGAAATCAGTTCATAAATTAAAAAACAAAATATGCCTTTAGTAACACCACTATCTGCCGACCACGATTTAGAAACCAAAAAACTTGCCGAATTCTTTAATGAAACCTTAGGGTTTTGTCCAAACTCGGTATTAACCATGCAACGCAGACCTGCTATAAGCAAAGCATTTATTAACTTGAATAAAGCAGTTATGGCCAATGAAGGCAGAGTAACATCTGCTTTAAAACGTATGATTGCTTGGGTATCTAGTAACTCAACAGGTTGCAGATATTGTCAAGCCCATGCTATTCGTGCTGCTGAACGCTATGGAGCTGAACAAGAGCAATTAGATAATATTTGGGAATACAGAACACATCCAGCCTTTAGCGAAGCAGAACGTGCTGCTTTAGATTTTTCATTGCAAGCTTCTCAAGTACCAAACGGTGTTGATGAGGAAATAAAAAAACGTTTATATGAACATTGGGATGAAGGCGAAATTGTTGAAATGCTTGGAGTAATTTCGTTGTTTGGTTATCTCAATAGATGGAATGATAGCATGGGAACCTCTATTGAAGGTGGTGCTGTTGAAAGTGGTGAGCAGTATTTAGGTAAGCACGGTTGGGAAAAGGGGAAGCATAGTTAGACCTTTTAGATTGTTAGATTTTTAGAGCGCTTCGCTTTTAGATATATTAGAATAAAACCTTTCCAGAAATGGGGAGGTTTTCTCATTTAGGACAAAATTTTTTTTTCGAAAATTGTCCTATATATATTTTGTTAAGTAATTAATAGTAGGAAGTTTACAATATACTTCTATCTATTTCAACCTAACTATTTTTTTTCAGGTATTTGATAATCAAACTATTAAATGATGAATCCAGTTGTCCTTTTACTAAGTCACCCTTTTTTGTAGCTTGAATGTTGAAATAATCATTAGGGTAAATTTTCATGTCTTAAACCAATCCAAAAGACTGATTTACTTTAGTTTGAAATTAGACATATTATGAAAAAATTAAAAATTATATTCGCAACTCTAATCACTATACTTTTAATTGTAATTACAATGGAAGTTGGTAAATCTTTTAGAATTTCCCAACTAAAAGAAATAAATGAATCTAGTATAAGATCAATGGGAGAATATGAAAAAAACTCTAAAACAGATTATTTAAAAGTTTTTAAAAAAGATAACTGTTCTGAAAAAAATCAATGAATTAAATTCTTAACTCTCTCCCTTAACTCTGGTAAAACCTCAACTTCAAACCAAGGATTCTTAGTCAACCAAAATCTATTTCTAGGCGATGGATGTGGTAAAGGCAAATATTTAGGCAAATATTCTTGAAAATTACCAACCGTCTCCGTTAAGGTTTTTTTCGCGGCCTTTCCTAAGTAATATTTTTGGGCATACATACCTATTAAAATAACGAGTTCTACATTTTTAAGTTCATCAAAAAGAGGTTTGTGCCATTGAGGTGCACATTCTGGTCGTGGTGGTAAATCGCCTGTTTTTCCTTTTCCTGGATAACAAAACCCCATAGGGATTATGGCAAACTTTTTTTCATCATAAAAGTCTTCATCCGTAACATTCAACCATTTACGTAATTGTTTGCCGCTTGCATCATCCCAAGGCACTCCAGAAGCATGCACTTTTGTTCCTGGTGCTTGACCAATAATAACAATTTTAGATTCTGGATGTGCAGAAACTACAGGCCTTGGGCCTAAAATTAGGTGTTCTTTACAAATGGTACATTGCTTTATATCTTGTAATAAATCTTGCATTATTTATTTTTGCCACTTAATTTGTGAAGATGGATAGTATTTTACATTCATACGATTTAAAAAAGCCGTTTGATTAGCTAAACGTTTTTTATAGTCTTCCCAATCACGATTTTCTCTTTTACTCCATCCAAGTTCTGCGTAACCAATAGCTCTAGGAAAAGCAAGATACTGTAATTCGTTCAAATTAGTAATAGTTTCAGACCAAAGAGGCGCCTCTATTCCTAGAATGTTTTTTGTTGGAATTTCTTCATAATTCTCTGGTGTCCAAATATAAGCCGTATCAACTGGAATCTCTCCAGCCCAGGTTAACCCATATTTAGATTCTTTATCATACTTCATATCTAAATAGGCTTTCTTAGCAGGAGATAAAATAATCTTCATGTTTTTTTCTACAGCCAAAAGTACATTCTCTTTACTTCTCCAAAATTGCGAAATAGAACTGGAGCTAATATTTGCAGTAGCAATTTCATCCCAGCCAATCATTTGCTTACCATGTTGCTGTACAATTTTTTCAACTTTTTCTACAAAGTAGTTATAATCCACTTTTTTAGTTACATGACTCTCATCACCACCGATATGAAAATAAGGACCTGGAGTAATCGCAGAAATCTCTTTGACAACATCATCAATAAATGTATATACCTCATCTTTTCTTGTATCAAGAGTACTCATTCCAACCCGTGTTCCTGTATAAAGCTCTGGTGTTTTACCGTTTCCGTTTAGCTTCGGGTAAGACACCGATGCTGCATTGGTATGACCAGGCATGTCTATCTCAGGAATTATAGTAATATGATGTTTTGCAGCATAATTTACGATGTCCACATAATCCTCTTGAGTATAAAACCCACTTGATCCACCACCTACCTCAGTACTCCCGCCTACTTTAGTTAATAAAGGCCAAGATTTTATTTCGATTCTCCAACCTTGGTCATCAGACAGGTGAAGGTGTAAGTAATTGTATTTATAATATGCGAGTAAATCAATATGTTTTTTAACATCTTCAACACTAAAGAAGTGACGAGATACATCCAACATAAAACCTCTGTATTCAAATTGAGGTTTGTCTTTTATTTTTCCAGTAGGGATTGGCCAAGTTTTATATGTTGTGATAGTATCATTACTTTTTTCAGGGATAATCTGTCTAACTGTTTGTAAGCCTCTAAAAAGCCCAGAAGCATGACTAGAACTTAAAATAAGTGAATCTTGATTTATATTTAACTCATAAGCTTCTTCTCCTTTTAATTCTAAATCATTCGTTTTTTCAATATAAATTATTGTTCCTTTTTGAAAAATTTCAGGGTCAGCCAATGAAATATCTAGATTAGTTTTAGATTTTATTTTCTCAGATAAGAATCCAACTAAACCTATTAAATCATCCGTTTTTTCAGAAATAGATATTGTTGTATGCTTATCTAAAGAAAAGCCTTGGTTTGTTGATTCTGTTTCTAGTGGTTTTGGAATTATACTTTCTGCAGTCAAATCTGTTTTCCCAAAACTTAGAACTGGAATTTTGGTCTCTTTATTACACGCAATTAAAACTAGAATTGATAATAATAAAGCAATTCTTTTAGTAAATAAATTCATATTGAAAAATTAAACCTTTAATCTATTTTCTTCCACCAACCACAACAACAATCTCTCCTTTAGGTGGTTTGTTGGTGTAATATTCTAAAACCTCTTTAGCTGTTCCGCGAACGGTTTCTTCATACAATTTGGTTAATTCTCTGGATACAGTGACCTGTCTATCTTCTCCAAAATACTCACAAAAATGTCCTAGAGTTTTTACTAATTTATGAGGGCTTTCGTAAAAAATTATGGTTCTAGTTTCTTCAGCAAGTAGTATTAGTCTTGTTTGACGCCCTTTTTTAACAGGTAAGAAGCCTTCAAACACAAATTTATCATTTGGTAATCCAGAATTTACCAATGCTGGTACAAATGCCGTAGCTCCAGGTAAACACTCTATTTCTATATTGTTTTCAATACAAGCACGGGAGAGTAAAAAACCAGGGTCTGAAATGGCTGGTGTTCCTGCATCACTTATTAATGCTACTGATGTTCCTGATTTTAATTTTTGAATAATACTTTCAACCGTTTTATGCTCATTATGCATATGATGCGATTGCATGTGGGTTGTTATCTCAAAATGCTTCAAAAGTTTCCCTGAGGTTCGGGTATCTTCAGCTAAAATTAAATCAACATGCTTTAAAACTTCAATGGCTCTAAAAGTGATGTCTTTTAAATTACCTATTGGAGTGGGTACTATAAAGAGTTTACTCATTTAAATGTTATATTAAAATTACGCTAAAGATAATGACTTAAATTGTTCTTGCCCTTTTAAAGTTAAGTAGGGAAAGATAGACTGATAAATAATTTCTGAATACTCATCTACTGATGCTTTAGTAATTTTACCGCGTTCTACAACGACTGAAGACATCCAAAAGTCACTTAAAATCTGAAACCGTTTAAACAGATTATTGTATTCATTTAAAAATATGGGTTGTCTAAGTATGTTATAATCTATTAATATTTTAGTCATATTTAAAAACTCTGCTTCTCGTTGCTTTATCAACATTATATAATGCTGCTTAATTGTTTTATGCTCTCGCATAATTAAAACAAAATCTAGTAAGAAAAACTGATATTTATAAAATGTAAACATTATGGTTTTAGATACACCAAATAGAGCTTCTAAATGATTTTGAGATTGCATACTATTGGTAACTGCTTGGTTTATATTTTCAACAATTTGAAAATAGAGTGCCTCTACAATGTCCTCTCTTTTTTTAAAATGATAATTTAAATTGCCTTGGCTAATACCCATTTTATTAGCAATAGCTCTTAATGTAACCTTAGCCATCCCTTGTGTATTAAACAAATCTAAGGCTGTTTTAAGAATAATCTCTTTAGTATTCCCCATAAATCAAATATATTAAATTTAGTATAGTTGACCTAATCAATAAAAATTAGTATATTTGACCTAATTTTAATTTAAACACTAATAATGGTTGTAAAAACAGAACAGTCCCCAAACACAAAGGGTATAAAACAGGCACTTTCTAGAATAGATTTTACAGATACGTTTTCAACTACAAATCATAAAGATTCCTTAGAAACTATAACGCATTTAATTTTTGGAACGATGCCCAAATGGGTAATGTTTTTAATGCGTTTGCGTAATGCTTTAGTTAAAATATTTGGTTTAAAAACGGATATGGGTAAAGATTTCAAGCCACAATATAAACCAGGTGAAAGTATTGGATTTATTAAGGTGTTTAGTGTTGAAGATAATGAGGTTTTAATTGGGGCAGATGATAAACATTTAGACTTTAGGGTGAGTGTTTTCAATTCAAAAGAATATCAACATAATATTAAGGTTACTACCTTAGTAAAATACAATAATCTATTTGGTAAGGTTTATATGGCTCTAATTAGACCATTTCACATCGTTATTGTAAAGCATATGGTAAAACAAGCTTATAAGGTTTAGTTAAACTTAGCCTCAATAATTTCTATAAAGCGCTCTTCAAACTCTTCTTTATCAACCCAATCGTTGTAATCTGGTTTTACAATATCTTCAATAAAACGTTTAGCATCACTAAAAGAAAGTGATGTATTAAGTTGCGATACAACACGATCATAATCTTCTGCCTTCCCATCAAATAAATGCTTTATGAAAGCAATTTTATCATTTAGACCAATATTTAATCGGCCTATTTTAATTTTATCATTCAAGGATTTTTTTTCGTTAGATGCTCCGTTTTCTCTCGAAACGGGTTCAAAAACAGGCATTTCTTTAAAGCCTTCTGTAATATCTTCTAAATTATGCTTTTTTATAGGTTGTTTTGGTACTGCTTCTTCAAAAATAGTGTCTACTTGCTGAGTCTCATGAGGCATTTGAGCCACCATATCTTTAATCTTTTCCATTACAGGTTCCATAATATCGTCATCCTCAACCTCATCTAGATTAATATATATTTTATCTTCAACCTCAATAGTATCGCTTATTTTATTATTAAATGCTTCGTCTAACATTCCAAAAAAGGAGGAGTTACTTCCAATCGTTGGAATATCATCATCAAAATTTTCATGCGCAAATTTTAATACAGATAACTTTTCATATAGCGCAGACGCTTCGGCATGCATTTTTACGACATCTTCTTTCCCTTTTAATTTCAGAATTCTGTGGGCTATACTAATGAGTTCAGATTCTAGCTTCTTCTTCATTGTTTATAAATTTTTAATTATTGCGCTTTAGACTTTTGATTTTTAAATAAATTTGCGTCACCTTTATACAAACGAATAATAGCTTTGTTTTAGTGTTAAAATTACAAAATGTTTCTTGAAAATACCGTAAATCATAAAGAACAATTTGGGTGGATTGAAGTTATTTGTGGCTCCATGTTTTCTGGAAAGACAGAAGAACTTATCCGCAGGCTTAAACGTGCTCAATTTGCAAGACAAAAAGTAGAGATTTTTAAGCCTACTGTTGATGTGCGATATAATGAGGAAATGGTGGTATCTCATGATGCTAACGAAATTCGCTCTACACCAGTTCCTGCAGCTGCAAATATCCCTATTTTAGCCGATGGTTGTGATGTTGTTGGTATTGACGAAGCACAGTTTTTTGATGACGAAATAGTGCGTGTTTGTAACGATTTAGCTAACAAAGGTGTTCGTGTTATCGTTGCCGGTTTAGATATGGATTTTAAAGGCAATCCTTTTGGTCCTATGCCAAACCTTATGGCAACTGCAGAATATGTTACAAAAGTACATGCTGTTTGCACCCGAACTGGAAATTTAGCACAGTATAGTTACCGCAAAAGTAAAAGTGACGATTTAGTTCTAGTTGGTGAAGTTGAAGATTACGAACCCCTAAGTAGAGCTGCTTATTATAAAGCAACCATGCGCGATAAAGTTCGCAATATGAGTGTAAACGACGCTGAAGAAATAAATTCTAAAACTAAGGATAAGGATGCCTAAAGCACAAGAGACTGTGCTTGAAATAGACTTAAAAGCACTTAAACATAATTTTCAATATTTAAAATCTAAATTACAACCTAGCACAAAGTTTTTAGCAGTTGTTAAAGCTTTTGGTTATGGTAGTGATGCGTGCAAAATTGCTAAATATTTAGAAACACTTCATGTAGATTATTTTGCTGTTGCTTACATTAATGAAGGTATCGCTCTAAGAAAAGCTGGTATAAAAACACCTATTTTAGTACTTCATCCGCAGGCTGTAAATTTTAAAGCTTTAATCGAAAATTGTTTAGAACCTAGTTTATATAATGCTAAAATTTTAAAAGAATTTATAACTGCTACTTCTATAGAAAACCAAAAAAATTATCCTGTACACATCAAGTTTAACACGGGATTAAATCGTTTAGGGTTTTGGCACAACGACATTAATTTTATTAACAAAACACTATCTCTAACCAAAACTATTACTGTTAAATCTATATTCTCTCATTTGGCAGCTAGTGAGGATTTAAACGAAAAACCTTTTACAACCAATCAAATTAAAGATTTTAAAACTATTGCTAAAAATTTTGAAAAAACCGTTGGTTATAAACCTATGCTTCATATATGTAATACTTCGGGAATTTTAAATTATCCAGAAGCACATTTAGATATGGTTCGAAGCGGTATTGGTTTATACGGATTTGGAAATTCAGAAATAGAAAATAAAAACCTAAAACCCATAGCAAGTTTAAAAACTATTATTTCACAAATTCACTTAATTGAAAAAGGAGAATCTGTTGGTTATAATAGGGCTTACAAAAGTGATGGCTTACAAAAAACGGCAACACTTCCCATTGGTCATGCTGATGGTATTGGAAGACAGTATGGTAATGGAAAAGGTTACGTTATTATTAAAGGACAAAAAGCACCTATAGTAGGTAATGTATGCATGGATATGATTATGGTTAATATTACAGATATTGATTGTAAAGAAGGAGATGAAGTAATTCTATTCGATGCAAATACAACAGCCGAAGATTTAGCAGAAACAGCAAATACAATTTCTTACGAGGTTATAACTGCTGTTTCTCAGAGGATTAAGCGCACTTTTATTGAATAACTATTTTAACAAATGTTAATATTTTAACTTTTTTACCTATTTTAGTGGCTCACTAACTAGAAATTTATAATTATGTTAAAAGAGTTTAAAGAATTTGCAATGAAGGGTAACCTTATCGACATTGCAGTAGGTTTTGTAATGGGTGCTGCTTTTAAAGAAGTAGTAACAGCTTTTACTGGAGGTATTGTTTCGCCATTAATTGGTTTAATTTTCGATTCAGACTTTAAAGCATTAAGGTACAAATTAAAAGATGGCGCATTAAATGATGCAGGCGAAATGGCTGGAGAAGTTTACTTAGAGTATGGTACATTTTTAACCAACGTTATAGACTTTATAATTGTTGCATTTGTTATGTTCTTGGTTGTTAAAGGTGTAAACAAAATGAAGAAGAAAGAAGAACCAGCTCCTGAAGCTCCTGCTGGACCAACACAAGAAGAATTACTTGGAGAAATAAGAGATTTGCTTAAAAAATAACAAATTGTTAATTAAATAACACTGTGTTATTTTGTTGTTAAAAAGCCCTCGTTTTAAAAAAATGAGGGCTTTTTTTAGATTCTAAAATAGAATTAATACTTAGTTTTGCTCATTCAATTATCAAAACATAAAACAATGAAAGTAGCAGTTGTAGGAGCAACAGGAATGGTTGGCGAAGTAATGCTTAAAGTACTTGAAGAGCGTAATTTTCCAATTACAGAATTATTGTTAGTAGCTTCAGAAAGATCAGTTGGTAAAAAATTAACTTTCAAAAACAAAGAATATTCAATTATAGGCTTAGCAGATGCTGTAGCAGCAAAACCAGAAATAGCTATTTTTTCTGCAGGTGGAGATACCTCTTTAAAATGGGCTCCTAAATTTGCCGAAGCAGGTACAACCGTTGTTGATAATTCTTCCGCTTGGAGGATGGACCCTACCAAAAAATTAGTGGTTCCAGAAATTAACGCTAGCGAACTTACAAAAGAAGATAAAATTATAGCCAATCCAAACTGTTCTACCATACAAATGGTATTAGCGCTTTCTCCGCTTCATGCTAAATATAAAATGAAACGTGTTGTAGTTTCTACTTATCAATCTGTTTCAGGTACAGGTGTGAAAGCTGTAAAACAGTTAGAAAATGAAATTGCTGGTATTGAAGGCGAAATGGCTTACCCCTATCCTATAGGAAGAAATGCTTTACCTCATTGCGATGTATTCATGGAAAATGGATACACTAAAGAGGAAATGAAGTTAGCGAGAGAACCTCAAAAAATATTTAATGACAAAACATTTTCTGTTACTGCAACAGCGGTTAGAATACCAACTGCAGGTGGGCACTCTGAATCTGTAAATGTTGAGTTTGAAAATGATTTTGACTTAGCTGATGTTCGTAAAATGTTACACGAAACACCAGGTGTAGTTGTTCAAGATAATACAGACACTAACACCTATCCAATGCCAATTTATGCTCATGATAAAGATGAAGTTTTTGTTGGTAGAATACGTAGAGACGAAACACAACCAAACACTTTAAATATGTGGATTGTTGCAGATAACCTTCGTAAAGGTGCCGCAACAAACACGATACAAATTGCTGAATATTTAGTTGAAAATAATTTAGTGTAGCCTTTTAATTTTCAGTATTAAAAAAGCCTTTGTTTTTTAACAAGGGCTTTTTGTTTACTTTTGCTTAAAAAGTAATCATGAAAAAACTAACTATTTGCTTACTAGTCGTTTTAGTCATTTCTTCATGTAAAAAAAACACAACAGATAAAAATGAAATCATTGTGAATTATCCCAAAACCAAAACTGTTGATACAGTTGACAATTATTTTGGGGTTGATGTAAAAGACCCTTACCGTTGGCTGGAAGACGATAGAAGTAAAGATACCGAAGCATGGGTTGAAGCTCAAAACAAAACTACTTTTGGTTATTTAGATAAAATTCCTTTCAAAAATGATTTGAAAGAGCGCTTATCTGAAATTTGGAATTACGAAAAAATTGGTGCGCCTTTTACCGAAGGAGATTACACTTACTTTAGCAAAAATGACGGACTTCAAAATCAAAATGTTATTTACAGAAAAAAAGGAAATGAAGATGCCGAAGTTTTTTTGGACCCCAATACATTTTCTGATGATGGTACTATTTCACTAAGTGGTTTAAGCTTCTCAAAAAATTCAAAATTAGCAGCCTATTCAATTTCTGAGGGTGGAAGCGACTGGAGAAAAGTAATAGTTATAAATACTGAAACTAAAGAGATTACAGGAGATACGCTAAAAAATATAAAATTTAGTGGTGTTTCTTGGTATAAGAGTGAAGGGTTTTATTACTCAAGCTACGATAAGCCAAAAGGCAGCGAGCTTTCTGAAGAAAACAATAACCATAAAGTATATTATCATAAAATGGGAACTTCTCAAAAAAGTGATGTCTTAATTTATGGTGGCGCAAATAATGAAAAGCACAGATACATACGGTCTTATGTTACCACAGATGACAAGTATTTAGTTGTTTTACCCGGTGAATCTTCTTCAGGAAATAAATTATTAATTAAACATTTATCTGTTCCAAATAGTAAATTCATTAGTGTTTTAGATCATTTAGAGAGCGATACATCAATTATTGAAAATATAGGCAGTAAGTTATTTCTTTTAACAAATTTAGGCGCACCTAACAAAAAAATAGTTTCTGTTGATGCCTCAAATCCTAGCCCTAAAAACTGGGTAGATGTTATACCAGAAACTAGTAATGTTTTATCAGCTTCAACAAGCGGAAAATTTATTATTGCGCACTATATGGTAGATGCTATTTCTCAAGTGAAACAATATAATTTTGACGGAACACTTGTTAGAGATATTAAGCTTCCAGGGCTAGGTACTGCAGGTGGTTTTGGAAGTAAAAAAGAAGAACATTCAGATTACTTTGTATTTACCAATTATAATACACCTCCAAGTATTTATAAGCTCAATATTGAATCTGGAAATACTGAATTATACTGGAAGCCTGAAATAGCTTTTAACAGCGATGATTATGAAAGTAATCAAGTATTTTATACTTCAAAAGATGGTACAAAAATACCAATGATGATAACCCATAAAAAGGGTTTAAAGCTTAACGGTAAAAACCCAACCATTCTTTATGGCTATGGTGGGTTTAATATTAGTCAGACTCCAAGTTTTAGAATTACCAATGCTATTTGGATGGAACAAGGAGGTATTTATGCCGTAGCCAATTTAAGAGGCGGTGGAGAATATGGCAAAGCGTGGCATGATGCTGGAACAAAAATGCAAAAGCAAAATGTGTTTAATGATTTTATCGCAGCTGGTGAATTTTTAATTGAAAAAAACTACACCTCTTCAGATTATTTAGCACTTCTTGGAGGTTCAAATGGAGGTCTTTTAGTAGGCGCAGTTATAACACAAAGACCAGACTTAGCTAAGGTAGCACTTCCAGCTGTTGGTGTTCATGATATGTTACGTTACCATAAATTTACTATTGGAGCCGCATGGTCATATGATTATGGCACTTCTGAAGATAGTAAAGAAATGTTCGAATATTTAAAAGGATATTCTCCCGTACATAATGTAAAAGAAGGTGTTCAATACCCTGCAACTTTAATAACAACTAGCGACCACGACGACCGCGTAGTGCCAGCGCATAGTTTTAAATTTGCTGCAGAATTACAGAGTAAACAATCAGGAACTAATCCTGCATTAATTCGTGTAGAAACAGATGCCGGACATGGCGCTGGAACTCCTGTAAGTAAATCTATTGAACAATATGCTGACATCTTTAGTTTCACACTTTACAACATGGGGTTTGAAGTTCTTCCCAGTAAAACAAAAGAGAAAATAAAAGGATAATATTAACTGAGTATGAATTTAAAAATCTGTTCAAGTTTTGGGCAGATTTTTTTATGTTATTTTTGCACTTCAAATAGTTATGCTTCAAGTTAAAAATATATCTTTTCGTTACAAAACACAACCTGTTTTAAACAACATTAGCTTTAATGTTAAAGAAGGTGAACATTTTTCTATTATAGGTGAAAGTGGTTCTGGGAAAAGCACACTTTTAAAATTACTTTATGGAACTTATGATTTAAGCGAGGGGCAAATTTTCTGGAAAAAAAAACAAATTTTAGGGCCTAAATACAATCTAATAATTGGTCCTGAATTCATGAAATATGTAGCTCAAGAGTTTGACTTGATGCCTTTTACAACTGTTGCTGAAAATATTGGTGAATTTCTATCTAATTTTTATCCTGAAGAAAAGCAAATACGCATCAAAGAGCTTCTAGCTGTTGTTGAACTAAATGATTTTGCTAACACCAAAGTAAAACTGTTAAGCGGCGGACAAAAACAACGAGTTGCTATAGCTAAATCTATAGCAAAGCAACCCGAAATACTATTGCTAGACGAACCTTTTAGTCATATTGATAATTTTAAAAAACAGTCCTTGCGAAGAAGCTTGTTTAAGTATTTAAAAGAAAAAAAAATTACATGTATTCTTGCTACTCACGATAAAGATGATGTTTTATCATTTTCAGACCATATGATTGTTTTACATGACAATAAAATTATGGCAAGCGAAACGCCGAAATCTTTATACAAAAATCCTAAAAACAAATTAATTGCTTCCTTTTTCAATGAGTTTAATGACGTTAATGGAGATATTATTTATGCCAATCATATAAAACTTACTGAAAAATCTAAATTAAAGGCTATTGTAAAAGAGTGCTACTACAAAGGGCACTACTTTTTAATTGAGGCCGATTTAAACGGAAAATCTATCTTCTTTGAACATGATACTGATATTAAAAAATCTACTATTATATTTCTAGAAATAATAACGTAATTATTTGTCAAAAGTCTTTAACAAAGCTGGTAAGTAAAATATATCGGTAATTAAAGCAATTGCAACGGTTACTGCACATAAAGCTCCAAAATCGCTAACCGATGGCGTTGCACTAGATGCAATAATTAAAAAACCTCCAACTAAAGCTATTGTAGTGGATAGAAGTGCGCCACCTGTGTAGTGCATAGCATTATTCATTCGCTGTTCTGCAGTTCCTTGTACGCGCTTACTTTTTCGGTATTTATGCACTAAATGTATAGTGTCGTCCATAGCAATTCCTAACATTATAGGTGTAATCATAGCTGTTGAAACATCTAACGGAATGTTTAACAAACTCATAAAAATGGCTAAAATTGCCAGCGGTAATATATTTGGTATTAACACCAAAATTGTAGTTCGTAAGCTCCGTATAAAAAACCATAAACATAAAAACGCTACAAAAAATGCCGCGAAAAAGGACTTAAATTGTGTTTCTAAAATAAAGTTGTTTAGCTGTGAAAACACGACTGCAAAACCGTTTATTTTTAGACTAAAATCATTGGTGTCAAAAGTATCTTCAAAAGCAACTTTTATATCGTTTAAAACTTGCTCAAGCTCAGAGGTTCGCATTTCCATTAAAGTTAATGTAAAGCCAGCAGTTGATAAATCTTCAGAAAATAATTTGAAAAAACTATTTTCAGCAGCGTCAACATCAGCTAAAGTGTTTTTTAGTTTGTCTTCAGAAATAGAAGATTGAAATAAAACAGGAGTCCGTTTTTGTAAAAATGATTTAATGGTTACAACTGAAACGGGTGATGAAATAAGTGGATTCTCTTCTAATTTTTCATGAAAAATTTCCAACTTTTTTAAGGCCTCTTTATTTAAAATAACATCGCCATTTGTGGTTGAAATATTAAGTTGCAGCCTATTGCTTCCGCCAAGTTCTACCTCCACAGTTCTTAGGTCATCTTTTGCTTGTCCTTCTGCTAACAAATCTCGTGAATTTGTATCGATATCAACTTGAAAAATAGAATAAATGCCAAACGTTAAAACTAATGTGAAAACGGTAATAATTGATGTTTTATAAGTAGACGTAAACCCATTAAGCCATTCTATAAAATTGGTTTGAGATATTCCTTTAAGACTAAAGATTGGTTTCGCTTTTTCAAAATTCAAATTCATGAAACTAAAACCAATAATGGTAATAACATAAACCAAAATAAAGCTCATTAATAAACCAATACAGGTAAAAACTCCCATATTTTTAAACGCGGGAAGTGGTGATATATAAAGTGCAAAATAACCAACAAACGTTGTTAACGTAGTATAAAAACAAGGTGTTAAACTCCTGCGAATAGCAATAGTAATCAAGTCAACTTTTGAAATTGAAGTGTTTATTAAACCTTCTTTATGATAAATATTAATTATATGCACTGCGTCACTCACACTATATACCATAAGGATTGTTGGTATAAGCATAGAAATCATGTTTAGGGCAAATCCTAAAGATGTAATTAATCCGAATAATAAACTAACTGGAATTGCTACTGATAGTAACGCGATAAACAAATAACGTTTGCTTGGAAGCAAAAACAAAAGTAAAATGGTAATAACCAAAACGGTTAATATTCCAAAAGTCAAACTCTCTTTATAAATACCCTTGCTATAAGCTTCATTAAGTACTGGCGGCCCAGTGAGATAATAATTTGAGTAAGATTTATCTATAACAGTTCTAATTTCTACAGCAATGTCCTGTCGCTTTTCCTCAATGGTTGGCGTAGGTTTCATTTGTATATAGAAAAATTGATGCTTATAATCTTTTGTTACTAATTGAGACGTAATGTTCGGTAATTTTGAAAAAAGACTTTTTAATCCTTTTTCACTACGTTTAGGATTATATAAATCATCAAAATTTATTTTATTGTTCGCATAAATAGGGTATTTAGCTTTAGCTAAACTAAATGTGGTTTTTACATAAGGCAACGATTCAATATCCTTATGTAATTGCTTTAAAGCCTCAACATCTGGCTCACCAATGGCATTTTCAACAGGAAGCATGGCGATAAAAATCTCGTCTGATCCAAATCTTTCCTGAAAATCAATATAGGCTTTATAACTTGGATCATCCTCTAAAAACCAGATAGATAGTGAATTGTCTACACTAAGTTTATTAAGAGTTTGATGACCAGCCAATGCCATTAAAATTGCAAATACTACGATAATAGCAATTCTGAATTTTATAATAAACTGGACGATGCTTTTAAGATTTTTCATAGTTAGGAGATAGCAAAGGCACCATAATACCCATGGTGTGTTATACTTAAAGGCACTATTTTAGATGGTATTTGCAAACTAGGAATACCGTATTTTGAGCTTAGAATCTTTACCTGTTCAGTTGAAATATCAAACCTATCAATACCTGTTTCAATCAAGGCTTTTCTGATGGTTTTACTTTGTTTCTGAGGATTTTTGTTTTCAAATTTTATAACTTTAGAAGTCATCCATTCTTGATTTAGTCGCGCTTCGGAAATGATATATTCAGACGTTATTTGTGTTGTAACATAACATTGAAACATTTTAAACTTCACGATCCCAAAGTCTTCTTTCATAAAACACGCAAATCCCTTTGGATTATAAAACTTACTGGGATACAACTGCGTGTATAATTTATAAGCAGCTTCTTTCATACTCCATAATTGCCAAACTTTTAAAAATGGATTTGGAGCATTTTTTATGATACCTTGTTCATTATTAGTAAATAGCTTTTCTAAAAATCGTGGACGTTGCCAATTAGATGTGCGTTTCGCTTCACTTATATCAACAATGTCGTTACCAACCATTAAGCGTTTAACTTAGTATTTACAATAGCCATTGCAGATTTTACATCTAGCATTTTTTCCATATCCTCATTTTCTAAACGAATATCAAATTCATCTTCAATATCAAGAATAATGTCTACCAAGTTTGCAGAATTTATCTTTAAATCTTTGACAAAATCAGTCTCTTCTGAAAGGTTTTTAAAAGCGTCTTCATCTTGAATATAAGGCTCTATAATTGTTTTGAGTTTGACTATTAACGTGTCGTTTTTCATAATTAATTTTTCTTAAGCTAAGTTACAAAACACTTGGTAAAAAGACCCTACAGGTATTAAATAGTATATGTTTTAAAAAGTACACAAGCATTTACATCTCCAAAGCCAAAACTGGCCTTAATTATCGTATTAAAGGCTAGTTCTATTTTTTGTTGTGGTATTTTTTCTGAAGGAATTAAAGCTTCGATGTCAGGATGCAAATCCTCACAATTTTTATTAGGTGCAATAAATTGTGATTTAAGTTGAATAACGCTTGCTACGCATTCTATGGTGCCTGCCGCTGCTAAACAATGTCCAACTAAAGACTTTGTTGCATTTATGTAAGGGAAATCTTTGCCCTTTCTATGTAAAGCTTTCACCCAATTTTCAATTTCTAATCCGTCTTTTGAAGTTGCTGTTAAATGGCCATTAATCACATCTATTGTATTAGCATCTACCCCCGAATTTTTAATAGCATTGGTAATACAACGCTTTACAGCTTCTGGGTTTGGTGCTGTGAGGGTGCCTCCTTGACGTTGTCCGCCAGAATTAACTTCACCGCCTAAAACCTCGGCGTAAATTGTTGCACCACGATCTAAAGCACTTTCTAAAGATTCTAACACTAATGCACCAGCACCACTTCCTGGAACAAAACCACTAGCTGTGGCACTCATTGGGCGAGACCCTTCTTCTGGGTTTTCATTATGTTTATACGTCATGACACGCATGGCATCAAAACCACCCCAAACGTAAGGTCCATGATCGCTACAACTGCCAACCAACATGCGTTTTGCTTTACCATATTGTATGCGCTCAAAACCCATTAGTATAGCTTCTGTACCTGTGCTACAAGCCGAAGAATTTGTAGTGACTTGGTTTCCTAAACCCAACATACCACTTAAATATGCACTCACTCCACTTGTCATAGTTTGTAATACTACAGTGCTTCCTAACCTGCGCACGTTACCTTTATCTAAATTGTAAATGGCTTCTCTAAATTTCTCAACACCCGACGTGCCTGTGCCAAAAATAAGCCCTGTGTCTGTATCTAATTCGCTTCTAGCGTTTACTTCAAATCCTGCGTCTTTCCAGGCATCAATTCCTGCAATGCAACCGTATAAAATACCCGAACTATTAAATCCGCGCAATTGTAACGCTGTGAAATATTTAGATTTTAGTGCATCTGAAATATTGGGAATTCCACCAATCTGACATGAAAAATTTAAATCTTTTAATTCTTGATGGTGCTTAATGCCTGATGTTCCATTTTTTAACGCTTCGGTGAATTTTGTAACACCAACACCATTTGGCGCTACTACGCCTAATCCCGTAATAACTACTCTGTTTTTCATGCTTTCAACATTCCTGAAATTAATCCTTTAGCTACCAATTCGCCTTTTGAGTTTAGCATCTTCACCTTGCATTTTAATTTATGAAATCTAAAGACTTGTTTTTCTGAAATTACCGTTACTTTTTCCTCAGGAAGCACAGGCTTATAAAAATCCATTTGGTGTGATGTTAAGGCTATTTGTGGTGGTGTTTGGGCGTTCAATTCGTCTTTCAACATAAACATACCCAAACATACCAAACCTATTTGCGCCATACATTCTGTTAATATCACTCCTGGTGTTATCGGATTATTTTTAAAATGACCTTCGTAAAATGATTCGTTTTTTTTGAAGGTGTAGTGTCCAGTGACGCCTTCTTCAGAAATTGTATCAATACCATCTACAAACAAAAATGGTTTTTGGTAGGGTAGTAGTGTTATGATTTGATTTGTATTCATACGTTAAATAGACTCACAGGTTTTTTTAAGATAAATGTTCCCCACCATCTACAGGAATAATAGTGCCTGTAATCCAAGAAGCTTCATCTTTACTTAATAAATACACCGCATTGGCTACATCTTCAGGAAGCGTTAAACGTTTGTTTGGATTTCTAATTAAACTATGTTTAATAATGTTATCGCTCCCTGGAATCATACGTAGAGACGATGTATCTGTAACTCCAGCTTGAATACAATTGGCTTTTATACCATAGGGCGCAAACTCTAAAGCTATATTTCTGGTTATGGCTTCTAGGGTAACTTTTGCTGCAGAAACCGCTGCATAATTTTTCCATGCTTTGGTATTACCTTCACTTGTAAAACTTATAATTCGGGCATCATCAGCAAATAATTTAGCTTCAAAAATTGCTGTTGTCCAATCGTATAAACTAATGCCCATGGCGTTTATGGTTAAAGCAAAATCATCATGTTTTAAAACTTGCGCTTCTTTTGAAATCATGGGTTTTAAATTGCCTTTAGCTACGCTATGTACAAGCGTTTTAATGCTGCCTTGTGTGCCTAATTCCGTTTTTAATATTTCAATTACCGCATCACGTTTTTCAGACTTAAAAGCATCGGTATTAAACGCTTTAAACTGAATATTTTCCTGTTTTATAGTATCAAACGCAGTTTGAATTTCGGCTTCTTGTATGCGCGGATTTCGGTAAACAATACAAATATTTAACCCATGCTTTGCTAGCTTTATTGCTGTGGCTAAACCCAAGCCGCTACTACCGCCTAAAATTAACGCCCATTGATTTTTGTTTTGAAATTCTTTCATGTTGTAAACTAAAAAAATCTAATTTCTATGACCTAACTGGTTTCCAAAACCTAAGAGATTTAATTAACAATTAAGATACTGCACCAAGTTCAGAATCACAAAAATTAATTACCATTCCAACAACACACGTTGCGCCGAAAATCCTGGTCCAAAACTAAGCATGATGCCTTTATCGCCCTTGGGTAAATTTCTATCCATAAAACGCTCTAAAACATACAATACCGTAGCGCTACTCATATTGCCGTACAATCGTAACACCTCTTTAGTGTCATTTATATTTTTACCTAAAGCCCCAAATAAATCTTCAACGGTTTGTACAATTTTTTTTCCGCCAGGGTGAAACACTAAATGTTTTATATCATCAATGGTTAGATTGTTTTCTTTTAAAAACGGGTGAATAATGTTAGGAAAATGATCTGCAATGGTTTGTGGTACCGTTTGGTCTAGTATCATTTGCAAGCCTGTATTGCGTAATTTAAAACCCATCATGTGGTTGGCATCGTAAAAATGATACATGGCTTCATCTTTAATTTCAGGACCTACTTCATCCTCATAAGAGGATAAAATAACACTGGCGCACCCGTCGCCAAAAATTGCGGCACTTACAATATTTACCATAGAATAATCTTCTAACTGAAAGGTGGCCGTAGGCGATTCTACAGCAACAACTACGGCCCGCTTATTGGGATTTGCTTTTAAAAAATTTTTCGCATAAATAACACCTGAAACACCCGCTGCGCAACCCATTTCGGTTACGGGCAATCGCACAATATCCTGTTTCATTTTTAGGCTATTTATTAAATAAGCATCTAAAGAAGGAATCATAATACCCGTACAACTTACAGTGATGATATAATCAATATCTGTGGGTTGTAACTGCGCTTTATCTAAAGCTTTTACCAAGCTTTTTTCAGCAAGCTTGATACTTTCACGACTGTAAATATCATTTTTTTTCTCAAAAGATGTATTGAGAAAAACCTCTTCAGGATTCATAATAGAATAACGTCTATCTACCGCGGCGTTCTCAAAAATTTTGAGCACTTTTCGTTTAAAACGTTCGTCTTGTCCCTCTAACCAAAGCTCTACAAACGGCAGAATATCTTTGGTTTCTCTTGTATATTGCGGCAATTGTTTTGCTACTGCTATTATTTTTACTGCCATTTATGTTTTTATTAACCACTGGTAACGAAATGCCCATTTCCAGTAGATTTTTGATTTAACGTCTAATGTTTTCGATAATTTTTCTAAATCTTGTCTTTTGAAAGCACGAAGAATAGAGGTTAAGCCATCTTGCACAATCATGTGATTTGAAATAACCAAGCCCAACAATTTAAATAACCCGTAAGCTATTTTACTGCGATGTAAGTCGTTAATAACAATGCCTAATGTTGCTTTATGCGATAGGTTTTGTAATAAATTTACAATGTCTTCGTCCTTAAAATGATGTAAAAAAAGTGTACTAAGCACAATATCGAACTCTAAATTTTGAAATGCTTCTGAAAAAATATCAAGGTTTTGAAATGTTAGTTCTGGATAGCTAACAGATAATTCATTGGCATAATCTATAGCATCTTGGTTGGCGTCTATACCAATTAAGTTGAAACTAAAGTTGTGTTTTCGCCCATAATCTGCAACCAACCTTAAAATATCACCATGGCCACAACCTAAATCTATAATAGTGTAGGTTTTGGCTTTTGGTTGATTTTTTAATAATTGCTTAATGCCATTTAAGGTAATAGTGTTACCCCCAAGCCATCTATTAATACTACCTAATTTATCAAGTGTATCGCGTAACAAAGTGCCTTTCATAGAAAAATCGTCCATGATTTCGGTAGCGTTACTACGGTTTGTGGTGTCTATAAATAAAGCCATTAAACGTTCATAGATTTGCCATGGGTCATTCTAATAATTTTTGGTAATAGAAACGGAAATTTAGCAAGTATTACTAGCAGTTTCGGTGCTAACCAATTTTGCCTAAACAGGTAGGCTATACCATGGCCTACTTTTAGTCTTAGGCTAAAGGTTTTTTTCCACTGCTTTATGTAAAGCTGCTCAAATGTGTTTCGATTTTCAATTTTTTCTTCAAGGTAATCAATTATTAGTTTTGAAGCTAATTGTGCGCTTCTAATTGCCATTCCCATTCCATTGCCGCATAGCGGATGAATCATACCTGCTGTGTCGCCACACATAATAATATGATGTTCTACAGGCTGTTTGGTTTCAAAAGAAATTTGACTGATAGTGAGTGGTTTTTCAAACTGTGGTGTTGAACTTTTAAATAGAGCTTTTAACTTTTGATTTTTGAATACGATAGCTTCCTGAAACGCTTCTATATTTTTAAACCTCTTGAAAGCCTTAAAATCAGTGATATAACATAAATTAATATGATTATTCTCAACTTTTGAAACTCCGCAATACCCACCTTTAAAATTATGTAACGCAACTTTATCTTCAGGAAAATCACCAGAAACGTGCATTTTTACACCTAAATATGGTGATTTATTTTTTATGAATGTTCGCTCCAACTCCATATCTAAATTAGAGCGTTTACCAAAAGCGCCAATTACTATTTTAGATTCTAGAGTGCCATTTAATGTGGTTTTTACTAGAAATAAATCTTCATCATAATTCACATTAGTCACTGTGTCTTGAAGCACCTTAACCTTGTTTTGTAAAGCTAATTGGTACAATTGAAAATCCATTTGATAGCGGCTCATTCCAAAACCACCCAAAGGTAATTTCGCTTTTATACTTCTAGAATTATGAGTTGTAAGCTCAAAATTAGAGATGCGCTTAGCACCAAATTTAAATGGATCAAAACCTAAAAAAGTAAGATATGGTAACACTTCGTTTGAGACATATTCACCACAAACTTTATGTTTAGGATAGTTATTTTTTTCAATAAGCAACACATTATAATTTGCTTTTCCTAAATGAATGGCACTTGCTAATCCTGCTAAACCACCACCAATTATAATAATATCCGCTTTAGTTTTATCCATTGATTTCTTCAATGTGAACCACACTAATTTTAACTGTATTACTCATAACGAGACTACGACCACCAACACCAAAATCCCTTCGGTTTATCTGAAATTTTGACGTTATTTTTCGAGAAGCCTCAGAGATTTCAACTGTTATAGGTATTGTTATTTGCTTTGTTTTACCTTTAATGGTGAGATTAACTTTTGCGGAATATTGATTTGTAACTATTTTTTTTAATGCTATACTTTTTAAAGTGATTTTGGGAAACTTTGAAACATTAAAATAGTCTTCTTCTAACAAATGATCGTCACGACTATCAATACCGGTTTCAATAGATTTTACTTTCGCCTCACCACTTAATTTTTCTAAGTTATTTAAGGTATCAAACTTTGTTGTAACTGAAAAAGAATCAAAATGACCATCAACATTTAATCCAACATTACGAATAACAAATTCTATTTTAGACTTTTCTTGTGCAACACAAAGTGATGTGTAAAATACTATTATAACAAGTGAAAGGTACTTCTTCATCTTTTTGTGGTTTAAGTTACACAAAAAGCCTCACGTAATTTTACTTTTTTATGATATTTCTAGAATAGTAAATTTTTGTGTTCTAAAGTTAATGGAGTCTCCCACGTGCTTAGACAAAAGGAGTTTCCCAATAGGCGTTGCTGCAGAAATACCATAAAAGGATTCATTATTAAACTTGATTTCTCCAACACTTACCGAAATAAAATAGTTTGATGCTGAAGTTTTTACAATACTGCCAAGTGCTACATTTTCTTGTGAAAGTTCTGGATTTATTTTTTGCAATATTTCTATTTGCGTTTGCAATTCAGCTAGTTGCTGTCCTGCTTTTTCACGCTCTAATTGTAACATGGCACGACCAGTTTCGTGTTTATCGCCAGCACTACTTTTTGTTTCTGATAATAATGAATTTTGAATATCAGTAATGGTGTGTTGTATATTTTCCAAACGTTGATTTAGAAATTTTTGACACTCTTTATATAATTGTTCTTTTATGTTCATACAGTTAAATCTGCCAATTCCTTGCCAACTATACTTCCAATAGCAATACCCATTCCGCCTAAACGCACACCACAAAAAACGTTATTAGATACTTGTTTTACAATTGCTTTTTTTTGTTTTCCAACTCCCATAATACCACTCCAACGACGCTCTATTTGAAAATTTTGATCTGGTAAAATAGTAGTTTTTAAAAGTGATTCTAATTGTTTTTGAATTTTTTTCGTTTGACCAAAATCTATAGTTTCTTCGCCTTTTATGTCTAAATGCCTCCCACCACCAAATAAGATTCTATTATCAATATTTCTGAAATAATAATAACCCCTGTCTAAATGAAAAGTTCCTTTTATTTTTAGGTTTTCAATTGGTTTAGTAATTAAAACCTGTGCTCGAGCTGGACTAACATTTTCATTTAATAATTGTGAGGCAAAACCGTTAGTCGCAATTAATAACTTTGATGTTGCTAATTCGAATTGATTGGTTTTCAACTTTACAGAATTAATATCTTCCGTGTAGCTTTCAACAAAAATATTATTTAAAACTTTTATACCTTTAGATTGGGCTTCTTGAACTAAAGCTTCCATCATTTTACCAGTATCTATCTGTCCTTCAAATTGATTAAAAACGTAGTCTTCCTTTATGTTTTTAAAATGAAACAAATTTCCTTTTAAACTAAATACAGCATCTTTAAAAATCGGTTTAAGAAGCTTATTTATTCTTTCTTTTTCTGATAAACAATTTTCAAACAATTCAGTATCAGTCCTATGAAACAATTCGTAGCCTCCTAACTGTTGGAAATTAATTGCGTTAACCCCTAAAGTCTCTGTTAAAAGTTTTAATCCGGCTATACGTTTTGTTATGAGTTGGATTACTTCTTCTTCAGAATGACTTTTTAAATCATCAAGAATTTCGCTTAAGCTTCCAAAACAAGCAAAACCAGCATTTTTAGTACTCGCTCCCTGAGGAAGCATACCTTTTTCAAGTACAAGTATTTTTGCTTTAGGAAACCGATTTTTTAATTGAAGAGCACAACTTAGTCCAACAATACCACTGCCAACAATGGTAAAATCAACATTTGAAAACCAGCTTTTTATTTCCCAATACGAAAAATTCATAATGCTAATTTAATGTTTTCTTACAGGAAAATTGTTTTATAAAAAAACTCCGAAAAATTACTTTCGGAGTTTTAAATATTTATTCTTCAACTTGTTTTTTCATAACAAAGTCTTCCATAAACTTCGTGGTATAATTACCAGCTAAATAATCTGGATGATCCATAAGTTGTCTATGGAAAGGAATCGTTGTTTTAATACCTTCAATTACAAATTCATCTAAGGCACGTTTCATTTTATTTATCGCTTCTTCTCTAGTTTGCGCAGTAGTAATTAACTTAGCAATCATAGAATCATAGTTTGGCGGAATAGCATAACCAGCGTAAACATGTGTGTCTAAACGTACACCATGACCTCCAGGGGCGTGTAATGTTGTAATAACTCCTGGTGATGGTCTAAATCCATTATAAGGATCTTCAGCATTAATTCGACATTCAATTGAGTGCAATTTTGGAGTATAGTGTTTACCAGAAATTGGCACGCCTGCAGCTACAAGTATTTGTTCTCTAATTAAGTCGAAATCAATAACTTGCTCTGTTATGGGGTGCTCAACTTGAATACGAGTATTCATTTCCATGAAGTAGAAATTTCTATGTTTATCTACTAAAAACTCAACAGTACCTGCGCCTTCATATTTAATGTATTCTGAAGCTTTAACTGCGGCTTTACCCATCTTATCACGGAGTTTATCCGTCATAAATGGAGATGGCGTTTCTTCTGTTAATTTTTGATGACGACGTTGAACAGAACAATCTCTTTCCGATAAATGGCATGCTTTTCCACGAGAATCTCCAACTATTTGAATTTCTATATGTCTAGGCTCTTCAATAAGCTTTTCCATATACATATCATCATTTCCAAAGGCTGCTTTACTTTCTTGTCTAGCAGAATCCCAGGCATCTTTTAAGTCTTCAGGTTTCCAAACCGCACGCATTCCTTTTCCTCCACCACCTGCAGATGCTTTAAGCATTACTGGATATCCAGTAGTTTTTGCTATTTTTTGGCATTCATCAAAAGTTTCGATAATACCATCACTACCTGGTACACATGGCACACCTGCAGCTTTCATAGTTGCTTTAGCGTTAGCCTTGTCTCCCATTCTATCAATCATCTCTGGTGAAGCCCCGATGAATTTTATTCCGTGCTCATCGCAAATTTTAGAAAATTTAGCGTTCTCTGACAAAAAACCGTATCCTGGATGAATCGCATCAGCATTTGTAATTTCTGCTGCTGCTATAATATTAGACATTTTTAAATAAGATTCACTACTTGCAGGAGGCCCAATACAAACGGCTTCATCTGCAAATTTAACGTGAAGACTTTCTTCATCAACAGTAGAGTAAACTGCAACTGTTTTAATGCCCATTTCTTTACAGGTTCTAATAACACGTAGTGCTATTTCACCTCTATTTGCTATTAATATTTTTTTAAACATAACGTCGTGAATTAAAAATTACAAATTCCAATCGCCAAATTCCAAGTACTGGATTTAGGGATTTGTGTATTGGAATTTTTAATAGGTTATGATGGATCTACTAAAAATAGTGGTTGATCAAATTCTACAGGAGAAGAATCATCAACTAATATCTTAACAACTTTACCTGAAACTTCTGATTCTATTTCGTTAAAGAGTTTCATTGCTTCAATAATACATAGTACATCGCCTTCAGCAATGCTTTGTCCTACTTCAACAAATAAAGGTTTATCTGGAGAAGGCTTTCTATAAAATGTTCCTATTATTGGAGACTTTATTGTAATATATTTAGAATCATCACTATCAGAAGTTGATTCTTGTTTAGCAGGTGCTACTGCCTCTGTTGCAGCTGGTTGAGCAGCAACCGGTGCAATTTGTTGTATAGGTTGAGCTGCTGGAACTTGATGCACGATTGTAGTATCTGATGAATCAGATCCTGTTCTAATGGTGATTTTGATATCGTCCATCTCCAATTTAACCTCGCTTGCTCCAGACTTTGCAACAAATTTGATTAGATTTTGAATTTCTTTTATATCCATAATATTACTAATTAGTTAGTGGTTAGTTTTTTGAATTATATGCCCATTTAAGATAAATGGATCCCCAATTAAATCCGCCGCCAAAAGCAGCAAAAATTAAGTTATCTCCTTTTTTAAGTTGTGATTCGTAATCATTTAAAAGTAAAGGTAAAGTTGCTGATGTTGTATTACCATACTTATGAATATTCATCATAACTTTATCTTCTTCTAACTCTATTCTATTTGCAGTAGCATCAATAATACGTTTGTTTGCTTGATGTGCTACCAACCAATCTACAGAATCCTTTGTTAGATTATTTCTATCTAATATTTTAACCGCAGCATCTGCCATATTGAATACAGCATTTTTAAACACAGTTCGCCCTTCTTGAAAAGCATAGTGGCCGCCTTTTTCTAAAACTTCCGGTGTTAACGCATGAGAAGAACCGCCATAAGTGGCTTGTAAAAATTCACGTCCTGTTCCATCGCTTCTTAAGTATTCATCTTTTAAACCTAAATCTTCTGTTGTAGGCTCGAAAAAAACTGCTCCTGCTCCATCTCCAAAAATAATGCAGGTGGCTCTGTCTTTATAATTTATTAGAGAAGACATTTTATCTGCTCCAATTAATAATACATTTTTATAACTTCCAGATTCAATATATTTTGCAGCAACAGACATACCAAATAAAAAACTAGAACAAGCTGCATCTAAATCAAAAGAAAACGCATTTGTTGCACCAATACCAGATGCAGTAAAAGCTGCAGTTGAGGCAGCTTTCATATCGGGTGTTGCTGTAGCAACAATAATAAGTTCTATGTCTTTTGGATTAATTCCTTTTTTATCAATAAGGTTTTGAGCTGCTTTAATGGCTAGATAAGATGTCCCTTTGCCTTCATCTTTAAGAATACGGCGTTCCTTAATACCTGTTCTTGTAGTAATCCACTCGTCGTTAGTATCAACCATTGTTTCAAGAATTTGATTGGTTAATACATATTCTGGCACATATGCGCCTACAGCTGTAATTGCCGCAGAAATTTTACTCATAACTTGTAGTTAAATTGACTAAAAAATCATTAAAATTGAACAAAAATGTTCAAATTTTGTTGAAATCTACTAAATTTTGGTTTAATAACACACAAATTTAGCGCTTTTGTCTTCTTAAAATATATTTCATAAAAAAAACGCTCAACTAGTGAGCGTTTTATAATATGCGTGCATACTAATTATGCTAAGTTTTCAACTTCTTCAGAGTTGTCAATTAATACTTGACCTCTGTAGTATAATTTTCCTTCATGCCAGTGAGCTCTGTGGTATAAGTGAGCTTCACCTGTTGTTGGGCATGTAGCAATCTGTGGCGCAGTTGCTTTGTAATGAGTTCTTCTCTTATCTCTTCTTGTTTTAGAGATTTTTCTTTTAGGATGTGCCATTTTTTATATTTATTTATCCGTTAATAGTTTTTTTAATGTATTCCAACGAGGATCTATGTCCTTATCTTTTTCTTCTTTAAGCTTATTTGGGCTTAAATCTTCTAATTTTTTAAGTATTTCAGAATCTAACGTACCGTCTTCAACACCAGGGTGAACTCTTTTAATTGGTACAGCTAATATAATTAATTCATAAATGTATTGCTGTATATTAACCTCGTAGCTTCCGTGTGGTAAAATAAGAATGTCTATATTCTCATCGTTATACTCATCTCCAAACTTAACTACTAAATCAAATTCATTTTCAATGTCTTGATTATAAAGCTCGTTTGTTAGGTCGCAATTAATGTTTACAAATCCTGAGATTTTAAAATGTAATTCTAGTAAAGTTGTCTTTTTTTCTAAAACAAGATTTAGCTTAACATTAACATCATTAAAATCTTCATACTCAAAATATTCAAAGAACGCTTGTTTAATATCATACTCAAAATGATGCTTTCCCGTTTTTAAACCTACAAATGGAATTGTAAACTCTTTTAATGGTTTCATTATCACATCTATTTTGAGCCTGCAAATATATAAATTTTTTATTTACACGGCATGACTTATAAACATTTTTTTGTTTATATCGTTTTCCTGTTTATTTACTAACAACCAAAGGTTTAACGCCTGTTTGTTTTTGGTGATTTTTTTAACGGATTTGATGTGATTTCTTTATAGTCAACTCTATTCTTATAAATATGAATGGCTGTAAAGAGTGCTTCTTTAAATGAGTTTTCGTCTGCCTCTCCTTTTCCTGCAATTTCATAGGCTGTTCCATGGTCTGGTGAGGTTCTAACTTTGTTTAAACCAGCCGTATAATTTACCCCTTGACCAAAAGACAAGGTTTTAAAAGGAATTAAACCTTGATCGTGATAAGAAGCAATTATAGCATCAAAATTTTTGTAATTGTTAGAGCCAAAAAAACTATCGGCAGCATAAGGGCCATATACCAATTTTCCTGTTTCTTTAATTTTTTGCAGTGTTGGTCGCAAAACTGCATCATCCTCAGTACCAATAACACCATTATCACCTGTGTGAGGATTAATGCCCAAAACAGCTATTTTAGGTTTTACTATTTTAAAATCTTCACGCAAGGCGTTGTAAACTGTGTTTATTTTTTTTTCAATTAAATCTGGCGTTATATGTTCAGCAATGTCTTTTACTGGAACATGATCTGTTAACAAGCCTACTCTTAAAGTATCAGTTACCATAAACATTAAGCTTTCTCCTTCTAGTTCCTGTGCTAAATAATCGGTGTGTCCAGGGAAATTAAAGTCTTCAGATTGTATATTATGCTTATTAATAGGTGCTGTTACCAGAACATTAATATCATCATTTTTTAGAGCTTTTGTAGCTGATGTTAAAGATTTTATAGCGTATTCTCCTATTTTAGCATCCTCTTTTCCAAAATCAATTTTAACAGGCTCTTTCCAAACATTAAAAACATTGACTTTGTTTGTTGCTACTTGACTTAGGCTATTAATACTATTAAAGTTAATATTAGATTTAAAATGGTTTTTCAAGAAACTCATTACCTTAATAGATGCGAAAATTACTGGTGTACAAAAATCTAATATTCTTTCATCTTCAAATGTTTTTAAAACAATTTCGCTACCAACACCATTTAAATCTCCGATAGATATTCCAACAATTATATTTTCTGCTTCCTTCATTAAAAATGACAACTTTTGTTCGTAATTTTGATATTCGTTTTTGCATTGCAAATTTAACTAAATAAACAGATAATACTATGTTTACTGGAATTATTGAAGATATTGGCCTCGTTTCAAATTTAAAACAAGAATTTGATAACCTTCACATAACTATTAAGAGTGCTATTACGAACGAGTTAAAAATAGATCAAAGTGTTGCTCATAACGGTGTTTGTTTAACTGTAGTAAACATAAATGATGACCAATATACGGTTACCGCTATAAAAGAAACTCTAGACAAAACTAGTATTGGTTCATTAAAAATTAATGATGAAGTAAATCTAGAGCGCGCCATGAAACTTGGTGATAGGCTAGATGGCCACATTGTACAAGGCCATGTAGACCAAACTGCTGTTTGCACAAATGTTGAAGAAGCTAATGGAAGTTGGATATTTAGTTTTAGTTATGATTCTTCACTTAATAATATAACTATTGAAAAAGGCTCTGTAACTGTTAACGGAACAAGTTTAACTGTTGTAAATTCTAAAAAAGATACTTTTAGTGTGGCTATTATACCCTACACTTACGAGCATACAAACTTTAAAACCTTTAAAAAGGGAACAGTTGTAAATTTAGAATTTGATGTTTTGGGGAAATATGTAAGTAGACTTCTAGAATTGAGAAATTAACTATTGCTTTCTAGAGAAAAGTAACTTTTTAGCACCATAAAAAATTGCAAAACAAACTCCTGCAATAATTCCACCATCTATAGGAAAACCTACTGGAGGCGGAGGCCCCGGAACCGGTGGTTCAACTTGAGCAAAACATACAAAACTTATTAATACAAATAAGATTGAGGCTAATTTTCTTTTATTTTGCATTGTCATGGGGTCACAAAAGTATAAAAAAAAGTGAGTCAACAAAATTATTGTAAGCTTTTTCAAGAAAAAATATCCATGAAACGCTAAATATAACCGTTGAAATACACATTTAGGACTTTTTCTAATAAATTAAAAAAACTCTGATTTAATTAAAAATTTCTTTAAAAGAATAAAAAATAATCCCTCATTTTTTAACATATGTTAAACAAATATATACAAATAAATAGTAAAAAGAAATTATCTAATTTTTTTTACAAAATTAATTGAATCAATAGGTTATGGATATTCTTAAAAAGAATGAAACAAATAAGCATTTCAATGTCTCGAAAAGCTTATTTGTTTTTCTAAATTAAACAGAATTACCTAAAATTGGAATGAAGACATATCCTTAACCGGTAACCAGATACCTCAGGTTCATAGCAAGCTATGAAGGGTTCAGGCATCTGGATCGGTTACAATCAAATTAATCATCTAAATTGTGATTAAAAATTCCTTAGTTTTTGTGTCAAGAATGAGGTGACTCTCATTAATAGCTTGATTACCCATCCAACCACCTATCCTAGTAAATGGGGTTACTAAAGGCTGAAGAAAGCTGTACATGTCTACACACGAAACGCGATTCATGCGTAATTGAACACCTCCAAGGGTAAGCGGATAATCACTTGCTTTACTGTTAATGTAGATTTTATCCTCCCAACTTTTAGCTCCAAAACTTTCTACTGGAGTAGATATATCTGTATATTTTTCAAAACGTTGTTTTGTAGTGATTAGACCAAAGGCTGAGCATCCGGAATCGTACAAAAATTCATATTGCTTTCCATCAACGGTAGCGGGTAGCATGACACGGCGTCCTGGAAAATCAAAAGTTTTAAATCCATTAAGATCCTGCATCCATTCAGGGCGCTCTTCAAAAAACTGTATGGTCTTATTCTTAAAATCAATTGACGTAATCCGGTCTACAAGAATATCACTACCAATAGTGCCTACAATAATGTTGGTTTTTGAATTAAATTCAGCCGAAAAGCTATTCCCATAGTTCGGGTAGATTTTTACCATTGTTAAGGTAACAGGCTTACCCCCCAAATTTAGTTTAATGGCTTTCACAAATCGGAATCCATCCTTCTGAACTTCCTCAATATCATAACCCAAATTTCTCAATGAAATAAGATCTTTTTCATAGAAGAAGGAATCCGGTGCCCCGGTATCAAATTGCATATTAAGATTATGTTGAAGGCTACCGATTTGAACAGGTATTAAAAGACCTGACTGATATTCAATGTGTCCTTCATCCACCTTTTTATGGGTCCATTTAAAATCCATGGGTTGAGATTCATGAATGAGTTCTAAATACGCGGGGCGTTCTTTAAAATACTTGTTATTGAATTTTCTAATTCCAAAAATACCAAGAATTAATACAAGACTTAAAAGTCCTAATACACTGTAACCGATAATTTTTTTCATGATAAGTTAAAATTTTGAATAAACACTAATTATAATTTCATGAATCAAAGAAATAAGGAATCTTAGTAATATCATAGGTTTTCATGCCGCCAATTTTACGACAATTTTAGTTTTAGGTCTAAATAAGACGAAAAGGAAAGTTTAAAAAATCAAAATCCTGATATTGAATCTTTGTGGCGGTACGGATGATCACAACGATATTAAAAAGGTAGGCACAAAGCGCTATTATCAATACTATTGGAATACCGGGCAATAGTTTTCCTAGTGTAAATGGTAATAAGATGAGCACCACAGACAGAGTCAGCGTAAAAATAATTTGAAAATTAACAATCCGTCGACCTACCTCATCTACGAGTTGCGAATCTCGATTATTCCTCCAGATAATGATAGGGATAATTAGATTTCCGAATGGAATTCCGAGAAAAGATAAAACCGATAAGTTTATCATCTTAATTGTTATAATCTCAGAATCCCTTGAACGTTTATTATTTATATATTTAGCCTGCAAGGTTGATGGCTCTATATTGAATTCTTCCGCCAGAGCATTTAAGGTATAACCTTTGGGGACTTTATTTGTATTTTCTAAACGCTGAATAGTACGTAAAGACAGGCCTGTTTTGCTAGATAAATCGGCCTGAGTATAACCTTCTTGTTCTCTTATGGATTTAAGAATACTCACAAAAATGTTTGTTTGTATAAATATAGTTTAGATTTTTTGAAAACTTTAAGTTTTAAAATAAAAAAACCCCAAATAACAAACGTTATTTAAGGTTTTATGTGGTCCCACTTGGTCCACTATAAACCTACTGTTATCTTATTCTATTTAACTGTATTTAAGAGCATTAACTCTTGTTTTTACTGAGCTTTGCAGTTAGGCGAAATTAAGTGGAATTAAACGAAATTAAAATTATTCGTCCCCTCATTCGTCCCCTAGGATTACTTTTTAATATATATTTGTCATATCTATGGCAAAAGCAAAATTCATACTCA
Source organism: Algibacter aquimarinus (assembly GCF_039543265.1). Classification (NCBI taxonomy): domain Bacteria; kingdom Pseudomonadati; phylum Bacteroidota; class Flavobacteriia; order Flavobacteriales; family Flavobacteriaceae; genus Algibacter; species Algibacter aquimarinus. The sequence continues at coordinate 1,318,732 of NZ_BAABJK010000004.1, read as the reverse complement.
AAGAACCTAACACAAAAATAGATACTTTAATTTACTTAGTATACAATTATCAGTATAAACGATTTAAATATTCTACAGGAGAAAGAATAAATCCCAAATTTTGGAATAAAAGTTCTCAAAGAGTAAAAGCTTCCAAACAATTTCCAGAATATCCAGAATTTAATTCACGCTTAGACAAAATTGAAAATGGTATAAACAATGCTTTTAGAAAGTTGCTTAATGATGGAATCCAACCAAATAACAAATTATTAAAAGAAGAATTAGAAAACGAACTTTCAGATAATCTAGTTAAAGCTAAAAAGACTACTTTTTTTGAATTTATCGAAGATTATATTGAAGAAAGTAAATTGAATAAAACTAATGGTACAATCAAAGTATATAATACAACATTTAAGTACTTAAAAGAATATAAGAATAGATATAAACCAATAGATTTTGAAACTATAAGTCTTGAATTTTACAATCACTATTTAGGGTTTTTAAAATTAGAACATAATCTATCTAACAATACGGTTGGAAAACATATAAAAACTATCAAGTCTTTTTTGAATGAAGCAACCGAAAGAGGTTTGAACAATAATTTAGAGTTTAGAAACAAAAAATTTAAGACTTTAAGAGAAGAAGCTGACACTGTTTATTTGAGTATTGAGGAATTAAATAAAATTGAAAAAATAGATTTAAAAGCAAGTCCAAGATTAGAAAAAGTAAGAGACTTGTTTTTGGTTGGTTGTTATACGGGTTTAAGGTTTTCAGATTTTACACAAATACAACCTGAAAATATTGTTTCAAACAATACTGTCATCAAAGTAAGAACAAAAAAAACAGGGCAAAGAGTTTCTATTCCATTACATAAAACCGTACGAACCATTTTAAAAAAATATAAAAACAGATTGCCTAAAGCTTACTCAAATCAAACAATGAATGCTTATTTAAAGGAGGTTATAAGTTTAGCAGGAATAAAAGAATTAGTAGAAACAACAATCACAAAAGGCGGTAAAATTGAAAAAAGTGTACTTCCAAAATACAAGCTTGTTTCTACTCACACCGCTAGACGAAGCTTTGCAACAAACCTATATTTAGCTGAAGTACCAAGTATTTCAATAATGAAAATTACAGGACATAAAACTGAACGCTCATTTTTACAATACATAAGAGTTTCACAAAAAGAAAACGCTGACAAATTATTAACACACCCATTTTTTAACTAATGATAATATACTTCGAAGACCTACAGAAAGACTTTAATTCTCGTTCAAAGGAATTAATGAATAAAAAATTATATATTCAAAACGAATTAAGTCAAATTGATACTCTTTTAAATCATAACTTATACGATGTTAAAACAAGTTTCATTGGGGAATCAACCAACAGCTACACACCAAAAATAGATATTTTAGCCAAGATATTTTCTACCATTAAATATGGTTGGGATACTTTTACAAGCTCATACGAACAATACTTCTTCAATGAGAAAGAAAATGATTTCATTCCTTTTAAAAAAGATAAAGACATTACTCAAGAACAATTAGATAGTTTCAACGAGAGGCATATAAAATACCATAAACAAGGAAGCGAATTTGCCAAATATGTTTTATGGCTAAAAAAAGGTGAAAACAAAAGTGAATTAATTAAACGAAATACAAGCGAACTCTCTCACAAACAGAAAATGTTAATACTCTATTATTTGGGTTTAGATATTTTAGAACATGATAAAACTTCAATGTCTAAATTACTATTTCATTTATTAGAGTTAAACGAAGATAACACGCGAAAATACTTGTCTTACGTAGCTAACGGTAAAAACGAAGTAAGAACAGAAAAAAACTTAACAAAAGTTAAATTATTATTCGAAAAATTTGGCTTTTTGGGGTTATCGAATACTATTCAAAAAGATATAGACATGCTTAAATAATACTTTGGGGTTACCCCAAGAGCTACCCACCTGTTTTTATACATTTTGTTTGCACCATTATTAATCATAAAATAGAATTAAATAATGGAAAGCATCCAAATTAACAATTTCAAAATTGATGACTTAGAACAATTATTAAAACCACTTATTCACGAAGCTGTTTATCAAGCAGTAAAAGAACAAATTAACCCTGTAAAAACATCTAAACCTAAATTATTTTCTAGAGAAAATACTGCGGATATCCTTTGTGTTTCATTACCAACTTTACACGAATGGACTAAAGAGGGTATTCTTAATTCTTACAGAATTGGCGGGCGTGTTCTTTACAAAGAAGAAGATATTTTAAACGCTCTCAAAAAGACAAACTTTGATTTAAAGAGAGGGGCTAAATCATGTTAAAAAAGAAAAATGATTACTCCGTTATAGTATTTTTTGAAAACGAAAGTAGACCTAAAAAGTGGGAGTATGTTCATAAGCTTAATGGCTTTTCAATGTTCCTAACTAAAAAGCACCCGACTTGGGCATATATGAATGTTTATAACAGGCGTGAAGGAACCTTCATGAAGCGTTTAGTAAAAGGCTCATTCATACCAGAAAGACTTTAGCCTTTTTCTTTTTTTTTAACCTTTAAAACTATTAACCTTTAATATTCATAAGAGTAAAACCTTTAAATAAAAACCTTTAATAAATAACCTTTAAATGGTTTTAATTAATGTGCAACGATTCAGATTATGATAGTTAAAAATACATACGGCATAAGTGTCGCATTTTCAACAAAACAATACGGTGTTATTCCAAAGAGAGAGTTCACTGGGTCAGCTTTAGATAGAAAAAAGCAAGAGCCAATTACAAAACTAAATGCAAAAAAAAAGGAAAGTAAAGACAAGGAACGAAAGGAGCGTTCCTTGTCTCCCCGTTCGAAACAAAAGATTCGAAAAAAGATTACTTGTTTTGCCAGGTGCTATAAGAGACTAAGTTTTGTTACGCTTACTTTTTTAAATAAAGTGAGTGATGAACAAGCGATTAACTTACTTAGGAAGTTTGTTGATAATGCTAAAAAACGTAGTGAAGATTTTCAATATGTTTGGGTTGCAGAACGACAAACTAAAAACGATGTATTTGAAGGTAATGTTCATTTTCATATGATTACAAACAAGTATTGGAAAATAGAAAAATGGTGGAATTACTGGATTGACTTACAGTTAAAAAACGGTATTAAGCCACGTGATGAAGATTACAAACCCTCATCTGCTTTTGATGTTAAGCAATTAAATTCTAAAAATATTAGGTCAATCGCTTCTTACGTTACTAAGTATGTAACTAAAAACAATGCAAAGTTTAAGTGCCAAGTATGGAATTGCTCAAAACGAGTTTCAGAGCTTTACACTGACTTTTATACGACTGAAGAATACACAGACCAGTTTAAACGAATGGGTGCTGTATTGAAAGAAATGGAAGTTAAAGACCATTGTAATAGAACCTTTTTAAAAGTAAAAATGATAAACTTAAATAGAAATACTTTACCTCTCTATAAGAGGCTGGATGATAAAAATAATGAACTATTAAAATACCACAATTAGCTTAAAATATACTTGTTAGAATCCCAAAATTTAGCAAGCAAAACTTTTAAATTCTCTACTTCCAAAGTGGTTTCAGGTTTCCAATTTTCTTTTGGAACTTTAACATTCGTACAAATTAACCTCTTTAATTGAGCTGACTTAACATTAATAAAATAAGATTCAGGTAGTAAAGTTCCATTTTTAAATTTTTCCCAATCCATTTCTCTACCAAAATTATTCATTATGGTAAAATCATTTAATTCAAAGGCTTCAATTATTTCTTCTTCAGTAAAACTTAGCCTTTTATCAAACTTATTTCTTGAAATTTTATTTATCTGAAATTCGATGCCTCCAATTATAGTTTTAGAATTCCTTCTCTTCACTCCCTTATCTAAAAATTCATTTATAAACTTAGAAAGAAATTGTACTTTATTATTCATTATTATCTTAAAATTTAGATTTGCAATAATACCTTTTTAGGATTAAAAAAACATAAAGATTTAATAGAAATACTTTACATCATTTATATGAATTCCTACAACAAGAATAATGATTAATATAAAACAATTCTTGAAATTCAACTTCGTTAATAAAAAATGTAAAAAAGTTAATTGAATTAGATTTATGATTAGGGCAATAATTTATTTTTGCTTAAGTTTAAGGAAATTCTTTAATTAAACATTTTACCTACTAATTATTTATGGACAACAAAAAATTTAAAGTGGCTAGTTTGTTTTCTGGCTGTGGCGGTTTAGATTTGGGCTTTATTCAATCCAGTTTCGAAGTAGTTTGGGCTAATGATTTTTTCCGTGAGGCTGTTGAAACATATAAACAAAATATTGGTGACCATATAATTCTTGGTGACATTACAAAAATACCAAGTAATGAAATTCCAGATCATTTTGACATACTCCTAGGCGGGTTTCCTTGTCAAGGATTTTCAATTGCGAATATTAAACGCTCAATGAAAGACGAACGCAACTTCCTTTATAAAGAAATGCTTAGGATCATTAAGGATAAAAGACCGAAATACTTCTTAGCCGAAAATGTGAAGGGGTTATTATCCATGCAAAAAGGGAAAGTCATAGAAATGATTATTAATGATTTTCAGTCTCTCGGATATGACGTAGATTATCGTCTTTTAAAAGCCTCTGATTATGGAGTCCCTCAGCATAGAGAGAGAGTTGTAATTATTGGTAACAGATTGGGGTTAAAAAACCCATTTCCGAAAAAATCCCATGGAAATGACGAAGAGTTATTACCTTTTGTAAGTACCAAAGAAGCTGTTGGTTTTTTATCTAAAGCAAGAATTAGAGACAAGAGTTTTATTTTAAATGGACAAAGAATTTTTAACCATAAAGCTAGAACCAATGTTCATGATAAATTTTGGGGTAGAAAACACCAAGTTAATCAACATGATATTTGTGATTATTTGAAATACTGGAGAGCTAAAAGCGGTTGGAGTACTAAACGAGTTGATGAACATTTCGGATATGCGCATACAGCTGGTCATTGGTTTAGAAAGGATAATAACTCTGGAAGCATTCCAAATCCAAGTGATTGGTGGGAGTTAAAAAAGATATTAGGTTTTGATGATAAATATGACCAACAAGTAACTGAATTAGAATTAAAACCAATAACATTTGAACAATCTCTAAGAATAAATAATTGGTCTACACCTAGCGATACCATAACAGCTACAGGTCCAGAAATTCATCCAAACAGAGAAAGAAGAATGTCGGTAAGAGAATGTGCATTACTTCAAACTTTTCCAATGGATTTTGAATTTATTGGGAGTTTAGGTAACCAATACAAACAAATTGGAAATGCCGTTCCTGTTCTAATGGCTCATAAAATTGCTGAAGAAATTAAAAAAGAACTACAACTACATGACCAACAAGCAAATAGAAAAACTAGAATCGAAGTACTTAAATAAATTTTATCATTTCTTAAAGTTTGCTGAAGATGAAATGATGCTTGGTTTTCAAACAAAAGAAAAAATAAAAAATGACTGGTTTGGCAAATATGATTCTAAAATATCAAACTTTGCAGTAGGAGCTGAAAGAATAGTCTATGCTCTTTTCAATGGTAAAGGGATAGGTCAACCTAATTCGTGCCCAGTTGGAGCTGATATGTTTTTTGAAGTTGATGATGCCTATATCCACATTGACCTCAAGACTGTCCAAACAAGAAACATTGGAGACATTACCAGAAGTATTTTTGTTGGTAGAAATCAAAATAGTTACAAAGGAACAATGACCGTTAGATCTAAGGAAGGGTTAATTGAAAGAGAATATGAACCAGCGCTTCCTACTTTTTACAATAAAGGAACTGTCAATCAAAAAATTTGTCTCTCTTTTTTTGTGACTATAGTGTATGAAGACACTAATCTTAACATTCTAAATATTAATTTATTATGCATGCCTAACGGTGAACTAGAAAGTCACTATGGCAACCGAGTACTACAAGCAGGCAAAAACCCTGATAAAACGAGGTTTAGATTTACAGAAACACCTTATTTTGAGCTTCTAGACAACTATAAATCAAGAATAAAAGTTATTTACTTTGATGAAAACATGAATGATAATTTTAAACACTCACTACGTTTCTATCAGGATATTTATAATAATCAAAATAATTAATTTAAATCATATCCAATTCGTGATATCGTTTCCACTTAAACTCATCATTTAAATCAACCACTAGTTTATTGAAGTTTGGTCTAATCGATGTTCTTTCTCTTCGCGAATTAAAGCCTCTTCCCGCTTGAAAGAATTTAATACCCAAATGTGCTTTATGTGTTCCATTAGGTATGCAGTATAAAAATAATTTGAATTTTCTAAAAGAATCCAGTTCATTGCTTAGGTCATATGTTAATTTTAGGAAATACGTTAAACTTGGTACTTCTCCGTAAACTTTATGCTTATATGATATTGGTAAGTTTGATTTAAAAGGAAACCCTGAATAAATGAGTGGTGCATCAGTAAAATACGATGTCTGATTCCCTTGTACCGTTATTTTATTTCCTAAGGCGTCACCATCATCATGCTTATATGCCTTTGCATCAATATGTATTACGGCTCTGGATGTCTGAAAAACACTATCAGCTCCTTCAGGAGTAGAGCAAATTTCCCAATCTACGTTTTCAAAAAGTATGCCTTGGATAACATTTTCTAAACCTCTTTGAATAAATGACATATCACCTTGATAATTATTCCATTTATCCCTTATTGCGTATTGAGAGAGTAAGTTTTTAGTAAATGTAGTTCCTTTTTCTTCAAATAATTTTATTAAAAAATTAAAGTATTGTTGTTCTAATTTATTTATTTCCTGTGGTGTCATCAATTAATAGTAGTTTACATTTTAATAACTATTCTTGCTAACTTAATTAATTAACGTCTTATATTTAGTATAAATCTTCAAAATCATATAATAATTCGCCCCCTGATTAGTCCCCTGTTACAAAAAAAACCTCATAAACAGAACGTTTACAAGGTTTTAAGACGTATAAAAGTGGTCCCACTTGGGCTCGAACCAAGGACCACCTGATTATGAGTCAGGTGCTCTAACCAACTGAGCTATGGGACCAAAATTGGCTGCAAATCTAATATTAATTTTAAAACTCCACAAGAAAATTATTTGTTTAAATAATTTCTTGGCATAGCTCTATAAGAACGCCGTTAGTTGTTTTTGGATGTAAAAAAACAATCAGCTTATTATCAGCCCCTTTTTTAGGGATTTCATTTAAAACGATAAAGCCTTCTTCTTTTAATCGTTTTGCTTCTAATTCAATATCGTCAACATCAAAAGCAATATGATGAATTCCTTCCCCTTTTTTGTCAATAAATTTTGCAATTGGGCTGTCTGCCTTTGTGGCTTCAAGTAACTCAATTTTATTATCTCCTACTTTAAAAAAAGAGGTTTTAACACCTTCGCTTTCTACGGTTTCAGTTTTGTAATGAGGTTCTCCAAAAAGTTTGGTAAACAGGCTATTAGATTCGTCTATATTTTTAACAGCAATTCCAATATGTTCTATTTTATTCATCATGCGGTTTTTTATCATAACATCTAATTCGGTCGTATGCTTTAAAAGTAAGATACAAAATTTGTAAATCAAAAGTAAGATAATCTTTAAATATCCGTTATTTTTGCATCACCATAAATTTATTATGGTTACTTAAAATAAAAGTTAATAGTTTGGAGGAAAGTCAAAGGCAAAAAAAAATTGGTACAGTTTTACAACAAGACTTAGTTGAGGTTTTACAAACAGCTGCAACACAAGGTGGTATGCGAGGTGTTTTAATATCAGTATCAAAAGTAAAAGTTACTGTAGATTTGGGTGTTGCTAAGGTATATTTAAGTATTTTTCCTAACGATAAAGGCCCTAAGCTTTTAGAAGGGATTAAATCTAACACACCACTAATTCGACATGAGTTAGCACAACGAACAAAACACCAGTTACGAAGAATGCCTAATCTAGAATTTTTTATTGATGACTCATTAGAGTATATTGACCAAATAGAAAAATCTTTAAAAGGGAAAGATAATCCGCTTGAAAACCCAGATTTGCTAGACAAACGAAAAAAATCGTAATTGAATTTTCCATTACATATTGCTAAACGTTACTTACGCTCTAAAAGCTCCAACAACGCTATTAATTTTATAACTTATATTGCAATAACTGGCGTTATTCTTGGCGCAGCTTCTTTATTTATAGTCCTTTCTGGATTTGCCGGATTAAAAGATTTCACATTAAAATTTTCTAGCGTTGTTGACCCTGATTTAAAAGCTGAGGCATCTATTGGAAAATCATTTAACGTAACTAAAAAACAATTATTAGAGCTCAGTAACATTGATGAAGTATTACTTTACTCCAAAATAATCGAAGAACGAGTTATTTTAGCTTTTGATGATAAAAATTATCTAGCAAATATTAAAGGGGTTGACGCCAACTTTAAAAATGTAGTGGCTATTGATTCGGTAATAGATTATGGAAGCTGGTTAGACCAAAAATCGAATCAAATTGTTGTAGGCTGGGGTATTGCCAACAATTTATCAATGGGAGTTTTAGATTATTCTAAAACCGTTAATATCTATGTGCCAAAACCTGGAAAAGGGCAAATAACCTCAACAAAAAATGCATTTAACTCTGTTAGAACATTAAATGTTGGTATATTTTCTATTAACGAAAAGCTTAATGATTCCTATGTTTTTACATCGATAGATTTGGCCCAACGTTTATTAAACTATAATAAAGACCAAATAAGCGCCATAGAATTTAAATTAAAAACAGGTAGCGACGAGGCCATTGTTAAAGAAAAAATTCAAAATATATTAGGAAACAATGTTGTTGTTAAAAATAGAGCACAATTAAATGATGCGCTTTACAAAATGCTTAACACAGAAAATTTAGCAGTTTATTTAATTTTTACTTTAGTTCTTATTATTGCTTTTTTTAACATTATTGGCTCTTTGATAATGATGATGTTAGACAAAAAGAAAAGCTTGAACACACTTTTTAATATTGGAGCAACGGTAAAAGATATTCGTAAAATTTTCTTTTTTCAAGGTAGTTTAATGAGCATTATTGGAGGTGTAATTGGGCTGTTAGTTGCTTTAATAATAGTTATACTTCAAAAAGCTTTTAGTTTGGTTATGATAACACCGTCACTCGCTTACCCAATAACAATAAAATTAGAAAACTTCTTTATAGTATTTTTTACGATTTCTGTTTTAGGAATAATTGCATCAAAAATTGCATCGGCACGAATTACCAAATCGTTAGTGCAAACGTATTAAATTACAAAGCTTTTAATGTGTAAACTGATAATCAGAAAACTTTTCTAATACCTCATCAAAAGCTGCAAATACATCTTCGGAATGGTCTGAAGTTACCATTTTCATGCGGTATTCCTTAAAATGTGGAATCCCTTTAAAGTAATTGGTGTAATGACGACGGGTTTCAAAAACACCTAAAATTTCACCTTTCCAATCTATAGCCATTTGTAAGTGTCTGCGTGCTGCTTCAACACGCTCTTCTAAAGAAATAGGTGCTATATGTTCGCCTGTTTCAAAAAAGTGTTTTACTTGTTTAAAAAACCAAGGGTTTCCAATACTAGCGCGACCAATCATAGCGCCATCTAACCCGAATTCATCACGCATTAAAGCTGCTTTTTCAGGCGAATCTACGTCGCCATTTCCAAATACAGGAATATGCATTCTTGGATTATTTTTTACTGCTGCAATTGGTTTCCAATCGGCCTCACCTTTATACATTTGTGCACGTGTACGCCCATGAATAGCAATCGCTTTACAGCCCACGTCTTGTAAACGTTCTGCTACATCAACTATTTTTATAGAATCATGATCCCAACCCAAGCGGGTTTTTACGGTTATTGGTAAGTTGGTGCGTTTAACCATTTCGGCAGTAAGTTTTTCCATCAAACAGATGTCTTTTAAAATACCGGCACCGGCACCTTTACTTACTACTTTTTTAACTGGGCAACCAAAATTAATATCGATAATATCAGGTTTAGATTCTGCTACTATGTCAATAGTTTGTAGCATACTATCTAAATTGGCTCCAAAAATTTGAATCCCTACTGGTCGTTCTTTTTCATAAATATCCAGTTTCATAACGCTTTTTGCAGCATTTCTGATAAGCCCTTCACTTGATACAAATTCAGTATATACTACATCTGCGCCTTGCTCTTTACAAAGTGCTCGAAAAGGAGGGTCGCTAACATCTTCCATAGGTGCTAGAAGCAATGGGAAATCCGGAAGTTCTATGTTATCAATTTTTACCAAGGGGTTATTTTTTTGGCAAAATTAAGGTTTTTTAACTAAAAATAAATTACTTGATAAATAAGTGGATATCTTAATAATTAAAGTAGTTTTCATTTCTTAACAACCTTTTTAATAATATAGGTATTGTTATTCAAGTTAACTCTAACAATGTAAATACCATTACTAAAAGAACTCATATCAATATTGTTACTAAACCCTCTGTAAAGTTGAGTTAATTTAGTGTCATAAATTTCAACTGAGTTTAACCTTTCAGTATTCATTTGTAAAACATCTGAAACTGGATTAGGATATAAAACAATATCATTTTCTTTTTGAGTAGTGGCGGTTGATAAAGCCATATCTGAACTTGAAAAAGAAATTAGTTTTGCATAATCTGAAATTATGGAAACTGAAAACGCTTCTGAAGTCACATAATAACTACTTTCATCACGATACGTTATTGCCTCAGTTTGTTCGAAACCAAACGTGGTAGAAAGATTTGCTAGCGTATTTATACCTGATAGTATATCATTACCTGAAAAATTCTCACATTTCCAGACAAAAGGTTGTAATGGCGATGGTAATACAGGGGCGGTATAGCCTACTAAAAATAGTTTTCCGCTTAATATATTATATGTTGCTCCAGATATTAAACCTCCAGCATTTAAAGTTGTTTGCAAAGGCGACAAGCCATAAGCCCCAGGTGATTTTGGAATTAAGTATCCTTTAGTAGTTCCATCAACCCAGTTTTTGGTAAATAAAATTAAATTATCTGCATCAAATGAAACCAGTGCTTCAGCATCCCATTCTGTTGTGTTTGGACTTAAGGCGGTAAAATCTGTTTGGTCTGAATAATTAAATAAAATTGTTTCAGCGGTTACGTTATCAGCATTTAAATAATCGCTTTTACTAATTTTATAAATCTTTAAATCAGTTCTGTTTCCGCTAAAATTGTTTCCAATATCTCCAATATAAATATGTGTTTCATCTTGAGCTAAATCCTCCCAATCTGTATTTGTAGCATTAGTTATTGTAACAGTTCTCTTAACCAAGCCTGTAACTAAATCTACTTCGTATAATTCGTTGTTTCCGCCAGAGTCATTATGGGTGATAAGTTTATCATTAAAGTATATTATGCCAGAAGACTCGCTTAAAGAAGCAGGTAAAGCAAACTCTTCTGCAATAGAACTTATTTGCGATGTTGCAGTAAATATTCCAAGAATAAAAACCAAAATTGAAATAATTACTTTCATAGTTCTATTTTATTTGTAATTATAAATTTAAGGATTAAAAAAACAATTGCATTATAATAAATTAATTACTGGTTAAACCATAGTGTGTTTTTAAAACCCAAAGCCCATAGAAACCAATTACCAATTCTCCAAAAGCACCGTACATAAAAGGAGCTGATGGTATGCCATCTATTAAAAAACTTAATAGCCTTCCGAAGCCTAAACCCAACATAAAAATAATATTAGATATTAAGGCAATTTTTAAATATTTTACTTTTAATATTCCTAAAGTCCATAATATTGAAAAACCCAAATACAAACCCATTATAGCTTTAAAAGCATTGTGTTCGTCTGTGGTATTTAAATAAATATTACATTTTGAATCTGGATTAAAACCATAGATAAAAGACGTTGGAATAACCACTATAATAGAAATGATTAAGTGTATTTTACTGATAAAATCTTGTTTAGTTTTTATCATTAATTCATGTTAAAATTCAATTTTGGCTTCAACCAATTCGCCGTTTCTATCCACAATTACTTTAGTGGTATCTCCTTTTTCAAAAGTTGCTAAAACCTTCATATAGCTCATCATATCAACCACAGCAGTATCTCCTAACTTAACCACAATATCACCTTTTTGTAATCCTGCCTTTTGTGCCGGTTTTTCTTCACTAATACCATCAATTCTCATGCCTTTGCCATCAAATAAATAATCTGGAATAACGCCTAAACCCACTTTAAATCGAGGCACATCCTCACTTTCATTTTTTGTTTTTCTAAAAGGTAATTTTCCATTGTTGTCTAAATCAGAAATAACTTCAAAAATATAATTAGATATGGTATTCATGCCTTGATAATTCAGTTTCTCAAAATCATCACTTGGTTTGTGATAGTCTTCATGCTGACCAGTAAAAAAATGTAATACTGGAATATCTGCATTGTAAAACGATGTATGATCACTAGGGCCGATGCCAGATTCTTTTTGAATCAATTTAAAACTATCGTTATGTGCTCTAAGCGTTTGTTTTAAAATTGGTGATGTACCAACACCGTAAACAGCTAATGTACTATCGGCTTTTAGTCGTCCAACCATATCCATATTAATCATATAGTTTATTTTTTTGATGTCTGTAGTTGGGTTTTTAACAAAATAATTAGAGCCCAAGAGACCCATTTCCTCCCCAGAAAATGCCATAAATAAATAATTGTTATTCGTGTTTTTTTCTTTTAATTTTTCAGCTAAATTTAACATTACTGCAACACCGCTAGCATTATCATCAGCACCATTATGAATTGCCTTTTCGCCTCTATGTAAAGAACCTTCAGCACCATAACCCAAATGATCATAATGCGCGCCAATTACAATAGTAGTTTTGGCATTATTATTTAAATACCCTAACACGTTTATTCCAGTGATTGTGCTGTCTCCTTTTACAACATTATAATTTACTTTTTGGTGTGGGTTTGTTTTAGGTTTAAACGTAAACGGTTGAAGGTAATTATTGGTTCCTTTTCCCTCTAATCCTAAATTTTTAAAACGTTCTGCTATATATTCTGCAGCAGCTTTTTCACCATCAGTTCCTGTTTGCCGTCCTTCTAAAGTATCATCCGAAAGGAAAACTACATCTTCTTTTATGGAAACAGGCTTATCGACTTCTGGTTTACAACCAGCTAAAAACAATAAAAAAAGGAAAACTATACCGTAATTCATTTTCATAAATATTAATTTTACACAAATTTAGCCAATTATTATGACCAAATACTTATCTCTTCTCGCTTTAATTATTTTAGTTTTTAGTTGTAAAAACGATACCAAAAAACAAATTACACCCGAAAAAGATAACGGTGCTGTTGTTATAAAAGACTCACTTATTTTTAGTGGAGAAAATCATTTTAAATCCATAAAACAAATTACTTTTGGGGGCGATAACGCAGAAGCATATTGGAGTTTTGATGATAAACAAATTGTATTCCAATCGAATAATAAAAATTGGAATGTTAACTGTGATCAAATGTTTTTAATGAATATTGGTGAAACTTTTAAAGATAAAATACCACCTATGATTTCCACTGGAAAAGGTCGTACAACCTGCTCTTATTTTTTACCAGACAACAAACACATTATTTACGCTTCTACCCATTTAGGGGATGAAAAATGTCCAGACACCCCGTTACGTAAAAACGGAAAATACATTTGGCCTGTATATGATACATTCGACATTTTTGTTGCAGATTTAGAAGGAAATATTGTTAAGCAACTAACTAATGAAAAAGGTTATGATGCTGAACCAACTGTATCTCCAAAGGGTGATAAAATTGTATTTACTTCAACAAGAAGTGGCGATTTAGAATTATATACTATGAACCTTGATGGTAGTGACGTAAAACAAATTACAGATGAATTAGGGTATGACGGCGGCGCTTTCTTTTCGCCTGATGGCACAAAAATAATCTTCCGTTCTTCACGCCCAAAAACTGAAAAAGAAATTAAAGAGTATAAAGATTTATTAGCAGAAGGTTTGGTTGAACCTACAGATATGGAACTTTACATTTGTAATGCAGACGGAAGCGATTTACGCCAATTAACCGATTTAGGGAATGCCAATTGGAGTCCGTTTTTTCATCCTTCAGGAGAAAAAATATTATTTTCTTCAAATTTTGAGGCAGAACGAGGCTTTCCATTTAATTTATACTTGATTGATATTGATGGTAAAAACTTAGAGCGCGTTACCCACAGCGAAACGTTTGATGCATTTCCAGTATTTTCAAATGACGGGAAATATTTAGCGTTTTCATCAAACAGAAATAATGGTGGCGGACGCGATACTAATTTGTTTATTGCTGAATGGCAAGACTAATTTAAAATATATTAAGCCCAATAATTAACCTATCTTTGCCAAATCTTTTTTGAAGATTGTTGACTATGAAGAACATTAGAAATTTTTGCATTATTGCACATATAGACCACGGTAAAAGCACACTTGCAGATCGTTTATTAGATTTTACAGGTTCTGTTACCGCCAGAGAACAACAAGCTCAACTTCTCGATAGTATGGATTTAGAGCGCGAGCGTGGTATTACCATAAAATCTCACGCCATTCAAATGGACTATGAACTTAATGGAGAAAAGTATATTCTAAATTTAATTGATACCCCTGGTCATGTCGACTTCTCATACGAAGTATCTCGATCTATCGCAGCATGTGAAGGTGCCTTATTAATTGTTGACGCAGCTCAGAGTATTCAAGCACAAACCATTTCAAATTTATATCTGGCTTTAGAAAACGACTTAGAAATTATCCCAGTTTTAAACAAGGTTGATTTACCAAGTGCAAATCCAGAAGAAGTAACTGATGATATTGTTGATTTATTAGGTTGCGACCCTGAAGAAGTGATTCACGCCAGTGGAAAAACAGGCTTTGGTGTAGATAAGATTTTAGAAGCTATTATAGACCGTGTTCCTGCTCCAGAAGGCGATCCGGACGCACCACTTCAAGCTTTAATTTTTGATTCAGTTTACAATACTTTTAGAGGTATTGAAACCTATTTTAGAGTATTTAATGGTGAAATTAAAAAAGGGCAACACATAAAATTTGTTGCTACAGATAAAGATTATTACGCAGATGAAGTTGGTACCTTAAAACTTAATCAAGTTGCAAAACAGAGCGTAAAAACTGGTGATGTTGGTTACCTAATAACTGGTATAAAAACGGCCAAAGAAGTAAAAGTTGGTGACACCATTACCGATTTTGCAAAACCAACAACCAATATTGTAGAAGGTTTTGAAGATGTAAAACCGATGGTTTTTGCAGGTATTTATCCTGTAGATACTGAAGATTACGAGGAACTTCGTAATTCTATGGAGAAACTACAATTAAACGACGCCTCCTTAGTATTTGCTCCAGAAAGTTCTGCGGCATTAGGTTTTGGTTTCCGTTGTGGCTTCTTAGGGATGCTTCACATGGAAATTATTCAAGAACGTTTAGAGCGCGAGTTTGATATGACTGTGATTACAACAGTTCCTAACGTTTCTTATCATGCTTACACTAATAAAAACCCAGACGAAGCCTTCATAGTAAATAACCCTTCAGATTTACCAGAACCTTCTTCTGTGAATCGAGTTGAAGAGCCATATATTAAAGCTACCATAATTACAAAATCTGACTTTGTTGGTAACGTCATGTCGCTTTGCATTGAAAAACGAGGTATGATTATTAACCAAACGTATTTAACACCAGAACGTGTTGAGTTAATTTTTGAAATGCCATTGGCTGAAATTGTTTTCGATTTTTACGACAGATTAAAAACAGTTTCAAAAGGTTATGCGTCTTTTGATTATCATCCAATTGGCATGAAAACATCAAAATTAGTGCGTTTAGATGTCTTACTAAATTCACAACCCGTTGATGCGCTTTCTGCCTTAATACATGCCGATAATGCGCATAATATTGGTAAGAAAATGTGTGAAAAGCTTAAAGAGCTTATACCGCGTCAGCAATTTGATATTCCAATTCAAGCAGCTATTGGTGCCAAAATTATTTCTAGAGAAACTGTTAAAGCACTCCGTAAAGACGTAACTGCAAAATGTTATGGTGGTGATATTTCTCGTAAACGTAAACTTCTGGAAAAACAGAAAAAAGGTAAAAAGCGTATGCGACAAGTTGGTAATGTAGAGATACCGCAACAGGCTTTTATGGCAGTTTTAAAGCTAAACGATTAAATAATTACAATTTATTTTATCAAAACCCATCACTACCCACTAGTAGTTCTTGTTAAATTCTATGAATGATTGAAACCAAAAATGTGTTTTTCTCATGTTTTTTTATTGATAATTTCTTGTTTTTTGCTAAACACCTTTTTTTCTTCAAAAATAAAACAAGCCTAAATTGTTAATAATTATTTTCGTAAGTTTAGCTAGCATTAACTATTCCACAGAAGTTAATTTAACGCAGACCTCTTAAATACTATAATTGAGCAATTTTATGTTATGGTTAATTTCGGCTTTGTAATGGATAAATGTTATTAACAATTTTATAATTTCTAAACGTAGATTTACTTAATTTTATAATGAAAGACTAAGCGAATCACAGTATTGATAATTTTTTAAATTAATCTCATCAAAAAGAAGTTTTACCTATTAAATTTCTTTTTTTTATGCGATATTTTAATGTTTTTTTGACAATAATACTATATGAAAGCACTTTTTTATACTAGAGAATTCCCGCCATATGTATATGGTGGCGCAGGAGTACATGTTGAATATTTAGCTGAAGAACTTGCTAAATTAATAAAGATGGACGTTAGGTGCTTTGGAGATCAAAATGAAACAACTGAAAACTTAACCGTTAAAGGCTTTCCATTTGAAGATGGTGTTTTTGAAAATTCTGATGATAAATTAAAATCCGTTTTTAAAACCTTAAGTACGAGTCTGCATATGAATGCTGAACCAATAGATGCCGATGTTGTACATTGCCATACTTGGTATGCTCATTTTGCTGGTATTATTGCGAAATTATGTTATGGCGTGCCTTTAGTAATAACGACACATTCACTTGAACCTTTAAGGCCATGGAAAAGAGAACAATTAGGCAGGGGTTATGATGCATCTTCATGGGTTGAAAAAACAGCTATTGAAATGGCTGATGCACTCATTGCTGTGTCTGAAGAAACAAAAGAAGATGTTATAAAGCATTTTAATGTTGACGAAAATAAAATTCATGTTATATATAACGGCATCAACCTTCAGCAATATAAAATGACTACAAATACCTCAACGCTTGACGAATATGGTGTTGATAAAACAAAACCTTATGTGCTTTTTGTTGGCAGAATTACACGCCAAAAAGGTATTATTCATTTAGTAAATGCCATAAAATATATAGATCCAGACACTCAAATAGTGCTTTGTGCAGGTGCTCCAGATACCAAGGAAATCGGTAAAGAAATGGAAGATGCTGTTAACGAAGTTAAAAAAACGCGCGATAACGTTATTTGGATTGATAAGATGGTTACCAAAGAAGAAATAATCCAATTATATTCTCATGCAGATGTTTTCTGCTGCCCTTCAATTTATGAGCCTTTTGGCATTATAAATATTGAGGCCATGGCCTGCAACACAGCAGTAGTTGCTAGTGCTGTTGGTGGTATAAAAGAAGTAGTAGTTGATGGTGAGACAGGTATTTTAATTCCGTTGGAACAACAAACTGAAGCCCCTTTTGAGCCTATTGACCCTGATAGATTTGCAAGAGATTTGGCCAGTGGTGTAAATAAAGTAATTGGCGATAAAACATTAAGAGACACAATGGCTAAAAATGGTAGAAAACGTGTTGAAGACTATTTCGATTGGAT
This sequence comes from Algibacter aquimarinus, assembly GCF_039543265.1. Taxonomy (NCBI): domain Bacteria; kingdom Pseudomonadati; phylum Bacteroidota; class Flavobacteriia; order Flavobacteriales; family Flavobacteriaceae; genus Algibacter; species Algibacter aquimarinus. The sequence continues at coordinate 1,300,892 of NZ_BAABJK010000004.1, read as the reverse complement.
TGCTATCGCAAAACAAGTTGAAGAACTATATAAATCATTAATATAATCAAAAAACTAACTAAAACAACCTAGACATGATAAATAGCAAGGCATTAGCAATAATATTAGGGGGTGGACAAGGATCAAGACTTTATCCTCTTACTCAAGAACGCTCAAAACCAGCGGTTCCAATTGCTGGAAAATACAGATTAGTAGATATCCCTATTTCAAACTGTATTAACGCAGATATAAAGCGTATGTTCGTGTTAACACAATTTAATTCTGCCTCGTTAAATCGTCATATCAAAGACACATATCATTTTAGTTTTTTTAGCTCAGCATTTGTTGATGTTCTAGCTGCAGAACAAACACCAAATAACAAAACATGGTTTCAAGGTACTGCTGATGCTGTACGCCAAAGCATGCACCACTTTTTAAGACACGATTTTAAGTATTTCTTAATCCTATCTGGCGACCAATTGTATCAAATGGATTATGAGCATCTTATTAACGAGCATGAAAAAAGTAAAGCAAAAATATCTATAGCTACAATTCCAGTTAATGCAAAAGATGCTACAGAATTTGGTATTTTAAAATCAGATGATAAAAATGTTATCACGTCTTTTATAGAAAAACCAGATTCTAGTTTACTTCCAGATTGGACTTCTGATGTAAGTGAAGACATGAAGAAAGAAGGAAGACACTATTTAGCCTCAATGGGTATTTATGTCTTTAATAGGGAGCTTTTAGAAGAGTTAATGAAAAACCCAGATACCAATGATTTTGGTAAAGAAATTATACCTCAAGCTATTGATAAGCACAAAACTGTTAGCTACCAATATGAAGGTTACTGGACGGATATTGGAAATATAGACTCTTTCTTTGAGGCCAACCTTGGTTTAACTGATGACATCCCAAAATTTGATTTATACGACAAGAAAAAACGTATTTATACCAGAGCTAGAATGCTACCAACTACAAAAATATCTGGTACTACGCTTAACAAAACCGTAATTGCTGAAGGATGTTTAGTAAGTGCAGCAAAAATTGAAAAATCTGTCATTGGCATTCGGTCAAGAATAGGAAATGAATCTACAGTCATTAATACTTACATGATGGGTAGCGATTATTATGAATCATTAGACGACATGAATAGAAAACAAATTCCAATACTTATGGGAATAGGAGAGCGTTGTTTTATAAAAAATGCCATATTAGATAAAAATTGTCGCATCGGTGACGATGTAAGAATAAATGGAGGTAGTCATTTAGAAGAAATAGAAACAGACACCTATATGGTTAAACAAGGCATTGTGGTAATAAAAAAAGGAGCAACAATTCCTAAAGGTTTCGTTATCCAATAAACCATATTATTAAACTTATTTTTCTCAAATACTATCTTTAAAATGCAAAATCAAAGAAGAGTTGTAATTGATTATGTCTCACCTAGTGTTAATTGTGGTCAGTTCTATATTAAACGTGTTGTAAATGAAATTGTAAATGTTGAAGCTTACATTCTCGCCGATGGCCATGATGTGCTTGGGGCTTCTGTATTATACAAGCACGAAAAAGAAAAAAAATGGAGAGAAACTCGCATGCAACTTGTTGTAAATGATGAATGGAATGCCGCATTCTCGGTCGAAAAACAAGGCTTTTATAACTATAAAGTACAAGCATGGGTAGATTATGCATTAAACTGGAGGTATGGTTTAAAACGAAAAATTGATGATAATCAATATGTTTTTTCAGAATTGCTAGAAGGTGCCGAATATGTAGAAGCCATAGCTAAAAATGTATCTTCAGATGAGGATAAAAATTATTTACTTTATCTAAATAAACTCTTTAAAGATGAAAATTCATATGGTGAAGCTTTAAACGAAGCGACTTCTGATAGGTTGTATCAGCTTTTTTACAACAACCCAACTAAAACGCTTGAAAACACTTCTACAGAGTATCAAGTTTATGTAGATAGAAAAAAGGCGCGCTTTAGTACATGGTACGAATTTTTTCCGCGTTCAGCTTCAGAAAAAGAAGGCGTTCATGGTACTTTTAAAGACTGCGAACGTTTGTTACCGCGTGTAAAGAATATGGGGTTTGATGTCGTCTACTTACCTCCTATTCATCCTATTGGAGAAGTAAACAGAAAAGGTAAAAATAACACCACAGAAGCTAAAGATGGAGACGTGGGGTCTACCTGGGGTGTTGGTTCTCAATATGGCGGGCATAAAGATATTCATCCAGAATTAGGAGATATTAACGATTTTAAAACGTTAATTAATAAAGCCAAAGATTTAGACCTTGAAATTGCCATGGATTATGCATTGCAAGCTGCTCCAGATCATCCTTGGGTAAAAGACCACCCAAAATGGTTTAAATGGCGACCAGACGGCACAGTACAATATGCAGAAAATCCACCAAAAAAGTATCAAGATATTTTACCAATTTATTGGGAAAGCGAGGATTATAAAAACCTTTGGAAGGAGTGTTTAGATATTTTAATGTATTGGATAGATTGTGGTATTAATATCTTTAGAGTTGATAATCCGCACACTAAACCATTTTATTTTTGGAATTGGATTATTTCAAAAGTAAAAGCAAAACATCCAGATGTAATATTTTTAGCAGAAGCCTTTACAGCTCCAAAAGTAATGCAGCAATTAGCTAAACAAGGTTACACACAATCTTACACTTATTTTACTTGGCGAAATAATAAACATGACCTTATAAAATACATTGAAGAGCTTACAAAATCTGAACTAAAAGAATACATGCAGCCTAATTTTTGGCCCAATACACCAGATATTAACCCATACCATTTACAGGGTGCTAGTGATGCTAAACATATGCAACGTTATGCTTTAGCAGGCACTTTAAGTTCTTGTATTGGAATTTACGGTCCTGTTTTTGAATACATGTTATCAGATTCGCTTCTTGGTAAAGAGGAATACTTAAACTCGGAAAAGTTTCAAATAACACATTACGATTGGAGTATAGAAAATAAGTTAACTACCATAATTGCAAAAATAAATTACATAAGGCACAACAACGAGGCTTTGCAACAAACAAACAATATTAAGTTTTGTTATGTTGAAAACGAAAATTTAATTGCCTTTTACAAATGGAACAATTCTAAAACTAATAACCTATTAGTGGTTATAAGTCTTGATTCTTATAATTCTCAGCAAGGTATGGTGCAATTACCTCTTCACGAATTAGGAGTTTCAGCTGGTCATCATGTTGAAGTGCAAGATTTAATAACAAACAACAGTTATAATTGGAATGGCGAATGGAATTTTGTTGAGCTTCATCCATCACTGCCTTTCCATATCTTTAAGATAAACAAATAGTATGTCTAAACAAACATCTATAGCAACTTCAAACACTACTTTTCAGTTTAATAAAACCTGGGAAGAGTTGCTTGATAATGATGACTTTGTAAAAGTCTTTTTATCAGATGTTTTAGAAGAATACATACTAAAGCAACGTTGGTATGGTGGAAAAGCAAGTAAGCTTAAATACATTGAGTTAGCTGAATTTTTTAAAATACAACAAAAAGGAGAAGTCTATTATGGCTTAATTTTAGAAGTTAATTTTGTTGAAGCTTTTTACCAGCATTACTTTTTGCCAATTGCCTTTGTTACTGATGAAAATTTTGCAAAAAAAGACAGAATACTTCCCATATCGATAAACAACCAAGATGGTTTTATTATTGATGCTATAAACCTTGAAGCTTTTAGAAAACTAGTTTTTGAGCGCATTGCATCAGCAAGTGTTAAGGATACTACAAAAGTACAATATCATAAAAGCATCCTTTTTTATAATCGTGATTATAAATCGTCCAGATTTATGGGGTTAGAGCAAAGCAATACATCTCTAATTTATAATGATAATTCTGTTTTAAAATTTTTTAGGCGCATTTTTGGTGATAAAAACCCAGACTACGAAATGAGTAGGTTTTTATCAGAAAAAAAAGAATTTAAAAATACGCCTGCGTACTTTGGAAGCATCAATTTAGTAGATTCTGATAACATTAATATTACCATCGGATTGATGCAGGAAATGATTCCGAATGATGGAGACGCTTGGGATTATATGCTTAAAGAATTCCATAAAGTATTCTGCAATATCGAGTATAAAAAAATTGATATTGATACCTTACCAAATACTGAATTATATCAGCGTTTAAACATTCAAGATATCCCTGCACAAATTATTGATTGGGCTGGTTTAAATCTTTTTGTACAGGTACAAACTTTAGCGAAGCGAACTGCAGAAATGCATATTGCTTTAGGCTCTGAATTTGAAGAAACTGCCTTCACTCCTGCCCATTACAATGGTGATTACGAAGTTTGGTTAAAAAACAAAATGCTCTATCAGTTTCAAAATAGACTAAATACTATCGAGAATAATATTCACAAACTAGATGGCTTAGCCTTAAAATTAGCAAACGAATTTCTTGACAAAAAAAATAGTATCAGAAAACGTTTTGTGAATTTTGATTGGACTAAACTTAAAGGGGAACGAATTCGAATTCATGGTGATTTCCATCTTGGACAAGTCTTAGTAAAAGAAAACGATTTTTATATTCTAGATTTTGAAGGTGAGCCAGAAAGCACTATTAGAGATAGAAAAGTAAAACAACCGCCCTTAAAAGATGTAGCAGGTTTGTTTAGGTCTTTTCACTATGCTATTTATGCAAATATTTTCAACAATAAAGACAGTTATACTTCAGTTCAAGACAACTTATTTAAAGCAGGAGAAACTTTATACCGTTACATTACAGGTTTGTTTTTAGGAACCTACGTAACCGAAACACAAAACGCAAATTTAAATTTAGGCTACAACCAAGAACGCATATTTATATTAAAATACTGCTTATTAGAAAAAGCAGTTTATGAGTTAGGTTACGAGCTTAACTCCCGCCCGCAATGGGCTGTTATTCCTTTAAAAGGAATTTCTAACATAATAAATCATTAATTTATGGCACAAGTAAAACCTTATAGTTTATTTACAGACTTCGATATCAATCTTTTCAAAGCCGGAAAACATTACAGACTTTACGAAAAGTTTGGGTCGCATTTAGTTACCGTTGATGGTATTGATGGCGTTTATTTTGCAGTTTGGGCACCTACAGCAAAACAGGTTTCTGTAATAGGCGATTTTAATTACTGGATAGAAGGAGAACATCAACTAAATGTTCGTTGGGACTCTAGTGGTATTTGGGAAGGTTTTATTCCGCTTGTTGAAAAAGGTGCAACTTATAAATATAAAATTCTAAGCAACAATAACGATATAAAAACAGAGAAAGCAGACCCTTACGCTAGGCGCTACGAGCACAACCCTAAAACAGCATCTATTGTTTGGGATGATACCTATAAGTGGAAAGACGCTGCTTGGATGAAAAAACGTAAAAAACACAATGCTTTAGATGCTCCATACTCTGTTTATGAAGTTCATTTAGGATCGTGGAAAAAACAAATTGAAGAAAACCGTTTCTTATCCTATTTCGAACTCGCTGATGAATTGGTGAAATATGTAAGTGACATGAATTTTACTCACGTTGAATTAATGCCCATTATGGAGTTCCCTTACGACCCATCTTGGGGTTATCAGGTAACAGGTTATTTTGCACCAACATCACGTTTTGGGTATCCAGAAGAATTTAAATACCTCGTTGATAAATTACATCAAGCTGATGTTGGAATTATTTTAGACTGGGTACCGTCTCATTTCCCTGAAGATGCTCACGGGTTAGGCTTTTTTGACGGCTCTAACTTATACGAACATCCAGACCCAAGAAAAGGCTACCATCAAGATTGGAAAAGTTTAATTTTTAACTATGGTAGAAACGAAGTAAAATCATTTTTAATTAGTAATGCTATTTTTTGGATGGACCAATACCATGCAGATGGCTTAAGGGTTGATGCTGTTGCATCCATGTTGTTTTTAGACTATTCTCGAGAAGATGGTGAATGGGAACCAAACGAATTTGGCGGAAGAGAAAATTTAGACGCTATTGCATTTCTAAAAGAATTAAACCAAGAAGTATATGCTTCTTTTCCAGATGTACAAACCATTGCAGAAGAATCTACTGCGTTTCCAGGTGTTTCAAAACCCGTATTTTTAGGAGGTTTAGGCTTTGGCATGAAATGGATGATGGGTTGGATGCACGATACCCTAGAGTATTTTGGTAAAGATCCTGTTTATAGAAAATACCATCAAAACGATATTACCTTTAGTTTGGCTTATGCCTTTACCGAAAACTTTATGCTACCGCTTTCGCATGATGAGGTTGTTTATGGGAAAAACTCTATTTTAGGAAGAATGCCTGGTGATGAATGGCAACGTTTTGCAAATCTTCGTTTATTATTCGGTTATATGTTTACACACCCGGGAACTAACCTTGCTTTTATGGGAACAGAATTCGGACAATATAACGAATGGAATTTCCAAGAAAGTTTAGATTGGAATTTACTTGAATTTGAGCCTCATAAGAACTTTCAAAATTACTACAAAGCACTAAACACATTTTATAAATCAACACCAGCTCTGTTTGAAAAAGGGTTCTCTAGCGAAGGTTTCGAATGGATTAGTTACGACGACCATGAAAATTGTGTAATATCTTATATTAGAAAAGGCAAAGACCAAAAAAACAATGTTGCTGTAGTTTGTAATTTAACACCAACAATTAGAGAAAATTATTGTATTGGTGTTCCTGTAAAAGGCAAACTTAAGGAGGTATTTAATAGTGACGCTAAAGCATTTGGTGGCAGTGGAGTTTCAAATAGTAAGCAAATTACCATTAAAAAGAAGCCATGGAATGGTAAGGCGTTTTCGGCAGAAATTACTTTGGCACCATTATCAGTTAGTATTTTCCAATTTAAAGCTTAACCACAAAAAGGCATTGTTACAAACTTTTGTTAGTAATTGAAAATTCAATTATACAAATGGTGACTATTTATGCATTTTAACGAAAATTTGAATGTTAATTTAATTTTTTGGTTGCTAAAAGTAATTGAAAATCAATTGATTTATGGATTCTTAAACTTTCTATAATTATATACCTTATAGTTTGAGTTTTATACAAAATTTCACTCTTTTTTTTAGCAAAAAGAAACGCTTGAGGTGCTTTTAATTTATTAATTTCGTTGATTAATTAAATCAACCGATTTATGATTTTAAATACTGAATTAGAATATAAAGGAAACTTATTTCCTTCCAAAATAATATCATACGAAAAAAATCTTAACGTACTTTCTTTCACCACAGAAAATGGTGTTATACTAGAAGTTACTGTACGTCGTGATAGTATACTTCGCTTCAGGTTTACAACCACCGGTATTTATGAAAACGATTTTTCATATGCCATAACAAAATATGCAAGTAGAGGTTATAATCATCTTGAAGTTACCGAAAACAAAGAAAATTATATCATTACAACATCAAAACTGATTTGCCATATTTCAAAATTAGATTTGAGAACTTCTATTTTTGATGCCAAAGACAAAACTTTAATTTGTGAAGATGAATTAGGGTTTCATTGGGAAGAAAGTTACGAGCATGGAGGCGATGTTGTTAAAATGTCTAAAACAGCACAACCAGGTGAGAGCTATTATGGTTTAGGAGACAAACCTGTAGACAACAATCTTAAAGGAAAACGTTTTGAAAACTGGGTAACAGACTCTTATGCTTATGGCAGAGACACAGATCCAATTTACAAAGCCATTCCTTTTTACACCGGCTTACACAATAAAAAATCTTACGGTATTTTTTTCGATAATACATTTAGATCATTTTTTGATTTCTGTAATGAACGTAGAAATATTACCAGTTTTTGGGCTCATGGTGGCGAAATGAATTACTATTTTATTTATGGCCCAGAAATGTCTGAAGTTGTTGCGAATTACACAGATTTAACAGGTAAACCTCATGAAATGCCTGCGCTGTGGACACTTGGTTACCACCAATGTAAGTGGAGTTATTATCCGGAGTCTAATGTAAAAGAAATCACTGCTAAATTTAGAGAGTTAAAAATTCCATGTGATGCTATTTACTTAGATATTGATTACATGGAAGGGTTTAGATGTTTTACTTGGAGTAAAGAATATTTCCCAGATCCAAAACGCATGGTCAAGGAATTAGCAGATGATGGCTTTAAAACCATAGTAATTATTGACCCAGGTATTAAAATAGACATGGACTATTCTGTGTTTAAAGAAGGATTAGATAAAGATTATTTCTGTAAACGTGCCGATGGTCCTTACATGAAAGGTAAAGTGTGGCCTGGTGAATGTTATTTCCCGGATTTCACAAACCCAGAAGTAAGAGATTGGTGGTCCAATTTATTTAAAGAACTTGTAGAAGATATTGGAGTTAAAGGTGTTTGGAATGATATGAACGAACCAGCAGTTATGGACGTTCCAGGAAAAACATTCCCTGACGATGTTAGACACGATTATGATGGAAACCAATGTAGTCATAGAAAGGCCCACAATGTATACGGGATGCAAATGGCACGTGCTACGTATCAAGGATTAAAAAAGTTTTCTTATCCAAAAAGGCCTTTTGTAATAACAAGAGCTGCTTATTCGGGTACACAACGCTACACTTCAAGTTGGACGGGAGATAATATTGCAACTTGGGATCATTTAACCATTGCAAACCTACAAGCACAACGTATGTGTATGTCTGGATTCTCGTTTATAGGATCTGATATTGGTGGCTTTGCCGAACAACCAAATGGCGAATTGTACGCTCGTTGGATTCAATTGGGTATTTTCCATCCATTTTGTAGAACCCACTCTTCTGGAGACCATGGTGACCAAGAGCCTTGGGCTTTCGGAAAAACCATTACAGATGTAGTAAGAAAGTTTATTGAACTTAGATATCAATTACTTCCTTACCTATATACTGCATTCTGGAGATATGCTGAGGAAGGTATTCCAATATTAAAATCGCTAGTACTTTACGATCAAGAAGACCCGCAAACGCATTACAGAAATGATGAGTTTGTTTTTGGTGAAAAAATATTGGCTTGTCCTGTAACAGGGCCAAACCAAACAGGAAGACGTTTATATATTCCTAGAGGTAAATGGTATAATTTCTGGACTGACGAGGTTATAACAGGTGGTCAAGAAGTATGGGTAGATGCAGATTTAGATAGCATGCCTATTTTTGTAAAAGAAGGCGCAATCATTCCTAAATACCCTATTCAACAATATGTTGGTGAAAAAACTATTGACGAACTTTTATTAGATGTTTATTATACTGAAGGTAAAGAAGAGTCTATGGTTTACGAAGATGCTACTGATGGTTACGACTACATAAAAGGCAGGTATAGCTTAAGAAACTTTAGATTATTAGGTAAGAAAAAGGAGTTAATTATTCAACAGCATAAAACAGGTAAGTTTATTACAACCTATAAAACGTTTAAACTGAATTTACATGGTTTACCGTTTAAAATTTCAAAAGTTCAAGTTGATAATGAAGAAATCTTATTTAAGGATATTAAGTTAAATGGAGATAATACATTGGTAATTAATAAAGAGTTTACCGAGCTTCATATTAAAGGTTAAAAACCAATTATTTAATAAAAACTAAAAGCCTCTCTTTTAAAAAGAGAGGCTTTTTTTATCTGATTAGTTCCTTATAAACATTGACTTTTAAAAAAAACTTCTAAATTCGTTAGAACAATAAATAATGTTCTTTTAATCGGAGTTTTATTTTCTTTTAGCTATCTAAAAAAGAATATTTCTATTCATCTGAGTCATCAATATTCTCAGCAACAGGCACCTCATCAACATCAAAAGGTTTTCCTAAGTAAACAAGCTGATAGCCTTTCTTAATATTTTCAAACTCTAGGTTGTAAGATGATATAATATGAAGTTCACCTTCATTATCTTTTATAAACAATGGTATTATGTCTAAATCGTCATTCGAGATTTTGATTAGTTTTTCGTAATGCTCAGTGTCTTCTAAATTAATTTCTTGTATTGAAGGGTGCTTTCGTGTAAGTTCGGTCAAGCGATTATAATCATCTTTATGAGAAAACAAACCTTCTGTTGGGTTGTTCGAATCATCTAACATTTCTTGAGTAGTTACCAGCCTAAACGACCCGTTTTCTCCAAATTGAGCTCCAAACTTGTTTATGGCATATTTATTAATATCGGAATTTCCGGTAAGTGCCATAACATAACCAACATCGTTCAACTCTATATTATCCATCAAATTATCTGAATAAATATTGGTGCTTATGGCTTCTAAACCTAAATCTTTTGCTTTTTCTATATTCTTTAAATTACTATCAATAAGCACCACGTGCCTGCCGTTAGTTTCAAGATAATGACCAAGTAATCTGGATATTTTTGCAGCTCCTACTATTAAAATACCTTCAGATTTGTTAAGGAATACACCAACAATTTTAGCAAACAAACGTGCCGTAGTAGCGTTTAGCAAAACAGTGCCTAAAACAATCATAAAAACTAGCGGTGTTATATATTCTGCACCTTCTACACCTTGTTTTATGAGTTTGCTTCCAAATAACGAGGCAATACCTGCTGCCACAATACCTCTTGGGCCCACCCAACTGATAAATAACTTTTCGTTGAACTTTAATTTAGAACCATATGTACTTATAAAAACAGCTATTGGCCTAATTAAAAAGACTACTATAGCAAAAAGAACTGCTGTTTTCCAAGTGTAAAGCAACATCATATCCTCAATATTTATATTGGCTGCCAGAAGAATAAATAAAATGGAAATAAGTAGTACACTCAACGACTCTTTAAAATAGAGTAATTCCTTTATGTTTTCTAATTTTCCGTTTCCTAAAACCATTCCCATTACCACAACTGCAAGTAAACCTGATTCGTGTGCGAACACCTCAGACTCAACAAAAACCAATAACACTGTTGATAGCGAAACTACGTTTAATAAATAATGCGGTATCAATTTTTTATTAATTGCAAACGCGAGTGCATGAGCAAATGTAAACCCGAAAGTTGTACCAAAAAGGATAATTTTACCAAACTCTATAAGTGCCGTTTTTGTAAAACCGCTATCGCCTTCAACACTAATAAACTCAAAAACCAAAACGGCTACTAATGCACCAATGGGGTCTATTAAAATACCTTCCCATTTTAAAACCGTTGAGATGTCTTTTTTAAGTGGAATATTTCTTAAAATAGGCGTAATTACTGTAGGTCCAGTTACGATGATAAGTCCCGCGAATAAAAACGAAAGTTCCCAATTTAAACCGAAAACTAAGTGTGCTACAATACCTGCTCCAAAAAAAGTAATCGCAGAACCTAAAGTAATTAATTTTGTTATGACTGGCCCTACTGTTTTAATTTCAGAACGTTTTAAGGTTAAACCGCCTTCAAAAAGAATAATGCTAATGGCTAATGACACAAAATAGTACAAACCTTCACCAGGAAACAAACCTTTTTCACCATTCCAAATAGGTTCAATCCATTTCGTCCCATCTTCAGATAAAAACTCAGCCGCAATAGGACCAACCAATAAACCAATTAAGATTAAAGGTAAAATGGCAGGAATTTTAAATTTCCAAGCAACCCATTGTGCTAAAATGCCTAAAATAATGATTCCCGCTAGTTCTAACATATGTTTAATATAATTTTAAAAACACTAATTTAAGTAAAACAGATGATTTAATGTTTTTAAAAAATGTATATTATACTTTTAATAAAAAACGAATTATTTTCTCTAAAACCTTACAAAAGTACTGGTATTGGAATGGAATACTCTACAGGCTAATAATCAAACAAGAGTTTTTGATTAATCCATTTCTTAATATATTCTTAACGCTTTAAAGCATTACCGTCAGATTTGTTAATTTTACGCTCCTATGAATTTATACCCAATAAATGCTGGTAATTTTAAATTAGATGGTGGCGCTATGTTTGGTGTTGTCCCAAAATCTTTATGGCAACGCACCAATCCTGCTGATGCCAATAATATGATTGATTTAACGGCTCGATGTTTACTAATAGAAGAAGGTAATCGTCTTATTTTAATAGATAATGGTATGGGCAACAAACAGTCGGATAAATTCTATGGTTATTATCATCCTTGGGGAGATTATTCTTTAAGTAGCTCTCTTAAATCCTATGGGTTTCATGAAGATGATATTACAGATGTTTTTATGACACATTTGCATTTCGACCATTGTGGTGGAAGCATTAAAAGGAATAAAGACAATACTGGTTTTGAACCTGCATTTAAAAATGCTAATTTTTGGAGTAATAAAGACCACTGGAAATGGGCCACTCAACCCAATAGAAGAGAAAAAGCATCTTTTTTAAAAGAAAATATTATGCCTATGGAAGAAAGTGGGCAGTTAAAATTTACTGACATTCCTGAATTAGATACCCTTGAAAACTCTAAACTTGGTTTCGATATTTTTTTTGCTAACGGACATACCGATAAACAGATGATTCCGCTCATTAAATACAAAGGCAAAACCATTGCTTTTATGGCAGATTTATTACCAACTGTTGGACATTTACCTTTACCTTTTGTAATGGGTTATGATACAAGGCCATTACTAACATTAAATGAAAAAGAAATATTTCTAAATAGAGCAGCAGATAACAATTATTACTTATTTTTAGAGCACGATGCTCACAACGAGATTATTACAGTTAAACACACAGAAAAAGGAGTACGACTCAAAAATACTTATACTACCGAAGACATATTCAAATAAAATGACTAATTTATTAAATATTAAACATGAATTCTATTAAAAAATTAACGCTATCAGCTTTTGCTGCAATACTAATTTCTGGCTGTGGTGGTACCGCAGATATTTTATCTACACCAGTTGAAAATATTGACAATACACCACTAAAAGTGTCAGATTTAACAAAAGCCGAAAAAGAAAATTGGGGGCATTTAGATTTGTTGAAAGACACCATTCCAGGAATGAGCGTAGATAAAGCCTATGCTGAAATTATAAAAAACAAAAAAGGTAATAAAGTTATTGTTGCGGTTATAGATTCTGGAATTGACATTGATCATGAAGATTTAGATGACGTTATATGGACCAATAAAGGAGAGATTCCTAATAACGGGAAAGACGACGACAAAAACGGTTATATTGATGATGTTCATGGTTGGAACTTTTTAGGCGATGGTTATAATGAACAACTAGAGTATGTTAGAATTTTAGCAAGCGGAAATACAAGTAATCCAGATTATGCAGCAGCCAAAACGCTTTATGAATCTGAGTATCAAACTTGGTTAGGACGCAAAACACAATACGATCAAATATATCAACAAATTAAAACTGCGGATGATGCTTTAACAAAGCATTTTGGAAAAAAAGACTACACTAAAGAAGAGGTAAAAGCTATTAAAACTGAAAATGAAGCCTTGGCTCAAGCACAACAAATAGCAAATTATATGTTTAGTAATGGTTTAGATTCAATGGCTGATGCAATGAAAGAAATTAATAACGGACTAGAAAGCATTAACGACCGATTAAATTACAACTTAAACAAAGATTTTAAAGGCAGAAAAACAGGTGATAACCCAGATGATATGTCTAACAAATTTTACGGAAACGGAAATGTAAAACCTGTTAAAAAAAGTGAAAGTCATGGAACTCACGTAGCTGGAATTATTGCTGCAGAACGTAACAATGGTAAAGGTGCAAATGGTGTTGCTAATAACGTTGAAATTATGAGTATTAGAGCCGTACCTAATGGCGATGAATATGATAAAGATGTTGCTTTAGCGATACGTTACGCAGTAGATAACGGTGCTAGTATAATAAACGGAAGTTTTGGTAAAAGCTTCTCCCCTCATAGCGATTGGGTTCGTGATGCTATAGCTTACGCTAGTGAAAATGATGTTATTTTTGTTCACGCTGCAGGAAACGACAGCAAAAACGTTGATAATGAACCTAATTTCCCCGATGATAATATAAACGGGCAAGAAGTATCAAATACTTATATACGAGTTGGAGCTTTAGCGCCAAAATACGGGTCGAGTATGATTGCTGGTTTTTCAAACTATGGTAAAGCAAACGTTGATGTTTTTGCACCTGGTGCTCAAGTATACTCTACCACTCCAGAAAACGAATATGATACTAAAGGTGGTACATCCATGGCAGCCCCTGCTGTTGCCGGTGTTGCTGCTCTAATTCGTTCATACTATCCTAAGCTTTCAGCGGCTCAAGTAAAACAAATTATTATGGATTCCGGCTTAGCCGTAAAAACTAAAGTTGTTGTTGGTGGAGACACAGATAATATAAAACCATTTGCTGATTTAGTAAAATCATCAAAAATGGTTAATGCCTACAATGCTTTAATTATGGCTTCTAAAATGAACTAAAATTTTCTAATAAAATAAAAGAGGTGATAATCACCTCTTTTTTTAATTATAATTTCTATGAAAAACTTTTTTATTCCAGTGCTCTGTATTGCAGCGTTTTGGTCTTGTTCAAGCTCTAAAGATGTTGCTTCCAATCAACCTGTAACACCTTCTGTTCCAGTACCACAAATTTCAAAATCTGCACCTTCATATTGGCAGCAACATGTAGATTATAAAATGGAAATTGATATGGACGTAAACACCTATCAATACAAAGGAAAACAAACTCTAGTTTATACTAATAATTCTCCTGATGTGTTAAACCGGGTTTACTATCATTTATATTTTAACGCTTTTCAACCTGGCAGTGAAATGGATGTTCGTTCTAGAACTATTGCAGATCCCGATAGAAGGGTTAAAGACAGAATTAGTAAATTAAAACCTAATGAAATTGGTTATATTAATGTAAGCTCTTTAAAGCAAAATGGCGTTACTATAAATCATGAAACTGTAGGAACGGTTTTAGAGGTTGATTTAGCAAAACCTATTCAACCGGGAGAAAGCGTAACTTTTGATATGACTTTTGATGCGCAAGTACCGGTTCAAATTCGTCGTTCTGGAAGAAATAATAATGAAGGAGTTGCTTTATCTATGACGCAGTGGTATCCTAAATTAGCAGAATATGACTTTGAAGGTTGGCATGCCGACCCATATATAGCCAGAGAATTTCATGGTGTTTGGGGCGATTTTGATGTTAAGCTAACCATTGATAAAAATTATGTTGTTGGAGGAACGGGTTACCTTCAAAATGAAACTAAAAGTGGTGGAAATAAAAAAACACTACACTATAAAGCTCCTAATGTTCATGATTTTACTTGGGCTGCAGATCCAGATTATATTCACGATACAGCACAAGTTCCTAACGGGCCGCTTTTAAATTTTTACTATAAGCGTACTTTAGATAAAGATAAACTTGAAAATTGGAAGAAAATGCAACCTAAAACGGTTGAATTAATGCAATACTTTAGCGAGCATGTTGGTAAATATCCATATAAGCAATACTCTGTAATTCAAGGCGGTGATGGCGGAATGGAATACGCTATGTGTACTTTAATAACAGGAAACAGAAGTTACGGAAGTTTAGTTGGAGTAACTGCTCATGAAATGGCCCATACTTGGTTTCAGTTCTTATTAGCTTCAAATGAGGCAAAACACGAATGGATGGACGAGGGTTTTACAAGTTATATAAGTGATTTGGCGATGAATGATATTATGAATGAAGGCAAAGCAAATCCTGTTTCTGGAGCTTACAGAAACTACATTTATCTAGCTAAATCTGGCAAAGAGCAACCCTTAACAACACATGCAGATAGATATGAATACAATCAAGCATATAGTATTTCGGCTTACAGTAAAGGGGCAGTATTTTTAGCACAATTAGGGTATGTTATTGGAGAAGATAATCTTAAAAAAACCATTAAAAAATATTTCACAGATTTCTCTTTTAAACACCCGAAACCATTGGATATTGTTAGAACCGCAGAAAAGGTGTCTGGTTTAGAATTAGATTGGTATTTAATAGATTTTGCTCAAACAACAAACACTATTGATTATGGAGTAAAAGAAGTTGATGACAATACAATAACATTAGAACGTATAGGTGTAATGCCAATGCCGTTGGACGTTACAGTAAACTACACTGATGGTACTAGTGAAGATTTTTACATTCCTTTACAAATGATGCGAGGCGAAAAACCAACCTCAGCAACCATTATTAAAGACTGGGCTTGGGCATACCCAACGTATACTTTTAAAGCCTCAAAATCAGTTAAAACTATAGAAATAGACCCAAGTGGTTATATGGCAGATATAGATAAAACAAATAACAAAAAGTAGCTAGATTACTTTCAATTAAACAAACCACTCTTCATAATAAAGAGTGGTTTTTTGTTTTAAACTATCTTAACCTTGTCAAAAAAACGATAAAAAATTAAGCCCAAGGTTCGTTTTTATATAGTCTTGTTTTAGCAACACGTTCTCTATTATTGAGTCTTAAATGTGTATCTGTAATCTGCTTATTTCTATATCCTAATAAATGAAAAATGGATTTGGCGAAAAATTTAGCCACTTTTATATTTACTTGCAAAATACCTTCTTTTTTGTTAACCCAATTAACTCCTGGTAAAAGAGCCAGTACTGCATCAATTTTGGCTTGCCTTAAAATTTTTGATAATTTTAAAAAGAATGGGTTAATAGATTTTATAATAAAAAAACCCTCTGCCCCTTTTTTCTGGTATAAAGGCATAAAAATTCTACCTTCATAAGGCGACTTTATTTCAACCGTATTACTAACAGCTAGTTTTATTCCCTTTTTTATGTTTTGAAAACTTTTAAAACCATTGTGCATTTTAAAAGTATCGTTTGAATTTATTTTATGAAGATATACTACTTCAAAAACATCTGATAGATTTACAGCTTGGGTTTTTAATTGATTATAATATTCAGTAAAATCTATTGAGCTTTCATTAGTTAAAACACCAGAAAACTTAAGTGTTAAATAAATAAAAGCAACACTATTTGTTATAGACCTTAAATCATCGTGTTGACCAGACTCAAAACCTAAAGACACAAACCCAAGCTCGTTGATGTAACTTAATAGAGGGCCGTTTAAATATTCTTCAATTCCTAAAACGATAGGTACAGGAAATTGCTTTGAAAACTTTCGGTTTATTAAGGCGTCATTAATGGTAATAAATGGTAATGTTTTACTTGATGTTGTATGCAGGTCTACAAAGTAAAACGGTGGTTTGTTTGTTTTTAAAATAGTTTCTAAAATTTTTAACAACTCTAAAAGCTCTGCTTCCTCAGTGTTTAAAATTGTTTTCTTTTTTATAGATGCAATTCTTGGCTTACTCCAAAGTCTATTTAAATCTTCATCAACAAATCTTTGTTTCAACTCTAAAGCTTTTAAATTGCCAGATATACCATAAATTGTTCCAAAAACTTGACTTTCTTTTAAGTCTTTTAAAGCATCTTTTATAGCTAAAACACCTGAGTTTTCATTGCCATGAATCCCTCCAAAAAAAACAACTGTGGGCCCGGGATTCTTTCCGTTAATTTTAGAAAGTACCCTGTTAACTTTTATTTTTTCATCTCGCGCATTACTGTAAACATCTATCATTTATTCAAAATCATTTAAAGTAACTAAGCCGATTAATTTATTGTTTTTTAAAACTGGTAAACTTCCAATTTTATTTAAACTCATTACTTCCTTGGCTTTTTCTATCGTAGTATATTCATCTATGGTAACTATATCAGTTTTCATTAATTTGCTAACACTGTCATTTTGTTGTTTTGGTTGGTCTAAATACCCAGTAATGTCAGTCCAAGTAATTAAACCCACTAACTCTCTGTCTTTATCAATAACAGGCATGTGATGAATGTTTTTCCATTTCATAATATTTACAACTAACTCGACACTATCCTTTTTTGAAACTGAAAATATATCAGATTGCATAATATGTTTTACAATACGATTGTCTTTAAACGGCGATTGGTCTATATGGTGTAACTTTCCCCAAGTAGAAACAGGATAGCCTTTTTCTTGTTTTTCGTAAAGTTTGGCTGTTAGCAACTGCATAGCTTCGTAACGTTTATGATTTTTTAAAAGACGTCTGTAGTTTCTAACCATCCACTCGGACCCATTATGACTTTGTACTCTATTTCTAATAATTTTTAAATAATATTCTGCGTCTTTTGGTGAAACACCAACGCGATATAACCCTTTGAAAGCCATAGGCAATAATTCGTTTAAAATGAGGTCGTGGCTAGAAATATAACCTCCATCCCAATAAAACTGTGTTGCCATTCCGTATCGTGCAGCGTTAAAAAAGTTTGTTTTTACATCTTCAAAGTCCCATTTCTCGTGTATATTATTGTAGCCTTTAGGCTTTCCTTTCATAACCCCAACCCAGAATACCATGTTTGCAATTTCATCTTTTGTTGTAGGCCCTGAAGGAATGTATCTGTTCTCAATTCTTAGATTAGGTTTGTCTTCTAAAACACCATAACAAACCCTGTTCCAAGGGTAAACAGTACCATTATGTAACTGTAAAGCCCTAAGTTTAGGGGTTTTGTTATTTTCAAGTAAATCTGTACTGTTGTGTATAAAATCTGTTGTTAAAAAGCTTCGGAATCGTGAGATATTATCCTTAAAAATATCTGCTATAGAGCCTGTTTGCCATTTACTTCCAAAACTAACTCGTGATTGTTTTTCATTTAATAAAAAGGAGTTGGCTCTGGTGTCAACACTTTGTGTGAACAATGCAATTCGAGTTTCACTCCAAAGCTCTTTTCCAAATAATAATGGCGAATTTGTACACACACTCAAAATAGGACCAGCAATGGCTTGAGCCCAATTATAATCATCAACAAACGTATTGGGGTTTAGTTGCAAATGCATTTGAAAACTTGTGTTGCAACCCTCTAGCATAACCGAATCGTGACGTAAATTAATTTCATCTACACCTTTTATATGAATATCAAAACTTTGGCTTCTACTTTGCTTTATGGCATCGTTTAAAACCGAGTATCGCTCCACATCTGTCATGTTTTCTTCATCTACATAATCAACAGAAAGTGAAGGTAAAATTCCCGTTAATATAATTTTGCAATCCTTTTTTGCCGTTGCATTTTTAGCTTTTTCTAACAAATCATCTAATTGCTTGTGTAATTTTGAAAAACAATCTTTACCCAGTTTTAAAGCATCTAAGTTTATTTCTAAATTATGATTACCTATTTCGGTAGTAAAATGGTTGTCGTTAATATCTTCAAGAATTTCTAAAGATTTGCTTTCAGGAAAAAACTGTTTATTGACTAAGCAAAACTCCTGCTCTGCACCAATGCGTAATGGCTCCTCTTCTATCATTCCTTTCTCAATCATTAAATCAAGTGCCTTAATATCGTTAAGCAAATGGTTAATGTAGTTAGCTCTGTCCTTTTTGGTTTTTAATTTTGTAACCTTTAAATCGCCCATAGCCTTAAATTTTAATAAAGATTTAAATGGTTAATTTACTGCGTTTTACTTGCTTTTAATATGATTTTTATCATGTTGAATTTTAGAGTTGTTTTGGTTAAAAACACATCCTTTTCATTTAATGTAAATTGAATTACATTAGGCCGAAAACCAACTTAAAGCAATACCAGATTTATTATTTTACTACCTTTGATTTCTTTAAATAAAGTTCCTTGAAGTTCAGCTACAACAAAAAAGAAAAATTAAAAAGTAAAAAACTCATAGACCAACTGTTTAATGAAGGCCAGTCTGTAACTGCTTTTCCATTGCGCTTAGTATATTTACCTACTATTTTTGATGAAAATATGGTTGCTAAAACAGGTGTTTCTGTTAGTAAACGTAACTTTAAAAATGCTGTTGATAGAAACCGTATAAAACGTTTATTAAGAGAATCTTATAGACTTAATAAAACCTCTTATTTTAACAACATTACAACACAATATGCGTTTATGATTTTGTACATTGGCAAAGACAAACCTACATTAGCCCAAGTTGAAACAAAAATGAATCTCTTATTCGAAAAATTTTTAAAAAAGGTTTCTGATATTTAAAATAATCCCTAAAAATGAAGAATACACTTAAAAGAAGAATTCTAATACCAATATTTGCTTTTGCTATCTTTTTTTCTGGAACGGCATTTAAAAATGATTTCTTCGAAATAGCGAAACAAATTGAAATTTTTACAACCTTGTTTAAAGAACTCAACATGAATTATGTTGATGAAACAAACCCGGGTGATTTAATGGATACCGCCATAAAAAGTATGTTGGCAGATTTAGATCCTTACACCAACTTTATGAACGAACAAGATGTGGAAGCTGCTCGTATAAATAACACAGGTGATTACACTGGTATTGGAGCTAGGGTAAAAACATTTAAAGACAAACTGGTTATTATAGAGCCTTACAAAGATTACCCTGCAGATAAAGCAGGCTTAAAAGCGGGCGACCAAATAATAAAAGTAGGAGATATAGCTGTAGAAACCTATAAAGATAACGCAGGCGACTTGCTTAAAGGCGCTCCAGATTCATCTTTAGAAGTTACATTTAAACGCCAAGGAAAAACGCAAACGGCCACTATAAAACGTGCCGAAGTAGAAATTAATGCTGTTCCACATTTTTCTCTAGTTAATGATAAAACAGGCTATATAGTTTTAAGCCAATTTAATGAAAAAGCACACGCTGAAACTAATTATGCATTGCGTGATTTAAAAGCCCAAGGTGCCGAACGTATTATTTTAGATTTACGCGGCAACCCCGGCGGTTTACTTAACGAGGCTATTAAAATTGTTAATCTATTTGTGCCTAAGGGACAACTTGTGGTTACCACAAAATCTAAAGTAAAAAAATATAATAAAACCTATTACACCCAAAGCGACGCTATAGATACAGAAATCCCATTAGTTGTTTTAATTGATGGTAATAGCGCTTCTGCGAGCGAAATTGTTTCTGGCGCTTTACAAGATTTAGACCGCGCTGTTGTTGTGGGTTCTAGAAGTTTTGGAAAAGGATTGGTGCAGCGCCCCAAACAACTTACTTACGGAACACAGGTAAAAATTACAATTTCTAGGTATTATACACCTTCTGGTAGATGCATTCAGGCATTAGATTATTGGAATAGAAATGATAAAGGTGAGGCTGTTCGTGTAAAACAGGAAAATTATAACGAGTTTAAAACTAAAAACGGGCGTAAGGTTTTTGATGGTGGTGGTGTTTTTCCAGACGTTATTTTAGGGCCTTATAAAAAGTCTGCAATAGCAAATTCTATTGCTAATAATGACCATGTTTTTAACTTTGCAACAAACTATTATTACGCTCATAATATAGAGGATATAAATGATTTTAAGTTAACCGATTCTGATTTTAAAGACTTTAAAAAGTACCTGAACAGTAATAATTTTTCGTTTGAAACCGAAACAGAAAAAGCACTTTATAAAGCTTTTGAAACATCACAAAAAGAAGAATTAAATGACAATATTGAAAACGATTTTAATACTTTAATTTTAAATTTAAAAAGTTCAAAATCTAATGTTATTGATGAAAATAAAGACTATATATTAGAATTGTTAACAGAGGAAATTGTTAAACAATATGCCTATAGAGAAGGGCTGTACGACTATTATAAAATTCATGATTCTAGAATAAAAAAAGCCACAGAAATACTAAGCGATTCATCGGTTTATTTTGATTATTTAAGGTAACTATAAGTTTTTCAACCTGTTATAAATGTAATTAAACCCAAAAAACGATCATTTTTATTCTAATTTATTAAAAATAGTATATTTATAAACTTATTCTACATACCCCGAACTATGAATAAACTCATTTTATCTATATTTTTTCTGTTAAACTTGGGTGTTGTTTTTTCTCAAAACAAGTTAACACACGAGGTTTATTTTGATACAGATAAATACATAGTTCCGTCAACCGAAGAAAATAGACTACTGTTGTTTATTTCTACAATTACAGATGTTGATATCGAGTCCATTTCTATTTATGGGTTCTGTGATGATGTAGGCGCAGACTCTTATAACTTGAAACTGTCTCAGCAAAGAGCAAACGCTATAAAAGCTATTTTTGCTAACAACGAAATAAGTGAAGATTTAATTACCAATGTTGACGGAAAAGGTGAAATTTTACTAAAAATTGTTAACGAAAAAAACCTTTTAAAAATAAGAGGTTTGAATAGAAAAGTTGAAATTATAGTAAACCCAAAACCACCTAAAACTAAAGAAGAAAAAAAGGTAGAAGCTATTGTAAAAGCTGAAAAGAAAACGGTAGAGGAAAAATTAAAAGGCAGCCTTAAAGCTGGAGATAAAATTATATTCGACAATATTTTATTTAAAACAGGTTACAGTACGGTAACACCTTCATCAAGAAAAACCCTTGAATCTATTGCAAAAATTCTTGTTGAGCGTGATGATATATATTTTACTATTCAAGGTCATGTGTGTTGTACTCAATTTAGCAGAGATGCAGTAGATAGAAAAACAAAAAAACGTAATTTATCTGAAGCCAGAGCAAAATATGTATATGATTATTTTGCAAAAAAAGGCGTTAACAAAAAAAGAATGCGTCATTTAGGAATGCGAAGAAAATTTCCACTAGGTGGTGACCCTAAGTTTGACCGACGTGTTGAAATTTTAATAACATATGTAGTAGCTAGTAATAACTAAGCTTAGTTAGCTTTTAAAATTATTATAATTGCGTTTTAAAGTTCTCTTATATCATTTTTGGTTAGTTTTAATGCCTTGTATTGGAGTATCACAAAACACTTTTATTCCTGATGACAATTTTGAGCAAGCTTTAATAGACTTAGGCTTTGACGGCGGGCCTTTAGATGATTTTGTTCCTACAGCAAATATTTCTTCTGTAAATGAATTAATTATACCATCATTAGATATTTCTGATTTAACTGGTATTGAAGATTTTACGGCTTTAAGTATTTTAGATTGTTCTGATAATCTTTTAACAACCGTAAATATTTCTTCAAATACAAGCCTAACACAGTTATTTGTTCAAAACAATCAAATAGCAACATTAAATGTATCAACGCTTTCAGATTTACTTATACTTTGGTGTTTTGAAAATGACTTAAATAGCATTGATGTATCGCGTAATTTGAAATTAATATCCCTAGTTTGTAATAATAATAATTTGACAGATTTAAATACAACTAACAATGTGGCATTAAATGTTTTAGTTTGTAACGATAATTTAATTTTAGATATAGATGTTTCGGATAATATTGGGTTGAGTAGATTTGAATGTGGTAACAATTTACTTTCTACTTTAGATTTAAGCAACAATTTAAACTTGTCTAATTTGTCTTGTGAAGAAAATCAATTAATAAACCTAAACCTGAATTCAAACTCTTTATTAAGTTCTATTTTTTGCTACGGTAATCAATTAACAGATTTAGACCTCTCTCAAAATTCAAGTTTAAGGAATCTTGACTGCAGTAGTAATAACCTTTGTAGTTTAGATTTAAGCAACGGAAATAACAATAATATTACATCTTTAAATTTTGAATTTAATACAAATTTAAACTGTGTTGTTGTCGATAATATAAATGGAAATCGCGATGTTTGGCTACCTGCTTCATTTTCTAATTATGTTGATAGCATTGATGATTGTAGTAATTTTATACCTGTAGATTCTTTAAATAATTTTGTAGGTGTAACTTTTACTCTACCAGTTATTAATAATGGAAGTTATTTTACCGAATCTGCTGGAAACGGAACTACCTTAAATTCAGGAGATGTTATTTCAACCTCACAAACCATATATATTTATAACCAAACTACTTGTGGTAGCAACGAATCTAGTTTTACCATATTAATAACAGACCGTGATTATTATATACCTAAATACTTTACCCCAAACAATGATGGCACAAATGATTATTGGAAAGTTTTTGAAAGTAATAGTAACATGGTAAATATTTCTATTTTTGATAAATATGGGAAGCTTTTAAAATCATTATCCCCAGATTCTGAGGGTTGGAATGGTATGTTTAATGGCCAATTAATGCAAACAGATGATTATTGGTATTTAATAAATTTTTCGTCAGGAGAAGTTGTAACGGGTCATTTTGCTTTAAAAAGATAAATTATTCTTTTATCATAGCGGTGTGTGGTATACCATCTTCTAAATAATCTTCACCTACTTTTTTAAAACCCAAATTAGTATAGAATTTTTTAAGATATACTTGTGCAGAAATTTTTATTAATGTTTCATTAAATAAGTTTTTAATAACTTCAATTGAAGCTTCCATAATAACATAACCATATTTATGTTGTCTTTCATTTTTAGCTACTACTACCCTACCAATGCTAGCTTCTTTAAAATAATCACCAGGTTTAAAAACACGTGTATAAGCCACTATTTTTTCATTTTTCAAACCTAAAACATGTATAGCTTTTTCATCTTTACCATCAAGATCTTGATATACACAATCCTGCTCTACTACAAATATTTCGCTACGTAATTGTAGTAGGCTGTATAACTCATTATTAGTGAGTTCTTCAAAATATTTAACTTTAATTTCTAACATAATTTAATCTTGTACAATTACATCTTTAGCATCATCTTTTCCAAATTCTGGTTGAATATTTACATGATTAATATCGTATTTAATAAATACTAATTCTTCAATGTCTTGTAAAATAGTATTAAACTGAGATAAGGTAATATCTTTATTAAAATCTATGTGGGCTTCTAAATGAATTTCATCTTCATTTAATTGCCATACATGAACGTGATGTACATTTTTAATAGATTTAAACCTATTAATTTCTTCTACAATCTTTTTAACAGGAATTTCGTCTGGTGTAAAAAGCATCAATACTTTAGTTGAGTTTTTAAGTAAATCAAAACCCATCCAAATTAAATATAAAGCTATTGCAAATGTTAAAACACTATCTACCCAATAAAACTCATAATATTTCATCAATAAACCACCAAATAAAACCGCCACACTTGCCATCATATCTGTTAATAAATGTAGATAAGCACTTTTCATATTCATATTGGCTTCAGAGTCTTTTTTAAGTAACAATACACTAAAACCATTACCTAAAATAGCTATAAATGAAAGCCATATTACTAAATTAGATTCTATTTTCTGCGGATTTTGAAAACGCTCTACAGCTTCAATAATTAATAAAACGGCAATTATCATTAAAGTAGCTGCATTAATAAAAGCAGCTAAAATTTCAGCTCGTTTGTAACCAAATGTTTTTTGAAAAGATGCTTTTTTTTTGGTTAAATTATTAGCTATGTAACTTATTACAAGCGAAATAACATCACTAAAATTATGTAATGCATCACTTAAAAGCGCTAAACTACCAGATATTAATCCACCAACAACTTGAGCAGCTGTTATTAAAATATTTAATAAAATAGATATAATAAGATTACGACCTTTTAAGTCGTTATGGTCATGGGTATTATTATTAACATGATGGTGCCCCATTTATTTTAACAAGATAAAGGTATTTTATCAACACGGTTTTGATGACGTCCACCTTCAAAATTTGTATTTAAAAACGTTTCTACTATTTGTATAGCTTGTTGTACTGCTGTAAATCGTGCAGGAATACAACATATATTAGCATTATTATGTTGTCTTGTTAATTCTGTTATTTCTTTAGTCCAACAAATACCAGCTCGAACATTTTGGTGTTTATTAGCCGTCATAGCTACACCATTTGCACTGCCACAAATTAAAATACCAAAATCTACTTTATTATCTGCTATATCTTTAGCTACTGGGTGAACAAAATCTGGATAATCTACACTATCATTTGAATCAGTTCCATAGTTATTAACAGTATAACCCTTATCTTCTAATAATTGTTTTATAGCAAATTTATAATCTGTTCCTGCGTGATCGTTACCTATAGAAATAGTCATAATTATTTTTGTATTTTAATATTTAACAAAGGTAATAAATAAAGAAGTTGTGGATGGTTATATTAATTACTTGTTAATAACTGTTTATTGTTTTCTAAAACAAAAATTAGGAGAATTCAATTATTTTTTCAATCCATAACATTTAATTAACATGCAAATAAGTTAATGTAAATTTTTGGTTAAGTTATAAGCACTAAAAGGTATAGTTGTAAGTTCTATTTTAAGAAATACTTATTAAAAATAGCTGTTAATAAGGGTTACAAACAATTGTTAATAGAAATAATAAATAGGTTCAAATTAAATACGTTAGCCTTTTAAAAGTTGTTAATTACCTATCAACAATATTCAATAAAATATATATCAAAATAAAGCTTAAAAAAGTTATACCGCTATTCACAAGCTATAATAACCATCATTTATTTTTTTAAATTTTAAAAGAAAATTAATTATATAATATATAATGTGAATAACTTCAATTTAACACAAACAAAATATGATTTAATAATTTAATCGTAGCTTTGCACAAAACTTAATATCTTCACTTCGCTTTATATTAAGTTTATAAGAATGAATTCCTAACACTTTTAGGATAAAAATGATTACAATAATTAAATGAGTAAAAAAAGAAAAGGAAAATCCAGAAAAAAAGGGATTTCCAACTTAACAAATACAATCTTAAGTATAATAAAAAAAGACAGAAATCAGAGTTTTAACTACAAACAAATAGCGGCAAAAATAGGCGTTAATGATGCTAGTAGCCGCAATCAAATTATAAAAACCTTAGCAAAACTGGCTGTAAAGCAAGAGATACAAGAAGTAGATCGGGGCAAGTTTAAAGCTATATTAAATACCGAATACCATACAGGTATACTAGATTTAGCGGCAAAAGGAAACGGTTATATAATATGTGATGATTTTGAAGATGATGTATTTATTGCATCTAACAACATTAATAAAGCTTTAAACGGCGATGAAGTAGAATTCTATGCATACAAACGCAGAAAACGTGGTAAAATAGAAGGAGAAATTACTGCTGTTATAAAACGTGCAAAGTCTGACTATGTAGGTGTTATTCAAATACAAAAGAATAATAATTATGCTTTTGTAGTACCAGATAGTAATAAAATGTACAAAGATATTTTTGTACCTATTAATAAAATAAACAAAGCTGAAGATGGAGATAAAGTACTTGTGTCTCTTGAAGATTGGCCAGAAAAAGCCGATTCACCATACGGTAAAGTTATTCAAGTACTCGGTAAACCAGGAGAACATAATACAGAAATTCATGCGATTTTAGCAGAATACGGTTTACCACACGAATTTCCTCACGAAGTTGAAGCTTTTGCAAATGAGTTAGATACTTCAATTACAGAAAAAGAAATAGCTAATAGACGCGATATGCGTAAAGATTTAACCTTTACCATAGACCCAAAAGATGCAAAAGATTTTGATGATGCCTTATCTTTTGAAGTGTTAGATAATGGCTTGTACGAAATAGGAATTCATATAGCAGATGTATCGCATTATTTACAGGAAGGTACTGTTTTAGATGATGAAGCTTACGAACGTGCAACATCAGTTTATTTAGTAGATCGTGTTGTACCCATGCTTCCTGAAGTATTATCAAATAACGCTTGTTCTTTACGTCCGCATGAGGAAAAATATACATTTTCTGCCGTATTCAAAATCAATGATAAAGCAGAAATTAAAAACCAATGGTTTGGAAGAACAGTAACCTATAGCGATGCGCGTTATGCCTATGAAGAAGCACAAGCCGTTATAGAATCAAAAACAAATACAATTCCTGCACAAGTATCTTTAACAGGAAAAACCTATCAAACTGATCAGAAATTAGCAGATGCTATTTTAAAAATGGATGAACTCGCTAAAATTATGAGAGGCAGACGTATGCGCGACGGCGCTATTTCTTTTGATAAAGTTGAGGTAAAATTCAATTTAGATGAAGATAATAATCCAGCAGGTGTATTCTTTAAAACTAGTAAAGATGCTAATAAACTTATTGAAGAGTTTATGTTGTTAGCCAATAGAAAGGTATCTGAATTTGTTGGAAAACAAAGTCCGAAGAAAACCTTCGTATATCGTGTACATGACGAGCCAGATGATAGTAAACTAGCCGCATTGCAAAATGTAGTAGGTCGTTTTGGGTACAAACTTAATTTTAAAGATAGAAAGAGCACTACAGCTTCTTTAAACAATTTACTTAAGGAAGTAAATGGCAAAAAAGAGCAAAATTTAGTCGATACACTTACCATTAGAAGTATGAGTAAAGCTGAATATACCACTCATAATATTGGGCATTATGGTTTAGCTTTTGATTATTACAGTCATTTCACTTCACCTATTCGTCGATATCCAGATGTTATGGCTCACCGTTTGTTACAACATTATTTAGATGGCGGAAAATCAGCTAATGAAGACCTTTATGAAGAAAAATGTAACCATTCTAGCAACATGGAAAATCTAGCTACTAAGGCTGAACGTGATTCTATAAAATACATGCAAATTCGTTTTATGGAGGACCATAAAGATCAGGAATTTGTTGGTGTAATTTCTGGTGTTACTGATTGGGGAATTTATGTAGAAATAATTTCCAACAAGTGTGAAGGTATGGTAAGCGTTCGCGATATGAAAGACGACCATTATGCTTTCGATCATGATTTATATGCTATGGTTGGTAGAAGTAACGGTTTGATATATCAACTTGGTGATGAAGTTATTGTAAAAGTTAAAAATACAGACCTAGTAAAAAAACATCTTGATTTTAATTTAGTCGGAAAAGCAGAAAACTAATTATTCTATTTTATTGGCAGTAATATTGGTTTCAGAAATGTGAATAGTCATGCTTTCTAGCTCATTTTTGCTGTTGATGTTAAAAGTACATCTTATATTTTGGCCCTCTATCCAATACTTGTTTTCCTCATAAGGTAATAATTTCATTTTCATTCCAGGAGTATCTAAAGCTTTAGTTCGCTCTAACATTAACTGTTCATTTTCTATAAACACTTTCATAAAGCTGTTATTAGAAATCTTATATACTCCTTTGTACTTATTTAATTTTTCTCTACTGAGATTTATGGTTTTTATTTCTGAAAATTCCTCATTTACGTATTCCGCTTCAAATAAATTTTCCTGTCCATTATAAAATCCATCTTCGTTTACTGTGTACCAAATAGATTTTGTATCTCGTTTATAAGCTGGTGTAAACACGTCAACTAGTTGTGTGTATTCATTAGGCATGATAGAATGTATATTTCCCTGGTGAGCTGTTAGTATACTTACATCACCTTTTTGAATTATTTCATCTCCAATTTTTTTAATAACACATTTTTGCATAACCTCACTTCTTCCATCTTTTATAACTTTTCTATTAGTAGATAATTGCTCTTCTACATTGTAATTTTTAGCCAGAGCGCTACCTGAAACAACATTAATCACTCCTGTCATTTCTGGGTGATCATGGTGTGGAATATATTCACCCTTTTCGAATTGGAATAGTGATACCTGAAAATCTACTTCATTATGTAAACTTACTGCTTCAAACCAATTAGGATTTTTATTTTCATAAGCTTCAATTTCTTTTTTAATGTTTTCAAATTCTGGAAAATTACATTGAAGAAGTAATTGTTTTACCTGTTCTGTATAAACTTTTTGGTTCCAAGGTAATTGGTGTTGGCCCTTTGCTAATTGTGTAAGTCGTTCTAAAAAAGCATCCCAATTGATATTTGTATTCTTATGCCATTTCCCAAGGTTAGCATTAGCCATTTGCGCATATGAGGTTGCAGAGTTAAGCTGTAATGCAATACTAGCAAAACCTAAAGCACTTAATTTGATAAAACCTCTTCGTTTATAATTATCCATAATGTTTTTATTTTTAATGACTTACAAGGAATCCTAACGAAGATAATTTAATTCTTTAAAAAAGTCAAGCTAAGGGATATTTTGTCTTTTTTTTTAATACGTGTAACAATTTAGTGTATTTTACAACTAACATTTTAAATTAAACACATGATTTTAACTACAACGAATACAATAGAAGGACACGTAATACAAGATTATTTAGGTATTGTTACAGGTGTATCTATAAACATTAAAACATCTTTTTCTTTTAAAACCGAAAAGAATAAAAAACTATATCAAGATTTTGTAAACCAAGCAAAAGAAGAAGCTTTTCAAAGTTTAAAAGAAAATGCTATTAAACTAAAAGCTAATGCTGTGGTTGGAATATCGATAGATATTGAGGCTTCTTCAACGTCTTATTTCTTTGTTTCAATTACAGGAACAGCAGTAAAAGTAGTTTAACATATATAAATTTTTCATAAAGTAAATTTAGAAAGGAATAATTATTGATAGTTTTGCGTTATATCAATTAATATCAAATCAAAAAACACAAATTATTTATGAAAACACTAGCGAAAATATTTGCACTTTTTATCACAACAACTCTATTTGCACAAAACACAATAGAAAAAGAAATAGGTGAGTTTACTACTTTAAAAGTTTACGATTTAATAAATGTAGAACTTGTAAAATCCGATAAAAATAAGGTTACCATAACAGGAATAAACGCAAATGATGTTATTGTAAATAACAAAAATGGAACTCTAAAAATAAAGATGAGTTTAGAGGAAATCTTTGACGGAAATAATATTAAAATTAAGCTTCATTATAAGTCTGTTGATGTTATTGATGTTAACGAAGGGGCTAAAGTACACTCGGAAGATATAATCAAACAATTTGAAATCGATTTAAAAGCACAAGAAGGCGGAATTATTGATGTTCCACTTAATGTTACATACACAAATGTTAAAGCGGTAACGGGTGGTTCTGTTAAAACCTCAGGAACTTCTAAAAGTCAAAACATATCTTTGTTAACAGGCGGGATTTACAAAGGCGAATCTCTAAAAACAGAAAAAACAGAAGTAGCAGTTAAAGCAGCTGGTGAGGCTTATGTAAGGGCTTCTAGCTTAGTAGATATTAAAATTAGAGCAGGTGGTGATGTGTTTATTTATGGTAATCCAGAAACTGTAAACGAAAGTAAAGTTTTAGGAGGTAGAGTAAAGCGTATGGAAGATTAAAATTATTATAAAGTATTTAAAAAAACTCGTGACTACAATCGCGGGTTTTCTTTTTTTAAGGGGTTTAATACCAACAAAATATTTCTTTTCTTTGTGTAAAGCTTCTTATTTTTATGTTTGATGATATTTTAACAGCCATTCCTTTTGGTATTATACTAGCCTTCACTATTGGTCCAGTATTTTTTGTGCTGTTAGAAACAAGTGCTACTAAAGGCGTTAAAAGCGCTTTAATTTTTGATAGTGGCGTTATGCTAGCCGATATCTTCTTTATTTTGGTAGCTTTTTTCAGTACAAACAAGTTGTTAGAGAAAATTAAGGATGATCCTAATTTTTTAATTTTTGGAGGTGTTTTATTAGTTACATATGGCATTATTTCATTTGTAAAAACCTCAAAATCTTTTAGAGAGATTGTAAGAGAATATCATAAAATTGAAATTAAAAAAGGCTACGGAAAACTATTTTTAAAAGGGTTTTTATTGAATTTCATAAATATAGGAGTCTTGCTTGGTTGGGTTGCTTTTATAGTACTAGCAAACTCTTTAACAGAATCTGAAGATGGTGTTGTTGTTTTTCTTTCTACAATATTAATTGTCTATTTTTTGGTCGATTTAATTAAAATAGCCATAGCTAAAAAGCTAAAAAATAAATTAACTCCACGGCTTATTTTTAAAACAAAGAAAATAATAGCCTTAGTTATTTTAGGCTTTGGTGTGTTGCTTTTAGTTCAAGGGTTTTTCCCAAAAGAAAAGGAACTCATTAAAGATAGGTTAGAAAAAATTAGCCCTTTAAAATAGTAAAACTTCAAGGTGTTTGGAGTATTTTTATAAGGCAAGACTACCAAACCAAATCACAACTAAATTTTTACGATAACAATAAATAAAAAAAAGAGATACTTTTTAAAGTATCTCTTTTTTTTTGAGGCGTCAAGCGGATTCGAACCGCTGTAGAAGGTTTTGCAGACCTCTGCCTAGCCACTCGGCCATGACGCCTTAAATATTATAGAAATTCAAGGCTAATTAGAAACCTTTTAAAATTGTACCTTAACTTGCATTGAAAATCTGCTGCAAATGTAAAAAAAATTGAGACTTTTCTTTACATAAACTTACTTTTTACGCTTTTCGGTCATTTTTATTGTAACTCGATCAACGTCGCCACCAATTGGAGGGTTTAATTTGCTAACCCAAACAGTAGCTTTTTCAACCATATTATCTTCACTAAAAACGCGATTTAATATTCTTTTTGCAACGGTTTCTAGTAAACGAGAAGCCACAGCCATTTCTTCTTTAATTACTTTGTTTAGAAAAACGTAATCAACGGTATCGCTTAATTTATCTGAACCAGATGAGGTTTTTAAATTGGCTTTTACTTCAATATCAACACTATAATCGCTACCAATTTTAGTTTCTTCTTTTAAACAGCCATGGTAGGCATAAACCCTAATATTTTCAACTTTTATTATTCCCATTAATTTGTAAAAAAATCAAAAACATTACTTAAACCACTTGTTTTGGTTTTATAAAATTCGGTGTAAGAGCAACGCTCGCAAGTTACTGAGGTGAATTTTTGATTTTGAACATCAAATATTTTAGATAATGTACCACCAGTAGCTCTCATTTGCCCAATTTTATATGTGTGGTTTTTGCATTTAGGACAAGTGTAATTAAGATTTTCCATAGTTTTAATACTTTTTAATCTGTTAGATTTATTATATAAGTATTATGAAATAAAAGTTTGTTACGCTTAACGCACTAATAAAGTCAAAAATAACTTGAATTTCCGTAATTTTGACTCTTATTTAGTTGAAATATATCAGAAAATGTCTGAAGAAAGAAAATCACTCAATTTTATTGAGCAAATTATAGAAGAAGACCTAGCAAACGGAATGTCTAAAAACAACCTTCGTTTTCGTTTTCCGCCAGAACCTAATGGATATTTACACATTGGTCACACCAAAGCTATTGGTATTAGTTTTGGGTTAGGCGAGTATTATAATGCGCCTGTTAACCTCCGATTTGATGATACAAACCCAGCAAAAGAAGAGCAAGAGTATGTTGATGCTATAAAAGAAGATGTGGCTTGGTTGGGTTATAAATGGGATAAAGAACTTTTTTCCTCTGATTACTTTCAACAACTTTACGACTGGGCTGTCTACTTAATAAAAGAAGGGAAAGCTTATGTAGATTCACAATCTAGCGAAGCCATGGCAGAACAAAAAGGCACTCCCACACAACCTGGTGTTGATGGTCCTTTTAGAAATAGAACAGTTGAAGAAAACCTGGATTTATTTGAACGAATGAAATCAGGCGAATTTGATGAAGGCGAACATATTTTGCGTGCAAAAATAGATATGCAACATGTTAACATGTTAATGAGAGATCCTATTATGTATCGTGTTTTAAAAAAGCATCATCACAGAACTGCAAACGATTGGTGTATTTATCCCATGTACGATTGGACACATGGTGAAAGTGATTATATAGAGCAAGTGTCTCACTCTTTGTGTTCTCTTGAATTCAAACCTCACAGAGAGCTTTACAATTGGTTTTTAGACCAGATAGTTGACCCCAATAAGCTAAGACCTAAACAGCGTGAATTTGCTCGTTTAAATCTAAGTTATACCATAATGAGTAAACGTAAGCTACTCAAACTAGTAGAAGATGGGATTGTAAAAGGTTGGGACGACCCAAGAATGCCAACAATTTCTGGATTACGCAGAAGAGGCTATACCCCTGCTGCCATTAGAAAGTTTGTAGAAACAGTTGGTGTGGCTAAGCGTGAAAATATTATTGATGTATCACTTTTAGAGTTTTGTATTCGTGAAGATTTAAACAAAACAGCACCACGCGTTATGGCGGTTTTAAACCCTGTAAAGTTGATAATTACTAACTATCCCGAAGATAAAGTTGAATGGATGGATGCTGAAAATAATCAAGAAGATGAAAGTGCAGGCTTCAGAAAAGTACCTTTCTCAAGAGAGTTATATATAGAGAAGGAAGATTTTAAAGAAGAAGCTAGCAATAAGTTTTTCAGGCTAAAGTTAGGAGGGGAAGTAAGGTTAAAAAACGCCTACATAATTAAAGCAGAAAGCGTTTTAAAAGATACGGAAGGTAATATTACTGAAATACATTGTACATATTCTGAAGACACAGAGCGTAGAATAAAAGGCACATTACATTGGGTGTCCATTGGGCATGCGGTAAAAGCTGAAGTTAGAGAGTACGACAGGTTGTTTGTTGATGAAGCTCCAGATAGTCATCCAGATAAAGATTTTATGGAATTTATAAATCCAAATTCATTAAAAACTATTGAAGCTTTTGTTGAGCCTAGCTTAAAAGAAGCTAAAATAGGAGACAGGTTTCAGTTTCAGCGTTTAGGGTATTTCAATGTTGATGATGATTCTACATCAGATCATTTAGTATTTAACAAAACAGTTGGTTTGCGAGATACTTGGGCTAAAGTAAAACCAAAAAATGACCTAAATAATAATCAGCAAAAACAACAGCAACAAAATACTCGTTCTGCAATAGATCAAATAAAATCGTATGGAAAAAAGTACGATAGAATGCCAGAAGATAAGCAAACAAAAGCAAAAGCAGAGATTCAGGAATTAGCAAAAAATGTGACTTATGAAGAACTTGAGCCGTTATTTAATACTTCATTAAAAAAATCTGGAACACGTATTATTACTATGATAACTCTTAGCGTTTTATTGGAAAAAGGTCTAGAAAAAAACGATACAATCAATGATTTTATTGAAAAAGCAAAAGCAGATAAAAACAACTTATTAGTAGCTGAGGCTAATAATATTTTATAGTTTTTTGAGGCTTTAAAAAGCGTCAGTATATCTAGAAACACAAAGAATAATATTATTTTGATTACATTTAACTACAAACTAAAACTAATATTATTATGGATTTTTTAAATTTTCCTGCAATTCTTGTAGCAGCAGTTTCGGCATTAGTTGTCGGTTTTATTTGGTATAACCCTAAGGTTTTTGGAAATGCTTGGATGAAAGAAGCTGGCATGACAGAAGAAAAAATTAAAAGCGGAAACATGGCTAAGATTTTCATTATGGCATTTATTTTTGCTTTTCTTTTAGCTATGACTATGATGCAATTAACAATTCATCAAACAGGAGCTTTAAGCTTAATTGGTGGCGACCCAAGTGTAGCCCTTCCATCTTATGATGCTTTTATGGCAGATTATGGAGATGCTTTTAGATCATATAAGCATGGAGCTTTACATGGTGTTTTAGCTGGAGTTTTTATTGCACTTCCAATTATAGGAACTAATGCATTATTTGAACGTAAAAGCGCTAAATATATATTTATTAATGCAGGGTACTGGATTGTAACCCTTGGTGTTATGGGAACTATTATTTGCGGTTGGGTATAAAATTTGTAAACTTTTAACACACAAAAAGACTGAGAATTATAATTTTCGGTCTTTTTCTTTTCGTATTTGATACATTATAAAATATACAGAAACACGAGTGAGATTCCAAAAGCATGGGACGAGCTTCCTATACAAGATGTTTTCTTAAAACTGGATTTTTTAAAAGGTTTAGAAGCGTCTTTTCCATCAAATATTTCATCATATTATTTAAGTGTTTTTAAAGATGAAAATCTAGTTGGTATAGCTATTATTCAACGAGTTAAAATGTATGCAGAAGATATTTTCAGAAATAATGGAGCCAACACCTTAAAGCAATTTGCTAAACAAGTAGTTTCTAAAATTGTTAAAGGTAACGCCTTAGTTGTTGGGAATTTAATGCATACAGGACAACACGGGGTTTACTTTAAAAACGAGGCTATAGCACAAAACGATTATTTAAGTCAATTAGAAAATGCAATTGACGATTTGATATTAGAAATTAAAACCAAATTTAACAAGAAAGTGCGTATAGTTGTTTTCAAAGATTATTTTGAAAATGATACAATACACGAAAACACCTCCTTTTTTAAAGCTAATAATTTATTCAAAATTCAGTTGCAACCCAATATGGTGTTTGAGGTCGCAGATAGATGGAAATCAGAAAATGATTATGTATTAGATTTCAATAAGAAATATAGACGACGATATAGAACAGCACGAAAAAAAGCAGCTAATTTAAATTATAGGGAACTAGATACTGATTACCTAAAGCAGAATTCTGATACTATATTCAAGCTATATGAAACGGTTTCAGATAACGCAAGCGTTAATTCGTTTAAGCTTAAAAAAGATCATTTCTATCAATTAAAATCTCATTTAAAAGAGAATTTTAAAGTGTTTGGTGTTTTTTTAAATGAGAGTTTAGTAGGCTTTTATACGCTTATTCTAAATAATAAAACTCTAGAAACTTATTTTCTAGGTTACAATAAAGAATTACAGCACCAACACCAAATGTATTTAAATATGCTTTTTAATATGGCAGCGTTTGGCATAAATAACGGATTTAAAACAATTGTTTATGCGCGTACAGCCATGGAAATAAAAAGCTCAATAGGAGCCAAGCCTCAAACGATGCATGTATATTTAAACCACACGAATAGTTTTGTTGCAAATACGGTATTACGCTGTATTGTGAAGTACATGAATCCTATTCAAAAATGGGAGGAAAGGCACCCTTTTTAAAAACTGATTGCTTTTTTAGTGTTTGGAAACAATTTGTTTTCCGACTGATAGATAATAAATCCTCTATTATGAAAAAGCTAGCTATTCTTTTGTTTATTCCATTTTTTGGTTTCTCACAAACCATGAACAATGAAAAACTTGAAACTATATATAAATCTGTAAGTGATTCTATTCAGGGACAAGCTGGAGGTTGGGAATTTTACATAAAACAAACACCTTTTATTAGTATTACAGATACAAACCACAACCGGATGCGTATTATTTCACCTATCGCTGATTCAAATAGTTTAAGCGAGGAGTTGATTAAAGCTTGTTTGGTCGCAAATTTCCATACAGCTTTGGATGTAAAATATGCAGTTTCAGATGGTATTTTATGGGCAGTTTTTATTCACCCTTTAAAAGAACTTTCAGAAGACCAAGTAAAAGATGCTGTGAGTCAAGTATACTACGCTAATATTAATTTTGGTACTACTTTTACTAGCACTTCGCTTTCTTTTCCGGGAAATATTACAAATGAAAAAGAGACAAAAGTTGAAAAAAAGCCTAAGTTTAAAAAGGCTTAGTTAATGTTTTTATTAGTTGAAAACATAAACTGTCAATTTTATAGGATTCTGTGCTTAATCCCGAAACATTTGATAAAACAATAACACCTTTTTTTGACGATTTGTTAAAGGTCATGCAAGATCTGTAACCGCCAGTTGCACCATTATGCCAAATTATATTAGTCTTTTTATTTTTAGAAATATGCCAACCCAAAGCAATTTCGGAGGTTTCACTAATTGTGAATGTAGTTTTGTGTGTTAAACTATAAACAGGGTCATCAGTTAAATTTTTTCTTAAATACTTTTCCATATCAAATACTGATGATTTTATTCCACCCGCACCAACCATGGCATCAGTAAACTCCCAGCTTAGAACTACGTTTCCTTTATCATCTCTTCCTTTAACCAATAAATCTTTATTTACATTTTCAAGTAAAGAGGCGCTACTTCTCATTCCTAAAGGCTTGAATATATATTTTTGTAATAAACCTTCATAAGAGGTCTGAGATTTTTTGGTTAATATGTAACCTAGTAAACCGGCTCCTAAATTGGAATAAGAACTTTTTTCGCCTGTTGGGTTTAGTAAAAACAATTCATCTTTCAAGTATGTTTCTAATAATTTTGGAGTGTAATTTTTAAAAGGGTTGTTTTGATTCAAGCTCATAAGAAGCATCATATTACTCGGTATTCTTGGTAAGCCAGATGTATGGTTTGCTAATTGAACAAGTTGAATGTTTTTCCCAGATTTTAACTCAAAATCAAATTGATTTTCAAGAGTTTCGTTTAAAGTGAGCTCTTTTTGGTTAATAAAATTGGAGAGTAAAACACTTGTAAACGTTTTCGATATTGAACCAATTTCAAAAATATTTCTCTTGTTATTAATTACTTTAAGCGTATCATTTTCTTTAATTAATCCAATATAATTTGTGTTATCGCCATTAACAATTGCTATGGAAATTTGTGTATTATTTGGAAAGCTAAGTGTGTTTGTCTCAAGTATTTTAAGAATGTTTTCTTCTTTTATTTCAGACGAAAGCAAGCTAATCGTTGTTTTCTGAGAAAAAGAAATGCTACTACAAAAGAGTAGCAGCATTAAAACACTTGCTGTTATTTTATTCATTTTTATTCTTCTTACTTGTATTCTTCATAGCCTCACCAATTTGATTACTAGCCGTAAAACTAGCCACCATATCATTAAGCATATTGCTGCCTGCTTGTGGAGAATTGGGCAATAGAATTAAGTTGCTATTTGTTTCTTGCCCAATAGCCTGAAGGGTATCGTAATGCTGAGTAACTACTATTAAAGCTGAAGCTTCTTGACTGTTGATGCCAACTTTATTAAGCACTTCAACAGACTCTTCTAAACCACGAGCAATTTCGCGACGCTGATCTGCTATACCCTGACCTTGTAAACGCTTGCTTTCTGCTTCAGCCTTTGCTTTTTCAACAATTAAAATACGTGCAGCATCACCTTCGTATTGTGCTGCGGTTTTTTCACGCTCTGATGCATTAATTCTATTCATGGCTTCTTTTACCTGCGCATCTGGGTCTATGTCTGTTACTAGTGTTTTTATAATATCAAATCCGTATTCTGTCATAGCATCATTTAGCTCTGCTTTTACAGCCAATGCAATATCATCCTTTTTTACAAAAACATCGTCTAATTTCATTTTAGGCACTTCGGCGCGCACTACATCAAATACATAACTTGTAATTTGTTCGTGTGGGTAATCTAATTTATAAAAAGCATCATATACCTTTTCGCGAAGAACACGATATTGAACAGATACTTTTAAGCGGACAAAAACATCATCTAATGTTTTGGTTTCTACAATAACATCAAGTTGCTGAATTTTTAAACTTAATCTACCAGCAACTTTATCTACTAGTGGAATTTTAAGCTGTAAACCAGATTGACGAATACTTTGAAACCTACCAAAACGCTCAATAATAGCAGCGGTTTGTTGTTTTACAATAAAGAACGAGGAGATTAAAATAATTAGTCCAAGAACAATAAATGGGATGAGATAAAAGTTCATAATATGTAGTAATAATGGTTAAAAAATAGAGAATTATTAAATTAAGTTATATTTGCCACGTTAACCCTAAAGATACAATGAAAAAAGTACAACTTATCTTATTAGTAGCAATATCACTTACTTTTGTTACAAAAAGTTTTTCGCAAAAAGGAAATTACAGAATTACCAATACTATAGGTGTAACAGGAGGTGTTACACAATTTGATATTGTAACCGATAATTTTACAACCAAATCATCTAATGGATTCATTGGCGGTTTAAGTGCTATAGTTGAAATTCCTGTACGATGGTACGATGTTAGTTTTGGTATGCAACTTTCTGAA
The DNA here is from genome assembly GCF_039543265.1 of Algibacter aquimarinus. Taxonomy (NCBI): domain Bacteria; kingdom Pseudomonadati; phylum Bacteroidota; class Flavobacteriia; order Flavobacteriales; family Flavobacteriaceae; genus Algibacter; species Algibacter aquimarinus. Next base: position 1,261,470 of record NZ_BAABJK010000004.1, on the reverse strand, counting down.
AGTAATATTGAAATTTTAGGAAGACCAACATTAATTAGTACCCAAGAAGAGTTTATTGAATATAAAATGTTTGCTGCTCAAGTAGCTATGTTAATGCATATAAAAGTAGCGCCAAGTTATTTTACAATAGATATTGGACCCATGTTACAGTACAATGGCAAACTTGAATTTAAGGATAGCTCACAAGACGAATATTTTATTAATAACTACACAAATTTGTCTGCCGAAGATATAACGAACATCTCTCAGTTTAATTTAAATGGTGCTATTGGCGCTTCTTTAGGCGTAAGAAATTTTAAACTTAAGGCGCAATACATTTATGGCTTCACCAATATTTTAAAGAAGCTTGAAAATGAAGGCATAGATGCTACTGGGGGAGATTCTCGTTTTAAAGGAAACCAAACAATGTTAGTTTTAGGTGCAGTTGTTTCTTTTTAGATCGAATTTAATCAGTCATAAGCTGTTCCATTTTTACATAATCTTCATTTAAAAATACTTGTAAATATTCTAAAGCATCTTCTTTTTTAAACCCCCATTTGTCAATAACTTTTATTTTTTCTTTTTCGCCAAAAAGCCCTAGTAGTATTCGAGCATTGACTTTTCTATTGTACCATAGTGAAAACTCTAATTTTCCATTTTTATAGTTAGCTGTTAATTCTAAACTATGTTTATTAGAAATATTATGAAAATTAATTGACGGGCTGTAGTAGACTTCTCCTTCTTTTAAAGAATTTAGCAAGTTTAATTTTTCAATCCAAGGATAATTTTCAACTAAATCTATTACTTCTGTTTTGCTAACTGTTTCATTAGAAGTCTCTACTTCAGGTTTATTGGGGTGATAAATTGAATATTTATATTTCAAATACTTGCTTTCATAGTTTAATAAAATTTATAGTGCCTCAGTCGCTTTTTGAACACGCTTAACCGTCTCTTCTTTCCCAATCATATACATAATATCAAACACATCAGGACCCTGTAAAGCCCCAACAAGCGCTAAACGTAAAGGCATCATCACTTTACCAAAACCTATCTCGTTTGAAGTTATCCAACCTTTTATTTCCGTTTGAAGGTTTTCTACTGTAAAATCTTCAATATTTTTCGCTATTGAAGCGATTTGTTCTAAAATATCTTTCGTGCCTTCTTTAAAGGCTTTTTTAGATGCTTTTTCGTCATAAGAGGTAGGGGCGGTAAAGAAGAAATGACTCAAATCCCAAAAATCGGACACAAAAGTAGCACGTTCTTTAATTAAATCTACAACCATAGCTATGTAATTAACATCTATATCTGCTAATTTTTGATGGCTGTTTTTAAAAGCTTCAGCCAGGGCATCATTGTTCTGTTCTTGCATGTAATGGTGGTTAAACCATTTCGTTTTATCGGGGTCAAAACGGGCTCCTGATTTGTTTACTTTGTTTAAATCGAAAGCTTTAATTAACTCCTCAAGTGAAAAAATTTCTTGTTCTGTTCCTGGGTTCCAACCTAAAAAGGCTAAGAAATTAACCATAGCATCGGCAAAATATCCGTCTTCTTTATAGCCTCTAGAAACATCTTTTGTTTTTGGATCTGTCCATTTTAAAGGGAATACGGGAAAACCTAATTTATCGCCGTCACGCTTGCTTAATTTCCCTTTTCCTGTTGGTTTTAAAATGAGTGGTAAATGTGCAAATTCGGGAGCTTCCCAACCAAAAGCTTTGTAAAGTTGGTAATGCAATGCTAAAGAAGGTAGCCATTCTTCACCTCGAATTACGTGCGTTATTTCCATTAAATGGTCGTCTACAATATTTGCAAGATGGTATGTTGGCATACCATCACTTTTAAACAATACTTTATCATCAAGAATATTAGTGTCAATTTTAATATCGCCACGAATTATATCTTTTAAATGTAGGGTTTCATCTTGTGGCGATTTAAAACGAATCACAAAATCATCTCCAGCATCTAGTTTGGTTTGAGTTTCTTCTGCACTCAGCGATAAAGAGTTGCTTAATTTTAAGCGATTATGCCAATTATAAATAAAGGTTTTGCCTTTAGCTTCGTGGTCTTTTCTGTGAAAATCTAGATTCTCACTGGTATCAAAAGCATAATATGCATTGCCAGAAGCAATTAAACCATCAGCATATTGTTTGTATAAATGCTTACGTTCGCTTTGTCTGTAGGGTCCAAATTTTTCGTTTTTATTTGGTCCTTCGTCAAAAGGCATTCCACACCAATTTAAAGCATCAATAATATATTGTTCTGCACCTTCTACATAACGATTTTGGTCGGTATCTTCTATTCTTAAAACAAAAGTCCCATTATGTTTTTTAGCAAATAAATAGTTGAATAATGCGGTACGAACACCTCCTATATGTAATGGTCCTGTTGGGCTAGGTGCAAAACGCACACGAACGTTTTTGGTCATGTTTTGTAAATTTGTGGCAAAGATACAATTAACAGCTAATTAAGAACCTTGTAAAAAATAAAATTGTAGTTTAGTGAGTTAATTGTAAGTGGCTAAGTCATTTTTCCCAAATCATGAATAATTTTAAAGACATACAAAATAAATTAGAGGCATTTATTAGGCGTTATTACACGAATGAATTGCTTAAAGGCACTATCTTGTTTTTTGCTATAGGGTTGCTTTATTTTTTGTTTACACTTTTTATCGAATATGTTTTATGGTTAAATACAACGTCTAGAACTATTTTGTTTTGGCTATTTATAGCTGTTGAATTAGGTTTACTAATCAAGTTTATTTTTATTCCTTTAGCTAAGTTATTGAAGTTTCAGAAAGGCATTAATTATGAAGTAGCATCAAAAATTATTGGTACTCACTTTCCTGAGGTTAATGATAAGTTGTTAAACGTATTGCAGCTAAATGATAATGATGCAAAATCTGAATTACTAATAGCTAGCATCGAACAAAAGTCGTTTGAACTTAAACCAGTTCCATTTAAATTGGCGGTTAATTTTAAGAAGAATATAGCGTATTTAAAGTATGCTGCTATTCCTGTAGCCATTTTACTTTTAACTTTTTTTGCAGGAGATTTTAATTGGTTTAGCGATAGCTATAACCGTGTTGTAAATTATAAAACAGCTTACGATCCACCTGAACCTTTTCAGTTTTTTGTAATTAATGAAGATTTAAATGCCATTGAAAATAAAGACTTCAAGCTCATTGTTAAAACTGCTGGAGATGTTACACCAGAAAGCGCACAAATAACCTATAATAACGAAACATATTTTTTACAACAAAAAGGCGTTGGTGAATTTGAATACGTGTTTACGCAGCTGAAAACAGACGTTACATTTAAATTAACAGCTAATGAAGTAACTTCTAAGCCTTACAACATTAATATTGTTGAGGTGCCTTCTTTGTTGAGTTTTCAAATGGTTTTGGACTATCCAAATTACACAAAGAAGAGAGACGAAACTTTAAAAAGTACAGGAAATGCAATTGTACCAGAGGGCACGCAAATAAAATGGCAGCTTAAAACGAAAGCCACAGAAGAGGTGTTTTTATTTGCCAAAGACACTCTTGGCTTTAGTACAGACAAGGTTGGTGTTTTTGAAGCTTCTAAACACGTTTATTCTAATTATGATTACATACTTAGCACGAGCAATAAAGACTTGAAGAACTATGAGAATTTAGCCTTTAGCATTGATGTTATTATAGACGAATACCCAGAGCTTAACTTAAAAACTGAAGTAGATAGCTTGGATTTACAGACGTTGTATTTTTATGGTCAAATAAGTGATGATTATGGGTTTAGTAAATTACAATTAGTTTATTATCCATCTGAAAATGAGGAAGATAAAAGAATTGTAGACATCCCTTTTTCTAATTCTAACATCTCAGATTTTATTAGTGCGTTTCCAAATAACTTAACAATTGAAACAGGTATTCCTTACGAACTATACTTTCAAGTATTTGATAATGATAGAGTTAACAATTACAAACGTGTAAAAAGTAAAGTCTTTACGTACAGAAAGCGAACCAAAGAAGAAGAAACACAGAAGCAGTTAAAAGAGCAGAGTGAAACCATCAAAGATTTAAATAAATCTTTAGAAAAATTTAATGAGCAAGACAAAAAATTAGAAGAGCTAACCAAAACACAAAAGGAAAAAACAACATTAAATTTTAACGACAAGAAAAAGTTGGAATCCTTTTTTAAACGTCAGAAACAACAGGACGAAATGATGAAAAACTTTAACAAAAAGTTAAAGGATAACCTAGAAGAATTTCAAAAAGAGAATCTTGAAAAAGACACTTTTAAAGAAGATTTAAAAGAGCGATTGGAAGAAAATGAGGAAAAGCTAAAGCAAGATGAAAAGCTTCTTGAAGAGTTAGAAAAACTTCAAGAGAAAATTAACAAGGAAGAGCTCACTCAAAAACTAGAAAAATTAGCCAAACAAAATAAAAACAAAAAACGAAGCTTAGAGCAGTTGGTTGAGCTAACAAAACGTTTTTATGTTGAAAAGAAACTAGAGAAACTTAAAGAAGATTTAATGAAGTTGGCGGAAGATCAAGAAAAATTATCTAATCAGCCAGAAGAAAAGAACACAAAAGAAGAACAAGAAAAACTCAATAAACAGTTTGAAGATTTCAAAAAAGACATAGAAGCATTAGAAAAAGACAGTAAAAAATTAAAAAAGCCGATTGATATACCCAGAGATAAGATTGATGAAAGAGACGTTGAGCAAGAACAGAAAAATGCATCAGAAGAGTTAGAAAAGCAAAAGGAAGAGAATGCTATTAGTAAAGAAGGAGAACAACCCAACAAACCTAAGGAGAATAATAGCTTACAAAAAGCTAAGAATAGCCAAAAGAAAGCAGCAAAAAAAATGATGCAAATGAGCCAGAAAATGCAAAGTGCTATGAGTGCATCTGGTGGAGACCAAATGGAGGAGGATGTTGAAATGCTTCGGCAAATATTAGATAATTTAGTCCTATTTTCATTTGATCAGGAAGCGTTAATGAATCAGTTTAAATCTATTGATGTTAACCATAATAAGTATGCAACTTATTTAAGAAAGCAAAGTAACTTAAAAGAACATTTTGAGCATATTGATGATAGTTTGTTTGCATTATCTTTAAGACAGCCAAAACTATCTGAGCAAGTTAATAAGGAAATTACAGATGTATATTATAACATAGAAAAGGCTTTAAACCAATTTTCTGAAGCGCAATTGTATCAGGGTGTTTCAAATCAACAATTTACAATTACAGCAGCAAATAACTTGGCTAACTTCTTGAGTGATATTTTGGATAACATGGAAGAGAATATGAGCATGTCGATGGGTCAAGGTAAAGGAGATATGCAATTACCAGACATTATTATGAGTCAAGAAGAGCTCAATAAGATGATGGAAGAAGGTATGAAAAAAGGCGAACAAGGCGAGCCGAAAGAAGGAGAAGGGAAGAAACCAGGTGAAGATGAAAAAGAAGGTGAGGAAGGGAAAGAAGGAAAGTCTGGAAAGAATGGTGAGGGAAAAGGAGAGCAAAAAGGTAAAGATGGTCAACAACAAGGAGGAGAAGGAGAGGGTAGAGACGAAGACCAAAACGGATTACTCTACGAAATTTATCAACAACAACAACAATTAAGACAAGCGCTTCAAGAACAGCTTGATAAACAAGGAAAAGGCAAAGGTGGAAATGGTGATGCGCTAGTTCGAAAAATGGAAGACATTGAATTGGATTTATTAAACAAAGGGTTTACAAATCAAACACTTCAAAAAATGATGCAATTAAAACATCAATTATTGAAACTTGATAATGCAACATTCCAACAAGGTGAGGATAATAAACGAGAATCTGAAACTAATAAAAACAGGTTTGATAATGATTCCAATAATCAAATACCAACTGCAAAACAATATTTTCAAACTACAGAAATATTAAATCGCCAAGCTTTACCTTTGCAGCAAGTTTATAAAAAGAAGGTACAAGAGTATTTTAAAAAAGCTAATGATTAATTTCAATTACGAAACCGATTTTAAATTAGATTCTGAAGAACAAATTACAAAATGGATAATTGATACTATCTCGTCCGAAGCTCATAAATTGGAAGAGATAAATTATGTGTTTTGCGATGACGAATATCTACATAAATTGAATGTTGAATTCCTAAATCATGATACGTTAACAGATATAATTAGCTTCGATTATTCAGTGGGAAAAATTATACAAGGCGATATTTTTATTTCTGTCGAACGAGTTAAAGACAACGCTAAAGATTTTGGTGTTTCGTTTATTGAAGAGCTTCATAGAGTTATCATTCATGGAGTTTTACATTATTGTGGTTTTAAAGATAAGACGGATAATGACGCTAAGGTTATGAGAGATAAAGAGAATTACTACTTGTCTGTGCTAGAATAGAATTAAAGATTTCAACGTATATTTGCAAACTCAAATTACTGATATGTTCCACGTGGAACATGTTTTATAATGAAAGATTATGTTTAACGAACTTTATGACGTTATAGTAGTTGGAGCAGGTCACGCTGGTAGTGAAGCCGCTGCCGCCGCCGCCAATATGGGAAGCAAAACGTTGCTTGTTACCATGAATTTGCAGAACATTGCGCAAATGTCTTGTAACCCTGCTATGGGAGGAATTGCTAAAGGACAAATTGTGCGTGAGATTGATGCGCTTGGAGGGTATAGTGGTATTGTTTCGGATACATCGGCTATTCAATTTAAAATGCTTAATAAATCTAAAGGACCTGCTATGTGGAGTCCGAGGGTGCAAAGTGATAGAATGCGTTTTGCTGAAGATTGGAGGTTGCTTTTAGAAGGCACGCCTAATCTTGATTTTTATCAAGAAATGGTTTCTGGTTTAATAGTAGAAAATCATAAAGTTGTTGGTGTTAAAACATCTTTAGGAATTGAGATAAGAGCAAAGTCTGTTGTTTTAACAAACGGTACTTTTTTAAATGGATTAATTCATATTGGTGATAAGAATTTTGGAGGCGGAAGGGCAGGCGAAAGAGCGGCAACTGGTATTACAGAACAGCTTGTTAATTTAGGTTTTGTTTCTGGTAGAATGAAAACAGGAACACCACCAAGAGTTGATGGAAGGAGTTTAGATTATTCTAAAATGATAGAGCAACCTGGAGATGAAAATCCTGAAAAGTTCTCGTATTTGGATATTACAAAGTCACTAGAAAATCAGCGATCTTGTCATATGACTTACACAAGCACCGAAGTTCATGATTTACTAAGAGAGGGTTTTGATAGATCCCCAATGTTTAATGGTAGAATTAAAAGCTTAGGTCCAAGATATTGCCCATCTATTGAGGACAAGATTAATCGTTTTGCGGACAAAGACAGACATCAATTATTTATAGAACCTGAAGGTTGGAATACCTGTGAGGTTTATGTAAATGGGTTTTCTACATCATTGCCAGAAGATGTTCAATTTAAAGCATTACGATCTGTAGTTGGTTTCGAAAATGTGAAATTCTTCAGACCAGGCTACGCTATTGAATATGATTATTTTCCGCCAACACAACTAAAACATACTTTAGAAACTAAGCTTGTTGAAGGTTTATATTTTGCAGGTCAGATTAATGGAACTACTGGTTATGAAGAAGCCGCTTCTCAAGGTTTAATGGCAGGAATAAATGCGAGTTTGAAAGTTCAAGAAAAGGATCCTTTTACTTTAAAAAGAGACGAAGCTTATATAGGTGTTTTGGTTGATGACTTAATTACAAAAGGCACAGAAGAGCCCTATAGAATGTTTACCTCTAGAGCTGAATATAGAACTTTACTACGTCAAGATAACGCAGATTTAAGGTTAACACCAAAAGGTTTTGAATTAGGTTTGGCTTCAGAAAAGCGATTAAAACGTATGGAAGAAAAACATGAAGCTGCTGAAAGGTTTGTCAATTTTTTTGAAACTCAAAGTGTAAAACCCGAAGAAATAAATCCAATATTAGAATCTAAAAAATCATCACCAGTAAAACAATCTGGGAAGCTTTTTAAAGTTTTTTCTAGACCAAATATTGAGATGGAAGATGTTAGAAAAGTAGAAAGTGTCGAACAGTATATTCAAGGTAATAATTTGGATAGGGAAGTTATAGAGCAAACAGAAATACAGGTTAAGTATGCGGGTTATATTGCGAAGGAAAAAAACAACGCAGATAAGTTAACGCGATTAGAATACGTTAAAATTCCAGAGAATTTTGATTACTCACAAATAAAATCTATGAGTTTTGAAGCACGAGAAAAGTTGAAAAAAATTCAGCCTACAAGTGTGTCTCAAGCATCAAGAATAAGTGGTGTTTCTCCAAATGATATTTCTGTTTTGTTAGTTTATATGGGGCGATAGTTGAATGAATATTTAAAACGTTCCACGTGGAACATATAATTTAATGTCCTTTTTTTATCATTCTGAACCTTATTCAGTATCTATTTAAATGAAAAATAAAAGCTCTTTTTTATCTGTAAAAGACCACTCTGTTTCAGGAGAACAATTTGAGTTAATTCAGAATTCAGAATATGGTTTTTTAGAAACAACACCTCAGCCATCTTCAGATAAATTACCCGAATATTACGAAAGTGAAGATTACATTTCTCATACAGATTCTAAAAGAAATCTATTTGAAAAAGTATATCATTTAGTTAGAAGCTTGTCTTTAAAAAAGAAATTAAGTTTAATAAACTCATTTTCTTCAAAGGATAAAAAACTACTAGATGTGGGTTGCGGAACAGGTGATTTTTTGCAAAAAGCTTTTCAAAATAATTGGAATATTTCTGGAATAGAACCTAACGAACAGGCAAGAGACATAGCCAATAAAAAAACAAAAAATTCTGTTTTTGAAATAGAACAACTTTTAAAATTCGATGCACAAATCTTTGATGTCATTACACTTTGGCATGTGCTCGAACACTTACCAAATTTAGAAGACCATATAGCCATCTTTAAAAAACTTTTAAAACCAAGTGGCACTTTAATAATTGCTGTACCTAATTATAAAAGCTATGATGCACAATATTATAAACAGTTTTGGGCGGCTTATGATGTGCCAAGACATCTTTGGCACTTTAACCAAACGTCTATTTCAAAATTAGTTTCAAAACATTCTTTTAAAGTTGAAAAAGTTAAACCCATGTGGTTTGATTCATTTTACGTAAGTATGCTTTCTGAAAAATATAAAACAGATAAAATGAATCCGCTTAAAGGATTTTTGGTTGGTCTGCTTTCAAATGTAAAAGCTATTAGTACAAAAGAGGCCTCTTCTTTAATTTACATCATTAAAAATAGTTAAAATCAATTCTTGCAATGGTGTTTTTAATCTTAATTGGCTAAACGCCTAAATGCATGAGTGTTTTTTAAAAACGTCTTAAATCGCTTTATACCGCTTTATTTTTCATAGAGATTTATTATTTTAAACAATCGAATTAATAAGTTTTTCTTATAAGTTAAATTCGAACTAATTCCGCTTTCATTTTTAACTTACTTTGTTATTTTTGTTCGGATTAAAAACGACTTCAATCAAAAAACATAAAATGATGAAAAAAATAATTTACGCAGTATTTGCCATGTTAATTTTCGCTTCTTGTGAAAAACCAAACAAAATAGGTTTTGTAGATAATGGAACTATAATTAACGATTATCAAGAAAAGAAAGATTTAGAAGCTAAGTTTCAAATTAAAGAAGAAGCTTACAGAAACAAATTTGATAGTATAGACCAAGCGTTTCAGATGGAGGTTCAAAAATTTCAATCGGAAGCTCAAAGAATGTCTCAAAATAAAGCGCAACAAAAATACCAGGAGTTAGGGCAGAAAAAGCAAATTCAAGATCAGCAAAAGCAAGTCGAAGCTCAAGCATTTCAACAAGCATTTCAATCAGAATTAGATTCTATTATCAACAAGGTTAAAAAGTTTGAAAATGAATATGGTAAAACAAACGGTTATACTTATATTTTAGGAACTAGCGATGCTCAAGCCACTGTTCTATTTGGTGCTGAGGAGAACGATTTAACACAAACTATTTTGGATGCACTAAATGCTGAATACGAAAAGAAGTAAGGGTTAATAATCTGAATATCAAATAACTAAAGTGCTTTTAATGAAAATTAATAGCACTTTTTTCTTTTACATTGATTTTTTATGAAGCAACCGCGTTAATTTAATCGATAAATCTGTAAGTATAATTTTAGAATTCCCGTTACGCTCAATATGGTAAATAGCATCTTGTAGTTCGTTACTAATATCCATAATATTATTACCATGCACAAAAGGTGCAAAATTCTCTAATTTAAATTTATCCGTTTTAGGTTCAAAAAACACTAAATCGGTTGCATTATAATTCAGTAACAAAGCCTGACGGAAAAAATCTAGACAAAAACTAAGAAACTGTTTTTGTGTTTCGCGGCCAGTTTTGGCAATATCTTCACTCCAAGAAATTAAATCATGAATAGCAGCCTTGTTTCCTTTAGCTTTAAAAGCACTTCTAATCCAGAAAATAAACCAAGTTTCAAACTGAATATCTTCAGAATCTTGATACACTAAATCGCAAGCTTTATTATAATTCCCGTTAGATTGATGTGCTATTTTAGTAGCCACACCTACATCAATATTATACTGCTTTACTAAGGCAGATTTTATAACATCTTCAGCCAAAGGCGGAAAATGTAAAATTTGGCAACGGGAACGAATCGTGTTTATAATTTGCTCTTCATCTTCCGCAATTAATAAAAAAATCGTTTTGTTTGGCGGCTCTTCAACAAGCTTTAAAAGCTTATTTGCACAGGCGGTATTCATTTTTTCAGCCATCCAAATTAGCATTACTTTGTACCCGCCTTCATAAGATTTTAGGGTGAGCGATTTTACAATCTCGTGTGCTTCATCAACTCCTATTTGCCCCTGCTTATTGTCTACTCCAAGTAATTTGTACCAGTCAAATAAATTGCCATAAGGCTGTTCGTTTAAAAGTTGTCGCCATTCTTCAAGATAAAAACTAGATACGGGTTTGCTCTTAACTTTATCGCTAGTAGTTACCGGAAAAGCAAAATGCAAATCTGGGTGCGAAAAGTTTTTAAACTTTAGGTTACAAGCTTCATTTCCGCTTTGGTTTTCACCATTAGAATTAGAGCATAATACATATTGTGCATAAGCTAAAGCCATTGGTAGCGTTCCAGACCCTTCGTTGCCTACAAATAATTGAGCATGCGGAATCCGTCCGTTATCAACACTTTGCGTAAGGTATTTTTTTATGTGTTCTTGACCTAAAATGTCTTCAAAAAGCATAAAGACAAAAGTAAATGAATTTTTTGAAACAAAATTTTGCTTTCACATAAGAAACCAAGATAATTTTCTCATTTTTTAATTAGGGCGTTACCCAAGGGTCGGGCTTTGCGCTATATCTTTTTTACAGAAAAAGTAAAAAAGGATACCGCTGCAATCCCTAACGCGGGCTAGTTTGTTTAAGGCGTTTTTAATTATTAAAGCTTTGGAAAACTTCTTGTTCAAATAATCTGTAGAAATCAAAACTTTCTTTGTCATTGAATGGAAAGTATTGTGTAAAATACACTATGGCAATTTTATTCTCAATATCCAAGGTATAATAAGAATTCGCAGCACCTGCCCAATAAACTGAACCAATGGGTCTAAACAATTCGCTTTTATTTGCTTCAATTGCCCATGCCAAACCCCACCTGTCAGATACATCGCCAAATCCTCCTGTATAACTCATTACGTCGTTATTAAATTGTTCATAGTTTAGACTTACTTCTTTCGGCAAATTATCTTTTAACATAAGTTCAAAAGTTTCTCTTTTTAATAATTGCCCTCCTTCATATTTACCATAATTTAACATACATTGTAGAAATGTCATATAATCTTTTGGCGACCCAAATAAACCACCCCCTGCATTATATGATGTCACTGGTTTTTTGGGAATTCGAGGGTATTCATTAAAACCAGTTGAATCTCTAACTCCATATGATACAATTCTATCTTTCAAATTATCCGGTACGTTAAACCATGTGGCATCCATTTGAAGTGGACCTGTGATATAATTTCTAAAATACTGTTCTAGATTTTCACCACTTATTTTTTCTACGATTTTACCAACCCAATCCGCGTTGGTTCCATAGCGCCAATTGGTACCAGCTTCAAAAAGTCTAGGTTTATCTTCATATTCCCAATTATCTGGTTGAAAGCTTTGAAGTCTTGATGACGTGAAATCATAGCCAAAACCTGCAGTATGGGTCAGTAAGTGTCTTAATGTTATTGATTTACTACCTTTAACTAATTCTCCTTCTTTAGTTAGTATTGGAATAGATGTCATTTCTGGCATTAAGTCGTCTAAAGGGTCATCTAGTCCAATTTTTCCTTGTTCCACGAGTTGCATGGCTGCAACTGAAGTTATGGCTTTGGTCATTGAATAAATTCGGAAAATATTGTTTTCATTTATTGTGTCTTTTCCATCCCAAACAGATGGTCCATATGTATACCATTTTATTTGCCCATCTTTGTTACTGTATCCCATAATGGCAGCAGGAAGCTCGCTATTTTGAAAATAAGTATTAAGAGGCAATGGATTAATTGCTTTTTCTCTTTCTTGTTTTTCAGTTTTACAACCAGTTAATATTGAAATAATAATTAGTGTAAACAGTAAATTTTTCATAATTAAATGGTTCATGTTAGTTTGATGTTTGCCTTTGTCTCGAAGTTATCATTTTTTTCTGACAAAGTCAAGACGCTAAATATCATTCTTTTAAATTCATAAACGCCCTTATAAAACTCAATAAAAAATGGTAATTCTTAAATTTTTTTTCAGCTAAATCGTTTTCGTAAAAAAACACATTTTTTATCGCTGTATAATTAGTTACATTTGTTAAACAAACAGTTAAAACGATAAAATTAAAGATAAATGAAGACGCTAAACGATTTTAATTTCGAAAATAAAAAAGCCCTAATTCGAGTAGATTTTAATGTGCCCTTAAATGATAATTTTGAAGTTACAGATGCCACTAGAATTGTTTCTGCTAAACCAACAATTATTAAAATTTTAGAAGATGGTGGAAGCTGTATTTTAATGTCGCATTTGGGTCGTCCTAAAGGGTTTCAAGATGAGTTTTCATTAAAACATATTGCTAGTAAAGTTGAAGATATTTTAGGTGTTGAAGTAAAAACTGTTGCAGATTGTATTGGTGATGATGTTGAGGCGGCTGCTGCAAGTTTAGAGTCAGGAGAAATTTTACTATTAGAAAACTTACGTTTCTATAAAGAAGAAACTGCTGGCGATAAAGACTTTGCAGAAAAACTATCAAAATTAGGAGATATTTACGTAAACGATGCCTTTGGTACGGCGCATAGAGCGCACGCATCAACAACCATTGTAGCTCAATTTTTTGAGGGTAAAAAATGCTTCGGTAACTTATTAGCTCAAGAAATTGAAAGCATCAATAAAGTAATGGAAACTGGTGAAAAACCTGTTTTGGCTATTTTAGGAGGTGCTAAAGTATCTTCAAAAATTACCATTATAGAAAATATTCTTGATAAAGTAGACCACTTAATAATTGGCGGTGGTATGGCATTTACGTTTGTAAAAGCACAAGGTGGTAAAATAGGAAACTCAATTTGCGAAGATGATAAAATGCCTTTAGCTCTTGAAATTTTAGAACAAGCAAAAGCTAAAAATGTACAAGTACATATTCCTGTAGATACTATTGCTGCTGACGATTTTAGTAACGATGCCAACACTCAAGTTTTAGATATTAACGAAATCCCTGATGGATGGGAAGGTGTTGATGCTGGACCAAAATCTAGAGAGCAGTTTCATAAAGTTGTAATGGATTCTAAAACCATTCTTTGGAACGGGCCATTAGGTGTTTTTGAAATGGAAAGTTTTGCAAAAGGCACTATAGAATTAGGAAACTCCATTGCTGAAGCTACTAAAAACGGTGCGTTTTCTTTAGTTGGAGGAGGCGATTCTGTTGCAGCTGTTAAACAATTTGGTTTTGAAAACAAAGTGAGCTATGTAAGTACTGGAGGTGGAGCTATGTTAGAAAGTTTAGAAGGTAAAACACTTCCTGGAATTGCTGCTATTTTAGAATAATTTAGAATTAGTTTTCTAATTACCTTAAAAAATACGATTTTAGCCATAACATCATTCATTAATGAATAGGTTTTATGGCTTCTCGTTTTTTTATAGTTTTATTGTTTTTTAATATTATAGCTGGCTTTTCTCAAAACCAAGACTCTATAGTATCTCAAAATCAAGTTGTTAAAGATTCTTTAATTGATGGTAAAGTACCTGCAATAAAAACAATTGAAGCCATAGTTGATAGTACATCAATAAAAACATTATTAGATAATGAATTAGCTTTAAAGTTTGACGAAAAATGGTATGAAGAGCTTTATAGCAACAACTTATACGATACCATTTACAAATCTGTTACCGAACTAACTTACGAAAAAGTTGAGTATCCAGAATTACATACAGATACTTTAAAAGCGAGGTTAAAAGAATTAAATGCAAGAACGCCATTTAATGTAGAATATAACCCAGCTTTAGAAAACGTAATAAAAGGATACTTAAAACACAGGCGCAAGTCAATTCAAAAATTAATAACGCTTAGTTCGTTTTATTTTCCGCTGTTTGAACAAGAATTAGACAATCAAAATATTCCGTTAGAAATTAAATATCTGGCCATTGTTGAGTCGGCTTTAAAACCAAGAGCAAAATCTAGAGTTGGCGCTACGGGTTTATGGCAATTTATGTTTGCCACAGGGAAAATGTATGGTTTAGATGTAAGTAGTTATGTTGATGAACGTAGCGACCCTATAAAATCTACAGTAGCAGCGTCAAAATATTTGGCTAAACTTTATGAGATTTTTGGCGATTGGGATTTGGCTTTAGCAGCCTATAATTCTGGTCCAGGAAATGTTTCAAAAGCCATTAGGCGTTCTGGTGGTTATAAAAACTATTGGAATATCCGTCATAATTTACCACGAGAAACAGCAGGTTATTTACCAGCTTTTTTAGCTAATATGTATATTTTCGAATATGCTAAAGAGCACGGTTTTAAACAATACAAATCTGAAACGGCTTATTTTGAAACAGATACAGTTAGAGTAAAACGGATGATTACACTCGATCAAGTTTCAGAAGTTACAGGAACGCCTATTGAGGAACTTCAGTTTTTAAACCCGTCTTACAAATTAGATATTATTCCATTTATAAAAGATGAAAACTACAGTTTAAGATTACCAAACGAAGTTATTGGTAAGTTTGTAAATAATGAAGATAGTATTTACGCCTTTGCAAAAGCAGAATTTGATAAACGCGAAAAGCCATTACCCAAGTTTTTTAATGCAAATGATAGAATACGATATAGAGTAAAATCTGGTGATTATTTAGGAAAAATATCAAGAAAATATGGCGTTAGAGTAAGCGATATTAAACGATGGAACGGATTAAGGAGTAACAACCTAAGTATTGGACAACGACTAACCATTTACCCAAGAAAACCTTACGTAGAAGCACCAAAAACAGCTTCTAAAAAAATAACTTCAAAGCCTTTATCGGGTAATATTACAACCTACACTGTGCAAAGCGGAGACTCACTTTGGAGCATTTCTCAAAAATTTCCTGGAGTTTCTGTTCAAAATATTAAAGATTGGAACGATATTAGTGGGAGTAAATTAAAACCAGGAATGAAGCTTAAAATATCAAAAAGCTAAATTCTAAAAAACTAATAATTATGCGGCAAATTTTTTTAGTAGTGTTATCACTATTTTTAGTTACATCATGTGAAGACTCGGAAAAGAAAAAAACACTTTTAGACTCTGGCGGAAAATTAAATGATGTTTCTGTTGTAATGGCAAACGATTTGTGGGAAGGAAGAGTTGGTGAAGCTATAAGAGATGTTTTAGCATCTCCGGTTTATGGTTTACCACAAGACGAACCCATATTTAACATTAACCAAATACCAACTAATATTTTTTCTGGGTTTATAACTAAAAACAGAACTATTTTAATAGTTGATATTGGTAATGAATCAGGAATTGCTTTTGAAAACGATATTTATGCGCAACCTCAAAAAGTTATAAAAGTTTCTGGTAAAACTAAAGATGATGTCATTAAATTAATTTCTGAAAATTCCGCAAGAATCATAGAAACCTTTAAAGGTATTGAGATTAAAGAAAAGCAAAGACTCATAAAAAAATCCCTTTACAACACAAAAGAGATTAAAGAGAACTTAGGTTTAGATATTAATTTCCCAACAGCCTACAGAATTACCAAAACTCTGGCAACCAAAGAAGATAAATTTTATTGGATGAAAAGAGATATTCGAACAGGATATGTAAATATTTTACTCTACGAATTACCTTTAAAAGCTATAGAAAGAGACTCAAATTTAATTGGGCAAGTAATAAAAATTAGAGATTCAATAGGTAAAAAGTACATTGGAGGTCCTGTGGATGGTTCTTATATGATTACCGAAAATGCATACACGCCTTTTCATGCTGAAACGATTTTAGATAATAAACCAACCCTGGAAACCAAAGGCATGTGGGATGTAAAAAATGCGGTTATGGCAGGACCATATATTAATTATGCCATCGAGGATAAAATTAATAATAGATGGATTATAGCAGAAGGCTTTGCTTTTGCACCATCGGTTGAAAAACGCAACTATATGTTTGAATTAGAAGCCATTATTAAATCTATTAAAATAGAATGATACTCTTCTAGTATTTCGTATTATTAATATCTTTTTCTTAGATAAAGAACGATTTTTATATTAATACATGTAAGATTTTACAATAATTTTGTTAGATTTACGCATAGCAATTTTCCCTCTTAATTAATAGCATAAAAAATTTAATCATAAACTAATTATTTATTATGCTCAAAAAAAGTTATTTGAAGAATATCTTTAAGTTAGGTTTTCTTTCTTTTGGATTTTTTCTACTTGTATTAAATTGCCAACAAGACGACCAAAATCAAAACCTGGAAAATTCAGATGAGATACAAGATATAATATCAAGAGAGGTGTCTTTTGAAAAATCACCACATTTTAGTAAGGTAAGTAAAGTCTATAACAAACTAAAATCCGATTTAAACTCGCCTAATAGTTTATTTAGTAAGTCCTCTGAAGAAAGTGATATAACTTTATTTACAGATAAAGTTCTCTTCATGGAATATGCAGATACCCATACATACACTTTTAAACTCTTGAGAGATAACCCAGAATTTTATATTGAAAATATTGTGATTCACTTCAATATTGATACTGAAGATTATGATGAATATTTGGTGCAGTATGATGTTGAGGTTGGTGAATATCAGGATTTATTAGATAGTTTTCCTTTAAGGGAAGATACAGAGGTTAAAATCTCGAAATTGGCTTCGGGTACTATAAGCTCTTTATTTAGTAAAAGTAGTTGTTTTAGAGCCTGTTAAACTATATCGATACCTTGTACTGGTAGAGATCAACATGAATATGGTAATGGTAGTTGTCCTTTAATCAATAATCACGATAGAGCGGCATATCAATTCCAATCCTGTAGAACAGTTTGCTTTGACACAAACCCAACTGATGATAAAGATGAAGAACCAAATGATTCTGGCGGTGGTGGAGGTGGTGACGCAACAAATGATGACGTTGTTACCAACCCAAGACCAATTCCTTGCGAAGATAGGAACGCTGCTGAAACTGATATTGATGGTAATTGTCTTGAAGATGTTATAGTTGATAATGATCCATTTAATACAGAAAGTTTAACTACAGAACAAAAAGAAGAATTTCAAGAAGCTGTTGATAAACTTATGGAAAATTGTATCGGAAATGCACTTTTAACTTCAGTTACAAGCGTCAATATTACTACAGGCACGCTTGTTCCTGGAGCACAAGCTCAATATAGACCAACTACTAATACCATTATATTTAGACCAGACGGTATTGGTAATTCATTAGGAGAGGAACTATTCCATGCTTATCAGCAACAGTTATATGGCACGCTTATTGGTATTGGTAACCCGAATACTGGTCATTTAGGAGGGTCTAATATAGAATTTGAAGAAAAAGCTTACACGCAGTTATCAATCTGGGTTGAAAATTTCAGAAAAATGGATAATCATGATGATTCAGCTAGTGGAGGATTATTTGTCGCAGATGCAGCACCTATATTCGAAGAATTAACTTTGTTGAATGATTGGATTGTAGACTTTATTTTAAATAATCCTTCTGGAAACATTTCTTTAACGCAAAATGAATTATCATCTTGGTTTACTGCTCTAGAAGCTTTTAGGGCACATCATTTTGCAGTTAATGGATGTGGTATAACTGATGTCTATGGATGTCCAATTGATCCCACTTTTAAACCAGACGCACTTATAAATTTATATGAAAAATCAATAGAAAATTGTAATTAAAAATCAAAATCATGAAAATTCAAGCATATATCACCATTTTACTTTTAGTTTTGATAGACCTATCGTCTAATGCTCAAGTTAATCCAATAATATTTAGCTCAGATGATAAGTATAATATTTATAAAACAAGTTTATACGATCAACAATTAGTAAATAAAAATAGTCAAACAAGTATCAATAAAACACTTTTTGAGAATAATACAACAGTTAAATATAAAATTAATTCTGGATTTACTTCTGACTTTTTTGCATCAGTATTAACGTCAACAAATTATAATAGCTTAAATAGCAAAAGTACAAGAGAAGGCCTTTTTAAAGTGAGGTATATAGTAGATGAAGCTGGAAATGTTTTATCTTGTTCATTACATTTTCCAAAACATTTATTAGTTTTATCTAATTCTGAAATTGAATCCATACTTACAGAAGCTATGACGCATAAGTTTAATTATTTCAATAAGCCTAATACTATAAATAATTTCTACTTCTTATTTGATATTAATTTAGCTATATGATTTTTAAAGTAATTATACTTCTAGCATATAAACAGAAAACCTAGTTCTATGCTAGGTTTCACTATTTAAGGTTATTTAAAAAAATAATGAAATCAATAACTTATATTATATTACTATTAATTTTGGTTCATCAAACTACCAATGCTCAATCCCCTACTTCCGATAATGATTTTAATATCTATAAAACAGAATTGTATGATCAATATTTAAACTTAGTAGAAAACCAAACGTATAAAATAAGAAGATATATTACTGACTTTAAGATAAAAACAAAATTAAAGTTGGGCTCTGGATTTACAACTGATTTTTTCAGTCAGCTTTAACTTCGGCACATTATAATATTTTGAAAAGTAATAGAAATAATAGAAAAAAGTCATATTAATGTTAGATATATAATTGATGAAACTGGTGAGCCTGTTTATTCTTGTTCAGTTTACGTGCCAAAAGGATTAATTGTCTTATCAAATGCTGGAGTTGAAGCTATATTAAACGAAGCCATGTCTCATAAATTTCAATACATTCAAAAACCAAACGATATTAATAATTTTTATTATTTAGTAAATTTTACAATCAGAATTTGATTATAATTAAAAAATGTAAATTCAACATTAGACTACTATAGTTCTCATAATATTAATAAATATATCATCTAATGTTAAAGTCAATCCAATTACCTTTAGCTCAAATTATAAAAATAATATGCAAAACAAACCTCATGATCAGCAATTAGTAGCCATAAATAGCTAAACAGATATTAATCTAGCTATTAATTTTTATAATAATTACTGAGACTAGAACAACGACAAAAAATTTTAAAGAAATAAAAAAACCCAACATTATACAATGTTGGGTTTTTTGTTACAGTATAATTATATTATTTTTTTTCTTCTTGAGAGTCCTCTTCTTTACTAGCATCTTTAAATTCTTTAATACCACTACCTAAACCACGCATTAGTTCAGGAATTTTCTTCCCACCAAATAATAATAAAACAATCACAACTATTAATGCGATTTGCCAAGGACCAATTGCTAAAGGAATCATATATAAACTCATAATAATTATTTTAAAGCACAAAGTTAGTAATTAAAGTTTAATAAAGTCGTTTTAAGAATAACTTTAGTAAAAGCACAAACAAGTCTTGTTATAATTTTATTTATTTTTGTTTAACGATGGCAGAAAAGAAAAAGAAACCTAAAAGAATAAAGCGTAAGTTACTAGACAAATATAAACTAGTTGTACTTAACGAAAATACTTTTGAAGAGCGCTTGTCTCTTAAGTTAACACGACTAAATGTTTTTGTTTTAGTTTCGTTATCGGCTATTTTTTTAATTGCAATCACTTACGCCATAATTGCTTTTACGCCACTTAGAGAGTACATCCCTGGATACTCATCTACAGCTTTAAAAAAGAAAGCCACAGAATTAAATTATAAAACAGACTCTTTACAACGCGTTATTTCAATAAATGATAAATACTATGCTTCTATTAAGCAAGTATTAAAAGGTGATGTGAGCGCTGCTGATTTTAATAAAGATTCTATAATTGAAGCTGTTAAATTAGAAGCTAGTGAAGTCGATTTTAGACCTACAGTGGAAGATTCACTTTTACGAGAAAAGGTAGATAAAGAAGATAAATATAACATATTTGAATCTGCTACAACGGCAACTAATTTCGTGCTGTTTCCACCAGTTAATGGAACCATTAGCGAAGTATATAATGCTAAAGAAAAACATTACGCTGTAGATATTGCTGTAGCAAAAGATACGCCTGTTAAAGCGACCGCAGATGGTATTGTTATTTTTTCAGAATGGACGTCAACAACGGGACATGTTATAATTTTAGAACATAGTTATGGGCTTATATCGGTATACAAACACAATGCCGCTCTTACGAAAGTTCAAGGCGATTTGGTAAAAGCAGGAGAGGTGATTGCTACCGCAGGAAATACAGGTGAGTTGTCTACAGGACCTCACTTACATTTTGAACTATGGAATGATGGCTACCCAATTAACCCAACAAACTTTATAGATTTTAAATAAATGATTTCATTAAAATCTACTTTAGCAAAACTCCTTGCAAAACGAGTCCACAAGAAAATTAAAAAGTGGGTAAACAACCCCGTAAAAACTCAAGAAAAAGTTTTTCAGTACTTAGTTTCAAGTGCAGCTGGAACTGTTTTTGGACAAGACCACGATTTTATAAGTATAAACTCTTATAAAGATTTTACAAAACGAGTACCTATTAGAGACTATGAGGATTTAAAACCTTATGTTGAGCGTGTTGTAGCTGGTGAAGAAGATATTCTTTGGAAAGGTAAACCCATTTATTTTGCTAAAACATCGGGTACAACATCAGGGTCTAAATATATTCCAATTACTAAGGACAGTATGCCAACTCATGTTGAAGCTGCCAGAAATGCGATATTGCTTTACATTTATGAAACAGGAAAGTCAAAGTTTGTAAATGGAAAAATGATATTTTTACAAGGAAGTCCCATTTTAAAGGAGCAAAACGGTATTCAGTTGGGGCGTCTTTCAGGAATAGTGGCTCATTATGTTCCTAAATATCTTCAAAAAAACAGATTGCCATCTTGGGAAACCAATTGTATTGAAGATTGGGAAACAAAAGTTGATGCTATAGTTGAAGAGACATTACCAGAAAATATGACTGTAATTTCTGGAATTCCATCTTGGGTGCAAATGTATTTTGAAAAACTACAGCAAAAAACAGGAAAGCAAGTAGGAGATATTTTTAAAAACTTCAACTTATTTATTTTTGGAGGTGTTAATTACGAACCCTACAGGGCTAAATTTGAAAATTTAATTGGCAGAAAAGTAGATAGTATAGAATTATACCCAGCCAGTGAAGGGTTTTTTGCTTTTCAAGATAGGCAAAATGAAAAAGGCATGCTACTGCAATTAAATTCAGGTATTTTTTATGAGTTTGTAAAAGCGGATACTTTTTTTGATGAAAACCCAAATAGAATAACTATTAAAGATGTTGAGGTCGGGGTAAATTACGTCATGTTAATTTCTACTAACGCTGGTCTTTGGGCCTATAATATTGGAGATACAGTAGAGTTTACATCATTAAAACCTTACAGAGTTATCGTATCAGGTAGAATAAAGCACTTTATTTCTGCGTTTGGGGAGCATGTTATTGGCAAAGAAGTTGAACAAGCAATGCAACAGGCAATATCAGGTACTAAAGTAAGCGTTTCGGAATTTACAGTGGCTCCTCAAATTAATCCTAAAGAAGGACTACCTTATCATGAATGGTTTGTTGAGTTTGAAAACGAACCTGAAAACTTATCTGCTTTAGCAAGCAGAATAGATGAATCTCTGCAAAAACAGAACAGTTATTATTTCGATTTAATTGAAGGCAAAGTTCTACAGCCTTTAAAAATTAATAAGGTTAAAAAAGGAGGCTTCCAACAATACATGAAATCTGTTGGTAAATTAGGCGGACAAAATAAAATCCCAAGATTGTCAAACGATAGAAAAATTGTTGATAGTTTTTCTCACATTAATTAGCGCAAATAATACTATCTTTGGCACAACCAAACTAAAGAATGAGTAGTAAAAAACATCATGAAAGAACCAGGGCTCAGGAGAGTTCTAATGCTATTGAACGGATGTATATTACTATGCGCCATTTGTTTAATCGTGGGTTTTACAAGCCTATGGGAATTTCCGGCGAGACCTTACGTAATTCTCTGTTACTTTTAAGGCCAGAAATTTATGGCTCCATAGGAGAAGAAAAAGCAGAACTTGAAGGCTTGCTTTATGTAATTGATAGATTACCACAAGGCATAGAAGAATGTACGTACATCAATTTAACAAGCGACGAGGGTTATTCAAATTCTCATTTTAAACCTATTATTCCAGAAAAGCGTCGCAGAAATTGTTACAGAATAGATGCTGAACAAATGAATATTGAGATTACTCGAGGACGCTCAGAAATCTATGATATACTAACACACCTTACGTTTCTTTTTGTAGAGTCTCATAAAATTAGCAATCGTGTTATTATTAACGAGGAAGGCGTAACTACAAGAGATTGGATTAAACTCGAAAAAGCAGTTTTATCGAAAAAGAAATTAACCAGAGAAGAACGTGAAGTTGTAATTACACATACGGCTAATATTTTAGGAAGAACCTTTGATGAGTTAAGGTGCGTTTATGATGATTTTGCAACATCAAGTCAACCAGAACGCCTGTTGCATATTGTTTATTGGTTAGGTAAATTAGCTATTGAAGAACAGGTAAATAATAACAAACGAACCGTAACGTTTAGTCCGGTTTTAAGAGAACGAATAGGGCATCATATTCATGGTGAAATTTGGGCAAACAAAGTGAAAGATGTATTGCATACAAATGGCTTACTTAATAGACCAATTCATATAATTAGTGCTAATATGCACAGTGTTATGAATGTTCTTTTTGCTTCAAATGCTTTGAAAACCGATGTAGCTAAAAAAGATATTTTTGAGATTTATGAATCTTTAAGCAATAACAACAATAAAGATCTTAGAAATAAAGTTAGTAAAGAGGCGTTACAAAATGGTATGCTGTATGTAAAAGATACTTCTGGAGCTAATATAGATGTTCAAATTTTTGATGCTTCAAACATAGATATTTCAAAGATTGACATCAACATAAACAAAACTGTTCTTGAACAAGAAAAACCCGTTATATTAGTAATGGATTATGCTTTTGGCGAGCAAGCTTATGAAACCATTGATGAATTATTGAAACCTTATGGTGAAAAAAAGAAAAAAGTTCATTTGAATGTTGAGTCTGTTTCTATAATGGGGAAAGCAGGTATATTAGAGGGTGGAAAAGGAGATATTATGATTCCTTCTGCACATATTTTTGAAGGAACAGCCGATAACTATCCTTTTAAAAACGAATTGACAGTTGAAGATTTACAGGGAAAAGGAGTCGATATTTATGAAGGGTCTATGATTACGGTTTTAGGAACTTCATTACAAAACAAAGATATTTTAAAGTTTTTTTACAACTCTACTTGGCGTGTAATAGGTTTAGAAATGGAAGGAGCTCACTATCAAAAGGCAATACAAGCAGCTTCAAAAGTAAGAGCAAGTATAAGTCCAGATGTGAAAGTGAGATATGCATATTATGCAAGTGATAATCCTCTAGAAACAGGAGCTACCTTAGCTTCTGGAGGTTTAGGAACTTCTGGTGTAAGACCAACATATTTAATAACAAGAACTATATTAGAACAAATATTAAATTAAGATTATGAGTAAAGATTTACCACAACCTCAACAAAACGAAGAGGTAGATTTAGGGCAATTATTCAAGCTTATCGGAAACGCATTTGATAGGTTTTTTAAGTTTATAGGGAGTATTTTCAATAAAATTTTTTTAGCTTTTGTTTGGTTAGTGTTTTTTGTGAAAAAGCATATTATTAAAATTGCAATAGCTGCTATAATTGGTGTTGGTTGGGGTTTCTATTTTGAAAAAACGTCTTCACCAGTTTACAAATCTTACGTTACAATTAAGCAAAACTACGATACAGGTGAAAATCTATATAATTCTATCGCTTACTATAACGACTTAGTAAAGCAACAAGATTATAATACTTTAAAAAATGTTTTAGGTTTTAAGTCTGACGAAGCATCATCTATTTTAAGTTTTGAAATAGAGTCTGTAGTTAGTGAAAATGAAAAACTTCAAGCGTTTGACAGATATATTAAAACACTTGATTCTGTAGCAGCTTCAAAAATAGAATATGAAACGTTTTTAGAAAATAATAAAGATTATACTCATGAGTATCAGCAAATAACAATTAAAGCTGAAACTAGAAATAATTTCAAGGCCGTTTTTGATAATATAGTCAAGGCCATTGAGTCTAATGAGTATTTTAAAAGAGAGCAAGAAAAAGATCTTGCAGAATTAAATAACAGGCAGGAAGCATTAAAAGAAGCTTTGGTTAAATCGGATTCGCTCCAGAATACTTATAAAAAGTTTTTAGAAAAAAGCATTAACAGCAAAAATGCTGAATTAGGAATTACTTTTGAAGGAAATAGTGATAAGGATAAAACCAAAGAGTATGATTTATACTTAAATGATTTAGAATTAAGAAGAGAGATTGTTGAGATTGAAAGAAAAAAAGCAGATAAAGAACTTATCGTTGAAATTCTTTCAAGTAAACAAGATAGTGGTTCTGTCGATAATAGAATGGAGTTATTTGGACTACCAATTAGTCCCAAAATTTATTATGGTGTTCTTTTAACATTTTTAACCTTCTTTTTTCTATTAGCATTTCGTTTTCTTAAGTTTTTAGAGAAATACAAAAATTAAAATTTTAAAAATGAATGTATTAATAACAGGAGGAGCTGGTTTCATAGGTTCTCACGTAGTTAGGCTTTTTGTGCAGCAATATCCTGATTATAATATATTTAATTTGGATGCTTTAACTTATGCAGGAAATTTAGAAAACTTGCAAGACGTTGAAAACTATAAAAATTACACATTTGTAAGGGGAGATATAACAGATGAACATTTGATAAATTCACTTTTTGAAACTTATAAATTTGATTCAGTAATTCATTTAGCAGCAGAATCTCATGTAGATAGATCTATTGAAGACCCGTTGGCATTTGTAAAAACAAATGTAATAGGTACCATTATTCTTTTAAATGCCTTTAAAAATACCTGGAAAAATAATTTTGAGAACAAATTGTTTTACCACATTAGTACAGATGAAGTTTACGGAACTTTAGGAGAGACAGGTTTATTTACAGAGAGTACCTCATACGATCCAAATTCTCCATATTCTGCTTCAAAAGCGAGTTCAGATCATTTTGTTAGAGCTTATGGAGAAACCTACGGGATGACCTATGTTATTTCAAATTGCTCCAATAATTACGGACAAAACCAATTTCCAGAAAAGTTAATACCTCTATTTATTAATAATATAATAAACAATAAACCTCTGCCAGTTTATGGAGACGGAAATTATACAAGAGATTGGCTTTATGTAAAAGATCATGCTTTAGCAATAGACCTAATTTTTCATAAAGGTAAGAACTCAGAAACCTATAATATTGGAGGTTTTAATGAATGGAAAAATATTGATTTGGTAAAGTTATTATGTCAACAAATGGATGAAGAATTGGGAAGAGAAAAAGGAACTTCAGAACAATTAATTACATATGTAAAAGATCGGCCTGGACACGATTTACGATACGCCATTGATGCCTCTAAAATGAAAAATGAATTAGCGTGGACCCCTACTGTTACATTTGAGGAAGGATTAAAAAAAACAATTACATGGTACTTAAATAATGAAAATTGGTTAAAAAATGTAACAACTGGTGAATATAAATTATATTATAAAAAACAATATAGTTAAGCTTTAAAAGGATGAAAGGAATAATACTTGCTGGAGGGTCTGGAACAAGACTACACCCTTTAACATTATCAATAAGTAAGCAACTTATGCCTATTTATGATAAACCTATGATTTATTATCCCCTTTCTACGTTAATATACTCTGGAATAAATGAAATATTAATTATTTCAACTCCAAAAGATTTACCATTATTCAAGGATTTATTAGGAAATGGAGAAAAGTATGGGTGTAAGTTTGAATTTGCTATCCAGGAGTCACCTAATGGTCTTGCCGAGGCGTTTATTATAGCAGAAAAATTTATAGGAAAAGACAAAGTAGCCTTAATATTGGGAGATAATATTTTTTATGGTACTGGGCTATCAAAACTATTACAAAAAAACAATAATCCTAATGGAGGAGTTATTTATGCTTACAGAGTTCATGATCCAGAACGCTATGGTGTTGTTGAATTTAATGATGATGGGCAAGTAATATCAATAGAAGAAAAACCTAAAAAACCAAAATCTAATTATGCTGTTCCTGGGATATATTTTTACGATAACTCTGTTGTTGAAATCGCTAAGAATATCAAGCCAAGTAAGAGAGGAGAATTAGAAATTACAGATATTAATAAGGCTTACTTAAAACAGGGAAAACTTAGTGTAAGCATACTAGATAGAGGAACAGCTTGGTTAGATACAGGAACATTTCAATCTTTAATGCAAGCATCTCAATTTGTAGAAGTTATTGAGGAAAGACAAGGTTTGAAAATTGGAGCCATAGAAGCTGCTGCATTTGAAATGGGGTATATAAGTAAAAAGCAATTTGAAAGTTTAGCAAAACCTTTAATGAAAAGTGGTTACGGTAAAAATTTGTTAGGATTACTTAAGAATAAGAAATGAAGGTAACAGAAACTAACATAGAAGGGTGTTTTATTATTGAACCAAAAGTTTTTGAGGACAGTAGGGGTTATTTTTTTGAAAGCTATAATCTGGAAGTATTTAATAATATGCTCGAACAAAGTATTAACTTTATTCAAGATAATGAATCATTTTCAGTTAAAGGCACATTAAGAGGATTACATTATCAAGAGGGTGAATATGCTCAAGCTAAATTAGTTCGTGTAATAGAGGGAGAGGTTTTAGATATTGCAGTAGATATTAGAGAAAACTCACCAACTTTTGGAGAACATGTTTCATTGATATTATCTGGAGAAAATAAAAAACAACTTTTTGTACCGC
Organism: Algibacter aquimarinus; assembly: GCF_039543265.1. NCBI lineage: Bacteria > Pseudomonadati > Bacteroidota > Flavobacteriia > Flavobacteriales > Flavobacteriaceae > Algibacter > Algibacter aquimarinus. The sequence continues at coordinate 1,233,980 of NZ_BAABJK010000004.1, read as the reverse complement.
GAGGCTTTGCTCATGGTTTTGTTGTTTTAAGTAACACAGCTTTGTTCTCCTATAAATGTGATAACTTTTATAATAAAGATTCTGAATGTGGGATAATCTATAATGACAGTGAGTTAAATATAGATTGGAAATTAAATAATGAAGAACTTGTAATATCAGAAAAAGACAAAATATTGCCAACGCTTAAAAATGCTATTTTATGACAAAAATTTTAGTTACTGGGGCTAGTGGGCAATTAGGAAAAACTATAAAAGAACTTTATTCAAATAATAAAATTGGTTTGAATTTTACTTTTGTAACTAAAGAAGATTTAGATATAACTGTTTTAAATGATTTACAAGTTTTTTTTAAAAAAAACAGCTTTGATTATTGTATTAATTGTGCGGCGTATACCAATGTTGAACAAGCTGAAAAAACACCAAATATTGCTTTTAAAATAAATGCAGAAGGAGCAAAAAACTTAGCTAAAATATGTAAAGTATTTAGTACTGTTTTAATTCATATTTCAACCGATTATGTTTTTGATGGAGAAAAAGAGGAACCATATTCAACATATGATAAGCCAAACCCCATAAATGAATATGGTAAATCAAAGCTTGAAGGTGAAGAACATATTAGAGGATTAATGAAAAATTATTTTATTATTAGGACATCTTGGTTATATAGCAAAAAACACGGAAATAACTTTTATAAATCAATTCTTAAAAAGGCCAAGACAGAAAAAAAAGTTTTTGTAACTGATAGTCAAACAGGCTGCCCTACTGATGCAGCTAATTTATCTAAATTTATTATTCTCCTCATAGTACACAAGAGCCATTCTTTTGGAATGCACCATTTTCGAGATCAAAAAATAATGACTTGGTTTGATTTTGCCAAAGAAATCTTATCTAAAAATAATCTTTTAGCTAAAACTAATCTTGTGAGAGTAGCTAAATATAGTACATTTGCAGTTAGACCAAAGACTAGTGTTTTAAGTTTAAATAATTAATACATAAATGAACAATAAAGAGATTAAAATAGCTGTCGTAGGATTAGGATATGTTGGTTTACCGTTAGCCGTAGAGTTCGCAAAAAAGTATAAAGTTATTGGCTTTGATATAAGCAAAACTAGAATAAATGAGTTAAATACTGGTCATGATAGCACTCTTGAAGTTAGTGATGATGATTTATTTGCTGTATTGAGTATGAAATCAACAAAAGGCTTAGAGTTAAGCAATAAGTATGAAGTTTTAGCAGAATGTAACATATACATCATAACCGTCCCTACACCAGTAGATAAAAATAATAGACCAGTTTTAACCCCACTATTAAGATCTTCTGAGACTATTGGGAAAGTTCTTAAACAAGGAGATATAGTCATTTACGAATCTACAGTATATCCTGGCGTGACCGAAGACGAATGTGTGCCTGTATTGGAATCTGTAAGTGGTTTGACTTTTAATAAGGATTTTTATTGTGGATATTCGCCTGAGAGAATTAACCCTGGAGATAAAAAGCATACAGTTACAAAAATAAAAAAAGTCACATCTGGATCTACAGAAGAGATTGGAGAAGTTGTAGATAATTTATATAATTCCATTATTACTGCTGGAACCCATTTAGCACCATCTATTAAAGTTGCTGAAGCAGCAAAAGTGATTGAAAATGCTCAAAGAGATATTAATATAGCTTTTGTAAATGAACTAGCTAAGATTTTTAATAAATTGAATATTGATACCCATTCCGTTTTAGAAGCTGCTGCTACTAAATGGAATTTTTTACCATTTAAACCAGGTTTAGTTGGAGGTCATTGTATAGGAGTAGACCCTTATTATTTAGCTCAAAAAGCACAAGAAGTAGGATATCATTCTGAAATAATTTTAGCAGGAAGAAGATTAAATGATAGTATGGGAGAATATATAGGAACTGAAGTTTTAAAACTTATGGTTAAAAATGGAATTCCAGTAAAGAACGCTAAAGTTTTAATGTTAGGAATTACTTTTAAGGAAAACTGCCCAGATATAAGAAACACTAAAGCCATTGAAGTTTATAAAACATTAAAGTCATTTCAAATGGATGTAGAAGTTTATGATCCTTGGGCTTCTAAAAAAGAAGTAAAAAAAGAGTATGGTCTTGATATGATTGATTCACTAGAATCAAATTTTTATGACACCATCGTGCATACAGTTTCTCACAATGAATTTTTAAATTTAAATTTAAATTCTTTAAAGAATAATAATGCGGTAGTTTATGATGTTAAAGGTAATTTAAACCCTCTTTTAACTGATAAAAGATTATAACATATGAGTGATAAAGAGAAATATCATGCAGGAGACCTTTCTAAGCAAACCTTTCTGGTCACTGGAGGTGCCGGTTTCATAGGCTCTAACTTAGTAGAGTACTTATTAAAATTTAATGTAAAAAAAGTTGTTATTCTGGATAATCTCTCGAATGGTCATAAAAAAAATATTGAAGTTTTTTTAAAAGATGACCGTTGTAAATTAATAGAAGGAGATATAAGAAACTTAGAAACATGTAAGAATGCTATGTTAGGGGTTGATTATGTATTGCACCAAGCGGCATTAGGATCAGTTCCAAGATCTATAAAAGATCCAATAACCTCAAACGAGGTAAATATTTCAGGTTTCCTAAATATGTTAGTAGCAGCTAAAGAAACCGAAAGTGTTAAACGGATTGTATACGCAGCATCTTCTAGCACTTATGGAGATCATCCGGGGTTGCCAAAAGTAGAATATAAAATAGGGAATCCGTTATCCCCTTACGCTGTTACTAAGTATGTTAATGAACTATACGCAGATGTTTTTTATAAGACCTATGGGCTAGAAACAATTGGATTAAGATATTTTAACGTATTTGGACAGAAACAAGATCCAAATGGAGCTTATGCTGCTGTAATTCCGAAGTTTATTGGTCAGTTTTTAAATAAAGAAGATTTAGTTATTAACGGGGATGGTAAACATTCTAGAGACTTTACTTTTATACAGAATGTCGTTCAAGCAAATATAAAAGCGGCTTTAGTTGATGATGTTGATGCGGTGAATCAAATTTACAACGTTGCTTTTGGTGAGAATACAACCTTATTAGAACTAGTTGAAGCTATAAAATCTGGTCTTAATTCTTTAGGTATTGATTATACCTCTTCAAAAGTACATTATGGACCTGAAAGAAATGGGGATGTAAAGCATTCATTAGCTGATATTTCTAAAGCACAAAAACTTTTAGATTATAACCCAAATGTTTCTTTTAATGAGGGAATTAAAATAGCTGTAGATTGGTATTCTAAAAAAAATGCTTGAATATTCTCTAAATATAAAAACCAGAAATAACAAATATTCAGTTCATAAATTAATTCTGTTTTTATTTGGTGTTTTTTCTTTTTTTTTAGGGACAGGTTATGAAAAGTTAACCGTTTATTCCCTTATATTATTGACAGTATTCTCTTTTTTAAGTTTTGATGTAAAAAAAGTTAACCTGAAAAAAGAAGTAGTTATATTCTATCTTTTTTTTTTAATAATTTTAATTTACTCGTTAGTATTTAAAGAGTACAAATACATAGAGAGAAATATTTCCTTTTTCCTTTTTCCTTTATTAATGCTAAATATAAATAAAGAGTTAATAAAGAAGGCGTTCATAAAAAATATTATTTTTTATAGTTTTTCACTAGGTTTATTGTTTTATTCTTTTAGAATAATAATTTATTATTTAGTAACTGGAACAGCTGTTGAAACAGGAGCACCTTTAATATGGTATAGCTTTTATGATTTAAAAAGAGTGCTGTTTTCTAACAATGAGCTAGGTCAAATATTTCATAGTGTATATTATTCAGTATACAGTATTTGTTCGGTTTTATTCTTAATTTTTAATCTAAAATATGTTAAGCACAAATGGTTATCATGTTTACTAATATTTTTTCATATTATATTTGTTTTTATAGCTGCTTCAAGAATAAGTTATATTACAATAACGATATTAATTCTAATATTTATAATAAAAATAAAGAATAAAAAAATATCAGTTTCCTTATTATTAATTACAGTTTTATCATTTTTTTGTTTTTCAAAATTAGTTTTGAATAATGAATATTCCTATTTATACCATAAGTTTGTAGAGGATGTGCCCTATGCTGTTGATTTCAGAATAAATTTATGGTCTAACTCCTGTAAGATATTTTTTAATAATTTGAAGGGTATAGGTTTTAAAAATTTTCACGAAGAATTACATATATTAAATTCTACTACACTTCCTCAAGGACCACTTGGTAGTGAAGGGAGTAAATATAATGCTCATAACTTATTTCTAGAATTTTTTTGTGCATTAGGAATGATTGGAGGGTTCTATTTTATTTTTGTTATTAGGGCTATATTTAAAAGAGCTTTAGAGAAAAAAAATGAAACTCTTTTTTATTTAATTGTAACACTAAGCATAAGTTTTCTTACAGAATCCTTTTTACTTAGACAATATGGAATTATTTTTTTTATGTTTTTTGTAACACTATTTTGGAATAATAAAATTGAAAAAACTATCTCATAATATTATTTTCAACCTAGCAGGTAACGCTTTTGTAATTTTATATAGTGTTTTACTATTACCTGCGGTTTTAAGTACTTTAGGAGCCGAAGCTGCAGGTGTAATAGGGCTTTACAATACTTTATTTGCTGCCTTAGCATTTTTTGACTTAGGTTTTGGCTTATTAGCTAACAGAGAAATATCCAAAAATATAGTTAAGAATAAGTTTGACAAGAATATTTTGAATCTTATTAGCACATTAGAAATTCTATATTGGATTATTTCATTTATAATATTACTAATAATATATTTTGCTGCACCATATATTTCGGAAAATATACTTTCTGCTGAAACATTTAGTGATAAAGAATTAATCTTTTTTATCAGATTAATAGCTGTATCAATGTTTTTTAGATGGCCTATATCTTTTTATTTTAATATTAATTCTGGACTTCAAAATTTGGTTGGTGTCAATATTATTAAAATGATTGTGTATTTAATATTAATGTTGAGCTTATATTATTTGATAATTGTAATGGCTTTTGATATAGGTGAATACCTAATAGTAATAGCTTTCACTAATTTCTTGCTTGTTGCATCATATTTTTATTTTTCTAAAAAGAAATTAGGGTTTAAGAACACATTAATTTTTAAATACAATACCTTGAAAGGTCATTTCACTTATGCACTTGGATCAATGGTAATTTCAACATTAACATTACTGTTTATTCAGTTGGATAAAATTTATCTTACAAAATTAGGTAATCTTTCAGATTTGGGAATATATACTGTATTGTTTAGTCTATCTATAGGTATTGTACAAATAGTTTATCCAGTAACATATGCCTTTTTTCCAAAAATTAATGAGTTAATTGTTGCTCAAAAAAGAGATGAATTGTTAGAAAAAGTCAAGACTATTTCTTCTATTTTAATTCTGATATCATTTTGTTTTCTAGTTTTATTTTTTTCATTTAGAGAGGAAATTTTAAGCCTTTGGATTGGAGAATTAAACAGTGAAGACACCCAAAATTTATTTTTAATATTAGTTTTAGCAGGTTGCATTTATGCGACTGCCCAAATACCTTATCTTATAGAGTCAGCATTAGGGAAGGTTAAGTTTGTAATGAAATATTTTATTTTTTCAAATATACTTTATCTGGGATGTCTTTATGTTTTTTCAAACATGCTAGAACTTAAAGGGGTTGCAATTTCTTATTTATTAGCTATATGTTTGTATTTTGTAGGAGCTATTTATCTGTTTAATAAAAATCTTGGTATTAAGTTTACGCTTAATTGGTTGAAAAATATAATGGTAAATATTCTTATATCCTCTATATTGATTATAATTATTAGATTAATTAAATTAAAGATAATTGATGGTTTTTTAGCAATTGCAATTGAAATTGGTTTATCTATGATTATTGTAATATTAATATTAGTTTTGTTTAATAGCAACTTAAGATTGTCTATTGCAAAAAAATCAATTGAGATAATAAAATACGCTTCAATAAAACAAAAAAAATAAATCAATTATTCAATATAAATGTGCGGAATATTTGGGTCAACAAGACCTTATAACGAAGATATTATTCTTAAAAAACTTACTATAGCTAAGTTTAGAGGCCCTGATTTTTCGAATTTCGTTAAAGTTTCAAATAATTTGACTTTCGGGCATAATAGATTGAGTATTTTTGATTTAGAAAAGCGTTCCAATCAACCTTTTTTTTACAAAGGATTATTAATCGTTTTTAACGGAGAAATTTACAATTTTAAAGATTTAAAGGATGATTTAAAAACCAAAGGCTATACTTTTGGCACTACCTCTGACACCGAAGTTATTTGCGCTATGTATTTGGAATATGGAGAAAATTGCTTGAATTATTTTAAAGGTATGTTTTCTTTTGTAATTTATGATAAAAACAGAGACATACTCTTTGGCGCAAGGGATAGACTTGGGCAAAAACCTTTTTTTTATTATTTAGATGATAAGACTTTTGAGTTTGCCTCTAGTTTGAAACAGATAGAGATAGGAAATAAGTTAGAGTTAAATTATGAAGCATGTGTAAATTATTTTTATTTTGGTTATTTTGTAGATCCTGAAACCCCTTATAAAAAGGTCTTTAAACTTAAACCCGGTAACAAATTTGTATACAACCTGTGTACATCTAATTTTGAAATATCACAATATTGGTTTGATTCGAATAAAAAGAATAAATTTAAAGGGACTTATGATGAGGCTAGGCTTAAGTTAAAGGAATTATTAAAAGATAGCGTACGCATGCGCTTACAAGCTGATGTTCCTGTTGGGTTGTTTTTATCTGGAGGTATTGATTCGTCCTTAATTTCTTCCATTGCTAAAGAGCTCAATGACAATGTAAATACATACTCTATTAAGTTTCAAGAGAAAAAATTTGACGAGAGTGTTGAAAGTAAAATAATAGCAGATTATTTAAATACGAATCACCATATTTTTACTTGCGATCTAAATACCGCTAAAAATTTAGTTAATGATTTTTATAATTATTATGATGAACCATTTGCAGATGCATCTGCTTTACCATCAATGTTATTATGTAAAGAAGTTAGTGAAAAAATTACAGTTGCATTAACTGGAGATGGTGCAGACGAGCTATTTATAGGTTACCAACGCTACAAATGGATGGATAAAGTTAGCTTAGTTTACAAGTTACCTTTTTTTTTAAGGAAGCCTTTATCTAAAATAATCCAAATAATTCCTAACTATAAAGTTAAAATGCTTGGGAAAGGTATTGGGTTTAAATATATATATGAGTTGTATTTTGCATTAATGACTACGTTTAAATCTAATTATATTAAAAATGGCCCAAACTTTAATTTCAAGAATAAAATTAATGAACATTTTAAAGCACAATTGTTAATTGAAGCCTGTAGTAAATATGACATCGATATATACTTAAATTCTGATATAAATACTAAGGTAGATAGAGCGTCCATGGCATACTCCTTAGAGACAAGATCTCCATTTATGGATCATACAATAGTAGAGTTTGCAAATTCATTACCTATAAATTTTAAGTATAGGAAAGGAGAGTTAAAGTATATATTAAAAGATATTCTATCTGATTATATTCCAAAAGAATTATTTGATAGACCAAAAAAAGGGTTTTCAGTTCCAATTGAAAATTGGCTTAGAGGAGATTTAAAAGATTTATTAGAAGAATGTTTAGTTGAGTTTGAGAAAATGAATTTAGAATTTATAGATTACGATAAATTAAAGTTTATGGTTAAGGAGTATTTTGATGGAAAAGCAAACCATTCTGCTGAAATATGGAAAATATTAATGTTTACACTTTGGTATAAAAAAACTAATAGTGTATGACAGTAAAACAGCTCTCAATAGTTAGTTTTTTTATATTATTCCTTGGTACTTTGAGAGGGTTTCATTTTTATTCTTTAGGAGGGCTTCGATTATTTATTTTATCTTCTTTTTTACTACTAATAATTTTTAGTTACCTATATAAAGTAAATATGAAATACCTAAAAATATTAGTTGTTCTTTATTTGATATTTTTTTTAAATGTTCTTTTTTCACTAGTGTTAAACACTAATGTAAATCCTCATTATTTTAGTTATTTTGGATTAATAATTGCGCCACTTTATGGGCTATTATTATTTAGTTTTTATATTAATCGCTCAGATTTATTAGTTAGACACTTGCGCTTAGTTTTTAAAGTCCATTTGTTTTTTTTCTATTTGCAATTTTTTGCGTTTTTGTTCTTTAAATATAAAATAGATTATTTAGTATTTATTACAGGAGAGGTTCAGAGGACCATAGGGGGTGTTTTTACAGAAGCAACTATGATAAGACCTGCAGGATTATCCAATGAACCCGCTAGTTACGCTCTCTTTACTGTTTCAATTTTATTTTGTTTATTAGTACATAATAAAAAAATTGATTTTTTAAAAATTATAGGTATTTTATCTATTTTCTTATCTTTTAGCGCTTCGGGAGTAATGTTTTTAGCCATTATTATGGTAGTAGTATATTCTAACGAAATTTTTAGTCTAAAGAAAACAGTAATCTACTTTACAGTTTTATTATCTTCCTATGTAATATTTAAAATATTTATTATTGATATTATAGGAGAAAAACCTATAAATTCTTTTATTTACAAAATAAGTAACTTCCAAGAGTATGAATCATATAAACAAAGAATAGGCAACATATTTGTCGTTTTCAATGATTTGCCAATAACTCAAAAAATATTTGGAATAGGTTATGGAAATATTTCTATACAAGACAGTTTAGGTTCTTTCATAAGTAAATTTATTATAAAATCAGGTGTTTTTTTTTCAATACCGATTAGTGTATTATTAATGTGGATATTTTATACTTTCAAAGTACAATTTAAATATGTTTTGATTGCTGTATTATTTACTTTAAGCACACATTATATTAATTTATTAGTAACTTGGTTTTTCTTATCTATATTGTTGGTGTTTTCATCAAATTCTAAGAACCTATTTCAAAATAAGCACTAGCAAAATGAAGATATTAATTTTACTTCCTGATAATGGTTTAGGTGGAGCAGAACAGTATTTGAAAATGATTGCTGAGTATTACTTAAAGAAAAATGCACATATAACAATAGTTTTTCTCTATGATAGATTCGATAACAGTTGGTTGAATTTAAGAGATAGAAAGAATGTAGAGTATAAACTATACACAGGAAAATTTAAATTCTTAAACATAATAAAATTTATTACATACTTACTTTATATTAACACCAATAAGTTTGACTATGTTTATTCTTCTCATGTTAAAACAACCAGTTTATTAGGTGTTTTGTTCCGTTTTAATATATTCAAAAAAGATTTTTTTATAGCTAGAGAGTCAACAACAGTATTTACTAGGTTTAAAGGAAAAGAATTGAGGCTATACAAAATATTATATAAGATTGGATATTCAAAAGTAGATTTATTAATATGCCAAACAAAAGTTATGAAAGATCAACTCTTAAATGTTTATCCCAACTTTAAAAAAAACACTGTTGTAATACCAAACCCTGTAGATAGAGATCTTATATCTTCATCAGAAATAAAAGAAATAGAAGAAATAAAAAATTTTCATAACTATCTGGTTTCAGCGGGACGTTTAATTCCCGAGAAAGGGTTTGATGTACTTATAAAAGCTTTTCAAATACTAAAAAAAGAGAGTAATAAAAAATTAAAATTAATCTTACTGGGTGAAGGGCCAGAAAGATCTAAATTAGAGGGTTTAATACGTGAATTGAATTTAGAAGAAGAAGTTATTCTAAAAGGAATAGTACTTAATGTTTATCCTTATTTTAAAAACGCAATGGCTTGTATTGTATCCTCAAGAATTGAGGGGTTTCCAAATGTATTGCTACAAATGATGTCTCAGAACGAAAAAATTTTGAGTACTGATTGTGCTGGTGGTATAAGTGACATCCCATCTATTACTGTTTGCAAAACTGATGACGTACAAGATTTAAAAAATGGATTGTTAGAGTTACTTACAAAAGATACAGTAGGAAATAGGAAAATTTATAATGAGTATTTAGATAAAAGAAACATAGCCTCATTTATAGAAATAGTTGAAAATAACCTTTTGACTTTGAATTAAATGAATAAAAAAAACAAAATATTTTTTTATCTTTTTTTATTGATAAATACAATAATTATTTTTTACGATTCTGAAAAACAGAACCTACTTACCTTATCTATTTATTTTTTAGTTTTAAATATTTCTTCATATTATTTTTTTGATAAAGTATTATTATCTTTAAAAAAGATTTTTAACATATTTATGTATTTGTTTTTTGGGGTCGCTCCGGTTTTACAATACAAAAGTTCAACATATTTTTTTGGAGTTAATAGTGTTATAAATGAAACAGACATGTATTATGGAGGATTACTTTCTTTGACAATAATCATATTTCATAATTTAATGTATTATTTTATTTCAACTAAAAAATTAACTCCAGAAATAAAGTTTCCAACAAAAAGATTGGAAGTTAATTTTGATTTTAAAATTGTATCATCAGTATTGATAATATTATTATCACTATTTGTAGTTACTATTTTTTTTGATTTTGAATCGTTTATTTCAGCAAGATATTTAAAAGGCCTAAAGGGTTATAAGTTTTATGCTATTAACTTTTTCCGAGACACTTTAAGGTTAATTCCATTATTTTATTTGTTAAATTTTAAACAAGGAAAAGTAAAAGATTTACGAGTAGAAATTGTTTTAATTTTATCAATACTACTTTTTAATTTCCCTACTGCAATTTCTAGATTTCAAGTGGCACTAGTTTATTTGCCATTGTTTTATTTTTATTTCAAAAAATTGCAAGAATATTTTGTTTTAGTGTTTTTGTCAAGTTTTTTGTTAATATTTCCCTACTTACATAATTTTAGATACAGTTTAAAATTACAAAGAGATAATTATAATTTTTTTGGAATGTTCAATTCACTACATTTTGATACTTTTCAAAACACCATAAGTGTTATTAAACTCTCTATTATTACAAATGGTGAACAATTGTTTGGATCTTTATTGTTTTTCATTCCAAGAAGTATTTGGGCTGAAAAATCAAGAACGAGTTCTCTTTTACTTTGTAATGAAATAGAGTTTGATGGGTTTTGTAATATTGCTTTAAGTTTTTTTGGTGAAGGCTATATTAATTTTGGGTATGTAGGCCTAACTTTATTTCTATTGTTCTTAGCTTATTTTAATGCCTTTTTCGATAAAACTTATTTGAATTATAATTCATCTAGTTTTAATTCTTTTTATTTTATTTTCATTTTTTATGAATTTTATTTGTTGAGAGGAAGTTTAACCTCTAGTATTCAAAAATTATTAATAATAATATTAGCTCTAAATTTACTTCTTTTGATTAATTATATTATGTCTTATAAAAAGTACACTTTTAATTGAAAACTTATTGCTTAATATAGTTGCTTAACGATATTTATCTTTTTTTTTGAATTATCCAATTGTGGAAAGTACTTTTGCTTAAAGTAATTAGTTTTTATGCCTAAAGTTTTAATTGTAGTTAATGTTGATTGGTTTTTTATTTCACACAGATTGTGTATTGCTGAAAAAGCGGTTGAGTTGGGTTGGCAGGTTTTAGTAGCAGCCGAAGACACCGGTAGGTCAAATGAAATTATCAATAAGGGGATAACTTTTATTAACATGTCTTTTTCTCGTTCAGGAACTAATTTTTTGCAAGAAAGTAAAACCCTTATGTTATTTTATAAGTTATATAAAAAGGTTAAGCCAGATATTATTCACCATGTTACACTTAAACCTGTTATTTATGGAAGTGTTGTCTCAAAATTGTTAAAGGTAAAGGGAACTTTAAATGCTATTAGCGGTTTGGGGTATAACTTTACAAGTAATCGGCAAGGTTTGGTTCAAAAAGTTATGATTAGACTAATGAAATATGGTTTTAACCAAAATAATCTAAGTATTATTTTTCAAAATCAAGATGATTATCAAGAAACTTTAAAATTGGGTATAATTTCTAAATTTAATACGATTAATTTTATAAAAGGATCTGGTGTTAATCTATATGAGTTTAACTATTCTAAACCATTTAATAATGGTAAAATTGAAATATTGTTGCCCACCAGAATGCTTTGGGATAAAGGAGTTTCAGAATTAAGAGAAGCTACAAAAATTTTAAAAGATAAATATAGGGGTAAAGTTTTATTTGTATTAGCGGGTTTAGCAGATAATGACAATAAAGCAGGTGTACCAGAAGATTATTTGAAAGATTGGGAAGAAAAAGATTATGTTAAATGGATTGGGTATAATAAAGATATGGTTAACATTTATAAACAATCTGATATAGTAGTTTTACCGTCTTATAGAGAGGGAATACCAAAATCATTAATTGAAGCGTGCGCAGTTGGTAGACCTATAGTAACAACAAATGCAATAGGTTGTAAAGAATGTGTAGATGAAGGGAAAAATGGGTATAAAGTTCCTGTAAAGTCAATTTTGGAACTTGCTATAGCAATTGAAAAACTCATACTTTCTGAGTCTGATCGATTGAGAATGGGAAATTATTCTCGAAATAAAGCAGAAAAAGAATTTTCCCAAGAGATGGTTATTAATAAACATTTAAACATTTACAAAGAACTTTATGAAAAATAAATTTCTCGTCTCTGGTGCTACTGGTTTTGTTGGTAAAAATCTAAAGGCATATCTAAATAAGAAAAATATAAAGGTTATAGGTGTATCTAGAGAAGAGAATTTGATTGAAGGCATAGTATCATACAAAAACTGTGATATAAGCCTCTTTAGTAATTCAGAAGCTTTTATACATTTAGCTGGAAAAGCACATGATTTAAGAAAAGTTGTTTCTGCTGATGAATATTATGAAGCCAATACATACTTGACAATTAACTTATTTGATAAATTTTTAAATAGTGATTGTAAAGTATTCGTCTATTTAAGCTCTGTTAAGGCTGTTGCTGATAGAGTTGATGGATTTTTAACTGAGAAAGATATACCAAACCCTATTACTGCTTATGGAAAATCTAAATTAAAAGCAGAAGAATACATTTTATCCAAAGTAATATCAAAAGAAAAACGAGTATATATTCTTAGACCATGTATGATTCACGGGCCAAATAATAAAGGAAACCTAAATTTATTGTATCAGATTATACAAAAAAGAATCCCTTATCCTTTAGGTAAATATATAAATAAGAGATCTTTTCTATCAATTGAGAACTTATGCTTTATAATAGAAAAATTAGTTGAGTACGTCCCTAACTCAGGAGTTTATAATGTTGCTGATAATGATGTTATTTCTACTAAGGAATTAGTTAAGTTAATTGGAAAGGCATCTAACAAAAGAGTATTAATTTTAAATATCCCCAAAAATATAATTGGTAAATTAGTATTTATAGGAGAAAAATTTGGACTTCCATTTAATACAGAAAAACTTGAAAAACTTACTCAAAACTATTGTGTTTCAAACGCTAAAATCAATATGGTTTTAGGCGAAGAGCTACCATTAAATTTATATGAAGGATTAAATAAAACAATTAGTTCATTTAAGGATAAAAATCATAATGGTTAATAATATAATTATATTCGTTTTACTTTTTGTAACAGAAGTTTTTTATTTAAAAATAGCTGCTCATAAAGGTATAATAGACTCTCCTAATCATAGAAGCGCTCACACTAAACCAACTATCAGAGGAGGTGGTATTATATTTATTCCAGCAGTTCTACTATTCTTGTTGTTTTTCCCAGAGGAATCAACTAATTATTATTTTATTACATCTGTATTATTAGTTTCGACTATTAGCTTTATTGATGATATAGTTAGCCTTTCAACCTACATTAGAATGCTAATTCATTTTATTGCTTTTACTGTGATTTTTTATCATTTGAATTTTTTTAATGATCTATCAATAGTTAGTATTGGACTTATTTTTTTAAGGTATATTTTTTCGTTAGGTTATTTAAATATATATAACTTCATGGACGGGATTAATGGAATAACTTTTTTAAATGCACTTATTTCATATGTTACTTTTTATATATTTAATGTTTATATATTTAAATTCACAAATTCAAGTTTGTTAATAATTTTAATCATTTCAACACTGATTTTTGGGTTCTTTAATTTTAGGTTAAAACCAAAATGTTTTGCTGGCGATGTAGGAAGTATTACTATTGGTTTCACGATTGTTTATTTTCTAATAAAGTTATTTTTTGTTTCTAATAATTATATTGTTTTCCTGCTATTAGGAGTTTATCTTCTTGATGGTGGTTGGACAATTTTTGAAAGAATAGTGAGAAAAGAAAAAGTTTTTGAACCCCACAAAAGGCATTTGTATCAATTGTTTGCGAATGATTTAAAAACGCCTCATTTAAAAATTTCGGTATATTATTGTATTCTACAATTAGTTTTAAATGTTTTAGTCATGTTTTTTTTGATAACTACCAAATCAAATAACCTTTACAAAACATTATTTATTTTGTTTTTACTTTCTATTTTCTATTTCTTAATAAAAAATAAAGTTTATAAAAATATTAAGTGACATAATTAAAATGTGATGAAAATCAATATTGGACTCTCTGATTCTCATCTTAGTGGGAAAGAATACAAATATATTAAACAAGCGTTAGATGCTAATCAGGTGTCTAATTATGGAGAGAATATCAGTTGTTTAGAGAAAACCTTAGAAGCTTTTTTAGAAAAGAATTATAAAGTAGCATGTTTATCCTCTGGAACAGGAGCTATACATTTAGCATTAATTTTGGCGGGTGTAAAGAAAGATGATGAAGTTCTTTGTCAAAGTATGACATTTTCTGCATCTGCAAATCCGATTTTATATTTGGGAGCAAATCCTGTTTTTATTGATAGTGAAAACGAAACGTGGAATATGTGTCCAAATTACTTAGAAGAAGCAATAGAAGATAGAATTTTTAAAAGTGAAAAACCAAAGGCAATCATAGTAGTTCATTCATATGGTATGCCAGCAAAAATAAGTGAAATCGTTGCAGTTGCAGAGAAATATGAAATACCCTTAATCGAAGATACTGCAGAAGCCCTAGGGTCTTCATATAAAGGACAAAAGTGCGGAACTTTTGGAGATTTTGTTATACTATCGTTTAATGGAAATAAAATTATTACAACATCTGGAGGAGGAGCATTAGCTACAAGAGATAAAGAAATAAAGAATAAAGCTATTTTTTTGGCTACCCAAGCAAAGGAAAATGCTCCTCATTACCAACACTCAGAAATAGGATACAATTATAGAATGAGTAATATTCTAGCAGGAATTGGAAGGGGGCAAATGGAAGTAATAGATAAACATATTTCACTTAGAAGGAGTATGAATATATTTTACAAAGAAATTTTTAAAGATGTAAAAGGAGTATCAGTTTTTCAAGAACCAAATACAGATTATTTTTCAAATCATTGGTTAAGTTGTATCTTAATCGAAAGTAAAATTACAGGATTTACTCGTGATGATTTAAGAATAGAATTATCAAGAAAAAATATTGAATCAAGACCACTTTGGAAACCCATGCATCTACAACCAATTTTTAAAGATTATCCGTTTTACGGCAGTAATGTCTCCGAAAGCCTTTTCAATAATGGGCTATGCTTACCATCAGGATCTAATCTTACAAAAAAAGAAAAAGCATTAATAGCAAAAACGATATTAGATTATATAAATCATTAAATTTGTATTTAAGTTAGAGTACGTTTTATGCTAAAAGACAGTTTAGGAAAAATAAAGGAAACATTAAAATTATTCTTAAAGTATACTCCTTTCAATTTTAGTTTTGCAAATATTGGATATATCCCAAGATGGTTAGTTTTTTGGTTTGATCTTCAAATTGCAGCAATTGTTTTGGTTATCATAGGCCTGATAACGAACAATTTTACACTTACATTTTTCAATAGAGAGTTTCTTCCAGAATTTTGTGTTGCTCTTTTAAGTACTTCATTTTGTTTTATTGTCTTTAAAACGTATATAGGTTTAATAAGGCATTCTAGCTATATTGATGCTGTAAAATTATTTTTTGCTTCTTTTTTCTCGGCAGCAATTCTGTTCTTAGCAAATTTCATAATTTTTAAATTAAAAGGCTTTTATTTATATGAGCCTATTTTTTTAATATTATTTGCCTTAGGGCAATTTGTGGGATTATTTTTATTTAGAGCTCTTATAAAACAGGTTTATGCTAGTTTTCTTAACAAAAATGATTCAGAATATGAAAAAGTATTTGTTTTAGGTATTTCTCAAAACTCAATATCAGTTGCAGTGGCAATAGAAAATGAGCTTCCAAAAAGATTTAAAGTATTAGGTTTTTTAGATAGTGATGAAAAGATAGGTAACAAGCGAATTTTTGGAATGCCAATATTAGTACTTAAACGCAAAGCCCATGTTTTAATTAGAGCACATAACGGTGTTGGTTTGATTGTATTGGAAAATGACCTGAAAAATGAAGAAAACATAAAACATATAGAAGATTGTATTGAGCATAATTTAAAAATATACAGAGCACCTTCAATATCAGAGTTCGATTTAAACGAAGGTATTAATAAAAGTATTCAAAATATTCAAATTGAGGACTTGTTAGAGCGAAAACCTATTAAAATAAGCAATAATGAGATTTTAGGATTAATAGAAAATAAAACAGTATTTGTAACTGGCGGGGCTGGGTCAATAGGTTCAGAAATTGTACATCAATTGTGTAAATATAAACCTAAAAAACTTGTTGTACTAGACCAAGCTGAAACACCACTTCATAGTTTAACTCTTAAAATAAAGAAAGAGTATGGTGAGCTAGACTTTATACCCATTATATGTGATATAAGAAATAAGGAAAGTTTAGACTATTTGTTTAAAACATTTAAACCACATATTATATATCATTGTGCTGCATATAAACATGTTCCTATGATGGAAAAAAACCCATCTGAAGCTGTATCAGTAAATATTATGGGAACTAAGGTATTAACTGATTTGGCATCTAAATACGGAGCAGAGCGTTTTGTAATGATTTCTACCGATAAAGCGGTTAATCCAAGTAATGTTATGGGGGCTTCTAAGCGTGTTGCCGAAATGTATGTTCAGTCATTCCATAGTTCTTCATATAATAAAACTAAGACTAAGTATATTACTACTAGGTTTGGAAATGTTTTAGGTTCAAACGGTTCAGTAGTACCGTTATTCAAAAAACAGATTGAAGAAAACGGTCCAGTAACCATTACTCACCCAGATATTATAAGGTATTTTATGACAATTCCTGAAGCATGCCAATTGGTTATGGAAGCAAGCTCCATGGGAACAGGAGGGGAGATTTTTATTTTTGATATGGGTAAAGCTGTCAAGATAATTGATTTGGCTAGAAAAATGATTCGTTTAGCTGGATTTATTCCTGAAAAAGATATTAAAATTAAATCTATTGGATTAAGACCTGGGGAAAAGTTATATGAAGAGTTACTTAACGATAAATCTGTTACCTTACCGACTTATCATGAAAAAATAATGATAGTAAAAGAAAGTAATGATGAATACGATTATGTTAAAAAGGAAGTAGATAAGATAATAAAAGCAGCGCAGGAGTATCAATCTACGGATATTGTAAAAAAAATAAAAAAACTTGTACCAGAGTATAAAAGTTTAAATTCAAGTTTCGAAAAGTTAGATAAATAGTTTTATTTCCTCCCTGTTAAATAGTTTTACGTCGTATATTTTAAGTTATTTGTTTGACTTTCAATTTACTTTTCTATTTTTACCCAAAGCTTTACAAAAATTATGAAAACAATATTAATAACAGGTGCGGCGGGTTTTTTAGGCTCTCATTTATGTGATCGTTTTATAAAAGAAGGCTATAAAGTTATTGGAATGGATAATTTTATTACTGGAGATAAAAAAAACATAAGCCACTTATTAGATAATCTAAATTTTCAATTCATTAATCACGATGTTACAGAATATATAGCTATAGATGAAAGTGTTGATTATATTTTACACTTTGCATCACCAGCAAGCCCTATTGATTACCTAAAAATACCTATACAAACACTTAAAGTAGGTTCTTTAGGAACTCATAATTTATTAGGTTTAGCAAAGGCTAAAAATGCTAGGATTCTTATTGCTTCAACATCAGAAATTTATGGAGATCCATTAGTACACCCTCAAACTGAAGATTATTATGGAAATGTAAATACAATAGGCCCTCGCGGTGTTTATGATGAAGCAAAACGTTTTCAGGAATCTATTACTATGGCATACCATACATTTCATGGGGTAGAGACCAGAATAGTTCGTATTTTTAATACTTACGGACCAAGAATGAGGCTTAATGATGGTAGAGTTATTCCAGCTTTTATGGGTCAAGCACTTCGTGGTGAAGATTTAACTGTTTTTGGAGATGGTTCTCAAACAAGATCGTTTTGCTATGTAGATGATCAAGTTGAAGGTATTTATAGGTTATTATTAAGCGATTATGCTAAACCAGTAAATATTGGTAATCCACATGAAATATCTATCAGCGATTTTGCTGAAGAAATAATAAAGCTAACAGGTACGACTCAAAAAGTAATTTATAAAGATTTACCTGTTAACGACCCTATGCAGCGTCAACCCGATATTAGTCTTGCTAAGAAACTACTGGGTTGGGAACCAAAAGTAGGACGAGAAGAAGGTATGAAAATAACGTTTGATTATTTTAAAAGCCTAACTGAAGATGAACTTTATAAAAGCGAGCATAAAGATTTTTCTGGGTTCATAAATAAATAATTGGCCTATGGAATATAAACGCGGAAGATTTTCGTGGTTATTAAGACCTCTGCTAATTGTATACGATATATTTATTATCAATCTTTTTGCTCATTATTTGTTAGATTTAAATGATGGCAACTTATACTTTTTTTCGTTAGAAATACTAAATAATAAAGAATTACTTTACATAATATATTCTATTATATTTTGGATAGTATCTACTGCTTTTCTAAAATTTTATGATGTATATCGATACACATCATTCCTAAACATTATATCATTATTATTTAAACAACTTCTAATTTTTATTGTAAGCGTTTTTGCTTTTATTGGCATATTTAGAAGTATAAATATACAAGCATTTGTTGTTTTTAACTATATCTTATATACTTTCATAGCTATTGGATTTATTAAAGTAATTAGCTTTTTAATATTAAAAAGCTTTCGTGCCTATTTAAATGGGAATATCAGAAAGATTGTAATTATTGGATATGGAAAAAATGTTGAAGACCTTATCCATTTTTTTACTACTAAGAAGGAACTAGGTTATATTATAAAGGCAACTTTTAGTGATAATAATTCTGAAAATGTAACAGGCACTATAAAGGATAGTTTTAATTTTTTAAAGAATAACGAATCCATAGATGAAATTTACTGCGCTATTGATCAATTATCAGATCAGCAGGTTAATCAATACGTAAAATACGCCAATATAAACCATAGCAATATTAAGTTTATACCTAAAACTTCTAAGCTTTTTACAAAAAAGCTTAGAGCTGATTATTATGCATATCAACCCATTTTATCAATACAAGAAGGACCTTTGAGTGATGATTTTAATAAGTTCATAAAACGAGGTTTTGATGTTTTATTTTCTTTATTCACTATAACATTTATTCTTTCGTGGCTATCCGTTATTTTATTTATTTTAATTAAGTTAGAATCAAAAGGGCCGTTATTTTATAAACACAAGCGAAATGGAATTGATTATAAAGAGTTTGATTGCTATAAATACAGATCTTTAAAAACCACGGAAGAAGTAAAAGGAACTTACGTAAAACCACAAGACCCTAGACTAACAAAAATCGGAAAGTTTCTTAGGAGAACCAATATGGATGAACTGCCCCAATTTGTAAACGTTTTAATAGGGGAAATGAGTGTTGTTGGTCCAAGGCCACATATGTTATCCTACACAGATGAATATTCTAAAGTGATAAACAAATACAATTTTATATACAGGCATCATATAAAACCAGGGATTACAGGGTTAGCTCAAGTTAGCGGATTTAGAGGAGAAGTTGAAACTGATAATGATATCATTAATCGAGTTAAATACGATAACTTTTATATTGAAAATTGGTCTATACTCTTAGATTTAAAGATTATTTTTCAAACCATAGCAAATATTATAAAAGGAGAAGAAAAAGCCTATTAGATTTGAAGTTTTTAGTTTCTATAATCACACCAATGTACAACTCTGAAAATTTTATTTTAGAGACTATAAACAGTGTAATTAAGCAGACATATAAAAACTGGGAATTGATTCTAATAGATGATTGCTCTAAAGATAACACACTTCAAAAAGTTAAGCCCTTTTTATCAAAATATTCAAATATTAAATTAATTAAAAACGACAAAAATCTTGGCGCAGCAATAACTAGAAACAAAGGGATTGAAGTTGCAAAAGGTAGTTACATTGCTTTTCTTGATGGTGATGATTTATGGAAACCTCATAAATTAGAAGTTCAAATTGCTTTCATGAATGCTAACAAATACGCCGTTTCATATAGTAGTTATGAACAAATAGATGAAAACGGAAACCCTTTAAATAAGTTAGTTAAGGCATTGCCTAATCTGCCTTACAATAAATACTTAAAGAGTAATTATATAGGTAATTTAACTGGAATGTATTCTGTGGAAATACTTGGAAAAATAAAAGCTCCCAATTTACGAAAAAGGCAAGATTGGTTATTATGGTTATCTGTTATTAAAAAAGCTGGACAACCTGCTTACGGAATTGAAGAATCTCTGGCATATTACAGAGTTAGAGAAAACGCCATGTCGTCAAATAAATTTGAATTGATTAAGCACAATTATTGGGTTTATAAAAAGGGTTTGGGATTTTCTACAATAAAATCAATTTACTTTATGATTGTTTTTTTAAAAGAGCAATTTTTTGTAAAATCTAAGCTTATAGTTTCTATAAATAAGACTTGAATTGTTTTAATTTCCCTCTATTCGAGCGATCTAATTTTTCTTGTCTTTCAAAAATAACATTCAAGTTTGGTTCTAAATATTTAGAAATTGCGATTTGCACATTATTTTTTTCGTTCTCAGAAAGTTCAGTTTCGCTAATATAAATTATCTTAAAAGTATCTGATTTTAGCTGTTGAATAACGAATTCTTTTACATTTCCACTATCTTCAATAACAGTTTTTGTAACATAATAAAAGGTTAATCCAGCAGATTTTTTTCCACTAGGCAAAAGAACAATATCATTTGTTCGTCCAATTAACTTTTCTAGAATTGGTTTTTGTATTGTACTTTTTTTTGAGAGTATTCCAATATCTCCTAAATCATATCTTATAAATGAGTGAGCCTTGTTGTAAAGAGATGTAATTACAATGCGACCTTCTTTTCCGTAAGGCAAAATATTATTCTGTTCGTCTAAAATCTCAACAAACAAATCTTCACTATTAATTACCCATTCGTTTTTTAAATTCTGAAAAGCAATTAACCCCAATTCGGCAGCACCATATTCGTTAATAACAGGAATACCAAATTGCGTTTCTAGAAGAGTTTTATCTTCTTCAAATAACATTTCAGAAGTCACAATACAAGCTTTCAAAGAAGGACAAATTGAGTTAAGGATACTATTTTTTTGTTTTAAATATTTAGCAAATTGAACAATAACACTTGCATAGCCATTTATATAGTCGAAAGAAGTATTTGTAAACTTTTCTATATTTTTTTCGAATTGAATATCGCTTAAATCAAAAACAGAAAACCGAAATCTATTTCCTAATCTATCTTTAAAGCGCTCTTTGTAGTAGCCTTTTTTGTCCAATGGAATTCCATAAAACCGAGCTTGTTTGGCACGATTTAAGTTTAAATTAAACCAATTATATCTATCAAAAAAAATGGCCCAAGTTAAAGCATGAGAAAACTTATCTTTAGCAAAAATAAATGGAGTCCCTGATGATCCTGAGGTTTTATTCAAATGAATATTTTTTGAATGAAATCCATCAGAAAGTCTATTTACTAAAGGTTGTTGTAAATCACTTTTTGTCATTACGGGAATAGTTTCCCATTCCAATGGATTTGTATTTTTAGCAAAGGATTTATAAAAGGAGTTGTGTTTTAAATGATAAGCTACAATGTCTTGCTTTTTCGATTTAATGTAATCTTTGAGCTCGTCATCATTTTTATTTTGAATTGTCTTTAAGTGCTTTTTAGCTTTGGTTATAGGAAAGCCATTAAATTTTAACGAAAGATTAAATAAATTCAAGATAAAGGATAATTTTCTGTAAAGTAAATAAAAAATATTCGTGTTTTAGAAGCATTAATTTTATTTTTGCCATGCATTAAAAATAACACTCATGAATATTCTAATTCTTGGTTCTGGCGGTAGAGAACATACCTTTGCATGGAAAATAGCACAAAGCCCTTTATGTAAACAATTGTATGTTGCTCCAGGTAACTCAGGAACTGCCTCAATTGCAACAAATGTTAATATTGGAGTTAATGACTTTGAGGCTATAAAAGAATTAGTTTTAAAAGAAAATATAGATATGGTTGTTGTGGGGCCTGAAGACCCTTTGGTTAATGGCGTACACGACTATTTTTTGAATGATGACGCTATAAAACACGTTTCAGTTATTGGTCCTCAAAAGTTAGCCGCAGAGTTGGAAGGTAGTAAGGAATTCGCAAAAGAATTTTTATACCGTCATAATATCCCAACAGCAGCATACGAGAGTTTTACTAAACAAACCGTAGAAAAAGGGTATGCGTTTTTAGAAACTTTAAAACCTCCTTATGTTTTAAAAGCAGATGGTTTAGCAGCAGGAAAAGGAGTTGTTATTTTAAATGACTTAGCCGAGGCCAAATCAGAATTAAAAAGCATGCTTGTTGATGCTAAATTTGGAGATGCCAGTACTAAAGTAGTTATTGAAGAATTTTTAGACGGGATAGAACTAAGTTGTTTTGTGTTAGCAGATGGAGAAAACTACAAGATTTTACCAACCGCAAAAGATTATAAGAGAATTGGCGAAGGCGATACTGGTTTAAATACAGGAGGTATGGGAGCAGTTTCTCCAGTACCCTTCGCAACAGATGCTTTTTTAAATAAAATAGAAGAACGCATTGTAAAACCAACTATTAACGGTTTTAAAAAGGATAATTTACCTTACGTTGGTTTCGTATTTATTGGATTGATTAAAGTTGGAGACGACCCAAAAGTGATTGAGTACAATGTAAGAATGGGAGATCCAGAAACTGAAGTAGTTCTACCAAGATTAAAAAATGATTTTGTTGAAATTCTTAAAGCTATGGCTAATGGAACTCTAAATGAAATTGATATAGAAATTGATGAGCGTGCTGCAACAACCATCATGTTGGTGTCAGGTGGCTACCCTGAAGCATACGAAAAAGGAAAGGAAATAACAGGCCTTAACAAAATCGAAGATTCAATTCCATTTCATGCAGGGGCACAATTACAGGACAATAAAATAGTAACTTCAGGTGGGCGCGTTATGGCCATTACATCATATGGGAACAGTTACCAAGACGCTATAAAAAAATCTTATCAAAACATAGAAAAACTACATTTTGATAAGATGAATTATCGTAAAGATATTGGATTCGATTTATAAAAAAGAGTGTGAAGATATGCTTTTATCTTCCTCATTATTGTTGTCAAAAATTCTAAGTTGCATCATCCAGTAAACCATGGCAACAAATCCTACTAAAAGGAATAACCAAGAAACGGTATTTGCTGCAAACCAGTTTTCAAGTTCTAGTGCTCTTAAAGCGTCATAAGGTGCAAAAAGCACATCAACAAATAAATCTTGTATTGCGTAAAAGAAGTCTTTCATAGTTAGTATATTTACAATGCAAAAATACAAAAACAGTTAATGATTACAAGTATTTTTAGTAAATCTAAACCAATAAATTTTATTATTGTCTTTTTCATTACGCTATTGGCGTTTGTAATTGCAAGAATAGGTATAGATACAATTGAATTTACAGGGCTTTTTATTCTCAAACAACTCACTTTATTTTTCTTATGTTACATATCTATTTTGCTCATTAATTTTATAGTAAGTAAGAATAGCTTGAGCAAGAATACTAATTATGAAATTCTGTTATTTAGCTTATTTCTACTTGCATTAAGTCAAACAACAACAAATGTAAACATCCTGTTTTCTAATTTTTTTGTTTTGTTAGGTTTACGTAGAATTATAAGTATACGCTCTCAAACAAGTTTGGACAAAAAGCTGTTTGATGCCGCTTTCTGGATAGCTATAGCAGCACTATTTTATTTTTGGGCAATTCTGTTTTTTCTTCTAATATTTGTTTCATTGTTATTACATACCGATAATAAAATAAATCATTGGCTTATACCCTTTACAGGTGTGCTAACTGTTT
Organism: Algibacter aquimarinus; assembly: GCF_039543265.1. Classification (NCBI taxonomy): domain Bacteria; kingdom Pseudomonadati; phylum Bacteroidota; class Flavobacteriia; order Flavobacteriales; family Flavobacteriaceae; genus Algibacter; species Algibacter aquimarinus. Next base: position 1,209,557 of record NZ_BAABJK010000004.1, on the reverse strand, counting down.
TTGTTATAACAACAAGTTTATCGGTAATTTTTAATGATAATTTTTTTGGCTTTTTTAAAAATTTACCCGAAGTGAGTTTTGATTATAGCAACTATAATTCGCCTAAATATTTAATTGCGATAACGGTACTTTTGTCTTTTGGATGTTGGTCATCATTGTTTTACATAAAAAGTATTAAACAGAAAAAGAAGGCTTTTAGAGCGTCTTTTAATACTATTTTGGTAACGGTTTTAATATCTTTTGTAATAATTGTTTTTTCACCAAAAAAAGATGGAAGTGAATTTCTCTTTATGTTTGCGCCGTTATCAATTATAATTTCGAATTACATAGAAATTATTGAAGAAAAATGGTTTAAAGAGGTTTTTCTATCGGTGTTAATTTTAATGCCTTTTGTTTTATTATTGTTGTAGTTTTTCTCCAAATGCTAAATCGCCCGCATCTCCAAGACCAGGCACAATATATCCCTTATTATTTAAGGTGTCATCAATAGTTGCAATCCACAAATGAGTATCTTTATTAAAGTTTTGCTCAACAAATTCAACCCCATCTTTAGCGCCAATAACACTTATTAAATGTGTTTCTTTTGGTGTTCCAAATGGTTTTAAAGCTTCAAAAGTAGCCAACATAGATTGTCCTGTGGCTAACATGGGGTCTGCTAAAATTAAAGTCTTGTTTTCTAAATTCGGGCAAGCTAAATATTCTACGATAATCTCAAAACTTTCAGGGTTATGTTTGTGATGCCTGTAAGCAGAAATAAAAGCATTTTCAGCTTTATCAAAATAGTTAAGTAACCCATTATGAAGCGGAACACCAGCCCTTAAAATAGAACATAAAACAATTTCATTTTCTGGCAAATCAACATTACATTTACCTAAAGGCGTTTCTACCGATGATGATATATAATTAAGGGTTTTACTCATTTCATAACCTAAAACTTCTCCAATACGCTCAATATTTCGTCTAAAACGCATACTATCTTTTTGGATGTTTTTATCTCTTATTTCAGAAATAAAAGTATTTAATAAAGAGTTTTGAAGCGATAAGTTATGAATATGCATAGTACAAGTTTTGTAATAGTAAAGTTAACTAAATATGAAGTATATTTATACCCTAAATTAAATAAGTATGTTTACCAATAAAGCCAATAAAATATTCCAAGATGTTATAGAAAAATATCATGTTGTTAATACTGTAGATCAGCCTTTTAAAAATGCTTATCCAGAAAGTAACTTAATCGAACATTTACTCTACAGAAAATGTTGGATTGATACAGTACAATGGCATTATGAAGATATTATTCGAGACCCAAATATTGATCCCGTAGCAGCATTAACCTTAAAGCGACAGATAGATGCATCTAACCAAGATAGAACAGACATGGTTGAATACATTGACAGCTATTTTCTAGAAAAATATAAAGCTGTAACTCCTAAAAACGATGCAACAATTAATACGGAAAGTCCAGCTTGGGGTGTTGATAGATTATCAATTTTAGCATTGAAAATTTACCATATGAATGAGGAAGCTACTCGTAATGATGCTTCTGCTGAGCATAAAGCTGCTTGTCAAAAAAAATTAGACATATTATTAGAACAACGTGTGGATTTATCAACAGCTATAGATACACTTTTAAGCGACATAGAAAAGGGCGACAAATACATGAAAGTTTACAAGCAGATGAAAATGTACAATGATGATGAGTTGAATCCAGTACTTCGTTCTCAGAAATAGAATTCCTGTAAAAGCAGGAATCTCAATTTAAGTTGAGATGCCAAAACAAAAACATATTTTAGTTATCCGTCTCTCAGCCTTGGGAGATGTTGCTATGACGGTACCTGTATTAAAAATACTCAACCAAAATTATCCTGAATTAAAAATAACAGTTTTAACACGTGCTTTTTTTAAACCTCTATTTAGAGATTTAAAAAATACAACTGTTTTTTCTGCCGAGGTTAAAACGAAACATAAAGGTATTTTTGGCTTATATAAACTTGCTAGACAAATTAGCAAAGAGAATAAATTTTATGTTATTGCAGATTTACATAACGTTTTAAGGAGTAAAGTACTAAAAAAATTCTTGAGGTGTAAGCGTTTTATATCGATAGATAAGGGAAGAGCAGAAAAAAGAGCCCTAGTATCTGGAAAAATAGTTAAGCAGTTAAAAACAACACATCAAAGATATGCTGATGTATTTGAGGCCTTAGGTTACAAAATAGACTTATCTAAACCTATATTCTTAGATTCAGCTGTTTTAAATAATAAGGTTTTATCACTTGTTGGTGAAAAATCGGAAAAGCGAATTGGAATTGCACCATTTGCTGCACATAAAGGAAAAATGTATCCTTTAGATTTAATAAAAAAAGTCATTGAAGTACTTTCAGAAAACTATCAAATTCTTTTATTTGGCGGAGGGAAACAAGAGGTTGAAATTCTTAATAAATTTGAAGTTGAATATAAAAACACGCTTAATCTAGCAGGAAAATTGTCTTTTAATGAAGAGCTAGATGTTATTTCAAACTTAGATGTTATGTTGTCTATGGATTCTGGAAATGGCCATTTGGCGGCTATGTTTGGAGTAAAAGTGGTAACTATTTGGGGAGTAACGCATCCTTATGCTGGTTTTTCACCATTTAATCAGCCTCAAGATTATGCATTGATACCAGATTTAAAAAAGTTTACTAAAATCCCAACATCTGTTTATGGCAATAAATACCCTGAGGAATACGAAGAAGCCTCAAGAAGTATTTCGCCTGAAGCTGTGGTGAATAAACTAAAATCTATTTTGTAGTTGCTAATTAAACATCATCATAATCAACAGCGATAATAGGTGTTGTTGGATGTGCTTGACATGTAAGTACTAAACCTTCAGCAATTTCACTTTCAGTTAAAATATTGTTTTGTCTCATCGTAGCGGCACCTTCTGTAATTCTAGCCAAACAACTGCTACAAATACCACCTTGGCAAGAGTAAGGCGCATCTAAATCCTCATCAAGAGCAGCTTCAAGAATAGTTTGTTTTTGGGCCATTTCAAAAGTACTCGATTCTTCATCAACAGTAACTGTAATTTTAGTTTTCCCAGAAGCTACATTGGTTTCACTTACATCTTCAGATTTTGCTGCTTTAAAAAGCTCAAAATGAATACGGTTTTCATCAATATTGTGCTCAGTTAAAACGTCTTTTACTGTATGAATCATAGCCTCAGGACCACAAAGATAAAAGGCATCAACATCTATATGTTTATGCTTGTTTTTAACTACGTAATTTACAGTGCTTTTTTCAATTCTACCAAAAATAGAATCTGTTTCATCTTGCTGGCTAAACACAAATTGAATAGAAAAACGGTCTTTATATTCATGTTGCAACTCCAACAATTCGTTAAGAAACATGGTCTCTTTAGTTGTTTTATTTCCGTAAACTAAAATAACTTTGCTGTACACTTCTTCTTCAAGTGCACATTTTATGATACTTAAAATGGGGGTTATTCCACTTCCTGCAGCAAATAATGCGATGTTTTTGGTTTTCGAATCGTTTGGTGTGAAAACAAACCTGCCTTTTGGTGCAGCAACTTCTAAAGTATCACCAACTTTTAAAGTGTTGTTTGCATAAGCAGAAAACGTACCGTCTTTAACTTCTTTTACGGCTACTTTTAAATCGCCACTTTTTGGAGACACGCAAAGCGAGTAATCTCTTCGCACTTCATTTCCGTCTATTTCAGTTTTTAAGGTAATGTATTGTCCTGCTTTAAAAGAAAATTCATCTTTTAAATTTTCAGGCAAATTAAAGCTAATACTAACCGATTTATCGGTTTCTCTTTTTATGTTTTTAACAGATAGTTTGTGAAATGACGACATGTAAAAATTATTTTCAGCAAAAATAGTGAAGACGTTACATTCTGAGGAATTTTATTTAAGAAATATTAGAACGCTTATACCTAACAAATTTTGAGTTTAGCTTTGAAAAACAAAAAATATATTTAAACTTGTAACAAATATTATATAATTAGCACTAATACATAGAATTTTAAATATAGCATTAACCATAAAAAAAGTTGAAAATGAAAAAAGTATTATTTGTATGTTTATTTTTAGTTGCATCAGCAACACAAGTTCAAGCACAAGAAGACAATTTAGATTTTAAGAACGAAACCATTGAGTTTATAAAATTAACAGGAGCTACTGCCGCTTTTGAAAATGCTATTTCTCAAATAGGTGCTATGGTATCTGCAGAAAATAAAGAGGCTTACACAAAAGAAGCCAATGCTACTTTAGTTGGGCTTTATGATAAAATGGCAGGATTGTATATGGAAGAATTCAATCAATCTGAAATAAAAGAGCTTGTTGCATTTTACAATACAGATTTAGGAAAAAAACTTGCTGAAAAACAACTAGGTCTTACCCAAAAAGCAATGATGTATGGGCAATCTTGGGGTATGGAAGTTCAAGGTATTGCTACTAAGTACAAATAATATTTCGTTCTGAGCAAAAAAGTCGAAAAGCTAATTAATCGATTTTTAAAATTTTCTAACCAAAAACCATCAATAAAATCATGATAAAACGATTTTTAAGTCTTGAATGGAAATCATTTTTTAGATCAGCAAGTTTTGGTAAAAGCTTAGGTATCAAAATATTCATGGGCTTTATGGCTCTTTATTTTTTAATCATCTTTTTAGTTCTGGGGGTTGTACTCTATCCAGCGTTAAATAAACTCTATCCAGAACAAGACCCATTAATAGTTTTAAATGGTTTTTTGTTTTATTGGATTTTAGGAGATTTAATTTTCAGGTTCTTTTTTCAAAAACTACCAGTAATGAGTGTTAAACCATTACTAACGCTACCCATAAAAAGAAGCACTGTTGTAAATTATGTTTTAGGAAAATCGGCATTATCGTTCTTTAATTTTTTGCCCTTATTTGCCATAATCCCATTTGGTATAACACTTATAGTTAATGATTATCCTGCAGGAATGGTTCTGGTTTGGATGCTAGCTTTATTAATTACTACTTTAATAATTAACTTTTTAAATTTTATTATTGAGAGCTTTTCTGCTGAAACAGAATTGTCATTTTTACCAATAATTTTGTTAACAGGCGGGTTATTTGCTCTTAATTATTTTAATATAATTTCTTTTACAGATATAGTTGGAAGTAGTTTTAATGGCATTTATAACTCACCTGTTTTAATAATTATTCCTGTATTAATCTTAATAGGGTTATATCTTTTTAACTTTAAACTTTTACGCAAGAAACTATTTTTAGATAGTGGACTAAAAGAAAAAGTAAAAGAAGTAAATGCATCAAACTTAGAATGGACCAAAAGCTTTGGAGATATTGCCCCGTTTATGCAGCTCGATTTGAAACTTATTTGGCGAAACAAAAGGACTAAATCTTCCGTATGGATGCTAGCTATTGGTTTGTTATATGGACTATTTTTCTACCCACAGCCTTTATATCAAGACAAAACGTTTTTCTTCATTTTTATTGGAATATTCTCTACCGGAATTTTTCTTATAAACTTTGGTCAATTCGTTCCAGCTTGGGATAGCGGTTATTATAAGCTATTAATGAGTCAAAATATTAAATACGAACAATACTTAAAATCTAAGTTCACCTTAATGGCATTAAGCGTTGTTATACTGTTTGTTTTGGGAGTTCCATACGTATATTTTGGATGGAAAATTTTATTTGCACATTTTGCTGCAGCTATTTACAACATTGGTATTAATACGCATGTTATTCTTTGGGGAGGCTCATTTAATAGAAAAAAGATTGACTTAAGCCAAAAAGCAGCCTTCAATTATCAAGGCACAGGTGCAGTGCAATGGCTAATAGGTATTCCATTACTTCTGTTGCCCATGATTATTTTTGCGCTTCTTAATTGGTTATTAAGCTTTGAAATTGCTTGTATTACGCTTATAGTAATGGGGGTTTTTGGTATTGTTTTTCACCAAAAACTTATGAAGAGTATAACGGCAAAATATTTAGAATCAAAATATAAAATGATTGATGCTTTCGAGCAAAATAATTAAAACATAGAATCATGATAACTTCAGTTAATTTATCAAAAAAATATAGTGGAAATCAAGTACTAAAAATAGACTCATTAGATATTCCTAAAGGGCAAAGTTTTGGCTTAGTTGGTAATAATGGAGCTGGAAAAACCACATATTTTAGCTTGCTTTTAGATTTAATACAGCCTACAACTGGGCATATTACAAGTAATAATGTTCAGGTAAACAAAAGCGAAGATTGGAAACCCTTTACTTCAGCTTTTATAGATGAAAGCTTTTTAATTGGGTATTTAACTGCTGAGGAGTATTTCTATTTTATTGGGGAATTGAGAGGACAGAATAAGGCAGATGTAGATAAGTTAGTGTCTCAGTTTCAAGATTTTTTCCATGGAGAAATTTTAGGTCAGAAAAAGTTTTTACGGGATTTAAGTAAAGGAAACCAAAAGAAAGCTGGCATTGTAGCTGCATTAATTGGAAACCCAGAAGTTGTAATTTTAGATGAGCCCTTCGCCAATCTAGACCCTACAACGCAAATACGATTAAAAGGAATTATTAAAGATTTGGCCGAAACAAAAGGCGTTACTGTTTTAATATCAAGTCACGATTTAATGCATGTTACAGATGTTTGCGAACGCATTGTAGTTCTAGAAAAAGGAGAAGTTGTTAAAGATTTAGCAACAAGCGAAGCTACATTAAAAGAGTTGGAAGCTCATTTTGCTAATTAACAGATAATCTAAAAGTCTTTGCATTTCATAGGTTAATTCAAAAAGATGTTTATTTTTACGTCTATCATATAATAATAACAAGAGTTTACAGTTATTATTTAGACTAAAATAACCAGCATTGAGAACCTATAACAAAGTATTACTAGCTATTTTATGCACTACTTTTTTGGTGGTAAGCTGTTCTAGAAAAAAGGACAAGTTTATTAACCGAAACTTTCATGCTGTAACGGCAGAATTTAATGCACTTTATAACGGTTACAACGCTTTACAACAAGGAAGAAACTCACTTAACGAAAGCTATTTTGACAACTATTGGGATGTTTTACCCATAGAACGCATGCAAATTTTTGAAGACATCGTACTTCCAGGTCAGTCAAAAAATGATAATTTCACAAGAGCAGAAGAAAAAGCTATAAAAGCTATTCAAAAACACAGTATAACTGTTGAAGGTAAAGAGAAAAACCCTCAAATGGATGAAGCTTATTTGCTTTTAGGAAAAGCAAGGTATTTCGACCAGCGTTTTATACCGGCTTTAGAGGCTTTTAATTACATCCTCTATAAATACCCTGCGAGTGATAAAATAAATCAAGCTAAAATTTGGCGAGAGAAAACTAACATCCGTTTGGATAATGATGATTTAGCCATTAAAAACTTAAAACGCCTTTTAAGACAAGAAGACTTAGAAGGTCAAGATTTAGCTGATGCAACAGCAATTTTAGCACAAGGCTATTTAAATACAAAAATTGTTGATACTGCAATAACGCAATTAGAAATAGCAGCGCAAGCAACAAAAAGTAGTGATGAACGAGGTAGATATCGTTTTATTCAAGGACAACTTTACAATCAATTAGGCTACAAAGACAGTGCAAATATTGTTTTTGATAAAGTTATTGAGCTGAATAGAAAAACGCCAAGAATTTATATGATTTCGGCGTATTTAGAGAAGATAAAAAACTTCGATTTTGAAAACGGAAACAAACTAGAAACCACAGAATTACTAACCGAACTTGAAGAAAATAGAGAAAATAGACCTTTTTTAGATAAAATTTATCACCAAATAGGTGAGTTTAAAAGGAAGAACCAATTAGATTCAATGGCCGTTGTTTATTACAACAAATCGTTGCGTACAAATTCTCAAGATAGAATTCTAAAAGCCAGAAATTACGAGATTTTGGGTGATATGAATTTTGATAAATCTATTTATAGAACTGCCGGAGAATATTACGATAGTACCATGACGAATTTGGTTTTAAATTCAAAACCATATCGCGTTATAAAACGTAAACGAGATAATTTAGAAGATGTTATTTACTATGAAGCAATTGCACAGGTAAATGATAGTATCTTAAATTTAGTGAATTTAACAGAAACCGAAAGGCTTACTTACTTTGAAACTCTTATTACAAAACTAAAAGAAAAAGCAGAGCAAGAAAAGGAAAAAGCAGAAGCTGAAGCCAGAAGCGCTAATAATGGTTTGGCTACTGTTAACAATAAAATAGGAAGTCAAGCAAATAGAAACGGAGCACCTAACCAAGCAGCTGTATTTTATTTTTATAACCCTACCACTGTTGCCTATGGTAAAAATGAATTCGTTAAAATATGGGGTAGCAGGCCTTTAGAAGACAACTGGAGATGGTCTAATAAGGCAAAAACTGGAGGCGCAAATACAACTATTACAAATAATGATGTATTAGCTTCAGCAACTGAAGACGAAAAATTCGACCCACAGTTTTACATTTCTAAAATTCCATCAAATGAAAAAGAAATTGATAGTATTTCTAAAGAAAGAAACTATGCATATTATCAATTAGGCCTAATTTATAAAGAGAAATTTAAGGAATACGGATTAGCTAAAGATAAATTACAAAGCCTACTTAAAAGTAATCCAGAAGAGAGATTAATCCTTCCTTTAAAATACAATTTATACAAAATATATGAGCTTTTGGGAGAAAACGACGAGGCTTTAATAACTAAAAATGAGATAATTAAAAGTTACCCAGAATCTCGTTATGCAAATATTTTAGAACATCCAGAGTTAGTCTCAGATAGAGATGAAAATAGTCCTGAAAGTTTATATGAAGCGCTATATATTCAGCATGAAAATCAAGAATATTTAGATGTTATATCAAAAAGTGAAGATTATATTAGCCGTTTTGATGGTGAACCCATTGTACCAAAATTTGAGTTGTTAAAAGCGACAGCATCTGGCAGATTATATGGTTATGAAGCTTACAAAGAAGCCATAAGCACTTTAGCTATAAATTACGCAAATACTGATGAAGGTAAGCAAGCACAGAATATACAAAAGAGTTTGTTGCCTAAAATAGCAAGCTCAAAGTTTACTGAAGAAAATGATAGTATTGTAAGTAACCATAAAGTTGTTTTCAAATTTACAGATCAAGAATCTGAGCAAATATTAGGCTTTCAATCAACTTTAGATACGGTTTTAAAAAGCATTAAATATTACGATTTAAAATCATCGGTAGATGTTTACAATCCAAACACAACATTAGTAGTTGTTCATGGTTTAAAGAATGCACAAGTTGCAAAAACATTTGACCAATTACTAACCAAAGAAAACAAGAAAAAAATAAAAGCCCCATATTTTGCAGTATCATCTGCGAATTATCAAATTATTCAAATTCATAAAAATTTGGATTCTTATTTAAATATTGATAATAATTAAAACTTAACAATATTATGTTCTCTGATAATAAAAAAGAAAAAAACATGGTAGAAGGAACATCTAGTCAAAATATCATATCTCAAGGCACAAAAATCGTTGGCGATTTTAACAGTGAAGGCGATTTTAGAATTGATGGTGTGGTTGAAGGAAACATTAAAACCGCAGGAAAAGTGGTTGTTGGCAAACAAGGATTTATTAAAGGAACTTTACAAGGAACAGATGCTTATTTTGAAGGCAAGTTTTCAGGTAAACTAGCGCTTTCTGGCACACTTACTTTAAAATCTTCAGCTCATATTGAAGGTGAAGTTGTTGTTGGTAAATTAGCTGTAGAACCTGGTGCTACTTTTAATGTAACTTGTGTTATGAAAGGGACAGTAAAAGAAATGAACAAAGGTGGACAACAACAAACAAAAGAAACCGAAAGGACCGCTTAAAAACGTTGCTGTTTTATCTGGAATAGCAATTCAAATGGGTGTTATTATTTATCTATTTGTTATTCTAGGAAAATGGTTAGATGGCAAATATAATGATGGAGACAAAGGCTTCATTGTAATTATGACATTACTTGGCGTTGGCCTTTCAATATATACTGTTGTAAAGCAACTCAATCGAATTAAATATTAAATGAGTAATCCTTTTTTAAGTTTTTCATTAAAATCTATTGTATTATTAACAATTGTTTTTAGCATTCATCTTTTCATTCTCAATAGTTTAGAGTTACCTCTTTTTGAAAATAGAATTATACTTTCTTACATTATTAATTTAATCTTAGTCATTGCTATTTTTGGCGTACTATACTATTTAAAGAATAAATACAAAAGCCAATTAGGGTTTTTGTTTTTATTTGGAAGTGCATTAAAATTTGCAGTATTTTTTATTGTTTTTTATCCTTTTTACAAATTAGATGGTGCTATTTCTAAACTTGAGTTTGCTGCTTTTTTTGTACCTTATGTAACAGGCTTAATATTAGAAACAATAAGCCTTAGCAAATGGTTAAATAGTATAGATGAAACTAACCCCTAATTAGTTGTAAAACATATCATAAAATAAAAGGCAAAATAGTTTTTGTTTTTGAGATAAAAACATACCTTTGCACCGATTTTTAAGCCACTATTATTTAAGTGATATGCATAGAAAAATAGCTTTTAAGCCGATTACATTACTCTTACTTTTTATAACGTTCTTTTCTTACGCAAAAGATAGCGACCAACATGGTGACTCTGGAAAGGACAAAAAAACAGAGATAAAAGAATACATTCAACATCACTTACAAGATTCTTACGACTTTAGTTTAACTTCTTATACAAAAGAAAACGGCGAGCATGTATATGTTGGTTTTCCTTTACCTGTTATTTTATGGGATAATGGATTAAAGGTGTTTTCATCATCAAAATTTCATCATGGAGAAACTGTTGCAGAGGTTGATGGTAATTATTATAAACAACATCACGCAAAAATATACAAGGTAGATGGTCCTAATGGTGAAATAATAGAAGATGAGCATCATCATGCAACTAATGCAAAGCCTTTAGATTTTTCAATTACTAAAAATGTTTTTGTAATTTTCTTAGTTAGTGTTTTAATGTTTTTCTTATTCAGAGGATTAGCTAAATCTTATGCAAATAATAACGGAATTGCAAAAGGGGTTGGAAGATTCTTCGAGCCTATTGTTATGTATATTAGAGATGATATTGCAATTCCTAATATTGGTGAAAAGAAATACAAAAAATACATGCCATATTTATTAACGGTATTCTTTTTTGTATGGTTTATTAACATGTTAGGATTAACGCCATTAGGTGTAAATGTAACCAATAGTATATCTGTAACGGTTGCTTTAGCATTAATTACATTTTTAATAACAAATTTCACAGGAACAAAAGATTATTGGAAGCATATATTCGATCCATTAGGAGACTCAATGCCTTGGATAGCTAAAATTCCATTATACATTATACTAATACCAATTGAGGTGTTAGGTATTTTTATTAAGCCTTTTTCATTATTAATTCGTTTGTATGCAAATATTAAAGCAGGGCATATTGTATTAATGAGTTTAATTGGTTTAATGTTTTTATTTAAGAGTTGGTTAGGAAGTCCGTTATCATTTGGTCTTGCCTTTGCAATTTCTTTAATTGAGCTTTTAGTAGCATTGTTACAAGCATATATTTTTACAATGTTATCAGCACTTTATTTTGGTTTTGCCGCAGAAGAGCATGACCATCATGAAGAAGCTCAAGCACACTAGTGCATTTAATTTGAATGTTTAATTTTTAAATATATTTATTATGGAAATTCCAGTAATGGTAGGTGCAGGTTTAGTAGTAATTGGAGTAGGTATTGGTATTGGTAAAATTGGTGGTTCAGCTATGGAAGCTATCGCTCGTCAACCAGAATCATACGGAAAGATTCAAACTGCTATGCTTATCGCAGCTGCATTAATTGAAGGTATTGGGTTTGCTGCATTATTTGCAGTTTAAACCAAACACTTTAGAAGTAATCTTGTAACGGTTGGTTACAAGATTACTTTGATTTAAAAATTAAAAAACATAATAGAGTAAATACATTATGGAAAAATTATTAGAAGAGTTTTCGATTGGATTATTTTTTTGGCAAACAGTATTATTTTTAGCATTACTATTCTTATTAAGAAAATTTGCTTGGAAGCCAATTCTAAATTCAGTAAACGATAGAGAAGAAGGTATTAAAAATGCATTAGAATCTGCTGAAAAAGCAAAGTTAGAAATGCAAAACCTTCAAGCAGATAATCAAAAGCTATTAAAAGAGGCTAGAGCAGAACGCGAAACGATGTTGAAGGAAGCACGTGATATCAAAAACAAAATGATAGAAGATGCAAAAGGAGAAGCTCAAGAGCAAGCTAATAAAATGATTAAGCAAGCTCAGGATGCTATTGAAAGTGAAAAGAAAGCAGCTATGGCAGACCTTAAAAGTCAAGTAGCAGGTTTATCAATTGATATAGCAGAAAAAGTAGTTAGAGGAGAATTAGCTAATAAAGACAAACAAGTTAAGTTGGTAGAGTCTATGTTAGGTGAAGCTAAATTAAACTAATAAACATGGCAGGAGCAAGAGCAGCAATACGATATGCTAAAGCAGTTTTAAGCTTAGCTTCAAACGATAAAGAAGCAAGTGCAATAAATGAAGACATGAAGCTTATTGCAAGTACCATTGCTGAAAATGAAGAATTAAGAGATGTGCTTCAAAGCCCTGTAATAACTTCAACAGTAAAGAAATCTATAATATTAGAGGTTTTTAAGAAGGCTAATAAGGCAACTTTAAATTTAGTCGATACCTTAATTAGTAATAATAGACTTGATATTTTAGTTCATGTTGCTTCTAAGTACAATCAATTGTATGACGAATCTAAAGGTATTCAATTAGCTACAGTTACAACTGCAGTAGCACTAAGTGCCGATTTAAAAAAGCAAGTTTTAGCAAAAGCAAAAGAGCTTACAGGTAACGATATTGAAGTTGAAAATATTATTGACGAAAGTATTATTGGAGGCTTTATTTTACGTATTGGCGATGTTCAATACAATGCGAGTATTGCAAATCAATTAAGCAAATTAAAAAGAGAATTTACATTAAACTAAGATATTTTATATCTAAATAAATAATAAGATGGCAGAAGTAAAACCAGCTGAAATATCAGCAATCTTAAAAAAACAATTATCAGGTTTTGAGGCTAGCGCTTCATTAGATGAGGTTGGAACAGTATTAACAGTAGGTGATGGTATTGTACGTGCTTACGGATTAGCTAATGCACAATATGGTGAGTTAGTAGAATTCGATGGCGGTTTAGAAGGTATTGTACTTAACCTTGAAGAAGACAATGTTGGTATCGTATTGTTAGGGGCATCAGTAGGAGTTAGTGAAGGATCTACAGTAAAACGTACAGGACGTATTGCTTCCATTAATGTTGGAGAAGGTATTGTTGGACGTGTTGTAGATACTTTAGGAAATCCAATAGATGGAAAAGGTGCTATTTCTGGTAAAACTTACGAAATGCCACTTGAGCGTAAAGCGCCAGGAGTTATCTTCCGTGAGCCAGTAACTGAGCCGTTACAAACAGGTATTAAATCTATCGATGCGATGATTCCTGTAGGTCGTGGTCAACGTGAGTTGGTTATTGGTGACCGTCAAACTGGTAAAACAACAGTTTGTATTGATACCATCTTAAATCAAAAGGAATTTTACGATGCAGGTGAGCCTGTATATTGTATATATGTTGCTGTAGGTCAAAAAGCATCTACCGTAGCAAACATTGCTAAAGTATTAGAAGAAAAAGGAGCATTAGCCTACACAACAATAGTAGCTGCAAATGCATCCGATCCTGCTCCAATGCAAGTATACGCGCCAATGGCGGGTGCTGCAATTGGTGAGTATTTTAGAGATACTGGTCGTCCAGCTTTAATCATTTATGATGATTTATCTAAACAAGCGGTAGCTTACCGTGAGGTATCTTTGTTATTACGTCGTCCTCCAGGACGTGAAGCGTATCCTGGTGACGTTTTCTACTTACACTCTCGTTTATTAGAGCGTTCTGCAAAAGTTATCAATGATGATGATATTGCTAAGGATATGAACGATTTACCAGATTCATTAAAACCATTAGTGAAAGGTGGAGGTTCTTTAACAGCTTTACCAATTATTGAAACTCAAGCAGGTGATGTTTCTGCATATATTCCAACAAACGTAATTTCTATTACTGACGGACAAATTTTCTTAGATGGAGATTTATTTAACTCTGGTGTTCGTCCAGCAATTAACGTAGGTATCTCGGTGTCTCGTGTTGGTGGTAACGCTCAGATTAAATCTATGAAAAAAGTTGCAGGTACATTAAAATTAGACCAAGCACAATTTCGTGAATTAGAAGCATTTGCTAAGTTTGGATCTGATTTAGATGCATCTACTTTAAACGTAATTGAAAAAGGTAAGCGTAATGTTGAGATTTTAAAACAAGCTCAAAACGATCCATTTACTGTTGAAGATCAAGTTGCTATTATCTACGCAGGTTCTAAAAACTTATTAAGAGATGTTCCTGTTGAGAAAGTAAAAGAATTTGAAAGAGATTATTTAGAATTCTTAAAAGCAAAACATGTTGATGTATTAAATACATTAAAAGCAGGTAAATTAACTGATGAGGTTACAGATACACTAACAGCTGTAGCTAAAGATTTATCAGGAAAATATAGAGCTTAGAAAGGTCAAAATTTAAAATTAATGTCACTCTTAGCTTAGTCGAAGAGTCTTTATAAAAATAAAGAATGGCAAACTTAAAAGAAATACGTAACAGAATATCATCAGTATCTTCAACGATGCAGATTACCAGTGCCATGAAAATGGTATCTGCTGCAAAGTTAAAGAAAGCACAAGATGCTATTACGGCAATGCGCCCTTATGCAGATAAGTTAACTGAGCTTTTACAAAGTTTAAGTGCCACATTAGATGCAGATTCTGGAAGTAAATATTCAACACAACGCGAAGTTAAAAATGTATTAATTGTAGCCATTACATCAAACAGAGGTTTGGCAGGTGCTTTTAATTCTAACATTATCAAAGAAGTAACTAGGTTAACTGCCGAGACTTACGCAAATCAAAACGTTTCTTACTTAGCAATTGGTAAAAAAGCTAACGATGCTTTTAAGAAAACCAATAAAGTTATTGCTAACGAAAGTGCTGTTTTTGATGAGTTAACATTCGATAATGTTGCAGTAATTGCTCAAATGTTAATGGATAAGTTTGTTGATGGCGAGTTTGATAAAATTGAGATTATTTATAATAGGTTTAAAAATGCAGCTACTCAAATAGTAACTACAGAACAGTTTTTACCAATTGTTCCAGTTGAGGGAGAAGCTAATATTAATACCGATTACATTTTTGAACCATCTAAAGTTGAGATTGTTGAGCAATTAATACCAAAGTCTTTAAAAACACAATTATACAAAGGTATTAGAGATTCTTTTGCTTCAGAGCACGGAGCTCGTATGACAGCAATGCATAAAGCAACTGATAATGCTACTGAATTAAGAGACCAACTTAAATTAACTTATAACAAAGCACGTCAGGCAGCTATTACTAACGAAATCCTTGAGATAGTTGGTGGAGCTGAAGCATTAAACAATTAACAATAAGTATAGTTTAAAAAGCTCTGGATAAAAAGAGCTTATTATAATAATATTTAGCCTCACTGGAAAGTGAGGCTTTTTTATTTTTTTAAATGTCATGTAACATTTTATTGATTTTATATCTAAAGGATGAATCAAATAAATTAAGTGTTATGAAATTAATTAAAAAGTTAGCACTAATAGTATTAATCCTTTCTGCATATCCACTTGTGGCTCAAGAGAACGCATTTCAAGTAGAGATTATTGGAAATGGTGAACCAGTATTATTATTTCCTGGTTTTACCTGTACAGGAGAAGTCTGGAAAGACGTTGTAAACGAATTATCAAAAACAAATGAATGTCATGTTTTTACTTTTGCTGGTTTTGGAAAAGTTGCACCAATAGGAAAACCTTGGTTACCTAAAATTAAAGAAAGGATAGAAGCTTATATTTCTTCAAAAAACCTAAAAAATGTTACAATAATTGGACATAGTTTAGGGGGGACATTAGCATTATGGCTTGCAAGTGAAGATAAAAGTAAGCTTAAAAAAATTATTGTTGTAGATGCTTTACCTTCAATAGGAGCTTTAATGATGCCTAATTTTAATAGCGACAATATATCTTATGATAATCCTTACAGCAATCAGATATTACAAATGAATGCTAAAGATTTCGAAAAAATGGCTAATCAGTTTGCATCAGGAATGTCTTTAAATAAAAAGAAACAAGCAACAATTAAAAAATGGATAATCGAAGCCGATAGAGAAACCTATGTACACGGTTATACAGATTTGCTTAAGCTAGATTTAAGAGAAGACATTTCAAGAATAACAACTTCTGTTTCTATATTAGCTGCAACCCAACCATACGGGAAAGAGAACGTAAAGGTGAATTTTGAAAAACAGTATAAGAATCTCAAGGATTATATTATAAAATACGCTGATGATTCTGCACATTTTATTATGTATGATCAACCAGAATGGTTTTTAAATACAATTAAAGCCGAATTAGATTAAACAAATGAAGAATTTAGAATCTAAGTTTGATGAAATATATAAAACAAATTACCCAAAAGTAATTCGCCTTTGTTTAGGGTATGTTAATGGAGACTCAATGCTTGCCAAAGAGTTAGCACAGGATGTTTTTATTAAAGTTTGGGAAAATTTACACACTTTCAGGAAAGAGTCAAGTTTGTCTACATGGATTTATAGAATAACGGTTAATACGTGTCTATCTAGCTTCAAAAAAGGAAAAATGGGTTATATGACAAACGAATTAATTAACCTAGAAAATAAGATTGATTTAGAGGAAGAGCAAGAAAATAATGAACTACAAATAAGTCAATTATATTGCTGTATAAACAAGTTAAACAAAGACAATAAAAGTATTATACTATTAGAATTAGAGGGGTTGCCCCAAAAAGAAATTGCTGAAGTTATGGGGTTTACACATGAAGTAATACGAGTAAGAATTCACAGAATTAAAAATGAATTAACAAAATGCGTTACAAAATGAAAACATTTGAAGAATTAAAATCGCAATGGGATAACCAGCCAGAATTAGAAACACCAAAAGAAGGAGCTAAATCAATTATAAAAAAGGTAAATTCCATAAAAAACAAACAACAAATCACCAATATTATATTAGGTTTTACAGCTTTAATATTAATAGTTTTCTTTTTCTATATTTCTGCATATAATAACATTTTGGTAACCTCAGCTCTATTTTTAATGGTTGGATCTTTATTGGCGAGAATGGTTATTGAATATATAAGTGTTAAGAGGTTAAAGCAAATAAAAGTAACTATTGTGTCTTCAGAATTCAAAAAAAGTTTAGCCAATTATTATAAAAAGCGTGTTAGAACACATTATATTTTCACACCAATTATTGTGATATTTTATATTGTTGGCTTTATTATATTAATGCCCTTTTTTGAGGATGCGTTATCAAAAGGATTTTATACTTACATCCAGGTATCAGGAATAGCTGTCTTATTGTTTTTTATCTTTTTTATCAGAAAACAAATCTTAAAAGAGTTACATGCATTAAAGGAACTTAACAAGTAAGCTTTATTTGGCATTAAATTTGGGAATATACTATAAACTCAAATAAGTTAAAATGAAAGCATTAAGAAGAGGTTTAGAAATAATAGTAATATTTTCTATAGTAGTAAGTTTTTCAAGTTGTGCTAGCACGCAAAAAACAGAAAAAAGAACACCAATAAATATTGGAGAGATTTATTATCAAGACTGGGTTTCTGAGGAAAATAGGGGTGATTCTGGCTTCAATATTTTTATTCCCATATTATCAAATTCAAATAATATAGTTTTAGACAGTATTTATTTTAAGAATAAACAAGTTAAGCTAGAACAAAAAAGTAACAACCTTTTTGTTGGGCGTTTTAAATCATTTAGTAATCAAAAAAAGGATATTATAATGAGTAACGAACCCTATGCAGAATATGGGAATAAATTCCCTGAATTTTCCAGACAATCATCATTTAACCTTGAAGAGAATGAATGCATAATTAGTTATTCTTATAAAGAAAAAGTGAAATATTTTAAAATTAAAAATATAGTAAAGAAAAAATCTGTGAACCATCAATAAATGTCTTGGAATTAGTAATAACTTATCTTTGGTTTACGTTAGCTAAAAACGTATTTTTAGCAGAACAATTCACAACTTTTGGGCGTACTAAAAACTTTTTTTAAAGACACTTTTATCTATGGTTTAGCCATTGTATTGCCTAGACTTATTAATTTTCTTTTAGTTCGATTACATACCGATGTACTTCCTAATGAAGGTTATTCAGAAAACACTGAATTTTACGTAGTTGCTGCCTTTTTCAATGTTATTTTAACCTATGGTATGGAAACATCATTCTTTAGGTTTTTTAGCAAAAGTAAAGATAAAGACAGTGTTTTATCTACTGCAATTATAGCTATAGTAGTAAGCACTTTTCTTTTTGGAATGTTATTATTTTTATTTAGAGATCCAATTTCAGTGGCTTTACGAATTAATACAGATTTTTATTCTTTATTAGTTGGAATAACACTTATAGACACTTTAATTGTTATTCCGTTTGCTTATTTAAGAGTAACGGGCAGACCAATAAAATTTGCATTAATTAAATTAATTAATGTACTCATTATAGTGCTTTTAAATATACTATTACTGTCTACGGTTTACGGTTCAGCAGCATTAAGGTCTTTATTTAATGTTGAAAATAACGTAGAATACATCTTTATTGCAAATCTTTTAGCCAGTGCAGTTGTTTTAATTTTAGTGTTACCATATTTCTTTAAATCGAAGTTAAACTTTGAATCTCAAGTTCTAAAACAACTTTTAAACTACGGTTGGCCAATTATGATTGCAGGTTTAGCTTTTGTAATTAATGAAAACCTAGATAAATGGTTGTTACCGCAAATAGAGGGAGAATTTATAAATGGAGCATACAGTGCCTGTTATAAATTAGCAGTTTTTATGACGTTGTTTATTCAAGCCTTCCGGATGGGAGCAGAACCGTTTTTCTTCAATCATTCAGATAAAGAAAATGCAACCCAAACCTATGCGACTATTTTAAAATATTTTACAATTGTTGGGACTTTAGGTTTAATGATTGTTGTTATTTACATCGATTTACTTAGGCCTATTTTCATCAAAAAGGAAAGTTATTTATTAGCATTAGATATTGTACCAATTGTACTATTAGCAAATCTTTGTTTGGGTATTTACCACAACCTTTCTATTTGGTATAAACTTACAGATCGCACACGTTTTGGAATGTATATTTCTATGATTGGAGCGGCAATTACCATTGGATTTAATGTTCTATTCATTCCAAAACTTGGCTTTATGGCTTGCGCTTATGCAACATTATTGGCTTATGGATTCATGATGTTAATTTCTTATGGATTAGGAAGAAAGTATTATCCTGTACCTTATGATGTAAGTCGAATAACAATTTATCTTTTAATAAGTACGGCATTTAGTTTCATAACTTATTACCATTTAGATAGAAATATGTTATTAGGAACATTATTTTTGTTGCTCTTTATTGCTATAATTACTTTTTTAGAGCGAAAGGAATTAAGGCTAATTTTAAAAAAGAAGTAGAATTTCAAATTAGAAATAAAACATGCAAATTAAAATAATAAACAAATCGAGACATGATTTACCGCATTATGAAACTGCTGCTTCCGCAGGTATGGATTTGCGAGCAAGTTTAACAGAATCTAGAATGTTAAAACCTTTAGAGCGTACCGTAGTTGGCACAGGATTATTTATTGAGCTTCCTGTGGGAATTGAAGCGCAAGTGCGCCCAAGAAGTGGTCTTGCGGCCAAAAAAGGGATTACAGTTCTTAATGCTCCAGGGACTATTGATGCTGATTACAGAGGCGAAATAGGTGTTATTTTAGTAAACCTTTCAAACGAAGAATTTACTATAAATAATGGTGAGCGTATTGCACAATTAGTAATTGCAAAACACGAACGTGCTGAATGGGCTCAAGTTGAAGAACTTTCTGAAACAGATAGAGGAGAAGGTGGTTTTGGAAGTACGGGTACTAAATAAATATATAAACGAATTAACATTACAGAATGAAAATAATAGTGCCTATGGCTGGTCGAGGTTCTCGATTACGCCCACATAGTTTAACAGTTCCAAAGCCATTAATTCCAGTTGCAGGCGAACCTATTGTGCATCGTTTGGTAAAAGATATTGCTAAAGTGTTAAAGCAACCTATTGAAGAGATAGCCTTTGTTTTAGGAGATCCGGCCTGGTTTGGAGACGATGTTATTAATAGTTTAGAAAAACTAGCACAAGACTTAGGAGCAAAAGCATCTATTTATAGACAAGACAAACCATTAGGAACTGGGCATGCTATTATGTGTGCAAAACCATCTTTATCTGGACCGGCAGTAATTGCTTATGCAGACACTTTGATTAGAGCAGAATTTGATTTAGATCCAGCTGCAGATAGTGTAATTTGGACAAAACGAGTTGACAATCCTGAAGCTTACGGCGTAGTAAAGTTAAATACAAACCATGAAATAGTAGAGCTAGTAGAAAAGCCAGAAACATTTGTAAGTGACCAAGCTGTAATAGGAATTTACTACTTTAAGAATGTAGCTGTTTTAAAAGAAAAACTACAAGAAATTCTTGATGAAAATATTATGAATGGAGGTGAATACCAAATTAATGATGGTATTAAACGGATGATGGCAGAAGGTAAAGTTTTTAAAACGGGAACTGTTGACGAATGGATGGATTGTGGCAATAAAGCCATAACCATAGAAACCAATCAACGCATGTTAGGTTTTATAAAAGCAGATGGAGAAGAACAATTAGTAGCGTCATCTGCTAAATTGGAAAATTCAAATATTATCGAACCTTGCTTTATTGGAGAAAATGTTGTACTCAAAAACGCAACAATTGGTCCTTTTGTTTCCATAGGGAACGATACGATTATTGAAAACTCAACCGTTAAAAATAGCTTAATTCAGACTAATACAAGCATTAAAAATGCTAATTTAGATAACGCTATGATTGGAAATCATGTAAAATATGATGGAAATTTTAGTAGTATAAGTATAGGCGATTATTCTGTTTTGGAATAAAGCTTGAAAATTGTTTCATGAAAAATAAAATCTACATAGTGTTTTTTCTTTTGGGAGTATTATTATTCCCTCAGGTAAATTATGCTCAAGTAGATTTTAATAAAAAACCAGATGACGATCTTGGAAATTTTGAAGATGAATTTCAAGAACTGTTTTATGAAGCTTTAAAACAAAAAGGTATAGAAAACTACGATCGCTCTGTAGAAGCCCTTTTAAAATGCATAGCTTTAGATAAAGAAGTACCTGTTTTATATTTCGAGTTAGGAAAAAATTACAGTAAGCTCAAAAATTTTGGAGCTGCTGAGGATGCTTTAAAAAAGGCAGTAAGTTTAGAGCCCAATAACGAGTGGTTTTTGGACGAACTTTACGGATTCTATGCCTCGCAAAATGATTACGATAAAGCTATAAAAACGGTAAAGCAACTTGTTAAATATCACCCAGATTATAAGGAGGATTTAGCATCACTGTATTTAAAAACTAAAAAATATGATGATGCTTTAGAAATTTTAGACGCATTGGATAACGAACTTGGTATTTCAATTTCTAGAGATATTTTAAGAAATCGTATTTATGAAGCTTCAGGCAGAAAAGAAGATCAAATAGAAAACCTAGAAAAGCGCGTTGAAAATAACCCTAATAAAGAGTCAAATTATTTAGCATTAATTTTCCGTTATAGTGAAAACAATGAAAAAGATAAAGCCTTTGAAACTGCAAAAGAGCTATTAAAGATAAACCCAAATTCTCAAGTTGTTCATTTAGCTCTTTATAAGTTCTATTTAGATGATAATGAAGCTGAAAAAGCTATCGAATCTATGAAAATAGTGGTTAAGAGCACTAAAATAAAACCTGAAGCAAAACTTAAAGTATTATCAGATTTTGTAAATTTTGTAAAGAATAATCCAGAGTATGAATCAGATTTGGTTGAAGCTACAAACATGGTTAGTGGCAGCAACAATGAAAAATCGTTAAGCGAATTAGGAGAATACTACTTATCAAAAAATGATAAGCCAAAAGCTTTGAAGTATTTTCAAGATGCCTTAAAACAAGATTCAAATAACTTTGGTGTTTTACGAAACATTCTTTTGCTTGAAATAGATTTGCAACAGTATGAAGAGGCTTCACAAAAAAGTATGGAAGCATTAGAAAAATATCCGTCGCAACCCATACTTTATTTAATTAATGGAGTCGCACTAAATCAATTGAACAAGCCAGATGACGCGATTGAATCGTTAGAAATAGGAGTGGACTATATTATTGACGACACTGAAATGGAAGCCGATTTTTACAAACAATTAAGTAAAGCTTACACACTGTTAAACAATACAGCTAAAGCAAAAGCGTTTAGTGATAAAGCAAAACAAATACAACCCCCAAATTAATGATAAGATATACACATATTATATTAGGTTTATTAATGCTTACTATTTTTAATTGTAAATCATCAAAAACTGTTAGCGGCGGTCAAGCAAATTATAGTTTATCTACTAGGCAACTTATAAAAGAAAATATTAAACAAGCGCCAGATTTTAAAACGTTACAGTCAAAGCTTAAAATAACATATAATCAAAAAGGAAATTCGCAAACACATTCAGTAAGTTTTAGAGCTAAAAAAGATGAAAAGCTATGGATAAGTGCAACATTTTCGGTGATAAGAGCATTAGTTACTCCTGAAAAAGTAAGTTTCTATAATAAATTAGATAATACCTATTTTGAGGGTGATTTTTCATACTTAAGTAACTTATTAGGAACTGAGTTAGATTTTGAAAAAGTTCAAAATTTATTATTAGGTGAGGCCATTTATAATTTAAATAAAGAACCTTACAAAGCCTCTGTTCTTGACAGTACTTATGTGCTTCAACCAAAAAAGCAAAGAGAATTATTTGAGATTTTCTTTCTTTTAGACCCGTCTTATTTTAAAGTAAAATCTCAACAAATATCACAACCTAAAGAGTTTAAACATTTACAAATAGATTATTTAACACATCAAAAAGTAGAGAAGCAAACCATTCCAGAAAAAATAAGGGTAATAGCTGTAGAAGCAAATGACGAGGTTGCTATAGATCTTGAATTTAAAAATGTTTCTCTTAATGAAGACCTAAGATTTCCGTTTAAAATACCCTCTGGTTTTGATAAAATTGAACTTTAATGCCTTCAGTTAAATTTTCATATAAAATACTTTTTCTGCTTAGCTTTTTGTTATGTAGCCTAAATGGTTTTTCTCAAAACAATAAACAAAAAGAATTAGAAACTCGTAGACAAGAATTGCGTAGAGAAATTCAAAAAATTAATGAACTACGAGCTGAAAATAAATCTAAAGAACGTTCTCAATTATCTTTAATTGAAGATTTTAATTATAAGATTAATGTATTGCGTAATTTGATAAAAGTAACAAATCAGCAAGCAAATTTTTTAAGTCGAGAGATAAGTAATAATCAAAGGAATATAACCAGTTTAAGAGAAGAACTAAAACAACTTAAGGAAGATTATGCAGCAATGGTTGTTAAGTCTTATAAGAGTAAAAATGAGCAAAGTAGAATTATGTTTTTACTGTCTTCAAACGATTTTAAGCAAGCTTATAAGAGACTTCAATATATAAAACAATATTCCGATCATCAGAAAAAACAAGGAGAAACTATAAAGGCAAAGACGCTTGAATTACAAGAAATCAATATCAATTTAGCGAAGCAAAAAGAAGATAAGAATAAGCTTGTAACTGAAAATAGAGTGGTTCAAAAATCATTAGAATCAGAACGCAGAGAGCATGAAACTTTGATGAAATCTATTAAGAGTAATTTGAGTAAATACACAGCTCAAATTAGAAAAAAGCAACGCGAGGCTGATAGAATTGATAGAGAAATAGATAAAATTATTAAGTCTGCTATAGCTGCTTCAAACAAGAAAGCAGGTAATTCTTCAAGTTCAAAAACATTTGCCTTAACTCCAGCAGGTAGATCGTTGGCAAAGAATTTTGAATCCAATAAAGGTAAATTAGACTGGCCTGTTGAAAAAGGTCGAGTTACATTGCGCTATGGTAAACAACCACACCCTATAAATAAAAGTTTAATAATCAGGAACAATGGTGTCCGTATTGCTACAGAAAAAGGTGCTAAAGTTAAAGCCGTTTTCAACGGAGAAGTAACAGCCGTAATAGCTATAAAGAATGCAAATACAGTAGTTATGGTGCAACATGGAAACTATTTTACTGCCTATAAAAACCTCAGTAAAGTTTACGTAAAAAAAGGAGATAAAGTTACCACCAAACAAGACCTTGGCGAAGTGTTTACAAACGCTACTAATGGTGAAACAATTTTAAGTTTCAGCATATTTAAGGAAAACGCAACTCAAAACCCTGCTAACTGGATATATAAAATGTGACATCAGTTCGTTTTAATGTCACATATTTGAAAACTTATACTCTTGTAATAACGAAACCTTTACGAGTTTTTCTGTAATGGTTTCCGTTCCAGAAATAATAGCGTTTACCTTTTACAGTTACAATTTTATAATGTCTTGGAGCTGTTTTTATAAGAGTTGCATTAGTTGATCTTGTAACTACCCTTGTGGCACAGGAAGATAAACTAATCATACAAAAAGCTGAAATTAAAATAACAAAAGTTCTCATAGTGTTTCAATTTGGGTTTACTATAAGACTTTTGTAGCGAAAAAAGGTTTAATCAAATAAGGCTTTTAACTCTGAAGCATCGTCCGGTTTTATTTTGCCAGCTAATAAAAGACTTAATTGTTTTCTACGTAAAGCAGCGTCAAAACGTTCTTTTTCAAGTTCGGTTTCAGCAATAACTTCAGGAACTTTTACTGGCCTTCCAGTTTCATCTACAGCTACAAACGTATATATGGCTTCATTTGCTTTTGTTCTTGCTCCAGACTCTCTGTCTTCCATCCAAACGTCAATATAAATTTCCATGGAAGTATTAAAGGCGCGAGACACTTTAGCTTCAACAGTTACAACACTTCCAAGCGGGACGGCACGATTAAAAGCCACATGGTTAACTGAAGCAGTTACAACAATACGTCTGCTATGCCGTCTTGCAGATATACTTGCAGCACGATCCATTCGCGCTAATAGCTCTCCACCAAATAAATTGTTTAGTGGATTGGTTTCACTAGGCAAAACCATATCTGTCATCGTAGTTTTAGATTGTTCAGGAGTCTTTGCTTTCATTTTAAGGTTTTAACAATGATGCAAAGTTATTACTTTTAGAAATCAATAAAGGGAAAAGAATACATTAAATTGATAATTTAATATTGATTGTATTAAGCGTACTTAATTTACTTTAACCAAGAACATATTATTGTATAACGGGCTAGTTTCATTCGACTTTAAAGCCTTGGTGGCAGCTTCCAAAGTATCATACTTTTGGTTGTAAATAAAATAGTTACTGCTTTCAGAATCAAAGAAAAAATCTATGTCTTGATTTTCTGTAGCTCTTAATTTTGTTAGGAAATCATCTCTTTTTTGGGTGTCTTTACAAACATCAAAAATTAGATAAAAACCGCTTTCAACACCTTTAATATCTTTTATGATTTTAATAATATTTGGACCTTTAGAGTATTCTTCAGATGTAGTAGCATCTATAGGTTGCTTAACTTCCGGTGTTATGATTTGTGAGTCAGTTGTGTTAGCAACGTAAGGTGTTTCAGGTGATGACTTTAAATTGTTACTTTTTGAATCAACTTTTAGCCAAGCATCTTTATTGTGTGTTTTTCGAATTTCACGTACAGCTTCTAAAGCTTCTTTTCCAGTTTCATAACTACCATAAACAACTTCGTGTAACCCATATTTATTAATCCCAAGTTTTCGAGCATTAAAACCATTAGCTTTTAATTCTTTTATTTTTTTATCACAGTTTTCTTCAATTCTAAAGGCACCTGCTACAATATGATAATTACCAGATTGTTTTGTTACATTTAATGTAATTGCTGGCAGAGGGTTTAAATTAAAAGTGGCTTGTTGTATTTTATTATCAAGTTGTTGTGTGGCTTTTTCTTGCGCTAATTGATTATGTTTTTCAATCTGACCAACATAATAATTTGAAGCCGTTAAGCCTCCAAGCGTCAGAGCGATTAATGCTACTGCCGCATATTTAAAATAAGGTCTCGATTTGCGTTTTTCAGGAGTTACGGTAATTGGAACTACCTTTTCTATGTTCTCAACGTCTTCTTTGTATACCTCTCTATTTATAGAAGGCGATACAAACTGTGATAAGCCAAAAGCATCCGTTAAATAGTTTAAGTGATACGAAGGCTCGAACATAATTTTACCTTCAGGATTAAACGCAATTTCACCAATGTTATTAAACGTTAGGGTTTCACCTTGGGTTAAATATGCTTTTAATATTTTAACACGCTTTTCAATTTTTTTAGTTGCAATTTCGAAAGGAATTTTTTCAACATCAGCAATATAATTTGCCAATAAACCATCATTTTTTTGAATTTGCTCATTAAAAGATAAAACTTTTTTTGGCGGATAAAATGCGTTTGATGTTTCTTCTATTCTTGCAGATGCAGATTGTGTTAAAAATGCTCCAAAGTCTGGAATGGTAACACATTCATATCTGTACAATAAGTCGCTTATGTAGGTTTCTAGTTGCATGAAAACAAAGTTAAAAAAATCTGCTTCTGGATAAAATTTAAGAAGAACTATTTATTAACAGTATAAAAATTCTTTTCTTGTAGCTTTAAAATGAAATAGATACGATGACAGAAAATGACCTGCTTTACACCTTAGCTTTACATCATGCTCCTAAAATTGGAGATATTACTGCTAAAAAGTTGATTTCTCATTGCGGTTCTGCAGAAGCTATTTTTAAAGAAAAAAGGCAAAATCTACTTAAAATTGATGGTATTGGAACATTTCTGTTAAACGGATTAAACCAAAAAAATTTTTTAAATGAAGCAGAAAATGAGATTGATTTTATAAAGAAAAATCATTTGAAAGTGAGTTATTTTAAGGACGAAAATTATCCTGAAAGATTAAAACATTGTATTGATGGACCTATTTTATTGTTTCAATCGGGTACTATAAATTTAGAAAACAAGCCTATAATTAGTATTGTTGGCGCTAGAAAGATTACTAGTAACGGTATTGCTTTTTGCGAATCGCTAGTTGAAACCTTATCGGCATATAACCCTATAATAGTTTCAGGATTTGCTTATGGTACAGATATTACAGCACACAAAGCGGCAATAAAAAATAATCTACAAACCATAGGGTGTTTAGCTCATGGTTTAAATACAATTTACCCAAAAGTACATAAAAGATACATGGCTGATGTAGAAAAAAATGGTGGTTTTTTAACTGATTTTTGGAGTACGGATAAGATAGACCGGAAAAATTTTTTAAAACGAAATAGAGTTATAGCAGGTATAAGTGAGGCAACCATTGTTATAGAATCTGCCAAGAAAGGTGGTAGTTTGGTTACTGCTGATATTGCAAATTCTTATGATAGAGAGGTGTTTGCTTTACCGGGTAGAATTAATGATATTCAAAGCGTAGGATGTAATAATCTTATAAAGCATCAAAGAGCACATATGCTTACCTCTCCAATGGATGTGCCGTATATTTTAAATTGGGAATTAGAGAAAAGTGAAAAGCCTGTCGTTCAAAAGCAATTATTTGTAGAATTAGACCCTATAGAAAAGCTTATTTACAACTACTTAAAAGAAAATGAAAAACAACAACTAGACGTTCTTGCAATTAATTGCAATTTACCTATTTTTAAAGTTGCGAGTATTTTATTAACCATGGAATTAAAGGGCGTTGTAAGACCTTTACCAGGGAAGTTGTTTGAGATAGTTTAATACCCAACCTTATTTCTAACTCTCTCCAAAACTTCATTGGCCACTAATTTAGCTTTTTCAGCTCCAATAGTTAAAGCTTTATCAATTTCAGGAAGATTATTCATGTAATAATTATAGCGTTCGCGTTCATTAGAAAATGTGTCAACAATTAACTCAAACAAGGCTTGTTTTGCATGTCCGTAGCCGTAGCCACCATTTTCGTAATTAGCTTTCATTTCTGTAATTTGAGACTCATTAGCTAACAAATTAAAAATAGCAAAACAGTTACAAGTACTCCAATCCTTAGGTTCTTCAAGCGGTGTGCTATCAGTTTTAATTCCCATTATTTGCTTGCGTAGTTTTTTGTCATCTAAAAAAATATTGATAATATTATTTCTACTTTTACTCATTTTTTGACCATCTGTACCGGGGATAAGCATGGTGTCTTTTTGCACTTCAGCTTTTGGCAAAACAAAGGTTTCTCCAACTTTTGCATGAAAACGAGAGGCGACATCGCGAGTCATTTCAATATGCTGTTCTTGGTCTTTTCCAACTGGGATTATTTCAGAATCGTACAACAAAATGTCTGCAGCCATTAGCATAGGGTAAGTAAACAAGCCAGAATTTACGTCTTCTAACCTATCGGCTTTATCTTTAAAACTATGCGCTAATGTTAGACGCTGATAAGGAAAAAAGCAGCTTAAATACCATGATAATTCGGTTACTTGAGGAATATCACTTTGTCTGTAAAAAACAGTTTTTTCTATGTCCAATCCAAATGCTAACCACGTGGCTGCGGTAGAATAGGTGTTGGAACGCAATACTTCAGCATCTTTTATTTGAGTTAGAGTATGAAGATTTGCTATAAACAGAAAGGAATCGTTTTTAGGGTTATTTGCCATTTTTATAGCTGGCATAATAGCGCCTAATATGTTTCCTAAATGTGGTGTTCCCGTACTTTGTATGCCGGTTAGTATTCTTGCCATAATTTTCCCCGTGTAGACAGGAATCTTTTTTGTCAGTTAAACATAAAAAGCAAAGGTAATTTTTTTAATAGAATTGCTCAATACAATTGTGTATTTTTGGGTTTCATGAGGGCTTTTAAATATATATTTTGGGTGTTGTATCGAGTTTGGTTTTACATTCTTGTGGGTTTACCTATACTTATTTTGTTTCCTATTCTATTAATTTCAATATTAAAAGAATCATGGTATCCGTATTTTTTTAAAATAGCTAGGGTTTGGGCAAAAGTTATTTTAATTGGTATGGGGTTTAATTATCAAATAGATAGAGAACAAACTCCAGAAAAAAATAAAAGTTACATGTTTATAGCAAACCACACTTCTATGGCAGATATAATGCTCATGTTAGTTTCGGTTAAAAATCCTTTTGTTTTTGTTGGTAAAAAGGAATTGGCTAAAATTCCACTTTTTGGTTTTTTTTATAAACGTACTTGTATTTTGGTAGACAGAAGTTCTGCCAAAAGTAGGCAAGCTGTTTTTTTAAGAGCTCAAAAACGATTAAAAACTGGAGTTAGTATTTGTATTTTTCCTGAAGGCGGTGTTCCTGAAGAACATATTGAATTAGATGAATTTAAAGACGGCGCTTTTCGTTTAGCTATAAACCATCAAATACCTATCGTTCCTTTAACGTTTGCAGATAATAAAAAGCGCTTTTCGTATACTTTTTTTAGTGGCAGCCCAGGTAAAATGCGAGCTAAAATCCATAAATTTCTATCTACAAAAGACTTAACCATTGAGGACACAAGAAATTTGAATCATAAAGCAAGAGATATTATTAAAAAACAATTAGAAGCTTTTAATAAATAAAAAACTGCTCTCGGGGAAGAGCAGTTTTTTTTGATAGTTATACAATTCTTATAGTTTTTAGCAATATGTTTCCTATTTTCATACAAAAAGAAGATTTGTCTTGCAATTAATGTAGGAAATACCAATTTTTTTATTAAATTTACATCAAAGCATATCTTTCTCAATAGCAAAAAAGCTATTTAAACAATTATCATATAATTTATATTCATGAAATTTTACTTTAAAAATCATTTGAAATTATTTATTCTAACCTTTAGTGTTTCATTAATAATAGTTAATTGTGAAAAAGATGAAAACCCCATAATTCAAGAAAACATAGGTGATAAATCTGTAACTGAAATAAGTTTTGATGATCTTCAGAATAAAATAGGTAGAAACAATACATTCTCTAAAACAATAACCACTTTTAAAAACAAAAATAAATCCTCTATTTCTAATAAAAGCAAAACTACTACTGATAATTTTGAAGTAGGAACAGATTTAGTAATGATGGTAGAAAACCAGAACTATGTTCATTATACATTAAAACTCTTAAAAACAGATGATCAACCAACTAACGAGTTTTACAATTTAATATTTATTCAAGATAAAGCAACAGATAACATTTCTTCAAAAATCATCAAGTATATTCCAACAGCCAAGTGGTTATTAGATACAAACTTACCCTACAGTGGCTATGTAGAACTTGTGCAAAATGTTTTATTTACCCTTGATGATTTAACTGATAAGGGTATCCAAAGCAAAGGCTCTAATGGTAGTTGTATAACTGATATTTCCGGCGGTTGGATTTGTGAAAAAAATAATAACCATTCCCCAGCAGATTGCAAAACAGAGGCAAACCCAAATGGAAAATGCCATGCTTGTGGAGCAAAATATGTTGTTAAGGTAGAATATGGACAATGCCCTAAAACAGAGTTTGATCTTAATGAACCTACTGGAGGTGTTACTGTAGATTTAGAAGAAGAGACAGATCCTAATACACCAGGTGGTGATGTAGGGGAAACCAATGGTTCAAATAATACTGAGACAATAATTCTAACACCTTGCAAAGGAGATGCTGAAACTGATATTAATGGTAATTGTATTAAGGTATCTAATGAGAAAGAGATTAGCAATTGTAAAGAGACTTCTAATGAAGAAATTAATGCATATTATACTACAACCTCACCCTTTAATGTAGACTTGAGTGATATAACTAATTGTGATAATATAGATACGAGCAATGTTGAAGAAAATCAAAAATTTATGTGTATTTATAATAAACTTACACAGTCGCCAAAATTTAAAAACTTATTTATTGACACTTTTGGAGAAAGTAAAAATTTGAATGTAGCGTTTAAAGTTTCGGATACTATAAGTGATAATGGGCGTTGTATACCAGGTACATTAATTACAAACCCAATTAACGGACAGATTTTAAGTGCAAATATTGAAATTTTAATTAATGAAGATATATTAAAGTTTAATTCAGCAATATCCGTTGCTAAAACCATTTTACACGAGTCAATTCATGCTTATTTAATGGTAAAACAATATGGATGTAACCAAAGTACACCTTTTGAGAACATGGGAGATGAAGAACTCGGAGAACTTTTAAATGAATACTTTTTAGAATGTGCACATCTTCAAGGTCAACACGAATTTATGTTTAATTTCATGATTCCTACAATGTCTGGTATATTAGCAGATATTAAAGATGATTTAATTCCATTTCATCATCAAACACAAGCTGAAGATGAATTTTTCATTAACGAAGACAACCCAGCTGCATATCCAGATGGAAGCTATAAACAAGATACACCATGGAGTTGGAACGAGTTTTATAAATATTTAAGTATGGCGGGCTTGCATAATAGTTCTGCTTTTCATTTGGAAATATTGCCAGAAAATTCACCAGCGTATGAAAATTATATACGATATTCTGATGAATATGGAAAAAGAGCATTCGAAAAAAACTGTTTAGATTAAATGTGAATTATGAAATATCAAATATTCGTTTTATTAATTTTATTAATAAGTTTTAGTTCATTTTCTCAAAAAAAATATCTTGAAGAACAAGAAGTAATAATAGTTTTATATGAGGATTATAAAAATCAAGAGACTAAAAAAGTAAAATGGAAGCATAATACTGAAAACACTCAGAAACACCATTATTGGTATAGTTTTTATTTTAATTTAGTCGATGCGATAAAACTAAGTTATGGAGAATATGAAGATTTCGATAAACAGTATTACGATCAACCCATGCTTTACTTCAAAGTAAATAAAAGCTTTTTGAGAAAAAATAAAAATATCATATTAAATAATGAGAAAATACAAAAAATGGGTTATGATAAAACTATTAAGCTGCTTAAAAAAGCTAAACATATCCTTTTAATTGATAATACAGAAACCCAAAATAATAAAATAACTATTAGGCAAGTATCGTTGTTAAATCCTTTAGATGGTAATGATGTAGAATTACCAACCATAATTTATGAAACCAAACAATAGGTTAAGTTAATTGTCTATAATTTAGAGATATAAAAAATTATGATTAATAAAAAGATCCCACTTTCTGGCTCATAACAATCATAAGCTTAAGAAGATTCTGTACTTTTGTTAATGAATAAAACTCTCAAGGTTGATAAATTCCATCAGATTGGAATAGATTTTATAAATATTTGAATATGGTTTAATTACAGAACCCAAATGCTTTTAACAAATAAAAAACTGCTCTCGGGGAAGAGCAGTTTTTTTTGATATTGATTTCCGAGCTTAAAGGAAACCAGTATCCAGATCTAACCAAAAATCTAAAATTTAATAGCGAAACCAGTATAAACACCTATAAAGAAGGGTCTAAAATCGCCAGAAGTATTATTAAATGTATTAATTTGATATTTAAACATAGGTTCTAAATTAAAGTCTATTTTTTTAGACATTTGATAATTTAGCCCCAAACCAAAATTAGCACTGTAACTTATTTTATTTATGTTAGTTGCTTCACCTAAAAATATTCTTTCACCGCCATTAGCTTCAGAAAATATTTTATTATCACTCAAAAAGAATGAACTAAAACCACCAATTAAATTAACTCCAAATTTTCTGTTTGAAAGTGCATACTGAATTTCAAGAGGCACTTCAATATATCCTAAATCTTGGTTAATCGAGGTATTTGTAGCTAAAGAGCTTGGAACCCTACTGTTAGTTAAATTTTCTCCGCTTATAACAGATATAGTTTCTGAGCTTCCGTTAGAAAACGCATCTGCAGTAGAACTAGTGTTCCCTACACTAACGTTTTGAAGAGTACTTGAACTACTAAGGCCTACAGATTGAAATACAACAACATTATTAGTGTTGTAACCTAAATTAACTCTATTTATACCAGAACGAATACTTAGCTTTTTGTTTATAGCGTAGCTAGCAGAAATACCGTAGCTCATATTTAAGTCGCCTGTTTTTGAGTTGCTATTAAATTGAGGATCGATAGAAGAGCCCTCTCCTAAAGTATTAAAGTAAACAGGTGCAGCATTTGGAGCAATACTCCACCTATTTAGCTTCTCTTCTTCAATAATATCGTTGTCTTTATTAATAGCCTCTTCTAAAGTTAAACTATTATCTTCTTTGTTTTTTTCAACATTAAAGTTGTCTTTTACTTCATCTTTATAAGAATTGTTTTGTGCAATTCCCGTTTTATTATTTGAAGAATTATTTAAAATTTCAGAGGCTTTATTTTTATCAATTAAAGCCTCAGCATCTTTAGTTTGAGTTTTTTCGATAGTATTATTTTCTTCTTCTTTTATATTTGCAGCAATTGCAGCAATTGCAGCAATTGCAGTTTTAGTTTTTAAACCCGAATTTATATTTTTTGGTTTATTGTTGGATGGGAGATTCTTGTTTATTTTACTCTCGTTTTTGTTTTGAGAATTGGAAGTTTCAGTAATTAATGTTTCCTTTTGGTTTACAATATTATCTTTAGATACATCCTTAGTGTTTTCAGTTTTAGTATTAGCTATAGCTTCATCAACTTCATTTGAATTATTTTTATTTTGAGAGTTGTTATTGGTTATTACTTCCTTGTTTTTATTCAATTCTTCAAACACTTCATTTTTATCGTCAGACGATTTTATGGAGTTGTTTTCTGTATCAACTATTTGATTTTTTTGTGTTTCATCATCATTGATAAATAAATTAATACCAACAGTTAATAATAATAAAAGTAAAGCAGCAATACCAGCGTAGCGCCACCATATAGGAATAACTCTGCGTTTTTTCTTTTTTTGGTTAAGTTCAGCTTCAATATTTTCCCAAACAGCATCACTGGGTGTCGCCTCAAAATCTTTAAAGCTTTCCTGAAATAACCGATCTATATGTTTTTTATCACTCATTATAAGGATTGTAAACTTTGTGTCGTTTTATAATTTTCAATAGTTTGTTTCAAAGTCTGTCTAGCACGCGCTAAATTAGATTTTGATGTGCCAACAGTTATTTTTAACATATTGGCAATTTCTTTGTGCGAATACCCGTCAAGTACATATAGGTTAAAAACCAATCTATACCTATCTGGTAATTCTTGAATTATTTGTAACAGATAATCGATAGAGATATCATTCTCATCAACTTCTATTTCAACATCTTCAATGGTGTTTTCATTTATAATATCAAAAACTTTTTCGTTTCTGTATCGCTGTAACACCGTGTTTATTGTTATACGCTTTAACCAACCTTCAAAAGAACCTTTACTTTTATATTGCTCTATTTTATTAAAAATAATTAAAAAAGCATCTTGTAAATTATCTTCAGCTTCTGCATAATTACGCGAATACTTTAAGCAAACAGAGAATAGCTTACTCGAAAAGAGTTTATATAGTTCTCCTTGTGCTTTAGTATCATCAATTTTACATTTTTCTATGAGTTGATTTAAACTCAAATTAAACACGTATTAATTAATAACTAAATTTTAATCTACAACTGGCACCTCTATGGTTAAGTATTGGTCTTCTCCATCAATATCTTCACCTTGCCAAAACTTAAAGATATAAGAACCGTTGCTGGTTACAATAAAATTAAAAGTTTCTTCAACCAAAACATCTTCAAGGTCGCTGCAATTGTTTTCTTCGAATACAATATTTATTGGGGCAACAGTACGAATGTTATTTTCTTTTAAATAATAAAATTCTTTAAAAGTATGGCATGTAGAAGGCCTAAAATAAGAAACAGTTATTGGATATGTTTGCCCTATTTCAAACTCACTAGGTATGTCTACACTGTCAACTGTTAAAACCTCAAAACTATAATTTGTACCCTCGTCAACACTACAGGAGGCAAATAATACAAGTGTTAAGCAAATTACAATTAATCTTTTCATAGCAATTAATATTTCCTTTTTAAATACATGTTTGCTATTTGTAGATGCAAATGAGGTTAAAAGGTTGCGTAGAAAAACAAAAAATCCCGAAGAATCGGGATTTTTATAATTATTTAGCCTTTTATGGCGGTTTTAATTTTCTCTTCGAGTTCTTCAAAAAGTTCGGGGTTATCTTTTATTATGGACTTTACGGCATCTCTACCTTGCCCTAATTTAGTGTCATCATAACTAAACCAAGAACCACTTTTCTTTACAATTTCAAGCTCTACGGCAACATCTAGTATTTCTCCAACTTTACTAACGCCTTCTCCGTACATAATATCGAATTCTGCCATTTTAAATGGAGGAGCTACTTTATTTTTAACCACTTTAACTCTGGTTTTATTTCCTAAAACACTACCGTTACTATCTTTAATTTGGGTAGAACGACGAATATCTAATCTAACAGAAGCATAGAATTTTAGTGCATTACCACCTGTTGTGGTTTCTGGGTTACCAAACATAACGCCAATTTTTTCACGTAATTGATTAATGAAAATTACCGTACAATTAGTCTTGCTAATAGAGCCAGTAAGTTTTCTTAACGCTTGCGACATTAAACGTGCATGAAGCCCCATTTTAGAATCTCCCATTTCACCTTCAATTTCACTTTTTGGTGTTAATGCTGCTACAGAATCTATAACAACAATATCGATAGCGCCAGAACGAATTAAATTATCGGCAATCTCTAAAGCTTGTTCACCATTGTCGGGTTGAGATATAATAAGATTATCAATATCTACACCTAATTTCTCTGCATAAAAACGATCAAAAGCATGTTCTGCATCAATAAAAGCAGCAATACCACCAGCTTTTTGCGCTTCGGCAATAGCATGTAGCGTAAGAGTTGTTTTACCAGACGATTCTGGACCATAAATTTCTACAACTCTACCACGTGGATAACCACCAACACCCAAAGCAATATCTAAACCTAAAGACCCTGATGGAATGGCATCAACGTCAACAACAGCAGCATCGCTCATTTTCATTACAGTTCCTTTCCCGTAAGCTTTATCTAATTTATCTAATGTAAGTTTTAATGCTTTTAATTTAGCGTCTTTTTCACTACTCATTTTTATATTTTTTCACAAGTTATTCGTGCTAAAATACTACATCTTTTATCATGATACAATAATAGTTTTCAACATAAATCCTGAATATTTAAAGCCCTTTTTACACAGTTGAAAAAATAAAAAGAACGAAACCACGCAACCTTTTAATATTAAATGCATCTATAAACTGAAAAGGAAAAATTTTTTGCTATGAAATTTGCCAATTGAGAATTGAATCGACTAACTCAAACTCAGCTGAAAGCACCATAAACATTTGTTTTGGTGCTTTTTTTCTTCAATAAATTGTGTCGTTATCTTAAAATTGTACTTTTGCCTTTTAATTATTCTCTAACCTTATAAATTAGTATAGCATGCAACTGTACAATACATTAAGCGCAAAAGAAAGAGCGGAATTAATCGAAAAAGCAGGCAAAGATCGATTAACACTTTCTTTTTATCAGTACGCCAAAATTGAGAATCCTCAAGAATTTCGAGATCATTTATTTTTAACCTGGAACGCTTTAGATGTTTTAGGTAGAATTTATGTTGCCCAAGAAGGTATAAATGGCCAACTGTCTCTACCAGCAGATCGTTTTAACGATTTTAAAACACATCTCGACACCATAGACTTCTTAAAAGGAATCCGTTTAAATATTGCCGTAGAGCAAGACAACATGTCGTTTTTAAAACTTAAAGTAAAAGTGCGGAACAAAATTGTTGCTGATGGCTTAAACGACGATACGTTTGATGTTACAAATAAAGGTATACATGTAGACGCTGAACAATTTAATAATCTTATCGAAGATGAAAAAACGGTTTTAGTAGATATGCGAAACCACTACGAAAGTGAAATAGGACATTTTAAAAATGCTGTAACACCAGATGTAGATACCTTCAGAGAGTCATTAGATATTATTGAAGATGATTTAAAATCTCATAAAGAGGATAAAAATCTAGTGATGTACTGCACAGGAGGAATCAGATGCGAAAAAGCTAGTGCTTACTTTAAGCATAAGGGTTTTAAAAATGTGTATCAGTTAGAAGGCGGTATTATTGAATACACTCGACAGATAAAAGAGCATAATCTTGAAAATAAATTTCTTGGAAAGAATTTTGTTTTTGATGAACGCCGTGCAGAAAAAATAAGTGATGATGTTATTGCTAAATGCCACCAATGTGGTGCACCCGCAGATATTCATACCAATTGTGCTAATGATGCCTGTCATCTACTTTTTATTCAATGCGATACTTGTAAAGAAGAGATGAATAACTGTTGTTCAGATAATTGTAAAGAAATTCATGCTTTGCCTTACGAAGAGCAAAAAGCTCTCAGAAAAGGACAAGGCAATAGTAACGACATTTTTAAAAAAGGGCGAGCAGACCATTTGCCTTACAAAAAAGATTTAAGAAATATTTTTGAGGTTTTGAAGAAAAAAGAGATTTAAAACGCTTAGAAATTCTAACTAAAAATCTTCCTTTTTAAGTCTGTATAATAATCTTATCTTTACTTTTTTAAAAGATTTATGAACCTTCATTCGTAATAATTTAATTATTAACGAATTCAATATATATAAATATGGCTTGCGCTAGTTGCTCAACTAAAGACGGCTCCCCAAAAGGCTGCAAAAATAACGGTACTTGTGGTACCGACAGTTGCAATAAATTAACAGTATTCGATTGGTTGTCAAACATGTCGCTTCCCAATGGAGAAAAACCGTTTAATTGGGTTGAAGTTCGTTTTAAAAACGGCAGAAAAAATTACTACAAAAACCCTGAAAATTTAAGCTTAAGCATTGGCGATGTTGTTGCAACTCAAGCTCAATCTGGGCACGATATAGGCATGGTTACCCTTACTGGAGAACTGGTAAGAGTACAAATGAAGCGTAAAAATATCTCTGAAGAAGGTGATGATATTTTAAAAATATATAGAAAGGCTAGTCAGAAAGATATTGATATTTGGCAAAAAGCACGCGATAAGGAAGAGCCAATGAAAGTGAAAGCTCGACAATTTGCTATCGATTTAAGGCTTCAAATGAAGATATCTGATATTGAGTTTCAAGGCGATGCTAGTAAAGCTACATTTTATTATACCGCTGAAGAGCGCGTAGATTTTAGAGAATTAATAAAAGTATTTGCACGCGAGTTCAGAACACGTATAGAAATGAAACAAGTTGGTTTCCGTCAAGAAGCTGCAAGGCTTGGTGGTATTGGATCTTGTGGGCGCGAATTGTGTTGCTCTACTTGGTTAACAGATTTCCGTTCAGTAAGTACCTCTGCGGCGCGTTATCAACAATTATCGCTGAATCCTCAAAAATTAGCTGGGCAATGCGGAAAATTAAAATGCTGTTTAAATTATGAGCTAGACACCTACCTTGATGCGCTTAAAAGTTTCCCGAAAACAGATATTAAATTAAAAACCGAAAAAGGAATAGCTGTTTGTCAAAAAACAGATATTTTTAAAGGGCATATGTGGTATGCTTACGAAGGTGAGTGGATGAATTGGCACAAAATAACTACAACCCAAGCCAATGAAATTATTGAAGCCAACCAAAAAAATGTAAAAATTACAAGTCTTGAAGAATTTGCTTTAGACCTTGTAGAAGATACTAAAACTGAGTTTGAGAACGTTGTAGGACAAGATAGTTTAACACGCTTCGATAGTCCAAAACGTAATAACAAACGTAAAAATAATAGAAGAAAAAGGAATCAGGGAAATAAAAATAATGCATCAAACAGAAATGCTAATCAAAAAAACAACCCTAACCAGAATAATAGAAAAAAGAATAATAAAAGAAAACCCAAACCTCAAAACAACAATAATGTTGCAAAATAGTAAGCTTTTATTTTTATTATTATGTACTGTTTTATTTGTGTCTTGCGATTCAAATCGTGTGTTTGATGAATATAAGTCGGTGCCCAATTCATGGCATAAAGATGAAGTTATTAGTTTTAAAGTAAATCCTGCAGATTCAATTTCAAACTATAATTTGTTTGTTAACTTAAGAAATACCAATGCCTACAAATACAATAATTTATTTTTAATTGTAGAAATGGTATTTCCACATGGTAAAACAATAAAAGATACTTTAGAATATAAAATGGCTGAACCAAGTGGAAAGCTTTTAGGAACAGGGTTAACAGATACTAAAGAAAATAAGTTGTGGTATAAAGGACTAGATAAACCATTCGTTTTTGAAGAATCTGGAGAGTATACAATTAATATTCAGCACGCCATGAGAGAGAACGGAAAAGTTAATGGCGTTACAGAACTTGAGGGTATAACAGATATAGGTTTTAGAATAGAAACTCCTTCAGTCGAATAAAATAATTTAATATTTAAGAATTTAATAGACTTCAAAACTTAAGATATTTAATCGATGGCAAAAGCAAAAAAAGAAATAAAAACTGTTCAAGATTTTTCCAAATTCGTTCGTTGGTTTTGGATATTATTTTCTGGAGGTATTTTATTAGCGATATTAATATTTTTGTTAGCTTCATGGGGTGTATTTGGCGAAATGCCTGACCACACGCAATTAGAAAACCCTAGAACTAACTTAGCAACAGAGATTATTTCCTCAGATGGAAAAACCTTAGGAAAATTTTATTTCAAAGACAATAGAACTCCTGTAAATTATAATGAATTATCACAAGACCTTGTAGATGCTTTAATTGCTACAGAAGACGTTCGTTTTCATGAACATTCAGGAATTGATGCTAGAAGTACTTTAAGAGCATTTTTCTTTTTAGGAGGAAAAGGTGGGGCTAGTACAATTTCACAACAACTATCAAGACAATTATTTGTTGGCGTTGCCTCTCCAAATACCATTAGTAGATTAACTCAAAAAATTAAAGAGTGGGTTATAGCAACCCGTTTAGAGCGTCAGTATACCAAAGAGGAAATCATGGCTCAGTATTTTAATATTTATGATTTTGGAAATAACGGAGATGGTATTAGAAGTGCATCAAGTATTTATTTTGATAAAGAACCAAAAGATTTAAGTTTAAAAGAATCTGCAATGCTAGTGGGTATGTTTAAAAACTCTTCCTTATATAACCCAAGAAGAAATCCAATTGGAGTTAAAAACAGACGTAATGTGGTTTTAGCGCAGATGGAAAAATATGGTTATATAACGGAAGCAGTAAAAGATTCACTTCAAAAAACAGAGTTAGATTTAAAATATACACCACAATCACACCGTGATGGCATTGCAACATATTTTAGAGGTTATTTAGATGGTTTTATGAAGGATTGGATTAAAGAAAATCCAAAACCAGATGGTACAAAATGGAATTTATACAACGATGGTTTAAAGATTTATACAACTATCGATTCTCGTATGCAGAAATATGCAGAAGACGCCGTACAACAGCATATGCCAAGGTTACAAGCTGAGTTTTTCCATCAAAATACTCCAGAAAGAAACCCAACAGCTCCTTTTTTAGATCTTGAAAAAGAAGAGGTTGAAGCTTTAATGAAACGCGGAATGAGACAATCTGAGCGTAGAAGGCACATGAAATATGATTTAAAAAAATCTGACAAAGAGATTGAAGCTTCGTTCTATAAACCTACTCAAATGAGTGTTTTTGCATGGAAAGATGGTAAGCCTTCTGAGATAGATACTATAATGAAGCCTATAGACTCAATGCGTTATTATAAATCTTTTTTAAGAACAGGAATGATGTCAATGGACCCCCAAACAGGTCATGTAAAAGCTTGGGTTGGAGGCATGAATTACAGGCACTTTCAATACGATATGGTAAAACAAGGGAAGCGTCAAATAGGTTCTACATTTAAACCTTTTGTATATACTACGGCGATAGATCAATTGCATTATTCGCCTTGCGATGTGTTCCCAGATGTTCCATTTTGTATTGAAGCCAATAAATATGGAAACCCAGAAGAATGGTGCCCAAGAAACTCAAATGGAGCAACAGACTATGGAGGAACAAGAACACTAAAGAATGCCTTAGCTAATTCTGTAAACACTATTACCGCAAGATTAATTGACAAAGTAGGGCCACAACCAGTAGTAGACCTTGCAAAAAAGTTAGGAATAGAATCAGAAATTCTTCCGGTTCCCTCTATAGCTTTAGGAACACCAGATTTAAGTGTTTACGAAATGGTAGGAGCATATTCTACGTTTGCTAATAAAGGAGTTTACACAAAACCTGTAATGGTAACTACTATTGAAGATAAAAATGGTACTATTTTGTATCAGTTTAAACCAGAAACTAGAGACGTTATAAGTGAAGAAACTGCATATGTAACCGTTAAATTGATGGAAGGTGTTACTCAATCTGGTTCAGGAGCAAGACTAAGAGGAAAGGGTAAAGATGCATATAGGGCAGATTTTAGAGAAGTAGTAACAGGTTACCCGTATGAATTTACAAATCCCATAGCAGGTAAAACAGGGACTACGCAAAACCAAAGTGATGGATGGTTTATGGGTATGGTTCCTAATTTGGTAACAGGTGTTTGGGTTGGTGCTGAAGATAGAGCTGCACATTTTAAAAGTATAACCTACGGACAAGGCGCAGCTATGGCTCTACCTATTTGGGGTGTTTACATGAAAAGTTGTTATGCAGATGAAACCTTAAACATATCAAAAGCAGAATTTGAAGAGCCCAAAGAACTTTCTATTAATGTAGATTGTACAAAAGCTATAGAAGATGTTATTGACGATAAAACAGATGATACTCCAGATGATTTAGATTTTAATTAATCACATTAAACAGAATATAGATAAAAGTCATTCTTTCAAGAATGGCTTTTTTTATTTGCTATTATTAGTATCTCCTTATTCAATTATTCGTAAATTTATAATGATAAAATTGAATTATAATGATTAACAAAAAAGTAGCAAATGTTAAAGATGCACTTACAGGTGTTTCAGATCATATGACTTTTATGCTTGGCGGTTTCGGACTTAGCGGAATACCAGAAAATGCTATTGCTGAACTAGTTAAGCGTGGGGTAAAAGAAATAACCTGCATTTCTAATAATGCTGGAGTTGACGATTTTGGTTTAGGCTTACTGCTTCAGAAAAAGCAAATCAAGAAAATGGTGTCGTCTTATGTGGGTGAAAATGATGAATTTGAAAGGCAAATGCTATCTGGTGAATTAGATGTAGAATTAATTCCTCAAGGTACTTTAGCAGAACGTTGTAGAGCAGCTCAAGCAGGGTTTCCTGCTATATATACACCAGCAGGTTATGGAACTGAAGTAGCTGAAGGAAAAGAAACGCGCGAGTTTGACGGTAAAATGTATGTTTTAGAACATGCCTTTAAAGCAGATTTTGCTTTTGTGAAAGCATGGAAAGGAGATGAAGCAGGAAATTTAATTTTTAAAGGCACTGCTAGAAATTTTAATCCAAATATGTGTGGTGCAGCAAAAATTACTGTTGCAGAGGTTGAAGAATTGGTGCCGTTAGGTGAGTTAGACCCAAATCAAATTCATATACCAGGAATTTTTGTGCAACGTATTTTTCAGGGTGAAGTTTATGAAAAGCGAATTGAACAGCGAACAGTAAGACAAAAAAATTAATTATGTTAGACAAAACGGGTATAGCGAAACGTATTGCAAAAGAAGTACAAGATGGGTTTTATGTAAACCTTGGTATTGGTATCCCAACACTTGTAGCTAATTATGTTAGAAACGATATTGAAGTTGAGTTTCAAAGCGAAAACGGTGTTTTAGGTATGGGACCATTTCCTTTTGAAGGTGAAGAAGATGCCGATGTTATTAATGCAGGAAAGCAAACCATTACAACCTTACCTGGAGCCAGTTTTTTTGATTCCGCAATGAGTTTTTCAATGATTCGTGGCCAACACGTAGATTTAACCATTTTAGGAGCCATGGAAGTTGCTGAAAATGGAGATATTGCCAATTGGAAAATTCCAGGACGTATGGTAAAAGGAATGGGAGGCGCTATGGATTTAGTAGCCAGTGCAGAAAATATTATTGTAGCTATGATGCATACTAACAAACGAGGAGAATCTAAACTTTTAAAACAATGCTCATTGCCCTTAACTGGTGTGGCCTGTGTAAAAAAAATTGTTACAAATTTAGCTGTGTTAGAAGTTACCAAAAAAGGATTTAAACTTTTAGAACGTGCTCCGGGTGTTTCTGTTGATGAGATTAAAAATGCAACAGAAGGCACTTTAATTATTGAAGGCGATATACCAGAAATGGCTTTTTAGATTTAAGTCAAAATATAATAAAGTCGATGAAATGTTAAATATAAATGCATTTCATCGATTTTTTTTGTTTTTAATCTGATTTATTGAAAATGTATTCTATATTAGCTGTCCCCAAAAAAACCAAATAATTATAGATTTTCCCAAATCTACTATAAACTTTAACTTATGAATCTTGCAACAAATCTACCTGAACAACCTACTAATGAAGAAAGCAAATTCAAAGAAACTGTAAAAGAAAATTTAGAGTTTTTGAAAAGCTTAGTTTATTTAACAAAAAAAATATTCATGCTATAATCCTTTAGGTATAGCATGAATTAATTTTTTTGTATACTCTTTTTTAGGAGATGCATATATAATATCAGCGTCGTCTAATTCTTCAATCTTTCCTTGATTCATAACTAGCAATTGGTCACTCATATATTTCACAACAGCTAAATCGTGAGAAATAAAAATATAAGTAAAACCAAAATCTGCTTTAAGTTCATTCAATAAATTAAGTACTTGCGCTTGAACAGAAATGTCTAGTGCAGAAACAGACTCATCACAAACAATAAGCTTAGGCTGCAAAGCAATAGTTCTTGCGATACCTATTCGTTGCCTTTGCCCTCCAGAAAATTCATGAGGATAACGGTTAAAATAATTATCAGACAAACCAACACGATTTAAAATATCAATTGCTTTTTCCTTTCTTTC
Source organism: Algibacter aquimarinus (assembly GCF_039543265.1). Lineage (NCBI taxonomy): Bacteria > Pseudomonadati > Bacteroidota > Flavobacteriia > Flavobacteriales > Flavobacteriaceae > Algibacter > Algibacter aquimarinus. The sequence continues at coordinate 1,165,438 of NZ_BAABJK010000004.1, read as the reverse complement.
ACTATCAGAATTGTAAAGCTTGTGCACTTTCATTGGTTCCATAATTGCTTCACCCACAGGAACTCTAGGGTTTAATGATGAATATGGATCTTGAAATATAATTTGAATATCTTTTCTAAGTTTTCTCGTTTCCGTTTTATTCAATTTGGTAATATCAACACCGTTATATAAAATTTTTCCCGCTGTGACTTTATCTAATTGAAGAATAGCATTACCAAGGGTAGATTTTCCGCAACCAGATTCTCCTACTAAACCTAAAGTTTCACCTTCATACAATTTAAAACTTACGTTATTTACAGCTTTAAAAGATTCAGTTTTTGCAAATAATCCTGATTTAGAAATATATTCCTTTTCAACATTTATAACTTCTAAAAGTGGCGGCTTGCTATAAAGTTTTTCATGATTTTTTTGACGTTGCACACTAGATACAATTTCAGTTGAAATAGTGTCATTTAAATAATCTTGAATAGTAGGCAATATTTTTAATCGCGTATTTAAAGATGGACGAGAATTTATTAACGCCTTGGTATAATTATGTTGAGGGTTTTTGAAAATATCAGAAACTAATCCTTGCTCAACAATGTTACCTTTAAACATAACCAAAACTCTATTGGCAATCTCAGAAATTAAAGCTAAATCATGAGTAATAAAAATAATACTCATTTTAGTGGCTACCTGTAACTCTTTTAGTAAGCTAATAATATCTTTTTGCACGGTAACATCTAATGCAGTTGTGGGTTCGTCCGCAATTAAAATATCGGGTTTACAGGCTATTGCCATGGCTATCATAACCCGTTGTTTTTGTCCACCAGAAATTTCATGCGGGTATGATTTAAAAACACGATTAGCATCCGGCAGTTTTACTTTTTCAAAAAGGGAAATTGTTTCATCCTTTGCGTCTTTTTTAGATAGTTTTGTATGCTGTAGTAATATTTCTTGAACCTGTTTACCGCAGGCCATGGACGGGTTTAAAGAACTCATAGGTTCTTGAAAAATCATGGCTATTTTTTTGCCTCTTATTTTTTGAAATAATTTTGGCGACAAGGTTGTTAAATCATACCCTTTATAGGTAATGCTGCCAAAATTAATTTTCGAAATTTTTTTAGGAAGAAGTCCTAATATAGCTAAAGAAGAAACAGATTTTCCTGAACCAGATTCGCCAACAATTCCTAAAATTTCATTTGTATTTAAAGTATAAGAAATGGAGTGAATAATTTCATTTTCACCAAATGAAATAGAAAGATTTTCGACTTTTAAAATAGGGTCTTTTACCATTTAAATATGAATAATTTCGTCATCTGTTAAAATGTCATCACCTCGTAATCTTAAAAATATTTGAGCTACAGCAATGGTGTCTTTTTCACAATAGGTAACTATACGGTCAATGTCATTTTCTTCATAATAAACCCTATAAACTTCACTGCCGTCAATATCATCTTTAGGTGATGGAATCCCTAAAACACTAGTCATTAATTTTAATGAGGTGTAGGTTTTGTAGTCGCCAAACTTCCATAATTCTAATGTGTCTAAATGAGGAACTTCCCACGGTTTTTTTCCAAACAAATTAAGTTTATATGGAAGCTCTATATTATTAATAATCATACGTCGTGCGATATAAGGAAAATCAAATTCCTTTCCATTGTGTGCACAAAGTAAATGTTTGGTTTGGCTGAAATGAGAAATTAATAAGCTTTTAAAATCTTTAAGAATTTTAATTTCATCACCAAAAAAAGAGGTTGTTCTAAAGGTTCGTAGATCGTTTAGAATATTAAAATACCCCACAGAAATACAAACTATTTTACCAAATTCTGCCCAAATACCTGCATGATCGTAAAACTCTTCTGCTGTAAAATCATCTTTTCTTTGATACTGCGATTTATGTTCCCAAAGAGCTTGTTTGGTTTCATCTAAATCTGAAAAATATTGTGTTTCTGGAACAGTTTCAATGTCCAAAAATAAAATGTTTTCAAGATTGAGTTTACTAATCATTATTCGAGCATTTTATAAGCTTCTTCAATATAAACAGTAATATCATTGGTAAATCTACCAACGCCTTCATCAGGTGATTTTCTATGACCCAATCGCACAATAATTATATTATCATTTGGCTCTACAATAACGTATTGTCCTAAATGCCCACGCATCATAAAAAAGTGTTTGCTCCCAATGTCTTTCATCCACCAACCGTAACCATATTGAGGGCTTTCTTTAAAACGAGGTGTAATAGATTTTGCCACAAATGCAGAATCTAAAAGCTGTTGTCCTTTCCATTTGCCACCATCTTTATATAATTTACCAAAACGAGCAAAATCCTTGGCACTACTAGAGATACAACAAAATGCTTTTGCTAATCTGTTTTCATCATCATCAAGTTGCCATAAGGCATCATTAGTTGCTCCTAGAGGTTTCCAAAAACTTTCCGAGAGATAATTTGCTAATGATTTTTCAGAGGCTTTTTGAATAATCATTCCAAGTAATTGCGTATCACCACTTGAATATTTAAATGATTTCCCAGGTGTTTTTACTATTTTTTGATTTAGAATAGTTTCAGCTAAATCATCATCATAGTTAGCTCGTGCAGTTATTGAAAACGGACTTGTATAATGCTCTATCCAATCTAAACCTGAAGCCATTGACGCTAAGTCGCCAACTGTTGTTTGTGTATCACCATATTCAGGATAAAAATCAGTAATTAACTGGTCTAAACTTTCAATATAACCATCCATAATAGCCTTACCTAGTAATGACGTTACAATGCTTTTTGCCATTGAAAACGAATTAGTTTTGGAGTTTTCATCAAATCCATCATAATAGTTTTCAAACCAAACACTATCATTTTTAATAATTACATAAGCAACTGTTCCCCAGTCTTTATTAACACGAGATAGCTTTTCAGTCTCTTTTAAAGTGTTATAGTTTTTGTGATTGGGCCAAGGATTTGATTGCTCTCCCTTTTTTATAATGTCATTTTCAAAATACGGGTAATCATCAATAAAAGCGGTGTTGTGTCCTGTTAAATAAACAACTCTTACTCCTTTTATAATATAGCCATAATCGAAAACATATAACAAAAGAATTATTAAGCCAATGATTAACACTAACCATTTAAAAACCTTTTTAATAAATTTCATTTAATTGAGTTTAGTTGAATTAAATATAATAAATATTTTAAGTAAAGCTAATTAAAATAGAGATTGCTGTTTATAAGGGCTTTCGTGATTTAAAAGCCACTGTTTTCTGTGTAAACCTCCTGCATATCCTGTAAGAGAACCATCGCTTCCAATTACTCTGTGGCAAGGAATAACTATCCAAAGTGGGTTTTTTCCATTGGCATTTGCTACAGCTCTAATCGCTTTTACATCTCCGTACTGTTTTGAAAGCTCTAAATACGAGGTAGTTTTTCCATAAGGGATAGCTTCGAGAAGTTTCCAAACTTTTTTTTGAAAATCAGTACCTATTGGGTTTAATTTTAAATCGAATTGTTTACGATTTCCTTCAAAGTATTCGTTGAGTTGAATTACACAATCTTCCAATTCAACTGGTATGATATCTGTAATTTTTTCCTCGGAATTTAAAATCGAAATTGAAGATATCCCATTCACATCACCACAAATTTTAGTAAACCCTAAAGGTGAATTGATGATGCATTCCTCCATTATTCAGCAGGCTTATCTTCTTCTATTATTCCTAACTTTTTGGCACGCGCTTCCCAACTTTTTCTAGCAAGATGTTGAAGATCTGAAACATTATCGCTCTCGTCCATAATTTCAAGACCTAGTAAAGTTTCAATAACATCCTCCATAGTTACCAAACCGCTTACAGAGCCGTATTCGTCTACCACCATTGCCATGTGGTTTCTGCTCTCAACAAGCTTTTCGAACAAGGTTGGAATAGGCAAATTTCTATTTACAACAATAATATCGCGTTTTAATTCAGATAGCTTTTTGGTATTATTATCTAAAGCCATTTCCTTAAAAATTTCATCTTTAAGCACAAGGCCAGTAATGTTATCGGGATCGTTTGTATACACTGGAATTCTTGAAAAGCGAATATTTAAATTTCTTTTAAAAAAGTCTTCAACTGTATTGGTTTCATCTTCAGTTTTCATAACTGTTCTTGGGGTCATTACATCTTTGGCAAAAATTTCTTTAAACGTCAATAAGTTTTTGATGATTTTACTTTCGTTTTCTTGAAAAACACCTTCTTCGTGTGCAATTTCGGTCATAGCCATAAAGCCTTCTCTACTTAAAACACTACCGTGCCCTTTGCCTCCAATAAGTTTTGTAGTAAGCTGTAATAACCATAATATCCCGGTCCATTTTAAAGGAAAAATTAAAACTAGTAGTGTTTTTGAAGCAAAATTAGCCAGCCCTTTCCAATAGGTTGCTCCAATAGTTTTTGGGATAATTTCAGAGGCGACCAAGATTAAAAAGGTCATAATTGCAGAAACTACGCCAACCGTATTTATGCCCCAAAGTTCAATTTTATAAGGTAAACTTTCAGCTTCAATACCTACCATCATGGCACCTAAAGTGTGTGCAATGGTATTTAGTGTAAGTATGGCAATTAGAGGTTTATCTACGTCTTTTTTTAATTCTTCTAAAGTAGTTGCGTAATCTTTGCCTTCTTGTTTTTTAACGTTGATAAACGTGGGTGTTACGCTCAGTAGAACAGCTTCAAGAATAGAACATAAAAACGAAAAGAAAATGGAGATTGTTGCCCAAAAAATTAGTGCACTCATTGAATAGGTTTTAGTTAATGGCTAATTTACGAAAGTAATTTAACTAACTATTATATTTGAAAGTGAGATTAATCTCTTAAATTTATGGAAAGAAAATAAAACATGTTTTTTAAGAATAAGTGTTGTTTATTATTAATTGTTTTATGTAATGTGTTTAGTTGGTCTGCTAAATCACAAAATACAATTTCCAATAAAAAGCCATCAAAGAAAGCTTTTGCCGAAAAAATATACCTTCAGTTAAGCAATACTGTTTTTACCACCGGCGAAGCTATTTGGTACAAGGCCATTGTAACCAATACCATAAACCAATTTACAAAACGAAGTAGCGTTTTGTATGTCGATCTTATAGATTTCGATGAAAATATTATAGATACAAAAACGCTAAAACTAGAAAACGGTTTATCTGATGGTTTTTTTGATTTAAGTGATACTTTACCATCGGGGCGCTATTTAATAAGAGCTTACACGCAATGGAATAGAAATTTTGGACAAGACTTTATTTATGAACACTACATCGATGTACTTTCATTAGAGGCTATAAATAATGAAGCTATTATTAGAAACATTGCGCTCACTGAAACAAATGACAATCAACTAAAGTTAGGCGCAAGCATCTTTCCAGAAGGTTTAAAAGCCGATTACAATAAAGATTTAAAAGTTTATATTCAGTCGGAAGATATACTGGACTCAATTGAAGTTAAAAGAAAAAACAAACAATATGTGTTGGATTATATCTTGCCAAAAGATTTAATTACAGTAAAGCTCAAGGTAAAGTTAGAAGACACCAAATTAAAAAACCGTAAGCGCAAAAAAGAGAGTACATACTCCAAAACTATTGCTTTAAACAAAGATTTTTTAGACCTACAGTTTTTTCCAGAAGGCGGAAAACTAATTGATGGTTTTACAAATAAGGTAGGCTATAAATCTATTAATTACAAAGGCTTAGGTGAAGCGGTTAGTGGACATATTGTTGATGAAAGCGATAACGTTATTGGCTCATTTTCTACAAATATCTTAGGTATGGGATTTACTTTTTTTAAACCTAGGAAAAACAAAACGTACTATGGAAAGATAATAAGTGAAAAAGGAGTTGCTTATAAATATCCGCTACCACAAGTTATGGCTAAGGGATACATACTAAACGTTATGGAAACCCAAGACTATTTAAGGTTAAATATTAAAAGTAATATTAAAAACACCGATAGTTTATATTTTCAAGTACGAAGTCGTGGCGTATTAATACGTGAACATAGTTTTAAATTAAAGCAAAGCATGCACGAAGCCTTCATTAAAAAAACAGACCTTCCTAATGGTATAGTAAACATTACGTTGTTTACTGGTAATGATGCACCAGTTTGCGAACGCTTAATTTTTAATTACAAGGAAGAAAAAATACTAAATATAACTGCAAAAACCGACAAGAATTTTTTTGGAAAACGCGAGAAAACGACATTACATGTATCGGTTTCAGATATCGATAGCAACCCCGTTGAAGCAAATTTTTCTGCTCTGGTATTAGATAAAAAAAAATTAGGTTCAGAAAAAAAGGCGCAACCTAATATGTTATCCTATTTTTTATTAAACTCAGAATTAAAAGGATTTATTGAAAATCCTAATCATTACTTTAATGCAGATAATACACTTAGAAAACGCGATATAGAAGCACTAATGCTAACACAAGGTTGGCGAGATTATGTTTATGATAAAACGGATACGGACATAAATTTTGAATTTCAACCCGAAACAGATATATTTTTATCTGGGCGAGTAAACTCTGTTTTTAATAAAAACAAAATCCCTAAAAAGCCTGTTAATCTCACTATGGTTACAAAGCCATCTTTAGGTATTTACACTACAGAGACCGATAGTTTGGGTACATTTGCTTTTAATATGAATAATCATTTTGCAGATGAACAAAATATATTAATTCAGTCTACAAATAAAAGAGGCGCCGCAAAAAATTATAATATCACCCTAAACGACCCGATAGCACCACCAAAAGTGAATTATAAAACCGAAGAAACCGTTACACTAGCCGATACAATTTATAAGGCTTTTATAGAAGAAAGTATTGTTCAGTACAATACCAATAACGATTTTAAAACCACAAGCGAAACAGTTGCTTTAGATGCAGTAGAATTAACGGGATATAATGTAACACCCGAGCGCGAGAAGATATTTAAATTGCATGGTCCACCCGATGTGGTAATAGAAAACGAAGAACTGGTAGAAGAAGAGGAAAAATGGATGTCTGGGTTGTATGATCTTCTTAGAATTAAGTTTCCACATGATATTGCGTTCAGAGAATTACCAAGGCCTTTTGGAGGAGTTTATGACATAGCATATGTTACTAAGGCAGATTTGACTGTCTATTATATTGATGGCGAAGTAGTTCTAGGTAGAGACTATCTTTTACTACCCTATCTCTCCATCGAAAATATTAAAAGTGTAGAAATTTTAGAAAGACCTAAAGGTGCGTTTTTGGATCATATTACGGACGCATTTCCTAGGATGTCTGCAGAGGGACAAGTTAGACTAGCAAGTGCATATATTGCAGTTGTTAGTATATACACTTATGGTAGCAGCGGACTAGCAGCTCTTGAATCTACCAAAGGTATTTTTCAAGGAAAAGTTTCTGGGTTTTCAGCCAAACGTGAATTTTATGCACCTAAGTATGATAAACTAGAAGATGAAGATTGGAATGTTCCAGATTTGCGTTCAGTTATCCATTGGAAACCTTTGGCACAAACTGATGAAGATGGAAATGCAAACGTTGAGTTTTACAATGGCGATAATATTGGCGATATGTTGGTTGTTATAGAAGCTATTTCACTAGATGGTAAAATAGGGTATTTTGAAACAACATATAACGTAGAAGAAAAAAACGAAAACTGATTAACATGAAAATACTTAGCGTTAATACTATAGTTTTAGTTTGTTTTCTATCGTTTTCAACCTGTATTTTAAAAGCACAAGAAACCAGCAATACAAACGGAATATTGAAATTGTCTTATGCTGAAAAAATATACCTTCAATTAAGCAATACTGTTTTTACAACAGGAGAGACTATATGGTATAAGGCCATTGTAACCAATACCATAAACCAACCTACAAAGCTTAGTGGCGTTTTATATGTAGAACTTATTGATTTTGATGAAAATATTATAGATACGAAAACGCTAAAATTGGAAAATGGATTATCTGATAGTTTTTTTGATTTAGATGAAAAGCTAACTTCAGGAAGGTATTTAATTAGAGCCTACACAAAATGGAATAGAAATTTTGGAGAAGACTTTTTTTTCAAACAATATATTAATGTGTTTTCTATCCTACCCATAGAAAAACAAGACGTTATAACCAATATTGTATTGAGAGAAACTAGTAATGACCAATTAAAAATAACCGTAAAACTGCATCCAGAAAGCATAAAGGAAGATTATAAAAAAGATTTAAAAGTATATATCCTTTCGGAAGATTTTAAAGATTCTGTTGAAGTAAAAAGAATAGATAAACAATATGCTCTAGAATATACGGTTCCCAAAGATTTAATCAAGGTTGAACTAAAGGTAAAACTAGAAGACACCAAACTAAAAAACTTCAAGCGTAAGGTTGAAAGTACCTATTCAAAAACCATTGCTCTAAATAAGGATTATTTAGACGTTCAATTTTTTCCAGAAAGCGGAAAAATGATAGATGGACTTACAAACAATATAGCTTATAAAGCTATTAATTATAAAGGTTTAGGTAAAGTAATTAGTGGACACATAGTTGATGAAACAGATAGCATAATCACACCTTTTACCACGAATAAATTAGGGATGGGGTTTGTGTATTTTAAACCTGATAAGCATAAAACCTATTATGGCAAAATTCTAAGAACTAATGGCGTTGCTTATAAATACCCATTGCCGGAAGTTATGGAGTATGGCTATGTTTTAAGCATAGGAGAAACAAGTGACTACGTTAGCTTTAGGGTAAAGAGTAATATAAAAACTGAAGACAGTCTTTATGTTAAAGTTAAAAGTAGAGGTGTTTTAATCCGAAAACATCCTTTTATTTTAGAAAACGGAATTCATGAAGCTTTAATTAAAAAAGCAGAAATACCCAATGGCATTGTAAATATTACGCTCTTTAATAGTAATAAAGTGCCTATTGGCGAACGTCTTTTTTTTAACCTAGATGAAGAAAATATTTTAAATATAGCATTAGAACTGGACAAAACAATTTACACTCAGCGTGACAAAACATCATTAAATTTAGCTTTTACTAATAAGAAGAATGAAGGTATTGCCACCAATTTTTCTGCATTAGTAATAGACAATGACAAATTAAATTCAAACCGAAATGAGCAACACAACATATTATCCTATTTTTTATTGCATTCAGAATTAAAAGGTTTTATAGAAAAACCTAATACATATTTTGATAAAAATAATATGTATAGAAAGCGCAACCTAGACGCTTTAATGTTAACTCAAGGTTGGAGTAATTATGTATTTAGTAAACGTGACTCCATTTATAATTTTGATATAAAGCCAGAAACTGGTTTGAGTATTTCAGGTAAAGTACGGTCTGTTTTTAATGTGAATAAACCTCCTAAAAAAAGGGTAGATTTAACAATGCTTACTTCTGGAGAACCACCAGGAATTTATACCCAAACTGTAGACAGTATCGGGAATTTTGTGTTTAATCTAGATGATCATTTTAGGAACCAACTTGATATCCTTATACAATCCTCAAATAAAAAAGGTAAGGCTAAAAATTTTAATTTAGAGTTAGACAAACCTATGCCCGAACCAAGGATAGTTTATGAAAGAGAGGAAACGATAGCCTTACCAGACACCATAATTACTGAGTTTTTAAAGAAAAAGACAGAAGAAAGGCGAGCAGCAGGTGGTTTTAACCTCTCTGATGATACTGTAGAACTTAATGCGGTAGAGCTTACAGGTTATAACGTAACTCCAGAACGTGAAAAATTATTTAGATTACATGGGGCTCCTGATGTGGTTATTGAGAACAAGGAACTGGCAAAAGAAGAAGAGAAATGGATGTCAGGGCTATATGACCTTCTTAGAACTAAATTTCCAGACGATGTTTATTTTGAAAATGTAAGTTTCCCAGCTAAAGCATTTGATCTTGTGACTCATGACCCATCGGTTACGCCTGTGGATACTATAGTTAAATCTCTTGAAGTCCCCAAAATTGCAAATACAAATCATGCTTTCGTATTTATAGATGGAGAAATAGTTGAAGGTATAGACTATCCGTTATTGCCTTTTCTAGCTGTTGAAAACATAAAGAGTGTAGAGGTTTTAAGAAGGCCTAATGGTAGCCTTTTACAATATTACCAGGAGGCATTTCCTAGAAATGATATAATTGAAATTAAAAAAATGATTGCCCATCAGGTACCAATTATTGGAATCATTAGTATATACACACATGGCAGTAATGGTATTGCAGCACTTTTGCCCCCCAAAGGTGTATATAAAGGCACAATTCCCGGGCTTTCAGCCAAACGTGAGTTTTATACTCCTAAATATGAAACTTTAAAAACTAAGGATTGGGACATTCCAGATTTACGCTCTGTTATCCATTGGAAGCCTTTAGCACAAACTAATGAAGAAGGAAATGCTAAAGTTGAGTTTTACAATGGAGATAATACAGGCGATATGCTTGTTGTAATTGAAGCTATTTCAACAGATGGTAAAATAGGGTATTTTGAAACAACATATACTGTTGATAAGAGATTAGAAAGCAACTAAGAAAGCAACTTTACAACATCCTTAGCAAAGTAACTTGCTATAATATCAGCTCCAGCACGCTTAAAAGCAGTAGTGGTTTCCATCATAATTTGGTCGTGGTCTAGCCAACCTTTTTCAGCAGCGGCTTTTATCATGGCGTATTCTCCAGAAACTTGATACACAGCAACAGAGACATCAACTTCATTTTTTATCTCACGCAGAATGTCTAAATAAGAAATGCCTGGTTTTACCATCACAATATCAGCGCCTTCATCAATATCCATTTCGGTTTCTCTGATGGCTTCAAAACGATTCCCATAATCCATTTGATAGGTTTTTTTATCCTTTGGGATATCAACTAAATCTACAGGAGCAGAATCTAAAGCATCACGAAATGGTCCGTAAAATGCCGAAGCATATTTTGCAGAATAACTCATAATGCCGGTGTTGATAAAGCCTTCATCTTCTAAAGCTTCGCGGATAGTAAGAATGCGACCATCCATCATATCACTTGGTGCCACAAAATCAGCACCAGCTTGCGCATGAGAAATACTCATATCTGCTAAAAACTCAGCAGTTTCATCGTTAATTATTTGTCCATTTTCAATAATACCATCATGTCCGTAAACAGAATATGGATCAAGAGCCACATCAGTCATGACCAACATATCTGGGCAAACATTTTTAACGGTTTTAATAGCGCGTTGCATTAATCCGTTGGGGTTTAAGGCTTCTTTTCCTTGATTATCTTTTAAATTATCTGGCACTTTTACAAAGAGTAATACCGATTTTAAACCTAACTTCCAAAGTTCTTTAACCTCGCCTTCAAGCAAATCTAAACTGAAACGAAAGTAATTTGGCATCGATGGGATTTCATCTTTTATGCCTTTACCTTCAACTACAAAAAGCGGTACTAAAAAATCGTTTGGTGTTATAACGGTTTCACGAACTAATGATCGAATGGCTTCGTTGGTTCTTAATCTTCGGTTTCTTCTTAATGGGAACATAGTAAAATGTTTTATTATTTTAGATAGGTTTCGACTGCGCTCAACCTGACATTTGATTTCAATTTGGATTAAATCCAATCCACAGGATTCTTCAATACTTCGATTAATTTTTCTTCATCACTTCCAGTTTCTGGTTGGTGGTCGTACACCCATTGCACATGCGGCGGTAAACTCATTAAAATACTTTCTATACGACCGTTGGTTTTTAGTCCGAATAGCGTGCCTTTATCATGTACTAAATTAAATTCTACATAACGTCCGCGTCGAATTTCTTGCCAATTACGTTGTGCTTCTGTGTATGGTAATGCTTTTCTTTTTTCAACAATAGGCACATAAGCTTCCAAGAAACTATCGCCAACTTCAGTTACAAAGTTATACCAATTTTCCATAGTCATATCGTCTGTAGCTTTACAATAATCGAAAAACAAACCACCTAAACCTCTGCCTTCGTTTCTGTGGGCGTTGTAAAAGTACTCATCACAACGTTTTTTATAGGTCGGGTAAAATTCAGGATTATGTTTATCGCAAGCTGTTTTACAGGTTTGATGAAAGTGTTTTGCATCGTCTTCAAACAGGTAATATGGTGTTAAATCTTGTCCGCCTCCAAACCAACTATCTATAATCTCACCTTTTTTGTCATACATTTCAAAATAACGCCAATTGGCATGTACGGTTGGCACCATAGGGTTTTTTGGGTGCAATACTAAACTTAATCCGCAGGCAAAAAAATCAACATCGCCCACTTTAAAATAGGCTTGCATCGATTTTGGAAGTTTCCCGTGAACACCTGAAATATTTACACCACCTTTTTCAAAAACTTTACCGTTTTCAATAACACGTGTGCGTCCGCCACCACCTTCTGGTCGTTTCCAAATATCTTGCTGAAACTTAGCTTTACCGTCGATGTCTTCAAGTTTTGAAGTAATGCGGTCTTGTAAATCTTGGATGTATTGGTAGAATTGTTTTTTCATTGAGGGTTTTTCTTTGAAACCTACAAGGTCATCAAGACCTCGCATGTTGGAGTACGTTTCATGCTGGTTGGGGTCTGCTATCTTGTTGTTATTGGCTTGTTTGGTAATAGATTCGACTTCGAGACCTGCAAGGTTTTCAAAACCTTGTAGGTCTTCTTTGTGCGCGTATTGAAAATTATCAATATCTTCAAATAAGCCTAGGATATATTCTTTTTCTTTAGCTAATGTGTTTTCTAAATAAGAATGAAAAGAAGTGAATTCATAGTGTTCAAAATTTTCAACTAATCCATGATTTTCGGGGTTTTTATGAACATAGATAATTAAATTTTTCAGGTAATTTTCATCTTGTATTTTTTTTCTTTTGAAGTGTTTTTCAAAGAGGCTTCCAGTTCTATTTTGTTGTTTATTATAAGCTTTAGCGTAAGCATTAAAGATATTTGAAAATGATTGCGTTGCTAATGATTCTTCCGAAATAATTTTTACAACTAGATGAAAATGATTGTTCATCAAACAATATGCAATAATATCAACTTTATTATTTAAATGTTTTTCAATCAATTTCAAAAAATAAAACATATTATCTTCATTCTGAAAAATAATATCGCTATTAATTCCTCGATTAAAAATATGATAATAATGATCTTTTTCTAATATTTCGAGTTTCATTTTAATCTTTAGATTTAGACCTACAAGGTTTTTAAAACCTCGCAGGTCTTATTAAGCTTATAGGTTAAATATTTACTTAATCTCTTTATACAATTCGTACAACTCCATGTTTAGAGGCGCTTCTCCTGGAGGTGTATGTTCATTTTTTAATGTTTTAATGTATGTGAAATTACAATTGTCGGCAACTTTCACACTGCCTATATTACTTTTGTGTACAATAATTTGAAGTGTTTCTATGCCTAAATTTTCAAAAGCATATTCTGATAGTTGCTGAATAGCCTCCGTCATGATACCTTTACCTTCAAAATTATAATCAATACAATAGGCAAACTCGCCTTGTTTTTTAGTCCAATCTACTTCTTTGATGTAAACTAATCCAACTAATTTATGGGATTCATTTTCTCTTACAGTAAATAAATATTCTTCTTTAGCTTGAAATTGATTTACTTTTTTTTCAACGAAGATGTTCGATAAATCGGGCGTTAAATTTTGCTCTAATGTTTTTGGAAAATAGCGTTTTAAACTGTCTTCATTAGCCACGGCAAAGTTGCAGATATTCCATCCGTCTTTTGCTTGAATAGGTGTTATATGATATTTACCTAGTTTAAGCTGCATTTAATGGATTATTTTTAAGTTGCAGAGCTTCCACTGTTCTAGTAGACGCAGCTGTAACCGATAATGGCAATACTAAAATAACACCAATTACTGGGATTAATAAAAACAGAATAAAAACAATACCGTTGCCTATGGCTAATCCACGGTGTTTACGCACAAATTGTAAGCTTTCTTTATATTGATAATGGCGTTCTAAAGTATAATCCATATTACCAAAGCCAGCATAATAGGCCTGCACCATAAAGAGTAATATGGTAGAAAATATATTGACTATAGGAATGAATTTTAAAAGCAGAATAGGAATTGTAAGTAACAATTCCATAAATAAGTTTCTACCATTTATTTTTATACCACGCATCAATTGTTGCATAAATGTAGTATCTCTATGAGAATGTGGCGGATTGCCCGTAAAATAAGCTTCTATTTTCTCTGAAACGGGACTCATAAATGGTGCAGATAGTGCCATTATGATGTGTTTGAACAGAATGAGTCCGATAACTACAATGATTAAACCACCAATAAAATTACTGATTGTAGAGAAGGTATCTTTTCCCCAATCCCAAATCCAAATTTTAGAAATGAAACCCCCAATATTATCTGATAATCCATAAGCAGACACAAAAATGATAATTGCAGTAATAAAACTAATTAGCATGGGAATTGCAAAATATTTCCAAAGTTTTAATTTTGAAATTAATCTGAAAGCACCGAAGTACGCTTTAATTCCTGAAATGATGTTTTTAATCATAATTAAACTGCTATATCTTCTTTGAGAAAAGACTCATTTTCTTCTTTTAGGTTTCTAGACCAAAGCGCTAAACCAAAAGTAAGCACACCTAAGCGCCCAATAAACATAAGAAAGATAACAACTATTTTTCCAAATGTATTGATGTCTGCTGTTATACCTGTACTAATTCCTACCGTTCCTAATGCAGAAGCGACTTCAAAAAGGATATTTTCAAATTTCAGGTCGTTAGTAATAGTAATTAAAAATGTGCCTAATAAAATGATTATAGTGTAAAAAATAAATGCAGACATGGCTGTATATAACCTTTCAAAAGGAATAATACGTCCTAAAAAAGTAATGTGTTTACTACCTGTTAACTGGCTTTTCATGATAGCGAATACAGCTGTTAAGGTGGTTATTTTTATACCACCAGCAGTACCCGATGGAGACGCACCAATGTACATTAAAAAGATACAAATAAGCATCATAGCTTGAGAAAATGCTCCAAAGTCTACAGTATTAAACCCAACGGTTGTCATGGCTGTCATGGTTTGAAAAAACGACGCTAAAAAACGAGAATTACTTGGTAATATTGCTATTGAAGGTTCAAAGAAGTAGAAGAATACAGTGCCAAAGGTTAATAAAATTAAAAACCCGTAAAAAATGATTTTTGTAGTAAAACTTAATTTGTGTGTTTTATGTTTTATCCACAAACCAAAATCAGTAATAACTATAAACCCTAAAGAACCGCAGATGGCAAGCATGGATATGATGAAGTTAATAAAACTGTCATCAATATAATCTGCGAAACCGTTGTTGAATAGACTAAAGCCAGCTGTACAAAATGTACTTATACTATGGAAAACCGATGACCAAATGGCTTCGCCAATTGCCATACCATCAACTGTAAAAGCAATGAAGAATAATACTGCCCCAATTAATTCCATAATTAATGTAAACAGAATTACAGACTTTAAAAAGTCTTTAATTTTTATAGTTTTTGGTAGTGTAAATTCTGTAGATAATATTTTTTTGTGCCAAAGCGTCATTTTTCTGGTGGTAGATAACAGCATAAATGTTGTAAAGGTTAAGTAACCAATACCACCAAGCTGAATTAATACCATGATGATAAACTGACCAAAAATATTATAGGTATCGAAAATGGAAACTGTAACTAAACCCGTTGTTGATACAGCTGAGGTGGAAATGAACAAATGATCTAAAATAGTAGCACTCCCTTTTTGAAAAATAGGTAAGCACAATAATAAGAAGCCTAGAATTATATATGTAAAAAATCCGTAGAATAAATTTTGTTGAGGCGTCCAACCTTTTTTTAATAAGGCGTATTTTTTAGCTAATTCTTGAAATTTATTAGGCATAATTTAATACTTTTTCGATCCCATTAAAAATAATCCTTTTTAATGACTATCGTAAATTTATTTCCTCATACATGAATTTAAGAAGGCTTATACTCTTTTACGGCATCAATAAATGCTTTTGCATTGTCTAAGCCAATGTTTGGTAAAATGCCGTGGCCAAGGTTTACGATGTATTTGTCTTTACCAAAATCGTCAATCATTTGGTGTACCATTTTTTTAATTTCCGCAGGTGGAGAGAACAAGCGTGTAGGATCGAAATTACCTTGTAGCGTAATGTTACCTCCCGTTAAATAACGCGCGTTTCTGGCAGAACAGGTCCAGTCTACACCTAATGCCGAAGCACCAGATTTTGCCATTTCTCCTAGCGCAAACCAACAGCCTTTTCCGAAAGCGATAACGGGTGCGTCGTCTTTTAATGCATCAATGATTTGTTGGATATACTGCCACGAAAATTCTTGATAATCAACTGGTGAGAGCATACCGCCCCAAGAATCGAACACTTGCACTGCGTTACAGCCGGCTTTTACTTTTTCTTTTAAATAAGCAATAGTGGTGTCTGTAATTTTTTGTAATAATTGGTGTGCAGCTACGGGGTTTGTAAAGCAAAATTCTTTGGCTTTATCAAAGTTTTTACTGCCTTGTCCTTGCACGCAATAGCATAAAATAGTCCACGGAGAACCAGCAAATCCTATTAACGGAATTTCGTCGTTAAGTTTTTCTTTGGTTGCTTTTATGGCTTGATACACGTAATTTAAAGCATCTTTTACGTCTGGAACAATAACGTTATCGACATCTTTTTGAGAGCGTACTGGGTTTGGTAAATAGGGTCCAAAATTAGGTTTCATTTGTACCTCAATATTCATAGCCTGCGGAATCACTAGAATATCACTGAACAAAATAGCGGCATCCATACCGTATCTGCGAATGGGTTGTACGGTAATTTCACTAGCTAGTTCTGGTGTTTGGCAACGGGTAAAGAAATCGTACTTTGCTTTAATTTCCATGAATTCTGGCAAGTAACGTCCTGCTTGACGCATCATCCAAACTGGCGGACGATCTACCGTTTCTCCTTTTAATGCTCTTAAAAATAAATCGTTTTTCATGTCTAGCTTTTGGCTTTTGGCTTTTAGCTGTTAGCTAAAAAGTATTAACTATTTTTTATTTTATTTATTAAACTATTTATCATTCTTGCTTCTTTTTGAATTAAGCTAAAAATGGATTCAAGTTCATCTTCTTTTATAAAATTTAATTCTTTTGCGATAATTAATTGCGTTTCAACTTCAAATAGAGATCCTATTGCAATTTCTAAAAAGCGTTTGAATTCAACTTCACTATTTCTGCTACAACCTTCTGCAATGTTTGACGGAACAGAAACTGATGCTCTTGTTATTTGACTTCTTAAACCAAACTTTTCTTCAGAAGGCAGTTTGTCAGATAATTGATAAACACGTTTTACAAGATCAATTCCGTTTTTCCAAATGTCAAGTTTTCTAAAATCTCTCATGTTTTTAGCCTTTGGCTATTTGCCTTTAGCTTTTATTATTCACAACAGTGGAAGCCAATAGCTAATAGCCAGAGGCTAAGAGCTAAATATAATGTTCATTCACCAACTCAATCACACTTTCTACAGTTGGCACTTTTGCAATTCTAACATCTTTGAAATGTTTTTTTGCTTCTTTAGCAGTTGTTTCTCCAATGCAAAAAGCAATCACTTCAGCTTTATTAACTCTAACAAAACTTTCAACGGTTGATGGACTATAAAACATTGCAACTTCAACATTATCGTCAACTTTAACCCCATCATATTTAGTTTGGTAAGCTTCTACTTCGTTTACCTTAATATTGTTTTCGGTTAAAATAGTTGGTAAGGCATCCAGTCTTATATCGCTACAAAAATACGTAACTTCAGTGCCTTCAAGGTATTCTACTAAATGCTCCGCTAGTTTTTTTGCATTTTTTTCGGTATGCTTTACTTTACCTATTTTTTGTTCTACCAAACGTTTTGTCCTTCTGCCAACGCAGTAAATATTTTTAAACTGAAGCTCTGTTGCTGAATAATTGGTTGTTAAAGATTCCACAGCATTTTTACTGGTAATCACAACATTTTGGATTTCATTTTTTAAGAAACGAGGATGAATTCTATTCAAACTTATTTTGATGAAATCTAAACTTTCTGCTACTACTTTTTCATGAAACAGCAAACGTTGGTCTTCAGTAAGAGATTTTGTAGAAAACACATTAGTCTTTTTATTTGAATGTTTAATGGTATCCATTAAACGTTTTCCACCACGTTCTATAACAAAGTCGGCACAAAACTGTGCCATATCATTATGTTCTCCTAGTTTTTTAACTCGAGTAACATCTATTCTTTTGGTTCCATCAGGGCTTAATAGTACGCCTTTAAAGTTAATTTCTTCGTCTTTAATGTAAGCCAAAGCACCTATTGGTGCTGTACAACCGCCTTCTAGTTTATTAAGAAATTGGCGTTCTATTGTGGTACAAATTTCGGTCTCTTCGTGGTTTAATGCTGTGCACGCTTCTTTTACAAAGTCATCTTCGTCAAGAGCAGTAATCATAATAGCGCCTTGTGCAGGAGCAGGAATCATCCAATCTAGATTAATAGCTTCCTCTGGTCGTATTCCTATTCTACCAATTCCAGCAGCTGCAAAAATAGCACCGTTCCAATCGTTGTCTTCTAACTTTTGTAAGCGAGAATTTACATTACCACGCAAATCTGTAATGGTATGTGTTGGAAATCGGTTTAGCCATTGTGCTTTACGGCGTAAACTCCCTGTTGCAATAACAGCATCTTTAGCCCCCAAAAACTCTTCATTGTTTTTAAAAACAAGTGTGTCGTTAACGTTTCCACGTTTTAAAACGGCTGCTTGTACAATGCCTTTTGGTAAAACTGTTGGTACATCTTTTAAAGAATGTACCGCAATATCGATGTCATGATTTAGCATCGCGATATCTAAAGTTCTTGTAAAAATACCAGTAATCCCTAATTCGTAAAGGGGTTTGTCTAAAACTAAATCGCCTGTAGATTTTACGGGAACGAGTTCTGTTTTATGTCCAGCTTCTTCGAGTAATTTTTTTACTATGTTGGCCTGCCATAGTGCTAATTCACTATCGCGCGTGCCAATTCTTATGGTTTTAGACATTAGTTTTTTGAGGTTCTTCTAACTGAAAAACTTTTTTAATAAGTTCCAGACTATCATCTGTAGATACATCATCATCTTTTAAATGATGCGCAAAATGATTAGTGATTTTTTGAATAATATTATTACTAATTAATTCGGCTTGAGCTTCATTAAAATCGGCATTTTTCTTTCGTTGTGTATCCAATTCCGCAGTAGCAAAATCAGCCAATTTATGCTTTAAAGCTTTAATTGTTGGTGCAAATTTTCTGGTTTCTAACCAGCTATTAAATTCTGCTTTAACCTCTTCTATAATTACCTCTGCAGAAGGAATATGTGCTTTTCTAGCTTCTAATGTCTCATCAGTAATTTGAGATAAATGATCTAGATGAACTAATGATACATTTTCCAATTCCTCAACATTTTCATTTACATTCTTAGGAATAGATAAATCTAAAATTAAAAGTGGTTTTTTGGTTTGAATGATATGCTTATCGATTGTAGGACGTTGGGCACCTGTTGCCACTATTAAAATATCAGAATCGCTTACTTCTTCTTGTAAATTAGAATAATCCTTAACCAACAAATTAAATTTTCCAGCAATTTTTTCGGCCTTATCTTTTGTTCTGTTAATCAAGGTTATATGCTCATTTTTGGTATGTTTCACCAAATTTTCGCAAGTATTTCTGCCTATTTTACCTGTTCCGAAGAGTAAAATATTTTTATCTGAAACGTTTTCAATGTTCTTGAAAATGTATTGAACCGATGCAAAAGATACAGATGTTGCACCCGAAGAAATATCAGTTTCTGTTTTTATACGCTTGCTTGCTTGAATAACTGCATTAACCAAACGCTCAGTAAAATGGTTTAGTAAACCGTGTTTTCTAGATAATTTTGCGCTAATTTTTAACTGACTTATAATTTCAAAATCTCCAAGTATTTGACTATCTAAACCAGAACCCACACGAAACATATGTGAAATCGCATCTTTGTTTTTATAAACATAGGCTACTTTTTGAAATTCTTCAACAGTACCTCTGGTGTTGTCGCAAAGTAATTGAATAAGCTGGAAAGGGTGTTGGGCAAACCCATAAATTTCAGTTCGGTTGCATGTAGAAGTAACAACCAAACTTTCAATACCATTTTCATTAGCTTGATTTAGTAATGCTAGCTTAGAATCGCTGTCTAAACTAAAACGTCCTCTTATATCTGCATCGGCTTTTTTATAACTTAAACCAATGGCATAAAATGAACTACTTTTACTAATGTTGTATTTCTGCATTGCTATACCTGAAAATGTGAAGCAAAAATATAGGGATGATTTATAAAAAAATAACGCTTGAAGAACTTTTAATATCGTTTGTGGTTTTTTAGCGTTGTTTTTTCAGAAAATATGATAAATGTCATACTTTTGCAGTGTATAAGGCACTTTTAATTGCTTTAATTTAGAACGAATCTAAATAAAAAGAATATGAATCAAGAATTAAATACAAAAAAAAGTATCGCTAAAAGTTCTTTTGAAGAAACTAAAATTGAAAATGGATTTATTATCTTAATGTTTAAGAATGATGAAAGTTTCATTCAAAGTGTTGCAAAAGAAATAAATAGCACATTTTTACAATTTCATTTTTGTGTTAAAGGGGCTAGTAAATTTGTTTTTAATCAAGGGCGCTATATGTTAGATATTCATGAAGAAAATTCATTGTTGCTTTATAACCCACAACGAGAATTACCAATTGATCTTCAAGCAGAACCTAATTCATGGATTGTTTCTGTGCTAATTTCCATTAAAAAATTTCATGGTTTGTTTTCGCAAGAAGCCGATTATATCACGTTCCTTAGTGATGATAATAAAGATAAAAAATATTATAAGGATGGAATTATTTCACCATCCATGGCTATTGTTTTAAATCAGTTACTAAATTACAATCTTAATCAGTCTATTAAACCGTTATATTTTAAAGGTAAAGCTTATGAGTTGTTAAGCTTATATTTTAATAGAAGTGAAGACGCAAATATAGAGCAGTGCCCTTTTTTAGTTGATGAAGCTAATGTTATTAAAATTAGAAAAGCCAAAGATATTATTGTTAATCGTATGGCAGAACCTCCAAGTTTACAAGAGTTAGCAGACGAAATAGGGTTAAGCCTTAAAAAGTTAAAAGAAGGTTTTAAACAAATTTACGGCGATTCCGTTTATAGTTTTTTGTTTGATTATAAAATGGAAGTAGCCAGAAAATTATTAGAAGCAGGTGATGACAATGTTAATGAAGTAGGTCATAAAGTAGGTTACAGTACATCGAGTCATTTTATTGCGGCTTTTAAAAAGAAGTATGGCACAACACCTAAAAAATATGTAATGTCACTGAATTAGGGCTATGTAAGTTTTTTTAATTATTTTTGACTAAACCTCAAAATCTAATATTATGAAATTCTTAACCCCAGAAATTGAAGCTTTGTCTAAAGATATTCAAGGTAAATCGTTAGCTAGAACAAATATCTCATGTGGTATATTCCAAGATTGCGATTATAACGAAGAACGCCCTAAGCTTTATTATCAAAAAAAGTTTTAAAACTTTAGCAGTTAGTTTACAAATTCAAGAATCGTGCAAGCGATATTTAATAGGTAAAATCTTGTTTAATTTTTTCATTGCAAATTGTGTCGTATTTTTGCAACATGAAAAAAGGAATCTTACTCGTAAATCTTGGTTCTCCAGATAGCCCAAAACCAAAAGATGTAAAAAAATATTTAGGTGAGTTTTTAATGGACGAACGTGTTATAGACGTTCCGCTGTGGGCAAGAAATTTACTTGTTAAAGGTATTATTTTAAATACACGACCAAAAGCTTCTGCAAAGGCTTATCAAAAAATATGGTGGGATGAGGGTTCGCCTTTAATTGTACTTTCTGAAAGACTTCAAGAAAAAGTACAGGAAAAGCTTAAGTTTCCTGTAGCTTTAGCTATGCGATATGGAAGTATGACTATTAAAAAAGGGCTCCAAGAACTGGTTGATAAAGGCTGTACTGAAATAAAAACCATACCATTATATCCACAATTTGCAATGGCCACTACAGAGACCATTGATGTAAAAGTAGATGAATTGGTTGCTAAATATTTTCCGCAGGTAAAAATTACTCGAACTCCAGCGTTTTATGGAAGAGAAGATTATATAAAAGTGCTTTCAAAAAGTATTGCAGAAAAACTTGATAATTTAGATTACGAACATATTCTTTTTAGCTATCATGGCGTTCCAGAAAGACATATACGTAAAAGCGATGTTACCAATGGTAATTGTAAAATGGATGGTAAATGTTGTTTTAAAAAGGGAAGTCCGCAACACGAATTTTGTTACCGCCATCAATGTGAAATCACAACAGTAAATGTGGCAAAAAAGTTAGGTTTAAAAAACGGCACATATTCTACAACATTTCAATCTAGGCTAGGTTTTGATCCATGGTTGCAACCTTATACAGATAGAACTATAGAACGCATGGGGAAAGTGGGCATAAAAAAAATGGCAATAGTAACTCCAGCCTTTGTGAGTGATTGTTTGGAGACTTTAGAAGAAATTGCCATGGAAGGTGAAGAAATTTTTCATGAAGTAGGAGGAAAGGAATTTACAGTAATTCCTTGCTTGAATGACAGAGAAGATTTTGCCCAAGTTATTGCTAATATTTCTGAAGAGTGGACAACAGTTGAAAAACCTTTAACTGTTTAATGGCAAAAGTATCATCGCAAGATTTAGGCACAGAACCTATAGGTAAACTCCTTATTAAACAAGCTGTTCCTGCATCTATTGGTATTTTAGTTATGTCGCTTAATATTCTAGTGGACACTATTTTTGTGGGACAATGGATTGGTTCTACGGCTATTGCTGCAATAAACGTTGTACTTCCCGTATCTTTTTTTATAGCCGCCCTTGGTATGAGTATTGGTATTGGAGGGTCCTCAATTATTTCGCGCGCGCTAGGTGCAAATAATGAAACTAAGGCTTTACAAACCTTTGGAAACCAAATTACATTAACACTACTACTTACTATATCATTAGTAATACCTGGATTGTATTTTATTAACGATATTATTCCTGCTTTTGGCGGCAAAGGAAACATTTTTGAGCCTGCCAAAATCTATTATAAAATAGTGCTTTACGGCGTACCTTTTTTAGCGTTTTGTATGATGGGTAATACCGTTATTAGGGCAGAAGGTAAACCAAAATTCGCTATGTATGCCATGATGATTCCATCTATTGGAAATTTGATTTTAGATTACATCTTCATCAATCTTCTAGATTTAGGAATGGAAGGTGCTGCTTGGGCAACAACAGGATCTTATTTGCTTTGTTTTGGTTTTATTTTATGGTTTTTTCTTTCTAAAAATTCAGAATTAAAACTAACTAATTGCTATTTTAAACTAAGACTACCAATAGTAAAAGAAATAGGGTCTTTAGGTTTTGTAACGCTTTCAAGGCAAGCTGTAGTGAGTATTACATACTTGTTTATGAATAATATTTTATTCGACCTTGGAGGTGAAACATCAGTTACAGCTTATGCCATTGTTGGTCGTATGCTTATGTTTGCTTTATTTCCAGTATACGGAATTACTCAAGGGTTTTTACCCATTGCAGGATTTAATTATGGCGCTCAGCATTATGACCGTGTTAAGAAAACCATTGCAACAGCTTTAAAATATGCCATAGGATTAGCAGCATTGGTATTTGTAATTCTGATGATTTTTCCAGAAGTAATCACGAAGTTATTTACATCTGATGTAGATGTAATTAAAGAAACACCTTCAGCAATGCGTTGGGTTTTCGCTGCAACACCAATCATAGCTATACAGCTAATAGGCGCAGCATATTTTCAAGCTGTTGGAAAAGCTATTCCCGCATTATTATTAACCTTAACAAGACAAGGAATTTTCTTTATTCCATTAATTTTTATTTTGCCTAAATTTTATGGAGAATTAGGTGTTTGGATGTCATTCCCCATTGCAGATGTGCTATCAACTATAGTTACTGCATTCTTTTTACACCGTGAAGTGAAGTTAAAATTGAATAAGACGATGGCATAATATTTTTTTATGCTTATTTTTAAAGCTAGTAATAAAACCACCAACAGAATGAAATTAATGACTACCATTTTGTGCCTTTTCCTATTCGGGAATTTTGCACAATTACAAGCCCAATCTTTTGATGAATCTGAATACAATGCTCTTGAATATCGACTTCTTGGTCCTTTTAGAGGCGGCCGAAGTGCTGCGGTAACCGGAGTTCCAAACCAACCAAATCTTTATTATTTTGGTTCAACCGGTGGCGGAATTTGGAAAACTTTAGATGGAGGAAGAAGTTGGGATAATATTTCTGATGGTTTTTTTGGAGGCAGCATAGGCGCAATAACTGTTTCTAAAAGTGACCCTAACGTTATGTATGTTGGAGGAGGCGAAAAAACTGTTCGTGGTAATGTGTCTTCTGGTTATGGAATTTGGAAAAGTGTTGACGCAGGTAAAACATGGGTTTCAGCTGGATTAAAAAATTCGCGCCATGTTCCAAGAATTGCCGTAGACCCTACTGATCACAATATTGTTTATGCAGGTGTTTTGGGCAATATATATAAACCAACTCAAGAGCGCGGTATTTATAAGAGCACCGATGGTGGGAAGACTTGGAAAAAAACTTTGTTTGCTAATGAGCATGCTGGTGTTGTTGATTTATTAATTGACCCAACCAACCCTAGAATTTTATATGCTTCTACTTGGCGTGTTCAGCGTACGCCTTACAGTTTAAGCTCTGGTGGTGAAGGTTCAGCACTTTGGAAAAGTACTGATAAAGGTGAAACATGGACTGAGATTTCAACAAAAAAAGGATTTCCAGAAGGTACTTTAGGTATAATTGGTGTTACAGTTTCTCCAGTAAATAACCAACGGGTTTGGGCTATTGTTGAAAATAAAGATAAAGGTGGGTTATACAGAAGTGATGACGGTGGAGATACATGGAAACAAGTTAACAGTGAGCGTAAATTACGTCAACGTGCTTGGTACTATACAAGAGTTTACGCAGATACCAAAGATGCCGATGTTGTTTATGTTTTAAATGTGCGCTACCATAAAAGTACAGATGGTGGTAAATCGTTCAATACATATAATGCACCTCATGGGGATCATCACGATTTATGGATCGCACCAGAAAACCCTAACCGTATGATTATTGGAGATGATGGTGGCGCTCAAGTTACCTACGATGGAGGCGAAACTTGGAGTACATATTACAATCAACCTACATCACAATTTTATCGTGTAACTACAGATAATGATTTTCCATATCGCATTTATGTGGCACAACAAGATAATTCAACCATTAGAATTCCTCATAGAACGGATGGTCGTTCCATTACTGAGGATGATTGGGAAAGTACTGCAGGCGGAGAATCGGCACATATTGCTGTAGACCCTGAAGATAATGATATCGTTTACGGAGGAAGTTATGATGGTTTTTTAACAAGAGTAAATCACAAACGTGGAACGGTTAGAGCCATTAACGTTTGGCCAGATAACCCAATGGGACATGGAGCTGAGGGAATGAAGTATCGTTTTCAATGGAATTTTCCAATTATATTTTCTAAACATAATCCAGATCGATTATATACGTTTTCGCAACATGTTCATGTTACTGAAAATGAAGGACAATCCTGGAAAATTATAAGTCCAGATTTAACTAGAAATGACCCTGAAAAACTAAAATCTTCAGGTGGACCAATTACACAAGATAATACTTCAGTAGAATATTATTGTACCATTTTTGCTGCCCAAGAATCGCCAATAACAGAAGGTTTACTTTGGGTTGGTAGTGATGATGGATTAATACACGTTACTAAAGATGGTGGGCAAAACTGGGAAAATGTCACCCCAAAAGGCATGCCCGAATGGATGATGATTAACAGTATAGAACCTAGTGCTTTTGATGCTGGAACCTGTTATGTTGCAGGAACAAAATATAAAACAGGAGATTTTACGCCATATTTATATAAAACAACAGATTACGGAAAGACCTGGAAGAAAATCACAGATGGTATTAACCCAGAACACTTTACTCGAGTATTAAGAGAAGACCCAAAGAAAAAGGGATTACTTTATGCTGGTACAGAAACAGGTATGTACATTTCTTTTAATGATGGGAAAAACTGGAAACCGTTTCAGTTAAATTTACCAATTGTACCTATCACAGATTTGGCTTTAAAAGACAATAACCTCATTGTTGCTACTCAAGGGCGTAGTCTTTGGATGATTGACGACTTAACCGTTTTACATCAATTATATGAAACGTCATCAAAAGAAAACAGACTCTTTAAACCAAAAGATACTTACAGAATGGATGGAGGTTATACAAAAGAAAGTAAAACCTCAGGAACAAATCATCCAAATGGTGTTATCACATATTTTAATTTGAAAACATACGACAAAGAAAATGATGAAATTTCTTTAACTTATTTTGATCAAAAAGGAGATACTATTAAAACGTTTTCAACAAAAAATAAGAAGAAAGATAAGTTGGAAGTTAAAAAAGGCATGAATCAGTTTGTTTGGAATATGACTTACGATGGCGCCGAAAAGTTAGAAGGTATGATTTTGTGGTGGGCAAGTTTAAACGGACCGCAAGCCATTCCTGGAACCTATAAAGTGCATTTAAATGTTAATGGAACAGCAACACCACAATCTTTTAATATTATAGCAGACCCAAGAGCAGAAAGTACTCAGGCCGATATGCAAAAACAATTTGATTTTATAAAGGATGTAAATAAAACTATGGATGACGCACATAAATCCATAAAGAAAATAAGAAAAATTAAAAAGCAACTTACTGCTTTTGAAACTCAATATAAGGGCGATGATAATGTAAAAGAACTTTTAGAAAAATCTGAGAAACTAAAAGAAGATTTTACCAAAATAGAAGAGGCTTTATATCAAACCAAAAATAGAAGTGGGCAAGATCCTCTAAACTTCCCAATTAGATTAACTAATAAGTTAGGGCATTTAAACGCTTTAGTTGGTATGGGAGATTTTGCACCAACAGATCAAGATGTTGCTGTTAAAAACGAATTATCAAATCAAATTAAAATTCAATTGGATGCTTTTAATAAATTGATTAGTGAGGAGATAAGTGCATTCAATAATGCTTTTAATAGTAAACGATTAAACTATTTATTTGTAGAAGATTAATGGGAGAATATTACCAATATATAAAATCGTTTCATCTTATTTTTGTAATTACCTGGTTTGCAGGGTTGTTTTATATTCCAAGGTTATTTGTATATCAAATTGAGGCATTTCACAAACCATCTCCCGACAAAGAAATTTTAGGGAAACAGCTCAAGCTCATGGCTAAACGGTTGTGGTTTATTATCACATGGCCATCCGCTATTTTATCAACACTATTTGCTATTTGGTTGCTAGTATTAGCTCCAGGTTGGTTACAGCAACCATGGATGCATGTTAAATTAGGCTTTGTAGCTTTATTGTTTATTTATCATCTAAAAACGCATCAGTACTACAGACAACTACAAAATGATGTGGTTAAAAAAACATCAAGTTTTATGCGTATTTGGAACGAGGGCGCTACATTTATTTTATTTGCGGTGGTATTTCTCGTTATTTTAAAAAGTGCCATTAATTGGGTTTGGGGAGTTGTTGGAATTCTTGTTTTAGGAATTTTAATTATGTTAGGCTTTAAACTTTATAAAAATTTCAGAGATAAAAACCCAGATGCCTAAATTTATAATGAGAGCTTTTATTAGTGAACCTTAATTTTAAATCAGCCTTAGCTGCTTTGGTTCGATTATTGCTATATTTATTGAATTAATAACATAGATGAACTTAAAAAGACTCTCACTTCGTACTCGAATTTTTCTAGCAATGATATTGCTTGTCGTGTTAGCATCTATACTTATTTCTGCAGTAGCTATTTATCAATATAAAGAGGAAACCAAAGATTATCATGAAGAGCGTTTACAGCGAAAAGAGATTAGCGTTCAAACCCATATAAAGCGTGTTTTAAATAGCAGACAAAATACTTGGGAAGTAAAAACTGAAAACATCCCATATATTTTTAAGGAAGAAATTTATAACATTGCAGATATCCATAAGCTCACAATAAACCTTTACGATTTAGAAGGTGGATTATTAATTTCTTCAAGGGCTGGATTAAGACCAGACGATTTAAATGAATGTTTAGATGCCGAAATTTTAAACGCGCTTTCAAATACAGCTCAGCATCGTTTTGTAGATAAACTTCGAGAAAATGGAGAGACTTTTCAGTCTTCGTTTACTCATATAACTAATAATAAATCTAAGGTAATTGCTATTTTAAATATTCCTTATTTAGAGAATGATGATTTTCTTTCAAAAGAACTCAACGAATTTTTAGAACGTATTAGTTATGCGTATTTATTTGTATTGCTAATGGCAATTGGTATTGCATTTTTACTATCTAAATACATTACAAAATCGTTGAAAACCATAAGCGATAAAATTAATACTACCCGTTTAGAAAAGAGAAATAAAAGAATAGAGATTGATGAAACTAGTGAAGAGATTTTTACTTTGGTAAACTCGTATAATAGTATGATTGACGAGTTGGAAGAAAGCGCAGTGCAATTGGCAAGAAGTGAAAGAGAACAAGCTTGGAGAGAAATGGCAAAACAAGTAGCACACGAAATTAAAAACCCACTAACACCAATGCGTTTAACCGTTCAGAGTTTTCAACGTAAGTTTAACCCCGAAGATGAAAATATACATTCAAAACTTGATGAATACAGTAAAACACTTATTCAGCAAATAGACACCATGAGTTCTATTGCCTCGGCATTTTCAAACTTTGCTAAAATGCCTGCACAACAAAACGAAACACTTAATGTGGTTAATATCGTTAGGTTAGCTTTAGATATTTTCAGTGAAGACTATATCTTTTTTACATTTGAGAAAGAAGAGATTATAGCAAAGTTTGATAGAACACAATTAATTAGGGTGGTTACTAATTTAGTTAAAAATGGTATACAAGCAATGCCAGAAAACCAAACACCAAAAATTGTAATTAATGTTGGTACAAATAACGGCGAGGTAGTTATAACGGTGGCAGATAATGGCTCTGGAGTTTCAGAAGAAAATAAAGCAAAGATTTTTGAACCAAAATTCACTACTAAAACTAGTGGTATGGGACTTGGATTGGCCATGGTAAAAAATATTGTAGAAACCTATAAAGGTTCCATCACGTTTGTATCAGAAAAAGATAAAGGAACTACGTTTAAAGTTACTTTTCCAAGAGAACAACTGTAATTCCTATTAGATATAATTAGGAATGTCATCCACCATAAACATTAAAAAGTTATGAGTTATAAAAATATCATTTCCGAGGAAAACAATGGCATCACAACCATTACCATTAACCGCCCAAAAAAACTGAATGCTTTAAATAGGGAAACCATTGAGGAGTTACATGAAGCATTTCATGATGCAAATGAAGACACTAATACTAAAGTTATTATTTTAACTGGTAGTGGTGAAAAAGCTTTTGTGGCTGGAGCAGATATTAGTGAATTTGCAGATTTTGATGTTAATGAAGGCACTGCGCTTGCTGCTAAAGGGCAAGAGTTGTTGTTTGATTTTGTTGAAAACCTACCAACACCTGTTATAGCAGCAGTAAATGGTTTTGCTCTTGGTGGCGGACTTGAGTTGGCCATGGCTTGTCATTTTAGAATAGCGAGTGATAATGCCAAAATGGGCTTGCCTGAAGTATCGTTAGGTGTTATACCTGGTTATGGTGGTACACAGCGTTTACCTCAACTCGTTGGAAAGGGTCTTGCCATGGAAATGATAATGACAGCAAGTATGATAGATGCTAATAAAGCGCTTAGTTATGGTTTGGTAAACCATGTTACAAAACAAGAAGAATTATTAACCTTTTGCCAAAAAATTTCTACTAAAATTTCCACCAATTCCTCAATAGCTATTAGTGCTGCTATTAGAGCTATAAATGCAAACTTTAAAGATGGTGTAAATGGATATAATGTTGAGGTAAATGAGTTTGGAAAATGTTTTGGCACCGAAGATTTTGAGGAAGGTACTACTGCTTTTTTAGAAAAGCGAAAAGCTGATTTTCCTGGAAATTAATGTATTGGTTCGTTTAACGTTGTTGTATATGGAAAGTTGCGTGTTTGTGTGCGAGGATTTTCCGAAGGAAAATCAGAAGCTAGCAAACAAAGCAACTCACATTGGTTTAGGGTAAAACTAGCAATTTTTATACGGTGTTACCATACGTAATTTATTATTTTATTATTTCCATCCACTTATCAGATTCCGCAAACTCTTTTACAATTCGGTTTCTTTCGGTTAGTAATGCAGTCATATATTTTTTTAGAAATAATTTGTCCATTAACTTTCCTAAAATTCCAAAGGGCGATTTATAATCAAAAAAGTCGGTCATCAAAGTTCCTCCATCCGATTCTATAAAGTGATGTTCATGTTTAAATTCAGCAAACGCTCCTTTAATCATTTCGTCCGCAAAGTATTTCGGTCGTTTATATTCTGTGATTTTGGAAGTCAGATTTTGATAGATTCCAAAGTGTTTTGCTCTCCATGTTACACTTTCGTTCAATTCGATTAATCCACTCGTTTTTCCAGCAATTGCTTCCTCATTCGTGTGTTCGGTCGATATTTTATGCAAATCGATACTTCGAGATAGGTCAAACACGATCTTTCTATCGGCTTTTATTTCTGTTTGAAGTTCAATTCTCGGCATTGTTTGGGTATGTATGGTAACGACTTGATATGAAATCGTTTTAATGTTTTATATTTAACGTTAAACGAAGTTATCGTTTTTTTCTGACAAAATCAACTCAAAATAGAAAGACACATTTGTTAATAATACATCAATCCTTTAACAGTTTTCAAAACAAATTATAGCTAATTTTAAAGAGCTTCATATAAAGCATTCAACCTTTAATTTTACTGTAATGAACCCAAAATCTATCATAAAAGGCCGTGGTGCACAACTTAATGTGCACAATCGCTTTTTTGAATTAAGTCATGAAATGCGTGATGATTTTTTAGAATATTGCCAAAAAGAAGGCGAACAAGTTGATAAAAATAAAACACAATATCTGGAAGTATTTCCTAAAACTATAGTTAATAAGGTAAAAAGTCCAGATGTAGGGATGGCCTATTCTATGAATGCTTATCAAGGCTGCGAACACGGTTGTATTTATTGTTATGCCAGAAATACACATGAGTTTTGGGGTTATAGTGCGGGTTTAGATTTTGAACGACGCATTTTAGTAAAAAAAGATGCTGCAAAACTTTTGGAAGCACAATTAAAAAAGAAAAGTTGGAAAGCTTACCCCATAGTTATGTCTGGCAATACAGATTGTTATCAGCCAGCTGAACAAAAGTTCAGAATTACAAGACAATGTTTAGAGGTTTTTTTAAAATATAAACATCCGGTTGGTATTATAACCAAAAACTCAAGGATTTTGGATGATTTAGATATTCTAAAAGATTTAGCAAAAGATAATTTAATTGGAGTAAATATTTCTATTACGTCACTATCAGAAGAGACTCGTCGTGTTCTAGAACCTAGAACAACAACCATAAAAAAGCGATTAGAAACGGTAAAGGTTTTAAGCGATAACGGCATTCCTGTAAATGTTATGATTGCTCCTATAATTCCATCAATAAATAGTCATGAAATTTTATTAATGGCCAAAGCAGCTTCAGATTCTGGTGCTTTATCGATTGCTCATACCATTGTAAGGCTAAATGGCGCTATAGGAGAAGTGTTTTCAGATTGGATAAAAAAGGCAATGCCAGATCGTGCTGAAAAAGTATTACATCAAATAGAAAGTTGTCATGGCGGACAGTTAAACGACAGTCGTTATGGTACAAGAATGCGAGGTGAAGGAAAAATTGCTGAACAAATAAATAACTTGATTAAATTGGCTAGACAACAATATTTTAAAGATAAAGGTATGCCAAAACTTAATTGCGATTTGCACGAGCCATACAAAGCCGGACAATTAAAATTATTTTAATAAAAAAGTGGGCCACCACAGCCCACTTTACCAACTAAACTAAATAAGACATTAAACTAATTATTAATGAATTTTGTAAAATCTTGATTATTTGAATTAAGCTCTATTTTATAATTTCCTTTTTTTAATTTGAAAACACGGTTTATAGTTTGCTTTCCTTCTATTTTTTCCGTGTAAGCTAATTCGTAAAAGCCATTTACAACAGCATAAATTTTAATTTCTAGAGGCTCAGATTCAAGAGCTAATTT
The DNA here is from genome assembly GCF_039543265.1 of Algibacter aquimarinus. Classification (NCBI taxonomy): domain Bacteria; kingdom Pseudomonadati; phylum Bacteroidota; class Flavobacteriia; order Flavobacteriales; family Flavobacteriaceae; genus Algibacter; species Algibacter aquimarinus. Next base: position 1,133,136 of record NZ_BAABJK010000004.1, on the reverse strand, counting down.
TGAAATGTAGGTTAATCCATCTTTTTGTCTAACAAAAGGCTTATAAACGACAGCCTCTTTGGTTTTGTCAAAAACAACATCGTTTAACTTAACCGTAAAAGGAATTGTTTTAATTTCTAAGTCTTTGTCTACTACAAAAAAATAGTTTCCGTCAGGAAGAGCAGTTAAATCGAATCCTTTTTTGTAGGTTCCTGAGAAATTAATTAATTCCTTATAAAGGATAATTCCGTTAGAATCTTTAATTGTTAATTGATTACCTGCTTTTACATCTTTTAAAATTAATGCAGTTTTTTTAAGATTTACTTTGTCAGTAAAAATTTCATTTGCGTTACCTAGCATAGCAGTAAATACGGTTACCACTAGTAGGCTCTTTTTAAGTGTTTTGATTACGTTTTTCATGATTTGGTTTTTTTAATAACGTTCAACAGGACAAAGGTATATTGGAACTGCATGTAGGAAAACATCAATTTTGGCTATTTTGTATGCTATTTTATCTGTTAATTTAACGTTAAGTCTTTGTTAAGTTAAAATAGCATATAATTAGGTAAATTTTTAACACATACAGGTTTTGAAGAAAAATAAAATTTACTTGTATTGCTATTTTGCATATTAAGCAAAAAAAAAGTGAGCCACCACAGCTCACTTTACCAACTAAACTAAATAAGACATTAAACTAATTATAATGAATATTATATACTCTTTTTAAGAGTTAACTTTTTAATATGCGAATTTTTATTCTTTATTATGAAATTGCATGTAATTTTTTGATTTACTAAGCATTATCATAATAATTTGATACAAATATAAGTCGCTATTAAAGGATATAAAACATCAATTTTATCTTAATTATATGCTATTTTAACCTCAATGTCAATGTTAAGATAATGTTAAGTTAAAATAACATATAATTAGGGCAATTAGATATACAATGTTTGCATAATAAACAGTAAATTTGCATAAAAATCGCTTCCCATGATTATTAAAAAACCTACTTTAGAAAAGCTTACCCCAAGTTTTGGAAGTTCTATACTGGTAAAGCAACATGCTGAAAAGGTAGATAAGAATAATGCCTTTTGGCATTTTCATCCAGAATTAGAACTTGTTTACGTAAATAAAGGGCAGGGTAAAACGCATATTGGTAATCACTTATCATATTTTAACAACAGCCAGCTTATATTAATAGGTGCAAATTTGCCTCATAATGGTTTTGCAGATAGACTTACAGCTAATGGTACTGAAACTACAGTACAATTCAAATCGGATTTTTTAGGTAATGATTTTATTAAAATACCTGAAATGGCTAATGTTGTTTCTTTATTTGATCGCGCAAAAAAAGGTATTAAATTTAATGTTGAAACTAAACTATATATAGGTCCAAAAATTAATAGTTTAATTGATTATACTGGATTAGAGCGTGTTTTAAAGTTTCTAGAAATTTTAAACTATTTAGCAAAAACAGAAGATTATACACTGTTAAATGCTGATGGAATAGCTTTAGAAGCAAACCCGCAAGACAGTGATAAAATTAGTGCCATATATAAATACGTTAATACAAATTTTAAACAGCATATTACTTTAGATGAAATTGCAGATAAAGTAAGTATGACGGTACCTGCATTTTGCAGATATTTTAGAAAAACTACTGGTAAAACCTTTACCCAATTAGTAAATGAATATAGAGTAGTACACGCCACAAAATTATTGACAGAAAAAAGTCAATTAAGTATTGCTGATGTTTGTTTTGAGTGTGGATTTAATAACTTTTCCCATTTCAATAAGCAATTTAATGATGTAGTTGGCAAAAGTGCTTCGCAGTATAGAAAGGAAATAAAGCAGATTATTCAATAGTTATATTAAGTAAATTATGGATGAAGATAAAATCGATAAAGCGATAGAATATTACAAGGTAAAAATTAATGGAATAGTTGATTTTATTAATAATAATACCAGTTTAACAATTGAAGAAATAATTGAGAGAGGAGAACAACTTACTGTACTAGACTATAAGCTAACAGCTTTAGAAGTTGCAAAAGAGAATTAAGAATTTAAAGAATATATTATAATTTAAAACCCTTCATTAAAAATGAAGGGTTTTTTAGTTTCAATTATTTTAGAATGCTTTAAGGCAAATTAATAATATTGCCGTAATTAATGGTAAGGCTAATAATAAGCCTGCAATAAATAAAAGTGGCTTACCTATACTAGAAGTATTGCCAGTTATGTTATTTATTTCTTTTGTTGTGTTTTTCATGCTTAAAGTTTTTAAACGTTCAACATATCAAAATTATATTAAGTTTAAGCTGAGAAAAACATCTATTTTAATCAATAAGTATTCAATATTAACCAAAAATGCTAATTTCAAATCATTAAATGTTAAAATAGCATATTTATAAATTATTTTAATAGGTAGTTAAACTAAAGTTTTCCATTCCATTCATTATAAAACTGTTTTAAGTAAAGTTCCATAAAATCATGTCTTTCTTTAGCAATTCGTTTTCCAGTTTTAGTATTCATTTTATCTTTTAAAAGCAATAGCTTTTCATAAAAATGATTTATTGTTGGCGCAGTTGAGGATTTATATTCAGCCTTAGTCATCTTAAGATTTGGTTTTATATCGGGGTTGTAAAGTTGTCTGTTTTTAAAACCTCCATAACTAAAACAACGTGCAATACCAATGGCGCCTATAGCATCTAGCCTATCGGCATCTTGAACTACATTTAATTCGGGCGAAGTAAATTTTTGAGCCTCATTTCCACCCTTAAACGATATGTTTTCTATTATGTTTACAACATGCTCAATAATAGTAGAATCAACATTGTTTTTAAATAGAAATTCACGTGCTATTTTTGGGCCAACAGTTTCATCACCATCATGAAATTTACTATCGGCAATATCATGAAGTAAAGCGCCCAAAGATGCTATAAAAACATCAACAGGTTCATTTTTTGAAATTAATAGTGTGTTTTTATAAACACGTTCAATATGAAACCAATCATGACCACCTTCAGCATTTTCAAGTGTTTTTTTAACAAAAGCAATGGTTTGATTTATTATGTTTTTTTGTGTCATAGCGCTATAAAAGTAAAAATTCCTTTCTGGAATGGAAAGGAATTTTTTTTATATGTGTATTTATTTTTACTTAATAACTGCTGGTTCAACCCATTTAAATTGAAAAGAGTTTTCGGGTATTTTTATACGTTCAGATAAACGATACATTCGTGCTGGTAGTTTCATTAAATAATCACGTGCCTTTTCAGCTTCATCTGTTAAGTTTGTAATTTTATCAATTTCCCAACGTTTTATAAGTTTATCTAGAATATCTACATAATCTGTTGAGGTATAAACACCTATACGTTGTGCAGTATTCGAGAATTCCTCAAAAGCAGTACTTATTTGGTTTCCAGATTCACGTAAAAAATGAGCTGGCATGGTTATTTTCTTTTTCATCATATCATGAAAAGCCATCATCATTTGGCTTGGGTCTACTTTAAAAATACGATCAACAAATTCTGAATATGCGTTATGATGACGCATTTCATCTCCAGAAATAATCTGACACATTTTACCCAATTGCTTATTGCCACTTTTTTTAGCAATTTTTGCCACTCGATTATGAGAAATATAAGTTGCTAATTCTTGAAAACTAGTGTAAACAAAGTTTTTATAAGGGTCCCTATCGGTACCAATATCAAAACCATCAGCTATTAAATATTGTGTTGTTTTTTCAATTTCACGCATGTTAACTCTACCAGATAAATAAAGGTATTTGTTAAGTACATCGCCATGGCGGTTTTCTTCACCAGTCCAATGGCGAACCCATTTACCCCAACTATTACCACCGTCTTTTACTTGGTCAACACCTTCAACATCCATTAACCACGATTCGTAAGTTGGTAAAGCTTCTTCAGTAATCATATCGCCTACCAAAACCACCCAAAAGTCATAAGGTAATTCTTTTGATAATTCTCTTATTTCACGAACCTCTTCAAAGAAATTATCACCCTCAGAGTTTGGCAAAAAATCTGTTGGCTGCCAAATATTTTCTATAGGTATAAGATATTTTTGTATTAGGGATTCAACATCTTTTTCTAAAAACTGCATAACTTCCAGTCTTACATTTTTCAACGACATAATTTATATTTAAGAGTGAATTTGTTTTTTAATAGTGGTTTCAATACTATTTATTAGGTTTTCTCTGTCGGTAAAGGTAGCTAATTCTAGAGGCTTATGTACAGTAAATTTAAGATGATTACCTAATCCTAACGGGAATTTGCCATATCTAAACATTTTCCAAGAGTTGTTTATAGTTACAGGAACAATAATTGCAGATGGTATTTTTTTAAATAAAATTTCTAAACCTTTGGTTTGAAATGGTTTAGGCGTACCGTCTTTACTTCGTGTGCCTTCTGGAAAAATAACTGCAGCGCGTTTTGTTTTTTCAATATACTCGCCAAATTTCATAAGTGCAGGCAACGATTGTCTTGGGTTTTTTCTATCTATTAATGCAGCACCGCCATGACGTAAATTGTAAGACACACTGGGTATACCTTTTCCTAATTCTATTTTACTAATAAATTTAGGATGGTGTTTTCGCATATACCACGTAAGTGGATATATATCGTGCAAACTTTGATGATTTACAACAATAATCAAAGGGCGATTAGAATCTATTTCGTAAGGGTTAGTAAAAGAAAAGTGTGTGCCTAAAATATTAGCACATCGCATTAAACAAAACTGTAAAACGTCAACACTTAATTTATGTGCTTTATACCCAAAAACATTAAAACAAAACCATTGTATAGGATGAAATATTATCAATGTTAAAATGAAAAACAAATAATAAATAAGAGATAAAGGGTAGGACAAGAGTTTTACCATGTTTCAAAATTAGTATAATGAATATTAATAGCATAAAAAAACCACGAGTAAATCGTGGTTTGAATTTTATTCACACAGTTTAATTGAAAGCTTAACAATGCTCGTTATAAGCATCAACTAGGTTTTCTGCAATTAATTCTGCTGGGCGCCCTTCAATATGATGACGCTCTAACATGTGCACTAATTCACCATCTTTAAATAAAGCCATACTTGGCGAACTTGGAGGAAACGGAATCATATAACCACGAGCAGCATCAACAGCTTCTCTATCTACACCTGCAAATACAGTTGTAATATAATCAGGTTTCTTCACATTTTGTAAACTCATTCTAGCACCTGGACGTGCATTTGCTGCTGCACAACCACAAACCGAATTAACAACTACTAAAGTTGTTCCTTCTTTTGCAATAGCAGCATCAACAGCCTCGGCAGTATGTAATTCTTCAAAACCAACTTTGGTTAAATCCTCACGCATTGGTTTTACTAATTCTGCTGGATACATATTTTAAATTTTAAAAATTAACATTTTTTAGAGTTGCAAAGATACCAATTGTGTAACAATATGGCGTAATTATCAACTAACTAATATTATATTTGGTCATAATTAAAATCTATAACTTACATGAGTTTTTCAAAATGGATAGGAGGTGCTCTAGGTTGGTCGTTTGGCGGTCCAATAGGCGCCATATTTGGTCTGGCTATAGGCAGTATTTTAGACACTTTGGTTGATGGTAAAAACAGCCCATTTCTTGGAGAAGGGCAAAAGCAGCAAAGACGAGGAAGAACAACTTACAGAAACCAACCAAGACAACGCCCGCAAACCCAATCGGGCGATTTTGAAGTTAGTTTACTTATTCTTGCATCTATAGTTATTAAAGCTGACGGTGTGCAAGACCAACGCGAATTAGATTTTGTACGTCAACAATTTGTAAATATGTATGGTAAAGAGCGTGCTAATCATGCTTTTACTTTATTTAAAAATATAAATAAGCAAAAAAATATTTCTACAAGGCAGGTTTGCTTGCAAATTAAACGAATGATGGACCATCCATCACGTTTACAGCTTATGCACTTTTTATTTGGTATTGCAAAAGCCGATGGTACGGTTACAAATGATGAAGAAAAGCAAATTTATACCATGGCTGGTTATTTAGGTATAAGCTCTAGAGATTACGAGAGTATTAAAGCTATGTTTTATAACAGTAGCGATAATGCTTATAAAGTTTTAGAGATTGATAAATCTGCTACAGATGATGAGGTTAAGAAAGCTTACCGAAAAATGGCTAAAAAGTATCACCCAGATAAAGTGATTCATTTAGGTAAAGAACATCAAAAAGGTGCTGAAGAAAAATTTAGGCAAGTTCAAGCCGCCTACGAGCAGTTGCAAAAAGAGCGTGGTTTTTAAGTAAGATGTAAAATACTTATCTTAATAAATTATATCTAAAAAGAGCATAGATGTTATTTAGTTTTGGGCAAAAAAGTTCTTTATTACTTATCTTTTTTTTTCATGGTATTGTTTTTTCTTTTCTTCTATTAAGAAAAGGGATTATTTTTAATAATAAATCAAGCAAATGGTTAAGCTTATTATTGTTTTTATGTGCTATGTATATTACGCCTCATATGCTGGGGTATGCTGGTTGGTATAAAAAAGGAATTACACAAGAAATATTATTTTTTGTTCCTTTTATGCAGGTTTTATTAATAGGGCCAGTAGTATATTTTTACACTAAAAGTTTACTTAATAGCTCATTTTCATTGGAAAAAAAAGATTGGATTCATTTTGTTCCAGCAGCGCTATACTTGCTTTACAGTTTGCTCATTTTTATAACTGATAAAGTAATTTTAGATGAGTTCTATTTTTATGCCGACGGAAGAGATAAAGATTTGTCAAATTGGTATCAAATTGCAGGATTAATTTCTATGGCTTACTACTTGATTTCTAGTTTACGGTACTATTCTAAATACAAAAAATTAGTTTTTGATAGCGTGAGTTATGCAGAAACCATATTGTTTAAGTGGATTCAAAACTTTATGATAGCCTTTCTTGGTGTTTTAGTATTACGGGTATTATTTTTTATATTGAATCCTGAATGGGGAGAGTTTGGAAGTCAATTTTGGTATTATATTGTATTTTCATTTTTAATTTTTTATATCTCAATTAACGGATATGCTAATGCGGTAAAAATCTCCATTTTTAATGACGTAAATACCCAATCTGTAAATGTTTTTTCGGAAGAAACACAAGAAAAAACTAATCAAGAATTGCCTCTTAGTGATGATATTGAAGATTGGAAGCAAAAAATTGTTGTATTACTAGAAGTAGAAAAAATATATGAAAACCCTAAAATCATATTATCTGATGTTGCACAATTGTTAGATACAAATACTAGAACTATATCTTCAGTTATCAATTTAGGGTTTCAAATGAATTTTAATGATTTTATTAATTATTACCGTATTGAAGCTGTAAAAGAGAAGTTGATTTCAGGAGAACATCATAAAATTACATTACTAGGAATTGCCTACGACTGCGGTTTTAATAGTAAGGCAACATTTAATAGAGCTTTTAAAAAGAGCACAGGCTTATCTCCAAAAGGTTTCATCGAAAAAATATCTTAAAAAAGGTATCAAATCTTGATTTGAAGCGTTTAATGTCAATTTTCTCTTGATTTTTGCTTCAAATCATAATTAATTCATCATGAAAAAAATAATCACATTTCTTGTTATCCTTATCTCAGTTTCATCTTTTGCTCAAAACAAAATAGAAAAGATTGATTCTATAATTAATTCTAAAATCACAAAAAACGACCCTGGATTAATGCTAGGCATTGTAAAAAACGGAAATATTATTTACGAGAAATATCTTGGATTGTCCTATCTACAATTCCAGATAAAAATGAATGAAAAAACAAAATCTAATATTGCATCTACTGCAAAACAGTATACTGCACTCATAATTTTAGATTTAGCTTTAAAAGAAAAACTTAGTTTAGAGGATGATATTAGAAAATATCTTCCTTCGCTTTATAAGAAAGTTGAGCATAAAATAAAAATCAGGCATGTTCTTAATCACACCAGTGGAATAAGAGACTATTGTGATTTGATGAGTATACAAAACGATATTTGGTGGAAAAAAATAGGTTTAAAAAATGATGATGTTATTGCACTGCTAGAAAAACAAGAAGATTTAGCTTTTAAACCAGGTTCTCAATACACTTACAGTAATTCAGGATATATTGTATTGGCTGAAATTATAGAAAAAGTATCTGGAGAAAAATTTACAGATTACTCAAAACAATTCTTTCGTAATTTAGGTATGAAGGAAACATTATTTGTTGAACGATACGCTGGTGTTATTCCTAATAGAGCAGAACCTTATAGTGATTGGGGAGATGGCGTATGGTTACAAACACCAACGGTAACAAAAACTGCAGGAGAGGGTTTTTTATACACAACTTTAAAAGACCAACTTATCTATGAACAAGCTGTTCAAAATGCAACTAAGAATAATAATGTTCTATTAATTAGAAGTCAGCAACCTATTCCTAATAGTGAAATTAACTCTTATGGTTTTGGATTGGAACTCAATAATTTTTTAAATAGAAAAGCCGTATACCATAGTGGTGCGACTAGCGGATATCATTCTCAAATGATTAGATTTCCTGAAGAGAAACTAAGCATTTTTGCTATGAGTAATAATGGAAATATCTCAACCTTTACAATTACTAAAGAGGTTGCAAGAGTTCTTCTGCCTGAAATGAAGCAAAAAGAGCAATACAACAATAGGTTATATGAAGCTATAAGTAGTATTGAAAAACCAAAAGTATTAGGGCAATATCATAGTAAAAGTGGTTATTTAACAAGAATTGTAAAAGAAGACGGAAAGACTTATTTTAAACAAGGAAGAAACCTTAGCATAGAGCTAATTCCAGAAACTTATAAAAAATTTCATCTTGAGTATGACGCGAAATCGAAGCTGGTTTTTTATGAAAATGAAATGGTTTTATTTCAGCCATCGGGAGAGATGTCTATTTACAAACGAAGTAATGTGTTACCGGCTTCCTTTGAAGATTCAGAAAGTTTTATTGGTACCTATTACAGCAGTGAACTAGAAATGAGTTTTGAAATCTTTTTGACTAAAAAAAATCAATTAAAAATACAGTTCTCGAATCGTAACAATGTGCGCGATATAGAAGTACTTAATAAAAATGAAATGATATCTCGTAATTTTATATTAAAAGCCGAAAGAGATCAATTCGACAGAGTTACTGAGGTATTATTAAGTTTGGCAAGAGCTAAAAATATTAGATTTAAAAAGAAAACAAATCTTAAGTTTCAACCTAAAATAGGGACCGAAAATGGAACAATTCAGGTAACCACTATTGATTCTAGAAATGGTGATACTTCTGATATTCTATTAACAAAAAACTTACCTAACGGAAACGAAGTTTGGTATAAAAGACTTGGAGGAAATAGTTACGACAAAGCAAGCTCTATTTTAGAAACTGAAAACGGATATTTGATAATAGGGTCTACAAGCTCTTATGGAAAAGGTAACTACGATATTTTTGTTATTGAAACAGATAAAGAAGGTGATATAATCTGGCAAAACACTTATGGAGATTTTTACAATGAATATGGTTATTCTGCAGAGAAGATAGAAAACGGTTATCTAATTAAAGGGACTATTCAGAAATGCTCTTCTAATACAGATGTTTTCAATAGGACTTGTACAACTAATACTTGGTTTGTAACTATTGATGAGAATGGTAAAGAATTGTCAAATGAAATTTTAGAGGAGATTAAATAGACTCATAGTTCTCATCTATATAACTAATAGCCTCCTATTGTGTCAATACAGCAAACTTTTTATAACGATTATAAACATCAACAATTTCATCTAAAGCTTTTTGAACTAAATCTTTGTTTTCCTTAGGTAAATCGTAAAACCCATCAGTAAAATTTTTAAAGTAAAAATAAAAGAAATAAATTGCGAGAAGTAAAATTCATCAATCTAAAATCATGAAAAATATCTTCGACACTAAAGAAACTGAAGTAGTAATAGATAGAATAAATAAACTCTCGCCAACAACAAGACCACTTTGGGGGAAAATGAGTTCAGACCAAATGTTGGCGCATTGCAATGTTACTTACGAAATGACTTTTGAAGATAAACACAAAAAACCAAATGGGTTTACAAAATTTATTTTAAAACTATTTGTTAAAAACATGGTTGTAGGCGATAAACCTTATAAGAAAAACAGCAAAACTGTACCTCAGTTTTTAATTACTAATGCTAGAAATTTTGTTGAAGAAAAAGCGAGGTTAACAGACTATTTGAAAAAAGCTCAAAGCTTGGGTGAGGATTATTTTGATGGAAAAGAATCGCATTCGTTTGGAAAACTAACAAAACAACAATGGAATACGATGTTTTATAAACATTTAGACCATCATTTAAGTCAGTTTGAGGTTTAGTTTTTAAAAATAACCGAAGACTTATTTTTACTAACAACTAACTGAACAGTTCTACCCAAAATCAAAGCTCTGTTATCAGGTTCATGTCCCGCAGGCATATTAAAAGCAATAGGAAAATCGTAATCCTCCAAAGCATCCAAAATAAGTTGTTCTAGAGAAGTTCCCCAGAGTGTTGTGTTTTTCCTCAGTTTTGTCATGTCGCCTACAATAAGCCCTTGGCAGTTTTCAAAATACCCTGCGCGCTTTAAACTTTGCAACATACGGTCAATATGATATTTATATTCGCCAATTTCTTCAATAAATAATATTTTCCCGGAAGTATCAATACTGGTTTTAGAACCTAACATGGTGTGAAGCATGGTTAAATTACCACCTACTAATTGTCCAGAGGTAGTTCCTGTTTTATTATAGTTTGAACCTTCTAAACTGTAACTTAAAGGTTTTCCGAAAATAGTATTTTTAAATGTCGAAATACTAGCTTCAATTTCAGATTCATCCTTAGGTAAACTAACACACATTATAGCATGTAAACTTTCAACACCTTGGTTATGTATTTGATTATGAAGAGCCGTAATATCAGAATATCCAATAACCCATTTGGGGTTTTCATTAAATTTTGAGTAATCTAACTTATCTAAAATTCTAACAGTGCCATAGCCACCACGAGCACACCAGATGGCGCTGATTTTTGGGTCGTCAAGAGCATTTTGAAAATCTTCACATCGCTCATCGTCCGTTCCAGCAAAATGATTTGCATTACTAAAAACATGTTTTCCTACAACCGAAAATAATCCCCAACGTTTTAAAAGCGCTTGAGCTTGTTTAACTTCATCATTTCTATTTTTTAAAATACCAGATGGCGCAACAATGGCAACGGTATCTCCTGCTTTTAAGTATGGCGGTTGTTTCAAAGTGTTATTTTGTTTTTCAATGTCTGTGTTTTGTGCTGATATACTTTTTGTTTCTAATAAAAAAGTAACACAAAACAGACTTAGAATGAGTAGGTTTTTCTGCATAATGTAAATGTACATTTTTTTTTCAAAAAGGGCTTTAAATGTGTACTTTTACGGCTTCAAAAAGATAAAACAATGCCGAAAAGATATACCATTACCACAGCACTTCCTTATACAAACGGGCCTATACATATTGGGCATTTAGCAGGTGTTTATGTGCCAGCAGATATTTATGCGCGTTATTTAAGATTAACTGGGAATGACGTTATTTTTATTGGAGGAAGTGATGAACATGGTGTACCTATTACCATAAAAGCGAAAAACGAAGGGGTTTCTCCTCAAGATATTGTAGATAAATATCATGTAATTATTAAAAAATCATTTGAAGATTTTGGTATTACTTATGATAATTATTCGAGAACGTCGGCACCAATTCATCATGAAACAGCATCAGAGTTTTTCAAGACTTTAAATGAAAAAGGTGAATTTATTGAAGAAACTTCAGAACAGTTGTATGATGCTGAAGCTAATCAGTTTTTAGCAGACCGTTTTGTAATAGGAACTTGTCCAAAATGTGGAAATGAAGAAAGTTATGGAGACCAATGTGAAAACTGCGGAACGAGCCATAATGCAACTGATTTAATAAATCCGAAATCAGCTATAACGGGTAATGTGCCTACTTTAAAAGAAACTAAACACTGGTTTTTACCGTTAGATAAACATGAAGCTTTTTTAAAAGAATGGATTTTAGAAGGTCATAAAAAAGATTGGAAACCTAATGTTTATGGGCAATGTAAATCGTGGATTGATGATGGGTTACGACCAAGAGCGGTTACCAGAGATTTAGATTGGGGAATCCCTGTTCCTGCAGAAGGTGGAGAAGGTAAAGTACTTTATGTTTGGTTTGATGCGCCAATTGGTTATATCTCATCTACCAAAGAATGGGCAGCAAGAGAAGGAAAAGATTGGGAGCCATATTGGAAAGATAAAGATACCAAGCTTGTACACTTTATAGGAAAAGATAATATTGTATTTCATTGCATTATATTTCCAGCCATGTTAAAAGCTGAAGGGAGTTACATTCTTCCTGAAAACGTTCCAGCAAATGAGTTTTTAAATTTAGAAGGCAATAAGCTATCAACCTCTAAAAATTGGGCAGTATGGCTGCCAGAATATTTAGAAGAATTCCCTGGGCAACAAGATGTATTGCGTTACGCACTAAATGCTAATGCACCAGAAACTAAGGATAACGATTTTACTTGGAAAGATTTTCAAGCAAGAAATAATAATGAGTTAGTTGCTATTTTCGGAAACTTTATAAACCGTGTAGTAGTTTTAACAAACAAATATTATGAAGGTATTGTTCCAGAACCTTCTGATTTTAATGATGTTGATGAAGAAACTTTAGCCGCAATCAAAGCTTATCCAGATGTTATTGCAAGTTCTATTGAGCGTTACCGTTTTAGAGAAGCGGGTCAAGAACTTATGAATTTAGCACGTTTAGGGAATAAGTATCTAGCTGATGCAGAACCTTGGAAAGTGATTAAAGTAGATGCAGATCGCACAAAAACAATCATGTTTGTAGCGCTTCAAATAGCTTCAGCTTTAGCAACTTTAAGCGAGCCGTTTTTACCATTTACGTCTAATAAGTTGAAAAACATATTAAATATTACAACTGATAAAGTTGATACCTCTTGGAAAGAGGTTTCAACAAAAAAAGAATTACTTCCTGCAAATCATAAAATAGGGAAAGCAGAATTATTATTCTCGAAAATTGAAGACGAAACCATCCAAAAACAACTAGACAAGTTAGAAGCAAGTAAAAAAGCCAACGAAGTAGCCAATGCAACTGTAGAACCTCAAAAAGACACGATTACTTTTGAAGATTTTACCAAATTAGATATCCGAGTAGGGACTATTTTAGAAGCTGAAAAAATGCCTAAAACCAAAAAGCTACTAAAGCTAAAAGTGGATACAGGTATTGACACCAGAACGATTGTTTCTGGTATTGCTGAAAGTTTTTCTGCCGAGGAAGTTATTGGAAAACGTGTAACCGTTTTAGTAAACTTAGTTCCAAGAGCATTAAGAAGTGTTGAAAGTCAAGGTATGATTTTAATGACAGAAACTCCTGAGGGTAAGTTGGTATTTGTAAATCCTGATGATGCTGAGGTTGGGAATGGATTGCAGATAAGTTAACTAAAGTATTATCAAAAATTTGCAAACATTAATCTTCTGGCAAGTTATTTATAACACATAATTCACAAGCTAATCTTAAACATATCAATAGATTAATACTATTTCATTATAGGAACATTTAACTTTTTAATAAGTGTTGTTTTATTAATTTTAGTTAAATTTAAACAAAAACGTTTAAAGTTATATTGTTATGATAGCATCAAGATTTTTAGAAGTTAAAACTTCATTAGTATTATTATTAATAGTCACCTTTTTTGGTTCTTTCGCAGAGCCGCTCTTAGCTCAAAAAGAAAGTCTTGAAAATAATATAACTACTTCTTTTCAAGAATATACTTCAGCTTATAGAGAGGTAGCTTATTGTCATTTAAATAAAAGTATTTATATAAAAGGAGAAAGTTTAGGTTTTAGTAGTTATGTTATAGATAAAAGTCTAAAAAACCCATCTAAACCAACAAAAAACTTATACTGTGTTATAACTGATAGTACGAACAAGGTTATAAAAAGTAAGTTGCTAAAAGTAAATAAGGGATATGCTAGCAATGTGTTCAATATTGATAGTACGTTTACATCAGGGTATTACACTTTCAAAGCGTATACAAATTGGATGAATAATTTTAATGAACCAAATGCATTTGTAGAAAACTTCAGGGTTATTGATCCAGATATAGAAAGTACAATAAAGCTTAAAGAATCAAAAGGCGATATAGATGCGCAATTTCTTCCAGAAGGAGGTCATTATGTAGACAACGTAAAATCTTCTATTGGAGTAGTAATAAAAAATGCTAATGGGTATGGAATACCAGATACAAATGGTGATGTGTTTGATAAAGATAACAACTATGTTACTTCATTTAAAACTAATGTTTTAGGAATTGGAAAGTTTTTATTGTTCCCAAAAAAGTATCAAAAATATACAGTTAGAATTAATCATTCAGATAAACTTTTTGAATTTACTATTGATGATATAAAGCAAAAGGGTATTTCAATAGGATTAATCAATTCAAATGGGAAGCTTGTTATAGAACTCAAAACCAATCAAAGTACATTAGAAGATATTAAGGGTAAACCATATAAAATTGTAGTTCATAATGGAAGTTCTATTAAAGCTACTGGTATACAATTTAAATCAGTTAATTCAGTTAAGATTATAGATCAAGAAGAATTATACCCTGGAATTAATATTTTTACGCTTTTTAATGAAAACAATAAACCCATTTCAGAACGTATGTTCTTTAATTATGAAGGTATTAAAGTTGCCAAGTCTAAAACCCCAATAATTAGTAAATTACAAGATTCTCTAAGAATAGCTATTCCATTTGATGAGACACTAACATCATCAACAAATAATATTAGTATATCCGTTCTTCCAGAAGCAACAAAATCGTATTCAAAGCATAGCAATATAATTTCGTCTTCATATTTACAACCTTACTTAAATGGTTACGTTGAAAATTCAGCTTATTATTTTACAAAGGTTAATAGTAAAAAGAAATATGAGTTAGATAATTTATTAATGACCCAAGGGTGGAGCAGTTATGATTGGAATAATATTTTTGAAAAACCAAACCTTACAAATAATTTTGAAACAGGAATAAATACACTTGCGAACATTAACAAGAAAGAGCGCGCCGAATACTTGGTGTACCCTTTAAAAAACAATGTTTCAGAAATTTTTACTGTCAATCAAGCTGAGTCAGCATTTAAACAGACAAACCTTTTTCCTGAAGAAGGAGAGACGTATAGGGTTGGTATGATGAAAGCAAATGATAAGATGGAAAAACCAGGATTATACGTTCAATTTTATCCATTTGAAGTGCCAAATCTTAAAACTAGTTTTTATAAATTACCCTCAGGAGACAATAGTTTATTTAAATCAGATAATAAGACTGTAATAAGTCCATTTTTTTCAAAAAGGAGCGAAATTCAAAATCTAGATGAAGTATTAATTGAAGTAGATAAAGAAGCTACAAGAATTAGATCAATAAAGAATAAATTACCTTATGGGAGAATTGATTTTTTTGATGATAGAAAGCGTAGAGGAGGATTGACTTTAGCCATTTATCTGAGCTCGAGAGGTTTCATTACCAATGATACGAGCGGTATTTTAAGTATTGTGAACCCTAATCCAAACTCCCCCAATAACGCTATTCCCTTAGTTATTTTAGATGGGGTGATGCTAACAAATTTCGGGTTTTTATCAAATTTTTCATTACAAACAGTTGATTATATAGAAATAAATAAAACAGGTATTGGTTATGGTTTAAGAGGAGGTGGAGGTGTTATAAATATAGTTACAAACCCAGATTTGATAAGACAGAATACAGGTGTTAAAAATTCGGTAGGGGAGTATAAGTTTCCATTAACATTTGCTAAAGACAAAAAGTTCTACGTTCCAAAATATGATTTATATAACGATAATTTTTATAAAGGATATGGTGTAATAGATTGGATTCCTGACGCTAAAATAGATAATAACGGAAATTTAAGTTTTACTGTTTTCAACCCCGCCAATAATAATATTAAACTTTTTATTGAAGGTGTAACCAGTAATGGAGAATTCATATCAGAGACTAAAGTTCTAAATTTGAATACTGTTAATTAATGACGATTAATATGCTGAATTTAGAAAATCTCTTTTTATTTTGTAATGTATAGCCTGTGTTGTAGACCTATATAAAATGCAAAAAACATTTACAGAGTTTTCTACAAATGCCATTTTAAAAATAGGAGATGAACATCTTTTAGAGTCCTATAAAACAGCTAAGCAGCCAGATTTATATACCTTTATTAGAACGAGTAGTTTCAAGGCAGAGATAGTTGTAGATAGTATCCCGTATACTATTGAGCCAAATAGTATTTTAGCATTAACAGTTGCTCAATATTTTCAATTTGTTTCTGGTAGGAATTTAGTAGTTTATCAATTTAACAGAGAGTTTTATTGCATAAAAGACCATGACCAAGAAGTAAGTTGTGCTGGGTTGTTATTTTTCGGGAATGTGCATATCCCAATTATGGAGTTGGATGAAAAAGAAAACCGAAAATTAAGCATTCTTCACGAAGTGTTTTTGGATGAATTTGATACTAAAGATACAATTCAAGCTGAAATGTTACGTATGCTCATGGCGCGTTTCATTATAATAAGCACAAGACTATTAAAGTCTAAAGAAGGGTTTATTGAAACTACAAAAAACACCAAAGTAGATTTATTACGCGAGTTTAATATATTGGTTGAATCTTATTTTAAAACCGAACACAGCGTATCTTTTTATGCCGATAAGCTATTTAAATCTCCTAAAACATTATCTAATACTTTTGCTAAATTAAATACAAGTCCGTTACAAATTATTCACGAGCGAGTTGTTCTAGAAGCAAAGCGTTTGCTAATTTATACTGATAAAACCGCAAAAGAAATTGCTTACGAAGTAGGCTTTGAAGATGCGTCGCATTTAAGCCGCTTATTCAAAAAACATACCTTATTATCACCTTCAGACTTTAAAAAACAACTTAAAAAAGCATATTAGGGAAAAATCGACAAGTCCTTAGGCAATACTGCTATTTTAATGCACTCTCTTTCTATTCATCTTTGCACTGTATAATTAAAACAACAAAGTCATGAATTTAAAACACATATCTATTTTCAATTTAATTGAAATATTCAGAGGAAAAAGAAAAGACGTATTACATACTATTTCGCCAAAAACACATTGCGAGCAAAATCATATTTCAGATTTTTATTGTGATGCTGAAAGACCACATATTTCATCCAATAGTATAGGTTTAAGTCAATAAGGGAAAAATTGACAAGCTATAAGGAATAAACTACATGGTGTACCCTTTAAAACGGTTGCACCTTTGTACCAACAAAATAAAACAAGAAATAAATAATAATAACAAGAATTTAAAAATTAAAATTATGAGCACATTTAATGTACCAACAAGAGAAGAAGTAAGCGAAAATAACCAAGCTATTTTTGATAATTTAAACAAAGCTTTAGGATTTGTTCCTAACCTATATGCAACATATGCAAATAGCAATACAGCTTTAGAAAACTATTTAAACTTTGCCAATGCAAAAACATCATTATCAGCTAAAGAAAAAGAGGTTGTAAACTTAGCAGTTAGTCAAGTAAATAATTGTATTTATTGTTTGTCTGCACATACTGCAATAGGTAAAATGAATGGTTTTACAGATGAACAAATTTTAGAATTAAGAGCAGGAGAGGCATCTTTCGATAATAAATTAGATGCTTTAGCAAGATTAGCTAGAAACATTACCGAAAACAGAGGGAGAACAGATGAAGCTGTATTAGAAAACTATTTTAATGCAGGATACTCAAAAGGAAATTTAATCGATACTATTTCTTTAGTAGGTGATAAAACAATTTCTAACTACGTACACAGCACAACACAAGTACCAGTAGATTTTCCAGTAGCACAACCTTTAGAGGTTGCAACAATATAATAAATAACAAGTAATAATCAAATTAATAAACCAGAGCAAAAGGCTCTCAAAATTTAAAACAATGAAAAAAGTAGTAACAATTTTAGTAGTAGTATTAGCATTTACATTCAGTTCAAATGCACAGGATAAAATGATGGATAAAGCTGTAAAAACAATTTCTTTAGAGCAAACTAAAGGAGAATTTGTTCAAAAAGCATTAACAGTAAGCGAAGGCACATACATATTTGAAGTATCAAACAACCATGCTGCAGAAAAAGTAGGTTTAGTTTTGGTAAAAAAAGGTGCTGATGCCAGCAAACCAGAAAATCATATACAAACGGCTTATGTAACTCAAGTTGTTAAAGATGGTGAAACGCAAAAAACAAATGCTACAACTTTAGCAAAAGGAGAATATGTTTATTTCTGTCCGCTAAATCCAACACCGCAATATACACTTACAGTTCAGTAAGAATATCAAATTAAGATTGGTTAATAGTTAAAAAAGGTTATTCTATAAAAGAATAGCCTTTTTTTATTGAACCATCTTGAAAGAAGTAAAGTAAATCTGTAACTTTACAAAAAAACAGAATATTATGTTATCAAAAACTATACAAGAAGCACTTAATAATCAAATCCGAATTGAAGCCGAATCTTCTCAAATATATTTAGCTATGGCATGTTGGGCAGAAGTTAAAGGGTTAGAAGGAGTTTCAAATTTTATGTATGCGCAAAGTGATGAGGAACGCGAGCACATGCTAAAACTAGTAAAGTTTGTAAATGAACGTGGAGGACACGCAAAAATTTCACAATTAAAAGCACCAAACGTTACGTTTAAATCGTTTAAAGAAATGTTTGAAAAACTTTTTGAGCATGAGGTATACGTATCTCAAAGTATCAATGAGTTAGTACATATTAGCCTCCAAGAAAAAGACTATGCGACACACAATTTTTTACAGTGGTATGTTGCAGAACAAATTGAAGAAGAGGCAGTTGCAAGAACCATCCTTGACAAAATTAATATGATTGGAGATGACAAAGGCGGGCTGTATTTATTCGACAGAGATATTGAAAATTTAACCGTTACAACTGCAGCAACCAATACTCCAGAATAATTTAACACTTATCCTTATTTAGATTTAATAAAAATAACTTATTTTTGCTCACAGATTTTTATATTATCCTGTGGCAAAAAAAAGAAACAAAAAAAGGCAATTAAAAAATTACGAAAATTGGGGTTTGAACTTCCTGATAAAGTTAAAAGTAATTGCTGTAAAAAGTTCAAAAAAGGCGAAAACAAACGCTGTAAAAAATGCCCTTGCTACGATTTAGCAAAAAAAGTAGCTTAAACAAAATCTTCATCTTTTTTCAGACGTTAAGTCTTTGTTAAATTAAATCCAAAACAGATATTCCTTTGGTAAATATAAAGACTTGTTTATTCAAACAGGTTAATATTTTAATGAATATGATTAAAGTAAAATAACCATTTAAATTAATTTTAATTAAACCAAAAAAGTATGAAGAAATTAGTATTGACTTTGTTTGCAATAGGTTTAGTATCCTGCGGATCTTCAAAAGTAGTAAGAGTTGCAAAAAAAACAATAAAAGGCAATTGGGCTTTAAATTCAATAACTTATGATAAAGCAGGAACTTATAAAATAAAATTATTGGATGATACTACTAAAGAATGTTTTCAAGGTAGCACTTGGCAGTTTATACCTAACAATAATACTGGAATTTATTCAATTTTAAATGCAAACTGTGAAGCTGGTGAAAGGTATTTCAATTTTACAGTTCAAGAAGTAGATGCAGAAACAGGACTTTATGATTTTCTATTAAAACCAACTAACGAAAAAGGAAAATCTGAAACAAATAAGGGTTTTAGAATACAACTTAGTGAGTTATCTGACGCTACTATGCAATGGCAACAAACGGTATCTTTAGATGGAAGTCCGTTTACTATTAACATGAATTTTATTAAGCTTTAAATTCTAATAAATATAAATTTTAAAATATAACAACATGATAAAATATAAGAATAAAGTAATAACAACCTTTTTAAGTTTAGCTATAATTTTTACATTATTTAATTGTAAAGCTGTGCAAAATGCAAATAACAAGCAAAAAGGAGCTGTAATTGGAGCAACAGGTGGAGCAGTTTTAGGAGCTATTATTGGCAATAATGTGGGTAAAGGAGGCAACGGAGAATTGGGTGCTGTGATTGGTGGTGTAATTGGTGGAACAGCCGGTGTACTTATTGGAAATAAAATGGATAAACAAGCCCAAAAGATAGAAGAAGAAATTCCGGGTGTTGAGGTAGAGCGTGTTGATGATGGTATTGTTGTAACTTTTGATGAAGGTAGTGGTGTTTATTTTGCTACTAACAAATCTGATATTAATAGCAAATCTCAAGAAACTTTAAATAAATTAGCCGGTGTATTTAAAGAGTACTCTGATACAAATATTCTTGTAGTTGGTCATACAGACAGCACAGGAGATGCTATTTATAATATGGAATTATCAAAAAACAGAGCATATTCTGTTACTAGGTACCTAACAAATAAAGGACTTAATTCTAGTAGATTTACTACCAATTGGTTTGGCGAAACACAACCATTACACGATAATTCTACAAGTACAGGAAGAGCAAAAAATAGACGTGTAAATATTGCTATTCTACCAAATGAGAAAATGATAGAAGAAGCAAAAATGCAAGCAGGGAACTAAAAAACCTAAGTAAGGCTAATGAAAAGGGTTGTATATAAAATATACAACCCTTTTTATTTGTCATCTTCTATTAACTCTCGTGGAATGCATTAATTCTAATTTCCAAATAGAGTCTTGTTTTATAGCAACAATACTTTCAAGCCATTGTAATTTACGCTCTAAAGTATCCTTTTTTATGGTAGCGTAATTATGATAAGCCATCCAAATACGGTTACCTTCTTTTTTAGCTTCAAAAAAATCAAAACTATTAATGCGTTTTACGCCTATATCTCTTTTTTTAGCTCGAATACACCAATTGGTAATAGTATCATTAGTCCAAACCTCACCGTGTTCTAAAAGAATAAAATCATCCGTATGATATTTGGTGAGTAATTCAGCTTTCTTATCACTCCAAATATCATCAAAAACACCTTGAACAACTTGTTTAACAGCTTTAAAATCTTCATTTGAATTAGAGGCAGCTTCTTTTTCTTTTTTGCAACTAGTTAGTATTAAAATAAAAACAAAAAGTATTTTAGTTATATGTTTCATGGTATTTGTATTTTTCAAATTTAAGTCAGTTGTAAGTCTTATTTTAGCATTATAATTTTAATACCGATACAACTAAAATACATTTATATTTAATTATAAAGATTTTTTCTTAGCGCTTTTTTTGATATATGAAAAATACAATAAAAACAGGGGTTTTATCTTTTGGAATGTCAGGGACTTTGTTTCATTGTCCTTTTTTAGAATTACATAAAGGTTTTGAATTAACCGCTATAGTAGAAAGGAGTAAAAAGAAAGCGCAGCAAGAATATGCAAACATTAAGAGTTATGATACTGTTGACGCACTACTTAATGATGCCTCTATTGAATTAGTGATTATAAATACACCAAGTGCAACACATTTCGAATTTGCTTTAAAAGCAATCCAATTAAATAAACACATCCTTGTAGAAAAGCCATTTACTGTTACATCAACAGAAGCCAAGATACTTTATCAAGAAGCTAAAAAAAACAATTGTTTCATAATGCCTTTTCAAAATAGGCGTTATGATAGTGATTTTCTATCCGTTAAAAGTGTTGTAGAATCTGGTAAGTTAGGCGATTTAGTAGAAGTTCATTTTCGTTACGATAGGTATAAGCCTGCCATGAACCAAACCGCAAGTAAAGAATTGCCTATTCCTGGCAATGGCGTTTTATATAATTTAATGCCGCATACCTTAGATGCTGCGATAGCTTTATTTGGAATTCCAGAATCGTGGAACAAGACACTTCATGGGAATCGTGCCGAAACACAAATTGATGATTATGCACATATACATTTAAAATATTCAAACGGTTTGCAAGTGTTTCTTACGGCAAATCTTTTAGTTGCCGATGCACCTCCTGCCTTTGTTTTGCATGGTGCAAAAGGGTCGTACATGAAGGAACGCACCGATGTTCAGGAAACGCAATTAAATGCAGGGATAAAACCTAATAATCCATTATTTGGTATTGAACCGCCTGGTAAAGAAGGGGTTTTAACTATTATTAAAGATGGTGTTAAAACTCAGGAGAAAATAGGACTTATTAAAGCATCGTATTTAAATGTTTTTGAGGCCGTTTATCAAACCATTCGAAATAAGGTGCCTTATCCAGTAACCGAAGCACAGGTTATTAAACAAATTGAAATTTTAGAAGATTAATAAATCATGGTTTTTTAAATTAGATGATAAAATTTATTACCTCCCAAACGCAACTTCCAGAACAATCTGTAAAAAATACCATAGCATTACTTAATGAAGATTGTACCATTCCATTTATTTCGCGGTATAGAAAAGAGCGTACTGGGAATTTAGATGAGGTTCAAATAGGTGATATTGTAAAGTTTAAAGAACAGTTTGAAGCTTTAGAAAAACGTAAAAAAGCCATTTTAAAAGCTTTAGAAGAACAGGATGTTTTAACTTCAGAATTAAAACAAAAAATTGAGTCGATTCAAGATGTAACAACCCTTGAAGACATCTACTTACCCTATAAAAAAAGCCGAAAAACAAAAGCTGAAAAAGCGAGACAAAACGGATTGGAGCCTTTGGCGAAAATAATGATGTCTCAAAATGCAAATGATTTAGAATCTATTGCGTTTAAATATGTAAAAGGAGACGTGCTTTCTGTTGAAGATGCTTTAGAAGGCGGAAGGCATATTATTGCAGAATGGATAAATGAACGTACCGATATTCGAAATAATATCCGAAGGCAGTTGGAGCGTTTTGCGATGATTTCCACAAAAGTGATAAAATCAAAAGCTGAAGAGGAGAACGCACAAAAATTTAGAGATTATTTTGATTGGGAAGAATCTTTAAGTAGAATTCCTTCACACCGACTCTTAGCTATTTTAAGGGCTGAAAAAGAAGGATTTATTCGTGTAAAAATTGAAATTGATGATGATAGAGCGCTAGATAATATTGAAAGACGTATCATAAAAAGTAATAACGCTTGCGCGGAACAAATTGAAATTGCTACTAAAGATGCTTACAAACGCTTATTACTGCCATCATTAAGCAATGAAGCATTGCAACTAGCAAAAGATAAAGCTGATGAATCTGCCATAATTGTATTCGCTAAAAACTTAAAGCAATTATTATTAGGTTCGCCTTTGGGGGAAAAACGCGTTTTAGCTATCGACCCCGGATTTAGAACAGGTTGTAAAGTGGTGTGCCTTGATGCTCAAGGGCTATTAAAGTATAACGAAACCATATATCCACATCCGCCAAAAAGCGATGCTGTTGGCGCAATGAAAAAGATAAGTTCACTTTGTGATGCCTATAAAATTGAAGCTATCGCTATTGGAAACGGTACAGCATCCAGAGAAACCGAAGCTTTAATTAGAAAAGTACATTTTAAAAATGATGTGCAGGTTTTTGTGGTAAGTGAAGCGGGTGCAAGTATTTATTCGGCATCTAAAATAGCTAGAGAAGAATTTCCAGATTATGATGTTACAGTTCGTGGCTCGGTATCTATTGGTCGCCGATTACAAGACCCGTTGGCTGAACTCGTAAAAATTGATGCTAAGTCTATAGGTGTTGGACAATATCAGCATGATGTAGACCAAACCAAACTTCAAAAACAATTGGATGTTGTGGTTGAAAATTGCGTAAATGCTGTTGGCGTAAATATTAATACGGCAAGTAAATCGCTTTTGAGTTATGTATCTGGTATTGGTCCCAAACTTGCAGAAAATATTTTTAATTATAGAAATGAAAATGGTGTTTTTAAAAATAGAAGCGACATAAAAAAAGTACCCCGTTTAGGTGGAAAAGCTTTTGAACAAGGTGCTGCTTTTTTAAGAATTAATGATGCTAAAAACCCGTTGGATGATTCTGCGGTTCACCCAGAAAGTTACTCGATTGTTACTAAAATGGCAAAAGACTTAGGAAAATCAGTCGAAGATTTAATTGGAAATAAAGACCTACTTCAAAAATTAAACTTGAAAACGTATTGTACGGATTCTGTTGGTTTATTAACCCTAGAAGACATCATTAAAGAATTAGAAAAACCAGGTTTAGATATTCGAGAGCAAGCCAAAGTATTTACTTTCAATCAAAACATAAAAACGATTAATGATTTGCGAGAAGGACAATTACTCCCAGGAATCGTCAATAATATTACCAATTTTGGTTGTTTTGTAGATGTAGGTATTAAAGAGAGTGGATTAATTCATGTATCAAACCTGACTGATAGTTTTGTGAAAGATGTGAATGAGCATGTGCACTTACATCAACAAATTATAGTAAAAGTGTTGGAGGTTGATGTTCCGCGAAAGCGTATTCAGTTAAAATTGCATAAATAAAAATGCTAAAAATAGCTTACCACGATATTTACAAACATCCACTTCCTGAAGGCCATCGGTTTCCAATGATTAAATATGAGCTATTGCCTCAACAATTAATATATGAGGGAACCTGTACTTCAAATAATTTTTTTGAACCCAATATTCCGGAGGACATTCATATTTTAAGAGTGCATACAGAAAGGTATTATCAAGATTTGCAACATTTAACTTTAGATGTAAGAGCAGCTAGAAAAATAGGTTTTCCATTAAGTGAAGTATTAGTAAAGCGCGAAGTAATAATCGCAGATGGTACAATTAAGGCAACAGAATTTGCTTTGAAATATGGTATTGCAATGAATATTGCTGGAGGCACACACCATGCATATTCTAATAGAGGAGAAGCTTTTTGTTTACTTAACGACCAAGCCATTGGCGCACGGTATATATTGGATAAAAACCTAGCTTCAAAGGTTTTAATTGTTGATTTAGATGTGCATCAAGGAAACGGTACCGCCGAAATTTTTCAAAATGATGATAATGTTTTTACCTTTTCAATGCATGGGAAAGGGAATTATCCGTTTAAGAAAGAAGAAAGTGATTTAGATATTCCGCTTGAAAATAACACAGATGATGGTACATATTTATCTATTCTAAAGGATATTTTACCAAAATTAATAAATGATGAAAAACCAGATTTCATTTATTATTTATGTGGTGTTGATGTTGTGGCATCAGATAAACTAGGGAAATTAGGAATGACCATTGAAGGATGCAAAGATCGTGACCGTTTTGTGTTACAAACCTGTAAAACACATCAAATTCCAGTAATGTGTTCTATGGGTGGAGGCTATTCGCCAGATATTAAAATTATTATCGAGGCACATGCCAATACCTTTAGATTAGCTCAGGAGATTTTCTTTTAAAATTTACAGCATTAGGTTAGAATAATAAACCCCTTCACTATTCATAAAAGTGCTGTCTTTTTTGTTTAAATTTAGTATTTTACCATTAAAAGTAGTTGCAGGTAAAGCGAGTTCATTATAAATACAAGCTGTAGCTGCATAATCCCAAATACTACCGCCTCCAATGGCTTTTTTAGGAAGTTTTAAAAAACATGCGGGACCATTTTCTAAAACTAAAATGGCACACATTACTGCGCCAGCACCCGATATTTCTTTTATAATATATAGGCCTAAATCAGTTTTTTGTTTATTGAGTATGTGTCGTATTTCGGTATGACTAGGTGTGTCTTTTAATGTTTTATCTGTTACATAAGTTAAATAGTCGTTGGTGTTTTTGATATCCCAAGGGATTCTGTTTTTAAAAGCACCTTGTCCTTTTATAGCGTAGTATAATGTTTCGGTACTAGGATTAAAAACAACGCCAATAACAGGCTTACCATCTTTGGCAATTAAAGCAATAGAAACCGAAAACCCAGGTTGTTTATTTATAAAAGCTAGAGTGCCATCCAAAGGGTCTATACACCAAAAGGCATCTTTTTCAAATCTGCTTTTATCATCTTCTGTTTCTTCGGATAATAAACCAATATCAAAGGTTCTGCATGTCGGTTTTAAATGTGATAAAATAATAGTTTCACATTCTCGGTCTACTTTTGTGACGATCTGAGAGGCATAGGTAGAACCTCCTTCTTTTTGCTCGACAATAATATTATCATCCATATATTTCTGAATGATTTTTCCAGCTGAAAGTGCTGCTTCAATGGCAATATTTGCTAAATGTTGTAAGTCCATTAACTATAACTTTTTGATAACTTCAGCAGTGATGCGCTCACTATAACTATTAATTTTCCAATGGCCAGGGCTCCAGCCTTTTAAAAACCTATGAAAATCTGCCCAAGTTACTCGGTATAATGCTCGCCATTCGTTTTCAAGAGCTTCATTGGTTTTCCCCAAAGCTTTATGCAAATGCGTAAAATATGTGTCTAGTATTTTAGATTCTAAACGTTCGCAATCACTTTCATTAAGGCAACTGCCTATAAAATAAGCAACATCTTTCATACCGCAACCACCGCCTACATATTGAAAATCTACACCAGCAACTTCACCGTTTTTAGAAAAACAAAAGTTAGCTAATTTAGCATCACCATGTACAAAGGTTTTAAAAGTACAGTCGTTCAATTTTTTGTCAATTGCGATAGCTGAGTTTTTTAGTGCTGTATCGTCCAAAACTTCTAATTCTTGAGGTCTAGTATCTAAATGCCAATAGGTGCCAACATCCCAAAGTCCGTTAGGTGTTTTTTCCAAAAAACTCGCATGAAATTGCGCCAACCATTCTAAACACCTGTCGATATCTTCCCATTCCACGTTTTGTTTTCGTAATGGAAAACCTGCTGTATCCAAATCTTCGAGAATAATAAGGGTTTCGTCTTGGTAGTTTTCGACACCAAAACACTTTGGCAAACGCGCCTTACTATGTTTACTATAAGTTTGATACCAGATGGTTTCTACTTTGTAAGATTTTAGTTTTCTTTGGTGCCCAATATCAGTATGCCATCCTCTTGGGTGATTATTTCGTTTAGGTAATTGCACATGTTTAATAACAACGCTTTCTAAAGTAGAATTTTCTAATTGAACGCGTATAATTTTACCATAACCGCTCCATAATTCCTGAATGATTTCTTTTTCAACTAAAGAAGATGCGCCAGTTTTTTGGAGAATAATGGATTTAAAATAATCGTTCATAAGGAGTCAAAGGTAGGGAAATGTAGTTTTTCTAAAAAGGATATAGTGTTAAGAGCGACCCCGCCTTTTTTAGCGGGGTTACGCCCAAAAACACCTACGCATTTCCTAGAAATGGTATTACAACAAATTATTCAATCGGTTTTGAAACCAGCTAGTTTTTGGTTTGTCTTCCGTTTTTTCAGCAGGTTCTTTAACTTGATTTTTATTATGCGCTGTTTTACGCTTTTTTACTACTCTGGCAATTTCAGCGTCAACATAGTTTATAAATTCGTTATTTAAGGCAATTATTTTTGCTTCCTCCAGAACAGTTTCAGCTTTTTCATAAGCTTTTGTAGCTTCTAATAAAGATGCTAGAGCCAACAAAACATTTGCCTTTTTTGTCCCTTTAAATTCTAGAGCAAAGTCAATTAACTTTTCCGCTTCGGCATAATCTCCATTGTTAGTTAACAGTCGAATATAATCGGGATAAATATCTGGGTTATACATATCGCTTGCTATGGCGAGATTATAATACTCTTTAGCCAATTCGTAATTGCTTAATTGTTCATATTGTACTTTAGCCATTAAACACAAGGCTTTAACATTGTTTGGTTCGTAAGCTAAAGCATAGTTTAAAGCTTCCACGGCTTCCTCCAATTGATACGGATAAGTCTCAATTGCTCTAAATAGGTAATTGTTGTTTAAATTATTTTCCATGACCTCCTTTCTAATTAATTCGTTACTATTTTAAGCGTAAGCAAACGTTTTGCTGACGTTACACTGTTTCAATTTGTTGAAATAAAAAAAATCCGAAACAGTTTATTTGCTTCGGATTTTTTCTGAGGAAAGTTAATCTACAGAAAATACCGAAGTCTCATGAGTGATTCAAAATCACTATATACACTCTGAAAGGGTATACTATGTTTTAACATGTCTTCTTGTTTTTTAATTATTATTTTTTGTGCAGTAGTTATTTAAAACTGCGGTGCAAAGATGAAAACTTTTTTTAAATAAACAAATAAAGTTTTAATTTAATTTATTGATAATCAAATAGTTAAATTAAAGTTTAAACAAAGAGATTCCTGTCCGCATTTTTGCAGATTATAAAGACTAATGGCAAAAGTCTGTTTACCAGTTGCTTATTCTTCAATACTTAATATTTTAGTTTTTTAAATTTATATTCAAATTATTTTATTTTTTTTCATAAAAAAAGCGTCCAACATGTTGGACGCTTTTAAATATTTATAGATTTTTAATTCTTTACCTATTCATATTCTTAATTTGGTCCACAAAATCATCCAAATCAGCACCATTACTTACAAGTGTTAATGCTTTATCTATAATGTATTTTACGTTCACTGCATGAAATCCAAGTCCAACAGCAATTTTCTTTAAAAGTAACATTTCAGATTCTCCAGTAATCGTATCTACATGAATCATGCGTACTAAATCGTATAAACGCTCTAAACGAAGATCGTAAGACACAGGTGGGTTAATTGGGTGAGAATTATAATCTTTTAATATAGATTTATAATCATTATCACCAATCTCCAAACGCTGCGCTAATCGATCCAAAAATTCCTTTTCATCATCAGTAATAACACCATCAGCCATGGCTACACGAACTATAGCAGCAAAATGACTCTCATTACGCTTTTTAAAACCACTATCAAATAAATCTGAAAACGACATATATACTTCTTTTTAGTGCTGCAAACCTACATATTTTTTTTAAGATTTTAAACTGAAAATTTTAATTTTTTAGACGGTATTATATGGGTAGGTATCCCATAACGAAATTCTTTAACTTTATGTGAAACTATTTTTATTTCGTTAGAAATATTTGTGAATTCGTGGCATAATAAAACATATCTAAGCCTTATATTTGCACCTCAAAACAAAATTAGGTGAGTAAACCTGCAATCTCTCAAACCTATTTAAAGGCTTTGCAAACGCAAAATCTTCAAAATGCTATTGCCCAAACTGAAAGTAAAACACATGTAAAAGGACTAGTAGGGTCATCATTTTCCTTTGTAATTTCAAGTGTTTTTAAAACCGTTGATAAACCTTTCCTACTCGTTTTTAACGACAAAGAAGAAGCGGCGCACTACTTAAACGATTTAGAGCAATTATTAAGTGATAAAGATGTTTTGTTCTATCCAGGTAGTTATAGAAGACCTTATGAAATAGAAGAAACCGATAATGCAAACGTATTATTACGTGCCGAGGTTTTAAACCGCATAAACTCTCAAAAAAAGCCGGCAATAATTGTAACCTATCCTGATGCCCTTTTTGAGCAAGTGGTTACCAGAAAAGAATTAGAGCGCCATACGCTAAAAGTAGGTGTAAACGATAAGGTGTCTATCGATTTTATAAACGAAGTTTTATTTGAATACCAATTTAAACGGGTAGATTTTGTTACAGAACCTGGAGAATTTTCAGTACGTGGTGGTATTGTAGATGTATTTTCATTTTCTCATGATGAGCCCTACAGAATTGAATTTTTTGGAGATGAGGTTGATAGCATTAGAACCTTTGATGTAGAAACACAGCTTTCAATAGAACAAATTAAGAAAATCAATATTATTCCCAATGTTGCCAATAAATTGTTAGAAGAAAAGCGACAAAGTTTCCTTAAATATATTGCACAAAAAACAGTAGTGTGTTTAAAAAATGCCGATTTACTTTTTTCAAGAATAGACGATTTTTATTCAAAAGCTCAAGAGGCTTTTAAAGGCCTTTCTGAAGATATTAAACATGCTGAACCTCATGAGTTATTTTGTAATTCAGTATTATTAAAAAAACAATTACTCGATTTTTCAATTATTGAATTTGGGAGTACTTCTATTTTTAATACGAACGTCATTGCGAGTGAAACGTCGCAATCTGTTTCATTGGATGAGATTACCGCGTCGCAAGCTCCTCGTAATGACGAAATCGTTTTTAACACTACCCCACAGCCTGCTTTTAATAAGCAATTTAATCTCTTAATTGAAGATTTAAACACAAATCAAGAAAACGGATATACCAATTATATAGCTTGTGTAAGTGAGCAACAAGCTAAACGTTTTCATGATATTTTTGATGATGCAAAACTCGAAGTAAACGAATATCAAACCGTAATTCTCTCATTGCACCAAGGTTTTATTGACCATGATAATAAAATAGTCTGTTATACCGATCATCAAATTTTTGAGCGTTATCATAAATTTCAATTAAAGAATGGTTATGCGAAAAAGCAGGCCATCACATTAAAAGAGCTAACCAATTTAGATATTGGTGATTATGTAACCCATATCGATCATGGTATTGGGCGCTTTGGAGGACTTCAAAAAATAGATGTAGAAGGCAAAAAACAAGAGGCTATAAAACTGATTTATGGAGAGCGTGATGTGCTTTATTTAAGTATTCACTCCTTGCATAAAATCACCAAGTTTAATGGTAAAGACGGTAAACCACCTAAAATTTATAAATTAGGAAGCACCGCTTGGAAAACCTTAAAACAAAAAACAAAAGCGCGTGTAAAACATGTTGCTTTCAACCTTATAAAACTTTACGCAAAACGTAAAACAGAAAAAGGCTATCAATACAATCCAGATAGTTATATGCAACATGAGTTGGAAGCTTCTTTTATTTACGAAGACACACCAGACCAAAGTACTGCCACTGCTGATATTAAAGCCGATATGGAAAGCGAGCGTCCCATGGACAGACTTATTTGTGGTGATGTTGGTTTTGGTAAAACCGAAGTCGCTATTCGTGCCGCTTTTAAAGCAGTAGATAATGGTAAACAAGTTGCTGTTTTAGTGCCTACAACCATTTTAGCGTATCAACACTCTAGAACTTTTGCAGCCCGTTTAAAAGAATTCCCTGTAACTGTTGATTATGTTAATAGATTTAGAACTGCTAAAGAAAAACGGGAAACCTTAGAGGGTTTAGAACAGGGAAAAGTCGATATTATTATTGGCACACATCAGCTCGTAAATAAAAACGTAAAATTTAAAGATTTAGGCTTACTTATAGTTGATGAAGAGCAAAAATTTGGCGTATCAGTAAAGGAAAAACTTAAAACGCTAAAAGATAATGTTGATGTACTTACGTTAACAGCAACGCCAATACCAAGAACGTTGCAGTTTAGTTTAATGGCTGCAAGAGATTTGTCTGTAATTACCACACCACCTCCGAATCGATATCCTATTGAAAGTCATGTTATCCGTTTTAATGAAGAAACTATTCGTGATGCGGTGAGTTATGAAATTCAACGTGGTGGACAAATTTTCTTTATTCATAATCGGATTGAAAACATAAAAGAGGTTGCAGGAATGATACAACGTTTGGTGCCAGATGCTAAAATAGGTATTGGTCATGGGCAAATGGATGGCAAAAAATTGGAACAACTTATGTTACAGTTTATGGATGGTGCTTTTGATGTTTTGGTTAGTACCACCATTGTGGAAAGTGGTTTAGATGTGCCCAATGCAAATACTATTTTTATAAATAATGCCAATAATTTTGGGTTGAGCGATTTACATCAAATGCGTGGTCGTGTTGGGCGAAGTAATAAAAAAGCGTTCTGTTATTTCATCACACCAGAATATTCTGCAATGACAGATGATGCTAGAAAACGCATTACAGCCCTAGAACAATTTACAGAGTTAGGAAGCGGTTTTAACATCGCTATGAAAGATTTGGAAATTAGAGGTGCAGGCGATTTACTTGGTGGCGAACAAAGTGGATTCATCAACGAAATAGGTTTTGATACCTATCAAAAAATCCTAAATGAAGCTATTGAAGAGCTTAAAGAAAACGAATTTAAGGATTTGTATAACGAAGATGAAGCTGATAAAGTTTATGTGAAAGATGTAACAATAGACTCGGATTTTGAATTGCTTTTCCCAGATGATTACATTAATAATATTGCTGAAAGGTTAAGCTTGTACACGCAACTAAACAGCTTAAAAACGGAAGAAGAATTACAAAAATTTGAAAAAGAATTAATAGATCGTTTTGGAGAATTGCCACAACAAGTGACCGATTTATTAAATAGTGTCCAAATAAAGTGGATAGCAACCAAAATAGGTTTTGAAAAAGTAATTATGAAGCAAGGAAAGTTGATAGGTTATTTTATAAACGATCAGCAAAGTAATTTTTACCAAAGTGTATATTTTACAAAAGTGCTTCAATTTGTACAAAAAAACCCTGGAGTATGTAAAATGAAAGAGAAGCAAACACGAAACGGTTTACGATTATTGCTTACTTTTGAATCTATAAAATCGGTAAAACAAGCTTTAGAAGCTTTACAACCCATTATGGCTTGATTGTTGTCTATCAAATAAATAAAGATATTAATCCATGTTAAACAGAATTATTGTTTTATCCCTCTTATTACCATCCATACTTTTAGGGCAAAACACTATTAAAGGAACCTTTTCTCCAGCTGAAGATTATAATGTGGCTTTGCTTTATAAAGTAACTCCAACATTATCAGAATACATCACCAATTCTGAAGTGAAAGCAGATGGCACTTTTGAATTTAAATTAGACTCTACAGCTACAAAAGGTATGTACCGCGTTGTTTACGCCGTGCCTCAAGAAGATTATAATTTTGATGTTATTTATAATACAGAAGAAGATATAGAACTCAAATTTAACGCTGAAACAGGAGTTGAATTTTTATCATCAAATGAGAATAAATTAATTGCGTCGTACACAAATAGTATGTCTATGATTACTCAAAGTATAGGTAGTTATTTTAGACAAAAGAGTAATGATACAACGGCGTTAAAAACCATTTTTAAAACGCAGAAAGAAACTCAATTAAACTTTGAGAAAGCTGCAAAAGGTATGATTGCGTTGGAATTTATAAAAGCAAATAAGCCTTATATTCCTGAAAAATTTAAAGATGTTAATACTTACATTAATAGTTTAAAAACGCATTATTTTGATTATGTAGATTTTAACAATACCACACTACAAAGTTCTAGTTTTTTAGAAGAACGCATGTTAAATTATGTTTTTGGAACAAAAGCAGATGGTGTTGATGAAGTACAGAATTACAAAAACAATATTGATGTGTTTTGTAAGGCTATGAAAGATGTATCCAATGAAGTAAAGCGAATTTTATTGATAGATTTATGGGAACAAATGCGGGATTTGAATTTTGAAAGTGTTGCTAACTATATATCTGAAACGTATTTACTTGACATTGCTATATCATTAAACGATCAAGAATTAGTTAAAGGATTGATGCTACTTATAAATACTGCAATTGGAGAAACCGCACCAGATTTTTCAATAGAAATTAAAGAAAATGAAAAGCTAGTCACTAAAAATTTAAGCGACTTAGAAGGTAATAATAATTATATTTTAGTCTTTTGGAGCAGTTCATGTTCACATTGTTTAGATGAAATTCCGCAGTTACAAAGCTTTATAAAAAATAAAGAAAAAGGGTTAGTTCAGGTGGTTGCTATTGGTTTGGAAGATGAACCTTATCGATGGAAAGATTTAACCTATACATATCCAGAATTTATTCATGTTTATGGTGAAGGAAAATGGGATAACGAAATAGGAAACACTTACGGTGTAACAGCTACCCCAACTTATTTTATTTTAAATAAAGAGAAGCAAATTATCTCTAAACCAGAGGATTTTGAAGTGTTGAAATCATTTTTTGAAGTTACTGAATAAGTTTGTTTTCAAGCTGAACTTATTTTAGTGTTTTAAAAGTGATAAAAGGCATTTTCTAAATGCTCAATATTAAAACCTTTACCTTCTTTTACAATAGCAATAATATCAAACCTAACTTCTACATTTAAGTTGTTTACGGTTACATATTCATCAACAGCCTTTACCAAGCGTTGAATTTGTTTAGGCTTTACAAAATCTTCTGGATTTCCAAAATCGGTAGTAGATCGTGTTTTTACCTCAATAATAGCAAGAATGTCTTTTTTTTGAGCAATAATATCTACTTCCGCTTTATCGAAACGGTAATTGCGTTCTATGATATTGTAGTTATTTTTTTGTAGAAAATCTACTGCAAGTTGCTCACCTTTTTTACCGAGTTCGTTGTGTTGTGCCATAATTACCCCCTAAACAAAAAGAAATCATCTTTCATATGTTCAATCTTGCTGTCTTCATTTGTTATAATATAATCGATAGCTTGAGAGGTAAAATCTTCACCCTTTTCAGTTAACGATACAATGTTTTTATCAAATTGAATCATATTGTTTTTCAATGCCAAATCTAAAACAGTTTTAGAGCGTACTTTTTGCCAATTAATATGTTCATTAAGATGATTTACATGGCGTTCAGTTTCTTCCGTATGATTTTTTAAATGCAATAAAAAAGTGAGTAAAGATACTTCTGTACGTTGTTGTTTTTCTCTGTAATAAACAGCAATAATACCTTTACTAGGTGCAAATAAATAAACAACTAAAAAGAGTAAACCCAACACGGTTGTAATAGATCCTGCAATAGAAGCATCTAACCAATGCGCTAACCAATACCCAGAAATAGCACTAAAAACCCCAAAAATTATGGAGTAAATTAACATGCGTTTTAAATTGGTAGTTAATAAATAGGCAGTGGCAGCAGGCGCAATCATTAAAGCAACTACAAGAATTGCTCCAACAGCGTCAAAAGCACCTACGGTTGTAACAGATGAAACTGTCATAAGTCCGTAATGAATAACAGCAGGTGAAAACCCTAATGATGCCGCTAAACCTGCATCAAAAGTGCTTATTTTTAATTCTTTGAAAAATGCAAATAGCAGCCCAATGGTAATTATTAAAATAGTTCCTATAATCCATAAAGATTTTGGGCCAACATCTGCTCCAGAAATTATTAATCTGTCAAACGGAGCAAAAGCTAATTCACCTAATAAAACGGCATCCACATCAAGGTGAACATCATTAGCATTTTTAGCGATTAGAATAACCCCAATACTGAATAGGGTTGGGAAAACTAATCCAATAGCGGTGTCTTCTTTTACAAGGCCTGTTTTTTGGATATATTCTACCAAAACAACAGTAATAATACCGGTTAAAGCTGCAAGAAAAATGAGTAATGGTGAGTTTAAATCTTGTGTGATAAAAAAACCAATTACAATTCCAGGAAGAATGGAATGACTTATCGCATCACTAATCATGGCCATTTTTCTGAGCACTAAAAATGTACCTGGAATAGCACAAGCCACAGCAACTAAACTGGCAATAAGTTGTATTTCTATTTGTGCACTACTCATTATTCTCCGTTTGTTGGTTGTATAAATTTGAAGCTATTTTAAACCCTTCGTCTGTTAAACTCCAATCGCTTCCATTAAGTATTACATAATTTTTGTCTACTAATTTCTTTAATGTGTTTTTAGTGTATCCTTGAAAATTGTTTAATATTTTGATGGCATGAGGGTGTGAAATGTTATCATGACTTTCAACAATGTTATACATGAATGCTAAAGTTTTATGTAATTGTAAGTCGCGACGGTTTTTAATAAATCTAATTTGCTTAAAAAGTAAACCTCTACTTGGTGAAAATACAAATGAAAATAACACAAAAACACCAGCAACAATAACGATAACAGGACCTGTTGATAGGTTATTTTGACTAGCACTTATTGCAGTACCAAAAACTCCAGAAAATGCACCAAAAACAGATGCAATCATCACCATTTTTCCTAAACTATTAGTCCATTGGCGAGCGGCGGCAGCAGGTGCTAATAACATAGCGCTCATAAGTACTACACCAACGGTTTGAAGGCCTAAAACAATAGCTAGTACAATAAACGAAGTAATTAAAATATCAATAAACTTTGTGTTAAACCCTAATGTTTTTGTGTAATCGGCATCAAAAAGAAGGATTTTAAATTCTTTCCAAAATAATAGTAAAACAAATAAACAAATTCCAGTTACTGTAGCCATCATCCATACGTCACTCTCTAATAATGTAGCGGCTTGTCCGAATAAATACTTGTCTAAACCTGCTTGATTGGCATTGGGTTGTTTTTGAATAAAAGTGAGTAATAACATCCCGAAACCAAAAAACAATGATAAAATTAAACCTAAAGCAGTATCAGATTTTAAATGTGTTTTTTTAATAATTCCACGAATCCAGAATGTACCAATTAAGCCGCTAACTAAAGCGCCTAATAATAATGTGTTACTATCTTTCGTGCCTGTAATTAAAAACGCAATAGCTATTCCGGGGAGGGCTGCATGAGAGATGGCATCACCTAAAAGACTTTGTTTTCGTAAAACAGCAAAACTGCCAAGCATCCCACAAACTGCACCTAATATGGCGGTTCCTAAGGTAATCGTTCTGAGTGTGTAATCAGAAAAGACAAGTTTTATGTATTCTGTTATATCCATTTTTTATTCTTGGATACTTACTTTGTAATTAATACCATAAGTTTTGGTTAGGTTATCATCATTAAAAATATCTTTTACAGGCCCAGTAGCAATTTTTTTCACATTTAAAAAGGTTACCCAATCAAAATATTCAGGAACAGTTTGTAAATCATGATGTACAACAATAACTGTTTTTCCAGATTTCCGAAGCTCTTTTAAAATATTAATTATAGCTATTTCGGTGGTTGCATCAACACCTTGAAAAGGTTCATCCATAAAATAAATAGATGCGTTTTGCACCAATGCACGTGCTAAAAATATACGTTGTTGTTGCCCGCCAGAAAGCTGACTTATTTGCCTGTTTTTAAA
Source organism: Algibacter aquimarinus (assembly GCF_039543265.1). Taxonomy (NCBI): domain Bacteria; kingdom Pseudomonadati; phylum Bacteroidota; class Flavobacteriia; order Flavobacteriales; family Flavobacteriaceae; genus Algibacter; species Algibacter aquimarinus. Next base: position 1,096,285 of record NZ_BAABJK010000004.1, on the reverse strand, counting down.
AGGCAACATGCCAACTTTTTCTAATGCCTCTAATGCTGCTTTTTTTTGTTTTTGTCCAGGGCGTTTTATCCAGCCTAAACTCCCGTAAGTCCCCATCATTACTACATCTAAAGCAGTAGTTGGAAAATCCCAATCTACACTTCCTTTTTGTGGCACGTACGCAACCAAATGACGTTGTTTTTCATAGCTCTTGCCAAAAATATTTACACTACCAGCTATGGGTTTTAAAATACCTAATATGGATTTTATAAGTGTAGATTTTCCAGCTCCGTTAGGTCCAACTATAGCCATAAGTACACCTTCCGGAATTTCTAAATCAATATCCCAAAGTACAGGTTTGTAGTTGTAGGCTACGGTTAAATCATCAACTTTTACAGCTATTTTTTTACTCATCTCATTTATTTTAATGCATTTACAATGGTATTCACATTGTATTCAAACATTCCTATGTAAGTACCTTCAACGGTTCCTGCATTTCCAAGTGCATCAGAAAAAAGTGTTCCGCCAATAGTAACTTCGTGACCTTTTGATTTAACTGATGCTTGAAGTGCTTCAATAGTACGTTTAGGTACTGAACTTTCCACGAAAATAGCTTTTACTTTATTTTCTATGATAAAAGCTGATAACTTTTGAACATCTTGAACTCCAGCTTCTGTAGCTGTAGAGAGTCCTTGTAGTCCCACAACTTCAAAATCAAAAGCTTTTCCAAAATAATTAAATGCATCATGTGCGGTTACTAAAATGCGTTGTTCTTTTGGTAAAGTTGCTATTGTTTTTTTTAGTTTATCGCTTAATGAATCTAGTTTTTGGAGGTATGTTTTACCGTTGGTTTCAAAATCGGTTTTCTTTTCAGGAATAGCCTCAGAGAGTGTTTTTACAACAAAGTTGGTGGCTAGTTTCCAATAATCAATATCAAACCAAATATGTGGATCATAATTTGAAGCAAAATACTCAGAGCCTATCAATGTACTTTTATCTAAAGCTTCAGCCACAGCAACAGTTTTTTTGTTTTTCATTTTCTCAAAAACTTCAACCAATTTACCTTCTAAATGCAAACCGTTGTAAAAAATAATATCGGCACTTGATAGTTTGGTAACATCACCCTCGCTAGCTTTGTACAGATGCGGGTCTACACCACTTCCCATTAAACCTTTGAGGTTAATATGTTCGCTACCTATGTTTTTAACCAAATCGGTTATCATAGTTGTTGTCGTAACTACGTTTAATTTTTCGTTAGTCTCTTTTTCGTTTTTACAACTAAAGGTTATTACGAGAAGTAAGAATATTAGTGTTTTTTTCATTTTTAATTATTTTTTTCTGACTCTATAACTTAACCCTAAACCAACTAAAAGGTCCTGCCCTTCAGTAATACTTGTTCCAAAATAGATATCAAATTGTAAATCATTATTAGCTAAATAGGTGAAACCGGCATCCCAATAATGGTTTGCAGAATTATCCTCCGGAAAATCGCCATACAACTCTGCATAAGCGCCAATTTTTTCGCTTATACTATACCCATAAGCTAAAGTGTAAATAGCTGATGCTTCGGCAGAATCATCACCCCATTGTGCACCAATATTATAACCTAAACTTGATTTTTCGCTTAATGTATGCGATAGCGATAACCTAAAATCTACGCCTGTAAATTCTGGTCTGTAATCTGCAGACGCACTAAATATGGGAAACACATGCCCTATCAATGCAATTTCCGGCATTGCTCCGTTTTCTTCTGAAATATCAATTTTCATTCCTAATAAAAGAGGCGATAACCCGCTTATAACATTATCGAGTTTGTTACCATTTACTTTGGTTATACCCTCAACAAAATCCCAGCCTAATCGAAGTTCTAAATTATCTAATAGCCCATAGCGAATAAGCATGGTATTGAATGTGTAATTTTCTGATTTTACAGAATTTGCTTCAAAAGATTCATATAAACCTCCAGTTTCAAATTGTAAAACACCTTTGCCTACGGTTGAAGAAGCTTCAGTAGCATCGGGTCTATCAGTTACTAGAGCACCTAAAGTTTCGTTGTTTTCTTGTGCAAAAGTTATTGATACTGTTGCCAGGAGCAGAATTGATGCTGTGTGCTTAAATCTTTTCATTAACATATATAATTGATGTAAAATCTTCGTTAAGAAGAATGGTATTGTTATTTATTAAAATTTGAGTCATTTTATTTTTACTGAATTGTTTGGTAACTAAAACTGTATTACCATACTTTAAACCGTTTTGCGCACAAAAGTCAAAGAATTCTTTATCATCGCTCATTAATCTCGAAATAGTGTAAGTCTGCCCTTCTTGTGTATTTGATAATGCAATAGATGTATCAATTGTAGTTATTTCTCCCTTAGCGTTTGGAATAGGGTCGCCATGCGGATCAAATTTTGGGTTACCAAGATATTCGCTTATTGTATTGGCAAGCAAATCAGAGGTTTGATGTTCTAACAATTCGGCTTCTCTATGTATGTCGTGTAATGATAAATCAAAGAGTTTGAATAAAAGTGCTTCCCAAAGACGGTGTTTCCGTACAACATTTAAAGCCATTTTAGTGCCTTTATCTGTAAGTTTTAGCTCTTGATATTTTTCATAGTCAATAAGGTTTTTAAGGGCTAATTTTTTAGCCATATCGGTAGCCGCGGCATTAGATATACCTAGTTCTTTAGCGATATTACCTGGTTTGGTATCGTTTTGATTTCGTTTTCCGTTTTTGTAAATAGCTTTTACAAAATTTTCAATGGCTACAGACATTAGGTTGCTTTAATTAATTTTTTAAGTAAGCTTAAATATTTTTTCAAATGTAGTTAAAAAAAATAAAAGTTGACTTTTCATTGTTAGAAAAGTCAACTTTTAATGTAAAATTATTTTAATAAAATAAAGGCTATGGCTTGAACTTAACAGCTTTTTTAATGAATTCAGGAAATTCAGTAATCGGTGTTATCGTCATGTCTTTATAATAACATTCTGCAGCTTCAGATTGAATTTGTATTTGTCCTTCAGTTAGAGGTTTATTAGTTTCAGGGTTAATGGCGTTCTCTACTACCATTACAACTTTACCATTTACAACATGTACTGCATCATTACCAATTACATAGAGTTCTAAATGATTCCAGTTACCATGAGGATTCTGAGGTTCTAAATAGGCATGTATATAGCCTTTACCTTCAAAATACGTATCAAAATTTGGATTATATTGTTTAGTTTCAGCTTTATTATCTCCTCTAATGTCTACTTTTGGACCACCAACTTTTGGTTTAGCACTATTGCCTGGTAAAGAAATGAAATCACCAAGGTCTGTTTCTTGTACCTGAAATTCTAAACATGTTTTCCAGGTGTTCCAAAATCGACCATAATCACCATAACTGTGATACAAAATTCCTGTATCTTTTTTTCTAAGGAGTCTAGGTTCCCATTTTTTGTTACCCCATCTAAACATTGTACTAAAATGGTAATTGCTGTAATTTTCTTTTGTGGTAATAGATCCGTAGATTTCGCCGCTAATATTTAATATGGTTTCACCGTTTCTGTTGGTAGTGGTAAAAACATGTTTAATATCATTATTTAGTCCTAGTGGTTTCCCTTTTGTAACATCAGTTGATTGAAACGTGCCTTCTGGTAAACCAACTATTGTATTATGAGGTACACCAATAAACGTGTTGAAATATGTTAAGTTGGCATCTAATAATTCTAGGGTTTTATCATTTTGTTGCGAAAATGCACCAAAAACTAATACTAAAAACAATAATAACAGTAAAGGTCTCTTATTCATTCTAAAAAGGTTTATCATGTGTACTTATAAACTAAAGTAATAGATTTTAATGACAACCACAACCATCATCTCCTCCACAAGCTTTTTTGGGCTTCGTTTTTTTCCAGAAGAATTTTTTAACCAAAAAAGAAATAGCCAAAACTATTGAAGAAAAAACTAATATATTTTGAATTATAGTATTCATTTTACTTTAAAAATTGAAAGGCTATTAAAGCTGTAATATAAGCAATTGCTGTCATAATCACCAATTGTAAAATTGGCCACTTCCAACTATTAGTTTCACGTTTTACAATGGCTAAAGTACTCATGCATTGCATGGCAAAGGCATAAAATAGTAATAATGAAATCCCGGAAGCAAAAGTAAATAATGGACCGCCTAAAATAGGATTCACTTCGCCTGCCATTCGGTTTTTTATGGTGTCTTCATCATCGTTTCCAACACTGTAAATTGTAGCTAGGGTTCCTACGAAAACTTCGCGAGCGGCAAAACTACTTACTATGGCAATACCAATTTTCCAATCGTAACCTAGAGGTCTTATTACAGGTTCAATAGCATGACCAGCAATACCTATGAATGAATGCTCTAATTTATGAGATGCTATTTTTTGTTGTAATTCTTCATCACTTAAATTCTGAGAAGCAACATCTGATTTAACAATATTTTCAGCATTATTAAATTTTTCTCCAGGGCCGTAAGATGCTAAAAACCATAATATAATAGAAATGGCTAAAATTATTTTACCAGCACCAAAAACGAATGATTTTGTTTTTTCAATAACCGTTAAAACTACGTTTTTAAAAAGTGGTAATTTGTAATTTGGCATTTCTACAACAAAAAAAGTTTTGCTTTTTATTTTTAGTATTCTATTTAAAATATAAGCAGAAAATACAGCTGTTGCAAAGCCTATAAGATACAAAAGCATTAATGTAAGAGCTTGATATCCTAAGCCAAAAAAACGTCCTTCAGGTATTACTAAAGCAATTATAATGAGATAAACAGGCAGTCTAGCAGAACATGTTGTAAAGGGCGTTACTAAAATAGTGATTAAGCGTTCTTTCCAACTTTCAATGTTTCGAGTTGCCATAATTGCAGGAATAGCACAGGCGGTTCCAGAAATTAATGGAACAACACTTTTTCCACTAAGTCCGAAACGCCGCATAATTCGGTCCATTAAAAATACTACACGACTCATATAACCACTTTCTTCAAGTATCGCAATAAATAGGAACAAAAAGGCAATTTGTGGTATAAAAATAACAATGCCCCCAAGCCCAGGAATTATACCTTCTGCTATTAAACTAGTAAAAGCTCCACTTGGTAAAATATCTTTCACCCATTCGCTTAGAGATGCAAAAACACCATCTATAAAATCCATTGGTAAACTAGACCAATCATAAATAGCTTGAAAAATAGTAAGTAAAATGAGTCCAAAAATAACATACCCCCAAACTTTGTGTGTTAATATTCGATCAAGTTTAGAGCGTAAATCTTTTGCTTGTGTAACATCAATAGTTTGTCCTTTTTTTAGAACGTTGTTTATGTATTGATATCGTTTTATTGTTTCTTTTTGTTGCAAGCGTTTTAAATCTGCTTTACTTTTAGTTTTAAAATCGGCAACGGCATCAATTTCTTTTCTATCTGTTTTTCCAAAATTTACATCTTGTGTAATAACTAACCAGAGCTTATACAAAAGCTGATTAGGGAATGCTTTTTTTAAGTTTCCAAAATACGCTGGGTCTATAGTTGTAGAATCAATACAAGGGTTAACAGAAACCTCTTTGTAATTTGTAATTAAACTTTTAAGGTTGTCAATTCCTTCATTTTTTCTAGTACTAATAAGCGCAATTTTGGTGTGTAGCTTTTCTTCTAAATAATCAATATCTAAAGAAATACCTTTGTAACTCATGCGGTCTGACATGTTTATAACCAAAACCGTGGGTATTTCTAAATCTTTAATTTGTGTAAATAGTAAAAGGTTACGTTTTAGATTTTCAACATCTGTTACAACTACAGCAATATCTGGGAAATCTTTATCATTTTTATTTAGCAAAAGCTCAATAACTACATTTTCATCAAGTGATGAAGCATTCAAACTGTAAGTTCCAGGTAAATCAATAATATGTGCTTTAATCCCACGCGGAAGTTTGCAAACTCCTTCCTTTTTTTCAACCGTAATTCCTGGATAATTTCCAACTTTTTGGTTTAATCCTGTTAAAGCATTAAACACTGAAGTTTTGCCTGTATTGGGGTTTCCTATTAAAGCGACATTAATTTGCTTACTCATTATTCTTTTTAATTAAAATATGAGAAGCCGTTTCTTTTCTAATAGCTAAATGCGATCCATTAATATTTAAATACATGGGATCTTGAAAAGGAGCCAATTGCACAAGTTTAACAGAATTCCCGGGTAGGCAACCCATTTCTAGTAATTTTAAAGGAATGTGAATTGATGAAACATCAATAATAGTAGCTGTTTCGCCTCGTTTTAAATGTGCTAAAGTGTCTTGCAAGCTTATTTAGATTGATTTTAAAGAAGCAAAAATAAGGTAAAATTTTAGTGTAAAAAAATTGTAAAGAGAAAACTATTGGTCGTATTCTTTTTTTAGATGTTTAATGTCTTTTAAAAGCTTCTCGATATCTTCTTTATTAGTACCATCGTAAAACCCTCTAATCTGTCTTTTTTTGTCAATAAGCATAAAGTTTTCTGTATGTACCATATCAAATGGTCCTGCGTTTGGGTTGTCTTTAACAGCCAAATAACTCTTTCTGGCTAGTTGGTAAATTTGTTTTTTATCGCCAGTAACCAAATTCCATTTTTTATCGTTAACACCTTTTTTTTTAGCATAACGTTTTAGTTGGGCAACAGTGTCTATTTCAGGAGTTACAGAATGTGAGAGTAGCATAACATCATCATCATTTAAAATTTCTTTTTGTATGTCTACCATGTTTTTTGTCATAATCGGGCAAATGGTTTGGCAGGTTGTAAAAAAGAAATCGGCAACATAAATTTTATCCTTGTAATCGTTTTGGGTAATGGTTTTTCCATTTTGGTTTGTAAGGGCAAAATTGGCAATTTTATGATATTTCTTTTTGTATTGAATTGTACTATCAACCAACTCTGTACTTACTCGAGCTGGGGCATAAATATCTAATGGTTTATAGGTGTTTAAAGTATTATAAATTATAACAACTATAATGATTGATATGATACCAAAAACCACAGCAAACTTCTTGTATTCCTTAAAAAATGACAGCATTTTATAAACTTGAAAAATAGATTTCTACAAAATTACAATGAAATTTGTTGAAACAGAATTTTATTGAAACATAAATTCTTGTTAAAAGCTAGCCGTTCGTCAAATAGTCTTTTTAAAGTTGGTTTAAAAGCTTACTTTTGTGCGATTATAAAAAATTGATTGAAGATTCTATGGAGTTTGTTATAAAAATATCTCAGTTTTTATTAAGCTTATCATTGCTTATTGTGCTGCACGAATTAGGGCATTTCATTCCAGCAAAAGCTTTTAAAACTAGAGTTGAAAAATTTTACTTGTTTTTTGATGTAAAATTTTCATTGTTTAAAAAGAAAATAGGAGATACGGTTTATGGTATTGGATGGTTGCCACTAGGGGGTTACGTGAAAATTTCTGGAATGATTGACGAGAGTATGGATACTGAGGCTATGAAAGAAGAGCCTAAACCATGGGAATTTCGATCTAAACCAGCATGGCAGCGTTTAATTATTATGTTGGGTGGTGTTACTGTTAATTTTATTCTAGCCATTCTTATTTACATAGGGATGAGTTATTTTTATGGCGATACATTTTTGCCAAATGATAATATTAAAGACGGTCTATTAATCGAAAATACCGTTGCTAATCAAGCGGGGCTTTTAACTGGCGATAAAATTATTGCTGTTGATGGAGATAAGATTGAGAATTTCTCGGAAATATCAGAAAAGGTTTTGTTTGGAAAAGATATTACCATTGAAAGAAAGGGAGAACAATCAACAATTACTTTTCCAGAAGATATTTTATCTCAGCTTATAGATTCTAAAGAAAAAGACTTTATAGATTTAAGAGAACCTTTTATTATAGTAGAAGTTCCTGACTCATCTTACAATAAAAATAGTGGAATAAAAACAGGAGATATTATTATTGGTTTAAATAACGTTAGTACTAAATATGCTGATGAAGTAAAGGCAGTTTTAGGAAACCTAAAAGGTCAAGAAGTTACGGCTAAATTATTAAGAGACAAGGTTGAAACAACTATTCCTTTAAAAATTAGTGATGAGGGCAAATTAGGTTTGGTTTATGCTTCTGGTTCTACTCCCAAAACTTTAGAAGCTTTGGGTTACTATAAATTTGAAACAAAAGAATATACCTTTCTTGAAGCTTTTCCTGTAGGAATAAATAAAGCAAAAGCAAAACTAGCTTCATATTGGAAGCAATTAGGCGCTATTTTTACACCAAGTACAGGTGCATACAAAGGTGTTGGTGGTTTTAAAGCTATTTATGATATTTTTCCTAGTGTTTGGAGTTGGCAATATTTTTGGAATATAACAGCCTTTTTATCAATTATGTTAGGGGTTTTAAACCTGTTACCAATTCCTGCATTAGATGGTGGACACGTTATGTTTTTATTATATGAAATGGTGTCTGGAAGAAAACCAGGAGACAAGTTTATGGAATATGCGCAAATGGTTGGTTTCTTTATCTTAATCGCTTTAGTTTTATTCGCAAACGGGAATGATGTTTATAAATGGATAACGGAGTTATTAAATTCTAAATAAATTTAAAAAAAGGTTTGCAGAAATTAAAAAACAATATATATTTGCACTCGCTTATATAAAAAAGTATATTCCTTCTTAGCTCAGTTGGTTAGAGCATCTGACTGTTAATCAGAGGGTCCTTGGTTCGAGCCCAAGAGAAGGAGCAAAAAAAGTCTAACAGAAATGTTAGACTTTTTTGTTTTAAAAATACTTTCTAATAAGTTTATTTAGTATTATTTATTTTAAGTCTTATAGATTCAACCACTTTTTAAATTCAGAGGCCTTATTTTTACTTATTATTATGTCGACTTCAGAGTTTGGATTAATAAGTATTTTAAGTTGATTATTTCCATACCTAACTATCTTATCAATAGCAGATATGGCAATTATAAACTGACGATTTGCTCTAAAAAAGTAAGTATTATCTAAGTTAGCAAATAACTCATCTAAACTTGAGTTTGAGGTAGACCGTTTGCCATCAAAACAAACCACATAGGTAATTGTGCTTTCGGTATAAATGTAAGCAATATCATCAGTAGATACAGATAAAAGTTCATGTCTTATATAGGTTAGAATTCTCTTTTTTGCCATACTTTCCTCATCACTTATATTGTTTAGTGGCTTATCAATGACTTTTTGTTGGTAGGTGTCAACGGCTCTATTTAATTTAGAGAGGTTAATAATTTCATCTGAAAGCTTTTCATTTTTAATTTCTAAATTTTTCTCATACCTGCTACCAATCAATCTTACTATTAACACTGAGGAAAGAATGAATAAAATCCCCATAACCAATAAAATATTCTGAAAATTCTTCCTTAGGGTGTTAATTTGCTGAGAAACTATTTGTGTGTTGGCATGCGCACCAACTATCCAATCTGAATTTTTAACTGGGTAAAGATATACTACTTCAGACTTTGATTTTGTATCGCTTAAAGCAAGTGTATCATTAATCTCTTCATTTTTTTTGAGCAAATTGTAGAAATCCTCAGAAGTAAGGTCATCTGAAACAGAGGTTACAAAAGATTTTCTAGAACTTATGTTTTGTCCAAGTTGTTTAATATCAGGGTGACATATAATTTTACCAGACCAATCAAAAACACTCACAAATCCAGCATCTAAATTTGAATTTTCAATGCTTTGTTGAGTACTTGACTTAGCTTTTTCCATTGAAACGCCATCCTCTAATTGATTACCAATTAATAACGCAATTTGCCTTGCCTCACGTTTACTAAACTCCAGTTGAGTTTCAAGAACCTCATCCGCTGCGGCATTAACAAAATAACGTATGGCTACACTAGAGATAACTAGAAAAATTATCGAGAGCGATAAAAAGGTTAACAAATAAAGTCTGTCTTTACGCATATTTTTTATTAATACTTGCAAATATAAATAATTTAAGTAGGGCTATTTAAATTGAAATAAATTAAGCATTTTGTTAATACGTTTCAAGACTAAATTTTCCCTTTTTAAGATTAATTCTTCCCTCTCACTAAGTTTTGTAGTCTGTAACCCCTTTAAATACAGTTGCTTTGTATTGAAAATAAACCTAAAAATTTGTGCAACAGATTTGGCACTAAAACCCAAAAAAACAGAAACAAAATGAAAGCAAACAGATTAATTACTTCGGCATTATTAGCACTTTTATTATGTAGTTGTAGCAACGATAGCGAAAACGATTTAATAGATGAACCTGATGTTATAGAGAATCCTAACAATCCTAACGATAATAAAATTACTTATAGTGATGATATTGCTCCAATAATGCAGAGCAGTTGCGTTAGTTGTCATGCAAGTCCACCTGTAAATGGTGCGCCTTTTTCTTTGATAAATTTTAGTCAAGTAAACCAAAGAGCTAACGGTGTTTTAAACAGAATGAGTTTACAAAGTGGCTCACCTGGAGCAATGCCTCCATCTGGAAGATTGCCACAAGCAACTATAGATCTAATACAACAGTGGATAACTGACGGAAAATTACAGAACTAGCTTTTGATTAACTAAAACTAAGAATAATAAAGAATCAAACAACTGTAATCATGAAAAACACAAAAAGTCTTTTAGCACTGCTTCTCATTATCACAACATTTATAGTAAATACGTTAGGAGCACAAACAAAGTATATTGATAAAAAGGGGAACCTAACATTTGAAGCCTCTGAAGAACTTTTTGAACCTGTTAAAGCTACAAACGCATCAGTAACTGTAATATTAAATACAGAAACTAATGACATTGCTTCACTGGCACTTATTAAGAGTTTTCGTTTTAAAAATTCTCTTATGGAAGAGCATTTTAATGAAAATTATATAGAATCAGAAACGTATCCAAAAGCTACGTTTAAAGGTAAATTATTGGATTTTAATTTTTCGGATTTAACGGAAAACATCACAGAGGTTATCGTTGATGGGAAAATAGAATTGCGTGGAAAAGAAAAACAAATTCGAACAACGTTAAATACAAAAAAATCCAATGATTCTATAATCATCCAGGGGTCATTTACTGTGACTCCTGCTGATTTTGATATAGAAATACCAAGTATTGTAAAAAATAAAATAGCAAAAGAGATAGTAGTGACCTTAGATTTTAAACTCACCAAAAAATGAAGAGAAATAAAATCATAATTCTTACTCTAATCATTCTTGTTTTTGTTGTAGGTGGCTTAGTTTATAATTACACCTTTAACACTAAGCATAGAAATATTAGTGTTGAAGAAGCCACCGTCTCTATGTCTGCAGAAAATTTATACAATCATTTTTATAACAATGAGAAGCTTGCTACAACCAAGTATTTAGATAAAGTAATTGAGATTGAAGGAAAAATAACTTCAGTTGAAAACAATGAAATCATTTTAAATGATAAAATACAAGTAAGTTTTAATATTGATAAAATGCCAAAAGTAGCAGAACAAATTTTATTAACTATTAAAGGTAGATGTGTGGGCTACGATGAACTACTTGAAGTAGTTAAAATTGACCAAGCAACAGTAATAAACAAACAGAACTAAAATGAAATTTTTATACTTATTAATTTTTTTAATACCAACGATATTTTTTGCCCAAGACGATTTATTATCTGAAATAGATAATGAAACAGAAACAGATTTTAAAACAGCTGCTTTTAAAGGTCTGAAGATTGTCAATTTTGAATCTACAAAAATGGTATCAAAAAAGGAGCTTTATTTTGTGGTATCTCACAGATTTGGATCTGTAGAAACCGGATTTAAAGATTTCTTTGGCCTAGATCAAGCCGTTACCAGACTTAACCTTATTTATGGTATTTCAGACGGAATTAATATTGGATTTTCCAGAAGCTCATTCCGAAAAATTTATGAATCTTCACTTAAAATGAGATTATTACGCGAAAAAAAAGGAGGCTTTCCTTTTACAGTAGTAAGTTCAAGTAATATATTAATTAATACCTCACTAGATGAAGAAATATTACCGCTTTTAAAATTTAAAAATAGGTTAGGTTATACAACACAATTGCTAATATCAAAAAAGGTTAATACTAACTTTTCTTTTCAATTAATGCCTACGTTTTTTCATGATAATTATGTAGATGTTGATGAACAAGATAACTCTCAATACGTTATTGGTTTTGGAGGACGACATAAACTGACTAAAAGGTGGTCGGTAAACTTTGATTACGGACTGCATTTAAATAGAGCTGAAACCTCACCGTTTAACAACCCTCTTTCTATTGGTTTTGATTTAGAAACGGGAGGTCATGTATTTCAACTACACTTTACTAACGCACAACCTATGAATACTAATGGCTTTTTAGGCCAAGGAACAGGAGATTGGGGTGATGGAGATATCTTCTTTGGGTTTAATTTATCAAGAGTTTTTTAATATGATAGAAGAAAGATGTATTGCCTCCATGGCTAGAATAGAAGTACAACAACGATTTTGCAAAAATTGTTCAGTGTGTATTAAGGAAGAATTACAAGAAATAGATGATGTTAAGAATGTGAGACTCTACCCAAAAGAATCATTAATAACATTTAATTTTATGAAAGCCAATAAGCTTTCGGAAGTATTAAATAGATTATCAAAAATTGGGTATCCAGAAAAGGGAGAACGATTATTAGAAGCTCAATTTTCTAATTCGGTTTGCGGTTGCTAAAAAAGATTTATTGCTAATCTAGATTGCTAAGGTTAGGAAGTTTATTTCTCTTAAGAAGAAAGTTTTTAAAGGAGGTTAATTATATCAATAATTTGTTAAGGGATTAGTTTTTGGTTTGTTAATTATCTTATTCCCCAGGAAAATAAAACATCTTGGGGATTAATTTTTTATTTAAATCAAAAAAGAATAGAAAATAGTCAGTAAATTTATGCTCTTATGCGATTTTCAATAAAAAAGAGGACACAATTTATAATCAGTTATTTATTGATGTGTTTAACTGCATTAATTATTTTTAGTAGCTGTTATAAAGATAACTCAGACCAAATTGTACAGAGAACAACTACAACTAAACAGTTTAAATTAGCTGAGTTATTGGAAGCGCTTAATTTAAATAATTCGAACTTAAAAGAAACTGTTGTTGAGGTACAGGGCGTTGTTGAAGATGTTAATTACTTAAATAATAGAAGCACAATTATTTTAAGTGAAAAAGGACAAACAGACGTTTTAGCTATTTGCGACATTCAAGAAAATCAATCTCTTTTATTGGAAAATTTAAAACAAGGACAGGTAATTAAAATTAAAGGCATTCTAAAAGGCTCGTTAAAAGATGTAATTCTTTTAAATTGCTTAATAACTAACTAAACAATGCGAATGAATAAATTTCTTTTAACTCTGTTGTTAATTATTAATTTTGGTTTTAACGAAAAACCAGAGCAAGTAATTAGTAGACAAGGAAAAGTTTCTTTTTTTTCATATACATCAGTCGAAAATATTAAGGCAGAAAACAATCAAGCATTAAGTATAATAAACCTTGAGGATGGAAGTATAGCTGTAAGTATGCTAATGAACACGTTTGTTTTTGAGAAAGCTCTAATGAAAGAGCATTTTAACGAAAGTTATATAGAATCTGATATTTATCCAAAAGCCACTTTTGAAGGGAGAATATTAAAATTTGATTCTAGTATAAAAGGAGAACAAACACGAATTATTAAAGGGACCCTTCTTATGCATGGTGTTTCTAACGAACTGGAAATAAAAAGTAAGATTGAAAATAACGATGGGAAATATATTTTGTCTGGTACTTTTGAAACTTTAGTAAAAGATTATAACATAAATATACCACCATTACTGGCTGGTAATATTGCTAAAAGTATTGAGGTAAACTTTAAATTTGAATATGAGCCTTATGAAAATTAAAAAAATATTATTTACAGGTATTATTTTTATGGGATGTTTTCATTTTTCCATATCCCAAAATTTATTAGAAATACTAGAGAATGAACAAAAAGATACTTTAGGTTACATAACGCCAGCATTTAAAATGACCCGAATTACTTTTGGACATTCAACCGAAGTAAGGAGTAAAAATATTTTAGAAGTATTTGTAGCCAACAGGTTTTGGGATTTACCCTCAGAACAATCACAAAGTTTTGGTGCAGATAGAATGAGTACAAGATTTGCGCTTGAATATGGCATTTCAGACCGTTTATCTTTTGGGGTTGGAGCTACAACTTTTGATAGGCTTTGGGATAGTTATCTGAAATATAATTTAGTAACACAAAAGAAAGGAGAAAAGGCAACACCATTCAACATAACACTTTTACAAAGCGGTAGCTATAATAGTAGTTCAAGACCATATTCTTTGGTAGTAAATGATTTTTCTGGAAGATTATCGTTTACAACACAATTACTAATTTCTAGAAAAATATCATCAGATTTTTCATTTCAAATTTCCCCTACATTTATTCATAGAGGTTTTGCAGCTTCCGAAGCAGATGATCAAAACTTTTTTGCAATGGGCTTTGGTGCACGTTACAAAATAGGGCCTCACCTTTCAATTGTATCTGAATACTATAAAACCTTTAATCCTATTAAGTCATTTGACACTTATGGGCCTTTTGCACTGGGCGTAAATTGGGAAGTTGGAGATGTACTTTTACAATTTATGCTTACTAATACAAGAAATATGGTTGAAGACACTTTTATTACCCAAACACGGAATAATTTTAATTTCAGAAACCCTAATCTCAATTTTGGTTTCAATGCAACTTATGTTATTCACTTTAGTAATAGGTTAAAGAAAAAGTGATTTAAAATAAATATTATCTACGTTTAGTGTATACTTTTTTTAGCTAATTCAATAGTTTTTTTAGAGTTTCCAATAAAAATCTGATTATCAGAAATAATAACAGGTCTGCTTAAGAAGGTGTAATGTTCTAAAATGTATTGTTTGTAGTCGCGCTCGGTTAAATCTTGATTTTTCAAATCCATTTCTTTGTAAAGTTTAGCACGCTTACTAAAAAGTGACTCATAGGAGCCCGAGAGTGCTTTCATTTCCTCTAATTGCTTCACAGTAATTTCTTCATTTTTAATGTCCTGAAGAATATAATCAGATGAAAGATTTAATTCTTTTAAAATTCTAACACACGTATTACACGTTTTTAAATAATATACTTTTTTCATTATTATACTTAAATTTACAGCAAAATAAAGCTAATTTTCACTTTTAGAAGTATATTTAGCCAAAAATTAAAATCATGCAATTTACGTTTGAAGTATTACATAATATTCGTCCATTTTTCAAAAACCATATTGAAAATAACTCTTTAGAAGATTTAAATAAAATTCCGAATGGATATAACAATAATATCATTTGGAATATAGGTCATATAGTAGTTACAGCACAATTATTAGCTTATAAATTGTCTGGTTTGCCTATGGCAGTAAGTGATGAAATTGTAAATAAATATAGGAAAGATACTAAGCCAGAAGGACCTGTTTCTCAAGATGAAGTAGATGAAATTAAAGCGTTACTTTTTTCTACTGCTGAAAAATTAGAAAGCGATTATAAAAATAATGTTTTTAAAGAATACAATGCTTACACCGTATCTACAACGGGAAATACTTTAAATAATATTGATGAAGCGTTACAGTTTATTTTATTTCATGAAGCTATGCATTTAGGGTATGTTTTAGCTTTAGTTCGTGCTGTTAAAAACTAGATAAGACTTAATTTCTTCAAAAGGAATAGTAAATTCTATAATTCCTGATGAGTAGGGTCCTATTTGAAATGTGTTATATAAAAAAATAACACCATCTTCTGTGTATCCAATATTTTGAGGTAATTGGAAGTTTTCTGGTTCAAAAACAATATCTTTTTTTCTGGTGGCTTCAATAACATGTTTTTTAACTATTTCTTTTAAACTATCACTATCAGTAAAAAGATTTTTATTTGGAATTTGTTTTCCGGTTGTGCTTTCAAAGTTTAAAAAAGTAATGTTTAAAATACCATGAGCACCACCCGTATTAACGTATGAAGTTATAGAAACACTTATAATTTCTGGTGATTGAAATAGAACCTCTCCGTCAATTTGTGCTTCCCAAATTTGTTCGCTTTCAGGAAAGTCTGTTTTGAAAACATGGAATTCCTCATTAAACAAATTAATACTTTCATTAATTGTTTTTGGCGATTCACTATCAGCACTACCAATATATAACTCTCTTGCAACAGCAGTTTCAATGTCAGTATTTATAACTTCTACTATAGTTTTATTGCCTTTAGCTTTTGGAATATTTATTTCAATACGGTTCTCAGATGAAATATAAACTTCTTCAAAAGAGATGTTTACGTCTTCAACACAACTAAAAAGAAGTATTGAGAAAGACAAAATTAGAAGGCGAAATTTGGTAAACATAGGCGATTTGATAAAGTAAAGTTAAAGGTAATTAATGCGTTTGAATACAACGAATTAAAAACTACATTTGTAAAAATACTTGTAAAAAATGAAATTTAACACAAAAGCAATTCACGGCGGACAGGAACATGATAAAGCTTACGGCGCTGTGATGCCACCAATATATCAAACATCTACGTATGCACAATCTACTCCAGGAGGCCATAAAGGCTATGAATATTCAAGAACTCACAACCCAACAAGGCATGCTTTAGAAAGTGCTTTTGCAAGCATAGAGAATGGTAATTTTGGTTTAGCATTTGGTTCTGGTTTAGCAGCAATTGACGCTGTAATTAAATTATTAAAACCCGGTGATGAAGTTATTTCTACTAACGATTTATATGGAGGGTCTTTCAGATTATTCACTAAGATTTTCCAAGATTTTGGAATTAAGTTTCACTTTGTTGGAATGGAAAGCATCTCGAATATAGAGGCTTGTGTAAATACAAACACTAAACTTATTTGGGTAGAAACTCCAACAAACCCTATGATGAATATTATAGACATTGTTGCTGTTTCAAAAGTCGCAAAAAAACATAACATTACATTGGCTGTAGATAATACCTTTGCAACGCCATATTTACAATTACCGCTAGATTTGGGAGCAGACATCGTTATGCATTCTGCAACCAAATATCTTGGAGGACACAGTGATGTGGTAATGGGAGCTCTAGTAGTTAAAGATAAAAATTTGGCTGATAAGTTATATTTTATTCAGAATGCAAGCGGAGCAGTATGCGGACCTCAAGATAGTTTTCTGGTTTTACGAGGCATAAAAACCTTACATGTTAGAATGCAACGCCATTGTGAAAACGGAAAAGCTGTAGCAGAGTATTTAGTAAAACATCCTAAAATAGAAAAAGTATACTGGCCAGGTTTTGAAAACCACCCAAACCATGATATTGCTAAAACTCAAATGAAAGATTTTGGCGGTATGATTTCGTTCACTACTAAAGGTAATAACTATAAAGAAGCCATTAAAACTATTGAAAATTTAAAAGTATTTACTCTGGCTGAGTCTCTTGGTGGAGTTGAATCTTTAGCAGGCCATCCAGCTAGTATGACACATGCTAGTATACCTAAAGAAGAACGCGAAAAAACAGGAGTTGTTGATTCTTTAATTAGGTTGAGTGTTGGTATTGAAGCCATTGAAGACTTAATTGCAGATTTGGAGCAAGCATTAAAATAAGTTATTTATACTCTCATAAAAAAAGCATCTGTAGTACTACAGATGCTTTTTTTATGAGTTTGTATTTGTTTATTAGTCCAGATATACTATATATCCAACATTTAACCAAACTAACCAATCGTTATTTCTATCATAGTCTCTCCAATTATGGTCTAGTCCATCAACTAGGTCATTAAAATAATATTGGGCCCTTAAGTCTAACATTAAGTCAGTCAATTTAGTTAACTTATAACGAAATCCAACACTAGAAACCACAGACCATGTACTGCCTCCGTCTGTGTTTATAGGGTAATCGTCGCTTCCAGGAGGAAAATTATCAAACCAAAAGGTGTAAATATTATCTCTATCAAATACATCACCATTACCAAAAGTTGTACTAGCTTTAGGGCTAAATGTTGTGTAATGAACCCCTAAACTTGCAAAAGGAGCAATTCTGTATGCGTACCCTTGAAAATCACGGATGCTTCTTGGGAAAAACTCTAATTGTGTACCAATATCAAAATTCTGGGCTACACCTTTATGGCCTCTAAGTTGGTCTGCTTGAACACTTATTTTATCAGATTCTACCCAAAAGCCTAAATGCTCAAGGTTTGTTTTGTTATAAGAAATTTCATTTCTTAATTTAAAATGATCATTGAAATAAGTATCGGTAGTGTAACAATTACAGTCAGCTCTATAAGAAAAGTTTATATAATGGATTAAGCCAACACCAAAACCTGAATTTCCAAAGTTGGTTCTCGTTTCGTTTCTACTTCCAAAATCTGAGCGAAACTGAACTGGACCAGCAATAACGCCTATTTCATGAGAAAAGCCTAATTGAGAGGTAGCTGTTTGACAAATTACAAACAAGCAAAAAAAAGTAGCTAAACGTTTCAAGTTAAGCATAATTAAGATTCTGTTTTTGAGGCATTAATAACAACAAATATATAAAAACTCACTTAACAAACAAATATTAATAGTTATGGCTGTTTAAAAGGGAAAATAACCATTGCGAATTTCAAAAAAAAATGCAGTTATTTTTAAAGATAACGTATATTTGCAGTCTATAATTGTATAATTTTTAATTTTAATACATTTTTAAATTAAATGAAAAGTAGCATTGAAGCATTTTTAGACCTTGTTAAGGAGAGAAATGGTCATGAGCCAGAATTCTTACAAGCCGTGGAGGAAGTAGCTGAAACAGTTATTCCTTACATTGTTAAACATGATATTTATTATGGTAAAAATATTCTATTAAGAATGGTTGAGCCAGAACGTTTAATTTCCTTCCGAGTTTCTTGGGTAGATGATAGTGGAGAAATTCAGGTAAATAGAGGTTATCGAGTTCAAATGAATTCAGCCATAGGGCCTTACAAAGGTGGTTTGCGTTTTCACCCAACTGTAAACGCTAGTATCTTAAAGTTTTTGGCCTTCGAACAAGTATTTAAAAACAGTCTTACCACACTACCTATGGGTGGTGGAAAAGGTGGAAGTGATTTCGATCCTAAAGGTAAAAGTGATAACGAAATCATGCGTTTCTGCCATGCTTTTATGAGTGAATTGTTTAGATATATTGGCCCGAATACAGATATTCCTGCTGGAGATATAGGTGTTGGAACAAGAGAAATTGGGTTTTTATTCGGTATGTATAAAAAATTGCAAAATGAATTTACTGGTGTTTTAACAGGAAAAGGAATGTCTTGGGGTGGTTCTTTAATTAGACCAGAAGCAACCGGATATGGTAATGTTTACTTCGCACAAAAAATGCTAGAAACCAAAGGTGATGGTTTTGAAGGTAAATCTGTAGTAGTTTCTGGTTCTGGAAATGTGGCTCAATATGCAGCTGAAAAGGTTATACAACTAGGAGGTAAAGTGCTTACATTATCAGATTCAGGAGGATATATTTATGATTCTGCTGGTATTGATGAAGAAAAGTTAGCGTTTGTTATGCAGTTGAAAAATGAAAAACGAGGAAGAATTAGTGAGTATTTAGATGAATATCCAAATGCAGAGTATCATAAAGGGAAAACTCCTTGGGAAGTAAAATGTGATGTTGCATTACCATGCGCAACGCAAAATGAATTAGATGAAAATGCAGCTAATAAGCTATTAGAAAATGGATGTATTTGCGTTAGTGAAGGGGCTAATATGCCATCAACAAAAGAAGCTATAGCTGCTTTTCATAAAGCAAAAATACTATTTGCACCTGGAAAAGCATCAAATGCAGGAGGTGTGGCAACATCTGGTTTAGAAATGACTCAAAACTCGTTGAGATACAAATGGACTAGAGAAGAAGTAGATAATAAGCTTAAAGATATCATGTCTGATATACATAAATCTTGTTTAGAATATGGAGAAGATGAAGATGGTTATATTGATTATGTTAAAGGTGCTAACATAGCAGGCTTTGTAAAAGTAGCTGATGCTATGTTGGCCCAAGGAATTGTCTAATATTAGTATAAGTTTATATTAAAAGCTTCCTGTTTTACAGGAGGCTTTTTTTGTTTTAATAAATTAGGACATCTTTTACTTTAGCATCTTCTTGATATTCAGTATCAGTATTTACTGACCATAGATCTATAGTGTCATTATTAGTTATTTTCTTTGCTGCAAGTAATCCCATCAATATCGAATGATCTTGATTATTATATTTAAAAGAACCATAACGTCCTATTGGTAATAAATTTTCAATCTTTTTTAAATGTTTTATAACTATGTCTAAATTTTGCTGATATCCTGTTTCGTATACTGGATAACAGTTAGGAACTCGGATGATTTTCGAGTTAATAGGAGTAACATTTTTGTCTAATAAATCTATAATATGTAGTTCTTTTACTGCCATTTCAATTATATTTTTATCTTTCTCACTCCATATAGTGTCACTTTCGAAACACCAATATTCTAAAGCAATTATTGTTGAAGATTTGCCTTTATTTAAAGAAGGGCACCAATTCCTAAAGTTAGTTATTCTACCTAATTTTACATCAGGAGAATGAATGTAAAGCCAATTATCAGAGAATAGATTTTCCTTGTCTATTTCTAAATAAACTAAAATTGTATTTCTAAAGTATAAAGTATTAATTGAGTCAATAACTTTTTTAGGAGTATTATTAAAACCTTTTAATAGGCTTGTTAAAGGCATTGTTGATATTACATAATCAGATTCAATAATATCTCCATTCAATAATTCAACCCCTAAAGCTATTTTGTTGCTTTCATCAAGTAAAACTCTTTTTATTTTTGAGTTAAAATGAATATTACTATTTTGCTTTTTGATTGCTTCTGCTGCTCTTTCATACAAGGTTCCGGTACCATTGTTGGGATATGCAAATTGATCTACAAGGGTTTTGTGCTTATTGCCTTTATTACTTAAAAAGGCAGATATTACTGCCTGTGCTAAGGATAATGTTTTTATTCTTTGAGCAGCCCAGTCAGCATCAATTTGTGTACATTTTATACCCCAAAGTTTTTCGCTGTAATGTTTAAAAAAAATAGTGTAGAGCTTTTTTCCGAACCTATTGCTAATCCATTCCTCTAAGTTCTTTGTATTCTTTAGAGGGAAGACTATTTTTATAAAGTAATCCCAAAGGATTTGAAAAATGGTAATAAAGGATAGGTTTTTTAGAACATTTCCTATTTTAAGCGGATACTGAAAATATTTCCCATTATAAAATATGCGTGTTTGTCTATTAACTAAGGTAAAATCTTCTTTTATTAGTTCATTAAAAAACCGATTTACATCAGGTTGTTTAGAAAAAAATCGATGAGGTCCTAAATCAACAATTTGTCCCCACAATTGAAAACTTCTAGACATTCCTCCAATGTTATTACTAGCTTCAAAAACAATAACTTCAAAGTTTTCTTTACTCAATTGATAAGCACAAGATAACCCCGCTGGACCAGCGCCTATTATTATAACTTTTTTCATATTGTAAACCCTTTGATGTGTTTTTTAGAAAATCCCAATGTTGAGAATAGTAAATATAATGGCAACACAGGTATCATAAATCTTGATGCCCCAATTATGCCAGTTAAAAGAAATATATAAACTATTAATGCTAGCATAAACCAACAAGTAGGAGAGGTTTTGTTGTAGTTTTTTAACCAAAAAAGAACAAACCCTATTAATTTAAATACATTTAATAAAAGTACAATAGGTATTAGAATAAGAATAATTAATGGTTGTTTTATAAAGTAATTATATGCCCCAGAAACACCATCTGAATTTAGGTGTTTTAAAAACCCAACTTGTGACTTATTTTTAAACTCAAAAAAGTTATAAACATCAAATCTTCCTGGGTCAATAAGCATTCTAAAAGAACCTTTTGCATGAGCTATAGAATAACTTAACCAATCTTTTTGAAGATATTGAAGACTGAGGGTTTTAATTTTGTTTTGTTTTTCTTTATAAGTTTTTTGATTTTGGGCTTCTTTAGTAATTATTGAATCTGTCTTTTGCGCGTAATCCACACCGTATTTACTAACATTGAAATAATACAAATTATAACTTTTTAAATTGATGTTTTGAATACTTGAATACTCAAAACTTCCAGTTCTATTGTAGTTCCAATTCATATACAAAAGAACTACCATAATTGGTATTAATGAAAAAAAATAAGCTTTTTTAATATGTTTTGAAAACCAAAAACATAAAAAAATATTAGGAAATATGAATAGATAAAAAACAGGTTTTGTTAAAAAAAGGAGAACTATAATCAATTGAAAAAAAATCAGATAGAATATTTTTTTTTCTGTAACTATTTTATGAAATAAGTAGCATAGTATAACAATTAAAAATTGAAATAAAATTTCACTCATTAAGTAGTTGGAATAAATAAACTGACTTATTGATGTTACTAAAAAAATCGTCAGTATTTTATTATTTATTTGAGTATAATAATTTTTAAAAATGTTTAAACACAATATTATACTTAAAATAGAAATTGCATTTTGAATAATTAACACACTTACTTTAGAATGTAATAAAAAAGAGGAGATAAGTATAAAAATAGCATATAAAGGCGGTCTTTTAGAGTAGTTTTCAGCATAAATAGTTAAGTCTAAGTCACCACAATAAAAAGAAAAATTATTCTTTATATTTTCAGCTAAATTGTAATATTCATAAGAATCTTTCAAAAAGAAATCTCCTAGAAATAATTTAATACAAAAAAATAAGGAATGAATAATAAGAAGTAATAAAAAGAGTTTTTTTCTTTTTAAAAACTCTATAATATAGTTCACTGTAAATTTATTAAGCAGAATAAATGTTTTCACAAATTTAAGTAAATAAGAAACTTTAAGGATATATTATTTTAAATATTTAGCGTTATTATAAATATATTTGAATATTAAAAAATTAGTATGATTAAGAGAATTTCAATTATAATTATTTTCTTGTTTCCATTATTGCATTTCGCTCAAGATTTTTCAGCACTTTGGGAAGGCCATTTTTCTTACAATAGCATTAAGAGTGTGGTAAAGGGTAATGATAGAGTATACGCGGCGTCAGAAAATGCAGTTTTTGTTTTAGACACTCAAACTAACGAATTAAAAGAAATTACAACTATTAATGGATTGTCTGGAGAATCAATCTCAACTATTTTTTATAGTCCTTTTTATGAACTACTAATTATAGGATATGAAAATGGGCTTATTGAAATAGCTTTTGACAATAATGATGATATTTTAACTGTGGTGGATATAATAGACAAATCTACTATTCCACCAACAAACAAAAGAATAAATCATTTTGAAGCTTATGAAAACTTAGTTTACATATCTACTAATTATGGGATTTCTGTTTTTAATTTGGAACGCTTAGAGTTTGGAGATACTTATTTTATAGGTGATGGCGGTTCTCAAATTCAGGTAAAGCAAACCACAATTTTTAATGAATTTATTTATGCTGCTTGTTTTAATAATAATGGTTTAAGAAAAGCACCTTTATCTAATCCTAATTTGGTCGATTTTCAAAATTGGCAGACAATTTCAACAGGAGATTTTATTTCAATAGAGACTAATGAAGATAATTTATATACGATTAGAACGAATAGAAGGATTTATCAGGTAGTAAACGATGTTCTCTCTGAATTATTTTTATTTGCAGAAGCACCAGTAGAAATGAAATCTCAAGATGGTAATTTATTAATTTCAACAAGTAATAATATTTTTGTTTACGATAATAACTTTAGTTTAATTTCTCAGGCTTCAGTTGATATTAATTTTGATACTCGATTTAGTTCAGCAACGCTTGATTTAAATTATATTTACATTGGTACAAAAGATTTTGGAGTTTTAAAAACATTAATAAATAGTTCAATTGAGTATGAAGAAGTCCGACCTGAAGGACCTTTATTGAATAATCCTTTTTCAATTGAGTTTAATAATGGGAGTCTTTGGGTTACATTTGGAGAGTATACTAGATTTTATAATCCTTATCCATTAAACAATCGAGGTTTTAGTCATTTTATAGATGAGGAATGGATTAATATACCATATAATGATATTTTTGAAGCTAAATGTTTAAATGGGATTTCTGTGAATCCGTTTAACAATAATCAAGTTTTTATAAGTTCTTTTTTTAGTGGACTATTAGAAGTTAATGAAAGTATCCCTACGGTTTTGTATGATGAATCTAATAGCGGATTAGAGTCTTTAATTTTACCAGATAATCCAAATTATAAAGATATTAGAGTTGGTGCTTCAACGTTTGATAGTCAAGGGCTGTTGTGGACAATAACAAGTTTAGTTATAAATCCATTAAAAGCCTATAATCCTAGTTCTGGTCAATGGGTTAGTTATGATTTCACCGAGATAGTGCCCAAGGTAGAAGATAATGTTGGGTATCATGAAGTAATTATTGATCCAGTATCTAATACTAAATTCATTGCATCCTTTTCAAAAGGAGTTATTGGCTTTAATGAAAATAGTGGAAGTCCATTATTAAAATCCATAAGCAGTGATGAAGAAAATTTTCCTGTAAAATCAGTAAGGTCATTAGCTTTAGATAAAAGAAACCAATTATGGATAGGAACTCATGAAGGTCTCAGGGTACTATTTAATACATCTAACTTTTTTAGGGAAGAAAATATTAGTGTGGATGAAATTATAATAGAAGAGGGAGGCGTGGCTAAAGAACTTTTGGCAGATCAATTTATATCAGATATTAAAGTTGATGGGTCTAATAATAAATGGATAGCAACAATAGGTTCTGGCATATTTTATTTGTCATCAGATGGTCAACAAACTATATTTCATTTTACCACAAGTAATTCTCCTTTACCTTCTAATAATGTTAATGACATATCAATAAATGAATCTAATGGAGAGGTTTTTATAGCAACTGATAGGGGATTAGTATCTTTTAAAGCTGGCGGGTCTAGCCCATTAAACGACTTGCAAAGCGCTTATGCTTATCCAAACCCTGTTAGACCATCTTTCGATATAGTAGAGCAAAAAGTAAAGATTAAAGATATATCAGAAAATGTAAATATTAAAATTACTGATATTGAAGGTAATTTAGTAGCAGAGGCACAATCTAGAACAAACCAAAGATTCCGAGGATTTAATCTTGAAATAGATGGAGGAACAGCTTTCTGGAATGGTAAAAACTTAGCAAATAATATAGTTGCTTCAGGAGTTTATTTAGTTATGCTTTCAGATCTAGATACTTTCGAAACTAAAGTTTTAAAATTAATGGTTGTTAGATAATGTTAATAACTACTAATGCCATTGTTCTTTCAAAGTTAAAATATAAAGATAACGACCTTATTGTAAAGTGTTACACACAACAATTAGGTGTTGTAAGCTTTCTTTTAAGAGGTGTTTTAAAGAGTAAAAAAGGAAGTGCTAAAACGGCATATTTTCAATTATTCTCTCAACTGCAATTGGTAATTGATCACAAGAATAATAGGACTCTTCACACTATTAAAGAAACTAAATTAAATCATCTCTATAGTAGCTTACATACTCATGTTTTAAAAAGCGCAATAGTTATGTTTTTAGCTGAAGTATTAACTAATACTTTAAAAGAAGAAGAGCAAAACGAAACACTTTTTAGTTATATTGAAACCACCTTACTGTGGCTTGATAACCATTCAGAATATTCAAATTTTCATTTACTTTTTCTGCTTAATTTTACCAAATATTTAGGATTTTACCCCGATTTAAATAATACAGAATACCCTTTTTTTAACTTGAGTGATGGGAAATTTGAAAATAAAAAATCAGATAAATACTCAATATCAGGTGAAAATCTATTGCTCTTAAAACAGCTTTTAGGCACAACATTTGATGCATTATCTTCAGTTAAAATTAATGCCAAACAAAGGCAATCGTTTTTAAGTATGATTTTGCTGTATTTTGAACTACATTTGGGAAGTTTTAAAACACCAAAATCTTTACAGATATTTAATCAAGTTTTTAGTTAATCCATGAAGGGTTTTTACTTATTTTTTTTCTTTTTATTCTCTTTATCTATTCAGGCTCAAACTATAAAAGTTCTTAATAAGGTAACACAAGAGCCTATTTTTGGTGTGGCAATTTATAACGTAGATAAAACAAAAAGTGTAGTTACTAACTTTATTGGTGAAGCTAATTTAGATGAGTTTTCGCAAACAGAGATTATTTATTTTAAACATATATCTCATACCCTAAAACAAATCACTAAATTAGAATTAGGAACTTCAAATAGAGTTTACTTAGAATCTAATAGGGAAGGCTTACAGGAAATTGTTATTTCAGCTTCAAAATTTGAACAGAATAAAAAGGATATTTCTCAAAAAATAGTAAGTATTAACTCAAAAAGTATTGCATTTTCTAATCCGCAAACTAGTGCAGATTTGTTAGAAAATTCGGGGCAAGTTTATGTGCAGAAAAGTCAATTAGGAGGTGGAAGCCCTATGATTAGAGGTTTTTCAACCAATAGGTTGTTAATTACAGTTGATGGTGTACGAATGAATAATGCTATTTTTAGAGGCGGTAATTTGCAAAATGTAATAGCTATCGATCCTTTTTCTATACAGAATACAGAGGTTACTTTAGGTTCAGGATCTGTTATTTATGGAAGTGACGCTATTGGTGGAGTTATGAGTTTTTATACGCAAAAACCAGAATTATCTTTTACAGATTCGTTGCTTTTAAAAGCTAATGTTGTTACAAGATACTCTACTGCAAGTAATGAAAAAACAGGACACATAGATTTTAATTTAGGATATAAAAAATGGGCTTTTGTCACCAATGCAAGTTATACTAGTTTTGATGACTTAAGAATGGGTAAACACGGACCAGATGCATATTTACGTCCAGAGTTTGCTATAGCAACTGCTAATGGAGATGTTATAATTGAGAATAACAATCCTCGAATTCAAAAGTTTTCTGGATATAATCAACTTAATTTAATGCAAAAAGCCCGATACGAACCTTTAGAAAACTTAAGTTTTGATTTAGGCGTGTATTATACAACCACTTCAGATATTCCAAGATACGATCGTTTAATAAGATATCGAGATGATATATTGCGATCTACAGAATGGGAGTATGGTCCACAACAGTGGTTTATGTCTAACTTACAAGTTACTAAATTAAGTAGTAGTTCTAATTTGTATGATAAAATAAAAGCCACAATAGCCTATCAAAACTTTAAGGAAAGTAGGATGGATAGGAGCTTTCAGTCAGATATTAGAGATATTAGAAAAGAGGCTGTAGATGCCTATTCTTTTAATTTAGATTTAGAGAAAAGATTTTCAACGAAAACACAATTTTTTTACGGTGCAGAGTATGTTTTTAATAAAGTAGCATCAAATGGTACCGAAGAAAATATTTCAAATAACACAGCATTTCCAACCATATCAAGGTACCCAAATGGTGCTACTTGGCAATCTGCAGCTATTTATTCTAGTATAAAATATAAACCTAATACCAAGTTTGTTTTTCAGTCAGGTTTAAGGTTTAACCACGTAAGTTCTAAGGCTGATTTTACAGAGAATAATGTATACTTAGGCTTACCTTTTAATTCATCAAATAATAATGCAGGAGCCTTAACAGGAACAGCAGGAATTAGTTGGTCGCCAAATGATATAATACAATGGAAATTAAATGCATCTTCAGCTTTTAGGGCACCAAATATTGATGATATTGGAAAAGTTTTCGATTCAGAGCCAGGGTCTGTAGTTGTTCCAAATGAAACCTTAAGACCAGAATATGCTTATGGTGGTGAGTTAGGTTTAAAATTAGATTTTAACGATAAAGTTATTTTAGATTTAAATACGTATTATACGTATTTAGATAATGCATTAGTTAGGCGAGATTTTAGTTTAAATGGCGAAAGAGAAATTATTTACGATGGGGAGTTAAGTAATGTACAAGCCATACAAAATGCGTCAAAAGCTTGGATTTATGGATTTGAAGTTGGTTTAAAAATAGCTATTTCAAACCAGTTGAAATTAACATCTCAATACAGTGTTATAGGTGGTACTGAGGAGGAGGGCGATATTGAAGTTCCCATAAGGCATGTAGCACCAAATTTTGGAAACACACATTTAGTTTGGAGTAACGAAAGTTTTAAGTTTGATTTCTTTGCAGTTTACAATAATGAATTGTCATTTAATCAGCTAGCTCCATCAGAAATTGAGAAAGATTTTATTTATGCCATCGATGAAAATGGAAATCCTTTTAGCCCATCTTGGTATACCATTAATTTTAGAACTCAATATCAAATAAATAATACTACCACAATTACAGCTGGGTTAGAAAATATTACAGACCAGCGTTATAAAACGTATTCATCGGGGATTGCTGCTCCCGGAAGAAATTTTATTCTGTCTTTAAAATATAGTTTATAAAGTATAGTTAGAGGTAAGAACCAAAAAAAGCAATCTGTTTAACTTAAGTTAAACAGATTGCTAGGAGTTGTTAATAATGGTAAAAACAGAAGTGTTATTACCTCGTGAAATTATTACGCTTAATTAAAAGTGAACTCGTTCTTGAGTTAAACCAATTAATTAAACAAGATTCTTTTTTATCTACTTGTTGCATATGATGCAGCAATAGCAATCTCTTTTAAAGCTTTCATAAACGCTTTAATCTTTTGAGTAATTTTTTCCATTTTTATTATTTTTTAAATTAATATTACTTTATCGATATTTTTTACATGGTCTTTCTGTTTATCCATGTTTTTTGCAATGTTTTACAGTTTGTCGTGTTTTTTTATCATTTTAAAATACTGTAAATCAATTACTTAACAAATATACATTGATGTCTCATTTCCCTCTAAAAAACTTGTTCAAAGGAAAATATTTTTGATGAATAACTTAAAAATAGATAAGAGGCAGTGTTTATTGGATGATATACGCTTGGTTAGAAATTACATAAAAAAAGCCACAATCTACAGATTGCGGCTTTGGGAATTTAAATTTTAAATCCGTTTATCTTTTAATAGCTTTTTTAGTAATTACGCTACCATCAGATAACTCCACTTTAGCAAGATAAACAGCATCATTTAAGTTGGAAAGGTTATAAGTTTCAGAATTGCTATCACCTTTTAAATTATATAATTGTCTGCCTAAAACATCATAAATATTTACAGATTGTATACTTCTGTTGTCCGACATTTTAAACCTAACATTGTTATTGTCTAATTGCACTATAGTAAGTGCTTTTAGGTCTAAATCGGTATTATCAGTTGATAGAGAACTAGCACTAAATACAATTTCAAAACGTGAATTAAATTCACCAACAGCAGAAGTAAACGTATAATCGCTAGCCGATAAATCATGAAGTTTATCTAATAAATTATCTTTTAAGTAAACCGTATTATTTGTTAAAAAGTCGCCTTGTAAATTAGCTATAGATAATTTGTACAAGGTAGGAACATCTATAGTTGTGCTAAATCCAAGATTTATAACTTCATCTGTATCTAGGGTATTTGGTGATTTCCCTTGTATTACAAATTTGTTAGCAGAACCCTCGATAGATGAGTAAAGTGCAGCAAAAGCTTTTGGAGCAACAACTTTTCTAGCATCATAATAAGCACCGTCTTCACCATCAGTAGCTCCGTCTACATAACCTACTAAAATTTGATTGAACACACCATTGTCTGATGTTAAATCAAGCCATAATTTATTTGCATTATCACTAGAACTCTTTTTAGTATTTGAACTTTTAAAGAATTGACTATTATCTGGAGATAAACTTAAACTTCGCATCGCATTGTTAAAAACAACTGTTCCGGTATTTGAAGGAGCACTTTCAGCGAATGAAACAAAAAAGCCTTGTCCAGAAGGTATAAAACCATTAGGTGTAACACCGTCTCCTCCGGTTGTTCCACCTGTTCCGTTATGAGTTGCATAATCTGTAGTATCAAAATTTAAGGCTTGATTACCGTTAGCAGTATCTGCAAAATCGGTATTTTGAGACCAAAAATATATTGCTCCTTCCAAAGTTCCTGTTGGATTTGTAGCAGCATTATACATATTTTCTGTCATAAAAGCATCAATTTCAATTGCTGATGGGTAAGGGTTTCCTAGGAAATTCCAATTATTATCTAAAGCACTTCCATCATTTCTATAAACAGGAACATTTATTATTCCATTATTAAAATCTCCTTGAAAGGTATACCTAAATTGTGGTGGTGTAAAGGGCCCAGGAGGAACAATAAATGCAGCTTCAGAATGTGTTGCAGCATAACCAATACCGGCTTGCATGACTGTTGTGCCAGCAATTGACTGCCAATCATCTCCATTGTCATCAATATCATCTTGTCCAGCAATAACAGCATTGTTATTTGCAGTTTCTGCTGTAGCATCTAAAAAGTTTTGTGCAGTGAATGTAAAGCGTCTGCTAGCATCAGAATCTGATAAAGCATCTTGTACCAAAGCACCAGAAACAGGAGAACTCCAATATGTATATTCGTACCAATTACTTAATGGAGCGGTTTCTTTTGCTACTTCAATTAAGCCATTATTGGTTACTGTACCAGAATCGTTATTTTGAATAAAAGCACCATAAGGCTGAACTGTAATAATTCCACCTGTGTTTACAAATAAATTGTTATCAACTTCCACATAATCATTGTCAGCAATATTTAAAGTAGCGCCGTTTGCAACAATTAAACTACAAGCACTAATACTACCTCCGTCTGTAGTTGTATTATAACTAGCGTTTAGGGTTGCCAAAGTTGTTAAATCTGGTCCAGTACCATTACTCCATACAGCACCATCCCAAGTTATTGATGAAGTACATGATGCAGGAGATACTACACCGTTAAAAGTAAAGTCATTTATGCTAAACGCATTTAAAACACTACTAGCTCCCCAAACATAAAATCTAAAGGTAATAGCACTTGTGATATTTTGGTAAGTTGCTCCAGATAAGTCTATTGTTGTTCCTGTTACTGTTGGAGTTCCAATATCAGTAGTGTATCCATCTAAACTACTTCTAAAAGCAAAATTTGAAATACTTGCGTTACTTGCTTGTGAATTATATTCAAAACTAACAAAATCAATTTCATAAGCGGTATTGGGTGTTAAAGTGAATTCTAAATATGCTGTGTTGTCTAATGTAGTAGTGTTCCAGCTGCTAGTATTGTATCGCCCAGTTGCAACTCTTCCAGTAACACCAGAACCTCTTCCAATTCCTGAAACAGTAATATTTGCATTTACATTTTGTCCAAATGTATAAGGATTACTTTGTCCAGGGTTTGTTCCGGGGATTGTAGGGATAGGGTTGTCAAATATACTTTGCCCAAACCCAAAAGTAACCACCGATAAAAAGGCAATTAAAAAAGTAAGGGATTTTAATGGAGTAATTTTTCTCATAATTGTTAAGTCTTTAAATTTAGATTTGGCTTTTATAAATTTTTATAAACTATTTTAATTTTTCTATTGTTATTTTTGACCAAACCATGCAATCAAAAAAAACATATACTGTACAAGAAGCCACCAAAAAATTGGAGCATTATTGTGCGTATCAAGAACGGTGTCATCAAGAAGTTAGACAAAAATTGGAAACTATGCGCATGATACCCGAAGCTATCGATGTGATTATAGTTCACCTTTTGGATCAAAATTTTCTTAACGAAGAACGTTTTGCCAAAACATTTGTAAGTGGTAAGTTTAAAATTAAGCGTTGGGGCCGCCGTCGATTAACTTTTGAATTAAAGAAAAAAGACATCAGCAAAGTTAATATAAATCAAGCACTTGCAGAAATAGAAAACACGGAATACATCGAGGTTTTACATGATTTAGCCGAAAAAAGACTACAAACAATTAAAGAAACTAACAAGTTTAAGAAAAAGAAAAAATTAATCGATTATCTGCTATATAGAGGCTGGGAATCGCATTTAGTGTACGAAAAGGCAAATGAACTTATTGGTTAAAAACCATAAAAGGCAGATAAGTATTAAACTTTATCTGCCTTAAATTTTTTAAGTTAAAACCTAAGTTTTATAAATTAAATGATGCCCCGAAATTTAATGTAAATTGGTTGTGCAATGTTTCTGCAGGCGTTAAAGTACCTGTTTTGTATTTTGCTAAAGGCACGTTTAGTTCTGTATAAATACCAAAACCACTAGTAAAGAAATAACGTGCGCCTAAATGACCTCCAAAATTTTTAAGTCCTAAGCTTAGGCCAGGGTACACATCAAAATTTTCATCTGAACTTATAACGTTACCAAGATTGGCATTAAAGCGTGCTCTAACATCAAAACGGTTGTCAAAAGTGGCATTTAGGTCATCAATCATATTATTTTTTAAAGCATCATCAACACCTAAAAGGTATGTTGAAGATAATCCGATTGAAATATTTTCTCCAATTCCGAAGTCGTAACTAATATTTAAACCAGTTCCATTATCTTGAAAGTTGGCTCCTACTTGAAATTTGTTGTCGTTTTTACCAATAAATGCTTGTGAGTTTACAAGTGAAATACTGAATATTGATAATAATAAAATTATTTTTTTCATGGCTTAAATTTAAGTCGGCAAATATATCATAAGTTTTTTAATACCAAAGCTTTGTTTATAAATGCTTATGCGTTCGAAAAACGGCTTGTTCATTCTTCCAATCAATCCATTTTTGCCCCTTAATACGCCTCATTAAATTATCATAACTACGCATAAGTACTAAATTGTAAATAGCTTTACTAAAGTTTTTTGGGTTTCTGGTTATGGCCCGTAAACTCATAGAAAACCCAGGTGTTATGTAGCGCATATAGTGCCAGTAGCCTTCTGGCATGTATAATACCTCACCATGGTTTAATTCAGTTTTATAACCTTTTGCCTTTTTTAAAGCAGGCCATTTTTTAAAATCGGGGTTATTAAAATCGATATCTTCTCGGGTAATTAACGAGTGCGGTATTTTGTACAAATAATCGTTTTGTTTTTGATCGAATAAAATGCATTGTTTTGTGCCCTCAAAATGAAAATGAAAAATGTTGGCTAAATCAATATCATAGTGCATGAATGTGTGCGAATTCCTGCCACCAAAAAACAACATGGGTAGCCCTTTCATTAATCTTAAGCCAAAATCGGGAAATGTGAAATCGTTTTGTAATTCAGGAATTTCTTTTAAAGCATTCCAAAGAAATATACGGTATTTAGTAGGCTCGCGTTTTAATAAATCTACATAATCGGCAAGTTTCATTTTGGCATGTGGCTCATTGAATCCTTCCTTATAATCTACAGGTCTGTCATCATATAACGGAACGGTTAAATGCCCTCCAACAGATTTCATATAATCTAAACTCCACTTGTTGTAAGCCGGCCAACTATCAATAAATTGCTCGATAACCACAGGTTTTTGTGGTTTAAAATAGTGTTTTAAAAAATCCGCTTTACTAATATTTTTTACACGCGGAATATCTTGAAGATTTAGTGACAATGTGCATTTAGTTTAGTAAACCAAAGTTAATAAAACGTAATTAAAATTTAATAATTGTTTTTTTAATCATTAGTATTTAGAAGATAGGTTTGACTTACAAGAAAAATAAAACCCGCCATTAAAGCGGGTTTTGTATATTTAAGATTTATCATCTTGTTTATTTATTTCAGCTTCAATAGCTTTTTTGTCTTTACCTTTTAGATACTCAGGCAAATCCATACCAGCCATATTAAACATTTCTTGTAAAGGTGGAACAGATTTATACATTCCTGATAAGAAATTTGCTGTAGATGATTTACCATCTTCACTATTTCCCCCATTATCCCAAACAGTAACTTTATCGATTTTAATATTCTTAATCGCATCTGCTTGAGTTTTTACTAATTCAGGTAATTTATCTGCAATAAGTAATAATACGGCATCTCTACTATTATTTCCAGCAGCTTTTACAATTTCATCTAAACCAGCAGCTTGCTTGGTTAAGACTTCGTATAATCCTTTTGCTTCAGCTTCCGCTTTGAATAGTATAGCGTCTGCTTCACCTTTTGCACGTCTTCGTATACGCTCAGCTTCCGCTTCAGCATCAATTTCTACTTTGCGTTTATCAATTTCTGCAGGTACAATAACATCAGCCATTTGAGATGAACGTTCGCGTTCTGCTCTAGCAGCTTCCGCTTGTTGCTCAGCAGCATAAGACTCTTCTAAAGCTTTTGCCGATTGTACTTTTTCGGCAGCAATTGCTACACGCTCAGCTTCCGCTTCTCTTTGACGACGTAAAGAATCTGAATTAGCAACCGATATTTTTGCAGCATTTTCACCTTCAACGGCTTGTGCATTTGCTGCTGCTACTTGAGTTCTTTCATCTTGTACAGCGTTTGCTTCACCAATAGAACCATCTCTAGTTTTCTCTGCTACCGATTTTCGAGCTGCGTTAATTGCATGTGCAGCTGCTTCTTTACCAAGTGCTTCAATGTAGCCAGATTCATCAACAATATCTGTTATGTTTACGTTGATTAATTTAAGACCAACTTTCTTTAATTCTGATTCTACACTTGCAGAAATATTAGTTAAAAACTTATCACGGTCGTTATTAATTTCTTCAATATCCATAGAGGCGACAACTAAACGCAATTGTCCGAAAATAATTTCTTGTGCTAATTCTTGAATTTCATTTTGGCCTAAACCTAATAAACGTTCAGCAGCATTTTGCATAATACCAGGTTCTGTAGAAATACCAATGGTAAATCGAGATGGTACGTTTACACGAATATTTTGTTTCGATAATGCATTTACAAGATTAACTTCAATAGAAATTGGCGTTAAATCTAGGAATTCGTAATCTTGAATAACAGGCATTATAAATGCCGCTCCACCATGAATACATTTGGCCGATTGTCCGCCACCAACTTTTCCATAGACCACCAAAATGCGATCTGATGGACAACGTTTATAACGTTTAATTAAAATAATTAAGGTTAAAACAATAAACAGGGCTACGAATATTAATAGCATTGGTGCACCAATGCCGTCCATAATAGTCTCTTGTATTGCCAGTAATTTCATATTGTAAATTTTTAAGGGTTAGTATTTAGATTTTATAATTTAATTTTTGTCAAGTAAACGATTTTCACCTTGCTGCAACTGTTCATTTTTAGATTGTGAAGGCTCAATAGGTTTTCTAGTTTTGTCAACGATAAGAATACCGTTAGGTGTAACGTCGAGAACTTTAATAATGGTTCCCGATTTTAGTACGGTAAGGGAATCTGTTAAAGCATCTAATTCACGCATACTGCCTTGTATTTTCACACTTACTTTCCCCATTTTAGAGCGATCTGCTCCAATGGTTAAATAGACTTCGCCAATAGCATCAATAGCATTTTTATAGTTTAATGTTCCGCTATCGGTTAATCCGCTAATAAAGTAGAATAATGCTGCCATTATTACCATCATTAAAAGTCCAGAGATAATAGATACAATTATGGTCAATGGTGTTGAAAGACCAGCATCAATACAAGCGATTCCACTCCAACCAAAAATGGTAAAAAAGCCAACTAAGTTTTTAAAAGTGATAAATTGAAAACCAGCTCCTGCATCAATATCAGAATCTAAATCTCCAATATCATCAGCATCACCACCTGTAAAAGCTAATATCATAACTATGGTGAATATCAAAGAGCCTATAATGGCAATTAACCAGTAAATTTTCGATATAAATTCTAAATTTGAGAACCATTCAGCCATAAGTTTAAACGTTTAATTTTCAATTAATAAATATACAACTAATGTAAGATTAATCTATCTTATTTTTGAAAGTAAAAGACTAATTGTTAACCATCAAAAACAAAGGCATAAATTGTGTTTTTGACATTTTAGTAGACATGATTATTCCTAAAATAAAGGAATATCAATAAAGATTTGATGGTTAGTCAAGAAGTGTGGTCGTTTGTTTACTACTGAAGTTTCAAAACTATAACCTACTTTCAATAAATAAGTAGGTTAATAATGTATTTTGTTACAAAAAATTTAAAAATTATACCTCAAACCAAACAAAACATTGCTTGGAGGCATAGGTACAAAACCAGTTTCAATATATTCTGCATCAAAAATATTACTAGCCATTGCTGTAAATTCAAACAGTTTTGAGGTTAAAACTATCGATGTATCCCAAACATTATAGCTTAACCCTTCGGTACGTTCTGCATGTTTGTAAATTACATTAAAGTTTATATTTTTTACCAATTGTGTGCTCAAACGCGAAGTAAAATGATGTTTTAATGAGTTTATGCTGTACCTAGAAAAGTTTAAATTTAAATCGGCTACCTCATCTTCTAGAAACACATAACCAACGCTAAGGTTTTGATTTAAATTATTGATTTTAAAGTTATAGCTTGTATTAACCTCAAAGCCTTTTGTATATAAATCTCTTAAGTTTGTTGCCATAAAAGGGTCGGTATCAACCTCTTTTACATAGTCAATTAATTTGCTCGCATCTCTGTAGAAAAATGCAAAACCACCAGTAAATTTAGGTGTTATATATTTTGCTCCTAGTTCTCCAGATAGTGCTTCTTCAGGTTCTAAATTAGCGTTTCCAATTGTTGCTGGGTCGCTGTAAAATAAATCGGTATATGTTGGAATACGATAGGTGTATCCTGCATTTCCGTAAAGTTTAAAGTTGTTAGTTAACTTATACCCAACATCAATTCCTGGAAATGCGTGAAATTTAAAATCTGAGAAATATGTTACTGCAATTCCAGGGGTAACATCTAATTTATCATTTAATAATTTAAATCTATGTTCTAAAAACATATTAGCCATAAAACGGTTTCTATTTCCTAAATTATTACTTCTTATATATATTTTAGAAACATCAACTCCAAAACCTGTTACACCTGCTTTTGAAGTGTATGAGGCATTAACCTCGGCACCCATTTTGTCTGTAACGTGAAAATTTCTAAAAAAACTAGGCTCGTCTCGTCTTAATAAAAACATATCTTGGTTACGCTTCCAGTATACTCTTGGTTTTATTTTTAACTTATTATTGTTAAATGTAGTTGTAAACGCAATTAAACTATTTTGTGTTTCTTCATATTCATTAAAAGTAGGGTTGGTTGTATAGAAGTTTTCAGCACCAAAATTACGATCGAAAAAAGTAGCAATCATTTCTATAGGTTGCTCTTTTTTATTGAAAACACTTTTAATGAAATAATTAGAATTATCATAATCTGAATTATTCCTGTAACCTTCCGAAGTTAATTTTCCAATGTGAATAATATGTGATGAATTCTCTAATTCAGTACCAACAGTAACAGAGCCATTTAATTGACCGAAAGAACCCGTTTCCATATTGAGAGAAACAGAATTATTTAAGTTCTTTTTAGTAACAATATTTATGGCGCCAGTAAATGCATTTTGCCCAAAAACACGAGCTGCAGGACCTTTTATAATTTCAATACGCTCAATAACTTCAATGGGTAAAGCTGCATTCATGGTATGGTGTCCGGTTTGCGCATCGTCCATTTTTATACCATCAATAAGTAGAAGTGTTTGATCAAAACTACCGCCCCTTATATATAAATCGGCTTGACTACCGGCCGTTCCTCGTCTTCTAATATCTACACCTGCTACTTGTTGTAATAAGTCTGCAATATTATTGGTAGCGCTATTTTTAATATCTTCAGAAGAAATAATATCGATAGTACGAGAGTTTTCCTTAAAAGGAAGATCTATTCTTGTTGACGTAACAATTACAGAATCTAATGTTTGTTTTCCTTTCTGTGCTTGAGTAAATAAAGCAGATAAAATAAATAAGGTAAAAGCGAATTTAGTCTTCATAAAACAGTTAGTTTAATAATGCTGCAAAAGTCGTAACTTTCCGGACGAGTAAAGTAGTCCAGTTTTAAAACAATGAATAGTCCGGTTAATGATCTTTTAAAACAGTTAATACATTTTGACAAATGTAACTCGCAACCTGTATATATTCAAATAGCTCAGCAAGTTATAAACGCAATTCAACGCGGTTATTTATCTAAAGGAACTGTATTACCGGGAACCCGTGTTTTAAGCGGAATGTTAAAAATTCATAGAAATACAGTTGTTGCAGTTTATGATGAGTTAGCATCTCAAGGTTGGGTGGAAATAATACCCAATAAAGGTACATTTGTTTTAATGCCAGAACAGACTACAGCTGCTATTAAGGCAAGTGCACAACAAATAGACCAGGTTTATGAATATTCGAAAATAACAGGTTTCCCTTTTCAATCATCTTTTAATTTAGCCTCAACCTTACAAGTTACTAAGGCAAAGTATAGTATTAATGATGGTAGTCCAGATTTAAGATTGCATCCTGTGTATCAATTTTCTAGATGGTATAGTGCAGCAATGAAGCGAAAAACTTTAATTCCTAAATGGGATAGAACATCACAATCATCTCATTCGGCATTCGAAACTCAACTTTGTAATTATTTAAATGCCACAAGAGGGTTCCATATAAAACCAAGTAACTTAATTAGTACTAGAAGTACAGAAATGAGTTTATATATTGTTTCGCAGCTTTTAATAAAACAAAACGATGTTGTTTTAGTTGGGCGTTTAAGTAATTATGCGTCAAACATGATTTTTCAGCAAGCTGGAGCTAATATTAAAACCATTCCTGTAGACAAAAAAGGTTTAGATATTGATTATATAAAAACGCATTTTGTAAAAGGCAGTATACGTTGTGTTTACATTTGTAGCCACAGAGATTACCCAACAACAACAACACTAAGTGCAGAAAGACGTTTAAAGTTATTAGAACTGGCAAAAGCATATCAGTTTGCAATAATTGAAGATGATTACGATTACGATTTTCAGTTTGAAGGCTCCACTATGCTACCAATGGCTAGTGCAGATGCAAATGGTATGGTTATTTATTTAGGAAAACTGGGTCAATCGTTATTTCCAAGTTTTCAAACAGGTTTTGTAGTAGCGCCAGAAAGTTTAATATCTGAAGCAAAAAATTATTTACAATTATTAGATAAACAAGGTGATATATTACAAGAACAAATACTTTCTGAGTTAATTTATGAAGGGGAAATTTACCGCTTCATGAAAAAGAATATTGTGGTTTACAAACAAAGACGAGATTGTTTATGTATGTATTTAAAAACGTATTTTGATGGTATTTTATCATTCGAAATACCATCAGGAGGACTAGCAATATGGTTACAGTTTAAGTTTAATATCTCGTTGGTTAAACTAGCAGAAGAAGCTGAAAAGAATGGTTTATTTCTTCCAAAAACTATTCTCTATCAAGATAAAGAAACATGTGCTATTCGTTTTGGATTTGGGCATTTAAATGAGCAAGAAATTGAGGCTGTAATTAAAAAGTTAAAAGGAGCCTTCCAGATTGTATCTTCTAATAATGATTTATTTTAAATCAAATTTGGTATTACATTTATCACACCTATACTTGTTTTTGGAATAGAAAGGAAGTGTTCCAGAAATAAACCCAAAAATGAAAGCTATAAATGATTTAAAATCTTTAATAGTAGAAAATAAAATAACGTCTTTACTATTACAATTAGGACAATTTATTGGGTTTCCATCATCATCTAAAGAGAATTTTTCAATAGAATTTAGGATATGTTGTGCTTTTAAAGCATCAGTAGATAATACTTTAAGTTTAACACCTCCAATAGCGTTACTTACAAGCGGGTCTGTGTCTATAGTGAGGTTGTCAAACAAAAAAACTTTAATACCATCGGCCTCCAACCGCCCTTTTATAATTTGTGCTTCGGTTGAATATTGAAATCTAGCAATAGTTTTAAAAGTATCGCTCATGTAAAATTAATGTCTTTTGGTAAACCATTCATATTACAAAAATACTATCTTAGATATTTAAAGTTAAGCTCATGAATAAATTTCTTTTTTACGTCTTCTTTTTTGCATCTTATTTTTCAGTTTTTTCACAAGTATCATCAAAATACACTATTTCTTTTGAAAACGCTGTACATCATGAAGCCAATATTGAAGCAGTTTTTACAAATTTAAGAACAGATGAGGTTGAATTTAGAATGAGTAGAACATCACCAGGGCGTTATGCTCTACATGAGTTTATGAAAAATGTATATGCTGTTAATGTAACCGATAGCAAAGGCAATGCGCTTAAAACCAACAGACCAGACCCATATTCATGGAGCGTAAAAGGGCATGATGGCACTATAAAAGTTAGTTATATTTTATTTGCTAATAGAGGAGGAGGAACATATGCCCAAATTGATGAAACGCATGCACACCTTAACATTCCTGCAACCTTTATTTATATGCCAAGTAAAGCAAAGGATGGTATTGAAGTCACATTTAACGTTCGTGAAGATTTAAATTGGAAAGTAGCTACACAGTTAAAACCAGTTTCTGGAAATACTTATTACGCATATGATTTACAATATTTTATGGATAGCCCAACGGAAATTAGTAATTTCAGTAATCGGGCTTTTAATGTGGATGGTCAAACCATAAATTTTGTATTACATCACAACGGGACCGAAGCTGAATTAGATACTTATTTTGAAAAAGTAAAGAAAATTGTATTACAAGAAAAAGCTGTTTTTGGCGAGCTCCCAAAGTTTGATTATGATAATTATACCTTTTTAGCATGCTATATACCTAATGCTTCCGGCGATGGTATGGAGCACAGAAATTCAACTATTTTAACATCTACCAGAAGTTTAGCTGAAGGTGGTATGGAACGTAATATTGGGACCGTGTCTCATGAGTTTTTTCATGCATGGAATGTGGAACGGATTCGTCCAAAAAGTTTAGAGCCTTTTAAGTTTGATGAGGCTAATATGAGTGGTGAGCTATGGTTTGCCGAAGGTTTTACAAGTTACTTCACCTCTTTAATTTTATGTAGAGCAGGTATAATAAGCAGGGAACAATATATAGAAGGTATAACGGGAAGTTTTAATTATGTTTGGAACTCTCCGGGGCGACAGTTCTTTAACCCTATTGAAATGAGTTATCAGGCACCTTTTGTTGATGCAGCACGTTCGGTAGATCCTGTAAATAGGAGCAACACCTTTATATCTTACTATTCTTATGGAAATATGCTTGGTTTGGCTTTAGATTTATCGCTTCGTGAAAAAGGATTAAACCTTGATGATTACATGAAATTAGTTTGGATAACCTATGGGGAACAGGAAAAACCGTATACAATTGAAAATTTAAATAACATTTTAAATGATTATGCAGGTGTAGATTTCGGAAATACTTTTTTTACAAATTATATTTACAAAAGTGATATGCCTGCAATGGAACGCTTATTAAATAACGTAGGTGTTTCGTTAACTCAAGAAAAAAACATGGTTGATTTTGGGGCATCGGTTAAAAACGGTTTAATAACTCAAAATACAACTATGGGAGGCTCTGCATACAATGCAGGATTAGAAAACGGCGATAAAATTATTAAGTTTAACGACGTTACAATTAATGAATCTACCGATTTTAATTATCTCATAAATACATTTAAACCCAACGATGAAATTAAAGTTGTCTATAAACGCTTTGGAGAGGTAAAAGAAACTATTGTAAAACTCTTAGCGAGTAAAAATTATACATTAGCCCTTTTTGAAACTAACAGTTTAAATTTAAGCGACAAACAAAAGGCACAAAGAGAGGATTGGTTGCAGGCCAAATAATTTTTAGTTCATTTTAAATTTATTCAACAGCTTAAAGGATTTAATTCTTCCTTTAGTCAAACCTATATCTTTTTTCTGATAAAAATTATTGTTTATCAATAATTTTCATATATTTGTTATTGTTAAACAATAATTTATTTATTATGAAAACACTAAAAACTTTAAAAAAGCTTATTAAATTTTATTATTACTTCTTACTTACAGGCTTTATAATTTTCATCATCTTGCCTATCCTATTTACAAATGGAATGGTTAAATCCTTTAACCTAGTTGAAGGATATGATTTTAATAGGTTAGAGCTATTCGAATTTTCTCTAATAATATTAGTTTTGGTTTGTATCTATTATTTGTTTGTAAGAGCCATTTATTTACTGAAATCTACTTTAAAGGACTTATCAGAAGGCAATTATTTTTCTGAATTGGTGATTACAAATTTCAAAACAATAGGTAAGCTAATTCTAGCGTGTGGTATATCATTTTCTTTATATAGATTCATATTGCGTTTGTTGCTTTTAAGTGAAATAAAACCTGGGATAGATAATGGTTTAATAGTATCCATAATATTAGGTTTATTTTTTATGTTTTTAAGTGAGGTTTTTGCAAAGGCCAGAAAAACAAAAGAAGAAAACGATTTAACCATATAACAATGAAAGACAATACTAACATATTAACCATAGTTACTTGGGCAATTCTGCTATCTTCAATTTCAGTATTACTAAACGATATGCGTGAGTTTGATTTTAATCAGTTTAAAGAATTTCAAAATTGGGCAAAAACAGCAAACAAGGAAACTCCTTGGTTTACCTCAAAAAACGCAATAGAATGGAGTTACTATGCAATTAGCGCAGGGTTGTTTTTTATGCGAGGT
Source organism: Algibacter aquimarinus (assembly GCF_039543265.1). Classification (NCBI taxonomy): domain Bacteria; kingdom Pseudomonadati; phylum Bacteroidota; class Flavobacteriia; order Flavobacteriales; family Flavobacteriaceae; genus Algibacter; species Algibacter aquimarinus. The sequence continues at coordinate 1,053,811 of NZ_BAABJK010000004.1, read as the reverse complement.
TACCTTATTTATGGTATTTCGTATTTTCTATCCATTCTAAAAGAAATTGAAAAAGAGTATTATTTCACAGATAAGAATATTAATTCCTTTAAAAGAATTGGTAATATTTTTATAACCTATACCATTAGTGTATTGGTGTTTAGGTTTTTGTTGGTGAGTATTAACAAGTCTTCATTTCATTTTTTAAGCGAATTGAAAAACGAATTCGTGTTTTTAATACCAGCAGGATTAGCATTTTATATTCTCGCAGAAGTATTCAGTAGAGCAAAGAAAACACAAGAAGAAAACGATTTAACTATTTAATTTATGCCAATAATTGTAAATCTTGATGTGATGCTTGCTAAACGAAATATGAAAAGTAAGGAGTTAGCTGAAATTATTAATATCACCACAGCAAATCTTTCCATTTTAAAGTCGGGAAAAGCAAAGGCGATTCGTTTCTCAACTTTAGAAGCCATTTGTAAAGCTTTAAACTGTCAACCCAGTGATATTTTAGAGTATGTTGAGGTTTAGTTTCCATTTATAAACTATATAAAAACCATACAACGTCATAATTCTATTGTGCAAAAGTATATTGTTTAATATCTTCATACATTAAACTTTAAATGTTGAGCGCAAAAGATTATATAGTCTTAATATTCTTATATTTTTCATGTTCTGTAATACATGCACAACTCAATGCTACAACAGTAGGAGATGCAGAAGGGCAAGGAAATAATTGTTTTATTATCACTCGAGACCTTCTTAACCAACAAGGTGGTGTGTGGTATGATAATGCAATAGATTTTGATAATGACTTTACTATTAATTATCAAAATAATTTTGGTAGTAAAAATGCAAATGGTGCAGACGGTATGGCTTTAGTATTTAAGCGTAATTCTACACCGCTTATTGGAGCTCTTGGAGGAGGATTGGGTTATCAAGGAATATCACCTTCATTAGTTGTTGAGTTTGATACCTATTTAAATAATACAGCTCAGGAAGGCCTTTTAGCAGATCCTTTTTTTGACCATATTGCTATAATGCGTAATGGTAATCCAAATCACAATAGTGCTGATAATTTGGCTGGCCCAGTACAAGCTAGTAATATGTCTAATAATATTGAAGATGGTAATACACATGAAATAAAAATTGAATGGATTGCTTCAACAACCATGTTTAATGTATATTTTGATTGCGTGCTGAGGCTGAGTTTAAATCAAGACGTAAAGAATACTATTTTTTCAGGTGATGATAGTGTCTTTTTTGGATTTGTAGGGTCAACAGGAGGACTGTCTAATTTGCATCAAGTATGTTTTAATAGTATTTCTTTCGTAGATAATTTACAACTTCAAGACGAAACCATTTGCGCAAATGATGACATCCAAGTTGATGCTACTATTCCAAGTGGTGTAACCTACTCATGGACACCAACTAATGGTGTAAGTAACCCCAATATTGCTAATCCAACATTTTCTCCAAATAGCACTACAACGTATACAGTAACAATTAGTGATGTTTGCGGAGATACAACAGTAGATGATTTTATACTAACGGTTTTACCAAACCAGACACCTACATTTAATGCTTTTCTTCCAATTTGTGAAGGTGGCTCATTAACATCATTACCAACAACCTCCCTTGAAGGGGTAACAGGAACTTGGTCGCCAGCTTTAAATAATACACAAACTACAACCTATACATTTACACCAAATAGTGGTTGTGCAAACTCTACTACTTTAGATATTGTTGTTATTCCTCTCACATTACCCACATTTAATGTTGTGGCTCCCATTTGTGAGGGAGAAACACTTGCACCATTACCCACGACTTCTAGTAATGGAATTACCGGAACATGGTCGCCAGCTTTAAATAATACAAGTACAACCACATATACATTTACACCAGATACTGGACAAGGTTGTGTAGATACAGCCACACTACAAATTGATGTTATAGCTCCAATTGTTCCCAGTTTTGATTCCGTTGACCCTATTTGTGAAGGTGATACTTTGGCACCATTACCCACAACATCCAATAACGGAATTACAGGAACATGGTCTCCAGCTCTAAATAATACGATTACAACTACGTATACTTTTACGCCAAATACTGGAGAATGCGCGATAGCAACCACGCTAGATATAGTAATTGAAATACCTGTATTACCAATTTTTGATACCATTGACCCTATTTGTGAAGGTGATACATTAGCACCATTGCCCACAACATCCAATAACGGAATTACAGGAACTTGGTCTCCAGCTCCAAATAATACGATTACAACCACTTATACTTTTACACCAAATATTGGAGAATGTGCGATAGCAACCACACTAGATATAGTAGTTGAAATACCTGTATTACCAATTTTTGATGCAATTAACCCTATTTGTGAAGGTGATACATTAGCACCATTACCCACAACATCCTATAACGGAATTACAGGAACATGGGCACCAGCTCTAAATAATACAATTACAACCACGTATACTTTTACTCCAAATGCAGACGAATGTGCTAATAATACAGATTTAACAATTACGGTTATTCCTAATATTATTCCAGAATTTGACTCCGTCAATCCTATATGTCCAGGTGAGTTTTTACAAGAATTACCTCTCGTTTCAAATAATGGAATTACCGGTACATGGTTGCCAGCATTAGACAATCAAAACACCACTGAGTATACCTTTACTCCAGATGCTGGACAAGGTTGTGTAGCAAGTAGCTTGTTAATAATTGAAGTGCTTCAGCCTACAATACCATCATTTAGTTTGCCAGACTTTATTTGTCAAGGAGATACAACAGTTATATTGCCCTCTGCTTCTGATGAAGGTATTACGGGTAGTTGGTCTGAGCCCATAAATAATCAAATAACTACAGAATATATTTTTACTCCAAATCCAAATCAATGTGCTTCTGTAATTGAGATAGAAATAGAGGTTTTGCCAGTAAACGAATTGGAACTTTCTATTGAATTGATTTCAGAACCATTTAGTGATAATCAAATTGTAGTAGCTGTTGCAACCGGTGGAGACGGTATGTATGAATATCAATTGAATAATGATATTTGGACAACTCAAAATACGTTTTCAAATATTAGAGGTTGTGATGAGAATGTTATTAGGGCTCGTCAAATCAATAATTGTAGTATAGATGCCATAGAAATATTTCGTGTTTTAAACTATCCAAAATTTTTCACACCTAACGAAGATGGGTTTAATGACTTATGGAATATTGAATGCCTAATTAATCAAACTGCTGCTCGAATATATATATTCGATAGGTTTGGTAAATTATTAAAAACTATAAGCCCCAATGGGTTGGGTTGGAATGGAACTTATAATGGTGAAATAATGCCTAGTAGTGATTATTGGTTTAGAGTAGATTATTTAGGTAATGATGGAAGTTCAAGAACGTTTACTTCGCATTTTACATTGAAACGTTAAAATAATTAGAGAAGTTTTAAATACGTTACAAACAATATTTTAGAATATGTAAAAGATTAGTTTTGTATTTTTGGAGTTATATAAAATATTTCTTGCTATGAAAGCCTCTTTTTTTATTGTCTTATTTTTTATCTCTAGTATTGGTTTCGCTCAAAATAACCATATTGTAAAAACTGAAGATGGACGTCGTGTTTTACTTAAAGCAGATTTTACGTGGGAGTATATTGACTTAACAACAACCCCAGAAATAAGGAGTATAAAAAAAGAAGTATCTAAGGTTTCAAAAGAAAATAGTTGTAAAATCGCTTCAGATTTTGAAGAACCTAAATTGGATAAAAAAATTCAAAATCAATTAAAAAAAGGGCGAGCTACTATTAGTCATATAAAAAAGAAAGTAGCAAAAGATTACGATTGTACTGTTGAAGATATTACGTTGCTGTCAGCTTCAGAAAAAAAGTCTTCAGGTATTTATAAATTTTGTGCTAATGGCAAACGCGTTACCTATAAACGTGTTGGAAATTCTATTATAGAAAACGGAAAGTTTTTTTAGAATTAATAATTAATATAAATATATCATTTTACCCGCTTTTATTGAGGCTTCTTTGTCTACCCATTTATAGTCGTTAGGTATTGTAGCGTCTAAAATATCGATTTTCAAGAGTTCTGCAATTTTATAACCAATTAAAAAAGCTTCTTTGTAATCATGTTTTTCATATAATTCCCAATGCTTATTTCTGTCGTACCATAAATTTACCTCAAATATTTTATCTCCATTACTTATAGGCTGATGAAATATAGAAACATATTCGTAGTTAGAAATGATTTTCCATTGCCCTAACTTAATCGGTCCAATTTCAATAGTTGATCTGAATTTTGAATTTTTAATATCAATATAGACGCTTTTATGGAATGAAAATACCACACCAAATCCAACTAAGTAAATAAAAGATTTTATATTATGTCCAATGTATATTAAACTATCATCATTCCAATTTGCTGTAAATAAAGTATATGCTAAAAAAGCAATAGCAGCAGTAAAAAATAAAGCTGCAAGTATACGTTGCCATAAAGGGCGTTGTTTTTCAGATACAATTATATTTTGCTCCATAGAGCCAAATATAACTAAAGAAATCTGTAATTTTATCATATGTATGCCTTAGTAGATTGTAATAACTTTTATGCGTCTTGCGAACGTGTTTTTAACCCAAATTTACGCCATAAACCCATTGCTATTTTAAGTAATAATGATGGTTGTGTTATTTCGCGTAGTGACGAAGCAAAGGCTTTAAAGTTACCTATGGGCGCTCCTATTTTTAAGTGGGAAGGATTCTGCAAGCTTAATAATATTCAAATTTTTTCTTCAAATTATCCATTATATGGTGATATGAGTACTAGAGTAATGAAAATACTCGAACAATTTACTCCAGATGTTGAAGTGTATAGCATAGACGAAGCTTTTTTAGAATTTAAAGGGTTTGATAATTACGATTTTCAAGATTATGGCAACCAAATGCGACAACGAATTTTGAAATGGACAGGTATTCCAACCTGTGTGGGTGTAGCGCCAACAAAGACATTAAGTAAGGTAGCTAATAAAATTGCTAGGAAATTCCCAAATGAAACAAAAGGTGTATATGTTATAGACTCCGAGGAAAAGCGTATTAAAGCATTAAAATGGATAAAAATAGAAGACGTTTGGGGTATTGGGAGGAGTTTACAAAAACGGTTAAAAGCAAAAGGTTGTAAAACAGCATTCGATTTTACACAGCTTACAGATGATTGGGTACGTAAAAGTTTCTCGATAGTAGAATGGAGACTTAAAAAAGATTTAGAAGGGATTTCTAAAATAAAATTGGATGAAGTAAAAACAAAACGAGCTATAGCTACAACACGAAGTTTTGAGTATACCTATTCAAATATTGATGATATAAAAGAACGCATCTCAACCTTTGCAACAAGTTGTGCCGAAAAATTAAGAAAACAAGGATCTAGTTGTCACATGATTTATGTGTCTTTGAGTAGTGATAAACATAAAAAAGAACTAGAACAACACAGAGGAAGTAGGATTATTAGTTTATCATATCCTACAGATTCTAGTTTAATTATTAGCAGTAAAGCCGTTTTAGCGGGTGCAAGTATTTTTAAAAAAGGTATTAAGTATAAGCGAGCTGGAGTGGTTGTAATGGGTTTAGTATCTACAAATAATTATCAATTACAAATGTTTGATAACGAAAATCCTAAACACAAACCTTTAATGCGTACTATAGATAATCTTAATGCTAAGTATACTAATTACAAGATTAAATTAGCAAATCAAGATTTAAAACGTACATGGAAAATGCGTCAAGAAAGGCTAACACCAAGGTATACAACTAATATTAACGATATTATTTTTGTAAAATAATGGCACCATTTCACGTATCATGAAGAATCTTTATTAACTTTATGCAAAAGATATTTTTTGTTAGACTCAAAAAATGAATAAAAACCTATTATATAAATCTAAAAGTTTGACTTTTTTTACTCCAAAATCTTCTGAAGGGTTAGGTGCTATTTTTTTAGACACTGGGATTTCTGCTGGATTTCCTTCACCTGCTGAAGATTTTAAAGAAGAACGCATTTCTTTAGATAGTGAGCTAGTAAAAAATAAAGAAGCTACGTTCTATGCACGTGTAAGCGGGCAATCTATGATTGGTGCTGGACTTGATGATAATGATTTATTAGTAATAGACAGAAGTTTGGAACCAGCCGATAATAAAATTGCGGTTTGTTTTTTAGATGGCGAGTTTACTGTGAAACGCCTAAAAATGAATAAAGAAGGGCTTTGGTTGCAGCCTGAAAATCCCGATTATCCTAATATAAAAATAACAGAAGATAATGATTTTGTTATTTGGGGCATAGTTACTAATGTTATAAAAAGAGTATACTAACAGTACTATTTTTTCTTAAAACTACTTATTAAGTATATAGATTTCTTAAAACTTAAGTATCAAACTAATGAATACAATTGTTTATAGACGAGTTGTATCAGATGATGAATTATTTGAAATCATCAAACTTCAAAAGCGTAATATAACTGCTTCAATTTCAATAGAAGAACAATTAAATGAAGGATTTGTAACTGTACAGCACGATTTAGAAACACTAAAAATGATGAATGACGCTTGTGCACATGTAATTGCTATTCACAACAATACAATAGTTGGTTATGCATTAAGTATGCTTGACAGTTTTAAAAATACTATTGCAGTCTTAAAACCTATGTTTAAAGAAATTGAAACTTGCATTAGCCCAAATGTTAGTTATATAATTATGGGGCAAATTTGTGTTGACAAAAATTATAGAAAACAAGGTGTTTTTAAAGGACTTTATAACTTTATGAAATCTGAGCTGAACACAGTTTTTGATATTATTATAACAGAGGTTGATATTAAAAATACAAGATCTTTAAATGCGCATTATGCTATTGGATTTAATTTATTAAAAAGATACACTTGTACTAATCAAGAATGGGCTCTATTATTTTGGAAGTGGTAATAATATTTAAAGGATAAAAAAAACGCGAAGCTTTTGCTTCGCGTTTTTTATTATATAAAAGATAAAATAAGTCTAATTTAATCAGCTAAAACAATAACTTTATTGTCCTTCATTTCAATAGTTCCAGATTTTATATTTAGTAAAGTTGTGCCTTTATCCCCTTTTGTGAATTTATCTTGCACCTCTTCTTCTAATTCAATATTCCCTGAAATTTTAACAGTACCTTCTTTTAATATAGATACTATAGCGGCGTGATTATTTAACATTTCAAATTCACCATTTACTCCGGGAACAGAAACACTAGTTACTTCTCCACTAAATAAAGTTGCTTCTGGTGATACAATTTCTAAATACATATTCTTAGTCTTTAGTTGTAGTCAATAGTTATTAGTCACTGAATGGACTGTAAACTATGACAAGTTTTTAAGCCTCAGCAAGCATTTTATCTCCAGCTTCAATAGCTTCCTCAATAGTTCCTTTAAGGTTAAAAGCTGCTTCTGGATACTTGTCTAATTCGCCATCCATAATCATATTAAAGCCTTTAATAGTTTCTTTAATGTCAACTAAAACACCAGGGATACCAGTAAATTGCTCTGCTACATGGAATGGTTGAGATAAGAAACGTTGCACACGTCTTGCTCTACCTACTGCTAATTTGTCTTCTTCTGATAATTCCTCCATACCAAGAATAGCAATAATATCTTGTAATTCTTTATAACGCTGTAATAACTCTTTTACACGTTGCGCACAGTTATAGTGCTCATCACCTAAAATATCAGCAGTTAAAATTCTTGAAGTAGAATCTAATGGATCTACCGCAGGGTAAATACCTAACTCGGCAATTTTTCTTGAAAGTACTGTTGTTGCATCTAAGTGAGCAAAGGTTGTAGCAGGTGCAGGATCCGTTAAATCATCCGCAGGCACGTATACCGCTTGTACAGAAGTAATAGAACCTCTTTTAGTAGATGTAATACGCTCTTGCATCGCGCCCATCTCTGTTGCCAATGTTGGTTGGTAACCTACCGCAGAAGGCATACGACCAAGTAGTGCAGATACCTCTGAACCAGCTTGTGTAAAACGGAAAATGTTATCTACGAAGAAAAGTACATCTTTTCCTTGTCCTTCACCAGCACCATCACGGAAATATTCTGCAATAGTTAAACCAGATAGTGCAACACGAGCACGTGCTCCTGGAGGCTCATTCATTTGTCCGAATACGAACGTTGCTTTGGAATCTTTCATAGCAGATTTATCTACTTTCGATAAATCCCATCCACCGTCTTCCATAGAATGCATAAAGTCATCACCGTAACGGATAATTCCAGATTCTAACATTTCTCTTAAAAGGTCATTTCCTTCACGAGTTCTTTCTCCTACTCCTGCGAATACTGAAAGTCCACCGTGTCCTTTTGCTATATTGTTAATCAACTCCTGAATCAATACTGTTTTACCAACACCAGCACCACCAAATAAACCAATTTTACCACCTTTTGCATATGGCTCAATTAAATCGATTACTTTAATACCTGTAAATAAAACTTCAGTAGACGTTGATAAGTCTTCAAATTTAGGAGCTGTACGGTGAATTGGTAACCCAGCTTCTCCAGCTTTAGGTAAATCTCCAAGCCCATCAATAGCATCTCCAATTACATTAAATAAACGCCCGTAAACATCGTCTCCAATTGGCATTTGTATAGGAGCACCTGTAGCAGTAACTTCAGTTCCTCTACTTAAACCATCAGAAGAATCCATCGCAATTGTACGTACAGTATCTTCACCAATGTGAGACTGTACTTCTAGTACTAATATAGAGCCATCGGCATTTTTAATTTCTAATGAATCGTAAATTTTTGGGAGTTCTGAACCTGCACCGAATTCAACATCGATAACTGGACCTACTATTTGTGCAACTTTACCTGTAACTTTAGACATTACTTATATGTTTAATATTATGCGTTTTAATTCTATGAAAACACTTCAAGTTTTCGCGTGCAAAGATATATTTTTTAATTTAAAATGAAAGTCGTTTTTGTAGGTTTTTTGGAATAAAAAAACACCTTCATTAAGAAGGTGTTTAAAAATTATATTTTGATTATATATTATTGTAATAAAGGTGAATAGTTTGTTGGGTAATCTCCAAGATTTACTAAGTTTCCTGAGGCTTCAAAATTAGAACCATAAGCAACATCAATAGCCTTTAAAAATTCATTTGCAAACAATGCATATCCTCTTGAAGTACCATGAATACCATCTAAACCAAATCCTCCACCAGTTACTAAGCCGCCAGTAATGGTAAATCCATTAGAGCTATAACCAGAAGTAGCAATTTGTGTTGTTATGCTAAAAGAATCAACAAAAGCAAGTCCGTTGGCTGTAGCTGCTGCAGAAATTGTGGCATTATATCCATTTGTTGCTGTTCTAATTGCCTGAAGTTCATCACTATCTAAAGCGTCGCCGTCATCTATACCATTAACAGCTCCAATAACTAAAGCGCCTTGTTCTGGTGTTGGTGTTCCGCCAGCTTGTAATATACCAAGTACTTGTAATACTTCTGGAGTTAATGCAACAGAACCATAACCTTGTGCTAAAGCCCCTTGATCTATAGGAAGTAATAATTTTTCTTCCTCTGTCATTTGTCTAAATCCTAGTGGGTTTGTAGCCGTAACGGGTACATCTATAAGAAATCTATTAGCACCTTCTTCAAATGTAATAGCGTATTGAGAGGCTAATTGTTGAGCGTTAGCTGGAGGAACCATTTGCGCAATGAGTACTTGCGTAAATATTCCGGCAACTGCTTGAAAAAATCCTGTTAATTGACCTGCAGTTGCAGCATCAATAACTAACGCATTATTTGGAACAGTATTGAAAAAAGGTGCCGATTCAACATTTGGTACATTTGCAATTACGCCTTTAGCACCACCAGATGTTAATGAAGATATTAGAGCGCCATAAGCTAAATCAAAAGTTGTTTGATCAGTAATAGTTATAGAGCCATCTCCACCTGAGGTGGCATAACCTAAAACATCATTAGCACCTATCCATAGAGAAAAGAATGTTGGATTTTGGGCCATCGCATCACCAATAATTGTTGCATCAGGTGCTGATGCCATTCTTATAAAGTATGGATTTGCGTAAACACCTAAACCGTTAATATCACCATATCCTGATCCTGGAATTCCTAAATCTAAAAGATGAAAACTATTCGCTCCTGAAACTCCCATATTATTAAATGGTCCTGTAGGCTTGTTTAGAACTATATCAGTTGTTACGGTAACGGGTCCTATAACCGATTCTAATGGTTGTGGAGCGCCACCTGTAGTAATAAGACGAGGGCCTGCTATTCGGTTGCCTCCAGCGGCTAATCCGCCAAAATTATCATTAACTAAAGGTTGTGTAAATGTTCCTCCGCCAACTAAAGCAAATTGTTGCGCCATAATACTTGGGTATGAATTTTCTTGCGCAGCTCTAAAAACTGTTCCATCAGAAAATCCAGCGGTTAATGAATTACCGAGCGATACGTAAGTTGAAAAATCTGCAGACCCAGCAGTTAAAGCAGGTAAATCAACAGTTTCTTCTGGAAGGGCATTAAAATCTTCTAAAACATCTTCTGGTTCATTACAACCTATAAGTAATGAAAGACTTAATAATATTGATAAGTATTTAATATTTTTCATTTTTTTAAATTATAAGTTATTAATTGTCCATGATACATAGTACATTGATCCTATAAAGCCAGTACCAATAGCTTGGAAATATTCATCACCCAGTAAATTAGTAGCTCCAACTTTTAAAGTAGATTTAAAACTTGGTACTCTTAAGTTTATTTGAGCATCAACGACATGGTATTCAGGAATTAAACCATCGGCAAAGGTGTTTTCCCAATAGTAGTCATCACTAAACCTGTAAGATATATTAAAGCCAAAATTTTTAAATAAGTCAGTATTTCCAAATGTGGCTTTAAATTTATGTTCAGGCGTATTAAAGTTTGTAACAAAGTCTGGGAATCTTTGTTGGTCGAAATCTAATTTCGCATAAGTATAGCTTCCACTTAAATCAAAATCGCCAAACACTTTTGTTGAAATACCTAAAGAAGCACCGTAAGAGTTAACTTCAGCTTCAGAATTTGTATAAATATTATATCTTTGAGTGTCATCATTATCTAAAGCAGATACAGATAATCCGTTGTCTCCCACTGTTCCATACAAAGGCGATACGACATCAGCCTGGGATATGAAATCTTGATAGCTATTGTAGTAAGCACTAAAGTCTATAATAAAACCTTCTACCTTGCCTCTATATCCAATTTCTGCCGAAGTTACCTGTTCTGGCTGTATAATATCTGGGTTTGCTACTTCTAAAACATTGGCATCACCTGTAGCTCTGTATGCATTAACAGAACTTATGGTGTAAGAATTAGTGTATCCTGCGCCACCTTCTTGGTTTATTACTGCTGGTTGCCCTAATAGTTGCCCAGATAGACTTACATCATAAGGTCTTGAATAACGACTTAGGTTATCAGGTGCAGAACCAATTAAAACCTCTTGCCCTGTATCTAAACCAATAAATAAATCTTGTGTGGTTGGATTTCTAAATCCAGTTTGCACAGAAGCCCTAATATTATGATTTTTATTTACAGTTAAACCTGCAGAAATTCTGGGAGAAACAAAACCATCAAAAAATTCTGATTTATCATATCTCATAGAACCTGTTAACTTTAACTTTAAGTTTTCATTTAATTCAAGGTCTTTCTGTATTTGTGTGTATACACCAAATTCAGAATAATCTATTGGGCCATCTAGATCTGTGTAGATACTTCCAGATGAGTTAAGATTGTATTGTCTAAATGAACCTCCAACTTGTATTTCAGCAAAATCTATTAAATGGCTTAAATTATAGTTTGCATCTGCATGATAATATTTAGATGCATCTTGAAATTTTGATCCAGTTAGAAGACTAGGGTCATTAATACTCCTATTCAATGCCGCTTGAAACTCTGGAGTACCTGGTAAAATACGTCCCGTTTCAGCTTGAGTTCTAGCTGCAGCATGCGCTTGTGTATCTGTTGCTCCACTTAATGTTGCACCAACATATGTTCTGATGTAATCTCCAAACCATTCGGTATCACTTTTCCATGATCTGTTAATCTGTACAGCAGTTAATAGCATATCATAAGAGTCCCCTGCATTGTCTCCTACAACATAACCTCTTAAAAAGAAATTATCATTTTTAATTTCTATTTTATGTTGTTGCTGGAAGAAATTATTAATGTTATATCTATTACTTCCTTGATAAATTGTTGTACCTGTACCTACTTTTCCAACATACTGAATTTCGAAATCATTTTCCCATGGTCTAAAATACAAACCCCAATCCGCTTTAACACTTTTGGCTTCATAATTTGTAAGATCGCGTTCTTCGTATCCTGTTCTACTTACAAATACATCTGGAACAATTCCAAGTCCACCAGACTCTGCTCGAATGTTTGCAGCAACTACATCGCCATAAACGTTTACACCATTGTAGTTTATGTTTGATTCTCTTGTGCCACCATCTGAGTTTAAATCATCATAATTAGTAGCTGCCCAATCGGTTCCTTTTAAGTAACCAAAATTAACTTTAGCAGCAAATTTTTCGCTAAACTTATGAGCTACTCTAATACTGTAATCTATATATTGGTTGTCCCCAGCAGCTTCTTGTGATGTAATTCCTGCTTTGTAAGAAACGCTTATTCCAGAATGGTCAAAAGGGCTTTTACTTCGCATAAACAAAATACCATTAAATGCGTTGGCCCCGTATAGTGCAGAAGATGCACCTGGTAATAGTTCAACACTTTGAACATCTGTTTCTGTCATACCCACTAAATTTCCTATTGGGAAATTTAATGCAGGAGTGGAGTTATCCATGCCATCAACTAACTGCATAAACCTGTTATTAGCAAAAGTGGCAAAACCTCTAGTATTTACAGATTTAAAAGTTAAACTGTTAGTGTTTACATCAACACCTTTTAGATTTTCTAAGCCATCGTAAAAATCAGCCGATGCTGTGTTTTTAATTTCTTTTAGTCCAAAACGTTCTACGGTTACTGGAGATTCAAAAATTCGTTCGGGTGTTCTTGATGCAGAAATAACAACTTCATCTAAGGCAGTACCTTCTTTTAATATAAAAGATGCTACTTGATTGTTTTGGGTTATTTCAATGGTCATACTTTCAAAACCAACACTACTAGCTTGTAATGAAAAAGGTGGGTTTTGGTTGTAAGTTAGGGTAAAATTACCATCAAAGTCGGTAACTGTTCCCGTTGAAGTTCCCATAACAATAATATTTGCTCCTGGGATGGGTTGACTGTTATCATCAACAACAGAACCTGTTATTGTTGTTTGAGAATATGAGATACCACAAAACAACAATAGTAAAAAAGGGATAATTGTTTTCATCTATTTGAATTAGTTTTAGAATAGCAATATATGTATATAAAATATTACTAGTGCATAAAAATATAAAAAAATTATGCGCGCATAGTAATTTTTAACAAAAAAGAGGATGTTTTATTGTGTTTTTGATAAAATAAGTACTAAAAATTAGCAAAATTACATTTAGAGTTATTCTTCTTTTAATCTATTCTACAGTAACAGATTTTGCCAAATTTCTTGGTTGATCTACATTTTTATTTAATAAGACAGCAATATGATAAGATAATAATTGAAGTGGAATTGTAGTTAACAAAGGAGAAAGCGAATCTAAACTTTCAGGAACTTCAATAACATGATCTGCTAAATCTCTTACCTGAATGTCTCCTTCTGTAACAATGCCTATAATTTTTCCTTTTCTAGATTTAATTTCTTGAATATTACTTACTACTTTTTCATAATGGCCTTTTTTGGTGGCAATTACTACAATAGGCATATTCTCGTCAATCAAGGCTATAGGGCCATGTTTCATTTCTGCAGCTGGATAACCCTCTGCGTGGATATATGAAATTTCTTTTAATTTTAGAGCACCTTCTAAAGCAACAGGAAAATTATAACCTCTCCCCAAATAAAGAAAATTACTTACGTTTTTATAGATGTCTGCAATCTTTTTAATATGTGCGTCAGATTTTAAAGCTTGCTCTACTTTTTTTGGAATCATTTCTAATTCTAGTAGGTGATGACGAAAATCGGAACTACTAATGGTTCCTTTGGCTCTTGATAGTCTTAATGCTATTAAAGAAAGAACTGTAATTTGAGTAGTAAATGCTTTTGTTGAGGCTACACCTATTTCTGGACCCGCATGTGTGTAAGCACCAGCATCAGATTCTCTTGCAATTGAAGATCCTACAACATTACAGACACCAAAAACGAATGCTCCTTTAGATTTTGCTAGTTTAATAGCTGCTAATGTGTCAGCTGTTTCGCCCGATTGTGAAATGGCAATCAACACATCATTCTCCGTTATTACCGGGTTTCTATATCTAAATTCAGAGGCGTACTCAACTTCAACAGGTATTCTTGCTAAGTCTTCAAAAATGTATTCGGCTACTAATCCAGCATGCCAAGAAGTTCCACAAGCAACTATTATAATACGGTTGGCGTTTAGGAATTTCTTCATGTTATCCTCAACGCCAGCCATTTTAATAATGGCCTCATTTCTTAATAATCTTCCTCTGTATGTGTCCCTTATGGCTTTTGGTTGCTCATGGATTTCTTTGAGCATAAAGTGGTCATAGCCACCTTTTTCAATTTGTTCTAAATTTATTTGAAGTTCTTGAACATAATTATCAACTAAAGAGTCATCCTTTATTTTTCTAATTTTGATACCTTTTTTAGATCTAATTATAGCCATTTCTTCATCTTCTAAATAAATAGCATTTTTAGTGTATTCTAAAAAAGGGGATGCATCACTTGCAATAAAAAATTCATCTTCATTATTACCAATACCTATAGCTAAAGGACTTCCTAAGCGAGCAACTACTACTTCTTCAGGTTTATTCTTATCGAAAACTGCAATAGCATAAGCTCCAATAACTTGATTTAAAGCTATTTGTACAGCTTTACCAAGTTTAACTTTTTCCTTTTTTTTGACATCTTCTATTAAATTGATAAGAACTTCAGTATCTGTATCAGATTTAAAAACATATCCTCTGGTAACTAGTTCTTGTTTCAGAGACTCATAATTCTCGATAATACCATTATGAATGATTACGAGTTCTCCGGAATTAGAAAGATGTGGATGTGAGTTAACATCATTAGGTACACCATGAGTTGCCCAACGTGTATGACCAATGCCTACACTTCCATTTTTAGTGTTTTCTTCTTGAGAACGGGTTTCTAAATCGGCTACTTTACCTTTAGTTTTGGAAACTTTTAGATCAGAACCATCAAAAAGTGCAATTCCTGCACTATCGTAACCTCTATATTCTAGACGTTTTAATCCTTCTATTATTATAGGATAAGCTTCTCTATATCCAATATAGCCAACAATTCCGCACATAAATTTAGTTTTTAGTTACGAGGTTCTGTAGAGTAAATTTTTAAAGTCATCTTTTTTTGGTCTGTAGTATTTGAGCCATATAGGATTGTTCCTCTTGGAGTTAACAATGAAGCTGCAGGTATACCATCTATCGTGTCATCACTATTTAAAATTTCAGCATTATTGTTGTAATTTACATTGGTTGATAGTACCAGGCCTAGTCTAGTATTAGTAGAATCTTTTTGTAAAATATTATTTAAATGTTCTGTAAGTCTTATTTTGTATTTAAAACCTCCATTGTCATCTTCAAAACGCTGTCCTAAACTTATTATTCTAGAATTGAATGATTGCGTTGTGTTTTCTGTGGGGTCTAAAAAATAATCAATTGTAGGGCCATTGTTTGTAGCATCGTATACGTATATTCTATCAAAAGCGCTGTAATCATTTCCGTTTTGGTCTTCAGGAAATGTTTGCATGATTTCATCTTCATAAATGATAAGTTGGGCTTCATTAATAAGTTTTTTGAGAAGGAAATCTCCTGTTCCATTTTCTTTTAAATAACCTCCATTTCCATCAGAAATTCGATACTCATCAATAAAATCTTGAAGTTCGTCTGTTCCAAATAAATCAACAACTGCCATAGAGTTTCCTCCTTTTAAATAAAGCTTTTCATCTCCATTTACTCTATCTCCATTTGTTAAATTTATTCCAGAGTTAAGTTCATTTACAAAAGTGTTAAGTCTATTGCCAGTAAAATTGAACGTATATGTTGATTGAGTTCTTTCTCCGGCAATACTGGAATCTCTTGAATAATATATAATAATACTTGATTCTTGAGATGCTAAATTTAACAAAACCATACTTCCACTATCATTAATAGCTTCTGCTTTTATAAAAAGACCTCTAAAATAATTTCTAAAATTATTTGTGTTACTTAGTATAGTGGGGTTTACAGTATATTCATCAAAAATCATTGATGTCCAAAATGCAGTGTCCATGTTAATTCTTAGTGCTGGGGCAATAAATTGTGAAACAACAGTACCATCAACAGTTTCGTCTAGTCTTATGGCTTCTGCACTTGGTTCGAAATTAATATCTTCATATATTAACTGCCCTTTTTGAGTTTCAAAATCTATCACACTTGTTCCGTTAAGAACTCTATTGGCACCGCCGTTTACTGCAAAGTCGGCATTAGAAAAATAATTTTGAAAATTGTTATCACCAACATTAAAAGGATCGAAATCTCTTAGGAAATAATTATTTTGATAAATAGATAACTTTATTGGATCAATATTCCCTTCTTGATTTTCACCATATAGAGAATCTTGAATAGTATATGTTGTAACCTCGCCTTCAATACTGGCAATTCTGCTAAAATATGGTATTCTTAAAACAACAGAATCTATTACAGCATTAGTTCCAAAACTTGGATCAAAAGTAGTAGGTGTAATTTGTGTAACTATACTAGCTGTAGTTTTTCCATATGCAGGATCGTTAAAAACACCTAGTAAATTTGATGCTAGTCCATTTATTTGAAGTGAATCTAACTTTTTGTTGTATGAAACAATAGGAAAATCGTTGTT
The DNA here is from genome assembly GCF_039543265.1 of Algibacter aquimarinus. NCBI lineage: Bacteria > Pseudomonadati > Bacteroidota > Flavobacteriia > Flavobacteriales > Flavobacteriaceae > Algibacter > Algibacter aquimarinus. Next base: position 1,036,812 of record NZ_BAABJK010000004.1, on the reverse strand, counting down.
ATTAGTATCAAAATTAGAATTATCTTTTCCTAAAACATCACTATCTATTTCACTAAATTCTTTATCGCAAGCAATAAAAGAAATAATCATTAATAAAAAGATGCAAGGAAATTTAAGGGCGTTAATTGTCTTTTTCATAAATAATTAATGAATACTAAGTTTAGCTTAAAACGGTAGAATTAATAAATTCTGTATAAGCTTCACCAAATTCATCTTTGCTTTTGTATTCTAAAACGGGCTTGTCAGATGATTTCATGTAATCATTAAGTTCATCTTTAATGTCTTCAGAGCCTACAATTAATGCGTCTGAATAATCTATAGCCACTTTCATAAGGTTATTGTATGATGGTTCTTCAAGCTTACTAATAGCTTCATCATTTATATTGTCAAATTTAACCTTATTAATCATATCTTTATTTAACGTATTGTTAAAACTTTGATTGTAAATAGAGGTTACTATTTTACTTTCGTTAAATAAAGGTTCGTCTTTATAGTATTCTTTTAAGTAAACAGGTAATAACGATGCTAACCAGCCATGAACATGTATAACGTCTGGAGACCAATTTAACTTCTTAACTGTCTCTATAACACCTTTTGCAAAAAAAATAGCACGTTCATCGTTATCAGAAAACAGCTCACCAGCTTCATCGGTTAAAGTCGCTTTTCTTTTAAAATATTCATCGTTATCTATAAAATATACTTGAATTCTTTCTTTTGGAATTGAAGCTACTTTAATAATTAACGGCATGTCTAAATCGTTAATCACTAGATTAATACCAGAAAGCCTTATAACTTCATGTAATTGATGTCTACGTTCATTAATATTCCCGTATCTAGGCATGAAGATTCTTATTTGACCACCTTGTTGATTTACCAATCTTGGTGCTTCAAAGGACATGGATGAAATTTCTGTTTCTGGTAAATAAGGAACTACTTCAGATGATACGTATAATATCCTCTTATCTTTCATATGTTTGTTTTTGTTGACTTAGAGTCATGTATAATATGTAATAATTTATTTTACAGGGAGAAAATAAATATTAAGGTTGTTATTTAAAATGCTTAATCATTTGACTAAATCAAAATAAAAAACACGCAAAAGTACAAAAATTTATGCAGATTCACTGTAAAATCTTAAGTTTGCACGCGTTAATTTTTTATTAAAAAGTGGAAGTTTACTCAGAAAAACAACAAATTATAGATGCAATCGGTAATCTTAAATCGAAAAAGCAAACATTAGGCTTGGTTCCTACCATGGGTGCATTACACAGAGGCCATTTGCAACTTGTTAAAAGAGCACTTAGTGAAAACGATAAAGTTGTTGTTAGTATTTTTGTAAACCCAACGCAGTTTGATAATAAAAATGACCTTATAAAATACCCAAGAACACTTGAACGTGATATAGAATTATTAAAAACAGTTAGTGCAAATAATATTTTGGTTTATGCGCCTACTGTTGATGATATTTATGAAGGTAAAACCGTTTCAGAATCTTTCGATTTTGACGGTTTAGAATTTGAAATGGAAGGCAAATTTCGTCACGGACATTTTGATGGTGTTGGTACTATAGTGAAACGTTTTTTTGAAATTGTAAAACCTCACAAAGCTTATTTTGGTGAAAAAGATTATCAGCAATTAGCTATAATAAAAAAGTTGGTTGAAAAGCATAATATTCCAGTTGTTGTTGTAGGTTGTAAAATTCATCGTGAAACCACTGGTCTAGCTATGAGTTCTCGTAATACACGTTTAAAACCAGAATATAAAGAAGCAGCGCCTTTTATCTATGAAACTTTAAAAACTGCCAAAGTAAAATTTGGCACAAAAAGTGCTAATAAAATTACGGAATGGGTTGAGAAACAGTTTGCTAAACACCATCTATTAGAGTTAGAATATTTTATTGTAGCAGATGCTAAAACCTTAAAACCTGTTAAACGAAAATCAAACAAAAAAGCATACAGAGGCTTTATTGCTGTATATGCAGATGATATTAGACTTATTGATAATATCGCACTAAATTAATTATCTTTGCCGCATGCAAATTCAAGTTGTAAAATCGAAAATTCATAGAGTAAAATGCACAGGTGCAGAACTCAATTATATTGGAAGTATAACCATAGACGAAGATTTAATGGAAGCTGCCAACATTATACAAGGTGAAAAAGTTCAGATTGTAAATAATGATAACGGTGAACGTTTAGAAACGTATTGTATTCCCGGACCACGAAAAAGTGGAGAAATAACATTAAACGGAGCAGCAGCAAGAAAAGTTTCAGTTGGCGATACACTTATTTTAATTACTTATGCGTTTATGGATATAGAAGACGCTAAAGTTTTCAAACCATCTTTGGTGTTTCCAGATGAGGCCACTAATCTATTAAAATAGACTTTTGAAACTAAATACAAAACAGATATTAAAAATTTCACTCCCATTATTATTGGGAGTTTTTTTGGTCTGGTATTCACTGTCACAAATTTCTATTGATGAGTTATTAGAATATTTTAAAAAAGCAGACTATACTTGGATTGTACTAGGAATATTTTTAGGCCTTTTAAGTCATTTATCTCGTGCATATCGTTGGCGCTTTCAGTTAGAGCCTATGGGCTATAATATTAAACTGGGAAACAGCATTATGGCTGTATTTGCAACCTATTTAATAAATTACACAATTCCTAGGGCAGGTGAAGTTGCAAGAGCATCAATACTAACAAATTATGAAGACGTACCTTTTGAGAAAGGTATTGGTACAATTGTAGCCGAAAGAATTGCAGATTTAATAGTGATGCTAGGTATTATAACTGTTACACTCTTTCTTCAATTCGATTTTATTTATGGTTTTTTAATTGAAAAATTTAATCCAACAAAACTCATCATTGCAGCTCTAATAGCAATAGTTTTAATAATTGTTACTATTCGTTTTATAAAAAAAGGGAAATCAAAATTAGCATTAAAAATAAAAACTTTTATAAGCGGATTAGTAGAAGGGGCACTGAGTATTTTTAAAATGAAAAAGAAATGGGCATTTATTTTTCATACGTTGTTTATATGGTCAATGTATGTGCTTATGTTTTACGTAACCTCTTTTTCATTACCTCAAACTCAAAATATTCCTTTTGCAGCCATTTTAATAGGCTTTATCGCAGCTAGTTTTAGTATTGCAGCAACAAATGGAGGTATAGGATCGTACCCTGAAGCTATTGTTTTGGCATTTACACTATTTAATTTGCCGGAAGACCCAAGTCGCGCTTTTGGTTGGATTATGTGGTCATCTCAGACTATTATGATAATAATTTTAGGAGGTTTATCTCTTATCTATCTACCTATTTTTAATCGTAAGAAAACGGTTTAAAAGTTTTTAATAGCATCTTAAACTTTGCTTTTTATGTGTGTGTTAATTTATTAACTTGCCATTATTAAATCTCAAATCAATTTAAAATGAAGAAACCAATCGTTTTTTTAATATTGTTTTTCTTGGCTACAAGCATATTTCAAGCTCAAGTTAAATATGAAACTATTCAATCCTCAAAACTTGGTGAAGAACGGCAAATTAAAATACAATTACCAAGAGGTTATAATACTAATGAGGATAAAAGTTACCCACTTTTTATAGTTTTTGATGGCGATTATTTATTTGAGGCCGTTGCTGGAAATGTTGATTACTACTCGTATTGGGAAGACATGCCAGAATCTATTGTAGTTGGCATTAATCAAATTGATACTAGGTTTGACGATTGTATGTATTCAGAGCAAAATTCTTTGCCAATCGAAACTGGTGCGGCATTTTTCGAGTTTATTGGTATGGAGCTTATTCCGTATTTAGAAAGAACTTACAGAACTGTTGATTTTAGAGTTGCAGTTGGGCATGGTGAAACAGCAAATTTCATAAATTATTTTATGTTAAAATCAAATCCATTGTTTAAAAGCTATGTGGTTATAAGTCCAGAATTAGCACCAAATATGTTAGATTATATTCCCGAACAACTTACCAACACGCAATCTAAGCTCTTCTATTATCTAGCAAATACTAATAACGATCCATCATCAATTAAAAAGATGACAACTGCTTTAAATGCAGATGCGTCTAGTATAGAAAACGAAAATTTATTTTACGATTTCGATAGTTTTGAAGGGCCTTCGCATTACTCAGTACCCACACATGCAATACCTAATGCTATAGAAGGTATTTTTCAAGTATTTCAACCAATATCAAAAAAAGAATACAAAGAAACTATATTAGAATTAGAGATTTCTCCAGTGGTTTATCTTGAAGAAAAGTATCAAACTATTTATGATTTATTCGGTATTGATAAACAGATTTTAATAAACGATTTTAAAGCCATTTCTGCAGCCATAGAAAAAAATGAAGCTTTTGAATATTATGAGCACCTTGGGAAGATAGCAAGAAAGCAGTACCCAGAAACACTATTAGGGCTTTACTATATAGCACGTTTTTACGAAGAAACTGGAGAGCCTAAAAAAGCTATGAGAACTTACCAATCGGCATATACTTTAAAGGAAATAGCAGGTATTACTAAAGACTTAGTTTTAGAAAAAGCCGATTTAATTAAAGAAGATTTTGGGTATTAATGGCAAAAGTAAAAACTACTTTTTTTTGTCAGAACTGCGGCACTCAATTTGCTAAATGGCAAGGGCAATGTAACGCCTGTAAAGAATGGAATACGATTGTTGAAGAAATTATTCAAAAACAAGAAAAAAGCGACTGGAAAACACCAACTGCTTCAGTAAAAAGAGCTTCTGTACCATTAAGAATAAAAGATATTGATGTTGCAAAAGAACCTCGTTTAAATACTTTTGATGGTGAGTTTAATCGTGTTTTAGGAGGCGGAATTGTACCAGGATCTTTAACACTATTAGGCGGCGAACCTGGAATAGGAAAAAGTACTTTACTACTTCAAATTTCGTTAAAATTACCTTATAAAACGCTTTATGTTTCTGGAGAAGAAAGTCAGAAACAAATAAGAATGCGTGCAGAACGCATTAATTCAGATAATAATAATTGTTACATTTTAACAGAAACTAAAACTCAAAATATATTTAAACAAATTGAGTCTTTAGAGCCTGATATTGTGGTTATAGACTCCATTCAAACATTACACAGTGATTATATTGAATCGTCTTCAGGAAGTATATCACAAATCAAAGAGTGTACAACAGAGCTCATAAAATTTGCAAAGGAAACCGCTACACCAGTTTTGTTAATTGGTCATATTACCAAAGACGGTAATATTGCTGGACCTAAAATATTAGAGCATATGGTTGATACGGTTTTGCAGTTTGAAGGCGACCGAAACCATGTATTTAGAATTTTACGTGCTCATAAAAACCGTTTTGGTTCAACAAATGAATTAGGAATTTACGAAATGCAAGGTTCGGGTTTACGAGAGGTTTCTAATCCCTCAGAGATTTTAATTTCTAAAAAAGATGAAGAGCTTTCAGGTAATGCTATAGCAGCTACTTTAGAAGGTATGCGTCCATTAATGATTGAAGTTCAAGCCTTAGTAAGTACTGCAGTTTATGGAACACCACAACGAAGCGCTACAGGTTTTAACGCTAAAAGGCTTAATATGCTTTTGGCTGTTTTAGAAAAACGTGCAGGATTTAGACTAGGTGCTAAAGATGTGTTTCTAAATATAACTGGAGGTATTACAGTAGATGACCCAGCTATTGATTTAGCTGTTGTTGCATCCATTTTATCTTCAAATGAAGATTTTGCTTTACAAAAAGATTTTTGTTTTGCCGCTGAGGTAGGATTGTCTGGAGAAATACGCCCTGTTCAAAGGGTTGAGCAACGTATTTTAGAGGCTGAAAAACTTGGGTTTTCAACAATTTTTGTATCCAAATACAATAAAATTTCACTTAAAAATACTACTATCAAAATTCAGCTTATATCCAAAATTGAAGATTTAGTAGCCATTTTAACATAGACTTTAGTTTTTAATAAAATCTAAATTTTTCTACAAAATGTATTTCATCGATAAAAAATATCATTTTATCTGATTTTTATTAGGTTTTATCGATTTTTTAAATTAATATTGCCTGTATTTAAACAGTTAATCATTAATAGTTTAACAGTTTTTAATTTGAAATACAAATATGTAATTCAACTGTTTTTTGTGTATTTCATGCCGTAATAGGTTGATTGCACTGGTGTTTTGCTTGTTTTGTCGAAAAAGAGTACATATTTAAAAATAAAGTGTATTATGATTTAATTTTGTATACATAAATGATTTCGAGGCGATTACAGTTCTCGAGAATCAAAACATCTTCCCTCAAAGATTTATTACAATCCATTGTTCTAGAAATTAGTTAAGTAGTTAAAAAATTTAATTAGTCCCAAACTATAAAATTTTAACCTATGAAGAAATTTCTACGTTTAAGCTTTTTATTTGTAGTTATACTTTTAGCCTCAAGTAATATGTATGCCCAAGACACCGATGGTGATTTGGTAGTAAATTCATCTGATTTTGATAGTGATAATGATGGTATTTTAGATACTGAAGAGTCTGCAGGATGTATTTACTATTCTAGAGATGATGAAGATTATCGTTTAGTATGGGATGGTAATAATGATTATCATAATTTATCAACATCATTATACGACGACCCAAATACTACTTCTTATGCATCTCCTACTTTTGGTGCCGGAATTGTTGATACATCAAGAGCAAATAACTATTTTTTTACGGGAGCAGATGAAACATCTTTTGCAGCAGCCATAACAGGAAATGATTATATGGAGTTTCAAGTTGGAACTTTAAATGCTTTATTGCATATAGATAAAAAAGTAACTAATACATTTAATCCCTCTACACTTAAAATAGGTTTAATAATATCTACAGATCCAACTTTTGCTACGTATACAGTTTTAGATGATGGAACAACACCAGATTCTGATACCAGCCCATACAGATACAACGATTTAAATATATTAGACAATTATGCTTTAACCCAAAATACTATTTATTACATAAGATTTATTTTTTATGATGCTGGTGGTATTGAGGCAGAAATAGACGGAATAGGAGTTAGTTTTGATGAAACTATTTGTGATTTAGATACGGATGGAGACGGAACACCCGATTATCTAGATTTAGATAGCGATAATGATGGTTGTTACGATGTTGTTGAATCTGGAGGTATAGATGCTAATAATGATGGTATTCTGGACGGTACAGGTATTGATATAAATGGGCAAGTAACAGGTGGTAGCGGTGGTTATAATGGCCTAAATGGTAATGAGATTGAAGCTACACGAGTTGATTTTACACCGCCATCAAACCAAACTGCAGATGAAGGTACTTCTGTCACTTTTGATACAGATGTAGATGTTTACCAAACAACTAACTTTGATGGTTCAGGAAATCCAATTTACATGTTTCCATCGTTTATCGCATCTTTTGGAGTTAATATACAGTGGTATTTAGGAGATCCAAATTCAGGAGGAACAGCGTTAACAAATACAGGTGTATATAGCAATGTAACCGGATTTGACCTTAATATAAGTGATGTAACAGGGTTAGATGGCAACGAATACTTTGTAGTTGTTACACATGATGATTTACTATGTTTTTCTGAAGTGTATTCAGCAACTTTAACTTTAACTTACCCTTGTGATGCTGTTACTTCAGGAAATCCAGATTTTGATGGTGATGGCGTAAGTGATATTTGCGATTTAGATGATGATAATGACGGTATTATTGATACTTACGAGTGTTCGGCTGCTATTAATTTTAATACCCCCTCATTACTAACAGCAACAGACCTCAACAATGTTCTTGTAGGAGAAAAAGTTTTATATACAAATGCCTTGTTCTATCAAGGAGTCTATTATGATATAGTTTTAACTATTCAAAGTATTAACGGAACATTTAATGTACGATGTAACGGTAATTTGAATATGTCTTCTACTGAACCTATAAACGACACTTATGTAGGTTACTCCTTAGATTTAGTATATTCAGGAACAGCGACACCGTTAAACCCTAATGGTGAATCTGCAGTACTGTACGACTTAATATTGCAGCTTAGAGATAATGATACTTCTTATTCTCATGATTACACAGAAATTAATGGCTTTAATCCAACCACAGCTACAGGTACTATTACCCCTTATTTAGCTCCTACAACTGAGTTGGAACAAGGAGGATTTGTAAATGGGCCAGACCCATCAGGTTATACATTATATAGATTAGACCCTACATTAGTTGGTGATATAACTAATTGGACAGACGAGGGAGCTTCAGTAAATACTGATACTGCTCACTGGTTGTATTTGGAGTTTGATATTTTTTCTCATGTGGATTTAATTTTTGGCACTACAGGTTCTTATGCTTCTACTTCTTTGAGGCTTACGCAGTTAGGTGTAGATTCTGTATGTGATAGCGATAGAGATGGTTATTTGAATACTTTGGATATAGATAGTGATAATGATGGAATCCCAGATAATGTAGAAGGGCAAACAACATTGGGTTATTTACCTCCTTCTGGAAGCATAGATTCCAGTACAGGGATTTATACAAACTATGGTACTGGAATAATTCCTGTTGATACCGATGGTGATAACTTGATAGATATGTTTGATAGTGATTCCGATAACGATGGTACTCCAGACATAGAAGAAAACGGTATGGCTAATACAATTTCAGGAATAGATACAGATAATGATGGATTAGATGACACTTTTGAAACGACAAACACTAATGATGTCAATTTAGATGTAAATGAAGATATCGAAGATCCAACAGATTTATCGATTCTTCCAGATATAGATTTTGATTTAACCATAGGAGGAGATTTAGATTATAGAGATTTATTCGATATCAATCCACCCACCATAGCCTCAATAGATTTTGATGGGATAGATGATTATTTATCTAGGACATCATTTGTAACAGGTTTAACAGACGTTACAATAATGGCTTGGGTAAAGACAGACTCTGGAAATACAGGCAATATGGTAATAGCTACTGAGGATATTGCGCTTGAGTTATGGTTAGAAGCTGGTCATCATCCTGCTTTTAGTGTATCAACAAATGGCAGTACTCAGCAACATGTAGGAGGTGTAAGCAATGCAGAGATTAATTTTGATGAGTGGCATCATATAGCAGGTGTTTATTCTTCTGGTTCAGGAGAAATAAAACTATATATAGATGGTAAACTAGAAGCTTCTGCAAGTATTTCTGGCACAACCTTAGCACAAAGTGAAGATACTAATAATGCTTTTGAAATAGGAAGATTTTCAAACGAATCAGGAGCTAATCAGTATTTCAAAGGCGATATAGATGAAGTACGTGTATTTGATGTTGTACTAACCGATGATCAGATTCAACAATTAGCCTACCAAGAGATTGATAACAATGCAGGTAACGTAGGTGGTAAAATAGTGTCAAAAGATATTAAAGACAGAACATCAGGAGATACCATATTATGGTCAAATTTAGTGGCTTACTACCCAATGACTAACATATTAATGGGAAGAACCAATGATTATTCAAGTTACGATAATTGGTTGTATATCAACTATATAACAACAATACAGGATCAAACAGCTCCGATGCCATATGAGTCTACAGGCAATGGTTCATGGACCTCAGAATCCACATGGATGCATGGTGATGTATGGGATATAGAAGATATTGCTAATGTAAGCGAACATGCTATTGTAAAAATATCTAGTGATGTAACGGTAAATGATGATATAAAACAACTAGGTTTAGTGATAGATTCTGGTGCAACATTAACTGTACAAGGCGATCATTTAGTAGAAAATACCTGGTATTTAGAATTAGATGGTACTTTAGATTTACTGTCAGATTCTCAACTAATACAAACTGTAAATAGTGATTTAGTAACCTCTGCCGATGGTAAGTTATTAAGACGACAAGAAGGTACCCCAAGTGCATATTGGTATAATTACTGGTCATCACCAGTAGGCGCAAGAGCAGCAACAAGTCTAACAGATAATAATGCAGCAACCAATAATACCAATAACACTAATTTTAGTTTAAATTTATTAAAAGACGATACCGGCTTTAATACACAATTCACATCAGATTATACTTCAAATGGAAACATAAGTACCTATTGGTTGTATACCTTTATAAATGGAGTTACGTATTGGGATTGGGCAAACCTTTCTCCCGGCACAGCTATAAAACCTGGAGTAGGCTATACCCAAAAAGGAACAGGTGTACCCACTATAGAACAACAATATATATTTGAAGGTAAACCTAATAATGGAACCATACTCATAGATGTTACCGATGTAGGCGGTCCAGGATCTGTACCATCGGTATCAGAAACAGGTTATTTATTAGGAAACCCATATGCTTCAGCATTAGATGTACATAAATTTATAGATGATAATGCAGGTGTTATAGACGGCACATTACAGTTATGGCAACAATGGAGTGGAACCTCACATAACCTTGACGAGTATAACGGAGGTTATGCACAAGTAAATAAAACAGGCTCTATACGCGCATACCAATTTGAAGGCTTCTTTGGCGCAAATAATGGCTCACAAGATGGTGTCATAGTACCCTCAAGATACTTACCAGTAGGACAAGGTTTTATCACGGAAATCATTGCAAATGGGCAAGTAGAGTTTAATAACTCACAACGCATATTTATTAAGGAAGCAGATGCAGATGGAACCTATAACACAGGGTCTGTATTCTCAAAAAGCAGTAGCAGCAAATCAGAAAATAAAAGCACTACAGAAGGTAAAGACCCAAATGCGATGAAAAAGATTCGATTAGAATTTAATTCAGTAACAGGGCCAGAAACAAGACGCGAGTTGCTTTTAGGATTCAGCTCCATAACAAGTGACGCTTACGATTATGGATACGATGCCGAAAATGTAGATATAAATAACAACGATTTACATTTAAATTTAGAAGGCAAGGATATGAATATTCAAGCATATGCAGATATTACATCGGATAAGGTTGTGCCACTTAACTTTAAATCTTCTGGTAATAACACCTTTGAGATTAAAGTAACGGCATTAGAAAACATAGACCCGACACAAGAAATTTATTTAAAAGATAATCTAATAGGTGCGTATTTTGATTTATCACATAATACCCCTTATCAATTTACATCAGCCCAAGGAAAGTTTAATGAGCGATTTGAGATAGTATTTCAATCAGAACAACAATCGTTAAGTTCAGAAGAGGCCGTATTTGATGAGAACTTTATTTACTATCAAAATAAAACAAATACCTTTTATGCTAAGAAGTTAACAGGCGAGGTAAAAAAGCTAGCCTTAGTAAACATGCGAGGTCAAACCATATTAGAGCTTGATGATGTGTCTAGAGACACTTTACAAAACGGATTACAATTTAACAATATAGCCACAGGTGCATATGTTGTAGTATTAAGAACAGATACCGATGCGGTATTAACCAAAAAGATAATTGCAAATTAAGTTTGATAATTATTTGAGTTAGTCGAGAAAAAGCCAAAACTTTTGTTTTGGCTTTTTTTGTTATAAAAATCAGCCATTTCAGGATAAATTCTTAAATTCGCGAACTTATAAGAATCAACAGTAAATGAGCGCTAAATTTCCTGAATATAAAGGACTTGACTTACCAAATGTAGCAAACGAAATACTACAATATTGGCAAGAAAACAACATTTTTGAAAAAAGTGTATCAACAAGAGAAGGTAATGAACCATTTATATTTTTTGAAGGGCCACCTTCAGCAAATGGACTTCCGGGAGTACACCATGTTTTAGCACGTGCTATTAAAGATATTTTTCCGCGATACAAAACCATGAAAGGTTACCAAGTTAAGCGAAAAGCCGGATGGGATACTCATGGTTTGCCAATTGAGTTAGGAGTTGAAAAAGAATTAGGTATTACTAAAGAAGATATTGGAAAAACTATATCTGTTGAAGATTATAATGCAGCTTGTCGAAAAGCCGTAATGCGTTATACAGATGTTTGGAACGATTTAACTCAGAAAATGGGATATTGGGTAGATATGGACGATCCATATATTACCTACGAACCTAAATATATGGAATCTGTATGGTGGTTATTAAAGCAGATTTATAACAAAAGTTTGCTGTATAAAGGCTATACTATTCAGCCTTATTCACCAAAAGCGGGAACAGGTTTAAGTTCGCATGAGTTAAACCAACCAGGAACGTACCAAGATGTTACAGATACAACTGTTGTTGCTCAGTTTAAAGCTATTGAAAATTCACTTCCAGACTTTTTACAAAATGAAGGTGATATTTATTTTTTAGCTTGGACAACCACACCTTGGACATTGCCAAGTAATACAGCATTAACCGTCGGGCCAAAAATTGAATATGTTTTAGTTGAAACCTACAACCAATATACATTTGAACCTATAAATGTTGTATTAGCTAAGAAGCTAGTTAATTATCAATTCTCAGGAAAGTTTAACAAAGTTGAAGGCAAATCAGAATTATTAGCCTATAAATCTGGAGATAAAAAGATTCCTTTTTATGTTGTAAAAGAATTTATAGGAAAAGATTTGGTAGGTATAAAATACGAACAACTTTTACAATACGCTTTACCAAATGATAATCCTCAAGATGCCTTTAGAGTTATTTCTGGAGATTTTGTAACCACTGAAGATGGAACAGGAATTGTACACACCGCACCAACTTTTGGAGCAGATGATGCTTTAGTTGCAAAACAAGCAACTCCAGAAGTGCCGCCAATGTTGGTAAAAGATGATCATGGAAACTTAGTGCCATTAGTAGATTTACAAGGGCGTTTTAGACCAGAAATGGATGAGTTTGCTGGCAAGTATGTAAAAAATGAATATTACAATGAAGGTGAGGCACCAGAACGTTCTATAGATGTTGAACTTGCTATTAAATTAAAAGAAGAAAATAAAGCTTTTAAGGTAGAAAAATATAAGCACAGTTATCCAAATTGTTGGCGAACTGATAAACCAATTTTATACTATCCACTAGATTCTTGGTTTATAAAAGTTACCGATGTTAAGGATAGAATGTTTGAGCTTAACGAAACTATAAATTGGAAACCAAAATCTACAGGAACAGGTCGTTTTGGTAATTGGTTAGCAAACGCAAATGACTGGAATTTATCGCGATCGCGCTATTGGGGAATTCCGTTACCAATTTGGAGAACTGAAGATGGTAAAGAAGAAATTTGTATAGGCTCAGTAGAAGAATTAAAAGTTGAAATGCAAAAGGCTATTGAAGCTGGAGTTTTAGCAGAAGATATTTTTGCAGATTTTGAAGTTGGAAATAATTCAGAAGCTAATTATGCGAAAATAGATTTGCACAAAAATATTGTCGACGAGATAGTTTTAGTGTCCTCAACAGGGCAAAAAATGTTCCGTGAGAGCGATTTGATTGATGTATGGTTCGACTCTGGTTCAATGCCATATGCACAATGGCATTACCCGTTTGAGAATAATGATTTAATTGATAAAGGCACAACTTTCCCTGCAAACTTTATTGCAGAAGGTGTAGACCAAACTCGAGGTTGGTTTTATACGCTTCATGCAATCGGGACGATGGTTTTCGATTCAGTAGCTTATAAAAATGTAGTATCTAACGGATTAGTATTAGATAAAAACGGGCAAAAAATGTCCAAACGTTTAGGAAATGCTGCAGATCCTTTCGAAACTTTAGGAAATTATGGAGCAGATGCAACGCGTTGGTACATGATTTCTAATGCAAACCCATGGGACAATTTAAAATTTGATATTGATGGAATTGAAGAGGTAAAACGTAAGTTTTTCGGAACCCTTTATAATACCTATTCGTTCTTTAGTTTATATACTAACTTAGATAATTTTAGTTATTCAGAGGCTGATATTCTAATTGAAGAAAGACCAGAATTGGACCGCTGGATATTATCTGAATTACATACTTTAATTCAAAAAGTTGATGAGTATTATGCCGATTATGAGCCTACAAAAGCCGCAAGAGCCATTTCAGATTTCACTCAAGATTATTTAAGTAATTGGTACGTGCGTTTAAGTAGAAGACGTTTCTGGAAAGGCGATTACCAACAAGACAAAATTTCGGCTTACCAAACACTTTATACTTGTATGGAAACTATTGCTAAACTTGGAGCGCCAATTGCACCATTTTTTATGGATAGGTTGTATTTAGATTTAAACTTGGTTAGTAAAAAAGAATCGTTTGAAAGTGTTCATTTAGCTAATTTTCCAGCTTTTAATCAAAATTTTGTAGATAAAGGTTTAGAGCGTAAAATGGAAAATGCGCAAACAATATCGTCATTAGTTTTATCGTTAAGAGCTAAGGAGAAGATTAAGGTGCGTCAGCCGCTTCAAAAAATAATGATTCCTATTGATAATGATCAGCAAAAGGAAGAAATTTTGGCGGTTTCAGATTTAATAAAACATGAAGTAAATATTAAAGAAATTGAGCTTTTAGATGATGCCTCAGACATTTTAGTAAAGCAAATAAAGCCAAACTTTAAAGTTCTTGGACCGCGTTTTGGAAAGGACATGAAAGCCATAGCGAATGAAGTAATTAACTTTACAGCAGAAGATATTAACAAAATAGAACAAAATGGCAATATAGAAGTTGCTATTAATGGAAAAAATATTACTTTAGAACGCACAGATGTAGAAATATCATCTCAAGATATAGAAGGTTGGTTGGTTGCAAATGAAGGGTCGCTTACAGTAGCTTTAGATGTAACATTAACTGAAGATTTAAAAAGAGAAGGTATAGCAAGAGAATTGGTAAACCGTATTCAAAATTTGCGTAAAGATTCAGGTTTTGAGGTAACAGATAAAATAGACGTTTTACTTCAAAATGATGAAAAAATTGTAAATGCTATTGAAACGAACATAGAATATATAAAAACAGAAACCTTAACCGAAGCATTAGAAATTAAAGACGAAATAATTGATGGTATAGAAATTGCTTTTGATGATGTAAATACCAAATTGTCTATTCAAAAACATTAATATTATGGCACAAAATACCGTAAGATATTCAGACAAAGATTTAGCTGAATTTAAAGAATTAATACAAGAGAAAATAAGAAAAGCGCAGCACGATTTAGAGCTTATTAAAAGTGCTTATATGAACGACCACAACAATGGTACAGATGATACATCTCCTACTTTTAAAGCTTTTGATGAAGGAAGTGAAGTAATGAGTAAAGAATCTAATTCTGCTTTGGCCATTCGTCAGGAAAAATTTATTCGCGATTTAAAAAATGCACTAATTAGAATTGAAAATAAAACCTACGGTGTTTGTCGCGTAACTGGAAAACTTATTAATAAAAAACGGTTAGAGCTTGTGCCACATGCTACTTTAAGTATTGAGGCTAAAAACATGCAGTAAACCTTGTTTAAATTATATTTGAACGTCTCAAAATCTTGAGACGTTTTTTATTTCAATTTTTTTGTCACCTTGATAGCAGTCGTAAGGTTTAAACTAATTTAATGTCACTAAAAAAATCAATCATACTAATCATCATCATTTTACTTATCGACCAAATAAGTAAAATTTATATAAAAACACATTTTGCACTCAATGAAAGTGTTGAAGTTTTTAGTTGGTTTAAAATTTATTTTATAGAAAATGATGGAATGGCTTGGGGAACAAAAATTAGCGATTTCGTTTCATTTATTTCAGACAGAACAGCAAAAGTAGCACTTACAATATTTAGAATAGTAGCTATTATTGGTATAGGGTACTGGCTTTATGATGTTACAAAGAAACAAAGTTCTAAAATATTAATTATAGCTATAACCCTAATATTTTCAGGAGCATTAGGTAATATTATTGACTCTGTTTTTTATGGTGTTTTATTTGACCATAGTTTTAATCAAGTCGCCACTTTTTTACCAGCAACGTCTGGTTACGATTCTCTTTTACATGGGCGAGTTGTAGACATGCTATACTTTCCATTATTTGAAATAGACTTACCTCAATGGCTTCCTTTTTATGGTGGTAAACGTTTTAATTTTTTTGAACCTGTTTTTAATGTTGCAGATATGGCAATAAGTACTGGTTTTATTATGCTTATTGTGTTTAATAAGAAAGCATTTGCAAAAAAATAAAAATAAAATACCAGCATGTAAGTATAATATCTATTAATGATATTTACTAATTTAGATTTTCATGTAATATTCATATAATTTTTCTTTTGATGAAAATTAATTTACTAGTCCTTTTTTCGCTATTTGCAATAAACTTTGGGTTTTCTCAAAACACTTTTGATATTGTTTTTCCGGAATATGACAGAAACCTAAAATGCAAGCAATGTTTTCAAATATTTAGTCAGAAACCTAAAGAAGTTCGGTTTTCAATAAAAAGAGAAAAAACGAATCTATATTTTGAAATAAATGATAAAAAATGGTTTAATCTTTTATTTAAAAATGCAGGTGACGGTATTGCCATTGATGTTGTTGTAAAAGACAGGTATGACTGTGAATACGAATCCGTAAAGGATGCACAAATAAGAGGACTATTGCTAAAGCCATCGTATTCAAAAAAATTAAAAAGCGGGTTAAAACCAAGCGGAGAAAATAATTTTAGAGTACATGTTGGTCGAGTTCCTGACGCTTTTATTAATGACGAATTAGAGTTTAATATCTTGTTTTTAAGCAATAAAAACCTGTGTAACTATTATTGGATATACGATTTAGAGTCTTACCCTTGGGAACTATTAGACATGGGTATGTACTTAGACTCTTTAACCTATAATTCAAAACAAATAAAACCTGTAGGAGAAGAGGGTTATTTATTAAGGCATAAAACCTTAAAATTTAAAATACCTTTTGAAAAGAATAAAGCAGAATACTCTCAAGAGGACATAAGACCTATTTACGATTCTCTAAGACTAACAGATTTTAATATTAAAACCATAAATATTAAAGCCTATTCGTCTATAGAAGGAAGTTTAGAGCGTAATGTAGAGTTACAAGAACAGAGAGCAAATAGTATAGTAAAAGCACTGCAATCTTTTCAAAAACCAACTATAAAAACAAAAATTTCTTCATCAGAAAATTGGGTTGAGTTTTTAAATGATATTGAGGGCACAAAATATGAAGCGCTTATTACACTTAATAAAAATCAAGTAAAATCTAAATTGGTTGGTACGCTATCAAAAGAGTTGGAGCCAGTTTTAAAAAACCACAGAAAAGCAATTTTAGAATTAGAATTAGAGAAGAAAGATAAATATAAAAACATGCAGGCTGATGAATTAGTATCTAAGTTTAATAAGGCTATTCTGTCTGAAAACTTAGATGAGGCAAATGAGCTTCAGAATTCTATTTTCGAAAAAATGAAAGAAAAAGAAATATCTCCAGAATTTTTAAGAAAAATGGATATTCCTAAACAGTCAAAGTTTGCTAAAATTTTCAATAAAAATTCTGCATATAGATACATGCAAAATGTTAGAGAAGCTGTTATTGTGTATAATGAATTGTTAGAGTTGGAAAAATTAGCTCCTAAAGAACCTAGAATAAAGTATAATATTGCTGCTATTAAAATAAAACTATGGCACTACAAATGGCAAGACATTGATGAAACTAAATTGAAAAATCAAATAAATGCCTTGAAGAACTATGGCATAGATAAATCACTTATTTCAAGAATGTTAGTAAATTTTCATATAATAAAGGCTGAAAATTTAATGAGAAAAAGAGATTATCAAAACAAAGATATTGCTGTTAAATATGTTAATTCAAATTATAAAAATTTCCCATTATCAGATTACGATTATTTAAGTTTGGCTCAGTTTTTTAGTTATTATGCAAACACAGATTTGTCTGTAAAACTTCTTGAGGATAAAGCTAAAAGTATTGATATTGATGAAAATTTACTGTTCTATTATTTAAATCTAACTTTGGTGGATAGAGACTTAACAAGCGATAGCAATTATAGGACTATAATGTTAAATGCCATTAATATGAATAAAGAACGGTTTTGTAAATTATTTAATTCAGTTGAAAACGGAGGTGTTACTTTTCAATTACTAGAAAATGATTATTTAAGACAAACGTATTGCGAGGAGTGTAAAAATTAAAAGGCATAAGAATTGTTGGGCGTCACACAATAATCCAACCCAATATCCCCATCAAAAACATCACTAATCTCATCTTCAGCCTCAAAAAAAGACAATCCAATTTTTATGGTTCCTGGTTTACAATTTGTTAAAAAACGGTCATAAAACCCTTTGCCATAACCTACACGATTCCCTTTTTTATCAAATCCTAAAAGCGGTATAAAAACGACTTCAATTTTGTTGTTAGTAATTTCTATGCCATCAACAGGTTCTGGGATGTTATAACTATTCTTTTTAATAACTGTATTATCAGTTAACAAAAAATGCATCATCTCTCCTGTTTTAAAATCACTTTTTGATATGAGAATATTTTTATCTTTTCCTGATAAAATATTTAAAATATAATCGGTATTAACTTCTTTTTGTTCTTCAATAGCTAGAAAAATATGATAAAAAGAATACGTCCAAATGGGTAATTTTAAAAGTTGATTTGAAATGGTTAAACTTAAATTATCAATCTGATTTTCAGACAGATTTTCACGAAGTGCCTTGTATTTTTTCCGTAATTCTGCTTTATTCATCAGGTTTTAAGTTGTGTTGAAATATGAAATAAAGCATCTCCTTGATATACAATTGGAGACTCATTTACATTAATAATATAACCCGTATTTGAAGCTCTTACAAAATAATTAAACTTACCATAAGGGTCTGTAATATTGCCCATTATATCATCTTCTTCAACATAAGATCCAATAGTAATAGAAGCTTTAAACATGCCTGAATATCTGGCCCGAAGCCATTTGCTATTATCAATAAAAACACAATCTTTTTTAGGTTTAGAAGCCTTAAAAACCGTTTTTAACATACCTAAATGTTTTAAAATACGTTTAGAACCATTTACTCCAGAATTGGTTACAATATCATCAATATGAAATGATTTGCCACCTTCAAAAAGCAACAGAGGTTTCCCTAGTTTATAGCAAGTGGTTCTAAACGATTTAGATAAGTTTTTAGAGTACAACACAAAAGGAGCTCCAAATAATTTGGCTAAGTCGTTTAGTTCTTTATTTTCTTTTGAATATCTTAATTGTGGAGCATTAAATCGGCCTGAACCACCAGTGTGAAAATCGATTATTAAATCAACATGCGGAATAATATCATGAATTAATTTATAAGCAACACGTCCTGCTAAAGAGCCAGATTTGCTGCCAGGAAAAACACGGTTTAAATCGCGGCCATCAGGAAATTCACGCTTCAAATTGATGAATCCAAAAACATTAATAACGGGCATACAAATAATAGTACCACATTTAGGTTTATTAATACCTTTGGCTATAAGCTGTCTTACTATTTCTACGCCATTAACTTCATCACCATGTATGCCAGCAGTAAAAAAAACTGTTGGTCCGGGTTTTTTAGAACGCTCGATAATAACAGGTATATTTACTGGCGATGAGGTATGCAAATTAGCCACATCAAAATTAACTTCTTTACTTTCTCCGGGGTTTATAGATTCCCCCAGAATGGTTAAAACACCATCATTCACTTGAGTCATTTATCGTTTATTTTTTTCAATGAAAGAAATAATTGCTTTAGCAATATTGCGCCCTGTGGCTGTTTCAATACCTTCTAAACCAGGGGTGGAATTGACTTCTAATAGTAATGGTCCTCTAGAAGATTGCAACATATCAACTCCGCAAACAGGTAATTTTAATGCTCGAGAAGCATTCATGGCTAGTTTCAATTCATCATGATCTAATTTTATAATTTTAGCTGCTCCACCTCGATGCAAATTAGAACGGAACTCACCATCTTTCCCTTGGCGTTTCATGGCGCCAACCACATGCCCATCAACAACTAAAGCACGCAAATCTGCTCCGCCTGCTTCCTTTATAAATTCTTGAACAATTACTCTGGCTTGTAAACCATTAAAGGCTTCTAAAACAGATTCGGCTGCATTTTTAGTTTCAGCTAAAACCACTCCTAAACCTTGGGTGCCTTCTAATAGTTTTATGATTACTGGAGTTCCTCCAACATGCTCAATAACTTCTTCAACATCACGAGAATAGTTTGTAAAAACGGTTTTTGGCATGCCAATACCTGCTTTACTTAAGCGCTGTAAACTTCGTAATTTATCTCTTGAACGTTGTATGGCATCTGATGTTACAATGGTAAAAACACCCATCATTTCAAACTGTCTTACTACTGCACAACCGTAAAAAGTTACTGAAGCACCAATTCTAGGAATAATGGCATCTACATAATCTAAATATCGATCTTTGTAATATATAGTTGGTTTTTCTTTTTCAATTATAATATCGCATTTAAGCGGATCTATTACTTCAACTTTATGGCCTCTTTTTTCACCTTCTTCTACCAAACGCTCAGTAGAATAAAGATTAGGATTTCTAGACAGTACAACTATGTTCATTAAAAGTGGGTTATCTATTAATGCAATATACTAAAAAAGGGAAGTGATTTTTTACATTATCTAGAATTTAATATACCTTTACATTAATGGATACCCCTGATTTAGAGATACAGTTAAAAACCCTACCAAACCAACCGGGAGTTTATCAATACTACGATAAAGAAGGCACAATAATATACGTTGGGAAAGCCAAAAATTTAAAGAAACGAGTAAGTTCATATTTTACAAAAACGCATGATAATGGTAAAACCAGAGTGCTTGTAAAAAAAATAACCAACATAAAGCACATTGTTGTTGAAACTGAAACAGATGCTTTATTACTTGAGAACAACCTTATAAAAAAGCATAAACCACGCTATAATGTGTTGTTGAAAGACGATAAGTCTTACCCATGGATTTGTATAAAAAAAGAACGCTTTCCTAGAGTATTTTCAACCCGTAGAGTTTTCAAAGGTAGTGGCGAGTATTTTGGCCCATATACCAGTGTAAAAACAGTTTATACGCTACTAGATTTAATAAAAGGCTTGTATAGTTTACGCACTTGTAACTATAATTTATCTGAAGAAAAAGTAGAAGCAGGAAAATATAAAGTTTGTTTAGAATATCATTTAGGAAATTGTAAAGGGGCTTGTGAAAACTTGGAAACGGAAGAGGCATACAATAAAAACATAAAGGCCATTAAAGAAATTTTAAAAGGGAATTTTAAAGATTCGCTGTCGCAGTTTAAAAATCAAATGAAACAGTTTGCAGAAAATATGCAGTTTGAGGAGGCACAAAAAATAAAAGAAAAAGTAGAAATTTTAGAAAATTATCAAGCTAAATCTACTATTGTAAATCCTAAAATAAGCAATGTTGATGTCTTCTCGATAATGAGTGATGAAAGTTATGGTTATGTTAATTTTTTACAATTGTCGTACGGTTCTATTATTCGTTCGCATACCTTAGAGATAAAAAAGAAATTAGACGAAACTGACTTAGAATTATTAGAACTAGCGATTACAGAAATTAGACAACGATTCAATTCCAGATCTAAAGAAATTTATGTCCCCTTTAAAGTTGATTTAGGAGAGGATATAAAAGTAACTATACCCAAATTAGGCGATAAGAAACATATTTTGGATTTATCGCTCCGTAATGCTAAGTACTTTAGAATGGAGCGTTTTAAACAAATGAAAATAGTAGATCCAGATAGACATGCTAATAGAATTATGGCACAGATGAAAGCTGATTTAAGGCTTTCTGAAGAGCCAAGACATATTGAGTGTTTTGATAATTCAAACATTCAAGGAACGCATCCTGTTGCTGCATGTGTTGTGTTTAAAAATGGAAAACCTAGCAAAAAAGATTATCGTCATTTTAATATAAAAACAGTTGAAGGACCAGACGATTTTGCATCTATGGAAGAAGTGGTATATCGTAGATATAAAAGATTGCTTGATGAGGCGCAACCTTTACCACATTTAATCATCATTGATGGAGGGAAGGGACAATTATCATCGGCATTAAAAAGTTTAGATGCGTTGGATTTGAGAGGTAAAATAGCCATTATCGGTATTGCAAAACGTTTGGAAGAATTGTTTTATCCAAACGACCCAATACCGCTATACTTAGATAAAAAAAGCGAAACTCTAAAAATTATTCAACAGTTAAGAAACGAAGCGCACCGTTTTGGTATTGAGCATCATAGAAATAAACGAAGTAAAACAGCATTAAATACAGAATTAGAAACGATTTCTGGTGTTGGTGAAAAAACAGTAGTTGAATTGCTAAGGCATTTTAAATCTGCAAAACGAGTGGCCAACGCAAAGATAGATGAGTTGGAAGCTGTGGTTGGTGTGTCTAGAGCTGAAAAGGTTTATAATTATTATCATGAAAAATAGATTTGAAAATTAAAATTATCATATTAACCCTATTTGTACTGGTTTCATTTTCCGCAAAAGCGCAAAATGAAACAGGAGAAAACAGACCAAAAGTAGGTTTGGTGTTAAGTGGTGGCGGGGCAAAAGGCTTAGCACATATAGGTGTTTTAAAAGTTATTGATAGTTTGGGTGTAAAAATAGATTATGTTGCAGGAACCAGCATGGGGTCTATAATTGGAGCGTTATATGCGTCGGGGTATTCTGGTAGTCAACTCGATTCTATTTTTCAGAAAATTGATTTTGATAAAATTATTAATGACGATTTGCCAAGAGAATCAAAAGCGTTTTATGAGCGTGATAACTCTGAGAAATATGCTGTAACATTACCATTCGATAATTTAAAAATTAAATTGCCTTCAGCACTTTCAAGAGGTCAAAATACCTTCAGTTTATTGTCAAGGTTAACATTACATGTTAGCGATGTTAAACAATTTGATCAGTTACCAATTCCGTTTTTTTGCATTGCTACAAATATAGAAACTGGAAAGCAAGTCATTTTAGAAAAAGGGAATTTAACGCAATCTATTATGGCAAGTGGTGCGCTTCCAACACTTTTTCAGCCTGTAGTTATAAATGGCGATGTGTTAATAGATGGGGGTGTTGTAAATAATTATCCTATAGATGAGTTACGCGCCAAAGGCATGGATATAATTATAGGTGTTGATGTTCAAGACGATTTACTAATTAGGGATGAACTTACATCTGCGCCCGATGTTTTAATTCAGATAAATAACTTCAGAACTATTAAAGCGATGGAGACTAAAACTGATAAAACAGATATTTATATTAAGCCAAATATTAAAGATTTTAGTGTTGTCTCTTTTGATGACGGCACAAAAATTATTGATAATGGTAAACAGGCAGCACTTTTAAAAACAAATAAACTAAACGGTTTACCAAAAAGTAACACAAATATTAAAAAACAAATTAAAAAGGTTAGTTTTCAAGATAGTCTTACAATAAACTCATTTACTTTTAAGGGAAAGAATAATTATTCGAGAGCTTATTTGTTAGGAAAATTAAAGTTAAAACCTAATAAGAAAATACTTTATAAAGATTTTGAAAAAGGTGTAAATAATTTAGTGGCTACAAATAATTTCGACTCATTTCAATATGAATTAAATAAAAATAACAATGCAGGAGGTTACGATTTAGTAGCCGATATAAGAGAATCTAAAACCACTACTTTTTTAAAATTAGGTGTTCATTATGACGATTTATACAAAAGTGCAGCACTAATTAACCTCACCAAAAAGCGTTTGCTGTTTAATAACGATATGGCTTCGTTAGATTTTGTTTTAGGAGACCATGTTCGTTATAATTTTGAATATTTAATAGATAAAGGATTTTACTGGAGTGTAGGTTTGCGATCTAGATTCAATACATTTAATAGGAACATTAATGCACAATTATTACTTGATGAAAGTGAAATAAGTGCAACGGGAGTTAATAAAATAGATGCTGAGTTACAAGATCAAACCAATCAGTTTTATTTACAAACACTCTTTAGAAAAGATTTTTCATTAAGTATTGGAGCAGAACATAAAAGACTTGAAGTAAAATCTGAAACAATATCATCTGCAAATCCTGATGATGATTTTGTTTTTGAAAATACTGATTATTTGAGTGTTTTCGGTACATTAAAATTAGACACTTACGACAATAAATATTTTCCAAAAAAAGGTATTTTTTTTAATGGTGACATACATATTTATTTTTACGGGTCTAGGTTCAATGAGACTTTTGAAGATTTTTCAATAGCACAAGCTAACATGGGTTACGCATTTAGTGTAACAAATAAATTAGGGTTTAATTTGCAAACTAGCGGCGGATTTAAACTAGGCGATAAATCTACTCAAACCCTTGATTTTGCTTTAGGCGGTTATGGTAATAATTTCATTAATAATTTTATACCATTTATAGGATACGATTTTATTTCACTCACAGGGAATAGTTATGTAAAAGCCAACGTAATTGCAGATTATGAGGTTTTAAAAAAACACCATTTAACGTTTGAAGCCAATTGGGCAAACATTGAAGATGATATTTTTGAAACAGGAGAATGGTTTACATTACCAGATTATAGAGGCTATGGTATAGGTTATGCAGTTGAAACATTTGTAGGCCCTATTCAAGTTAAATATAGTTTTTCACCAGAACAAAATAAAGGTATTTGGTTTTTCAATTTAGGGTTTTGGTTTTAATAAATTTTCAAGCAAAACACGTAATCTGTTTTATCAATATTTTTCCCGATATTTGTGAAAGTATGAAGCCTTTTTGGAAAGACTTATTAGCGCACCTTCACTACCTCATCAAGAGAAACCCTGAATGAGCATACTTTTTGTATCTTTATAAATACGAGTTATTTAGTTGTTTAAGTTAAGCTTAAAACACATTTAATATTCATTTTTAAATTTTAAAAGCATGCCTTTTTATCACAAATTAGGGAGTATTCCACATAAGCGACATATCCAATTTAGGAAACCAGACGGGAGTTTATATTACGAGCAACTATTTGGAACTATTGGTTTTGATGGTATGTCTACCAACAGTTACCATGAACAGCGCCCCACACAGGTTAAGGAAATAAAAAACCAATACAGTGTGGCACCAAAAATTGCGAAAGCTAATAATATAAAATCGTATCGTTTAAAAGGATTTCAAGTAAAACCCGAAAACGATTTTCTAAACAGTAGAAAAACAGTTTTAATAAATAGCGATTGTGCCATTATTTTAGCAGCTCCAAAACAATCTACCCAAGATTATTTTTATAAAAACACCGATGCAGACGAATTAATCTTCGTTCACAAAGGCACAGGAAAATTGAGAACCATGTTAGGAAATCTTGATTTTAAATATGGTGATTATCTATTGATTCCAAGAGGGATTATTTATAAAATAGATTTTGATACCGAAGACAACAGACTTTTTATAGTAGAATCTCGCAGACCCATTTACACGCCAAAACGGTATAGAAACTGGTTTGGGCAGTTATTAGAACACTCACCATTTTGTGAGCGTGATATCCGTAGACCGGAAGAATTGGAAACTTACAATGAGTCTGGTGATTTTTTAATTAAAGTAAAAAAACAAGATGATATCATAGAAATGGTTTACGCATCGCATCCGTTTGACGTTGTTGGATATGATGGCTACAATTATCCATACGCGTTTTCAATTCATGATTTTGAGCCTATTACGGGTCGTATTCATCAACCACCACCAGTACATCAAACTTTTGAAACCGATGCTTTTGTAGTATGTAGTTTTGTACCTCGATTGTATGATTATCATCCGCAATCCATCCCAGCACCTTACAATCACAGCAATATAGACAGTGATGAGGTGTTGTATTATGTTGATGGGGATTTTATGAGTAGAAACGATATCGAGGCTGGTCATATTTCTTTACACCCAGCAGGTATTCCGCACGGGCCACATCCTGGTGCTACCGAGCGAAGTATTGGAAAAACAAAAACCGAAGAGCTTGCTGTTATGGTAGATACTTTTAAGCCACTAATGATAACAGAAGAAGGGATGAAAATAGCCGATGATAGTTACCATAAATCTTGGTTGGAGTAATTTTTTATTAGAAGCTATTTCCTGCTTTCCACTATATCTTTTTTGAAGAAAAATTAAAAAAGGATGCCGTTTCAATCAGGGCTAGGGGTGTAGAGGTAAAAATTAAACTTTAAGAATTAACAATTAAACTCATACAACTAATAAATTTTAAGACAATGAGTAAAGACATAAAATCAGTAAACTACGGTTTAGAAAAAATATTTGAAGGGGCACAAGACTTCTTGCCACTTCTAGGAACAGACTATGTAGAATTCTACGTAGGTAATGCAAAACAATCTGCACATTTTTACAAAACAGCATTTGGGTTTCAATCGTATGCCTACAGAGGTTTGGAAACAGGAGCCAAAGATTCGGTAAGTTATGTGCTAACACAAGATAAAATTAAATTGGTATTAACAACACCATTAACTAGTAAATCGCCAATAAATGAACATATAGTTAAACATGGTGATGGTGTAAAAGTAATTGCACTTTGGGTTGATGATGCTAGAAAAGCATATCAAGAAACCACAAATAGAGGTGCTAAATCATACATGGAGCCAACTGTTGAAAAAGACGAGCATGGTGAAGTAATTAGAGCAGGTATTTACACCTACGGAGAAACTGTGCATATGTTTGTAGAGCGTAAAAATTATAAAGGTGCTTTTTTGCCAGGATTTGAATCTTGGGAATCTGATTACAACCCAGAGCCAACAGGATTAAAATTTATAGACCATATGGTTGGTAATGTAGGTTGGGGGCAAATGAATACATGGGTAAAATGGTATGAAGATGTTATGGGATTTGAAAACTTTTTATCTTTTGATGATAAACAAATCCATACAGAGTATTCAGCTTTAATGAGTAAAGTAATGAGTAATGGTAATGGTAGAATAAAATTCCCAATAAACGAACCAGCAAAAGGGAAAAAGCGTTCTCAGATAGAAGAATATCTAGATTTTTATGAAGGTTCTGGTGTGCAGCATATTGCAGTGGCTACTGATGATATAATTAATACAGTTAGCCAATTAAGAGCTAGAGGTGTTGAATTTTTATCAATTCCTCCAGAGGAATATTATAGAGCAGTTCCTGGAAGATTAGAAGAGCATAGTCATGAACTACGTGAAGATATTGAAGCCTTAAAAAAATTAGGTATTATGATTGATGCAGATGAGGAAGGCTACTTATTACAAATTTTTACTAAACCAGTTGAAGATAGACCAACGTTATTCTTTGAGATTATTCAGCGAATGGGAGCTAGAGGCTTTGGAGCAGGAAACTTTAAGGCGCTTTTTGAGTCTATTGAGCGTGAACAAGCAAAACGAGGAACACTTTAAGTTTTTTGTTAAAATTTATATCTAAACTCTGTTGCTTTAATTAGTGCAGAGTTTTGTGTTTTATATAATAATTAACACGATCAGCCTCTTTTATTAACATGAGGTATAAAGAATTTTTCTATTTTTGGAACAGTAATTGTAATTTCTTACACATAACAATAAATGTGAGCTAAAAAAGTTACATTATGATATGACCCAATAAAATGAAAAGAATACTACTTATATTAACCTTATTATTAACTCTGCAAACATCTTTTGCTCAGAAAGAATCTGCATTTGGAGATGGCGAATGGTTTAAATTTAAAATGAGTTATAGTAATTGGTTAAAAGCTGGAAATGCAACGCTTACAGTAAAAGATTCAAAATTAAATAACAAAGATGTTTACCATGTAGTAGGTAAAGGCTGGACTACTGGAATGATAAAGTGGTTTTTTAAAGTTAAAGATAGGTACGAAAGCTATTTTGACAAAAAAACTATTATGCCTTACAAATTTGTAAGAAACATAGATGAAGGAGGGCATACCAAGGATTTAGAAATAGAATTTGATCAAAAAAACAATAAAGCATACGTTAACGACAAAAAGCATAAAAAGAAATCTGTAATAGACACCAAGCCAAATATTCAAGATATGGTATCAACATTTTATTACCTGCGTAATAATTTAGATACCGATAGTCTTAAAATTGGTGATGAGGTTAAAATAGATATGTTTTTTGATGAAGAAAACTACGGTTTTAAATTACAGTATTTAGGGGAAGAAACTATTAAAACAGATTTTGGTAAAATAGAATCGTTAAAATTTAGACCTTATGTTATGGCTGGACGAGTTTTTAAGGAAGAAGAAAGTTTAACTCTATGGGTGTCTAAAGACAAAAATAAAGTACCTTTACGCATCAAAGCTGATTTGGCTGTAGGTTCACTGAGAGCAGACCTTGAAGCTTTTAAGGGTCTTAAACATCCTTTCAAAATTGTTGTTAATAATCATTAAAAAAATTGAACTCAAAAATAACCAACCAACTAAAGGATAAATACGACAATATTAACCAAGATGTGGAAATACACATGGAAGGTTTATTACACAGTAAGCCAATTAATTATTGGGATTATATTCAAACAGATGCTTTATTAAATCTTCAAATACAACGTACTGTTTTTCCAGATGAGAAAGTCTTTATAATGTATCATCAAATTTCGGAATTATTGTTTAAAATGATTCTTAGCGAAATTGAACAAGTTGCAGAAAATAATAGTTTAAATACAGAGGTTTTTACAGATAAGATAATGCGTGTTAGTCGTTATTTTGATGTGCTTACATCATCTTTTAGTATCATGAAAGATGGGATGGATATCGAGCAATATAATAAGTTTAGAACAACATTAACACCAGCAAGTGGTTTCCAAAGTGCACAATATAGAAAGATAGAATTTTCTTCAACAGAGTTAATTAATCTTATAGACAATAGATTTAGAGATACCATAGATAGAAGTTCATCTTACGAAAACGCTTTTGAGCATTTGTATTGGCAATCAGCAGGGAAAGACTATAAAACTGGCAAAAAAACATATACTTTGTCTGCTTTTGAGGCTCGATATAAAGACGAATTTATTAGATTTACCAAGTTTTATCAAAAAAACAATTTATGGTCAAAATTTAAATCCTTACCAAAGGATGACCAAAAGAATAAGGATTTAGTAAAAGCCATGCGCCATTACGATTATACTGTAAACATAAAATGGGTTATGGCGCATTATAATACAGCAAATCACTATTTAAATATTGGTGGTGAAACAGCTGAAGCAACAGGAGGAAGTGAATGGGTGAAGTACATGCATCCTAAATATCAAAAAAGAATATTTTTTCCAGATTTATGGACAAAACAAGAAATAGCAAATTGGGGAACAGATATTTAATAGTATTAATAGTTGCTATTATTTTTATGGGGTGTAAAGATGACCCCAAACCTGAAGTCATTGAAGAAGAAATTGCGGTACTTGAGGAACCTATTGAAACCTACGAGTTTGGTTTTAAATTAGAAGACTACATTGTAAAAAGAGATACTATAAGAAAGGGCGATACTTTTGGAGTTATTCTAGATCGCAATCACGTTGGTTATCCTAAAATTTTTAATATTGCAGAAAAAGCTAAAGATACTTTTGACATTAGAAGAAGCCTGCAAGTAGGTAAACCTTATACACTTTTGTGTGCTAAAGATTCGTTAGAAACTGCAAAGTGTTTTATTTATCAGCCAAATTTAGAAGAGTACGTTGTTATTAATTTTCAAGACTCTATACAAGCTTATAAAAGCCGAAAACCAATTAAGTATGTTGAAAAAACGGCTACAGGTGTTATAACAAATAATATATCTGAAACTTTAGATGAACAGGGTTTAAGTCCAAGATTAGCTTACAAAATGGCCGATGAAATTTATGCTTGGACCATAGACTTTAGGCGTCTTCAAAAGGGCGACCGTTTTAAGGTTATTTATACAGATAAATATATAGATGATACTATTTATACAGGAGTTCATAACATAAAAGCAGCTTACTTTGAGCATAATCATGAACCCTTTTATGCTTTTGAGTTTGAAACAGATTCTGTAAAAGGAATCATAGACTATTTTAACGAAGAAGCAAAAAACCTACGTAGAGCGTTTTTAAAAGCACCAGTAAAATTTAAGCGTATTTCTTCAAGATATAATTTAAAAAGACGCATAGCAGTTTACGGTTATAAAGTCCGACCTCATAGAGGTACCGATTTTGCGGCAAGTATTGGAACACCAATTATGGCCACAGCAAACGGTACAGTAACAAAATCTAGTTACACGGGAGGTAATGGTAATTATGTAAAAATTAGACATAATGCTACTTACGAAACACAATATCTGCATATGAAAAAGCGAAACGTAAAAGTTGGGCAGTTTGTAAAACAAGGAGACGTAATAGGTTGGGTAGGAATGACGGGTAATACAGGAGGTCCGCATGTGTGTTATCGTTTTTGGAAAAACGGTAAACAAGTAGATCCCTTCAAGCAAAAATTGCCAGAAGCAAAGCCAATTTCAGATTCTTTAAAAGTTAAATATTTAGATTTTATAAAGCCGATAAAGTACGAGCTAGATAATATCTTATTCAAACCAGTTATTCTTGATGAAGACTTGCCAGAACAAACTATAATTAAACAAGCAAACTCATAATATGTCGTTACCAAATATAAACCCAACAACCACCAAATCATGGAAATCTTTGGAAGAACACTTTAAAACGTTTAAAGATGTTCACATGAAAGATTTATTTGCCAAAGACTCAAATAGAGCAAATAAGTTTACCATTAAGTGGGAGGATTTTTATGTTGATTTTTCAAAAAATAGAATTACAGAAGAAACTTTTAAGTACTTATTACAATTAGCTGACGAGGTTAAATTAAAAGAAGCTATTAAAAGTCAGTTTTCTGGAGAAATAATAAATAAAACTGAAGGAAGAGCTGTATTACACGCTGCTTTAAGAGCTCCAGAAGATGCAAGTTTTAAAGTTGATGGGATAAATGTAATTCCGGAAGTATTTAAAGTAAAACAAAAAATAGAGTCGTTTACTAATGAGGTAGTAAATGGTTATAGAAAAGGATTTACAGGGCAAGCATTTACCGATATTGTAAATATAGGAATAGGTGGGTCAGACCTAGGACCAGCCATGGTTGTAGATTCTTTAAAATATTACAAAAATAGATTAACTACACATTTTGTTAGCAATGTAGATGGCGATCATGTAAATGGAATTATTAAAAATTTAAATCCTGAAACTACGCTTTTTGTTATTGTTTCAAAAACATTTACAACTCAAGAAACATTGTCAAATGCAAATACTATAAAAGAGTGGTTTTTAAAATCGGCTGAAGAAAAAGATATTGCAAAACATTTTGTTGCTGTATCTACTAATATTTCAAAGGTAAAAGCCTTTGGTGTAGATGAGAATAATGTTTTTCCGATGTGGGATTGGGTTGGAGGTCGTTTTTCTTTATGGAGTGCCGTTGGTTTAAGCATTAGTTTAGCTATTGGATATAAGAATTTTGATGCCCTTTTGAAGGGTGCTAATAAAATGGATGAACATTTTAAGAGTGAAGATTTCTCATCAAATATTCCTGCTGTTTTGGCGCTTATAAGTATTTGGTACAACAACTTTTTTAAGGCTGAAAGTGAAGCGGTGATTCCTTATTCACAGTATCTAAATCAGTTTGCAACGTATTTGCAACAAGGTATTATGGAAAGTAATGGGAAAAGTATAGATAGAAATGGAAACACTATTGATTATCAAACAGGAACCATTATTTGGGGAGAACCAGGGACAAATTCGCAACATGCTTTTTTTCAGTTAATACATCAAGGCACAAAATTAATCCCTGCTGATTTTATTGGCTTTACTACATCTTTATATGGTAATGAGGATCATCAAGATAAACTTATCTCAAATTTTTTAGCTCAGACAGAAGCGCTTTTAAACGGAAAAACTAAAGAGGAAGTTATTGCAGAAGGAACAGACGAGAAAATTATTCCGTTTAAAGTATTTGAAGGAAATAAACCAACAAATACAATTTTTATAAATAAACTTACACCTGAAAGTTTGGGTAAATTAATAGCTATGTACGAGCATAAAATATTTGTACAAGGCATTATTTGGAATATTTTTAGTTACGATCAGTTTGGAGTAGAGCTTGGTAAGCAATTAGCAACAAAAATTTTACAAGAATTTAAAAATAATTCAAATAATGAACATGACTCTTCAACTGTTAATTTATTGAATTATTACAAAAAGGCTGCTGAATAAATAACAGATTTTTATCAATTTCATAAAAAAGACATAAATATTAATTTATTTATGTCTTTTCAGTTTTTAAAGCATGTTAAATTTGTTAACATATTGTTAATATGTAACAATTAATTATGCGTATTTTTGCCTTGACTAATTTCAAATAATTAATTATGAAAAAAACAACTCAATTTTTATTCATGGCTTTAGTACTGTTATTTACTTCTGCTATGATGGCACAAAGTACGCTAACGGGTACTATCATGGAAGCGGGGACTAATATTCCACTACCAGGTGCAAACGTTATTGAAAAGGGAACTACAAACGGTGTTACTACCGATTTTGATGGTAACTTTTCAATCACTACACAAGCTTCAGCTGGTGAAATAGTGATAACCTACGTAGGTTATAATTCTAAAACCATAGCTTTTACAGGAAATGCTACTTTAGGTAAAATTGAAATGGAATCGAGCCAAGTAGGCCTTGAGGAAATTCAAATTATTGCATCTGTGGCGGTAGATAGAAAAACACCAGTTGCTGTGTCTACTGTAAAAGCCGCAGATATTGAATTAAAACTAGGATCTCAAGAATTTCCTGAAATTTTAAAATCAACACCAGGTATTTATGTTACTAAAGCAGGTGGTGGATTTGGTGATGGACAAGTTAGAATGAGAGGTTTTGGCTCTGTAAACGTTGCAGTAATGATTAATGGTATTCCTGTAAACGACATGGAAAATGGTCGTGTATTCTGGAGTAACTGGGCAGGCCTTGGTGATGTTACAAGTACAATGCAAACCCAAAGAGGTTTAGGAGCTGCTAAAATAGCAGTACCTTCAATTGGAGGTACCATAAATATTATTACCAAAACTACAGATGTTGAAGAAGGTGGTAATGTAATAACATCAGTAGGTAATGATGGATATACTAAATATGGTGTAACATACTCTACTGGTTTGATGGATAATGGTTTTGCTGCTACAGTATCTGCTGCAAGCACTACTGGAGAAGGTTATGTGGATGGAACACAATTTTCTGGTGTCTCTTATTTTGTTAATATTTCAAAAGAATTTAACGATGCTCATAAATTGGCATTTTCTGCTTTTGGCGCTAAACAACAACATGGTCAAAGACAAAACAGACAGCTAATAGAGACTTATAGAAATAGTGAAAGAGGTAGAAAGTTTAATGCAGATTGGGGTTACAGAAATGGACAAGTAACTTTTCAAGAAGATAACTTTTACCACAAACCACAAATATCATTAAATCACTATTGGAATTTGAATGATAATACTTCTATTAACTCTTCTGCATACGTTTCCTTCGGAACAGGTGGTGGAGGTGGTATTAGAGGTGTTAATAAATTCACTTTTAATGCTGATGGGAGTAGTGACTACAGAGATGGTTTATACGGGCCAATTAACTTTGATAAAATAGCTGATGAAAACGAAGAACTAGGTGCTTTAGGTTCAGAAACTATTTTAAGAGCATCTCGTAACGACCACAACTGGTACGGATTACTTTCAAATTTAAAAACCAATTTAAATGATGATATGGTTTTACAAGTTGGTTTAGATTATAGGTCTTATACAGGTATACATTTTCAAGAAGTTACTGATTTATTGGGAGGACAGTACTTCCTAGATAACAATGATGCTAATAATCCAAATAATGCGGCAAGAGTTGGTGATAAAATAAATTATGACAACGACGGTCATGTAGGATGGATTGGAGCTTTTGGTCAGTTGGAATATGATATTACTGAAAACTTCAATGCATTTGTTGCTGCAGCAGTATCAAATACATCTTATAGAAGAGTAGATAGATTTAACTACTTGAACTCAGATCCGCTACAAGAAACAGATACTTATAACTTCCTAGGGGGAAGTATTAAAGGTGGTGCTAACTACAGAATAGACGGAAATCATAATGTATTTGCTAACCTAGGTTACTTTGAAAGAGCCGCAGATTTTGATGCGGTTTTTCTAAACTTTAGCAATGATAATATTAATGCTGATGCACCAAACCAAAAGATTACAAGTTTTGAATTAGGATATGGTTACAGAAGTGAAAAATTAGCTGCAAATGTTAATTTATATAGAACTATGTGGAATGATAGAACAGAGATTGCTACATTCCAGCAACCTGACGGAACAAGAGCTTCTGCAAACATTTTAGGTGTTAACGCAATCCACCAAGGTATTGAGTTAGATTTTGTTTATAAAGCAACAGATAAACTAGATATTACTGGTATGGCTTCCATAGGAGATTGGAGATGGGATAGCAACGTTACAGATGTTCAGGTATTTGATGAGGAACAAAATCTTGTAGATACTGTAAATTTGTTTATTAAAGATGTGCATGTCTCTGATGCTGCTCAAACTACATTTGGTTTAGGAGCTAACTATAAATTTGCATTTGACACCAGACTCGTGGTTGATTATGTATACAATGCAGATATTTATGCAGATTTCGATCCAAGTGATAGAAATGAACCTGGACCTGATGCATGGAAAATGCCAGCATTCGGGTTATTCGATGTAGCAATGCAACACGGCTTTAAGTTTGGGCCATTTGATGCTACTTTAACAGCAAGAATGAACAATGTTTTCGATACACAATATATACCTGATGCGCAAGATGGAGCAGGATCTACAGCTGATACAGCTTTAGTTTGGTTTGGTTTCGGAAGAACATTTAACATTGGTGCTAAGCTTAATTTTTAAAAAACTTTGAAAATGAAAAAAATAATTTATTCAATTACATTAACTCTAGCGGTTGCATTTGTAGGATGTAATCCATTAGAAGACCTTAACGAAGAGATAGACGCAAATAAAGTGCCTATTTCTGGTGATATAGAATACGTTTTAACCGAAGATGATTATACAGATGATATTGAAGACGGTGGTTTAGGATTACGTTTTCCTAATTTTGGTTCAGAAGACCAAGCAAAAGAATTAATTCCAGGTTTACTTACTGATAAGTTTCCAGCATTAAAAGATAATTCTAGTGCTTTAGTTACGTATGATTTGTTTTTCCCTAAAAGAGACGAGAGAAGTTTAATTGTTTATGAAGTATCGGATCAAGATTATGATGACTTAGGTCACAGGTTTTCAAACTTTGATAGTCCTTCAGAAATATTTGAATTTTTAGAATTCAAATACCCAGATCCTGAAGATAGAGTTTTAGTGTCTTTAACTTATGATTATTTTGCAGTAGGTCAAACAGATACATTTAACAATGGGTATTTATTTGTTAATGGAGAGTGGGAAATGATGTTTGGTTTTTCAGATGATGAGTATAGATCTTTAGGATTTAGATTTGCTAATTTTTCTAGTGAAGATGAAGCCGTAGAAAAAATCCCTGCATTATTGAATGAAAAATTTAAACTCGAAAATAAATCAGAAGGAGATATAGTTGGTACAATGTATAAGCTATTTGTAACAGATGTTGACGATGTTGACGGAGATGGTCGTACAGATGACAGAACTACATATAGTTATGTTAAGTACTTTATTCTTAATGGAGGTGTTTGGACTGAGTATAACAATGTTATTAGTCAACAATTGCAGTTTGGTCATGATGGAACTACTTGGGTACCAGATAATACAATTAAATACACGCTAACAGGAGATGATATTGCTTTAATCTCTAGTGAATTTGCTTCTATTTATGAAGGTCCAGCTGATAATGTTGGTTTCTTTGGAAGTTTTGATAGAAGATCTAGTAGTGGTAATTACTGGACTGACGATATGCTGCTAGAAGCTTTTAATGTTCTTTTAGATACAAGGGACCCGAATGCTGTAGAAGGACAAAAATATATTTTAACTTTTGTAGTTTTCACTGGTTCCACTGGAAATGAAACGAAAGCCGTTATTAAAGAAGGCGGTGTTTGGGTATATCAATAAAAATTATTTAACAAATAAAAAAACCACCTTAATAAAGAGGTGGTTT
This sequence comes from Algibacter aquimarinus, assembly GCF_039543265.1. Lineage (NCBI taxonomy): Bacteria > Pseudomonadati > Bacteroidota > Flavobacteriia > Flavobacteriales > Flavobacteriaceae > Algibacter > Algibacter aquimarinus. Next base: position 1,000,783 of record NZ_BAABJK010000004.1, on the reverse strand, counting down.
TTTTTCCTCAAAATTCAATATCTTTATAGTTGTTATGAAAAAACTTATTATGCTATTTAGTGCTGTGATACTTTTTGGTTGCAGCTCTGGAGGAGATGATTCGCCGACAAAAGAAGAACCAAAAGATGACGGAGTGCCAGTTGCTGTTAATGACGATTTTAACACTTCAGAAGATACAGAACTTTTTATAACCACATTATTGAATAACGATACAGTTCTAGATAATGCCCGAATAGATAGTTTTGATTCAACTACAACACAAGGAGGAACCGTAGAAGATGAACGTACAAGATATGTGTATACGCCTAAAACAGGGTTTGTTGGTAATGATACATTTACATATACCCTTTGTGATAATGATAGTCCTGCAAATTGTTCAACGGCCACAGTAACAATTACGGTTACAGATGAAGGTAATCCAATTGCAAATCCCGATACGTACAGTGTTGTAGAAAGTTCAACAACAATATTTGATGAGCTTTTGGTAAATGACGATACCACAGATGATGCGGTTTTAATTTCTATTAATAATTCTGGAACTCAAGGAATCGTTTTACTGAATGATGACAAAACAGTATCCTATACACCATCAGGAGGTTTTACTGGGCAAGATTCTTTTACCTATACCATTTGTGATGATGATACTCCAGATAACTCATGCTCTACAGCAACGGTTACAATTACTGTTGTTGAAGCTTTAAGCTTTAATATTCCTTCAGAATTACAACCTTATTATAATGGACTAACTTTTACTGATGTCTCGGATATCATGTTTGATAATTTAGAAACACATACAGTAACAAACCATACCACAATATTATCGTATGGGCAAAGGCACCAATTTCTTTACAATGCTGATGAAGACTTAAGTCGTGATAATAACGTTATTTTAATGTATTCAGGAGAAAGCAGATATTGGGAAGAGTATACCTCTGGAAGTAACGCATATTCTCCTCAAACATTTAATACAGAGCATGTTTATCCGCAATCTAGATTAGCTGCAGCTGATGCTATAACAGACTTACATCATTTAAGATCTTGTGATGCAACTGTAAATAGTGATAGATTAAATTATCCTTTTACAGACTCTAGTGGGACTTATAAATTAATTGGTGAGACTTGGTTCCCAGGAGATGAATGGAAAGGTGATGTAGCAAGAATGATGATGTATCTAAATGTAAGATACGGTGAAACATTTACTAAAGTTGGAAGTATTGAATTATTTTTAAAATGGAATGCGGAGGATCCGGTTTCTGCTTTTGAAGAGCAACGTAATCAAGTAATTTATGCTGCTCAGGGTAATAGAAATTCTTTTATAGATAACCCTTATTTAGCAACTATTATTTGGGGAGGAGAACCAGCAGAAAATAAATGGCAATAGAATTTATAATTTAAAAAACCGCTTCAAACTGAAGCGGTTTTTTTATGATTTTAATTATTACATTTGTTAAAATAATTTTTTCAAGAAACTATTATGTACGAAACTATTCAAATATTACACTCATATTGGGCATATTTAGTGCTTTTAATATTAATACTAGCTACTGGAAATGCTTTGTTTAAATCGATTTCAGGAAAGGAATATAGTGCCAAAGATTTCAGAATATCGTTGTTTACTTTAATAGTATCGCATATACAATTACTAATAGGGTTGTTGTTGTATTTTGTGTCGCCTCGTTTAAAACTATTTAGCGAATTAGGAATGGGTGAAATTATGAAAGATTCGGTTAATAGACTTTACTTAGTTGAGCATCCACTCATTAATATTATAGCTGTGGCTTTAATAACTATAGGTTATTCTAAGCATAAAAAGAAATTAACCTCTAAACCAAAGCTTAAGTTAATTGCTATATTTTATACAATAGCTTTATTGTTATTCTTATCTAGAATTCCTTGGAGCGCTTGGTTAGCTTAAAAAAAACTAATCAACACCTTTTATAAGATATATGTAAACAGGGAAATGGTCGCTAAAACCATTGCTAAACCCTCCATTAGACCAACTTCTAAAGGGGTAACCTTTGTATTGTCCTGTTGAGGTTGTTAAATACTGTCTATTAAATATGCCTGCTTTGTAAAATCTAAATGACGAATAGTCTTTTTCTAAAAGTGGTTTTGTAATTAGTATTTGATCAAATAAACTCCAAGAATCTCTGTAGGCTGTTGTACCAATACCCTTTTTAAAGTAATTATCAAAAGGATTGTAAATACCTTTTAAGCCAATACGATTTTTGTTTCTTATAGTTTTTAAAATGTCTTTTACACTAGCATTGTTTGGGTTGTCGTTTAAATCACCTAAAATTAGAACTTTAGTATAAGGGTCTGTAGTTTGTAAAGAATCTACTAGGCGTTTAGTTAATTTTGCAGCTGCGATACGTTTTGGTCTGCTTCTTGTTTCGCCACCACTTCTTGAAGGCCAATGATTAACTATTATGTTGATTTCCTCATTATCCAAGTTTCCAGTAACTAACAATTGATCTCTTGTATAAACTCGTTTTAGCGAGGTGTCATCATAAATTTTTAATTCATGACTACTAGATGCTATGGGAGTGAACACTTGTTTTTGATATAACAACGCTACATCAATACCTCGAATATCTGGCGATTCATAATGAATTATACCGTAGTCTTTTTCAATTAACGCAGGGTCTTTAACCAAATCTTCTAAAACACCTCTATTTTCAACTTCAGAAACTCCTATAATCACAGGCGAATTGTTGGTAACATCTTTTCCTATTTCAGAAATAACCCGAGCCATATTTTTAATTTTCTTTTTATAAATATCATCTCGATTAGCCTTTATTTCCATCATAGGGCTAGCTTCATCAAACTTAGTAGGGTCGTTTATAGTATCGAATAAATTTTCAAGATTATAAAAAGCAACAGTATGTATTTTATAGGTTTTTTTCTCTTGTCCATTTAATGACAGACAAAAGCATAAAGCATAAAGGGAAAGAATTATATGTTTCATTAATAATAAACTAAAGTGTTTATTTAGTGCAAAATACAAGCCAAAAGTAAATATTTAATATAAATGAGTTAAATTTAAGTTTTTTGATAGTAATTTAACTCGTACATGAAGAGAAGTTTACTAACGTTTTTAGTAACCATTTTAACCATTTTATCATCCCTCGCTCAAGAAACACTTATAAAAGGTAGTGTGCGCGATGGAGTTTCTTTTCAATTAATTTCTGGAGTTACTGTTACTATTGAAGGTTCGAATCAAACCATAATTACAGATGCTTTAGGCGAATTTGTTTTTTCTGATAATGTACCTTTAGGAGAGCAAGTTTTAAAAATTTCTAAAACGGGTTTTACTACAAAACGTTTTCCTATTGTTGTTAATGAGAATCAAGTTATAAATATTTCTGATATAACTTTAGATAGGGATATTTCCAAAAGTCAAGATTTATTTACCATTACACTTTCTGATGATGAGTTGGATAATGATGTTGTTGGTTCTGATAATATCTCTGGGTTATTATCATCATCTCTAGACTTGTTTCAACGAACCGCAGCTTTCGAATTTAGTTCCTCGTTTTATAGATTGAGAGGATTAGATTCTGATAATGGCACAATACTAATTAATGGTATTGAAATGAATAAACTCTACAACGGAAGACCACAATGGAGCAATTGGGGAGGTTTGAATGATGTTATGCGGAGTCAAGAATTATCAGCAGGATTAACCCCTTCAAATTATAGTTTTGGAGGCGTTTTGGGGGCAACAAATATTAATACAAGAGCTTCAGAAATGAAGGAAGGTGGCCGATTAACCTATTCATCATCCAATAGGAGTTATACCAATAGATTGATGTTTTCTTATGCTTCTGGCTTAATGCAAAATGGCTGGGCATATACACTATCTTTGGGAAGGCGTTGGGGAAACGAAGGTTATCAAGATGCTACATTGTATGAATCTAACTCGTTTTTTGTTTCTGCCGAAAAAAGGTTTAACGATAAGCACAGTTTGAATTTTACAGGTATTTATGCACCTAATAGACGAGGGAAATCATCACCAAATACACAAGAAGTTTACGATTTAAAAGGAATAAAGTACAATGAATATTGGGGATTTCAAGACGGAGAAAAAAGAAATTCTCGAATAAAAGAAGTGGAGGAACCGGTGTTTATGCTAAACCATTATTGGAATATTAACAGTAAAACTATTTTAAATACAAATTTAGGATATCAGTTCGGAACATTAGGGAACAGTAGATTAGCATTTACTGGCACAAATAGAGTTGTAACTCCAGATGAGCAAGAAACTTTTGAAGGTGGCGGGCGTAACCCAAGTCCATCATATTATCAAAAATTACCAAGTTATTTTGAACGTAATTTTCCAGATGATTTAGAATTTGCATACGGTGCACAGCAAGAGTTTTTAAACAACGGACAAATAAACTGGAATAGTTTATATGAAGCCAATGCAATTAATACTTCACAGGGTAAAAATGCAACATATATGGTTTATGAAGATGTGGTTGATGATACTCAGTTTACTGCAAATTCTATTATAACGAGCGAGATAAACGATAATATATTATTCAATGCTGCCGTAAATTTTAAAAACTTAAAGTCTGAAAATTATGCGCAAGTTCAAGATTTATTAGGCGGAACAGGCTTTTTAAACGTAGATGCTTTTGATGGGATTCAATTCGATTTAAGAAACCCCAACATAATAGCACAAGAAGGCGACAGATTTAGTTACAACTACAACATATTTGCAAATGTTATTTCGGGTTATGCACAAGCCATTTTTAAATACAGAAAAGTAGATTTTTACTTGTCAGGTAGTTTAACTAATACACAATATCAAAGAGAAGGTCTTTATCAAAATGAAAACTTTCAATCAAATTCTTTTGGTAAAGGGAAAAAAATAGCTTTTACAGGGTTTGGAGCAAAGGCAGGCTTAACCTATAAATTATCAGGGTCTCATCTTTTTGATATTAACGCAGGGTATATTTCCAGGGCTCCATCAATAAGGAATAGTTATACCAATTCAAGATCTAACCATAATATTGTTCCTAATATAACAGAGGAAAAAATTATGTCCTTTGATGCGAGTTATATTTTTAGAACTTCCATAGTAAATGCAAAACTCACGGGGTATTATAATGGTTTAAAAGATGCGAATGAAATCTCATTTTTCTTTGCAGACGGCATAGGAAATGTTATTGCAGATACAAATACTCAAACATCAGGAAGTGATGACACCGAGTTTATACAAGAAATCCTCACAGGAATTGATAAAAACCATTTAGGGGTTGAGTTAGGAGTTGAAGCTCAAGTAACATCAACTATAAAATTAAAAGGTGTTGCTTCTGTTGGGCAATTTACTTATGCTAATAATCCAGATTTGTATTTGTCTTCAGATAGATTTGAAAACGTATATTTAGGAACTTCAAAACTTAAAGATTACAAAGTAGCAGCAGGACCTCATCAAGCATACTCTGTTGGTTTTGAATATCGAGATCCAGATTTTTGGTGGTTTGGTGCTACGGCTAATTTTTTTAAAAACACTTATATTGATGTTAGTCCTTTAACAAGAACCGATAATTTTTTTAAAGATATTGATGGACAAACGTTTATTGATTACGATGAAAGTATTGCCAGAGAAATACTTAAACAAGAAAAATTTGATGATTATATGTCTGTAAATCTTATTGGTGGGAAATCATGGAAAGTAAATCAATATTACATTGGTTTTTTTGCAAGCGTGAACAATCTTTTAGATGCGGTTTATAGAACAGGTGGTTTTGAACAAGGAAGAAATGCAAACTATAGACAATTAAGAGATGATAAGGCATTAGATAGACCTGTATTTGGTTCAAAATATTGGTACGGTAGAGGAGCAACGTATTTCTTAAATCTTTATGTTAAATTTTAAAAGTATTATGCTATGAAACATATAAATAAACTTTTAAGTCTTTTGGGAATTTTAATAATCGTATCATGTGTAAATGATGATGATTATGGTATCCCAATACCAGGAGAAACGGAAAACATAATTATTCCCGCAGAGAAAATAACAACATTTAGAACTCTATTTCAAAGGTACGAGCAAGCCATAAATAGTGGAAACTTAATAGCTACTATTGATGCAGATGAAGATTTATATATAGAAGGCTATGTGGTGTCTAGTGACGTTGCTGGTAATTTTTTTGAAGAACTAATTATTCAAAATAAAACAGATGATAGTAACCCAGATAATGATCCTAGGTTAGGAATACGAGTTGATGTGAATGTTGGAAGTTTATCTGATACATATGAGTTTGGTAGAAAAATATATATAAAATTAAGTGGGTTAACAATTGGTGAATCTAATGGGGTTTTAACCCTTGCAAAAGGAGAAGGACAACGATTAGAGCAGATACAAGAGTTTGAATATCGGGATATTATTATCCGTACCGAAGTTGTTGCAACCATTACACCTAAAACAACATCATTAATAAATTTAACTGAAGCTGATAGAAATACGCTTATTAGTTTAGAGAATATGCAATTAAATCGTTTTGAACTTGGAGCCTCTTTTGCAAGTGAGGCTATTGACGAATTTGATGGTTTAAGAACCTTAGAAAGTTGCGATAGTGGCGTTTCTATAATATTACAAACAAGCACGTTTGCAGATTTTAAGTCGTTAATTGTGCCTCAAGGTCAAGGAACGGTTACGGGTATTTTTAGTCGTGATTTTGGAGACGATTTTAATGTTTTGGTTATGAATAGTGCTACCGATATAAATTTTGATAGTACAGATAGATGTGATCCTATGGAACTTGATTGCGGATTAGCCCAAACCATAGGCTCAAGCAATTTGTTTTTTGAAGATTTTGAACCGCAACGTAATAATAGACCTATTGAAATTGAAGGGTGGACCAATTATATTGAGGCAGGAACAGAGGCATGGGAAGGCTATTCTTCAACATCATCAAACGCATCATTGGGGCGTTCGGCAAGAGTTCAGCCAGCAAGTTCTGGAGATGTAAGCAATATTACTTGGTTAATAACGCCAGCTATAGATTTAGATAGTAATCAAAATGCAACCTTACGTTTTAAAACTTCCAATAGTTTAGCCGATAGCAGTTTTATGGAAGTATTGTTTTCTTTAGATTGGGATGGAACTGAAGCAAATATTGAGAGTGCAACTTGGGGTGTTTTATCTGCTGCTTATGTGGTTAAAGATTCTGATTCTTTTGTTCAGTGGTTTGATTCAGGAATCGTAGATTTATCCTGTGCTACAGGAACTATTCATATCGCATTTAAATACACAGGTGGTGGAATAGATACGTTTGATGGTGTTTACGAATTAGATGATATTAGTGTGGATTATGTGCCTTAAAATAAAAACAGTTACTAAAAACTGAATAAAAAGAGTTTTAAAATGAACTTATTTGACAGCCTATTTTATAATACTTTTACCTTTTACAAACCAAAGCTAAAACAAAAAGCAAACAGTATTGCAATACTATATATAACAATATTACAAATATCATTGATATTATTATTGGGTGTGTTTTTTGCTGGATTTTTTAGGAATATGAATATGGTTACTATGTCTTCATCTAATGCATGGACACTATTTGCATTAACAATAATTTTTATTTATTTCAAAAACTGGATGCAGTACACAGGTAAAAAACGAATGATGATTAATGCCAAAATGAACAAGAAGAAATCTAAAAGTACATCTTACAATATATATTTACTTTGGTTATTACCAATTGCTGTTTTAGGCTTAACCTATGTAGTTTTTCAAGCAACTTAATTACTTCTTTAAAATGGTATAAACAGGAAAGTGATCGCTGTACCCTCCTTTGTATTTTTTTCCAACATAAGTTCTAAACGGTGCGCCCTTAAAAAGCCCTTTAAACTGTTTTAAAAAATCAGCATCAAAAATGTTGGCTTTAAAGAATTCAAATTCATCTTTCGAGTTTTTAAAAAAGTTAGTCGATATTAGAATTTGGTCAAATAAAAACCATTGACGCCTATGTTTAACAGTGCCTCTTGTAAAAGATCGCAAGGTTTCCATTGGGTTAAAAAGGGCATGATTATCAATTAAGAGTTTTATGCTTTCGTTGTAAGGGTCATCATTAAAATCTCCTAAAATCATAATTTTTACATGTTCATCGTCTTGAGTTAATGATGAAATAATTTCACTTACTTTTTCAGATGCAGCTATACGTTTAAATTCAGTTTCTTTTTGACCTTCACGTCTAGACGACCAATGATTGACAATAAAGTATATATATTCACCATCCAAAGCTCCTCCAACTAGCAAAATATCTCGAGTATAATCGGGTGTGTTATCTTCATCTGTCAGACTCACTGAAAATGTTTCAGTATGTAAAGGTTTAAAAACAGTAGTGTCGTATAACATGGCTACATCAATACCTCGTTCATCTAAAGAATCAAAATGAACATAATCATAATTACAATCTTCTAAATGTTTTGATGATATTAAATCTTTAAGCACTTTAGCATTTTCAACTTCAGCTAAACCAACAATAGCTGGGTGTTTCCCAGTTTCTTCTTTTCCAATATTTGAAACAGCAAAACCAATTTTACGAAGCTTATTTTTGTATCGTTTGGGTGTCCATCGTTTTACAGATTCAGGCAAGAAATCGCCATCATTCGTAAACCGACTATCTCTTAAATCAAATAAATTTTCAATATTGTAAAATGCCACAGTTTGCATGTTGTGGCGAACGGGAATGTCTTCAAAAGGTTCTGTCATGAGTCAAAAATAGGTTTTAAAATATAAATATTAAAATGCCTACAATTACGTAACTTTGCAATATAATATTTTTATAATTGGAGGGCATTTATGGGATTAGAAAAGGCAGTCTTAATAGGCATTATAACTAAAGATCAAGACGAAGCTAAACTTAAAGAGTATTTAGACGAGTTGGAGTTTTTAACCTTTACCGCAGGAGGTTATGCCGTAAAACGATTTACGCAAAAAATGGATATGCCCAATGCTAAAACCTTTATAGGATCAGGTAAAATGGAAGATGTCAATAATTTTATTAAAGAAAACGACATTGACACAGCCATTTTTGATGATGAGCTTTCTGCTGCTCAAGAGCGTAATATTAGTAAAATACTTAATGTAAAAGTTTTAGACAGAACCAATTTAATACTAGATATTTTTGCACAACGGGCTCAAACAAGTTATGCCAGAACGCAAGTTGAATTAGCTCAATGTGAATATTTATTACCTCGATTAAGAGGTATGTGGACACACCTTGAACGCCAAAAAGGGGGAATTGGAATGCGTGGACCTGGTGAAACTGAAATAGAAACAGATAGGCGTATTGTACGCGATAAAATTTCGCTACTTAAAGCAAGAATAAAAACTATAGATAAACAAATGGCAGTGCAACGTGGTAATCGTGGAAAAATGGTTCGCGTAGCTTTGGTTGGTTACACCAATGTTGGTAAATCTACACTTATGAATACCATCAGTAAAAGTGAAGTTTTTGCCGAAAACAAGTTGTTTGCAACCCTAGATACTACCGTTAGAAAAGTGGTGATTCAGAATTTACCATTTTTATTAAGTGATACGGTTGGTTTTATTCGCAAGTTACCAACGCAACTGGTTGATAGTTTTAAAAGTACGCTTGATGAGGTAAGAGAAGCTGATTTATTGTTGCATGTTGTAGATATTTCGCATCCAAATTTTGAGGAACATATAGCATCTGTAGAGAAAATTTTAGGAGAAATACAAAGTGGAGATAAACCAACTATTATGGTTTTTAATAAAATTGATGCTTACCAAGCTGAACCTTTGGATGATGATGATTTAGAAACTGAACGTACACAAAAACATTATTCTTTAGAAGAATGGAAAAGTACGTGGATGAGCAAAGTTGGTAATAACGCTTTGTTTATTTCGGCTTTAAATAAGCAAAATCTTGAAGATTTTAAGAAACGGGTTTATGATGAGGTTCGAGAAATCCATATAACACGTTTTCCTTATAACCATTTCTTGTATCCTGATTATAATTATGAGGATATGAATTAATTTTATTTAGATTATCTGTTTTATAAAAATGGTTGAGGGTTGAAATTTATTAAAACTGATATTAAATACAAAACCTAAGTTTGGTGGGAAAAGTTTAATTTTTTAAATAGAGTAATTTTCTAATATTGAAGTTACATCATCTATTTTTTTCCATTCGGTTGGTCTTTCAAAGTCTTGTCCTGATTTTAAAACTTTCGCATCAGGATAACTTTCTCGTATATATTGCCATGTAGTATCGCTCCATTTGCTTTTATCCATTTCTATAAGTTTTACGTTCTTCAAAGGTCCAGAAACAGCTTTCCCAATTAATGGCCACCAAAGGCTTTCTGTTTCCCTATCCCAAAATACAAATCCGTCTAATCCATTCCATACATCTTTGTCATAGTAGGTATATCCACTTAAGGCAAAGGTTAGTTCTTTATCTCCATAGTTTCGATCATAAATGGCACCTAAATCAGCTAATATACAATAAGCAGCCATAATAGGTTGCCCGTCTAAAACGTCATTAACAATTTCATGTTTTGTTAAGTCTTTTACAGAATAGGCTTTGACCTCTTTTCCAGATTTAGCTAACAAAAACCTTGTACTATCTGCCCAAACTTTGCTTGCTTCATTAACCGAAATAAATTCTGGTTTTAATAAAGCAGGAAATTTTTCGCGACCAATTCCATAATGAAACTGCTCATCTTCAAGTATATAATCAGTTATGTTAAAGTGTTGATTTTTATTTTCTCCACCATACAACATTTTCTTTCCGTTAACTTCAAAGAATTTCCCATTTTCTAGAGCAACTGGTCGTTTCTTTTTTTTGGTTTCTTTTTTGTCAACTGACTTTATTTCTTCTTTTTTTGTGTGCTCTTTACATCCTGTAAAAAGAATAATTAGGCTTATTAAAATAATGTTTTTCATGATTCTTTGTTTAATATTTCAAAGTATTTGCGCTTAATCTTTGGTTCTTGTAAGATTGTTGATTTATATTTTTCAGTTAGTTTCTTTTTACGGTGATAATTTAATTTATTGTATATGCTTGATGTTAGGATTTCGCTATTTTGATTTATTATTCTTATCCTTAAACTCTTCTGTTCGCTTTATTTGTTCATTGAGATTCCATTCAAAGTCAAATCTATTCTTTAGAAATACTGCAATTGGCTCAAGTCCAATTTCAGCTCTTCTCTTATCAATGTTTTTTGGATCTAGTACTGGCCATAAATTGAAACTTTTTGTTTCTGGGTAGTACTTCATTTGCCCACCATAGATTTGTAAATCTCCTCTTTCTGTTGCAATTCTATCTTCAGCTCTAACCAAAAAACGTGGTTCTAATTTTTTATCTTTTACAGCTTGCCTCATCATTGGAAGATATTGTATTCGAACCTCATTATCTGAATGTTGAATAACATTACATATGGTCCAATTTCCTTGTTCACCTATCATTTCTTTGGTGGGCCACCCATATGAATCCAGAATATTCTTCACTTTTCTTTCATTGATGATATGATTCTTCTTATAAATTGCCTGTTGTTCTTTAACTAATTCCGAATTAGTACCATATATCTTTATTAGTGAGTCCCTTGATCTAATTGGAAGCTGTTCTCTTTGCCAAATAGTATCAAGAACTGCAATCAAATTTTCTGGATTATCCGTTTTTGTTGATACTATTTCCGACTTGGATTTATTAGAGCAACTCGTTAATATTAGCAAACTGAATAATAAAATATATTTCATTATCATGTAATATTGTTTTTATATTATTATACAAATGAATGCTAAAGGTCTAGTCAATGACTAGTTAAGTTTTATACCTTCCGCTAGACTAAAAGTAATTAATTTTTGGGAATTATAATTCAATAAATCAACTCCCGCGCCTAAAGACAAAACAATTGCGATACTTTTGGTTAAGACTCCATTGTCAAGTCCAATTCCTGCTCCAAAAATTGATCCCAGTTTAAGATAATTACTTTTGGTACTGTATGTTTTGCTTGTGTTCATTAGTATTGATTTTTGTAAATAACAACAGGACCTATTAATTGCTTAAAGATCCTGTTGTATTTGTGTTTTCTACTTTAATTTTATAATGTTGTAGCTACACTTTGATTCCAAATGCCAGTTGTAGCGGTTTTCTTCGCAAATGTTTCAAAATCTATAGCTGGCCTACCCAAAACTGTGGCTACGTCATCTGATACTTCCTGATTATTTGGATTTCCTAATACTTCTTGGAATAAATAACCGAACAGCCATACATAAGAATCTGGTAGTCCTGCTTGTTTCATACCTTGCTTAAATTCGTCAATAGAAATTGGTATAAATTGAATGTGTTTACCTATAGATTCTGCCATAATTTCAACAACTTCCTTAAAGGTTCTTTTTTGAGGTCCAGTAACGGTTATGGTTTGTCCATTATAAGTGTCATCCACTATTACTTTTGAAACAACATCTGCTATATCATTTACATCTACAAATGGAATTTCTGCATTTGGCATTGGTAACGCAACAGTGCCGTTTAGAATAAACTCTAGGAAAGCACCTTCACTAAAATTTTGATTAAACCAAGATGCTCTAACTAATGTATAGTTTAACCCAGAGTTTGCTACGATTTCCTCGCAGGCTTCAGCTTCTGTCTCACCTTTGCCGGAGAGTAATACTACTTTTTCTAAGCCAGCATCTAGAGCTTTTTTAGTCAGTGTTGTAATAGCGTCTCTAGAACCAGGCACTGCCAAATCAGGGTAATATACGATGTAGGCTCGATCCATATCTTTTAAAGCGGTGTCATATGTGTCTGTGTTTTCCCAATCAAATGCTGGGTTTGTTTTCCTTCCTACAACGCGTACGTTGTGCCCTAATTGAGTTAAATTTTCTGCAACTCTGCGACCGGTTTTACCGTTCCCTCCGATAACTAAAATGTTTTCTGTTTTCATTTCTATTTGATTTTAAATTTATATTAATTGTACTTCAGTTATTTGAAGCTTTTGATGATTCTTCTATAAATAATTTGCGGCATTTCTTTTGTTAAAAACATTGGCGTACCAATACAAGGTCGTTGCTGCGATAAATTCCAATCCAATCAGCCAAAAACCAGGAGCTGTGAAGAAATCGTAATACGTTCCACCGTTTGGAATTATTAATAAAGGAACGGTGATTAAAGCGTCTAAAACGGTTGCGGTTAAAAAGAAAAATAACCCTAACCAGTATCCTTTCGTGGTACTTTTTTTTGTGTAGTACAGTTTTGACGCAAACCATACTATAGGCAGGATTCCTAAAGACAGTAAAATATTTGCCTGAAGTTCTAGGTCTTCTAAAATTGGAATATAGAAGGAAACTGAATAAACACTTACTCCAAGAATCCAGATAATTATTCCAAAACTAATAGTTCTTAAATGTTTCATGATTGTTCGTTTTTTAATTGATAATTTTTCTTATTTGATGTAAAGGGTGCCTATAATTAAAAGTGCAAAAGCACTAAATGAGGATACTGTTCTTATGGTATGCCAGTTATTCCAAGGTTGCTCAAATTTGTTTCGAAGCTCTTGTAATTCGGTTTTTGAAAGTGTTTCAAGATTGGACTTGTCCAAAATTTCATTTAAAGGAACGTTGCCAAATACAGTTACCAAGCCAATTCCTATAAAAAAGAGTATTGCCGCAATTAGAAATAGCCAAAAACTCGTGGTGTTACTTTTGAATAAATAACTAGTAAGAAAAAGCAATAATACAGGACCAAAAAATACCACTATAAACTTGACATTTATGATAACTCTATTCATTGACTGAAAAGACTTTAAGAAAGTTAAGTTGTCTTGTCGGCCAATTCCAGGTGTAACAGCATTAGACCAAGTAAAGCATAAGCCAGCGGTAAGCCCTGTAAATAATATGCCTAGTATTAATACTATAAATTTTAGTTTAAATTCCATTGGTTGAAGTTTTAGTGGATGATATCCAGGTTAGTAAATTTTGATATTCTTGAGAAGTGAGCTTTATTTTTTTGCCTTTAGGCATTCGTTTTTTAACATAGACTTGCTTATAAATATCATTAGCCCAAGAATTCATATTTTCTGTTGTGAATACGCGTCTTTTGTTTCGTTTAAGATGACAAACGTTACATTTATTGTCTAAAATTTGAAAGGCTTCTGCTTTAGTATCTCTTGCAGTATTGCTTGAAACATGTACCGTCCTCAATTCATTATAGTCTTGAAATGGCTCGTAGCTATTTTTTGAATTAACTAAAAGCGTTGAAATAATTCCTATTAGAAGTTTTACTATTGTTACCATCATTAAATTGTGTTAATTAATTTGATGATACAAAGGTGCGAAGTGTTCAAAAGGGATTTTTGACACTTAAAGACAACCTTTTGACATTTTGCGCCAAATCGTAAATTTTAAATGGATTTTCTAAATTCTGAAGGTGTTTGGTTTGTCCATTTCTTAAAAGCGCGATTGAATGCACTTTGTTCGGAAAAACCTGTTAAGAATGCAATTTCGCCCACGCTTTGTGTAGTATTACGTAGCATATTTTTTGCAATATTTTCTTGAGTCTTTTTTATGAGGTCGCGATAAGTAACACCAGCTTCAGATAGTCTCCTTGTTAGCGTTCGGTTACTCATAGCAGTAAGGTCGGCAATATGATGTATACTCGGAATTCCTGTTGGTAGGGCATCTTTAATTAGAGATTCGACATCACGTGCAAATTTTGCCCCCGGAATTTTAATACCCTTAGTTTTTTCATCGACTTGTTGTAAGAGGTAACTGTTAATATTGGCATCGGCTTTGGCTGTTCTTAAATTAAGGTCTTCAGTTTTATAGCTTATTGCGTATTGTGGTTGATTAAATAATATAGGACAATTAAAGGCAGTATGGAAGCTAGTTAAATCTGTTGGTGGTTTGTGTTTAAAACTGACTTTAGTTGGTGAAATATTCTTTTCAGACATAGCTTGCAAAACCACAACTGTTGCAGATAAACTTGCTTCTGTGGATAGTTCCATACCTCTTCTAAGCGCCTCCCTGTTGAGAATAACATGAGAGATATTTCCTTCTTTTTGAATTTGCCAAACAAAAGTATTGGATAATAATTTGAAGTAGCGTTCACTCCTTTCAAAAATTTCGCCTACTCTAGAGCAGGTGCGCCACGAAAGTCCTAAAACACCATAATCCTCAATAAGCATTTGTTGACCTACACGAACTCCAAATCCAGGACCTAATTTATCATCGAGTAATTCATGTAAATACAGAAATTCCTCTGCAGCGATAACCTGTAAATGTTCTGCTTCATCAATTGATGTAGGCAATTCCATAAAATCATTTCTAGACATGCCCTCAGCCATCGCACAATTAAGCATTTTTAGATATAGATTTATAGAAAAGTATTTCATTTTTATAAGGAACTAATAATTGAAGTATTTTTATTTTTCTAAAATTATTACTGCGATCTAGTGTAACTTTTAGTTATTAATTAATGTACGTTTTTTAAATTTTTTGTGAATTTTTATTAGTTTTAATTTACAAACTTTTTTAGTTCAGATGGAGTTAGCAATTCAGTTATCATTTTTTAATAAGCATTTTATATTGTAATTGCTTTTTTCAAAAAAACCCATTTCAATTGGGTTTGTTTCCCTGATTGAGTTTCATATTGCGTTATTCTTGGTGATAGTAAACCAGCAATTCCACCACTAATCATTCCTTTATATGGGCTTACTAAATTTTCAAATGTATAATGTAAAATTGTCCAAACGATTAAGAAAATAACCAAAAAGGACAAATACCATAAAATTCTAACTTTTGTGTTTTTATTCATATTTTCAATCTTATAGAATTTTAACTATTCATAATATCCTCAATCTCATCAGCATCAATCGGTATGTTTTGCATCAAATTAAAAGGTTCTCCAGATTCTTGAATAACAACATCATCTTCTAAACGGATACCAAAACCTTCATCTGGTATATAAATTCCGGGTTCAACAGTAAATACCATATTTGCTTGCATAGGTTCTGTTAAAATCCCATAATCGTGAGTGTCTAAACCCATATGGTGACTTGTACCATGCATAAAATATTTTTTATAAGCTGGCCAATCTGGATTTTCATTTTGTACATCAGCCTTATCTAGAAGTTTTAAATCTAATAATTCTGAAGTCATCATTTTACCAACTTCAACATGGTATTCTGCCCAATCTGTACCAGGAATTAGTAGTTTTGTTGCTTCATTTTTTACTTTATTTACTGCATTATAAACCTTTTTTTGTCTGTCAGTAAATTTTCCGGAGACAGGAATTGTGCGAGTCATATCGCTAGAGTAATTTGCGTATTCTGCGCCAACATCCATTAAAATTAAATCGCCAGATTTACATTGTTGATTGTTTTCGATATAGTGTAGTACATTGGCATTATTGCCGGAAGCAACAATAGGCGTGTAAGCAAACTTTTTTGAGCGGTTTTTTAAAAACTCATGGATAAATTCTGCCTCAATTTCGTACTCCCAAACTCCTGGTTTTACAAAGTTTAAAATTCGCTTAAAGCCTTTTTCTGTAATATTACAAGCTTGCTGAATTAAATCAATCTCGATTGGGTCTTTTACCGAGCGTAAACGCTGTAAAATAGGATTACTTTTAGTTACGCTGTGGGCAGGGTATTTTTCTTTTAACCATTTTGTAAAACGGTCTTCGCGAGTTTCAGTTTCAACATTAGCGCGATAATGTTCGTTTGTGTTTACATAAAAAGTTTCGCATTGGGTCATGATTTCAAACATCACTTTTTCCAAATCTTGTAACCAATACACCGTTTTAATACCACTAGTTTCATATGCTTTTTCTTTGGTTAGTTTTTCGCCTTCCCAAACAGCAATATGCTCGTTGGTTTCTCTTAAAAACAAAATTTCACGATGTTTTTCTTTTGGACAATCTGGAAATAAAACAAGAATACTTTCTTCTTGGTCTACGCCACTTAAATAAAAAATATCTCTATGTTGTTCAAATGGCATTGTGCTATCTGCACTTATAGGATATATGTCGTTAGAGTTAAAAACGGCTAAGCTTTTAGGCCTCATATTAGACATAAAATTCTTTCTGTTTTTTACAAAAAGTTGATTGTTTATAGGTAGATATTTCATATTTATTTTTATTACGATCATAAAAGTACTAAAACTTAATAAACTAAAATATGTTTTAATTTCCTATATTTGAAATACCCTCTAAATAGATATTATACACTTATCATGAAAAAAACTACCTTCCTTAGTTATGCTTTTGCAGTTTTATTTTGTTTAATACCAACATGTCATCTATCAGCCCAAAGTTTGGTAGAAGTTTCTCTAGAAGAACAGATTGAAAAATCTAGTTTAATTGTTGAGGGAAAAGTAGTGGCTCAAGAATCTTTTTGGAGTAAAGATCACAGAAATATTTACACAAGAAATACTGTTGAAGTTTATAAAGTTTTTAAAGGACAAAAAATAGAATATGTAGATGTAATTACTCTTGGGGGGGTTGTGGGTCTTCAAGCTCAAATTTCTTCACATAGCTTACAATTATTTAATGGAAAGTACGGTGTTTTTGTTTTAGAAGAATCTAAAAAAGAGGATATTGAAACAAACAAAGGTGGCATAAAATCTTTTGAGGCTTACAGTGGTATTCAAGGTTTTTATGGATATGATGGTTTTTCTAATTCTTCCAAAAATGTTTTTAAATCCTATAAAAATTCAGGTGGCGAATTTTATAAGCAAATTGAAAATATATCTCAAGAAAAAATGCTTGAGTTAAAAGATAATATACTTTTATCTCAAAATAGTGATAATAAAACCACGAATAGTAAAAGCTTACTGGCTGTAGCAATTACCAACATTTCTCCAACATCTATTGTTGCTGGAGAAGGTGCTCAATTAACAATTACGGGCTCAGGCTTTGGTGCAACACCTGGCACAATAGGTTTTAAAAACGCTGATGATGGTGGAGCTACTCTTACAAGTGAAATTATGGCTCCAAGAAGTCCAACGCCTTTACCATCTCAAATAATTCAATGGGATGATAACACAATTATTGTTGAAGTGCCATCAAATGCTGGAACAGGGACTGTTACTGTTTTTCATAATTCCGATACTACAATGGCAGAATCAAGCCAAACGCTAACAGTTACTCACGCAGAAATAAATGTTATATCTGGAGGTAATGCATATCAAGTTCAGCATGTAAACGATAATGGGTCTGGAGGTTATACTTGGGAGATGTTTACTGACTTTTTTAATGACACAGAGTTTCCAGGCGCAAGAGCAGCTTTTGAGAGAGTAATAGATGTTTGGCGATGCGAAACTAATATTAATTGGGACATAAGTAGTACAGCTACAACTATAGATGTTACAGGAAATGATACCATGGATGATGGCAATATGGATGGTGAAGCAGATGAACCAGATGGTACAAATGTTGTAAGATTCGATAATGGGAATGAACTAGAAAGCGGCGTACTTGGTCGCTGTACATCCTGGTATTCTGGTTGTAATCTTGGAAATGGTGATATTAGATGGTTTGTAAGCGAAATGGATATTGTTTTTGATGATGGTAGAAATTGGTATTTTGGTTCAGGACTTCCTACTGGATCTCAATTCGATTTTGAAAGCGTAGCGCTTCATGAAGCAGGACACGGTCATCAATTAGCACATGTTATAGATGTTGCTTTTGATGGTAATAATAGCGATGATGTAATGAATTTTTCATTATCAAACCAAGAGCAGCAACGAAACTTAAGTTCAGATAATATTGCTGGTGGAAATAGTATCCAAGATAGGAGTACAACAATGAACCCTTGTCCAGTTTCTGTAAATCCTCCTGATCCCAAGTTTCCTACATCTGTTATGATAGATTCTTCTACATGTAATTTAAGTATTGAGGAATCTGAGTTAGCAAATGCAATAAGCATTTACCCTAACCCAGCAACCACAGAATTTTTTATCAAAAATGAGTCGTTTATTAACTTGAGTAAAGCTATTATTTATGATGTTAGTGGAAGACAAATATCTGAGTACGATTTATCTGAGGCATCAAGAATTAAAAATATAAATGTTCAAGGTTTATCAGGGGGCGTTTATATTATTAATATTCATTCAGACAATGCTAAGACTAGCAAAAAGTTAATGTTAGATTAAAAATAGTTACCTGTACCTATTTTATATAGATACAGGTATTTTTCTATAATTTATTCTCTTCTATTTGGAGTGGGTTCTTCATCAATCGGTAATAACAATTGGTAATCGTACCCGTAAATAAGATTTCTTAATTTATGGTAGTCTCCAGTGTTTGGTAATTCAATTTCGTTGTTTTCAATAGCGTCTCTAACTGCTTTTAGGTTAATTATAGCAAAAGCATTTTCTTTAGCTAAAGGAATAAAGGTCTGATAGCGTTTATAACTTCTTTTATATTTTTCGAAATTATTTATAATTGTGCCATCTTTATCTTTTGCGTAAGGTTGCCATGAGCCAATGCTAGTTGAAATAGTGCCATTCTTTTTTGCTAAAGATGTAGTTAGCTCGCCAATATCAAAAGCACCATTTGAATAGGTTTTCTTTGCATGAAGGCTTCCAATTTTAGTAAATACTTTTGGGAACTTTTCTGTTTTTGCGACTTCGTTATAATGTTTCATAAAGTTATTACGCATATAACTAATTCTATCTACATGAGAATCATTTCTCCAATTTATATATATGTCCCAACTAATTTTTAAATCTTTTATAATGGCTTGAGCCTTTTTGTTACTAATATCAAAAGCATTAAAATAGTTTTTAACAGCTTCTTCTTCTTCTTTTATTACAGCATATGCACCTTCATTTTCGCCTTTAAGCTCATCAATAAAATGTTTGTACATTATACCTTTTGCTTGGTTTTGGAGATTTACTATGTTATCATAATTAAAACTTCCCTTTGTGGTTTTAGTTAATTCATCCATCAGAAAGAAAGCTGAAAAATAGAATTCTTGATCTATACCCCAAAGCTGCATGTTTCTTGTACGAGCTTCTTTTAAAAATTCTGCATCAGTTATACTTTCAAAAAATGGAATTGGTACAGCAACTTCGCCACCTTGAGCTACGGTATAGGTTGTGTTAAATGTATTTAGGTTTTCAACGGTTTTATTTGCAGGAGTAGTTAAATCAGTAAGTTTTTGTGCGGAATGGGGTCCAACTTCAATTGCAAAATATTTAAAGTTAGAATCGGCAAGTAAAGGAATAAAAGCTTTATTGAATACTGAAGTTTGTTCAGAGCCATGCATTTCTCCATAAACAACAAATTGCGAGTTTTTTGCTATAGTTTCTAAAGTTTTTCTACCTTCTCCAGATATAATATTATTATTAATTGAAAAGTATGACGTGTGAGTTTTTAGGAAATCGCTATCTAAAACTTGTTTTTTGTTTTGTGCATTTGTAGTGATAAAAAGGAATGTCGTAAATAGAAATATTAATGATTTTTTCATAAAAAAAGATTTTTAAAATTAAATTCTAGGTGAAATTATATTTTATGTTTTTCAATTTCTTGAAAACCTGATATACCTAGTTGTAAATTCTACAAACACTGCATTTTGCCTTATTTATACATTTGTCGTTTAGTAATGCGTGTTCATATAAGAAAACAGTGTTTTTATATAATTATACTAGTAAATAGATATAATGATGCTAAATTCGTTTCATGCGATTATCAAAAGAACTTAAATACAACATTATATTTTGTTTGTTGCTCATGTTTATAGGAGGAACTTGGGAATATTCAAACGAACTTATTTTTAACAAAGCCAGAGAAGCTTGGTTTAAACCAGCAGGTATTATATTGTTTACAACTTTTAATATTGCATATTTCTCAGTTTATGCAATAAACTATTTGGTATTTGCTCCACGTTTTTTAAAACCAAACAAAATTATACAATACATAATTTCCTTTTTTTTAATGGTTTTATGTTTTGCAGCAGTTCGCTTTTTTCTTGAAGAAATTTTAATCTTACAGTTATTAGATTTTCATAATTATAACTTAGAAAGACCAGATATTGTTCTTATTTACTTGACAGATAGTGTTTTCTATGCATTTAAACCTTGCTTATTTAGTAGTTTAATGTTTTTGTTTTTTAGGTTTACCCAAAATAAATCTAGGATACATGAACTGGAATTGCAGCATCAAGAAGCTCAAATGTCGATGCTGAAGTCTCAAATAAGTCCGCACTTTTTATTCAACACATTAAATGGATTCTATTCCGATCTTTATGATAAGCAACCAGAAACTGCCGAAGATATTTTAAAGCTCTCTAACTTGTTAAGGTATGTAACCTATGTTGCTAAAGAAAACTACATGCCTTTAACTAAAGAAATCAATTTCATTAAAGATTATCTGTATTTTTACAAAAGAAGGTATGAAGATGAATTTTATGTAACCCTATCTGTAGAAGGACATATAAGTGATGAAAATGTGCCTTCTTTGATGCTTATTCACTTTGTAGAAAATTTGTGTAAACATGGCATTCTTAACGATTCTAAAAAGCCAGCCACAATAAAAATATCTGTTAATGATAAACATTTAGAAATTGAAACCAAAAATGAAGTGAATCCTTCAGAAAACTATATGGATAAAGGTATTGGTGCAAAAAACATTAAAAGAAGGCTAGAGTTACTATTTAAAAAAGACTACACCCTAATTTCTGAAAACAGAAATAGTACTTACGTAGCTTATTTAAAAATACCATTGTAATGCAAGAGCTTAATTGTATTATTATTGATGATGAACCTGCTGCTGTAAGATTACTTGAGCGATATGTTTCGGATGTAGCTTTTTTAAAACTACAAGGGGCCTTTACTAAGCCGCTAGAAGCACTTGCTTTTTTGGATACTAATCAGGTAGACTTGGTTTTTCTTGATGTTCAAATGCCACAAATTACAGGTATTCAGCTTTCAAAAATTATAAAACCAGATACTCAAATTATCTTCACGACAGCGTATTCAGAATTTGCTCTAGACAGCTACGAAGTCGCTGCTGTTGATTATTTATTGAAGCCATTTGCTTTTGAGCGTTTTTATAAAGCAGCACTTAAAGCACAAATAAAATTTTCGCCAGATGTTAATAAACAAGATGATAACGAAGATTATATTTTTATTAAAACTGATGGTAAGCATAATTTTAATCGCGTTTTTATAAACGATATACTATTTATTGAAGGCTTAAAAAATTACGTTTCTGTAGAATTAAGAGAAGAACAAATAATTACTTACAATACGCTTAAGTATTTATCTGACAGACTTCCTGAAACACTTTTTATACAAATTCATAAATCATATATAGTGGCTTTGTCTCATATTAATAAAATTGATAATGATTCTGTTTGGGTTGGTATAAAACAGCTTCCCATAGGTAATACTTATCGTAAAAACTTTTTTGAAGTGATTAATAAAAGGCAATTATAATTTTTTTGTTTAAAATACAGATGCAATTAATCTTTGGTTTTGAAAAAAGCAGTAATTTAATGCCACTAAAACTCTAACCAATATGTTATTTTCAAGATTTATTATTCTCATAATTTTACTAAGTACGTTTATTAATAATGCCCAACAATTAGCAACTTCTTCAGAATTAGTTCAAAAAGCACTTCAGAACAAAGAAGAGCTCCAAAAAACATCATTAGTTAAAAAAGTTCCATTTGAAAATATTGGTCCAACAATTATGAGTGGGCGCGTGGTTGATTTGGAGGTTAACCCAGAAAAACCTTCCGAGTTTTATGTAGGTTATGCATCTGGTGGCGTTTGGCATACAACAAATAATGGAACTACATTTTTGCCAATTCTTGACTCATCAAATACGCAAAATGTTGGTGATATTGCTGTACATTGGCCAACAAAAACTATATATGTTGGTACAGGCGAAAATAATGCATCACGGTCTTCTTATGCAGGAATTGGTATTTTAAAATCTACTGATAATGGCAAATCATGGAGAAATATGGGGCTTTTAGATGCTCATCATTTTGCGACAATATTAATTCACCCAAAAAATCCAGATGTTGTTGTGGTTGGCGTAACGGGGCATTTATATTCTTCCAATGATGAACGCGGAGTTTATAAAACCACAGATGGAGGAGAATCATGGAAACAAACATTGTTTATTGATGATAATAGTGGGATTATAGACTTACAACGAAGCCCAAAAAACTATAATATTATGTTTGCTACCTCTTGGACCAAGGATAGAAAAGCATGGAACTTTGAGGGTAGCGGAGAAAACTCAGCAATTTATAAAAGTGTTGACGCTGGAGAATCATGGACAAAAATATCTACGAAAACAAGTGGTTTTCCAACAGGAGAAGGTGTTGGTAGAATTGGTATTGCTGTTTTTAATGACAATGTAGTTTATGTAGTACATGATAACCAATTTAGACGACCGCAAAAGAAAAAAACAAAAGAGAAAAGTAAATTGGTTAAAGCTGATTTTAAAACCATGTCTAATTCAGAGTTTTTAAATCTAGAAGATAAAAGCTTAAATGCATTTTTAAAAACAAATGGATTTCAGGAAAAATATAGAGCGGAAAACGTGAAGCAGATGGTGCGCTCTGGAAATGTAAAACCAATTGATTTGGCAAAATATCTTGAGGATGCAAATTCTATGTTATTTGACACTCCAGTAATTGGGGCTGAAGTTTACAAAAGTATTGATGGCGGAAAGAATTGGAAGAAAACACATGATGATTATTTAGATGGTATTTATTTTAGTTACGGATATTATTTTGGACACATACATGTATCTCCTGTTAACGAAAATGATATTTATATTTATGGTGTGCCAATAGTAAAATCTAAAGATGGAGGTAAAACATTTAAATCTATTAATGCTGAAAATGTTCACGCAGACCACCATGCACTTTGGATAAACCCTAAAGACCCAAACCATTTGGTAAATGGTAATGATGGTGGTGTAAATATTACCTATGACGATGGTGAGAATTGGATTAAAAATAATGCGCCTGCTGTAGGTCAGTTTTATGCCGTAAATGTAGACAACGAAAAACCCTATAATGTTTATGGTGGTTTGCAAGATAATGGTGTTTGGAAAGGTTCAAATAATGCTCGTGAAAATAAAAGTTGGCATCAGCGGGGACAATATCCTTGGAAATCGATTATGGGAGGCGATGGGATGCAAATTCAAATTGATAATCGTAATTCAAATGTAGTTTATACAGGATTTCAATTTGGGAATTATTATAGATTAAATCTAGAAAATGGAAGGCGAAAATATATTCAACCTAAACATGAATTAGGCGAAAATCCGTATCGTTTTAATTGGCAAACTCCTATTTTATTATCACCACACAATCAAGATATTTTGTATTTAGGTGGTAATAAATTAATGCGTTCTATGAATCAAGGGGACAATTGGGAGGCTATTAGTGATGATTTAACTAAAGGTGGAAAAAAAGGTAATGTGGCTTATGGTACTTTGGCAACAATTAGCGAGAGCCCACTGCAATTTGGTTTAATTTACACAGGTAGTGATGATGGTTTAGTTCAAGTAACAAAAAATGGAGGAAGTAGCTGGACAAACATTACGGGAGGATTACCACAAGATTTATGGGTAAGTAGAGTAATTGCTTCTAAACATAAAAAAGAACGCGTATATGTAACATTAAACGGTTATAGATGGGATGATTTTAATGTTTATGTTTACTTAAGTGAGGATTATGGAAACACATGGAAGTCCATTAACTCTAATATTTCATTGTCTCCAGTAAACGTCATTAAAGAAGATCCAGAAAATGAAAATTTACTTTATTTAGGAACGGATAATGGTGCCTATGTTTCATTTAATAGAGGTAAAACTTGGGAGGTTTTTAATGAAGGTTTACCAAATGTTGCTATTCACGATTTAGTCATTCAAACAGAAGCTAAAGATTTAATTTTAGGAACCCACGGGAGAAGTATTTATAAAACCAATATTGAAGCACTTCAAAAAATGAATACTTCAAAAATGGATAAATCACTTTTACTTTTTGATGTGCCATCTGTAAAATTTTCAAACCAATGGGGTAATCCGAGAAATACTTGGAGTTCAACTATAGAGCCTTCTGTGGTTTTTAATTTTTACAGTAGTTCAGAAAAAAACGTGAATTTGAATATTTTTTCTGAAGGTGGAAAAGAATTAAAATCAATAGCTTTTAATGCCGATAAAGGATTTAATTACACAAAATATAATTTAGAAATATCAGAATCAGTTTTAAAACATTTACAGAAAGAAAAAGAAGGTTTAGAAATTGAAAAAGCTAAAAACGGGAAATACTACTTACCAGTTGGTAAATACACTGTTAAACTGGGGTCAGAATCTTCAGGTTTTCAAGTAAAATAGGTTAATTAAAAACCATTCTAAATAACAAAAACATGACAATAGTTAGTTGTCTAAAATTCAATACTAACGTACCTTTGTTAAACTAATAAATTAACTACAAAATAATGGGCGGATTTTTTAAATCTTCAATAGGAAGAAAGGTAGCTATGGCGCTTTCTGCTTTTTTCCTTATGTTTTTCTTATTACAACATTTAGCAATTAATAGTTTATCAGTTTTTAGTCCAGAAATGTTTAATGAAGTTTCTCATTTTATGGGAACTAATCCTGTCGTTCAATTTGCATTACAACCCGTTTTAATTTTCGCTGTTGTTTTTCATTTTGTAATGGGTTTTATTTTAGAATTAAAAAACAGAAGAGCTGTTGGAGTTACTTATGCAAAGAATAATGGAAGCGCAAATTCATCATGGGCTAGTAGGAATATGATTTACAGCGGTTTAGTTGTTCTTGCTTTTTTTGTGTTACACTTTATAGATTTCTGGATTCCAGAATTAAACGTAAAATATATCCAAGGCGATATGTCTGGTTTGCTAGAAGGCACACAAGAGTTTAGATATTTTGAAGAACTACAACATAAGTTTCACAGTCACATAAGAACCATTGCTTACGTAATTTCTTTTGTTCTTTTAGGCTTGCATTTGGCACATGGTTTTACATCTGCTTTTCAATCAATGGGAGGTACAGCAGGCAGAAAGACAGCACTGAAAAATATAGGAAAAGCCTATTCGATTCTAATTCCCTTAGGATTTATATTTGTGGCGCTTTATCATCATTTTAAATACGTATTATCATAGTTATGAAAACGTTAAACTCAAAAGTACCAGAAGGTCCATTAGCGGATAAGTGGACTAATCATAAAAATAAGATCAACCTAGTAAATCCTGCAAATAAGCGTCTTATTGACATTATTATAGTTGGCACAGGTTTAGCAGGAGGTTCTGCTGCTGCAACTTTAGCAGAATTGGGATATAACGTAAAATCTTTCTGTTTTCAAGATTCTCCAAGACGAGCGCATTCCATTGCAGCTCAAGGTGGAATTAACGCAGCTAAGAATTACCAAGGTGATGGAGATTCAACATATAGATTATTTTACGACACAGTAAAAGGTGGTGATTATCGTTCTCGAGAATCAAACGTACATCGTTTGGCCGAGGTTTCAACTAATATTATTGACCAATGTGTGGCACAAGGTGTTCCTTTTGCCCGTGATTATGGAGGTCTTTTAGATAATCGTTCGTTTGGGGGTGTATTGGTTTCTAGAACATTTTATGCTAAAGGACAAACAGGGCAGCAATTATTATTAGGTGCTTATTCTGCAATGAACCGTCAAATAGGTCGTGGTAAGATAAAAATGTACAGTCGCCATGAAATGTTAGATGTGGTTATTGTGGATGGAAAAGCTAGAGGTATTATAGCCCGTAATTTGGTTACAGGAGAAATTGAGCGTCATTCTGCTCATGCGGTTGTATTAGGAACAGGAGGTTATGGCAATGCATTTTACCTATCCACTTACGCCATGGGAAGTAATGTTACAGCAGCTTGGAAAGCTCATAAACGTGGTGCTTTTTTTGCAAACCCATGCTACACTCAAATTCACCCAACATGTATTCCAGTTTCTGGAGATCATCAGTCTAAATTAACATTGATGTCTGAGTCTTTAAGAAATGACGGACGTATATGGGTTCCAAAAAACATGGATGATGTTTTGGCGATTCGAGAAGGGAAATTAAAACCGACTGATATTTCTGAAGAAAATAGAGACTATTACTTAGAACGTAGATATCCAGCTTTTGGAAATTTAGTACCAAGAGACGTTGCTTCCAGAGCAGCTAAAGAGCGTTGCGATGCAGGTTACGGTGTTAATAAAACAGGTGAAGCTGTTTATTTAGATTTTGCGGCAGCCATAGAGCGTTACGGTAAAGAGCAAGCACACGTTAAAGGTCTTAATGAAGATGACAAAGCACTTGTTACTAAATTAGGAAAAGAGATAGTAAAGGCTAAGTATGGTAACCTATTTCAGATGTACGAGAAAATTGTAGATCAAAACCCATACGAAACACCAATGATGATTTATCCAGCAGTGCATTACACAATGGGTGGTATTTGGGTAGATTACAACTTGATGACAACAGTTCCTGGTTTATATGCAATTGGTGAAGCAAACTTCTCTGATCATGGTGCTAATAGACTTGGTGCTTCTGCACTTATGCAAGGTTTAGCTGATGGTTATTTTGTGTTGCCTTACACTATTGGCGATTATTTAGCAGATGATATTAGAACTGGTCCAATATCAACAGATACTAAAGAATTTGAAGATGCTGAAAGTCTTGTAAAAGCAAATCTTGAAAAATTAGTCAATAATAACGGAACACATTCTGTAGATTATTTCCACAAGAAATTAGGAAAAATAATGTGGAATAAATGTGGAATGGCTAGAAATGCAAAAGATTTAAAATCAGCCATTTCAGAAATTGCTGAATTAAGAGCAGAGTTCTACAAAGATGTTAAAGTTCCAGGTACTGCAAATGAGTATAATGAAGAATTGGCAAAAGCAGGTCGTGTTGCAGACTTCTTAGAGTTAGGAGAGCTATTTGCTAAAGATGCACTGCAAAGAGAAGAATCAGCAGGAGGGCATTTTAGAGAGGAGTACCAAACACCAGAAGGCGAAGCTATGCGAAGAAAAGAGTTTCAATATGTGTCAGCTTGGGAATACAAAGGAGAACCTAAAGATGCTGTGTTACATAAAGAAGACTTAGTTTACGAAAATATAGAAGTTAAGGAAAGAAGTTATAAATAAGAGAATAGCTATGAAATTAACATTGAAAATATGGCGTCAAAAAAGCGCCAACGATAAAGGAAAAATTGTTGACTATAAGTTGGACGATGTATCACCAGATATGTCCTTCTTAGAAATGCTTGATGTTTTAAATCAAGATTTGATAGATAAGAATGAAGAGCCTATAGCTTTCGATCATGACTGTCGTGAAGGTATTTGTGGTATGTGCTCTATGTACATAAATGGTCGTGCACATGGTCCAGATAGAGCAATAACGGTTTGTCAATTACATATGAGGAGCTTTAATGATGGAGATACTATTTATATCGAGCCTTGGCGTGCAACTGCATTTCCTGTAATTAAAGACTTAATCGTAGATAGAAGTGCTTTTGACCGTATACAACAAGCAGGAGGGTTTATTTCTGTAAATACATCAGGAAATACTCAAGACGCAAATGCTATACCTATTGCTAAAGAATCAGCAGATACTGCCATGGACGCAGCAACATGTATTGGTTGTGGAGCTTGTGTGGCGACTTGTAAAAATTCCAGTGCTATGTTATTTGTAGGTGCTAAAGTATCACAATATGCATTATTACCTCAAGGACAAGTAGAAGCAGCAGACCGTGTTAAAAACATGGTAGCTCAAATGGATTTAGAAGGTTTTGGTAATTGTACAAATACAGGTGCTTGCGAAGTAGAATGCCCTAAAGGAATTTCATTGGATACTATTGCAAGAATGAATCGAGAATTATTGAAAGCCAGTATATAAAATAGTTATCATTTTCATAAAATTATAATCCCATACTTTTCGTGTGGGATTTTTTGTTTAGATTTAAGAACTAATTTCGATAAATGAATTTTAAATCTATTTCTTTCTCTTTTTTCCTTTTATTTCTTATTTCTTTTTTTGGTGTTAATGCACAAAATATTGAGGTTAACAATGTTTGTTTATTCAATGAAACGAATCTTTTAAAGAACTTAAAAACATTATCTTCAGATTTTTACGAAGGAAGACGAACTGGTACTGTGGGTGCTAAACGTGCAAAAAAGTATATCATAAATCAGTTTTATAAGTTAGGTGTGTTAAAAAAGGGTAAAAGCTACGAGCAACCTTTTAGGTTTTACCATCGTGGGCAATATTATGATGGTGTAAATGTCTTGGGTTTTATAAAAGGAACATCTTTATCAAAAAAACATATAGTTATTAGTGCGCATTATGACCATGAAGGTATAAAGCAAGGAGAAATTTATAATGGGGCAGATGATAACGCTTCTGGTGTATCTGCACTATTTGCCTTTGCAGAATATTATAAAAAATACCCACCAAAACATTCTATTATTTTAGCAGCTTTTGATGCTGAAGAATTAGGGCTTCGAGGCTCTAAATATTTCGTAAACAACACTAGCTTAAATTTAAAAACTATAAGTCTTAATGTTAATTTAGATATGATAAGTAGAAGCGATAAAAATCAATTATATGTTGCTGGGACGGCATATAATAAGTCGCTTAAATATGTTTTGTCAAATTCTAAAAAATCAAAAAAAATTTCTGTTTTACCCGGACATGATGGTTACGATGGCTTAGATAATTGGACTTACGCATCAGACCATGCTAACTTTCATAAGAAAGAGATTCCGTTTTTATATTTTGGAGTTGAGGACCACAAAGATTATCATGAGCCAACAGATGATTTCGAAAACATTAATCCAAAATTTTACGTAGAAGCAGTAAAATCTATCATATTAATTTTAAATAAAATTGATAATTCTAACTTTTAAAAATAAGCTTTTAGTTGGATAGAACCCGTGTGTATGGTTCTACTTGTTTCTGTTTTTCTTCCAAAATAGCTTAAATTTAAGTCTAAGAAATTAGTTAGTTTTTTTTGAGCTAATAAACTCCAAGTAAAGTTTTTTCCTGGTTGTAAACCTTCTAACATTTGGTATGCTACAGGCGTATTTGCATTTCCTGTAAACGTATTTGAAAAAAAATTAAACTCTCCATTTATAGCTCCTTTTTCTTGATTTGTTAGGGTGAAAGAGGCACCGTATTTTTGTTGATTTAGAGATTCTAAATTACCAATAGTATTGTCTTTACTCGCATATTGATAAAACACATCAAAACGAGAATTATCATTAAACAAATAAGATACTTTTGGATTTAATCGGGTTTCATCAAAATTAAAATTTCTACTTGTAAAATTTTCACTAATACTTTCATTGTTATCAAAAGCTGAAAGGAGATTAATAAGCCAGTTTTCAGCAATTTTATGATTAAAGTTTATTTGATGACTTTGCAAACTATTTTCAATAAATCCAATTGATAAGGTGTTTCTAGATGTGTTGGATAAATACGTATAAGAGGTTGTATAGTTTTGTTTACCACGATTAAAAAACAAGACATTTCTAAAATTTAATTGTAACCCTAATTGGTTTTCAGAACTACTTTCAAAAGGATTTAGGTTAAAACTATTATCCTCTCGCCTTATTTTTCTATCAATTAAATATGTGGTTTGGTTGTAAAAGTGTGACCAGAATTTCTGTGATTTTTTTTCGCTCACAGACCATTGAGATGGATTTAAAGTTAACGTTTGGCTTAACCTATTTTGATGCGTTTTAACAAAAACTCGATTAGGTAATAGTACTCTAATATATTTACCTTCATCTTGAAATTGTGCAATTTCAAACTCTTCGAGTTCTTGAATCCCATTTTCGTTGTAATCATTCCAAGTGTAAGTACCTTGGCCTGCTTCTACTTCAACATAGGTGAAATCCTGTTGTGGTAGTGTACCCGAGTTAGTTTCAAAAATAGTATTCCAAAGTATAATTTGTTTAAACAGTTTTTGGTTGTATTGTATTCTGGAATTTATAGAACGCTCATCATCAACCGTATCGTCTTCATTGTCAAGTGTTCTATAATTAGCATAAATAGATAAATTGGTATTTTTATTTTGAACCAGTTTAGCATTTAAATAAAAGGTGTTTGAAGTATTTACTTTTTGTAATTCGTTATTTCTAATACTATCATTTACTCTGTTTTTATAACCTATTTCAGCAAATATTTTGGTGCTATCTCCAACTCCCAAAAACAGTTCGTAAGATTTAAATTTCTGACTTAAAGGTGTTAATTCTTGAGTGGCTATTTCTCTTTGTTCATTGTCCTCAATAGCTATTTTTGTTCCTAACCAACTATTTTTCATGCCATAGGCAACAGTGTTATGCGATCTTATAAAAGTTGAATTATTTACTGTAGAGTTAGCATTTAAAAAACTAGAATTTGAGATGATACTTAAATTATTGAATTGAAGATTTGCCCTCGTAACATGCCTATTTCCATTAAAACCATCAGAAAAATTTAGATGTTCAAATCGATAATTAATAACCCCTTTTTTAGGATGAAAAATTTGAAATCCTGAATTTAAAAGTAATTGGTTTCCAAGGTTGTTCCCAATGCCGTTTAAGTTATTCAAATCCAGATTCCAATCACGATTAAATTCTGGGTTATATAAGCCTTCAATGTTTCTATAGTCATCACTAATATAATCGCTATCAAAAACAGCATTAATATTCCAAAGACTATCATTTTTAACAATAAGTTGTTTGATATTTAATTTACCGGCAAAACCATTATTATCATCATCATTTAAATTAGAAAATAAGTTTAAATCATTTTTACTGGCAGCAGCCTCAAAATTAATATTTGTTTTCTCAGAAGGTTTATAAGTTCCATTTATAACAGCAAGTTGAAGTTTAGTTGGTGCAACAAGCTGCACAACTGGAGCATATTCACCTTGGTTTAAACCGGCAAACTCATATATATTGTTAATGGCATTGATGTTACTTAAATTATAATCTCCTTGATTTGGTCCAACTCTTGTAAAGGTGACTCTAAATAATTCATCATCTGGATTATTTGAAAAAACAAAAGCCTCAATGCCGCCAATAAGTTCTTTTCTGTATAAAATTCTGTTTTCGTTTAAAGATTCTTGAACTTCTGATGGAGCCACCATTTGCGCTCTGTCATCTCCAGCATTGGCTAAAATTGCAACTTGTTCTTCTGATAGATTTTGTTGTAAAGGTTGATTTTTAGCATCATTCTCAGAGTATATTGAAACTCCAATATTTAGCTTATCACTTTCAATACGTGTCCCCCCATAAGCAACTAATCTAGAATAATTTCGTTCACTAAATTGATAATCTACAGTAATACGCATTTCTGAAGTTATAGGATACGTGGAATTAAAAATGATTTCTCCCGCATTATAATCAATTATATAATCTTGGTCTTCTCCTCGTTTTACTGCAACACCGTTAACATAAACTGTTTCACTACCAGAAACGATTAAAACAAATAACTCGCCGTTTGGTCCTTGTAATTTATAAGGGCCTTGGTTGCCTTCTTGAGCAATAAACTGGCTTGTGGTAAACTGCCCACGAACCAAAGCTCCAGCAGCAAATAAATTAGTTTTAGTGCTTTCTTCACCTAAGTTTACATTAACTAACAACCCTTGTACGCGTTTAGAGAATTGAGCAAAATAGGAGTGGTTATTTTGTAAATCGATATCTCCGGCACGAATATTCCATTTGTCGCTGAATAGCTCAATAAAAACTTGGTCGAACTCATCTAATCGTTGTGAATAGCCACTTTCTTGCAGCGGAATATTAGCATCTTGAATGGATGCTCTCAAAGAAACTTTATCATTCAGTTTTCCAGTAATTTGAAGGTCTAATTCACTGTTTAAAACTGAGTTTTGATTATTGCCAATAGTTACACCACGCGAAATACTTCCTGATGTTGTTAAGCCATCAAAAGGGATAAAGTTTTTTTTGTCATTAGCTTGAGATAATTGATATAGTTTTTGAATATTATCTGTATTCTTAACTATAATATTATCATCTAATTGCTTGTAAGTTTTGGTTAGAAAGTCTGGAAATTTTAAATAATTTATTATTACAGAATCTGTTTCAATAGGCTTCTTAAACGTTAAAAGAGCTTTACCAAAATCAACCTTGTAAAAAGTAGAATCAATAGTAATATTATTCTTTTTTTTAATTGAAAACCAACTTGAGTTAATACTCACACTATCTATAAGAATGGTATCGTTTACAGCAACTTTTATAGTTTTGTAGTTAGATGTTTGGTTTTGCGAAAACCCACAAAAACCAATAAAGAAAAGCGTAAAAGTAATAATATACTTCATCAGGTAATTAAACTACAAAAAGCTTAAAATATTTTGTTAATACTTTTCGTTAAAAGAGGTTTAAAATAATAGTGTAAAAGTAACGCATTATTTATTTTAGCTAAAATGAATATAGTTTTTTAAAAAACTTATAATCTCTAGACAGATAAGATCTTATAATTATAAAAAGAAGCATGAAAATTATATCCTATAATGTAAATGGTATCCGAGCAGCTCTAAACAAAGGGTTTATAGATTGGCTAAAAGCAGCAAATCCAGATGTGGTTTGTTTGCAAGAAATTAAGGCAATGAAAGAGCAACTAGATTTAAGTTTGTTTGAGGAAGCAGGCTATAACTATAATTACTGGTTTAGTGCGCAAAAAAAGGGATATAGTGGTGTTGCTGTTTTAAGTAAAATTGAACCTAATCATGTGGAATATGGCACAGGTATTGAATCGATGGATTTTGAAGGACGTAATATCCGAGTGGATTTTGATGGTTTTTCCGTTATGAGTTTGTATTTGCCCTCAGGTACAAATGATGCCCGTTTAAATCATAAATTGGAATATATGGATATGTTTCAGGAGTATATAAATAACTTAAAAAAGGATATTCCAAATCTTATTATTTGTGGAGATTATAATATATGTCACGAAGAAATTGATATTCACAATCCAAAAATGAAAGGTGTCTCTGGGTTTTTACCTATTGAAAGAGAATGGATAGGGCGTTTTATAGACAATGGTTTTATAGATTCATTTAGATATTTAAACCCTGAAAAACAACAATATAGCTGGTGGAGTTATCGTGCTAATTCTAGAGCAAATAACAAAGGTTGGCGATTAGATTATGCAATGGTTTCAGAACCTTTACAAGAAAACATAAAAAGAGCCGTTATACTCTCGGACGCTGTACATAGCGATCACTGTCCAATACTAGTAGAAATAAATAAATAGAACTTGAATATAAATAAACCTAACATGATTAAAAACATTTCATTTTTATTAATAACATTGGTTTTAATAACCTCTTGTGTGTCCCCAAAAGTGTATAAAGAATTAGAGGATAAATATGCTAATTTAAAACAAGAAAACAGAAAACTCTCTGATGAAAACGATGTATTGTCTAAAGCCAAAACGGCAGCACAGAACGAATTAAAACAATTGAAATCTGCATACGAAGAAGCTGTTTTAGAGCGTGATAAGTTACAGGCCGACTATAATGCAACCAAATCAAATTATGATAATTTAAAAGCATCTTATGATGCCTTAGAGAAAAACAGTTCTGCTGCTATAGCTGCTAATTCTCAAAAAAATAGAGAATTATTAGCGCAATTAGAAGCAAAAGAACAAGCTTTAGCTACAGAAAACGCAAGACTAGAAAAACTTAAAAAAGAATTAGAAGATCGTTCTAACCGCGTAGCAGAATTAGAAAGTGTTATCGCTTCAAAAGATGCTGCAATGACAGCATTAAAAAATGCAATTTCAAGAGCCTTAACAGATTTTGAAGGTAAAGGATTAACTGTAGAACAACGTGATGGTAAAGTATATGTATCTATGGAGAATAAGTTATTATTCGGTTCGGGTAGTTGGGCAGTAGGAAATGAGGGAAGAAGAGCTGTGCAGCAGCTAGGAAATGTATTAGGAGATAATCCAGACATTGCAGTTTTAATAGAGGGTCATACAGATAATGTGCCATATAAAGGTAATGGAACTTTAACAAGTAACTGGGATTTGTCTACAAAACGAGCCACTTCCATTGTAAATATTTTAAGAGAAAATGCGAATATAAATGCTGAGAATTTAACAGCTGCAGGACGAGGAGAATTTGCACCAGTTGCTACTAATGATACTCCGGAAGGTAAAGCTAAAAACAGACGTATTGAGGTTATTTTAACACCAAAATTAGATGAACTTTCTAAACTCTTAAACGAAAATTAAATATCAAAAATACCCTAAAATTCACCTATCGTTTTATTTGATAGTGTAATCATAAAAACCTTTTAGAGAATTATTCTTTAAAAGGTTTTTATCTTTTAAATTTGTTCAAAAAATTACATGAAATATACAACCTTACCAAATACCGATATAAAAGTTAGTAAAATATGTTTAGGCTCAATGACTTGGGGAAACCAAAATACCGAAGCCGAAGGACACCAGCAAATGGATTATGCATTTGATAAAGGTGTTAACTTTATTGATACTGCAGAGTTATATCCAGTACCAGCAACAGCTGAAACTAGTGGAAGAACCAGTGAAATTATTGGAACATGGTTAAAGAAATCTGGTAATAGAGATAAAGTTGTTATAGCGTCTAAAATTGCTGGAGGTGGCGATTATACAGCACATATCAGAACCACTGGGTTTAGACCAAGTGCAATTAAAGAAGCTATCGATTTAGAGCTAAAAAGACTTCAAACCGATTATATAGATTTATACCAACTGCATTGGCCAGAACGTGATACTAATCGATTTGGCGTTAGAAATTTTAAACTAGACAATGAGTGGAAAGATAATTTTAATGAAATTCTTCACAGTTTAGATCTTGAAATAAAAGCAGGAAGAATTAGAAACATTGGTATTTCTAATGAAAACTCCTGGGGAACTATGCGTTATTTAGAAGAATCAAAACACCATAATTTACCAAGAGTAGCAACTATACAAAATGCTTATTCAATGTTAACCAGAACTTTTGAAACCGATTTAGCAGAAGTATCTTTAAGAGAAAATGTTGGTTTACTAGCATATTCGCCAATGGCATTTGGTGTGCTATCTGGAAAATATATAAAAGGTACAGCAGAGGATAATGCACGTCTTAAATTGTTTCCACGATTTGCGAGATATAGTGGTGATAAAGCTACTGAAGCTGCAAATAAATATTTAAAAATTGCTAAAGATAACAACATGAGTTTAGCACAAATGAGTTTAGCTTTTGTTAGTCAGCGCCCCTTTGTTACTAGCACAATCATTGGGGCTACTAAGTTAGAACAGCTGAAAGAAAATATTGCTAGTATTGATATTTTTTTAACTGATGAAGTTTTAAAACAGATTGATGCAGTACATCAGGTCATTCCTAATCCTGCGCCTTAATTGTATTATAAAACAAAAACCCGCTAACTTTAAAAAAGTAGCGGGTTTTTTAATTATTTAATTTGATTACCATCTTTATCAAAAAAATGATATTCTAAGTATGTGTAAGCATCTCTTGGTAAAATTTTTACCCATTTTTTATGTTCTAAAAACCATTTAGAACGAACAGATGGAATACCTTTAGTTAAAAAGGCAGCTATAAAAGGATGTGTGTTTAAAGTCATCTTTTTGTAGTCTTTTTTTAATAGTCTCTCTAAGTCTTGTGTTATTTTTTGCACCAAACCTATTGGTGCTTCAATTTCAGAACCATTGATAATAGCGTCTGGATTTTCCTCGCGCGTTTTAATCTCCATTTCTGGTCTAACACGTTGTCTTGTAATTTGTATCAATCCAAATTTACTTGGCGGCAATATTTTATGTTTTGCTCTATCATCTTTCATTTCATCACGAAGATGATTAAAGAGCTTTTGCCTATTGGCAGCATTGGTCATGTCTATAAAATCTACTACAATAATACCGCCCATATCACGCAAGCGTAATTGACGAGCCATTTCTGTAGCTGCGATTAAGTTAACTTCTAATGCTGTATCCTCTTGGTTATTGGCTTTGTTAGATCTGTTGCCACTGTTTACATCTATAACATGCAATGCTTCGGTATGTTCAATTACCAAATAGGCACCTTTAGCCATAGAAACAGTTTTTCCAAATGAGGTTTTTATTTGTCTTTCAATTCCAAATTTTTCAAAAATTGGATTTTTAGACTGATACAATTTAACTATTGATTCTTTTTCTGGCGCAATTTCTTGCACGTAATCTTTAATTTGATAATAAAGCGTTTCATCGTCTACTGTAATTCCAGTAAAGGTATCATTAAATATGTCTCGTAAAATTGACGAGGCTTTATTCATTTCTCCTAAAACTTTGGTAGGATGATGCGCTCTGTGTAGCTTTTTACACATTGCCGTCCAACGACTAAGCAAATTTTGTAAATCTTTATCTAGTTCAGCTACTTTTTTGCCTTGTGCTACAGTACGAACAATAATACCAAACCCTTGAGGTGTGATACTTTTAACCAACCGTTTTAATCGGTCTTTTTCTTCACGATCTTCTATTTTTTGAGAAATAGAAATACGACTAGAAAAAGGAACTAAAACTATATATCTTCCGGCAATAGAAAGCTCAGAGCTAATTCTAGGCCCTTTGGTTGATATAGGTTCTTTTACTATTTGTACTAATAGCGACTGATTTGATTTTAAGACATCGGCAATTTTGCCGTTTTTATCAATGTCTTTTTCAAATGGGAAATTTTTTAAAGAAAAATCTTTTAGTTTACCTGTGCTTACACGTTTTGTGAATTTTAAAAGAGAAGGAAGTTTTGGCCCTAAATCATGATAATGCAAAAATGCATCTTTTTCATATCCTACATTAACAAATGCAGCATTTAGTCCAGGAACAGCTTTTCGTATTTTGGCTATAAACACATCACCAACCGAAAAGTTATTACCATCTTCGTCTTTCTGTAATTCAATAAGTTTTCCATCTTTTAATAAGGCAAAATCAACTTCTTCGGAACTAGATCTAATGATCAATTCTTTATCCATTTAGTTAATTTTAATTCCATTACATTGTTAAGTGTAACAGATGGATTATACATTATTTGTCTATAAATAATTTATTAATAGACTTCACAGGATTTTTAAATCCGTGGAGTTCAAAAAGCACTTGTTTAAGTGTGAAATTTTAGTGAACTCATTTCAAAGAACGTTTACTTTTTAAAATCAAAAAAAGTAGCTAGTCTAACTACTTTTTCGATTTATTTTTTCTTTTTGTGACGGTTAGCGCGTCTACGTTTTTTACGCTTATGCGTCGCTACCTTATGTCTTTTACGTTTTTTACCACTTGGCATAAATAGTGTCTTTTTTTAATTAATAATTCTTTTTATGTTTTTATTTAACGTCTACATTCGTTTTTACACCTTCAACAAATACTTTTGCAGGTTTAAATGCAGGGATATTATGAGCTGGAATTTTTATAGTCGTATTTTTAGAAATATTTCTACCGGTTTTTTCAGCTCTAGTTTTAATAATGAAGCTTCCAAAACCTCTTAAGTATACATTATCTCCACTTTCTAAAGAAGTTTTTACTTCTTCCATAAATGTTTCAACAGTTGCTTGAACATCTCCTTTTTCAATTCCTAATTTATCAGAAATTTTTGCTACTAAATCAGCCTTCGTCATTTTTAATATTTTATTTTTTTGTTACTATATAATTATAAAAGGGATGCAAATATATGCATTTAATATTCAATATTTCAAACCTAATTCACTAAAATTTAATATAATAAACGTTTATTTTTGTTTCCTCGATTAAATGAATTGATGATATTTTCAAAAACCTTAATACACTGGTATTCAAATAATAAGCGAAATCTTCCGTGGCGAGAAACCCAAGAGCCTTATTGTATTTGGTTGTCTGAAATTATTTTGCAACAAACTCAGGTAAAACAAGGCTTACCATATTACCAAGCTTTTGTTGGCAAATTTCCAACGGTTTTTGATCTAGCTAAAGCAGATGAAAGTGACGTGCTAAAACTCTGGCAAGGTTTAGGGTATTACTCTAGAGCTAGAAATTTACATGCATCAGCTAAGTATGTTGCTTCAGAGCTTAAAGGAACGTTTCCTGACAATTATAAAGACCTTTTAAAGTTAAAAGGTGTTGGTGACTATACAGCAAGTGCTATAGCATCTATTTGTTTTAATGAAGTAGCGGCTGTTGTTGATGGTAACGTATACAGAGTTTTATCGCGTTATTTTGGTGTATGTACTCCCATAAACTCTACAAAAGGGCCGAAAGAGTTTAAAGCTCTAGCGCAAGAATTAATTGATAAAGATAATCCGGCTGAATTTAATCAAGCCATTATGGAGTTTGGTGCTACTCAATGCAAGCCCAAAAACCCATATTGTCATATATGTCCGTTAAACAATAGTTGTATTGCTTTCAATAAAAATAAAATTCACGAATTACCAGTTAAAATCAAATCTGCAAAAGCAAAAAAGAAGTATTTCAATTTTTTAGTATTTGTCTCTGAAGATGGTAAAACAATTTTAGAAAAGCGGGAGGGAAAAGGAATTTGGCAAAACTTATATCAGTTTCCTTTAATTGAAACGAAAAATGAATTGAAAATAGAATCTTTTGAAAAAGCAGTAGAGAATCACAAATTGTTGAATGATATGCCTTTTGAATATTCTTTATATAATAAGGAGTTGTTAGTACACAAATTATCTCACCAACATTTATATACTAAGTTTTGGATTATCAATACAAAACAACTTCCCATTGAAGGTGTGCCAGTATCTAAAGCACAAGAATTTGCGGTGCCCATTTTAATAGGAAATTTTATTGAAGAATTTAATTTCTAATAGTTTGGTATTAACAATCATATTTTTTTATTAATTTTAAAGAAATGAAGAGCAATTATTTATTTTTGCCTTCTTAAAAAAACACATTATGTCAGGCACATTAAATAAAGTAATGCTTATTGGGAATTTAGGAGATGATGTTAAAATGCATTATTTTGAGGGAGGTGGCTGTGTTGGGCGTTTTCCTATTGCTACCAGCGAAACTTATGTAAGCAAACAAACTAACGAGCGTATTACCAATACCGAGTGGCATAATATTGTAGTTAGAAATAAAGGTGCTGAAATTTGTGAGAAGTATTTAAGTAAAGGCGACAAAGTATATATTGAAGGTAGATTGAAAACCAGAAAGTGGACGGATGATAAAGGCAATGATAGGTATTCAACAGAGATTCAATGTAACGATTTTACTTTTTTGTCAACTAAAAATGAAAGTGAAAATAATGCAGCTATAAGTCAAGGCGCTCAAAAACCAGCAGAGAATAAAAAAGTTGCCCCCGAACCTGTTAAAGATGATAACGATGATCTCCCATTTTAATGTTATTCTAGATTTTAAATCGAGAATACTATGTTTAACTAAAACCATAGTACTTGGATCCTGACCCTTCCAGTTTTAAAACCTTTTTATTGGCAATTGATTTTTCATTTGCTTTTGGTTACTTACTGCTTTTTTTTCTCTTAATATGTTCGGCACTTATTTCTGGTGCAGAGGTAGCTCTTTTCTCGTTGTCTAAAACCGATATAGAAGAGGGTTTAGAAGATCAACCAAGACCTATTCAAATATTATCAAAGTTGTTAGAGCGTCCTAAAAAGTTATTGGCCACTATTTTAGTTGCAAATAATTTTATAAATATAGCCATAGTAATTTTGTTTGCCTATTTGGGTACAGATTTATTTGAAAGTATTACCAACCCAATACTTCAGTTTGCTATTGAAGTTATAATTGTTACTTTTTTAATTTTACTTTTTGGAGAAATACTACCTAAAATTTATGCCAGTAGGAACAACTTGAAATTTGCTAGTTTTATGGCTTACCCATTACGTGTTTTAGATGTTGTTTTGTCGCCAATTAGTTTGCCAATGCGAAGTGTAACTTTGGCAATTCATAATAAATTAGGTAGGCAAAAATCTAATTTAAGTGTCGATCAACTATCCCAAGCTTTGGAGCTTACAAGCGAGGAAGATACTACAAAAGAAGAACATAAAATTTTACAAGGAATTGTATCGTTTGGCAATACGGATACCAAACAAGTAATGCGCCCAAGAATTGATATTTTCGCCTTAAATGTAGATCAAAAATATTCAGAAATTATATCAGAAATTGTATCTAATGGCTACTCCAGGATTCCTGTTTATGAAGATAATATAGATAAGGTAAAAGGGATTCTTTATGTTAAAGATTTATTACCGTACATAGATAGAAAGCAATTCAATTGGGTGAAGCTAATACGTGAACCTTTCTTTGTACCTGAAAATAAAAAGCTAGACGATTTAATGGCAGAATTCCAAGAAAAGAAAGTGCATTTAGCTGTTGTAGTTGATGAGTACGGAGGAACTTCTGGTTTAATTTCTTTAGAAGATATTATTGAAGAAATTGTAGGCGATATTAGTGATGAGTTTGATGATGAAGATTTAACGTATTCTAAATTAGATGAAAATAATTATGTTTTTGAAGGTAAAACAGCTTTAAAAGATTTTTATAAAATTATTAAACTAGAAGATGGTGCAATTTTTGAAGAAAACAAAGGTGAAGCAGAAACTATAGCAGGTTTCGTTTTAGAAATTTCAGGAAGCTTCCCTAAGTTAAATAGCAAAATAAATTTCGAAAATTACGTTTTTACTATTGAGGCAATGGATAAAAAAAGGATTAAGTTGATAAAATTCACCATATTGTAATTTATAATTCGAAATTCTAAAATGAAGCAAGTTAAATATTCTGCATTATTATTTTTATTAGTCTTTTTTTCTTGCTCAAACAATGATGATGAGAATGGTACAAAAAATGTAGACCAAACTGTTGCTGATATTGATGGAAATATATATAGCACCATAACCATTGGACATCAAGTTTGGATGCTTGAAAATTTAAAAACCACCAAGTTAAACGATGGCACTCCAATAACCGAGTGGGCTTTTGGTATGGATTGGGGCAGTTTAAATGACCAAAAGCCATTATATCAATGGGCTGAAACATCAGATTTAAATGGTGTTTATACGAACGAATTACCTTTTGATTTTTACGGAGCCATGTATAATCACTTTGCTATTGAAAGTGGTAAATTAGCTCCTAAGGGATGGCGCATACCTTCTGAACAAGATTTTATTGAGTTAGAAAATTATTTAAGTAATAGTGGTAATTCTGGAGAAGAAGCTACAGCTTTAAAATCAACTATTGGTTGGTTAGACTCTTCCAGTAGTGGTACAAATATTGTTAATTTTAATGCTTTACCAAATGGATACGTTGCTGCCGGAGGCACAGCCACTGCATCAGAAATAATTTCTAGTTTAGGAACATCTAATGTTAGTAATGGCGAAATTAATTCATCTTTAACAAGAAGATGGGTGCAACTCTTTAATGAGCCAACTATTATGTA
This sequence comes from Algibacter aquimarinus, assembly GCF_039543265.1. Classification (NCBI taxonomy): domain Bacteria; kingdom Pseudomonadati; phylum Bacteroidota; class Flavobacteriia; order Flavobacteriales; family Flavobacteriaceae; genus Algibacter; species Algibacter aquimarinus. Next base: position 958,379 of record NZ_BAABJK010000004.1, on the reverse strand, counting down.
TTCAGACAATTCTATTTTACTTGGTGTAGGTATAAGATGTATTAAAGAATAATGTAAAACTTGATAATTTTGAAAACTAACCTGTCATACTACTTTAAAAGCTTTTTATTCTTATATGCTTTTTTGTTTTTCTCATGTGGAGATGAAGACTATGTGCCGAAGCCAAAGGCAGAATTAAGATTAGATTATCCTAAAGCTATTTATACTAGCATAAATTTAGAATTACCTTTTGCCTTTGAAAAAAACCTACTTGCAACCAATGTACAGGCAAAAAACTTAAAAGCGCCTACAGAAAGCTACGGAGTTAATTTAGAGTATCCACTATTAAATGGGACTATTTTTTTAACTTATAAAGCTATAGGTAGTGATGAAAAGAATTTGAAAGATTTTTTAAGAGATGCTCAAAAATTTACATTAGAACATACTAAGAAAGCTGATGAAATTCCAGCTTATCCTTATGAAAATAGTGAGCGAAAAGTTTATGGAGTGCTATCTGAAGTAAAAGGAGATGTAGCTTCGCCAGCACAGTTTTATGTAACAGATAGTGTTAATCATTTTTTAACAGGTTCAGTGTATTTCAAAGCAAAACCTAATTACGATTCTATTTTACCAGCAGCAAACTATCTTCAAAAAGATATTATCCATATTATGGAAACTTTAAAATGGAAATAAAAAAAGCCTTTCAAAACTGAAAGGCTATATAATTTTTTATAATTTAAATTAAGCTTCTTTTTCTTTGCTGCAACATGCCATTTTACAATCTGCGGCACAAGCTTTTTTTTCAGCTTCGGTTTTATTTGCACAACATGCTTTGTTACAATCTGCAGCACATGCTTTTTTAGTTGTAAAAGAGTCTACAGTTTTCATGTTAGAAACAGAGTATATATCTGCTACTTTGGTAACTGTTTCTGTTAGTAGAGTAGGCGTTACTTTTGCCTCATCATACTCTACCATAGCTAATTTTTTATCAAAATTTACTTTAGCAGATTTTACACCTTCCATTTTAGAAATCTTTTTTTGAATAGTTGCAGCACATCCAATTTCGCAAGTCATTCCATCAATTGTAAATTCTGCTTTCGCATAAGTAGCGTTTGGGTCTAATTCTTTTACTGCTTCTGCTTCAACAGTCTTAACTTCAGGTTTAACTTCGTTTTTGCAACTGAAAATAACAGTAGCAATTAATAATAAACTTAGGATATTTTTTATGATTTTCATTTTGAAATGTTTTACAGTTTTATACTAACAAAATTACAAAATATAACTGTTAACAGTAGTTTCATAAATAAGTTTTATGGTTTTTTTGTTAAAAAATTGGAAGTTATTAAGTATTTTAATGGAGCAAATAAGATTAAAACTATAACTAAATTAATTCAATTATCATGAAAAATATAACAATGGCAATACGATTTGGACTTGTTACAAGCGCCGTATTAATCGCTTACTTTTTACTTTTAGCTTTGTTTAATTTACATACAAATCCAGTATTTAGTTTTTTTAATGCAGTAATTACCGCTTTTGGCATTTACGAAGTTATTCGCATTTATAAATTAAGATACGCAGACACGTTTTCATATGCAGATGGTTTTAAAACTGGTATGATTACAGGTAGTATTGCCACGGTAGTTTTTACCTTATTTTTCTTGGTCTATTCTACAGAACTAAACGCAGCTTTTCTTCCAGAATTACTAAATTCTATGAATGGGGGTTTTAATATTAATGCTGGCTTAATAACCTTTATTGTTGCTATTATGGGTTTTGCAACAACAATAGTCTCTACATTAACAGTGATGCAACTTTTTAAAATAAGCAGAAATATGCCTCAAAATAAATAAAACGTTTGTAGATTAATTAATTAGGAGTATATTTGCACTCATTTTTTTAACAGATTAATTAATAAAAACGTTACGCTATGTACGCAATTGTAGAGATAGCAGGGCATCAATTCAAAGTTGAAAAAGACCAAAGAGTTTTTGTTAACCGTTTACAAACTGAAGAAGGTAAGAAAGTTTCTTTCGATAATGTTCTTTTAGTTGGAGATGGTGACAAAGTAACTGTAGGCGCCCCGGCTATAGACGGAGCTCAAGTAGGAGCAAAAGTCTTAAAGCACCTTAAAGGTGATAAAGTGATAGTTTTCAAAAAGAAAAGACGTAAAGGTTACCGTGTAAAAAACGGGCACAGACAATCTTTAACAGAAATCGTAATTGAGAGCATTGCTGCTTCTGGAGCTAAAAAAGCAGCTCCGAAGAAAGAAACTAAAAAAGCTGAACCAAAAGCAGAAGCAAAAGTAACTGCGCCTAAAGTAGAAGCGGCACCAAAAAAGGCTGCTCCTAAAAAAGCAACAGGAAAAGCTGACGATTTAAAGAAAATTGAAGGTATTGGTCCAAAAATAGCATCAACTTTAGTTGAAGCAGGAATTGCAACATTTGCTGATTTAGCAAAAGCAAAACCAGCTAAAATTTCAGAAATCATTGCAGGTGTTCGTGGAAACCACGTAACAGATACATGGCCAGCACAAGCTAAATTAGCTGCTGATGGCAAATGGGATGAGCTTAAAAAATGGCAAGACGAATTAGATGGTGGTAAAGCTTAATAGCTAACACTAAGTTTAACAATATAAAAACTTAAGACAATGGCACATAAAAAAGGAGTCGGAAGTTCGAAAAACGGTAGAGAATCAGAATCGAAACGCTTAGGTGTTAAGATTTTTGGTGGTCAAGCAGCTTTAGCTGGAAACATTATCGTTAGACAAAGAGGAAATACACATCACCCTGGTGAAAATGTTTATTCTTCAAAAGATCACACATTACACGCTTATGTTGATGGTGTAGTAAAATTTACTAAGAAAAAGGATAACAAATCTTATGTTTCTGTTGTACCTTTTGAGGTTTAATAAAAACATTTCTTAAAATAATAAGGCCCTTTCTGTTTTTTCAGAAAGGGCTTTTTTTTTATTTCATATTTTAAAATCAATATTTAGCAAAGTTTTATTTAATGTTAAGTAATTATCAATTAGGGGTATTTTTTATGTATTAATAACGGTAATTTAAAAACCCCTTAAAAGACTTCTTTAATCATTTTTGTTATTTCGAATAAATTAATTAACCAACAAAAATGATGAAAAAAAATTACGTTTTAACAACACTATTTACTTTACTTTTCTCTTTTATAGCACTATCTCAAGAAGGAAACATTCAAGGCGTTATAATTGATGATAATGGATTAAAAGTGCCTTTCAGTAATATTTTAATTGAATCTTTAAATAAAGGAACTATTTCTGATGAAGATGGAAACTTTTTAATTGTTGATGTTCCTGTTGGAACACAAACAATAAAGGTAAATTACTTGGGTTATGCAACAACTACAAAGGATGTGGTAGTAGAGCCAGATAAAACAGTATCTGTAACTATTATTATAATGCCAGAAGCGTTAGAGCTTGATGGTGTAGTTATTAATGGTTATAATAGCGGGCAAGCAAAAGCCTTAAATACTCAAAAAAACAAACAGAATATTACAAATGTAGTATCTACAGATCAAATAGGTAAATTTCCAGATGCAAATATTGGAGACGCTGTTAAACGTATTCCAGGTATAACTATGCAGGTAGATCAAGGTGAAGCACGAAATATCATCGTTCGTGGTTTAGCACCACAGTTAAACTCGGTAACGTTAAATGGAAGTCGTATACCGTCTGCAGAAGGTGATAATAGAAATGTACAGATGGATTTAATCCCCGCGGATATGATTCAGCTTATTGAAGTTAACAAAGCTGTAACACCAGATATGGATGCCGATGCTTTAGGTGGCTCTGTAAATTTGGTAACTAGAACATCTCCAGAAGGATTTAGAATATCTACAACACTGGGGTCTGGTGTAAATTTCATTACAAACAAACGTATTGTTAACGGTTCATTTTTAATGGGAGATAGAACTAAAAACGGTAAATTTGGATGGATGGTTGCTGCATCATTTAACGATACAGATTTTGGTTCAGATAATGTGGAAGCAGAATGGGTAAATGAAGCTGAAAGTCCGATTACGGGAGATGATATTGATGTTAACCCGTTTGTTGAAGAATCGGATATTAGAACATATTTAGTACAACGTATTAGAAGAAGTTTTTCAGCAAATCTTGATTATACTTTTAATGCTAATAATAAATTATTCTTAAAAACAATGTATAACTGGAGAGACGATCGCGAAAACCGTTTCAGACTACGTTATCGTTCTATAGAACCTATTTTTGAAGATGGTACCGAGGATATTATTGGCTATCAAGGTGAAATAAGAAGACAAACTAAAGGCGGTATTGATAATAATAGAAATCAAAACACACGTTTGGAAGACCAACGCATGCAAAACTATAGTTTGGGTGGCGAGCACTTATTTGGGAATATGGAGTTTGATTGGTTAGCATCTTTTGCAAGCGCATCAGAAGAACGTTTAAATGAACGCTACATTGAATATGAATTGGAAGAAACTGCTGGGGGAGATCCAATTCCATTCACTACCGATTTTGCAAATCAAAGATTTCCATTAATTATTCCAGCAAACTCAAGCGATGTCCTTTTAAGTCGATATACATTAAATGGAATTACTGAGGAAAACCAGTTTACTGAAGAAAAAGACTATAACTTTTTTGCTAATTTTAAAATGCCTTTAAGTTTAGTAAACGATAGAGAGGGTTTTGTTAAGTTTGGTGGACGTTTAAGGTTTAAAGAGAAGGATAGAGATAATGATTTTTTTGAGTTTGAACCTACAAATAGTTTTTTTGATAGCATGATTAACTTACCGTTAGTTGATAAAACAGATAATGATTATTTAGCGGGTAGTAAATATATTGCTGGGGCATATGTAGATCCTGAATATTTAGGTACGTTAGATTTATTTAATGAAGCTTCTTTTGAAAATGAACTGTTAGTTGAAGAATTTTTACCTGGAAATTATCTTGTAAAAGAAGATGTTTACGCAGGTTATGCAATGATAAATCAACAATTATCAGATAAGTTATCTCTACTTGCCGGTGTGCGTGTTGAAAATACAGAAATAGAAACTACTGGTAATCTTGTTGTTTTTGATGACGACGGCGATTTTGATGAGGCTGCTTCAGGCGAAATCAATGAAGATAACTCTTATGTGAATATTTTACCAGGTGTTCATTTTAAATATAATTTTAATCCAAATACGGTGTTACGTTTCGCATGGACAAACACGCTAGCAAGACCAAACTATATAGATTTAGTTCCATTTAGAAACGTAGCAAATGAGGATGAAGAAGTTAGTTTTGGTAACCCAGAATTAAGTGCAACAAAATCAATGGGTTTCGATTTAATGGCAGAGCATTATTTTAAAAGTGTTGGTATTATTTCAGGAGGTGTATTTCATAAAAGGATTGAAGATTTTATTTATACATTCCAATTTCAAGATGCGGCAACAGGTTTTGATGCTTTTCAACCCCAAAATGGTGATAACGCCAGTGTAACAGGTGCTGAGTTTTCATTTCAACGTCAATTAGATTTCCTTCCAGGTTTTGCTAAAAACTTCAGCATATTTTTAAACTATACGTATTTAACATCTAGTGCAGATGGTATTAGAAATGAAGATGGAGACGAACGCACAGATTTAGATTTACCAGGAACGGCACCAAATATGTTCAACGGATCTTTGGCCTATGGAGGCAAAAAATTAAATTTACGTTTATCAGCTAATTTGTCAAATGCTTACATTGATGAAATTGGTGGAAATGCTTTTGAAGACAGATATTATGATGAGCAATTTTTCTTAGACTTCAATGCGTCTTTTGCAATAAGTGATGTAGTTCGTGTTTATTTTGATTTGAATAATATTACAGACCAACCTTTACGTTATTTTCAGGGTGTAAAAGCTAGAACCCAGCAAGTAGAGTTTTACGGAAGACGTATTACTTTTGGTTTAAAATACGATTTATTTAAAAGGACAAAGCAATAATATTTAAATGAAAAATTCGCTAATTTTTGTAATTCTTCTGGTGATATCTTGCAATAAGAAATTGCCCGAGATTTCGCCAGATGTAATTACAGAAAGTACGTTACATGATACCGATGATCCAGCGATTTGGGTTAATCCAAAAGATGCTTCAAAAAGTATTATTTTCGGTACAGATAAAAATACAGAAGGAGCAATTTATGCTTTCGATTTAGATGGGAAAATAATTCAGGAAAAGACTATTAAAGGTTTTAAACGTCCTAATAATATCGATTTGGAATACGGTTTTAAACTCAACGATTCTAGTAAAACGGATGTTATTGTTTTTACAGAACGAGAACGTCAAAAAATCAGGTTATTTTCTGTTCCAGATATGAAACCATTAGACAATGGAGGGTTTCCAGTTTTTTCTGATGCTACGGAGTTAGATGCAAATTTGCCAATGGGTGTTGCTATATATAAATCGCCAAAAGATAATAATTTATATGCTATTGTTGGAAGAAAAACAGGTCCAGAAAATAACTACTTATACCAGTATTTGATTAAATCAGATAGTTTAGGGATACATTCTAAATTGGTTAGAAAGTTTGGGAAGTTTAGCGGTAAAAAAGAAATTGAAGCTATTGCTGTTGATGACGAAGCTGGTATTATATATTATTCTGATGAGATGCATTGCATTCGTAAATATCATGCAGAACCCTCGGATGGCGATAAAGAAATTCTCTGTTTTGGAGGTCAATATTTTAAACGAGATATTGAGGGAATAGCTATTGCTAAATATGATGATAAATCGTTTTTAATTGTTTCAAATCAACAAGCAGGCACTTTTAATATTTTTAATTTAGAAACTAATACTTTTATAAAAGAGCTTAATTTAGGCACTTTAGGAACAGATGGTTGCGAAGTTACTACTAAAGCTTTAGGCAATAAATACCCTAATGGTTTATTCGTTTCAATGAATGAAGAAAAGAATTTCTTTTTTCATGATTTGGCTAAATTGAAGCTTCTAGAATAGAAAGTATTTACTTCAAAATATCATCAACAATTTTTAAGTGATGTTTGGTGTGAATTTCAAGGAAACGAAGCGTTTGCTTTTTTGAAAGCATTCCAAAAACATGATGCCTAAAATGAGATTTTTCTGGAAGCGATTTTGTTTTTTCAACATTAATTTTAGCCTCTTGTAATTGACTTGTTAATTCCTCCTCTAAAATAACATCTGGTGGGATAACTATTTTAGGTGCTTTTGCTCTCCCTCTTGGGATATAACATAATGGGAATAAAATACTTCGCATCATATTAAAGTCTCTTGTATACTTTTCAGGTTTTGTTTTTAACATAATGTTACAAACACCATTTATAACTTTTAAAGAATGGTCTAATTGCCAACCAATATCAGCTTTTGAAATCGCATTGTTTTTAATATCTTTTTTAGGTATATGCGACTCTATTTTAGATATTAATCTATTTAAAATGTCTATTCGCCTTTTACTCATTTTAAAAATTTACTTAAAAGGTATTAATAAAATGCTTAACTTTAAGCTATTGCGTTAATAATTTTATGTTATATAACTTCAAAACTATTTAATTATGTTGCCATTTAGATCTGAAATTAGAAACTCCCCAACGCAACCTACCATTAAGATTTTTTTAAGTGACGAATCTTTAGACACTCGAATAAAAAAGCATTTAGAGCATTTTAAAGAAATAGAAGATATCGAGATTTGTGACGGTATAGCTAGAAATAGAGCTTGTGAAAGTATTACTGTTTTTTTAAAAGACGATGCAGATATAAATAAGATGAAACAGTCTATTGATTCTAGTCTGTGGTGGTACTTTGAGGAGGACTTGGTGGATTAGTATTAACCTAACTTATGGAGGTTCAAATATTTCATCTATTAAGAAAATAATTAAACAAATTACTAAAACGTAACTTGTTTCATTTGAAGAAAGTTGATTTACTAAATCATTAGAGTGATAGTAAATAATAGCAGCTCTAACACTGCACTTTTTTAGCCATTTAAATCTTTTAATCTTTCATAATTGGTCGCACCATTTTAAAGTTATAAACAAATATACAAAATTATTTATATTTATTCTAAATAACATTAAGTATTTAGTAATCTACATTATTTAGCTTTGGATAAAAGATATATAGAGATTACTAACTTTTTTTAAAACAAAAAAAATCCCAAACATTTCTGCTCGGGATTTTGTGTTTTATATTCCATTAAAGAGATTGCCACTTCGCAAACTCCACGCAATGACGTTTTTTTAGTACCTGTAATGCTCAGGCTTGTAAGGCCCTTCAACCGTTACGCCAATATATTTAGCTTGATCTTCTTTAAGCTCTGTAAGCTCCACACCAATTTTTTCAAGGTGTAGTTTTGCTACTTTTTCATCTAAATGTTTTGGTAGCATATATACATCATTTTTATAAGCATCAGCATTATTCCAAAGCTCGATTTGTGCTAGAGTTTGATTAGTAAACGAGTTACTCATTACAAAACTAGGATGGCCTGTTGCACAGCCTAGGTTTACCAAACGCCCTTCGGCAAGTATGATGATGTCTTTACCATCAACAGTATACTTATCAACTTGTGGTTTGATGGTGTTTTTGGTATGCCCATAGTTATCATTTAACCATGCCATTTGAATTTCGTTATCAAAATGCCCAATATTACAAACTATGGTTTTGTCTTTCATAGCTTGGAAATGTTCTGCACGAACAATATCTTTATTTCCAGTTGTTGTAATAACGATATCTGAATTGCTAACAACAGTTTCAAGTTTTTTAACTTCAAAACCATCCATAGCTGCTTGAAGTGCACAAATAGGATCAATTTCAGTAACTGTAACAATACTTCCTGCGCCTTTAAATGATGCAGCAGTACCTTTTCCAACATCGCCATAGCCACAAACAGTTACACGTTTTCCGGCTAGCATAGTATCAGTCGCTCTTCTAATTGCATCTACTGCGCTTTCTTTACATCCGTATTTATTATCGAATTTAGATTTTGTTACAGAATCATTTACGTTTATAGCTGGCATTGGCAATGTTCCGTTTTTAACACGCTCGTATAATCTGTGTACACCTGTTGTAGTTTCTTCAGAAAGCCCTTTAATTCCAGCTGCTAATTCTGGGTATTGGTCTAAAACCATATTGGTTAAATCGCCACCATCATCCAAAATCATATTTAATGGTTTTCTATCTTCTCCAAAGAATAAAGTTTGCTCTATACACCAATCAAATTCTTCTTCAGTCATATCTTTCCAAGCATAAACTGATGTTCCGGCAGCAGCAATAGCAGCGGCAGCTTGGTCTTGTGTTGAGAATATGTTACATGAACTCCAAGTTACTTCTGCGCCTAAAGCTTGTAAAGTTTCTATTAAAACCGCAGTTTGAATCGTCATATGTAAACATCCAGCTATACGTGCTCCTTTTAAAGGTTGCTCGTTTTTGTATTCTTCACGAAGACTCATTAAACCTGGCATTTCAGCTTCGGCTAACTCTATTTCTTTTCGTCCCCAATCAGCAAGGGAGATGTCTTTTACTTTGCTAGCTACGTAAGGAATCGTTTTTGTACTCATAGTAATTTTTCTTTTTGTTTTAAAAACCTAAACTTGATTGGGATTAGTGCTTAATTTGGTTAAATTCGCTTACCAAAATGTTTAATCCGCTTAGGCGATGCAAAGATAACTATTAACTTTTAGAATATTAAATGCCTTTATATAAAACCATAACTCCAAATTCACAAACTACTGTTAAAATTTGGAAGATTACCGAATCTTACCAAGATTTAATGGCTAAAGTTAATTTGAAACCGGTTGCTTTAGAGCGAGTTTTGGGAATGAAAAGTGAATTACATCAACGTGGATTTTTAAGCGTGCGTCATTTACTTCAAGAGTTTGGATATACAGATTCTGATTTATTTTATGATGAAAATGGGAAGCCCCATTTGAAAGATGGCAAACATATATCGATTACCCATTCATTTAATTTTTCAGCAGTTATAGTTAGCGATTTAATAGTTGGAATTGACATAGAAAAACAGCGCGATAAAATTGCTGTTATAGCAAACAAGTTTATCGACTATGAGTTTGATTATTTAAATAAAATGGAGGGTGATTATGTTAAAAAGTTAACTGTTATTTGGTGTGTAAAAGAATCCTTATACAAGCTTTTTGCTACACCAGGACTGAGCTTTAAGCAACACTGTTTAGTTATTCCATTTACTTTATTAGATGCTGAAACTGTGGCTTGGATAGATTATGAAGACAAAAAACACCGCTACAACATACATTTTTTTGAGTTTGAAGGTTTTACTTGTGCATATGCCCTAGTTTAAATGAATACAATTTATAAAAACATACAAGGCAATAGTAAAGCAGGCAAAAAATTATTAGCCATATTAATTGATCCTGATAAGTTTTTAATTGAAAACACATTTAAATTCATTAAAAAAGTAAACCAATCTATTGCGACTCATATATTTGTTGGTGGAAGTACCGTTGATGAAGGTGTAACAGATGTTCTAGTTTCAGAACTTAAAAAACACACTAACTTACCTATTGTTTTATTCCCTGGAGACATTACACAAATTACTAATAAGGCAGATGCTTTGTTGTTTTTGTCCTTGCTTTCGGGTAGAAATCCAGAGTATTTAATTGGTAAACACGTAAAGGCTATTTCTAAATTAAAAGCCTCACCTTTGGAAGTAATACCAACTGGGTATATTTTAATTGAAAGCGGTAAAATAACAGCAGTAGAAGAGGTTACAAACACTAAACCTATATTGAGAAAAGATATTGAAAATATAGTAGATACAGCAAAAGCAGGACAGTTTTTAGGTATGAAGCTAATATATTTGGAAGCCGGAAGTGGTGCAATAAAACCATTAACCTCTGCCATTATTGAAAACGTAAAAAGTGAATTGCAAATTCCGTTAATTGTTGGGGGCGGAATAAAATCTAAATTACAAATTGAAAACGCGTATAATTCAGGAGCAGATATGGTAGTTATTGGTACAGCTTTTGAGAATGACGAATCGTTTTTTGACGAATTAAAAAAATAAATTAATGAAAATATCAGTTGAGTTAACACTTACACCTTTACATGACGATTTCGAACCAGCCATTATTCATTTTATAAAAAAGTTAAGAGCGTCTAAGTTAAAAGTGCTTGAAAATCCTTTAAGCACACAAGTTTATGGCGATTACAATGAGGTTATGCAAGTACTAACTTCTGAGATAAAAGAAGCTTTTGAGCTTATAGAACGCGGTTTGCTCTATATGAAAATAGTAAAATCAGATAGACACGATTATGAACCCCATTTTTGAGTTTTTCTTTGGCCAATATTCCGAGTACGAAACCATTGATATTGTTTTAGAAGCTGTTGCAATTGTTTTTGGTTTTCTATCCGTTTGGTTTTCAAAACAGAACAACGTTTTGGTCTTTCCAACAGGTATGATTAGTACCGTTATTTTTGTGTATTTGTTATTAAAATGGGAGCTTTTAGGAGATATGATGATTAACGCTTATTATTTTATAATGAGTGTTTATGGATGGTACATTTGGACGAAAAAAGTTGACATTTCGAGGGTTACACCAATTTCCAGAACAACTTTCAACGAAAAAAAGATAAGTATAGCCATATTTTTAGCAACACTCTTATTTGTTTACTTAGTTTACATCAGTTTTGATAAATGGACGAGTTGGGTGGCTTATGTAGATACTATTACCACGGCAATATTTTTTGTTGGTATGTGGCTTATGGCAAGACGTAAACTCGAAAATTGGATTTTTTGGATTATTGGAGACATTATTTCTGTGCCTTTATATTTTTATAAAGGATTCACATTAACAAGTTTTCAATATTTACTATTTACAGGCATTGCCATTTTTGGCTATATCGCATGGAAGAAAAGTATAAACAACAACCAGCAAACTGCATAAAAGTAGTTCTATTTGGTCCTGAATCTACTGGAAAAACTACCTTGTCTAGACAATTAGCTAGGTATTATAATTCAGTTTGGGTGCCAGAATATGCGCGAGAATATCTTCAAAATAAATGGAATAATGAGCGTAAAACCTGTGAGCCAGAAGATTTATTACCCATCGCTGAAGGGCAAATGAAGCTTGAAAATGAATTGGCATTAAAAACAGATTCTGTACTTATTTGTGATACAGATTTGCTCGAAACCAAAGTGTATTCCGAAGCTTATTATGTAGGTAGTTGCGATCCTATTTTGGAAAAGCATGCTTTAGAAAATTCATATGATTTATATTTTCTAACCTACATAGATACGCCTTGGGAAGCTGACGATTTAAGAGACAAACCAGAGGAGAGAGAAGCTATGTTTAAAGCTTTTGAAAATGAATTAATAAAATACAAAAGACCATACGTACTGTTAAGAGGAAATAAAAAAGAACGCCTTAAAACAGCCGTTAATCAAATTAATAAACTATTAAACCCCAAAGCATAATGTTTACAGAAAAAGATATTGCACAAATAAAAAGTAAGGGTATAACCCTCAATCAAGTTGAAGCGCAAGTAAACCGAATTAAAAACGGGATGTCGTATTCTAATTTAGTGTCGGCTGCTACAATTGGAAAAGGCATAGCGAGTTATGATGAAAAAGAAGTTAAAGATTATATAGCACTTTATGAGTCAAAACAAAACAATGTAGATATTGTAAAGTTTGTTCCAGCTTCTGGTGCGGCATCAAGAATGTTCAAGTTTTTATTCCAGTTTTTGAATAACTATAATCCAAACGAAAGTATAAATGACTATGCTGAAAAATCAGGAAATAGTTTAATAAAAACTTTTGTTTCTGGCTTAAAAGAATTCCCATTTTATGAAGAGGTACTAGAAAAAGCAAAAGTTATAAACCCCAATTTTGATAGTTTTAGTGAAGATGAAGTTGTTTTAGAATTTGTTAAAACTATGCTTACAGAAGAAGGTTTAAACTATAGCTTTTTTCCAAAAGGATTATTACCATTTCATAAATATAAAGATGGCGCTATAACGGCATTTCAAGAACATTTAATGGAGTCAACACTTTATGCATCTTCAAATAAAAAAGCAAATCTTCATTTTACAGTTTCAGAGAAACATCATAAATATTTTAATTCTAAACTAGAGGCTGTTAAAGAAGGTTTAGAGGAAAAAACGAAAACAAGTTTTAATGTATCTTTTTCATATCAAAAAGAAGAAACAGAAACCTTAGCGCTTACTACAGAAAATGAAATTTATAGAAATGAAGATGGTTCAATATTATTCAGACCAGCTGGACATGGTGCGCTTTTAGAAAATTTAAACGATTTAAATAACGATATTGTTTTCATAAAAAACATCGATAATATTGTAGTTTTTGATAGAAATAAAAAAGTATCGGATTATAAAAAACTAGTAGCTGGTGTACTTTTAGAAGTGCAAGAACAGGCATTTTCGTTTTTACACCAATTAGATGATGTTTCGGTTTCTGAAGCTAACATGTTAACCATGGCTGCGTTTTTATCTAAAAAGATGAATGTATCTATTCATGATGAGTTTGATGATTTTTCGCTAGAGAAAAAGAAATCGTATTTAAAAGATAAATTAAACAGACCTATTCGTGCTTGCGGAATGGTTAAAAATCAAGGTGAACCCGGTGGTGGACCTTTTTGGGTAAAAGATGATAATGGAGATATTTCATTACAAATTGTTGAGTTTGCTCAAATAGATATTGATAACAATAAGCAGGCTGATATTGTTAAAAATGCTACGCATTTTAATCCAACAGATTTAGTTTGTGGTATAAAAAATTATAAAGGCGAGAAGTTTGATTTAATGAATTATGTAGATCCTGAAGCGGCTTTTATTACTATGAAAACACAAAATGGAACAGATATTCAAGCCCTAGAACTTCCTGGATTATGGAATGGTAGTATGGCATTTTGGAATTCTATTTTTGTTGAAATACCTGTTGAAACCTTTAACCCTGTTAAAACAGTAAACGATTTACTTAAACCCGTTCATCAAGTCTCGTAATGTATGATAAAAGTGCCTTATTAGGAGAATTGAATTTTAAAGCTATTCGGAGTTCGGGCAGTGGTGGCCAGCATGTAAATAAGGTGTCTTCAAAAATTGAGTTAAATTTTGATTTAGCAAATTCTTTGGTGTTTTCGGAACTTCAAAAAGAACGTCTTTTAATAAAACTTCAAAATAGATTATCAAAAGAAGGGGTGCTTATTTTACAGTGTGGTGAAAGTAGAAGTCAGCACAAAAACAAAGACATTATTATTAAACGTTTTTTTAGTTTAATTAATGCGGCTTTGGTTATTCCAAAAAAACGTATTAAAACTAAAATTCCAAAATCAGTAGTTAAGAAACGTTTAAAGAACAAACGTAATTTATCTGAAAAAAAAGCTAATAGAAAAAAACCAGATTTAGATTGAGTTTAAAGATTGATTTAAATTGATTTCTTTTTCAAAATTGTGTTGAGAAATCGTTATTAATTCAAAATTCGTTATTACATTTGCATCGTTCTCAAAAAAGGGGTGCCTATTATCGGCTGAGATCATACCCATTGAACCTAGAACAGGTAATGCTGTTTAGGAAAGCGAACGTTTAGAAAATGTCTAGTAGACATTTTTAGTGAGTGCGATTAGTTCATCTTATTTGATACTAATGACTAAGCTAAATTTTAACTGAATATTTCTAACGTTCAAAATTTAATTATTAACAATAAAGAATAATTACCTCTTTTTATTCGATTATAAACATAATCGTAATGAAAAACATTTTTCTTTTTTTAACACTATTAGTGTTATCAGTCAGTGCAAATGCACAACAAAATCAAGTACAACGGGATTCTACTAAAACAGAAAAACTAGACGAAGTTTTAGTAAAAGCAGTCCGTGTGGATGCAGATTCTCCAATTACACACTCAAATGTAAGTAAGGAAGAATTAGCTAAACGTAATTTAGGACAAGATGTGCCAACATTACTTAATTTTCTTCCATCAATAGTAACCACAAGTGATGCTGGAGCAGGTATTGGTTATACAGGTATTCGTATTAGAGGTATTAGTGGAGGATCTACAAATGTTACCATAAACGGGATTCCTTATAATGATGCTGAAAGCTTAGGGACATTTTGGGTTAACTTACAAGACTTTTCATCATCTATAGAAAATTTACAAGTTCAAAGAGGTGTAGGAACATCAACTAATGGAGCAGGTGCTTTTGGAGCTAGTGTAAATATTCTTACTGATGCGGCTTCAGAACAAAGCTCTGGTGAAACATCGCATTCTTTTGGTAGTTTTAATACGCGCAGGCATAATGTTAAGTTTAGTACGGGGTTATTAAACGATCATTTTGAATTAGCAGGCCGTTTATCTCAAATTAAATCTGATGGTTATCTAGACCGAGCTACTTCAGATTTAAAAAGTTATTTTTTACAAGGTAGTTATATAAATAATGGAACGTTGATTAAAGCAATAGCTTTTGGCGGGCATGAAATTACCTATCAATCTTGGTATGGTTTTAACCCAGTTGATGTTGCAGCGGTAGGAGCAGATCCAAATATTGATAGCAATAGAACTTATAATATTAGCGGTATACAGTTAGATGATGATGGTAATTTTACTGGGTTTTATGAGAACCAAGTTGATAATTACAAACAAGACCACTTCCAACTGCATTGGAACCAAAGATGGAATAATAATTGGTCTACAAATTTGGGTTTAAACTATACTTATGGGCGCGGTTTTTTTGAGGAATATGTAGATAATTATTATTATTCAAACGTTTTTTTTGCGCCTGATGCTAGTTTCGATTTTTTAGGAAAAGAGCCTATTGTTGTAAACGGAGAAACTATCACTTCTCAAGATTATGTTAGAAGGCGCTGGTTAGATAACGATTTTTATGTGTTGAATGCAAGTGTGAATTATAAAAATAATGAGTTTAGCTTAATTTCAGGGTTATCATATAGTTCATACCACGGAGACCATTTTGGCGAACTTATATGGGAGCAATATGCACAAAACAATAATTTTGGCGATCGTTATTATGATGGTGATGGTGATAAATATGATTTTAGCTCGTTTGCTAAAATGACCTACAGACTTAATGATAAATTAAGTCTGTATGGAGACTTACAATACAGAGGCGTGCATTATGATACTAGTGGAATAAATTCTGATTTAGATGTTTTTGAAATAGATAAAAGCTACAATTTTTTCAATCCTAAACTGGGTGTTACTTATAATCTTAATAAAAGCAATAGTTTATATGCTTCTTTTGCAAGAGCTAATAGAGAACCAAGTAGGGGTGATTTTGAAAACAATCCAGATATAAAACCAGAAGAATTAAACGACTTCGAACTAGGTTGGAGATACCAAAACAATAAGGCGAGTATTAATGCAAATATTTATTACATGGCATACAATGAGCAGTTGGTAGCTACTGGCGCTTTAGATAATTCTGGCGCGCAAATAAGAGCAAATACAGGAGAAAGTTATCGTTTAGGTTTGGAAGTAGAAGCTAATGTGGCGTTGAATAATTTTGTTTTACAACCAAACTTTACAATTAGTTCTAATAAGAATAATGAAACGTTTTTTAAAAGAGACGGTATTTTACAAAACTTAGGAAAAACAAATATTGCTTTTTCTCCTGAATTGGTTGTTGGCAATACTTTAACTTATAATTTTGCTTCAAATTTTCAAGTTGCATTATTAAGTAAATTTGTTGGCGAGCAGTTTATGGGAAATATTGATGCCGATTTTTCTAAGTTAGATAGTTATTTTGTAAATGATTTAAATATAGTTTATGAAATTAAAACCAAAGCAATATTTAAATCTATTACGCTAACAGGATTGATAAATAATATTTTTAACGAAAAATACATATCTAACGGTTTCTTCTTTACGTTTGATGATGATTTTTCAAATCCAGGAACAGTAACCACTATTGAAGGTGCTGGATTTTATCCACAAGCCACAACTAATTTTTTAATTGGTGCAACTTTAAAGTTTTAAGTAAAAAGTATAATTTTTTAAAAGCCTCAGTATTTACGCTGGGGCTTTTTAATTAGTTATTAAAAGTGTATTTCCACTTTTCTCAACTCTATAATTTCTTAAAGTACATTCAAGGGCTCCGTTACCTAGTGCTTGCCCAGTAACCAAACTATATTCGTTTTTGTCTTCGCATCCACAAATGGCTGTTAATCCAGAATTAACTAGCACAGAACATGGGCTTTGAGCGTGATTTGGATCCGCAGCATCCCAAGCAAAAAAATCTACTCCAGTACTTGCTATAATAATACCAGCATTACCTACATTTTCTATATAAACCGAATTACCTGCAAACTGTAATTGATTAAATTGAGGTAGGTTTAAATTAACAACTTCATTAATTCCTAAATCTAATAAAAATCTACAATTTGGGTTATTAATTGAGTTATTACTACACGAGATAAAAAGGAAAAATAATATTAAAATAAAAGTTGATTTCATATTTGTAAAAGTTGATTTGCAATTTACAACAAAAAGCAAAGTCAGTTAGATTTTTTTGATATTTACTATGTCTATTTTATTTTTCTATTAACTATGTTAGCTTAAGCACTTTTAGTGTTTAAATAACTAAAAATTTTGTACTTTTGTATTACAATCTCGTGTAAGCGGGATTTTTTTATTCCGAACTATTTCGGAATATTTTTATTAAGTAAACGATGAAGTTATGAGTAAAGTATCATACTATACACCTGAAGGATTAAAAAAGTTAAGAGAAGAACTAAAACAGCTTAAAGATGTTGAGCGTGTAAAGGCTTCTAGAGCCATTGCCGAAGCAAGAGATAAAGGTGATTTAAGTGAAAATGCAGAATATGATGCAGCAAAGGAGGCGCAGGGTATGTTAGAAATGCGCATTGCTAAATTAGAAGATGCCTTAGCGGGTGCTCGTGTTATTGATGAATCTCAGTTAGATAATTCTAAAATATTAGTACTGTCTAAAGTAAAAATAAAGAACCAAACTAATGGAATGGAAATGAACTATACATTAGTGGCTGATGGCGAAGCAGATTTGGCCTCAGGTAAAATTTCAGTGAATTCTCCTATAGGTAAAGGTTTGTTAGGTAAATCTGTAGGCGATGTTGCAGAAATTCAAGTGCCGAATGGTGTCATGAAATTTGATATTATAGAAATTTCAAGATAATTTTCATTTCTACAAAGGTAGAACCCTCTCAAATTAACTCTCAAAATTATGGCAAGTATTTTCACTAAGATAGTAAACGGAGAAATTCCATGTTATAAAGTAGCCGAAACTGAGGAGTTTTTAGCGTTTTTAGATCTTAATCCAAATAGTAAAGGACATACATTATGTATTCCTAAAAAAGAGGTTGATAAGCTTTTCGATTTAGATGAAGATTCATATAATGGTTTAATGCATTTTTCACGAAAAGTGGCTTTAGCTATTAAAAAAGCAATACCGTGTAAACGTGTAGGAGTTTCTGTGATTGGTTTAGAAGTGCCACATGCACATGTACATTTAATCCCGTTGCAAAGTATGGATGATGCACGTTTTATTCAAAAAACAAAACTTACTGTTGAAGAATTTGAAGAAACAGCTAATGCTATTAAAGCTGAATTATAGTTTAGGATAAATTACTGTAATTACAAAAGCTAAAAAAACCAAACCAATTAGTCCAATTATAATCCAAGATGCTTTTTTTAAGTAACGTGATGTCTTTTTTGGAGTGAATGCTCTTTTTTGGTACTCTACCACACGCTCAATGTCGTCTGTCCATTGTACAGGATAAATTATGCTATGACATATATTGCAATTAATTTCTTGCTTAATATCTGCTGTTATAGATTTATAAAATTGGGTTTCTATAAAGCGTTGTTTAAAAGTTAATCTTAAACCCTGGGTATTGAAACATTCAGGGCAATTATTTTTCAAAGTAACTTCTTTTATAGGGATAAATTTATCATGCATTTGTAACACGTTTTAAAGCTATTTGTATAGTGCTCCCTTTATCTTTTTCTGATTCTAAGACTTTAATTTTTCCATTATGAAAATCTTCAATAATACGTTTTGTAAGCGATAACCCCAATCCCCAACCTCGTTTTTTTGTGGTATATCCAGGTTCAAAAATTCTATTGAAATCCTTTTTTGAAATCCCTTTTCCTGTATCAGATACACTAACTTTTACATTGTTTTCTAATTGAGATATTTCAACAATTAATTTACCTCTACCTTTCATAGCATCAATTGCATTTTTAACAAGGTTTTCTATAGTCCAACTATAAAGTTGTTTGTTAAGGTTTACAGGAATCTCTTCTTTGGGAGCTATAATTTCAAAATCAATTAGTTTGGATGATCTTGATTTTAAATAGTCGTAAGAGTGAATAGTTTCTTTAACAATATCAGCAACCTCTAGTGTTGGAAGCGATCCTATTTTACTAAATCGTTCAGTTATGGTTTTTAAACGGTCTACATCTTTTTCAATTTCAAGAATGTAATCTGGATTGATGTTTTCGGTTTTTAAAATCTCTGTCCAGCCAATTAATGATGATAAAGGCGTGCCTATTTGATGTGCCGTTTCTTTAGCCATACCAGACCAAAGTTTATTTTGAGTAGCATTTTTATTACTGCTGTAAAAAAAGAAAATTACCGCCACAAATAAAACGATAATTAGTAGAAGTGCTAAAGGATAATATTTTAATTTGTTCAATAAAGGTGAATTACCATAGTAGATTGTGCTTGCAATACTATCTCCTATTTTTACAGGAATGGGTCTATTCTCCTTTTCAAACTTCGAAATGAGTTTTTGTAAATACTTTGAATCTGAAAGTTTAGTTTCATCAATATTATTAGAGCTATATAATGAACCATCCTCATTAATAACCAACATTGGTGTTGTTTTGTTACTATTTAAAATATGTAGTGTAAGCTCTAAATTAGTTTCAGTACTAGAATTTATAATTTCATTTTGTGCGAAGGACCAATTTTCCATCTTGGTGCGTTCTTCATTTTTAAAATGTTGAAAAAACTCATAAGTTTTCCATAAAATTAAAGACACAATAATGAAAGAAGCGATGACTATAATCCACCTAGCCACATTACTATTTTTGGTTAAAATCATGGTTAAATTAAATAATCAGTAATATAATGCAAAACTGTTAATATTATTGTTTAAGTTGTTAGTAATTCTGTTTTTAGTTGCAGACTAGATTAGTTACATTTGTTGAAATCAAAACAAGTTTAATGCCTTCATTAGATCCAAAAAGCTTATCAACTAGCAAATTACATGGGTATTTATTAAGTGCTATAGCGCCAAGACCTATTGCTTTTGCAAGTACTGTTGATGCTGATGGAAATCCTAATTTATCTCCTTATAGTTTTTTCAATGTTTTTAGTGCAAACCCACCCATTTTAATATTTTCTCCTGCCAGAAGAGTAAGAGATAATACTGTAAAACATACTTTAGAAAATGTAAAAGCAACAAAAGAAGTTGTAATTAATATGGTAAGTTTTAATATGGTGCATCAAATGTCTTTAACTAGTACAGAGTACGAAAAAGGTGTTAATGAATTTGAAAAAGCAGGTTTAACTATGTTACAATCTGATATTGTTAAACCATTTAGAGTTGCAGAAGCGCCAGTGCAATTTGAGTGTAAAGTAAATGATATTATTGAATTAGGTAAAGAAGGTGGTGCTGGAAATTTAGTTATTTGTGAGGTTGTCAAATTTCATATTGATGATGAAGTTTTAAATATTGATGCAACTATAAATCAGCAGAAATTAGATTTAGTATCAAGAGCTGGAGGTAGTTTTTATACTCGTGCTAAAAAAGGTTTCTTTGAAATACCAAAACCAATTGCAACTTTAGGTATTGGTGTTGATAATTTTCCAGATCATGTTAAAAATAGTATGATATTAACTGGGAATGATTTAGGGATGTTGGCTAACGTAGAAGCTTTGCCAAGTAAAGAAAGTGTGAATGCTTTTTTAGAAGAAGTTGGCGAACGTTACCCTAATATTAAAACAGCAACACACAGAGAAAAACATAAATTAGCGCGTAATTACATAAGCTTTGGAGATATAGAAAGTGCTTGGAAAATATTGTTATCATAACAATAAATTATAAATCAGACGAATATTTAATAATTATATATAAAAATGGAAGTTCAAGGAAGAATTAAAATGATTGGAGAAACTCAAACTTTTGGTAGTAATGGGTTTAGAAAAAGAGAAATTGTAGTTACTACAGAAGAGCAATATCCTCAGCATATTATGGTAGAGTTTGTTCAGGATAAAACAGATTTATTAAACAACTACAAAGAAGGGCAACAAGTAAAAATTAATATTAATTTACGTGGTCGAGAATGGGTAAACCCACAAGGAGAAACTAAATATTTTAATTCAATACAAGGTTGGAGAATTGAAGCTTTACAATCTGAAGCATCAGGCGAAAATATGCCGCCAGTACCACCAGCTGATGCGTTCGAGCCTGCAGGAGATTTAAAAGAAGAAGATCACGACGATTTACCATTCTAAATAGCCACTGAAGTAGTCAAGAGTTATTTTAGAATTTCAAAAAACCTCAATGTTATAACAAATATTGAGGTTTTTTATATTTACAAGTATGCAATATTTAAACGAAGATATTTGGTTTCCTGATGTAAACAAGGCCAGTCCTGAAGGATTGTTGGCTGTAGGAGGGGATTTATCTGTTGGTAGGTTATTGCTAGCCTATAAAACAGGGGTTTTTCCGTGGTTTGAAGTTAACGAACCTATTCTGTGGTGGTCACCAGACCCACGTTTTGTATTATTTCCAGAGAAACTAAAAGTCTCAAAAAGTATGCGCCAAGTATTAAGAAATAGAGATTTTACAATAACGATTAATAAAGCTTTTACTGAGGTAATTACAGAGTGCGCTAAAGCAAAACGCAAAGAACAAAGCGGAACTTGGATAACTAATACCATGATTGACGCTTATACAGAATTACATGAATTAGGTTATGCAAAATCTGTTGAGGTTTGGAGTCAAGAAACTCTAGTTGGAGGTTTGTATGGTATAGATTTAGGCAATGGTGTATTTTGTGGTGAAAGCATGTTTACAAAAGAAAGTAATGCTAGTAAGGCAGGTATTATCTCATTTATTCAGAACTCAGATTACAAACTGATAGATTGCCAAGTGTATACAAATCATTTACATAGTTTGGGGGCAGAGGATATTTCTAGAGAAATGTTTTTAAAATACTTATAAATTTGAGCTCCTAAAAAAGTGAAAGTATTTTGATTAATTAAAAATAGTAAATTACATTTATAAGAAATACAATAATTTTATTTTGAAGCTCTCAGCAATTACAAAGAGAAATATTATAAGAGTAATCCCGTTTGGAATTATTTGGTTAGTTTTTGGGTGTTTGTTTTTATGGATTGAATATGCTGCAATTGGAGACCAAACAAATACACCTGAATCTGCTATAAAAATAGAACTAAATATTCTTTTTTTTGCTCTTACAGGTATTACAATTATTGGTTTAATAGTTGGTTTTATAGAGTTAAAGTTCTTGAGTAAATTATTTGAGAAGAAAGCTTTTCTTGTTAAAATAAGTTCGAAGTTTATAATTTATATAGCTTTCTTTTTATTAGTCATACTATTAACTTACCCTTTAGCCGCTAGTATTGAACTTGATACTTCAATTTTAAATAAAAAAGTTTGGGATAAATATTTCACATTTTTTTTTAGTATTACAAATTTAAGTTCAATGGTACAGCTTAGCTTTTCACTTTTTGTTTCTTTATTATATGCAGAAATTAGTGAGAATTTAGGTCAAAATGTTTTATTGAATTTTTTCACTGGAAAATATCATAAACCAGTTTCTGAAACACGTATTTTTATGTTTGCTGATATGAAATCTTCCACATCAATTGCAGAATCTCTTGGGCATATAAAATATTTTGAGTTTTTGCGTTCATATTATTTTGATTTATCTGAAGCTATACTGAAAAATTATGGTGAAGTCTATCAATACATAGGAGACGAAATTGTAATTTCATGGACACTTAAAAAAGGAATAAGAGAAAATAGTTGTATTAAATGTTTCTTTAATATGAAATCTGATTTATTCAAAAGGAAAAATTACTACATGAAAGAATATGGTTTTTTCCCGGATTTTAAAGCAGCACTCCATTTTGGGGAAGTTACAACGGGTGAGATAGGAGCTTTAAAAAAGGAGATATTCTTTACAGGAGATGTTCTTAATACAACCGCAAGAATTCAGGCAATGTGTACTGAACTTGGCGAAGATTTATTAATTAGTGAGAGTTTAACTAGACTTTTAAATCTTAAATCTGATTTTCATTTAAAACCTCTTGGAATAAAAAAAATGAAAGGAAAATCAATGAATATTGAAGTGTTAAGTGTTAATGAAATAAAAGAAAACGAAGTTCTTTAGGAGGATAAAATTTAAATCTTAAAAATCGCAGAAGTTAAAACAAATAAATTATTTTTAGCAACTAAATTAAAGGCTTCCAAACGGTGCTCTAAGCCTGTTTGTAATTTTAAACTTTCGGTAATTTGCCATCCTATTTGAGTAGAGATTCTAAGATCAGTTTCAGGCTTGTCGGGTTTGCTTAAGCTCAATAAACCTTCAGTGGCGCTAACTAAATATGCTTCTCCAATATCTAGTTTTTCTCCATTAAGTGGAAAATCAACAGCAAACCTATAACGTTGCCTGAAAATAGTTTTATTCTTTAAAATGCGTTGTTCTGTTCTAAAACGATGGCCGTAACGCACACCTAGCTTTTGTTTAGTGTAGTTAAATTGTTCTGTAAAACGCAATTCATCGCTACCTGTATCAAACCAATCTCTGTTTCTGTAATATATTCCAAAACTTAATTTGTGATTAAAATTCAGTTTAAATGTAGAAAAGTGATAAATATCTACTTGCTGTTGTTGGTATTGAAACCTCTCATTATCGTATAAAAAATAACGACTTCTAAAAGCAAAATTCATACTATATTCCTTCGAAGCATTATGGTTTAATGATATGGCAGATTCGCCTATTATCGCATTTAAACCATCTTGAGCCTTAATACTAAGACTCAAAAAGCACAAAATGATTATAATAACAGACTTAGTATAAGGCATGCTCGTAAGAGGAAGAGGTTACTAATCTTGATTTTTCAAATTCTCCTTCTTTATTAAAAGTGAATTCTCTTAATTCATTGTTTGTTTTTCGTTTTTATTTCAGCAATAATTTCAAAATGAGTGTGTTTATTGTTTGGGTTTTCTATAATATTTTGAATGAATTGTTTATCGTTTTTGTTTGTGTTATTTACGTACTGCTTTTGAATTTTAATAATTCTGGTTTTCTTGAAAGTTGAATTAAAATAATTATCAATAGCTTTGTAAATATCTTTAGTAATATACTTTTTTTTAATTACTATTTCAATGTCTTCAAGGTTTCCAAGCGTATCAAATTCAACACTATAGTGAAGTTTGTCAACTTTAAATTTAGCTTCAAAACTTTGTTTTTCACCATCAGTTTCTTTGTAAAATTTCAAGTATTTTGCTTCATGTGAAATAAAGTTGAAGTATGTTTTAGCTATCTCGGGAAAGTCTGATAATTGAATACGTTCTTCTTTTTCATCTTTAGTTTGTGAAAAAGAAACAGAGCAACAACATATAAGGAGTAAAATATTAAACTTCATTATATCTAAAACAATTTATTTCATGGTCGTTAACCATGCCAGTGGCTTGCATATGTGCGTAAATAACGGTTGTACCAACAAACTTAAAACCTCGTTTTTTTAAGTCTTTGCTTATAGTATCGCTTAAAGGGGTATTTGCTGGTGCATCTTTATAATTTTTAAATGCATTTTTAATGGGTTTGCCATCAACAAAAGCCCAAATATACTTGTTAAAACTTCCAAATTCCTCTTGAATTTTCATGAAAGCTTGCGCATTTGTTACTGTGGCATTAACTTTTAATTTGTTTCTAATAATTCCAGCATCTTGAAGTAAGTTTTCTATTTTATTTTGCTTGTAATTAGCTATTTTTTTATAATCGAAATTGTCAAATGCTTTTCTGAAGTTTTCGCGCTTACGTAAAACAGTAATCCAACTTAATCCTGCTTGAAAAGTTTCTAAAATCAAGAATTCAAAAAGAGTGTCGTCATCATAAACCGGAACTCCCCATTCATTATCATGATATGCTTCATATAAATCATCACCTTCACACCAGCCACATCTGTGTTTTTTTGACATTATTTTTTGATGATTTTTATTGTCGAGCCTTTTTCTGTTTTTAGAAAATATAACCCGGCAGGATAGGTGTCAACAGAAAGTATTTTGCTTTCTCCTGTTTTCATTATTTTACCAAGTGTATTAAAAAGCGTCCATTTGTACTCAGAATCTAGATTGATAATTCCAGTAGTTGGATTAGGATAAATATAAATGCTCGTTTCATCTTTATACTTATTTACATTTAAAAAGTTTGAAGTCCATTGAGCTGTATTATTAACACTAACTAAACCCGCATTATTAAAGTTACCGCCAGCAAATACTCTATTTATACCATCGCTATCACTTGCAAATGATAATGCATTAACTTTAATATCTACACCAACACTAGTATTAGTGCCTAATGCTTGCCAACCATTTGATTCGCTCCATTGTGCTATATTATTTACTATGATACTATTATTACTATCAATATTGCAATTATTGAAAGAACCTCCAGCATATAAATTAGTACCGTCGTGAATTAAACTATTAACAATGTTGTTTGTGCCATTGCCTAAAGTAGACCAATTATTATTTGTTTTACTCCATCTAGCAATTCGATTTACTGTAATACCGCCTGCTAATCCAAAGTTACCACCAATGTACACATCTGTATCTGTTGTTGCAATGGCTTCTACAAAACCGCTGGTACCTGATCCTAATGTGCCCCAATTTGTGCCATCCCAAGTAGCAATTCGGTTTGCTGTATTTCCTCCAGCTTCATCAAAATTCCCTCCAGCATATAATATATCATTATTATCTATTGCCAAAGATCTAATTTCATTATTTGTTCCTGATTGTGCGTTAGTAGCATCTGTTAAAGCGGACCAAAAAGTCCCATTCCACAATGCTATATTTCTAACCGTAGTTCCATTTACTTGTTCAAAAACACCAGCAACATATAGATTGCCAGACGAATCAATTTCCAATGCTGCCACGGGACCATCAACCCCAGAGCCCAAAGTACTCCACGAACTTCCATCCCATTCAGCAATGTTATTTGCAGAAATACCATCTATTTCTGAAAATGAACCTGCAGCGTAAAGATTTCCATTACTGGCTAATTTTAAAGCTCTAATGGTACCGTTTGAGCCATTTCCAAGTGCTTGCCAACCATTTGTGTTATTCCATACGGCAATATTATTTGCACTAATATTACCCGCATTACTGAAATTCCCACCGTGGTATACATTTCCATTTGGAGCTGTAACAATAGCTTCAACTGAGCCATTAATAATACCTTCATCTAAATTACTCCATTGCCCAATTCCGTTTACGGTATTACCTGATGGTAATGTGGTTCCATCTACTAATTTGTATAATTTAGCGTTACTTCCATAATCGCTAAAATATAATTCACCATTCTTGTCAACTCCAAATGAAGATATATTTTCACCATTTGTTTTGAAAAGTAATGTGCTACTGGCAGTTTTTGTAGTTGGGTTGTAATCTAAAGCCCATACACGACCACTTATATAATCACCGAAAATATATTTAGAATTAATATTAGGATTTAAACTCGTAATTTCAGATCCTCTGTAAACATAACCACCAGTAATTGATTTGTCGTCAGCGGATCTGTCGTAAATGAAGACAGGATCAGTTGTAGAAGTATCATTGTTATCAAAACCTTCGTGAGTACTCCAACCATAATTATTACCGTTTTCAATAATGTTTATTTCTTCAAAAGTACCTTGACCAACATCCGCTCCCCAAATTATATTTGTTACGTAATCAATGGAAAACTTCCAAGTATTTCTGATGCCATATGCATAGATTTCGTCAAGCCCACTAAAACTAACAAATGGATTGTCGCTAGGAATCTCATAATTTCCATTTGGCAAAGCAGGATTAGTTTCTGTAGGATTACTTCCGTCAATATCGACATCAATTCTAAGAATATTTCCAAAAATAGTATTAGTGTTTTGCCCATTTCCAAAAGGGTCACTACCACCACCACCATCACCAATAGAAATATATAAATAACCATCAGTGCCAAAAGCAATTTTACCGCCGTTATGATTACTCCAATCTATGTTTTTATCAAAATCAAAAATAATAAGTTCGCTATTTGAATCTGCCAGATTAATATTTCCATTATTTACAGTAAACCTTGATAGGACCATTTTTATGTCAATCCCACCTGGTGCTGTTGTAGGAGCTGTATAATAGACATAAACAAACCCATTATTAGTAAAATCTGGATGAAAAGCTAAACCCAGTAAGCCTATTTCTTGGCCATTACCAAAACTAACTCTATTTGTAATGTCAAGAAATGTGCTAACATCTCCAGAAGTAACACTAGAGTTTCTGGGAAATACTTTTATACGTCCTTCTTGCTCAACTACAAAAATGCGGTCTGTTCCATCATTAGGTGATTGTATTTCAACAGGAAATTCAAAATCTATATTAGGGAAAGCAGATTCGTAGGTTATTTGCGCATTAATCGTTAAGCATAACAGTAAAAAGAGGTAAAGTATATTAATTTTTTTCGAGTTCATAATCTGATGTTTTGAGGTTTTTTTGGTAAAGTTATAGAATATATTGTGTTTTTCTAGATTAAGGAATCTCAAATATTTATATAGAAATTTTAAATCGAAAACATTTAAACTTTAATTGTAAGTTTTAAAGTAAAAGTATGACAAATATCATCTTAAATAAAATATGAGAGCATTAATTTTGTGTTATTATATTATTGTCCTAATTTAATAAAAATATTATGAAAAGTTTGATTAATAGTAGTTTACGTAATTCTATATCTTATCAAAATTACATAGATTTAGTAAAGCAACTAGTTGAAAATAACTCCAGTACAGGAGCTGAAAAAACAGAAGCTTTAGCAAATTATACTAAGCTTAATCTCAGAAGAATGAAACGATGGGATAAAAAAATTAACATATCTGAGGAAGCAGAAAATAGGATAAAACAATTTAATAATTCCGTTACATGGTTGATAATTACTGAAAGTTGGTGTGGAGATGCAGCACATGTAATACCGGTATTAAATAAAATTGCAGAGTTAAATTCGAATATTGATATCAAGATTGTGTTTCGTGATGAGAACCGAGAGCTAATGAGTATGTTTCTTACTAATGGAGGCGAAGCTATTCCTAAATTAATTATGATTGATAATGAATCTGGAGAGGTTGTAAATACTTATGGACCTAGACCAAGCGAAGCAACAAGTTATGTGAACAGGTTTAAAGCGATGCATGGTAAATTAACACCAGATTTTAAAGAAGACTTACAGCATTGGTATAATAAAGACAAAGGGCAAAATATAATTGATGATGTTATTGAATTACTTGGTGAACTTAAACCTACTGTTTACCAATAAAATTGAAAGTTATGGAGCCTAATTGAGAAGTTTTTGATGCGTCGGCATTAAATTGTGCTTGTTTAGCATATTCTATAGCGTGTTCAATTAAACACTCATTTGAAGAGTTTGAAGATGTATTCAAATAAGCATCTGTTACACTGCCTTTAGCATTTACAGATATATTTACTACTATTTTACCGTTAACCTCACACAAGTAAATAGGGATGGGTATATAAACTTTCTTCCTGTTTTTTAAAGAAAAACTAATAGTACTTTTGTTGTTATTGCTATCTTCTTGCTGTTTTTTTAGTAAATCGTTTACTTTATCAAAAGAAGATAATTCATTTTCATTTACTTTCGAGCTTTCTTGAGGCTCATATTTTTTTGTGTAGCTTTCTGATAAATTCCCAGCGTCACTATTGTGTTTTGGTACGTAATCTTCAGGTGGAGCTATAGCCTTATATGCTTGGGCAAAATGCTTAGTTTTAGACGTTTCATTAAAAGCGTTATTGGTTTCTGCTTTGCTGGCATTTAATTTTTCTAAAGCTTCAAGCACTTTAATTTCCTCTTCGGTTAGTTCTTCTTCTGGTTCTATTTCATAATAACTTTCAGATGAAAATTCACTTTGCTTTTGAAGGCTTAAATTAAAAACAGAAAGAACTACCGTTCCTGCAATAAGAAAGGTGATAAGTAGGGCTTTATGTTGATTTGTTAGGTGCAAACCGTTTTAATTTATAGCAATTGTACAATAAATATACGTAAATAAGTGCAGAAAAGTTTTTTAAAGGATAAATTCAAAAAAGATAGAGATGCTAGATAAACCCTCTAAAGTTCGATAACCAAATTGTTTTCTGGTAAAATCTAATCCAAATAAAAAGTCATTATGATAGCTATCACCATAGCATTGAATACCAAGGCCAACTTTGTAAAGATTCCCGTTTTCAAAACTATTTCCTAAATTTAAAAGCTTACCATATCCAACTCGAGCAAAAATATTAGTGTCATCAACAATAAAATTATGCCTTAAGGTTAAATAAGCTGGAATAAAATGCAAACCTTGTTGAGAATGCCAGTTATAACCCAAGTTAAATCCTATTGAAGTTCTAATATCAAATTGGTACCCAAAAGTGTTTTCTAAGAAATAGGCACTGGGATTAATTAAGGTTTCGTCGGTATCATCAAAAGCCTGATATTCTTCATTAATACGCAGTGTTGTAGCAAAAGATATTTTATAGAAAAGGCCTTCAAAGTTTTCTTTTTTGTATTGGGCTTGAGAATAAAAACCAATTAATAAAATTGACCAAAAGAAGAGTTGTTTCATTGATTATTGATTAGTTGTATTAAGCTAATCAATAATTATTCCGAAGTAAGACTTTTAATAAAACTTTCTATAGAAATGCTATTGTCTATATTAAAATCGCCAATCTTTGTTCTTCGTAATACTGATAAGTGTGCACCAGAATTAAGTGCTTTTCCGAAATCGTTTGCCAAAGAGCGTATGTATGTACCTTTACTACAAACGACTCTAAAATCAATATTTAGATTATCAATATTGGTAATTTCGAATTCAGAAATATGTATAGTTCTTGAAGGAATATCAACAGATTCTCCTGCTCTAGCAAATTCATACAATCGTTTACCATCTTTTTTTAAAGCAGAAAATACAGGAGGAAACTGCTGAGTTTTACCAATAAATTTCTTGGTGGTAATATGAATTAAATCTTCAGAGATGTGCTCTGTTGTAAAGGTTTTATTGATTTCAGTTTCTAAATCAAATGAAGGCGTTGTGCTTCCTAAAACAAATGTGCCTGTGTATTCTTTTATTTGCCCTTGAAAAGTGTCTATTTGTTTAGTCATTTTACCTGTACAAATTACCAGCAAACCAGTTGCTAATGGGTCTAGTGTGCCAGCATGACCTACTTTTATTTTCTTTAAATTGAAAGCTTGACGTATTTCCCAACGTAGTTTGTTAACCACTTGAAAAGAGGTCCAGTTAAGAGGTTTGTCTATTAGTAAAACTTGTCCGGAAAGATAATCTTCAACAGTTTTCATATGCTAGTTTAACAATGAAAAAGCAATAGCTATAATCCCAACAATAACACAGTATATTGCAAAATAAGTTAGTTTACTTTTTTTAACTAATCTAATCATCCAAGTGCAAGCAAATAAACCAGATACAAACGCAGCTACAAACCCAATAGATAGTGTTGTAAAATTTCCACTATCATAACTTAAATCACCACTAAAAATATCTTTAACAATTTTACCAAAAATTAAAGGGACAACCATTAGAAATGAAAATCGAGCTGCTTTAGTTTTGTCGTTTCCTAATAAGACTGATGTTGATATTGTAGCACCAGAACGTGAAATTCCGGGAAGCATAGCAATAGCCTGAGAAATTCCAATTACAAATGCATTTTTAAAGGACACTCTTTTACTTGTGTCTTTTGCTTTGTCAGCTAGGTATAATAAAATAGCAGTAACAATAAGCATGCAACCAACCAATAGAACATTACCTCCAAAAAGAGCTTCTAATTGTTCTTCAAAAAATAACCCAACTAATACAGCAGGAATCATAGATAATGCAATTTTAGCTATAAACTGTAAATCATCATTCCATTTAAACTTTAAAGCACCTTTTATTAGTTCTAAAATATCTTTTCTAAATACAACTATGGTACTTAAAGCTGTAGCAAAGTGAAGTACTACTGTAAAAAGTAAGCTTTCTTCAGGCACAGAATTGTCACCAAGTATGGCTTTTCCTAATTCTAAATGTCCACTAGATGAAACAGGTAAAAATTCAGTAAGACCTTGAATTACACCAAGAATGATTGCGTCGATAATATCCATGGCGTAAAAATATTAAAATAGAGTAATTAAAAAGTAAAGTAGTGCTTAAATTTAAATTATTTCTTGTCAGGATTTAAAAGTATAGCATAAATTTGAATACCAAAACCAATAAGAACAAGCGTTGGGGCAAGTCTGATACGTCTCCAATGAAAAATTTCAGGGTTAAAAACGTTTGGGTCGTCACTACCTCCACCTGCCATTAGTATAAATCCAAATGCAATACAAGCTAAACCAATAAACATGAATTTGTAGTTTTTCTTTCCAAAAACAAATGTTGGTTTCGAGTTTTCTTTACGTTTTTTTTCTCCCATGGTTCTTTTACGTAGAATAATTTACTGCAAATTAAACGATTTATTTAAAACTAAGTTGTTAATGGTTTTGTAATTTATAACATCAAAAACTAATAATACAACTCATCAGTTTTTAAATTCAAGAAACGTTGCGTTGCAAAATGTGTGCTTATCCAGGTAATTACTATTCCTAATGCAAATATTAAAACAAATAAAAGCGATACTAAAACGGGATTACTTAATAATTCTAATTCAGTAAATGTTTTGTTTAAGTAATAAAGTACAATAGCCATTCCTATTAATGCTAAGAAAGCACCAATCATACCTAAACGTACACTTTTCCAAACAAATGGACGACGAATAAATTGTTTCGTAGCACCTACCATTTGCATGGTTTTAATTGTGAATCGTTTAGAATATACCGCTAACCTAATAGAACTGTTTATCAATAAAACGGCAATTAAAGTAAATACAGCACTAATAACCAATACCCATAAACTGATTTTCTTCACATTATCGTTCATCAGGTTTACTAAGTCATTATCATAAGTTACTTCTTCTACAAAGTTTTTACTTGTTGCTTCTGCAGAAATCTTTTCAAGATGCTCCGAGGTTACAAAATCCGCTTTTAAATGGACATCGATTGAGTTTTGAAGGGGGTTATAACCCACAAAATCCATAAAATCCTCGCCGTTTTCAGCTTTCATAAATTCAGCAGCCTGTTCTTTTGAAACATATTCGGTAGATTTTACATAATCTGCCATAGCTAAACTTTTTTCAAGCTGCTTAGTTTCCACTTCTTTAGCAGAATCTTTTAAGAAAATTGTAACAACTACTTGTTCTTTAAAGTGGTCTGAAACTTTTTTCGCATTTAAAATTAACATACCTAGCAACCCCAATAAGAATAGTACTAAAGCTATACTTAGTACAACCGAAAAGTATGAGGAAATTAGTTTGCGTTTTTGATGCTTTTCAAAAGATGAACTCATAAAGAAAATTGGATTAATAGTGTAAAAATAATAAAGTAAAAACAATCTATATTTATTTAAACTAAAACATATCAACATTGTTGCATTTATGCCATTTTATTTGACGATTTACTAATAATATACACGCCAACAATAACCATTAAGCAACTTAAAATTTTTATAAAATTAATGTCTTGTGCATACTCGTCTTTCATTAACATATATGCATAAATACTTACCATAATAAAACTAATTACGGGCTGTAAATAAATATAGCTACTCGTTACAGATGGCATTACATAGTTAAGTGCATAAATATTAAATAAATAAGCAAAAAATGTAGTAAATAAAACAACATATCCAATTACTAAGTAGGTATTTGTTGTAAAAGCTTCAAAGTTTGTGTTAATAAAATCAGGCAGAGTAAATGGAGAAACAAAAATTAATCCAAACAAAAACATCCAACTTATAACCGTTATGGCATTGTATTTTTTCATTAAGGTTTTTACAAAAACCAGATAAAGCCCATAACTAGTGGCGTTTAAAAACACTAATAAATTACCAATAAATGAACTAGTACCAGTAGCTTTGCTTCCGTAAATAATTAGAAATACGGCGCCAATACCCGCAATAGTAATACCAATTAATTTGTTCTTTGTTATACGTTCTTTTAAAATGAAAAAACTAAAAATTAGTACAATAACTGGTGTTACTGTCATGATTATTGATGCATCAACCGGCGATGTTAAGTTAATACCATGAAAGAAAAACAGCATATTAATTGCAGCACCTAGTAAGCCACAAAGTGCTAATCTTAAAAAGTCTTTGCGCTTTACTTTTTCTTTAAAGAATAAGAATTTAATTGCCCAAAATAAAACAACACAACAAGCTAAACGAATAAAAACAAACGCATTTGGGTTAATTTTCTCAGGCATAATACCTTTGGCAATAATATAATTGGCGCCATAAATTAAATTAGCCCCCAGAAGCGCAAGATGAGCTTTAAAAATATTTGAATTCAATACAATAGTTTTAAGTCATCAAAAGTAAATGTATAATATTAAAATTGCACTATTTTTTGTTGAATAAACTATTAAGTAAAAGGTTTTTAAGTTGATTTATAAAACGTAAATTTGCGCCTTATTAAGCGGAAATCATTACAATGAAATACAATTTCAACGACATAGAAGCCAAATGGCAAAAGTATTGGGCAGAGAACCAAACGTTTAAAGCTGAAAATAAAAGCGATAAGCCAAAATACTATGTTTTAGATATGTTTCCTTATCCAAGTGGAGCGGGCTTACATGTTGGGCATCCGTTAGGTTATATTGCTTCTGATATTTATGCGCGTTACAAACGCCATCAAGGGTTTAATGTATTACATCCTCAAGGTTATGATAGTTTTGGTTTGCCTGCCGAACAATATGCAATTCAAACAGGGCAACATCCAGCAATTACAACTGCCGAAAATATTAAAACATATCGTCGTCAATTAGATCAAATAGGGTTTTCATTCGATTGGTCTCGAGAGGTTCGTACTTCAGACCCAAATTATTATAAATGGACACAATGGATTTTTATTCAATTATTCAATTCTTGGTATTGTAAAGACCATGAAAAAGCATTTGATATCAAGGATTTAATCAATGTTTTTGAAGAATCTGGAAATGCCAACATAAATGCGGTTTGTGATAATGATACAGAGGCGTTTACTGCTGAAGAATGGCGTAATTTTTCATCAGAAGAACAACAAGAAATATTGCTACAATACAGACTTACCTATTTAGCAGAGACAGAAGTAAACTGGTGTCCAGCATTAGGAACGGTTTTAGCTAATGATGAAATTGTAAATGGTGTTTCAGAACGTGGTAGTCATCCTGTTATTCGTAAAAAAATGACACAGTGGAGTATGCGTATTTCTGCATATGCTGAACGTTTATTACAAGGTTTAGATACTATAGATTGGACAGATTCTTTAAAAGAAAGTCAGCGTAATTGGATTGGGAAATCA
The DNA here is from genome assembly GCF_039543265.1 of Algibacter aquimarinus. Classification (NCBI taxonomy): domain Bacteria; kingdom Pseudomonadati; phylum Bacteroidota; class Flavobacteriia; order Flavobacteriales; family Flavobacteriaceae; genus Algibacter; species Algibacter aquimarinus. The sequence continues at coordinate 923,700 of NZ_BAABJK010000004.1, read as the reverse complement.
GTTGGTGCACAAGTAAAATTTAAAGTGGTTTCAAATGAAGTAAAAGAAGCTGCAGAAATTGAAGTATTTACCACAAGACCTGATACTATTTTTGGAGTTAGTTTTATGACGCTTGCTCCAGAACACGATTTGGTTCAACAAATAACAACACCAGAACAAAAAGATGAGGTTGACGCTTATATTGAAGCGACTGCAAAACGCAGCGAGCGCGATAGAATGGCCGATGTAAAAACCATTTCGGGCGTGTTTACAGGTGCTTATGCCATACATCCGTTTACAGAAAAATTAATTCCTATTTGGATTGGCGATTATGTATTAGCGGGCTACGGAACAGGAGCAGTAATGTCCGTGCCATGTGGAGATGAACGTGATTATGCCTTTGCAAAACATTTTAATATCCCGATTCCTAACATTTTTGAAGGCGTTGATATTTCAGAAGAGGCGTTTTCAGATAAAGAAAAAACCGTTATTGGAAATAGTGATTTCCTAAACGGACTCAACTATAAAAAAGCGACCAAGCGTGCTATTTACGAATTAGAGAAAATTGGTCAAGGCGAAGGAAAAACCAACTACCGTTTGCGTGATGCCGTATTTAGCCGTCAGCGTTATTGGGGCGAACCTTTTCCAGTATATTATGTAAATGGAATGCCACAAATGATTGATGTGGAGCATTTACCAATAAAACTCCCTGAAGTTGAAAAGTACTTACCAACCGAAACAGGCGAGCCACCATTGGGAAACGCAACCGTTTGGGCTTGGGATACCGAAAAGAATGAAGTTGTTTCTAATTACTTAATTGATAATGAAACGATTCATCCATTAGAATTAAACACCATGCCTGGGTGGGCAGGAAGCTCCTGGTATTTTAACCGCTATATGGATGCCAATAATGAAAACGAATTTGCAAGTAAAGAAGCGTTGGACTATTGGCAAGATGTAGATTTATACATTGGCGGAAGCGAACATGCCACAGGGCATTTATTATACTCTCGTTTTTGGCAAAAATTCTTGTTTGATAAAGGCGTTGTGCCTAAAGATGAATATGCTAAAAAACTGATTAACCAAGGGATGATTTTGGGTAATAGTGCAAAAATTAAGAGTTTATTAGTTGGACTTCCGTATAATAAAAATAATGTTCCTGAAATTCACCCAATTAAGGCTAGAATGAGTTTTTATTCCAAAAATTTATTGCCTGATAGTAATGATTGGTTTAAAGACGAAAAAATTGAAAATGAAATTATCAATGTGATTCTCAAAGATATTCCTGATAATTTTGATAAAATATTTGGTAAAGATAACCCAATTGCAAATCAATTAAAAGGAAAACAAGAACCGGAAATCATTAAATTTTTAAAAGGTAATTTAGTGTTTAATCATATTTCAATACATGTTGATGTTAATATGATTGATGGTAATGATAAATTAAATATTGATAAATTTTTAGAATGGAGGAAAGAGCATAAATGGGCAATTTATCACTATGAGAATGATAACGACTTTATAGTTTCTAGAGAAGTTGAAAAGATGTCGAAACGTTGGTATAATGTTGTAAATCCTGATGATATATGCATAAAATATGGTGCAGACAGTTTACGTTTATACGAAATGTTTTTAGGGCCTTTAGAACAATACAAACCTTGGAATACCGCAGGTATTACAGGTGTACATTCGTTCTTAAAAAAGCTTTGGAAATTATATGCAGATGATAACGGATTAAAAGTTACAGATGCTACACCAACCAAAGATAATTTAAAAACGTTGCATAAAACCATTAAAAAGGTGCAAGAAGATATTGAGAACTTTTCGTTTAATACATCAGTGTCTACCTTTATGATCGCTGCAAACGAATTAACGGCTCAAAAATGTACATCAAAAGATATTTTAGAACCTCTTCTGGTTTTAATTTCTCCTTATGCACCGCATATTGCTGAAGAATTATGGGAACAATTAGGAAATAATGAATCTATTTCAACTGCACCATTTCCAGAGTTTGATGCAAGCCATTTAGTAGAAAGCATCAAGAATTACCCGATTTCGTTTAATGGTAAAATGCGTTTCACAATGGAATTGCCTTTGGATATGAGTAAAGACGCTATTGAAGAAGCAGTTTTAGCAAACGAAAAAACACAAGAGCAATTAGCAGGACGTACACCTAAAAAGGTAATTGTGGTTCCTGGTAAAATTGTAAATATTGTTGGTTAGTTTTAGCAGTATTATAACGAACTAAATTTCAATAAAATTAAAAGCCTTAAGCATTTATGTTTAAGGCTTTTTTTAATTAAATTTTAAAACAGCTTGATTGTTAATAATTGTAGATAACTTCTATTAATTCAGTTTCTAAAAAAATCAAAATCTTGGTACATTAGCAATCTTACTGAAGTTTTTGAATAAAATTAAACTGTTTTAAAGTTGGCTAAAAAGGCAAAAAAAGTAACCCCATTAATGAAGCAATACAATGCTATTAAAGCAAAGTATCCAGATGCTTTACTATTGTTTCGTGTGGGCGATTTTTATGAAACCTTTGGAAGTGATGCTGTTAAGGCGGCAGGAATTTTAGGTATTATTTTAACCAAACGTGGAGCAGGTAGCGAAAGTGAAACCGAGTTGGCTGGGTTTCCGCATCATTCGTTAAATACGTATTTACCTAAATTAGTAAAAGCAGGCGAGCGTGTTGCTATTTGCGATCAATTGGAAGACCCTAAACAAACCAAAACTATTGTAAAACGTGGTGTTACAGAATTAGTTACTCCGGGAGTTGCCCTTAATGATGAGGTTTTAGTATCTAAATCTAATAATTTTTTATGCTCGGTTTATTTTGATAAAAAATACATAGGTATTTCGTTTTTAGATATTTCAACAGGCGAGTTTTTAACCTCTCAAGGTAATGCAGAGTATATCGATAAATTACTTCAAAACTTTAGTCCGAGTGAAGTATTAGTGCCCAAACAAAAAAGAACGCTTTTTAACGAAACTTTTGGAGACGATTTTCATACCTTTTATTTAGAAGATTGGGTATATCAAACAGATTATGCATATGAAACTTTAATAAAGCATTTTAACACCAAGACTTTAAAGGGTTTTGGTATTGAAAATTTGTATGAAGGTATTATCGCATCGGGTTCCATACTTCATTATTTAGGAGAAACCCAACATCATAAACTACAACATATTACGGGTATTTCTAGAATTGCTGAAGATGAGTATGTTTGGATGGATAAATTCACAATTAGAAATTTAGAGCTTTACAATTCTACTAATAATAATGCTGTAACCCTTTTAAATGTTATTGATAAAACCATTTCGCCAATGGGTGGAAGGCTTTTAAAACGTTGGTTAGCATTGCCGTTAAAAAACGTAGACAAGATTAAGCAACGTCATGAAGTAGTAAGTTTTTTAACTAAAGAAAACACAATACTTCAGAAAATACAAAACCACATAAAACAGATAGGCGATTTAGAGCGATTAATTTCTAAAACAGCCACAGGAAAGGTGAATCCTCGTGAAGTAATTCAGCTTAAAAACTCATTAGAAGCTATTGTTCCTATTAAGTCTTTAGCATCCAATTGTAATAATGAATCACTAAAAATTATTGGTGATAAACTTCAAAGTTGTGATGTGCTTCGTGAAAAAATAAAAGAGACTTTAAATGAAGATGCACCAGTAAATGTGTTAAAAGGGAATAGTATTGCTTCTGGTTTTTCTAAAGAATTAGATGAATTAAGAGGTTTGTCTAAATCTGGTAAAGATTACCTTGATGCTATGCTAGAGCGCGAAAGTGAACGCACTGGCATTACATCACTTAAAATAGCATCAAATAACGTTTTTGGTTACTACATAGAAGTTAGAAATACGCATAAAGATAAAGTTCCGGAAGAATGGATTCGGAAACAAACTTTAGTGAATGCAGAACGTTACATTACTGAAGAGCTTAAAGAATATGAGGCCAAAATTTTGGGTGCCGAAGATAGAATTCAAGCCATAGAACAGCAACTATTTTCCGAATTGGTAAGTTGGTTAAATCAATACATAAAGCCAGTACAGCAAAATGCTTATTTAGTTGGTCAAATAGACTGTTTATGTGGGTTTTCTCAACTAGCAAAAGATAATAATTACGTATACCCAATACTTGATGATTCTTTCGATTTAGAAATTAAAAATGGGCGTCATCCCGTTATAGAGAAACAATTGCCTCTGGGTGAAGCTTATATTGCAAATGATGTTTTTTTAGATAGAACAGAGCAGCAAATTATTATGATTACGGGGCCAAATATGTCTGGTAAATCTGCAATATTACGTCAAACGGCCTTGATAGTTTTATTAGCTCAAATAGGAAGTTTTGTGCCTGCAGAAAGTGCTAGAATAGGATTAGTAGATAAAATTTTTACAAGAGTTGGTGCTAGCGATAATATTTCAATGGGCGAGTCCACTTTTATGGTAGAAATGAATGAAACCGCTTCTATTCTTAACAATATATCAGATAGAAGTTTAGTGTTGCTTGATGAAATTGGTCGCGGTACAAGTACCTATGATGGTATTTCCATAGCCTGGGCAATTAGCGAGTATTTACATGAACACCCAGCAAAACCAAAAACGTTGTTTGCTACACATTATCATGAGTTAAATGAAATGAGTGATACTTTTGGTAGGATAAAAAATTTCAATGTATCTGTAAAAGAGTTAAAAGATAATGTGCTATTCTTAAGAAAACTTGTAGAAGGGGGAAGCGCACATAGTTTTGGTATTCATGTAGCTAAAATGGCTGGTATGCCTCAACAAGTTTTACATCGGGCTAACACCATTTTGAAGAAATTAGAACAATCACATTCCAGTGAAGAACTCACTGATAAGGTGAAAACCTTAAATGATGATATGCAATTGAGTTTTTTCAATCTAGACGATCCTTTGTTAGAAAATATTAAAGATGAAATACTACACATTGATATTGATACACTTACGCCTGTTGAAGCACTAATGAAATTGAATGAAATTAAACGTATGTTGGTTAAGAAAAAACAAGCGTAAAATTATTTTTATTTATTTCGCTAAAAGGCTTTGCAATTCCTAGAAATATTTTAAATTTGCATCCGCAATCTAAAGGTTGTGCGTTCATTTAAAAGACTGCGAAAGTAGCTCAGGGGTAGAGCATCACCTTGCCAAGGTGGGGGTCGCGGGTTCAAATCCCGTCTTTCGCTCTGAAACTTTCTTAAAATATACCAATGCTGAAGTGGTGGAATTGGTAGACACGTTGGACTTAAAATCCAATGTCCATTAGGACGTACGGGTTCAAGTCCCGTCTTCAGTACAAAGCCTCATCAATTTTTTTGATGAGGCTTTTATTTTTGTTTAATTTTTAAATTTCAATAATCTTTAAAAGCAGATATATTTAATTATCTAATGCTTCTAAGAATCCTTTGTGGGCTAGTTTAGGCTTAAAAATATCATCATACAACAGAGGCCAATCGGGTTGTCCCCAAAAATCGATAAGCCATGTTTCACTATCTCGCATTCCCCAAACGGTTAAAGCAAACTTATTAGCATCAGGTATGGCATTGTATAATTCTACAACTTCTCTTACCTTATTTTGTTGTGCTATTGCTCTTGCTTCCGTTAAAAAGGTAAGGTCGTTATTTGGATTTACTCTCACATCTAACTCTGCAAAATGCATTTTTAGTCCTCTGGATACTGTGCCATCAATTATACTTTGTATTTGTGTAGCTGAGGGGAAAAAGATGTCTATATGCATTTGAGCTCCAATACCATCAATTAAATTTTTAGACCTCAAATCATCTACAATTGCAAATGTTGCTTCTTGTTTTCCAACATCAAAAGTAATATTATAATCATTGTAAAATAGTAAGGCGTTTGGGTCTGCATTTCTTGCAAATTGGTAACATTTTGAAATATAATCATCACCCATTCGCTGTCTAAAAACAGAATTTCTGAGGTTATTAGTGTTATCTTCAATAGCCTCATTTACTACATCCCAAGACCTTACAACTCCAGCATATCTAGTTACTACAGTTGTAATATAATCTTCAATCATATCTTCAAATTCTTCATCAGTGCCCGAAAAATTATTAACCCATTCTGGGGTGGCTGTATGCCAAATTAGGGTGTGACCATGAATATTCATATTATTGTCAACACCATAGTTCACAATTGCATCGGCGGCAGTGAAATCATAATTTCCTTGTGATGGGTACATGATATTCATCTTCATTTCAAATTCTGCAGTCAAGTTGTTGAATTCGCGTATTAAAATATCTGAATGTTGGGTGTTAAGTTGGCTAGATTTAACAGCCATTCCAACAGAGAAACTATTAGTTGCATCTTTTAATGGTGGTTGCATTTCATTACTGTCGGTAACAGTTACTGTTTTACTAAGTTGAATATCTCCCTCTGGAGCCTCAACGGTTAGTGTTACTAAATAATCGCCTGAGGCATCGTATAAATGCATTTCAGGTCCAGCTTCATCAGTAACTTTAGGACCATTTTCTGTAAATTGCCAATAACTATTTAATCCGTTTATTCCTGTCGAGGTATTATTTGCTGTGATTCTTAAAGTGTTCTGTTGAGATACAACAAGCTCAAAAGAAAGTACAATTGGTTCAGGTATTTTTGTAATTGATCCTTCATCATTTGCACAAGAAAAAAATGTAATAATTAGAACTAAAGTTAAGTGAATTATTTTGGCGCTTTTTATGTTTTTCATAGCATGTAAGTTAAGCATTATAGCAATTATTCTAATTCAAATTTATCTTTTAAACCTTTATCAGATTGACCACCAACCATAATATTAAAGATTCCTGATTCTACTAAATATTCACCCTTGTTATTAAAAAAACCAAGTTCCGCATCAGTTAACGTAAATTTTACTGTTTTAGTTTCCCCTTTTTTAAGTTTAATCAGTTCAAAACCTTTTAATTGTTTCACTGGTCTTACGATACTCGCTACAGGATCGTTAATATAAAGTTGTACCACTTCTTTTCCATCTAAGTTACCAGTATTTGATACCTCAACACTTAGTTTTACAACATCACCCTTTTTGTATTTAGATTTTTCTAATTTTAAGTTTTTATATTTAAAGGTTGTATAACTTAGACCATAACCAAATGGAAATAATGGTGTTTTTTCAACATCAATATAATGTGACCAAAAGACATTGTCTTGAGTATTGGCCGGTCTACCTGTATTGAGATGATTGTAATATATTGGACATTGCCCAACATTTCGAGGAAAGGACATTGGTAATTTCCCACTTGGATTATAATCGCCATATAACACTTGTGCTACAGCATTACCAGTTTGAGTTCCAAGCTGCCAAGCTTCAACAATAGCAGGGATATGTTCCGCTGCCCAAGGTAAGGCTAAAGGGCGGCCATTATTTAAAACTAAAACGATGTTTTTATTAACTTTATATATTGCTTCTAATAATTGTTGTTGGTTCCCTGGTAATCCCAATTCTGTTCTACTTCTGGCCTCACCACTCTGAAAACCAACTTCTCCAAGTACCATAACTACGACATCAGCACCTTTGGCTACTTTTTCTGCAGCCTCAAAACCTGAAAAATCATCAGTATTTATTTTTACTTCTTCAACAAATGATTGTTTACCAATAGATACATCAGTTCCTTTTTCATAGATAAGTTTGTTGTTTTTGTATTGTTTCATTCCTTCTAAGACAGATACAGCAGTATTATCATCTGCGGCAATTCTCCAACTTCCTAGTGGACTATTTTTATCTGCAGCTAAAGCGCCTATTAAAGCAATTTTTTGTCCCGATTTCTTTAGCGGTAATAAGTCTCCTTCGTTTTTTAATAATACAATTGATTTCTTTGCCATATCTAATACAGCACTATTTATTGCTTGGTTACCAATTGTTGCTTTCTCTCTTTCTTCATTACAATATCTGTAAGGGTCATCAAACAATCCTAACTCAAATTTAACACGAAGTATTCTTCGTACTGCATCATCAATAAGACGCTCTTCAACAGTGCCATTTTCAACTAGGTCAACTAATTCTTTTACGTATAAATGCGATTCCATATCCATATCAGAACCCGCCTTAACAGCTTTTGCAGAAGCATCAGCTCCATCTGCAGCAAAACCATGAACTATCATTTCTCTAATGGACGCCCAATCTGAAACCACATAGCCATCAAAACCCCAATCTCCTTTTAAAATATCTCTTTGTAAAAAATAATCTCCAGTTGCAGGAATACCATTTAATGTATTAAAAGAGTTCATAAATGTTCGTACACCAGCATCTACGGCCGCCTTAAAAGTTGGAAGTACTACATTGTATAATTTTGAATGACTCATCTCCACACTATTATACTCTAAACCAGCTTCAGCAAAACCATATCCCGCAAAATGTTTAGCGCACGATGCAATAGTATTATTGGCATCTAAGTTTTCGCCTTGAAAGCCAGTTACTCTAGCTCTGGCTATTTTTGTTCCAAGGTAAGTGTCTTCACCTGCCCCTTCCATAACACGCCCCCATCTGGCATCATTAGAAATATCAACGTTTGGTCCAAATGTCCAATTGAGCCCTGAAGCCGAAGCTTCATCGGCTGCAACACTTGCAGACATCTTAATGGCTTCTAAATCCCAACTAGCAGCTTCAGCCAGAGGAATTGGACTTAAAGTTTTGTAACCATGAATTACATCAAAACCAAAAATTATAGGAATACCTAAACGAGATTCTTCTACTGCGATTTTTTGAACAGCTCTGACTTTTTTAGTGCCTCGTACACTCAACATAGACCCAACCCATCCTTTTTTTATGTGTTCATACTTTTCCTCTTCAGAACCAGATTCTGGTAAGGGGCCCGTAAAATCCCAAGAGCCGTTATACTGATTCATTTGTCCTACTTTTTCATCTAGAGTCATTTCATTAATTAACAGGGAAATGCGCTCTTCAATAGATTTACTTTTATCTAAATGTTTTTTTGATTGAGCGTAACTTCCTGTTATGAAAATTAGCATTAAAATAGTTGTACTTTGTCTCAAACTTTTATTCATTTTATATTTATTACTTTTTCAAAAAAAATTCAATTTTTTCTAACGTTTTTCTTTTTATTTCTGGTACTAGTTTTTAATAAATTTTATGGTTCTATTGTCGTTTGTTCTTAAAAAATAGAATCCTTGTGTTAAATTCGAAACGTCAACAAATTCGATTACTTTTACATCTTTTAAAATCGTTTTACCAGTCATATCTAAAATTGAAATTGTCTCAATAGTTAAACCTGTATTTCTAATATTCAATTCATTCTTTACAGGGTTTGGGTAAACAGAAATTGTTTTATTAAAAAAATCATCAGTGCTTGCTGTAGAGGAGATTGTAACAAGGTTTCCAGCATTATTAAAACCTGTATCTGACCCATCTGCGCCTAGAGTGATTTTACCAGTCCAAGTAAACACTTCTCCGTCAACAGGGTCATTAAAGATATTAATTGTAACCGTTTGTGTTCCAGAGCCAATTGCGTTTGGAGTAATATTACCTTCATAAGCAATGTTTCGTCCAGAGGCCCAATTAGGAGTGCCATCAGGAAGTGCTAAAAATAACTGCCATTCAAAAACATCTCCAGCAGAAATACCACTGTAGTCAAATGTTATATCTACTGTTGTAGACGTTGGTAAAATAGTAGGTTCAAAAACGAGGTTTGTCATGCTTTGAGCATTTACAAAAATAGAACTGCAAACAATTGTTGCGCATACAAGTAGTTTTTTAATCATAATTTAAAGTTTTAAAATTAATACCATAAAACTAATTCTATCTCAAGACATTCAATTAATTCATATCACGCAAGTTATATCACAAATGATGCGTTATACAACTTTACAGGAATGAATAAGAACTCAGTTATGTAGAAGCTAATTGTTAAGTGACAAAAAATACTTGAGAGAACTTCAAGCTTTATTTGGTAAAGCCCATTAGTTGGTATTTGTTTATTTGTTCTTACGTAACAATCTATATTAGTTAAGATGCTACATTTGTTTGTGATTTTACATCATTACAGATATGCATGTGTTTACTTACTACATTAACTTTGGAAAAAAATTAGTTATGAAATATTGTATATTATTATTTTCCTTTTTCCTTTTTGCATCGTCTTGTGATGAACCAACGATGAGAATTACTAGAGTTGAACAAGAAGCCCCAGATGACGTAAGCGGGCGCGTAGCAAGTGAGTTTGACAATGGAGAAATCAGAAATTTATCATCTTCCAAAATTGTTGCCGAAATGAAAGCTGGATGGAATTTAGGAAACAGTCTAGATGCCGAAGGACCAAGCGAGACACATTGGGGCAATCCTGTTACTACCAGAGCCCTCATTAATGAAATTAGAAATAGAGGTTTTAATACCATAAGAGTTCCTGTTACATGGCGTTTTCAACAAGGTCCGGGTCCAGATTATAAGGTTAACGAAGCTTGGTTAAATCGTGTTGAAGAAGTTGTTAATTATGTAAGGGCTAATGAGATGTACGTTATTGTTAATGTCCATCATGATGATACATGGATCGTTCCAACTAATGATAATGCAGACTCAGTAAAAGATAGGCTTTCTAAATTGTGGACTCAAATTGCTAATAAGTTTAAGAATTACAGTGATTATGTGATTTTTGAAACCTTGAATGAACCTAGACATGAAAATACTCCTCAAGAATGGACAGGTGGAACAGCAGAAGGAAGAGATGTGGTTAATCAATATCATAAAGTCTGCTTAGATGCAATTAGAGCCACTGGAGGGAATAATAGTACTAGGCAGATAATGATTTCTACATATGCAGCTAGTACGCTCCCTCAGGCAATTAATGATTTGGTAATTCCAAACAATGATAGTAACACTATAATTTCACTTCATTCTTATTTTCCATTTCCATTTACTCTAGGAGGTACAGATACAACTTGGGGTAGTGATAGTGATAAGCAACAATTAGATGCAGAGATGGATAAAATAAAAACGAAATTTATAGATAATGGACATCCTGTAGTTTTGGGTGAATGGAGCTCAGGAAATCAAAACAACCTATCCGATCGTATCGCTCATGCCACATATTATGCTGAAGCAGCTGCTTCAAGAGGTATGGCTAGCGTTTGGTGGGACAACGGAAACAGTGGAGTATCAAATGATGGTCTCGCAATATTTAATAGACAGAATCTTACTTGGCCATTTGGAGAGATAGCAGATATTGTTGTAAGAGCTTATGAATAGTTAAGGAATCAGGAATCTGATTAAACTTGTATAAAAAAGGACTTTCAATGAAAGCCCTTTTTTTTATTTTTAATATTAAAAATTTTAATTATTGTTTTTATGTTTCACTGCAACAAAGCTTAAAAAATCATTATTCTTAGCAACTAAAATAAAAGGTTCCCCTTTAACATTAATAATAGCGAGGTCCTTAACATCACCATCTATAAAAAGCCCTGTCTTTTTTGGAGCTAATGGTTCGAAAACAAACCCTTTAGATCCTTTTAGAAAAGTTCCAAAGCCTGCATCAGCTCTTGGAGTTTCTACCTCTGAAGCATAAAGGTTACCACCTAAAATAATATCCTTGATTCCATCCACATCAAAATCTTTAATTAAAATTTGATTTGTTGGTGCGATTTGGGCTTTAACCGGTAAATCATGTCTTTTAAATTTGCCATCTTCATTAATAAATATCGCACTTTTAAAGGACGACACTTGATAATGGATTCCGCTTTCAAGCTTCTTTTTATCATATACATCTATTAAGGTGGCTTCAGAGAATTCATTATAATTTTTAAACTTCTTTTTTATGGATGGTATCTGTTGAGAAGAACATTCCCTACCTCTCACAGGGTATTGCTCGCCTTCATTGTAGTAACTTAATACAATGTCATTTGTTCTATTACCATCAAAATCATTCAAGTATACATCAAATGTTTCGTTTCCTGAGGCCTTATATTTGTAATTATCTCCTAAATTCCCAGCAACTAGATCTAGGTCACCGTCACTATCAATGTCATTTGCTTTTAGACTAAACCACCAACCCATAGTATCATCTAAACCAAGGTCTTCTGTTACTTCTTTAAAGCTAGTTCCGTTTTCATTTTTGAATACTCTCAGTTTCATCCACTCACCAGTTAGGGCTAAATCTTTCCATCCATCATTGTCATAGTCAAACCACTGGGCAGAAGTAACTAAACCTAGTCTTTTAAAAATTGTAGCAACTTTAGTTGTTACATTTCTAAATTTAGGTACACCTGGTTCACTTACATTTTCTAAAATATAACTTGACGCTGGATAAGGGTAGTTTCCTGGAACTAACCTTCCACCAACAAATAAGTCTTGATCTCCATCTTTGTCAAAATCACAAGCATAAACTCTACTGCCGCTCTCAAAAATAGGCGGTAAAGCTCTAATATTTTTTTGAAATGTGCCATCTCCTTGATTAACATATAAACGATCTTTTAACATAGGGGAGCCTGGTGCAAATTCATTGCCACCACTAACAATATATAAATCATTATCTCCATCTTTATCGGCATCAAAAATAAGAGCGCCAATATCCTCATGATTTCTATCTTCCAGTAATATTTTAAATTTTTGCTGCTGGAAAGAACCATCGGTGTTTTGATAAAATAAACCTCCTGGATATTTGGATGCTGCCCCAATATAAAAATCATCCAAACCATCACCGTTTAGATCACCAACTGCCAAACCTGGACCAAATTGTGATGTTTTATGAGGTAAAAGAATTTCCTTTTTAAAATCGTTATAATTATTCTCTTTGTGCTTATATAATGCTAAAGTATCTGAATAACTTTGAAATAGCTCACTTACTGAAATTTGCTTGTTATAAGTATCCTTAGCCAATTTAGAATCTAATACTAAACTGGTATTTGCTTCAACTTCTACTAATTTCTGAGATTTTTGGTTAGGCCAAATAACTATAAGGCTGTCAACTAAATTCGATTTTCCCAATCCAAAATGGAGTTTTGGTGCCACAGAAGATTGAAAACCTCGACTTAATGTTACTTCTTGAATTTGATGTTTCTGGTCATGGAAGACATGAACCTTAGCACCAATACCAAACTTGTTTTTTTCACTTCCTTTAAGGTCTAAGCTTAAATAATTATTAATATTAGAGCTATGATTTTCGAAAACAGAAGCGGTTTTATCTATATTATTTGTTATGAGTTCTAAATCTCCATCGTTATCCAAATCAACATAAACGGCACCATTGGAAAACCCTTTGTCTTCAATACCCCAATCCGCATTACTTTTTGAAAACGTGAGGTCTCCATTATTTTTAAATATATAATTATCTATAGCTTCTGAAGGAATCATTAGGCTTTTCTTTAACAAGCTATCTTTATGCTTTTTTTCACCTTCTAGATTTGCAAAAAAATCTTTATTATTAATTTCTCTACGTGTCCCATTAGATACAAACAGGTCTTTATAACCATCATTATCAAAATCTGCCAAGAGCGGAGCCCAACTCCAATCTGTAGATGAGACACCAGCTAAACGTGAAATGTCTTTGAATTTTGGAATACCCTCGTGCTTAAAACCTGTATTAATCTGTAGAGAATTTTGCATGAATTGATATTGAAATCCGATTTTTTCCATATTTTCGAATAGCTCTGGATTCATGCTAGCCATATTTGCTTTTGATCGCCTATTTGAAGCGGCATCCATATCCATTTGCACAATATCTAAATGTCCGTCATTATTAAAATCAGCAATATCTACGCCCATTCCATAGAATGATGTATGTGCTGTGGCAGTTTTAATTTCGTTTTTAAACGTACTATCCTTTTGATTAATATAAAGACAATCTGGTGTGCCAAAATCGTTTGAAATATAAAGATCGGTATAGCCGTCATCATTTAAATCTGATGCGGTTACACTTAGAGATAGACTATATAATTTAACACCAGCCGACTGAGTGATTTTAGTGAATTTATCTCCATCATTTCGATAAAGATGATCGGACTCTAAGTCGGTTACCCTGTCCATTCGCATCTTATAATGATAGCTATTGTATTTAAATGGTGTTATAGGATAATTAGCCACGTATACATCTAAATCCCCGTCATTATCGAAATCAAAAAAGGTTGCATCTACGCTATTTCCAGCATCATCCAAACCAAATTCGGATGCTTTCTCCTCAAAAGTATTATCACCTTTATTTATGAAAAGTTGGTTCTTTTTATTTCCAGATTGTCCTGCCACTAGGCAGTAAATGTCTAGTAGTCCGTCGCCATTTACATCAGCCATGGTAGTACCTGTATACCATCTATTATCGCCTGTAATATTAGCAACTTGAGTAATATCTTTAAATTTCAAATTACCTTCGTTTAAGTATAATTTATTATCTACCATATTACCAGAAAAGAAAAGATCTGTTAGGCCATCATTATTGATGTCACCTGTAGCAATTCCTCCTCCCATATAGATATAAGGGTAAGTAAAATAATTTATAGTATCATTTTCTATGAGTCTATTTTCAAATGTTATTCTCGTATCCTCAGCAGAAAGTTTTGTGAATATTTTATTAGCAACGTAATCCTTTAAATCCTGCTTATCTTTCTTTTTATTGTTATCGCAAGTTAAAAATAGGGTTACAGAAATTAGCAATAATAGCTTATTCAATATGTATTTTTTATTTGTGTATTTCATTCTTTTTAAACAAATCCTTTTTTACTTGATTAATATAAAAAATGAATGAGCGAAAATAAAATTTCCGCCCATTTATTTAACAAACTAAACTAACTCAATACTAGTATCCTGGATTTTGATCCCCTGCACTCATTTGGGTGTTAGCATCAATCTCATTTTGTGGAATTGGCATAACACGATGTACGGATGGATCATAATTTCTTATAACTTGTAAGGATGGATCTGGGTTGTTAAAATTAGCATCTGGAAAAATAGATAATTCTTGGTCATCTAGATTCCACCTGACTAAATCATCAAATCTAACCTGCTCACCACATAGTTCAACAAACCTTTCATGTACTATGGCTCTGAAAATTTGGTCTCTAGTATTTACAGGAAAACCTCTTGCATCCATTGTGGCGGTTCCATACCTTGGCATTCCCGCTCTGTCTCTAATTTCGTTTAGAAAATCTACAGCAACATCATTATTTCCTAAATTCATTTCAACTTCTGCTTGCATTAGTACCACATCGGCATATCTCATTATTCTAACATTAACTCCACTATTTTGTGATACATTTTGCTCATCATACAATTGTGAAAACTTATACCAAACTGGTCCACCTACACATCCTGGGCAAGGAAATTGAAAAGCATCTCCTGGACCATAAGTATTATCTTCATCTTGTAAAATAGCGAGGTCTAACCTTGGGTCATCTTCCTCAAATTCTTCTATAACTTTAGTAGATGGTCTTGCATTAGCCCATCCAGTATAATCTTGAGAACGAAACGTTACTTCTGATGTTCCTATTCCTGTTTGAGCCCATCGTTCTGCTTCAGTGCCAACTTCACCATTATAACCTATCTCAAACATAGACTCATCATTATGTTCTCCTGTTTCACTAAAGTTATCACGGTATTCTTCTATCGGAAGTAAGCTATGATTTATAACGTTGCTAAAGGCATCTTGGGCTTCAGGGTATAGCTGTCTATGCAAATATACTTTCCCAAGCATTGCATAGGCTGCCTCTTTTGTAACACGTCCTGTTTCTGTTGCTCCTTTTGGTGAAGTCAAACTTGTTGACATTTGTAAGTCTGCTATTATTTGATTGTAGACTTGATCAGCCGTTGCCCTTGGTTGGTCTTCAGTAGCTGTAAGAACATCTATTTTTAGGGGTACGCCACCAAAACGTTTTACTAAGTGATAATAGTAAAGTGCTCTTAAGTAATAGGCTTGTCCTAATGCATTATCAATATCTTCGTTAGAAAAATCAGAGCCTTCAGTATTGGCTCTCATCCTGTCTTCATTCCCTATGACAAAGTTACAGGCTCCTACACCGTTGAAACAAGCAGTCCAATACAATGCAATATTATCAAGAGTGGCATTAAACTCAAACCTATTATAAGGTGCAAAGTTTGGATCTCCACTAGCGACAACCTCATCAGAAATTGCATCCGGAAAAACATAACCTACACGCTGATATAAGGTTTGAAATTGATTATAAGCTGAGTTAACAGCTGCTTCTACTTGACTTCGAGACTCAAAGAAAATCTCAGGGTTTAATGCATTTGTATTCTCAACAGGCACATCTTCGTCACATGCGGCTATAAGCAATAATGCAAACAACACTGCAAAACCCAAAAAATAATTACTAATTTTTTTCATCTTAACAATTCTATTATTTTAAAACTCTATTTGAATTCCGCTTAATACGGTAACTGGTCTTGGTTGTGCACTTCTGTCAATTCCTAGCCCATCTACGAGCCCTAGCGCATTATAAAATGGTGCTATTTCAGGATCGAGTCCTGTGTAATTAGTTAAAGTTAACAAATTCTGACCTTGTACATAAACCCTAAGCTTTTTAATTAAGCCATTACCTGATTTATTTATCCAATTACTAGGAAGGTTATAACCAACAGTAACGTTTCTCAACCTAAGATAGGATGCGTCTTCAATATAACGGGAAGAAATTTCGTTATTGATATTGGATCCAAACCTAAATCTTGGTATATCTGTAATATCACCTGGATTTTGCCATCTGCGTATTACACGTGTGCCGTAATTCAACCCGTTATCTAAGCCTTCTAAATAGTAAATGTTACTATTAAAAGCATCAACACCTTGAACGCCATTGAGCAATACATTAAAATCCCAGCCTTTATATTCAGCTCTCAAGTTAACGGAATATGTGAAATCTGGATTAGGATCACCAATAACGGCTCTGTCTTCTAAACCAATTTGTCCGTTACCACTTATATCAAGATACCTTACATCACCAGGTTGCACTGGTACAGCAGCACTGCTATTATTAGGTAACTCCGCATCTATTTGTTCTTGAGTAGAAAAGACACCATCAGCTACTAAACCAAAAAAATGGAATGGTGCTTCACCTACTGCTAATCTATTTAAAGGAGCAGCAAATGGTGGATTCAATCTAGCACGTTCAATGGGTTCTCCACTAACACCTAAACTTTCAACAACATTTTGAGCAGTTGTTAAATTGGCCCAAAAATTCCATTTAAAATCTCCTTTGTAATCATTGTAGCCTAATGTGAACTCAAAACCTTTTACATCTACAATACCCACATTTCTTATAACTGATGGTCCTGTTTGCGCATTCCCAGGAATACCTGCTGATGCTGCTAATTCTACGGGTATTAATAAATCCTCACTTCTGTTTTTGAAATAATCAACAGTTACCTGTATCTGATCGTTCAAAATTCCTAAATTAAAACCATAGTTCTGCTTAATTTGAGTTTCCCATCTTATATCAGGATTAGCCGCATTATTTGGACTAATACCAGTTGCTGTTTCATTATTAATTGAAGAAGGTAAATTTAGACCTAATGTAGGCAAGAATTGGTTAACTGTATTTCCAGTCCTATTATTTCCTGTCTCTCCATAACTTGCTCTTAGTTTCAGATTATTAATCCAATCCACATTAAAGAAGGATTCATTAGTTACGTTCCAACCTAATGCCCCAGAGAAAAACCACTCTGAAGCATTTTCAGGAGCAAACCTTGAAGATGTATCTCTACGTCCAGAAGCACTTACCGAATATCTTTTATCGAACTCATACCCTCCAAGAAACAGAACAGAATTTAAGTTTTCTGGAACAGAAAAAGATGTGGCTCTAGCATTTGGTGAAAATACTTCAGGAATACTTGATGACACTGTGTTGTTATCAGAAATGGATGCTGACTCTAGCTTAATTTTTGTTTGTTCTAAAACGGCAGAAGCATTTACAGAATGCTTGCCATAAGTCTTATCGAAAGCTAAAGTATTTGTGAATATAGTCTGGGAAACTGTCTGTCTATTTTTAGTAATAAAATTTATAGGGTTTTCAAATCTACCACCACCCTCTTCGAACGCTCTATTTTGCGCATCAAATAAATTCAAATTTGCATTTAAACCAAATTGTGTTCTAAAAGTAAGGCCTTCAGCCAATTTAAAAGTAGCATATAAACTACCAATGATAGATGAAAATCTTGATAAGTTATCGTTAGTCTCCTGAACTCTAATTTGATTTCTTGCATCATTAAGGTCGCCTGAGGCAGTTCCACCAAAAAGACCATTTTGGTCGATAACAGGCACATAGGGTGCTTGCCCGATAATATTCCACAAAGGATCTCTACCTTCAAAACGTTCGGGAAGAATGGTTTCGCTATGCGCTAATGCAAGGGTTTGTCCTATATCTACCCAATCAGCTATACTAGCATCTGCATTGATATTCAACGTTGATCGGTTAAAACCAGTGTCTATATACACACCATCCTGACTAAGCCTAGAAAAACCTATATTAAATCTAGCTTTTTCACTACCACCGTTTATATTACCGTTAACGTTATAAAGGGGGGCTTGTCTAAAATAAGCATCTTGCCAATCGGTATCGATACCATTACCATCAAATAAGGGATTATCATTTATTCTTTCTATTGGATCATCTGGTCCTCCATTTTGTCCTACTAGTGCATTTATTTCTCTTAAGAATTGGATATACTGTGAAGTATTCATAAGGTCATACCTTCTGTTAAACTCCTGAATCCCTGCAGAAGCTTGAACCGTAAAGGATGTTTTACCCGCCTTTCCTTTCTTAGTTGTTATTAAAACTACACCATTGGTTCCTCTTGAACCATATACAGCAAGTGAAGCGGCGTCTTTTAATATATCAACTTTCTCCACACTTGATAAGTCAAGACTATTAATACTGTTAGTGAAAACACCATCTACAACATAAAGTGGTGTACCATCACCAAATGTGTTTACACCACGTATTTGCACTAAAGTTTGTGATCCTGGAGATCCTCCATTAGTAACAGTTACACCAGCGGCTCTTCCTTGTAACGCTTGACCCAAATCTGCTGTCGGAAATTCACTAAGGTCTTCAGATTTCACAACAGAAACTGGTGTGTTTCTCTGCGTTCCGTAGGTTACAATAACTATCTCATCTAGACCGACTAAGTCCTCGTCTAGAAAAACGTTTATCTCTTTTTGCCCTGAGTATGAAACTTCTTTTGATATAAAACCTACAAAAGAATATACAATAACGTCGCCATTACTGATATTATCCAAGGTGTAATTTCCATCAAAATTTGTAACCACGCCTTTAGATTGGTTTTTAACAGTAACATTAGCTCCTGGTAATGGTCCTCCGTTTGAAGTAACTGTTCCAGTAACTGTTTGTCCTATGATTTGACCTGCAATGGTCAAAAAGAAAACAATACATAAGTTCTTTAATTTCATGTTAGAATTTAGTTTTGATTAAATAGTTTTAGTCTTTTGTTGGTTTCAAAAAATATATTGAGTTAATCCAACTTCTGCAATGCTGATTGCAATTTATGTCTAGTAATTGCAACAGGAGCAATTTATTTGATGCAATAAATATTTCATATGTTGCATTTGCATGATACCTAGCAAAAGCTACTGCTATTTGTAATTTTGAAATTGAATTTAACTAATTTTTAAATATGTTACAGAGTTAATTTAAGAGCTCACTTTACGCCCTTTTGGTAATTCTCCAAACTGCTTTTTGTAACAAACTGTGAAATATGATGCAGATAAAAAGCCTACTTTATGTGCCACTTCACTAACATTTAAGTTTTTATCGTTCTGAAAAATTGTTCTTGATCTTTCTAATCTTACTCTTCTAATAAATTCAATTGGAGATAGACCAGTTAAAGCTTTAATTTTTCTGTAAACTTGACTTCGACTTAAACAAAGATGTGAAGACAATTTTTCAACATTTAAAGATGAATTCTCAATATTATCATGAATATAATTCAAAACTCTTTGAATAAAATCATTATCTAAATCTTTTTCTTTTTCATCTTCGATAATAGGCGAAACATTAGAGTATTGTTCAACTAATCGTGTTTTTTTAAGAAGAAGCTGTTCTATAACCACTTTTAGTTCTTTATTATCGAAGGGTTTAACAAGATACGCTTCTGCACCTACTTTCATTCCTTTAATTCTATCTTCTGTAAGGTTTTTAGCGGTTAGCATTACAATTGGAGTTTGATTTAATGTAGGGTCGTTCTTTACTTTTTTGCTAAGTTCTATCCCATCCATAATAGGCATTATAACATCGGTAATGATAATATCTGGTCTATGTTCCATAGTTTTAAGCCAACCCTCCTGACCATCTGATGCTACGACTAAATCATAATCTTCTTCTAAAACTGAAACCAAGTAATCTTGAAGGTCCGAATTATCTTCTACAATAAGTAGTTTACGTTTAGATACTTTTTTTGATAGAATATCTTCAATTTTGTAAACTTCAGTTTTGGTTTTTAAATCAGTTTGCAAGTTGTCTTTTTGCTTGTAAGTATCCGCAAGGTTAGTTTCACTGTTTATAAAAAACATTTTTCCAAAGGGGATAGATACTTTAAAAACAGAGCCTTTACCTAATTCGCTATCAACTTCTATTATCCCTTTATGAAGTTTAACAAAACTTTTTACCATCTCTAAACCAACACCAGTACTTCCATAATAGGACTTATTTAATTGGCTAACTTGATAAAATCGGTCAAATATTTTTTTGTAATCTTTTTGGTCTATACCTGGCCCATTATCTTTAACACTTATTATTACCGCAGGTACGGGATTGTCTTTATCTATTAAAGGTAAAATTAATTTGGACGCAGAGTCAATTTTTACACTTATACGGCCTTTGTTGGGGGTTACTTTAAAAGCATTTGATAATAGATTAAATAAAACCTTGTCTAGTATTCCACTATCTCCCCAGATGTCTAAATTCACGTTATCATATTTTAAATCTAGCTGAATTTTTCTTCGTTTTGATTCTTCGTTAAAAAAACTGAGGATACTTTTTGTGTTTTTCACAATATTGAACTGACTTACTTTTAACTGAAGTTTATGTGACTGTAATTTCCTGAAATCCATTAACTCATTAATTAGACGAGAGAGACGCTCTGCATTTTTATGAATTATTTGATGTTTTTGTTGTACTGGTTTTGAAAATTCAGATTTGCTAGCTTCTATTAGTTCTTTAATAGGGTTAATTATTAAAGTTAGAGGGGTTCTAAATTCATGAGAAATATTTGTAAAAAATTGAAGTTTTTGTTGTTGAAGTTCTCCTTTTTGTCGCCTTCGTTCTCTTTCAAGTCTAAATGTATTTATTTCATTAACACGTTTTCGGTATAAATACATAAAAAGGTATATGAATAAGCCTAAAGACATTATATAAATTAAATATGCCCAATTTGTTTTCCACCAAGGAGGTGATACTTGTATGTGTAGAATATCTGAGACTTCATTCCATATATTATCATTGTTAGCTACTTTTAGTTTAAAAGTGTAATCTCCAGGTTCTAGATTTGTATAAGTTGCACTTGTTTTTGAGCCTACATAGTTCCAATTGTCTTCAAAACCTTCCAATAAATAGGCGTAATGGTTTTTTTCTGGTCGAGTAAAACTTATGGCTTCGTAACCGATCGTTAAAACTGTTTGATTATGCCTTAAAGCTATTGCATTTGAATCTTTTCGTATTGTTAAAGGGCTATTTTTATCGCGTTGATCTACCTTTTTATTGAATAATTTTACATCTTTTAAATAAGGTTTTGCCAGATGGGGATTATAATTAATACTTTGAGGTTTTATTGTATTAATTCCACTTTTGGTACCCAAATATAATGTGTTGTTGTCGTCCATTACTATCGCACGATCTATTAGAAAATTTTCAAGTAAACCATCATCAACATTGAACTGACTAACTTGATTTGAGTTTAAATCGATTTTTAGTACACCCTGCTTACTACTTACCCAGAGTTCGTCTTTTGTAGGTTCGAATATGGCATTTACAAATGACAAATCGTAGCCCTCGAGTTCCAAACGTTTAAATTCTTTACTATCTCTTTTAAACTCAAACAATCCACCTCCGTTAGTCCCATACCATATGGTTCCATCTTGAGTTTCATGAATATCAAGTATTCTGCTAGAACTGGGATGACCTGAAAACTTAGAAGAAATAGCATCATTATGATCAGTAACATTGAAAGTAAATTTAGCTTGTTCTTCAATATGATAAAGTCCAGATGATGTTCCTATCCAAAGGAATCCAAAACTATCATAATAAATAACTTTCACATCTTTATTTACAATTTCAGAGTTTAAATAAGATTCACTATTTGGAGCGCTTAATATTTTTGTTTTTAAATCATAATAAAAGACACCTTCTAAGAATGAACCAATCCAAACTTTGCTATTAGTGTCTTCTGTAAAACATCTTACTTTATTAGTTTTTAAGACTCCAGCAGTATTATCTTTTGTGAAATTTAAAAACGTTTTAGTTCCATTTGGTAAAAAGAAAATTCCTTCGCCCCAAGTTGCTACCCATACATTTCCTTTAGAATCAACAAAAATATCTTCTATATATAAACCTTCTTTTAAGCCTTTGTATTTTGAGTTAACTGTTCCATAAACATTTTTAATAATACCATTTTCAGTATTTAAAACATCTATTCCATTAATCTGCGCTATCCAAATTTTGCCATCTTGTGTTTTAGAAAAAGCTTTTATATCGTCGCTATAAATGTTGTTCTCGATTTCTTGACGCTGTATGGACTCAAATTTGCTGTAATGCTGATCAAAGAAACCTAAACCATTTTCATAATAACCCAACCAAAGTCTATCTTCGGCATCTAGAAGCATGGACCAAACCGAATCTGACCCAATACCATTATTGTCTTGAACGTTGTATTGGTAGTGCTTTACAATTTCGCCAGACATATTAAAAACATATAGTCCTTCATTTTCGATCGCAACAAAAACATGATTAGTGCCGCTAATAATGGCCATTGTAGTACTGTTAACAATGTTTAATTTGTTAAAAGGTGTATTTACTTTTCTTAAATCACCTCTAAAGGTTCCATTCTTAAGTGTGCCAACCCAAAGCATTTCGCTCTCATCAATATGGAGACTTGTTATGTGTGATTTAGAGTTGAGATTAAGTAAATCTATGTCTTCAATGTAACCTTGTTTATGATAGCGTTCTACTTTTAACCCTAAATCTGTAGCTATAAATAAATCTCCTTTTGCAGAAAACTCCAAGTCCAATATAGCATGACCCTCTAATTTATATTCCTTTAAATGGCCGTTTTTTAAATCTAATTCATTTATACCGTTATAGGTGCCTATAAGTAACCTATCCTCATATTGAGTAAAACAAAGTACATTAACATAATTATTCTCTGAGGTATTATCTGTTAAATTTTGAAATCTTTTGAACGAGTTCTGATCTTCATTGTAGATGCATAGTCCTGCATCAGTACCAATCCATAATTGGTCATTATTGTCAAGAAACATAGACCGAATTGAATTACTATTTATACTGTTAATATCATCTATATTGTGCCTGTAATATGTATATGAGAAACCATTATATTTATATAAACCTGCACCTTCAGTACCTATCCATAAAAAGCCATATTTGTCAACTAATAAGGATGTTATTGGTCTTTGAAAAATATTTTCTTTTACTGTATTAAATTTTAAGGATTCAAAATCTACTTGCGATTGTACTCTAATTATAGACCCAAGGCATAAAATCAAAAGAAGAAGTCTGTACAATTTATATGTGTTAGATTTAATGTTTATCATAAATGTTGTATTGAAACGTGAAATAAAAGCAATTTTACTCTAATTAAAATAAAATATGTCGCATTTTAAGCTTCAAATGTTGCAAAAATGTTATTTAGAAATACTTCTATTTATATTGAAACAAGTAAAAAGTTATCTTGGTGCTATAATCTTAATATAACTAAATCATGCGACTATTTTCAATAGCATTAATTTGTTTTTGTTTTGTATCATGCAACCGAGAGGTTGAGTTTGATGCTATTTTATTAGAAGGTCCTGCACCATCAGAGGTTCAGGCTAATATAACGTTTAATAATATGGAAGCTCCATTTTCTGTAAGCGTTAACCCTACAGCTCTTGGAGCAACAGCTTTTGAGGTGAACTCAGGACTTCAAGGAGCTTCTTTTGAATTAATAGGTGTACAACAAGAATTAATTTATGAGTATCCTGAGTCGGATGAGAATTTCTTTGTGACAATTAGAGCTATAGCTCCAAACGATAAAATTACAGAACAACAATTTGAAGTAGTACCACCTGCAGATCCATGTGAACAAATTTTTGGTGCTCCTGCAACATGGGATGATGGAAGTATATCCTTCTCTTTTGGTTTTAATGGAGTAGATCTTCAAACCGTTGAAAATCCTGATTTATCGGGAGCTAATCCAGAAGTCTCAAATGTTTTAGAAATAACTCAAGATGGCGGAGGTAATTTTGATGGTTTTGGAGTTCAAATGAATAGCCCAATAGATTTTAGTGCAGATGATAAGGTCGTGAGATTAAAATTTTGGGCGACATCAGAAATACCAATAAGACTAACCGTGCAACAAGATCCAAACAATAATACAGAACGTGAAGCTGAAGTTACTTTAATACATTCAGGTTCTGGTTGGGAAGAACTTCGTTTTGATTTTAATAATGCTATAGCAGGTTTTACAGGTTCAGGTGCTTTAGGAATTCCTGATGGTGCGTCTTTTATACCAACAGGGCAATATATAAGGTTTCAAATGTTTATCGCTCCAGGAGATGACGTACCTGGTACATTTTATTTAGATGACGTTGGTGTTTGCCCTTAATTCCTAACTTAAGAAAAAAATATTTTAATGAGATTTTACAAACAAGCACTATTACTTGTGTTAATGCTGTGCCTTACAATGGCATGTAAAAACAACAACTCAGAGGTTAATTCCAATCCTCAAAACAAGGAGCAAATAAACTTTAACCAAAAAGCTAAAGACTTAGTAGCTCAAATGACTTTAGAAGAGAAAGTCTCTCAAATGAGTTACGAATCGCCAGCTATAGAAAGGTTAAATATTCCAGAGTACAATTGGTGGAATGAATGTTTACATGGAGTTGGTCGTGCAGGAAGAGCCACTGTTTTTCCTCAAGCAATTGGTTTAGCTGCCATGTTTGATAAAAATCAAATGAGTAAAATCTCTAATATTATCTCAGATGAGGCTCGTGCTAAACATCACGAATTTGCATCAAGAGGTAAAAGAGGTATCTATCAAGGATTGACATATTGGACACCTAATATCAATATTTTTCGTGACCCGCGATGGGGGCGCGGGATGGAAACTTATGGCGAAGATCCTTATTTAGCTGGTGAATTAGCAGTGCGTTTTATAAAAGGACTCCAGGGTGATGATCCAAATTACCTAAAACTGGTGGCAACAGCAAAACACTTTGCTGTGCACAGTGGACCCGAAGTTGACCGCCACCGCTTTAATGCTGAACCAAGTCCGCAAGATTTTTTAAATACGTACAGTCCTCATTTTGAAAAAGTAGTTAAAGAAGCTGGAGTTTATTCCATAATGTGTGCCTACAATAGTTATAACGGAAAACCTTGTTGCGGTAATAAAGAGTTAGATAATTTGTTGAGAGAAGATTGGGGGTTCAATGGCTATATTGTCTCAGATTGCTGGGCTATAAGAGATTTTTATGATGAAGGGGCGCATGAAATTACTAAAGATGCCAAAGAAGCTTCAGCTATGGCAGTTAAAGCAGGAACAGATCTAAACTGTGGAAATTCATATCCTGCTCTTGTAGAAGCTGTAAAAGATGGCTTAATCACTGAAGAAGAACTCGATGTATCCTTAGAACGGTTAGTTGTAGCCCGATTAAAACTAGGTCTTTTTGCACCTGAAGGTGCTGTTAAATTTGAAGAAATTCCATATGATGTTATTGATTCTGAATTGCATCGACTTGCTGCTCTGGAAACTGCTCGTAAATCAATTGTGCTTTTAAAGAATGATAATAATACGCTCCCATTAAACAAAGAAAAAATCAAAAAAATTGCTGTTATAGGTTCTAATGCTGATGATCTTGAGGTCTTATTAGGAAATTACAACGGCTACCCAAGTGAGCCAATAACACCGTTATTAGGATTTCAGGAAAAATTACCAAATGCCGAAGTATCTTATGCTGTAGGATGTAAGTTAGCTGAAGGACTACCTATTTTCGAGGCCATTCCTAATTCAGTATTATTTACAGATAATTCTCTGACTAAAAAGGGATTGAATGCAGAGTATTTTGACAATATAGCCTTGGAAGGTTCACCGAAATATAAGCAAATTGATGAAACGGTGGATTTTGTCTGGAGAACCACTCCGCCCTTTGAAGATTTTAGCTATGACAGTTACTCTGTTAGATGGACAGGTACGCTCTCAGTAGAAAAAACTGGAAATTATGCCCTAGGTGGTGAGGCATTTTCATCAATGAAGTTATTTTTGGATGATAAATTGTTAATGGAACGAAATGATGTACACCATCCAAAAAAAATATATGAATATGTAAAACTAGAAGCCGGTAAAACCTATAAAATTCGTTTTGAGTGCGTTCAAAATAATACAGAACATTCTATAATGCGTTTACTATGGGAAGCACCAAAAGATAATTTAGAGAAGGAGGCTTTGTCTATCGCTAAGGAAGCTGATGTTGTGGTTTTATGTATGGGTATCAGCCCTTTATTGGAAGGTGAAGAAATGAAAGTTAAAGTTGATGGTTTCTCAGGCGGTGATCGTGTTAACACAAAGTTGCCAAAAACTCAAACAGAATTAATTAAGAAAATAGCAGCACTAGGAAAGCCTACAGTTTTAGTATTACTTAACGGAAGTGCTTTATCTATTAACTGGGAAAACAAAAATATTCCTGCTATTATAGAAGCGTGGTACCCGGGGCAAGCTGGAGGTACAGCTATTGCAGATGTTATTTTTGGAGATTATAATCCCGCTGGTCGTTTACCTGTTACCTTCTATAAAGACATTAATGATATTCCTGCCTTTAGTGATTATGATATGAAAGGTAAAACTTATCGCTATTTTAAAGGAGATCCGCTATTCGAATTTGGTTACGGATTGAGTTATACCTCATTTAAGTATAGCAATATCAAAATGCAATCAACTATTGAGGCTGGTGATGATTTTACTGTAGAAATAGATGTTGAAAATATTGGTGGCTTAAAAGGTGAAGAAGTTGTACAGTTATATATTAATAATTCAAATGCAGATGAATACAACCCTCATAAAACTTTAGTTGCATTTGATCGTATTTTATTCGAATCTGATGAAAAAAAGACTTTGAAGTTTAAAATTGATAAAGAACAATTAGGTACAGTTAATAGTGATGGTGAGAAAGTAATTCAACCGGGAAGTTATAGTCTGTCAGTAGGAGGAGCGCAAGCTTCTGAAGATAGAATTTCTAGAGGTTCAGTTATTGTAAAAGAATTCACTATATCTGGAGATATTTTTCAGCTACCAATGTAAAAAAATAAGTTTTAACTTTTTTAGGTTTAAACCTATATCTTAACAATTTACATAAATGTTCATTATAATAAATAGTTTAGAAGCTTATTAAATGGGATTAGTTTAGTTTGTTACGCCTCATCAATTTTTTTGATGAGGCTTTTGTTTTTATTTGACTATAAAATACTATTTTAGTCATATTCTCTAGTGTTATTACTAACACAAATACTCTTACACATAAAATATAATTAGTAGTATTCTTTTTTTTATGAAAAATTAATTCTATTTTTGGTTAACCAATCTGGTTAACCAATTAAACTAATTGTCTTAAATGCTTTATAAATTCATAACGGTTCTTGTGTTCAAATAACAATAAAATTAATTTTCAATATTAGTTTTTCCTTACGAACCCAACCATATGTTAAATATTCTATACCTTAAGTGCTAGAATTTATAACTCATGAAAGCTGACTATTAAAATAAATTTAAATGAAAAAATATCTAACTATTCTAAGTTGTTTGTTAATATTATTTTCTTGTAAAGAGACATTAAATAATGAGATCCTAATCTCTAATGAGGATGAATTAATTAGTGCAATTTCCAATGCAAAGCCCGGAGATGAATTAATACTAAAAAATGGCGTTTATGAAGATTTACAAATCAAGTTTATTGCAAACGGTGTAGAGGGAAATCCAATTACTTTGAAGGCGGAAACACCTGGTAAAGTATCTATTGAAGGGGAGTCCAACTTGCAGTTAGGAGGAAGTTATTTAGTGGTTGAAGGGTTGCATTTTAAAAACGGGCACACGCCTACAGGACAAGTTATCCGTTTTAAAGTTAATGACACTTTAATTGCAAATCATTCTAAATTTACAAATTGTGTTATTGAAGAATTTACGCAACCAGATAGAGATGTTTCTGATCACTGGGTAGAATTATGGGGTCGTCATAATGAATTAAGTAACAATTACATTACTGGAAAATCTAATTTCGGGCCAACAGTAATGGTAATGTTAAAAGGTAATGAGCATATTAAAAACTATCATCAAATAGTTAATAATCATTTTGGTCCTCGACCAAGAAAAGGTGGCCCACATGGAGAAACTATGCAACTTGGAGATAGTGGAACTTCAATGACGCCATCGCATACCAACGTCGAAAATAATTTGTTTGAGCGTTGTAATGGAGAGGTAGAAATAATATCGAGTAAATCTAACAATAACACTTTTAAAAACAATGTCTTTTTTGAAAGTGAGGGATCGTTAGTTTTACGCCACGGAAACTATGCTAACATTGATGGTAATATTTTTATTGGTAATGATAATTCAGAATTTATAGGAGGGATTCGTGTAATTAATACAGGACATTGGATTACGAATAATTATTTCTATAAATTAAAAGGTAATATTTTTAGAGCACCTTTGGCAGTAATGAATGGTATTCCAAAATCGCCACTAAATCGTTATAATCAAGTTACAGATGCGGTTATGGCATATAACTCATTTATAGATTGTAAAACACCTTTTCATTTTAGTGTGGGCTCTAACGTAAGTCAAAGCAATGTTTTACCAAAATCTGAAATTCGTTCTGCAAGACCTATTAGAACAGTAGTTGCAAATAACATTTTATATAATGAGACACCTTTTAATTATCCAATTAAAAACTACGATAAAGTAGATGGTGTTCTTTTTAAAAATAATTACACTAATAGTGAAAATAAAAGTGAGGTAAAACCAAGTGGTTTAATTACAGTTCAAATGGAAGTAAATACCGTTTCAGAATTTTTAAAAACACCTAAAGTTAATTCAGATAAAGTTTACAATGGTTTCGATTTTCAAACTATTGAAACAGATTTATTTGGAAATAAAAGAACTTCTGAAAATAATAAAGTAGGGGCTATTTTAAATACTGCTAAAAATACAGTTTTATTCGATAAATCAAATTATGGGACGGATTGGTTTATAACTGAAAAGGAAAAAATAGAACCTAAAACAGTTACTGTAGTTTCAAAAGAAGACTTAGTTACTGCTATTAAGGAATCAAATTCTGGTGATATTATCAGCTTAAAATCGGGTACTTATAACATTACAGAAACACTTTCCATAAATAAGAACATCACATTAACATCTTCAGATAAAAACAATAAAGCTACATTAATGTTTACTAGCAGTGGTAAAGCTTTTGAAATGAAACCAAAAGGAATTCTTCACATTGATGCTGTTATTCTTAAAGGTAATAACGAGCAAGTAGCATTTAAAACACTTGATAAAAATATGACAAGTGCTTTTGGACTTTGGTTGAAAGACACTGAAATAAGTGATTTTAATAGTGTATTAGAAGTTTCAAAAGGAGCGTTTGCAGATACTGTTTCTGTTAGAAATTCATTAATCAAGAATTGTGCAAAAGGCATTCAGTTAAATAAAGAAACTAATGATAAAGGAGATTACAATAGTGAGTTTGTTTATGTTATTGGTAGTACGTTTGATAATGTTGGTGAAGAGGTTCTTAATTACTACCGTGGCGGCTATGATGAATCTACCATAGGAGGTAACCTAAAGTTTACCAATAATACTATCATGAATAGTGGTAAAATGGAAAAAAATAATATTCTAATTAAAAATAGAGGTATTGTAAATGTAGAATTTGCTGATAATACCTTTAAAAATAATCCTGTAAAAGTGGTCGCAATATTATGGGGAGAAAAAGGGCAAAAACCTGAAAATAATACTGTTGTTAATTCAGGGGAAATTAAAGTAGTTCAGAATTTGAAACTGAAATTGATGTACTAATATCAATCAAATTATGACATGAAAAACCTTATTTGCTTTTTAGTTTCAGTATTAGTTCTATTTACTTGTAAAGAAGACTTTAGTAAAAAGTTAGATTCATCCAAGGATATAGTACCTAAGAATGAAAAAAAATATCCAAGCGACGTAATTCCTTTTATGAACAAATGGAAAATTCTTTTGGGTGATGGAACACGTTCTGAGGATTTAATTGATTTTCAAAAAGAAGATTTTTTCTATGTTCAAAATGATGGAACTACAAATTGGGTAGTCTATAAAACACCAAATTCTGGAATTACATCCAAAACGTCTAAAAATACCCGAACAGAATTAGGACAAAAATTACATTGGATACCAGAAATAGGAGGAAGGTTAACAGGTACTTTAAAAGTACAGCATGTGTCTACAACAGGTGATGCAAATGCTAGGTCTTCTTATTCAGTGGTGGTTGGGCAAATTCATAGCGATGAAGGTCATGAAAATGAACCCCTAAAAATTTATTATAAAAAATTCCCAAGTCATCAAAAAGGCTCGGTATTTTGGAACTACGAGATTAATACTAAAGGAGATAATGCAGGTCGATGGGATCTTTCTACAGCGGTTTGGGGGCATGATTTTTCAGTTGTTGGTGAAACTCCTAATACATATCCAAAAGAGCCAAAAGATGGAATTGCTTTAGGTGAGGAGTTTACATATGATGTAAATGTTTATAATGGTATGATGTATTTGACGTTTACTAGTAAAGGACACAAAACGAAAACCTTTACTAAAAATCTATTGAAAACAGACTTTGGTAAGAGTACTGATATCCCTCAACAAGTTATTTCATATTACAGTTCAAAAAGACCTGTGGGTGTAGAACGAGAAACGGCTTATGGTGGTGAAATGCAATATTTTAAACAAGGAGCTTATAATCAAGCCAACCAAAAGTCAACAAATTCAGAAATCTATAATGGAGATATTACCAAACAATACGCTAATGGAAGTTATGCTGAGGTTTGGTTTAAAGAGTCTAATGTTGGAAAGAGCTTAATACCAAATAAAACATACAAGTAATGAAATTACATTTTTACATATTATCCATTTTATTAATAGGTTTATCTTCTTGTAAAGAAGAGCCAACTTCTCAGGCAGATTTAAATTCTCAATCTCAACATCCAAAATTAATTTTAACTGCTCAAGGCGTACAAGATATTAGAGCTCAATTAGGAAATATTCCAATTTTTGATAACACGTTAAAAAAAGTTAAAGCAGAAATAGATGCCGAGATTGAAAATGGAATAGAGGTTCCTGTGCCAAAAGACTATTCAGGAGGTTATACTCATGTAACACACAAACGTAATTGGTTAGTACTCCAAAAGGCTGGTGTTTTATATCAAATTCTTGATGATGAAAAATATGCTAAATATGTAAAAGATATGTTGATGCAGTATGAGGCGTTATATAAAACTTTACCACTGCACCCAAAAACAAGATCTTATGCTAGGGGTAAATTATTTTGGCAATGTTTAAATGATTCTAATTGGTTGGTATATGTAAGTCAAGCCTATGATTGTGTTTATAACTATTTAACAGAAGCAGAACGTGACAAGTTAGAAACTAATTTATTTAGACCTTTTGCAGACCATATTTCGGTGGATAGTCCACAATTTTATCAAAGAGTACATAACCACAGTACATGGGGTAACGCTGCTGTTGGTATGATTGGGTTAGTTATGGATGATGAGCAGTTAATAAATCGTGCTTTATACGGAATTAAAGATTTAAAATTGGATGCTAATAAAAAAGATGACGATGGAGGCTTTTTAAATAAAGATGGAAAAGCTGGTTTTTTAGCAAACATTGAAGAGCCATTTTCGCCAGATGGTTACTATAATGAAGGGCCATATTACCAGCGTTATGCTATGTACCCCTTTTTAATTTTTGCAACAGGATTACATAATGTAAAACCAGAATTAAAGATTTTTGAATACAAGGATGGTGTACTTTTAAAATCAATAAATGCATTGTTAAATTTATCTGATGCTGATGGTGATTTCTTTCCACTTAACGATGGACAAAAAGGTATGTCTTATTACAATAATGCACTTGTTACGGCAGTAGATATCTCTTATTATTACGGAGAACAAGACCAAGGTTTATTAAGTATTTCAGAAAAACAAGATCAAGTCTTGTTAGACGATTCTGGTTTGGCAATAGCGCTTGGAATTAAAGAAGGGAAGGTTAAACCTTTTGAAAAGAAATCAATTAATTTAAGTGATGGTCCAGATGGTAACCAAGGCGGCGTTGGTATTTTAAGACAAGACGATGTTGAGCTGGTTTTTAAATATGCGGCACAAGGCTCGAGTCATGGTCATTATGATAAATTGTCCTTTTCATTATATGAAAACGGTGAAGAGGTTATTCAAGATTATGGGTTAGCACGTTTTGTAAATATAGAGCAAAAAGGAGGAGGTAATTATTTAAAGGAAAATAAAACTTGGGCAAAACAAACCATAGCCCATAACACAGTAATCCAAAATGAAACGTCTCATTTTAATGGAAAATATGAAATTGGAAGTGAGCATCATCCAGACTTACATTACTTTTCTTCAGAAAACGAAAATATTCAAGTAGTTAGTGCAAAAGAAACAAACGCTTATCCTGGAACCGAAATGCTTCGTACCATGGTAATCATAAAAGATGAAGACTTGGAAAAGCCATACATGTTAGATATTATGAAGCTGACTTCTGATAAATCAAATCAATATGATTTCCCTTTTTACTATTTCGGACAAGTTTTAGAAACTAATTTTGAATATCAAGTACAAGAAACGTTAAAAACATTAGGTGATAAAAATGGTTATCAACATTTATTTTTAGAAGCAACAGCAAAAGCTAATGATGGTAATTCTAAATTCTCATGGCTAAATAATAATAAGTTTTATACCATAACAACAGCAACAACTAATAGAGATAAAATACTTTTTGCGAGAATTGGAGCCAATGATCCTGAGTTTAATTTACGCCGAGACCCAACTTTAATACTAAGGCGTAAAAATGAAAAAAATACATTATTTGTATCTACTATTGAATCTCATGGAAGTTATAGTCCAGTAACGGAATCAGCAGTAAATTCAAAAAGTAGTATTTCAGAATTAAAAATAGTTTTAAACACTAATGATTATACCGCAATAGAAATTATAACTATAAACGGTAATAAAAAACTATTTATTACAGCAAATAATAGTGCTTCAAAAGAAGCTAAGCATACACTTAAAATAAATGATAATAGTTACCAATGGACAGGTGCTTATTATTTTAAATAGAAATAAATACAATAAAAATTATGAAACGTTTTAGCGAAAAGTACATTATCACAAAAGAAATGCAATGGGAAGAACTTGGAGGAGGAGTGTCAAGGAAATTCTTAGGATACGATAACCAAATTATGATGGTAAAAGTGAAATTTGAGAAAGGTGCATTAGGCTCGCCACATCAACATTTTCATACACAAGCAACATATTGTATTTCAGGCAAATTTGAATTTGAAATTGACGGTGAAAAGAAAATTGTAGAAGCAGGCGATGGTGTTTACATTGAACCTAATTTATTGCATAGTGCAATTTGTTTAGAAGAAGGAATGCTAATTGACACATTTAGTCCGGTTAGAGAAGATTTTTTAAGTGGTGATGGTGTGTCTTATTTTGGAGATAAAGAGTCTTAAAAAAAACAATAACGCCTTAATCCGTGAAGATTTCATGGAATAATATCAAGAAAAAAGTGCTTTTTATCTATAAAAGCTTGATAAAACTTGTTTTTAACAAAATTTTATATATATTTGGTTAACCAGATTGGTTTACCAATTATATGGTTCATCAAAACTAAACTAATAACTAACTAAAATTTTATTCTAATTCACAGACACAATAAACAAAAAATTATAGGTGCAATATTTTCTTAAAGCATTTGCTCCTTCGTTAAGCAAATAAACCAAAACATTTATTCTAAAGGTTTATTAAAAGCTAAGTTTAAAAAAGTAATAATGTTAGAGAAATCTAATTAATGCAGTATTGTAATACTGTAAGAGCTCATATTAAAACATAAAAAACTAATTATGAATTTAAAAAACAAACTAACACTTATTGTAATACTACTTTTTAGTATTACGGCCATTGCTCAAGATAAGACTGTTAGTGGTACAGTTGTTTCTGCAAATGACAAAATTCCTATCCCAGGTGTTAATGTAATTGTAGTTGGAACATCCAATGGAACATCAACAGATTTTGATGGAAATTATCAAATTGAAGTAGAAAGTGGAGACGTTTTACAATTTACTTACGTTGGTTTTAAAACGCAAACAATAATTGTAGGAGAACAAAAAACAATTAGTGTCTCGTTAATCGAAGATATATCTCAACTAGAACAAGTTGTTGTTGTAGCCTACGGAGAACAAAAACAAAAGAACGTTACCAGTGCTTTAACAAAAATAGATTCTGAAGAAATTCAAGACATTGCGGTAGCTCGTATTGAAGATGCACTTCAAGGTAGAGTTGCAGGTTTAAGAATACAAACTGTAGCATCAGAAGCAGGAGGTGATCCAAAAATAACGCTTAGAGGTCCCGGTTCAATTACAGGATCTTCTTCTCCATTAATAGTAGTTGATGGTGTTGTATTAGGTACAGATGCCGATATATTATCATCTATTGATAACAATAACATTGAATCAATAAGTGTATTGAAAGATGCATCTTCTGTAGCAATATACGGTTCTCGTGGGGCAAACGGTGTAATTTTAGTTACCCTTAAACAAGGAATTGAAGGAAAAACGCGATTTTCATTCAATTCGTTTACAGGTTACAAATTTGCAACTGATAATGAAAATTTTACATTTTCAGTTGCTGAAGAAAGAGCTCGTTTAGACGGTTTACAGAGTGCTGTTGACGCCATTGTAGACCCTGTAAATTTTGATAGAGTTAATCTTAGGTACGATCAAGCATATGCCGAATTAGCAGCATGGGATTATTTATCTACTTTAAGTGGAGGTGAACTAGATTTGCAGGATGAAATATTACCTGGTGGTACTATAACGAGTCATTCATTTGGAGCAAGAGGCGGTTCTAAGCTTACAAAATATTCTGCATCTGTAGCTTATCTTGAAGATGAGGGAATAGCACTAGCAGATAATTTTAAAAAATATAATGCAAACCTAAAAATAGATACCAAATCTCAAAACGAAAAGATAAAGGCAGGAGTTAACCTTCGCGCTAGTTATAATGATCAAGATAGATTGCCCGCTAGATTTACTGATGCGTTAAGACAATATGGTGCTATACCTTTATATCTAAATCAAGACCACCTAGACATTTTTAATGCATACAGAGATGCAGGTGGAGAACTTAGTACTGCAGGTACTCAGTATGAAAATTTAGAAGTAGGAAGTTATGGGTTTTCTAGACTTTTTGATAGAGTCTTTTTCCAAGATCAAACTAATAGAAGAGGTCTTTTGTTAGACCCTAACACAGGTTTACCTGTAATAAACACTCAGCAAGGGTTGCCTGGGCAGTTAACGTTAGGATTAACTAGAAATGTTGGTCCGTTAGTACCATATCTAGAAAGATCAAGAATAAAAAGAAGGTTCAGTTTAAATGCATCAGCTTATGTGGATTTTAAATTAGCTAAGGGTCTTAATTTCAAACAAACCATTTCTGGGGTTTTCAGACATACAAAAAATAATGACCGAGATTTTGTACTAGGAAATGAGAACATAGTAAACTTTGGTGACGAAGCATTTCGTTTAGAAAGAAGAGATGAAGTTAATCAATATGTAATTGAATCTGTATTAAGATATAAGAGAGGTTTTGGAAAACATAACTTCAATACAATTTTAGGTTTCGAATTTACGAATAGAGATTTTTTCAGACAAGAATCAGAAGCTTTTGGTGTGTATTCTAATGACTTTAATGAAAACATAGCGCTAGCAGATGGAGCTACAACATTTACTCAAAATGGGTCGGATAAATTAGTTTCATATTTTGGTAGATTAGATTATAATTATGATGAAAAATATTTAGTACAAATTTCTGCACGTACAGATGGAAGTACTAGGTTTGGTTCAAATACCAGATACGGATTTTTTCCTGCAGTATCAGCCGGTTGGAATGTTTCAAGTGAAGATTTTTTATCTTCAAGTGATGTTATTACATTTCTTAAGTTAAGAGCTAGTTATGGTATTTCAGGGTCTAATCAAATTTCAAATAACATATTTGATTCTTTATATAGATTTGAGGAAACCTATGCAATAATAAGCGCTAATGGACAATCTGGTGTAAAAAACACTGCTTTAGCAAATGCCAATTTAGGTTGGGAGAAATTAGTAGAGTTTAATCCTGGTTTAGATATTACATTCGGAAGAAACCTATTTAGTTTAACGGCAGATTATTATACAAGAACAAGTGAAGATTTAATACTTTCTGCACCAGTTTCTGCAACATATGGTGTTGATACCTTCTTGCAGAATATTGGAAAAGTTAGGAATCATGGTGTAGAACTTGCCATTAATTCTAGAATTTGGACTAATGAGAATTTTAGTTGGAGACTTTCAGGTCAATTTGGCTTGAATAGAAATGAAGTTTTAGATTTAGGAGGAAATGAACAAATAATATCCAGAATAGATCAAGAAAGTAGACCAACAGAATTCATTGCAAGTATTGGCTTACCTATTACATCTTTTTACGGTTATGTTTTTGATAGAGAAATTGATATCGATTTTATAGATAATCCATTTAATAGATTTAATAACGATTTTGCTGAAGTATATGTAAAAGATTTAAATGGCGATGGTATTATTGATGCTGATGATAGAACGCAAATAGGAAGCCCTTATCCTGATTTTACGTGGGGTTTCAATTCTGATATCTCATATAAAAATATAGATTTCACATTTCAGTTTCAAGGATCTCATGGTGGAGAAGTAAGAGTAGCAGATTTAGATCAACTACTTTTTGCAAGTGAAGGTGCTGTTCAAGCAACTGCATTACCAGAAGTAGAACGAGATAAAGTTGTACCTAGAAGATTTACTAGTGCGCATATACAAGATGCCTCTTTTGTAACTTTAAGAAATATTACGATAGGTTACACTTTACCAGAATCATTAACTAGCAAATTAAGTTTTGATAGATTAAGATTATATGTAACAGGAAATAATTTGTTCTATTGGACAGCACGAGAATATCAAGGGTTTAATCCAGAAGCTGCAGGTCAAACATCCAGTAATGCAAATACACCTTTAACAGCAGGTTACCAAAGAGGTGACGGACCTGTGGTGAGAACTATATCAGCTGGTATTAACTTTCAATTTTAATTAATTATGAAAAAGACATTTAAATATATAAAAGTATGCCTCGTTATGATAGCTTTTCTTTCTTCTTGTGAAGAAGAGTTAGATTTAAATAACCCAAATGCATTTTCTCTTGAGGAATTGTTACAAACCGCAGATGGGTTTGAGTTATTAGCAGTTGGGGTAATAGATAGTTATCAAAAAATTCCAGCAAATGAATTTTTGTTAATTGAATTAAGGTCAGATAATAGTAGAGCGAATGCTCAAAATGGTGTTTATCCAGATATTGATGCCTATAATATGGATGCCAATAATGGAGATGCTGCAACGTATTGGTCTAATAATTATGCTACTATTTTTAGAGCAAATTCTATTATAGAGAATAAGTTTTTAGCTCCAGAAGAATTTCAATATACCATTGGAGAAGCATATTTCTTTAGAGCTTTATGCCACTTTAATTTGGTAAGAGCTTACGAGAATGTTCCATATTTAGATAAAGTACTAGATATTAATTCAGATGAAGCCGAAAACTATCCTCAATTACCACCATCAGAGGTTTATGCAAAAATAGTTGAAGACTTTAGAACATCAATTGCTTTTTTAAACGGAGCTCCTCAAAACAGATATCGTCCTTCAGAAGGTGCTGCTATTTGTTTACTGGCTAAAACTTTTTTAAGTCAGCCAAATCCAAATTATGCTGAGGCAGAATTACTATTGGCTTCTATTGTAGAAAACAATGCATCCTTTGGATATGATTTATTGACTATTGATAGAGATGAATCAGAAAATTTCTTATTCGATGCCGATCCAAATGATCCTACTGTAAATATTTTAACTAATGAAGAATATCTTGCAAATCAAGCTATTACCTTCGCAAAGGTTTTTGGAAATGAGTTTGTAGGTGAGTTTTCATCAGATAATTTACGATTAGATGGATCGTTTACAAATAATGAAGGTTTAGAGATTAATGAAGAGATTATTTTTTCTATTTCTTATGAAGCAATTAATACAGATAATGTTGTAAGTAGTCAAAGTGGTTTAGACGATCAAGTTGAGACTGATGCAGAAGGGTTTAGTAATGCCATGACAGCAAGTGGACCATCTAACGGAGTAAATGTTGCTACACTAGATTTACTTTCTGTTATGACTCCAGAATTACAACCAGTAAGGTTTGATGGAACTTTTAGAAGTATTACCGTTATTGCAGATGATCTTTTAAATGATACATTTAACTCTAAGTACCCATCTTCCGGGGAAGCGAATGGAAATGATTGGATTATATTAAGATATGCTGATGTACTGTTGTTATATGCAGAAGCTATTTTAGCTGGTGGAGATTCTACTACTGATACAAGAGCAATTGAAGCATTTAATCAGGTAAGATTAAGAGCTGGTCTAGAAGAAGTTGTTAATTTAACAAAACAGCAACTATTGGAAGAACGTAGAGTTGAATTTGTTTATGAAAATCAACGCTTATATGATTTAATAAGATTTAATGAAGCAGATAATGTTTTAGGGGCACATTCAAATAGAAATGGCTTCCTATACACAAGTGATAAAATTTATCTGCCAATTCCACAAAGAGAACTGGATAATTTACCTGGTGTTTATAACCAGAATAACGGATACTAAATTAAAAACTGCATACTAATGAAAAGATATTTGTTTAATTTAAAAAGTATGTTCTTAGGTACATTTGTACTATTAAGTTCATGCTTAAATGATGATTTACCTGATGTAGGAGACTTAGTTGATCTTACAGGACCAACACCATCATTTAATTTTAATGAAATTACTTCCTCACAATTTACTTGTGATGAAGTTTTAATATTTGCTGATTATGAAGTTTTCTTTGAAGCAGGTACAAATTTATCTGTAAACGGAACACAATATGAATGGGAAATTACAGAAATTATTAATCCAAATACTGGACAAGAACAGGAAGTTCCAGTTGCTGTAGATTATATTAATAGTGAAAGAACACGATTGATTGCTTCTATAGAAGCTTTAAAACCGGATGTTATAGCCATAGAAGAGGATATCGAAGAGCTTGAATTAAAGTTGCCGTGTGAAACAGACCAAGTAAAGATAGATGCAATTTTAGCAGAGATTAGTGCTTTAGAAATTGCTTTAGAAGTTGCAAAAGATGCTTTAACAGACGATACTCAACAAAGTATATCAGATTTGGAAAGTCAAATTTCTAATTTACCAGCAGGTACAATTAACGATCAAAATGTAATTGTTGCTTTCCCTGGTCCAGGTACATACAAAGTAGCTTTAACAGTAACTGATAACAATGGTTGGAGCAATGCTATAGATGAAAGTCTTACCATAGTTGAAGCAGTACCAACCATTCCAGTTCCAGAAATTGCAGAACCAAGTTTTGAGGATAATAGTTTACCTGATGGAACAGGAGATGGTAGAGATTCTTGGAGAGTACCAAGTAATTCTGCTTGGAGCCCGTTAGGAGGAGGAACTACCGTAATACAAATTAATACAGATACTAATCCTGTAGACCCACCTAACTTACCTGATGGAAGACAAGCAGCTAAGTTTCCTGCAGGTGGAGCTAGAGTAGCTTACCAAGAAATTGAAGTAACACCTGGAGCAGAATATGTTTTAACCTATCATTCCGCTTTTGAAGTTACACAATTCGCAGAACTAAAGGTTTCAATTTTGAAACCATCAACATCCAGTTATACTGAATCTTTATTAGAAGAAAATATTATTGCTTCAAGAACAGATAATAACATTGATAGAGTTGATAATATATGGAGGCAACATGCGCTTTCTTTTGAAGCAGGTGAGAACGAATCTGTTATCATTTATGTAACTAACTCAGGGGACGAAAGTAGATTGGATTTCTTTGAAATTTTAGTTAAACAATAAAAATTTTAAAAATTTAATGTTATGAATTATAAAGCAATTAAAAACCCAATAAAAAGTATTTTGTTATTACTTTTTATGTTTTTGGGTCTTATATCATGTTACGACACTGGTTATGAAGAGTTTGTTCCACCCACTGGAAATGTAAATAACATTCAGCCTAACACTTTATTTACAACAAGTACAAGTGCTAGTGATAATTTACAAATTGTGTTTAGAAGTTATTCTACAGATGCAGTATCTTATTTATGGGATTTTGGAGATGGAAATACATCAACTGAAGCAAATCCAGATTATACATATGCTACAGGAGGCTTATATGCAGTAACATTAACAACAACAAGTTCTGATGGTTTAGTAGCTAATGCGTCAGAGAATGTATCACCTATTTTTGTAGATTTTAACTTTACTGCTATAGATTCTGAAGTAACTTTCGAGAATTTAACAACTGGGGCAGAAAGTTTAGTTTGGGATTTTGGTGATGGAGATATTGTGGAGTGGAATGTTGAAGATACAGAAGATGATTTAGATTTTAGTCCTGTACATGCTTACAAAACAGCTGAAACTTTTCAAGCAACACTTACTGCAACAAATTATTTAGGAGTTCAAGTTTCTGTAACTAAAAATATCGAAGGTTTGGTATTATCTACCGTTCCAGATTTTACATTTGATGTGTCTTCACTAGATGTACAGTTTACTGATGCATCAATTTTAGCAGTATCATACAGCTGGGATTTTGGAGATGGTAATACATCAACCGAAGCAAGTCCAACACATACTTATGCTGCTGCAGGCACATATGATGTTACACTAACTACAACTAATGCTGCAGGGGTTTCCAGAAGTATTACAAAACCGGTTCCTGTAGGAGGAATAGAACCAACTTTTAAAGTTATTGTGCAAAATGCTGATTGTAATGTTCATACATCAAATACTGGTGATAATGCTGATGCTTGGGATATGACGCCTAACAGCACGGTGGTTGATGATGTTCTCGGAACAATAGATAGCCCATATAGAGCACTTTGGCGTAATGATGAATTGAATGCTTATATAGACGCTACATTCTGTACCAATGAACAACCAGGATCTACAAGTGATGGTAATAAATTTGGTCCTAATGCAGGAGGAGGAAGAGGTGTAAAACTAAGTAATAGTTGTCGTCGATTATATCAGTTAGTAGCTGTTGAACCAGGTGTTGAATATACCTTTACTATCGATACACGATCTGAAGCTGCAGGAATTAATACAGAAGTATTTATTTTAAATAATGAGATAACTACTGAAGAAGCTATTAATACTGCAGCAGCACGTGCAATTAATACAGATGGTTACGCCTTGATAGATAACGACTTTAATAGTTCAAAATCATCAAGTTCAAACGATACATTTACAACTACTACGGTAACATTCGAGGCTTCAGCCAACATTGCAGTAATCTATGTTAGGGCTTTAAATGCGGTTGATAGTAGTAATGAGGTATTTATTGATAATATTGACATAATAACACCAGGTTTTTAATACAATAACATTAAATACAATAATTGCCTCTAGTTGAAAAATAATAGTAAAATGAAACATTTCCGAAAAGAAATATTAAGTATTTTGTTAATAGCATTTCTCTCTGTAAACGCTACGAGTCAAACCGACAAGGGTGGCGTTTCAGAGTCGGAAGATAAAGTTGAAACAAAAAAAAATAAGAAAAAGAAAAGAAAGAAGATTAAGTTACCTAAAATTGATTTAAGCCACTGGAAAGTTACTATTCCAGAAGGTGAAGGCAAAGGCAAAACTATAAATGTAGAACCACCAGAAATTTTTGATTATGCTACAAACGAGGTTTTAAAACCTTTTATGTATAACGATTCTGTAAAAGGAGCTTTAGTTTTTTATGCTTACCCTAGTAATTCTGTAACTGCAAATACAAAGTATTCCAGATCAGAATTAAGAGAGCAAATGGTACCAGGTGATAATAATGTGAATTGGACTTTTCCTCAAGGAGCTAACATGAAGGGTAAGCTAGAAATGGGAGGAACCACAAGAGATTCTGATGGGAAATACCATAGAACTATAATTATGCAAATTCATGGTAGATTAACTAATGAGCAAAGAGATTTAATTGGAGCGAAAGACAATAATGCTCCACCAATATTAAAAATATATTGGGATAATGGTAAAATTAGAGTTAAAACCAAAGTGCTTAAAAATTTAAGTGCCAGTGATGAAGAGATTTTACATGAAGAGGCATGGGATGATGACGAAGGTTTTAATTTTGAACAAGAAGTTGGTTTTAGAAAATTTACACTGGAGGTTAAAGTATCAGAAGGTAAAATGGTAATAATTTTGAATGGAAATGAGTATAAAGTCTACGAAAGCATTCACATGAGAAGGTGGGGTGTTTTTGAAAATTATTTCAAAGCAGGAAACTATTTTCAAACCAGAGATGAAGGTGCTTATTCAAAAATAAACTATTACGAATTAGAAGTAAGTCACTAAAATAATGACATATAAATCATTAAATTTCTTTTTAAGAAATGTTACCTAAATATTTTTTAAATTGAGCGATTAAGTGATTAACTCTTTATAGAAACAATAAGTTATATGAAATTAGAAACATTAGTAGTAAGCGATAATCAAAAGGTTCAAAATCTTGTTATTAGTAAAATAAGAGAATTAATAAACTATAAAAATTTAGAACCAGGGGATAAACTTCCTTCAGAGAGAATGTTATCTGAAAAGTTTGAGGTTTCCAGAGGCATGGTAAGGGAAGCTATTCAAAAACTAGAATTTTATGGCTTATTAAAATCAAAACCTCAAAGTGGAACTTTTGTAGCAAATATTGGAGTTATTGCCATGAATGGTATGATTGACGATATTTTAAGGCTAGGAGATCAAGATTTTAAGTCTTTAGTAGAAACAAGAATATTATTAGAATTAAAAACAGTAAGATTAGCAGCTACAAGAAGAACAGACGAAGATTTAGCTCTAATGAAATCTGCTTTAAATGCTTTTTCAGAAAAAGTTAGAAATGGTGAAGATGCCGTACAAGAAGATTTATTGTTTCATTTGGCAATTGCTAAAGCTAGTGGCAATAACACAATGAATACCTTTATGTTAATG
Organism: Algibacter aquimarinus; assembly: GCF_039543265.1. Classification (NCBI taxonomy): domain Bacteria; kingdom Pseudomonadati; phylum Bacteroidota; class Flavobacteriia; order Flavobacteriales; family Flavobacteriaceae; genus Algibacter; species Algibacter aquimarinus. The sequence continues at coordinate 880,123 of NZ_BAABJK010000004.1, read as the reverse complement.
ATAACACCAGAAATTATAACCAATTTCGAAACCTATCACGTTTGTGATAAAGGGTTAGCAGAAAAAGGAATAGATGAACATCAAGCTATATATGATGCTATAGAACAACAAAATCCGCAATTAGCTAAAGAAAAGATGAAAGCGCATTTTAGTGTGTTATATCAATATTGCTATAGCGTTTAGTTAAACGATTTTTAAAACGAAATATAAATATGAAAATTAAAGGCTTAAGATGGTGGGTAGTAGGACTTGTGGCGTTAGCTGCTGTTATAAATTATATTGATCGGCAAGCCTTTGGAGCACTTTGGCCCGATATTGCCAATGAATTGTTCCCTGAAATGGATAAAGATGGGCATAAAGCAATCTATGGTACAATATCAACTGTTTTTATATTATCATATGCTGGAGGTCAAGCTCTTTTTGGTAAAATTTTCGATTGGATAGGAACGAGATTAGGTTTTGCTCTTTCAATTGGAGTGTGGTCTATTGCAACTATGTTACACGCTTTTGCTCAAGGGATTCTAAGTTTTTCAATTTTCAGATCAATACTAGGGATTGCAGAAGCTGGAAACTGGCCCGGAGCTGCTAAAGCTAATGCAGAGTGGTTCCCAACTAAAGAAAGAGCACTTGCTCAGGGAATCTTTAATTCAGGAGCAGCTATTGGAGGTATAGTAGCTTACCCAGTTATTGGACTATTATCAGTTTATTTCGATTGGAAGGCTATTTTTATAGTAGTAGCAGTACTTGGTTTTTTATGGTTATTACCGTGGTTATACATTGTGAAAGCAACACCAAAATCCCACCCTTGGCTTACAGAAGATGAAAAAAAATATATTCTATCTGGACAAAAAAATCAAGACATTGACCAAGATGGAAATTATGATGAAGGGTATACTCCAAGTACAGGCGAACTATTAAAGCGTAAAGAAAGTTGGGGAGTTATAATAGCCTCAGCTGCAATCGACCCCATTTGGTGGCTTTTTATTGTTTGGATACCAATTTATCTGTCAGAAGTATTTGGAATGAATGTAAAAGAAATAGCATTTTCAGCGTGGGTACCTTATGTTGGAGCAATGGTTGGAGCAATATTTGGTGGTTTACTTGCCAAAAATAGAATTTCAGCAGGATGGTCGATAGATAAAACACGAAAAATGACTATTACATTAGGTTGTTTAATTATGCTTCCGTGTTTTTTCCTCTTAAAGGCGCCAGGTTCTGCTATAAATGCAGTAATTATTATGGCCGTTTTACTTTTTGGGTTTCAAGTGGCAATTGGAAATATTCAAACCATTCCAAGTGATCTTTTCAGTGGGAAAATTGTAGGGACACTTTCAGGATTTGCAGGAATGGCCGCTAAACTAGGTGCAGCTGGACTTACAATATTAGTTACGCTAGTAACAACTGGTGGTAATTATACACCTGCATTTATAATAGGTGGCGCACTAGCAATAATAGCATTGCTAGCCATTTGGGTTTTATGCCCTAAAATTGAGCCTTTAAAAGAAAAGTAAAATTATATAAGCAATATAAAAATTAAATATAAATAAATAATTATGAGTAAAATAGCAGTAATCACAGGAGCTACAGGTGGTATAGGTTTTCAAGTAGCAAAAAGACTTGGGAAAGATGGGTATACAGTAGTTTTAAATGGTATAGAAGATGAAGCAGGGGCAAATAGAGTTAAAGAGCTTGCTGCTGAAGGAATAACTGCGGAGTATTATGGATTTGATGTAACAGACGAAGAAGCTGTAACTTCAAATATTAATAAAATTGGAGAGAAGTATGGAAAAATAGACCTTCTTGTAAACAATGCCGGAGGTTTAGGTGGAAGATCTAGATTTGAAGGAATGACTACCGAATTTTACAGATTTGTAATGGCATTGAATCTTGATTCTACTTTTTTTGCTTCAAGAGCAGCTATCCCATTTCTTAAAAAGGGAGAAAATGCTTCTATAATTAATTACACATCAATTGCCGGATGGAACGCTGGAGGACCTGGTGCCGGTATTTATGGAACATCTAAAGCAGGAGTTCATGCAATAACAAGAGCCTTAGCTAAAGATTTAGCTGAATATGGTATTCGAGTAAATGCTGTATCTCCAGGTACTATAGATACTGATTTCCACAAGCAAATTAAATCAACAAAGCCAGAAGTTTTTGCTTCATGGAAAAATAATATTATGTTAGGAAGACTAGGTCAACCTGAAAATGTTGCATCAGTTGTTTCATTTTTAGCGAGTGATGATGCTTCTTTCTTAACTGCTGAAACTATACAAGTTGGTGGAGGACAAGGTTTAGGAATATAAAAATTAAGTTCAATTTATTTTAGTTATTGAAAAGGGTTATTGGACGAAAGTTCAACAACCTTTTTCTATTTAATAAATCGAAGATTTTTATTCAATTAAGCACTTTAATACTTTTATGACACGTTTATCTTTAACAAGTTTAATGTAATAAAGGCCTCTACTTAAAATAGAAACATCTAGTTTTTTGTTTTTTAACCGTTTAATTACTTTAACCTCGGCACCTAAACTATTGTGCAGAACAATGGCATCATAATCCGTTTTTTGGATGTTTTTGAAAGTAATGGAGTTTTTAGATGGATTAGGAATTATGCGGACACTATCAAGTTTTTCTTTTAATTCTTTATTAGTTAAAGTTTGAATTTCTTCAATGCTAAAGTCATTAAATAAAACTTCCTCATCTTGTAAATCACTTATAGTATTTAAGCTTCTGTAAATACCCCATTTTGGTCTTGCAAAATCGGCGCCGTCTTGCCACATATCAAGTGATGCATTGTTGTAATTTAATAATGTTGCTCCATTGGAAATACGTTTTATTACGATAGAATAACTACCATTATCGCCATACGTTATGGTTTCATTAACTTCCACCCAATGCCCTTTAAATAAACTTAAATCTGCAGTCTGTATTGTATTTTGATCATTAGTTGGTGTATATCTTAATTCAATACGATCTGGATTTCCCTTCCTTGCAGTTAAAGTAATCATAGGAATAGATGCTAAAGATCCACCAACAGATTTTATTTGGTGCAAATGAGTAAAATTTGGAGATACTTGAAAGCTACTAGGTAACTTAAATTTCCATTTGTATTCAACTGTTTCACCAATTACGGCTTTTAAATTATCTGGTGAAGGACTATAAGTTTTTATTTCAATTCGTTGTCTGTCAAAATTTTGACATCTATCGTTATCAGGGGTTCTATGAGCTATAAAACGAAAAACATTAGTGTTTAATTCATTATCAAAAACTTCGTCAATATGTCTTCCAAAAGCAGTGTGAACACAATCAGGTACTTCAATAACATTATTGCCTGGAGCTAAAACGGCATTTATATCCTCATAGGTATTCCCAGGTCCGTTAGAGCTTAAAGTAACTTGAGCGTTAACTTGACTAACAAATGAAACATAAAATATAAAACTATAAAGTATTTTTTTCATAAAAAATTAATTGGTTAACCAATTTATAACATATATTTTGATTGATAAAGGTTTATACTTAAAATATATTTAGTTTAATATTAATTGTGTTTTTTGTTAATGTTTAATTTAATGCTCTTTTAGCTAAATAGTTACGATTTTTTTATTATATTTGGTAAACCAATTTGGTAAACCAATTATTTCTCTAAAATTATTAAATAGTTCCTAGGACTTTAGGCTAGATATAATTTTCACTGATTTTAATTTATAAAAATTTAATATTAACTAAAACTAAAACAATTATGAAAACAAAATTACTTTTTGCATTATTACTTATCTCAGCTTTGGGTTACAGTCAAACCTATGATAATTCTGCAGGTTATTATATCAACGAGTTAATTGCCAGCATATCTGGTACTGACACTCCTGACGAATATATTGAATTGAGAGGACCTGCTAGTGGAACATTGCCTGCAGGCACTTATTTTATAACAATTGAAGGTGACGGAGAAAGCGGAAACCTTGGTGAAGTCCAAGAAGTTTTAGATTTAAGTGGTCTTAGTTTTGGGGCTAATGGTTATCTTACAATTACTTTTACACCAGCCGTAGGAACTAATTCTTATGCTACTTTATTAGCGGCTGCAGGATCTAATGATTATGATCAAACTTCTGTAACAGGATACGATGGTGACTTATTGGATTATACAGCATCCTATTTACTTATTAGTGCACCTGCAGATCCAGATGGTGTAGTAGTTGATGGAAGTCCTCTTGATGGAGAGTTTGATTCAGCCGGAGCTCATACTTCGTGGAATATATATGATTCTGTAAGTTCTATGGATGATGATGGTGGGGCTGCTGATACTGAATATGCTTGGGCTCAAATGAATGTAACTACAAATTATACAACTACTCCTGGTTATTTCTCTTTTCCTAGTACTAGCTCGGTTATTAGTTGCGATAATACTCCAGGAGGTGGCTCAACATCAAATGTTTATTATATAGCTAGACAAGGTACTTCAACAGGATATGATTCAGTTACAGATTGGATGGCTGGACAAACTAATTCAGGTTCAACAAGACCAAATTGGACATTTTCAGGTACGGATGCAAAAAACGTTCCTGATGCTCTTAGTGGAACAACTTTACCTGATTCTACTTTTGGAGGACCAAATGTTGATCCAGCTAATGACGTATTGTCTACAGAGGATTTTGCGGTTTCAGATTTTAGAATATATCCTAACCCAGCTTCAACAACTATAACAATTAAATCTTCAAAAACAGAGATTGATTCAGTTGAATTATATAATATTTTAGGGTTAAGAGTTTTAGCAACTAAGACATTAGAAAATGATGCTATTGATGTTTCAGAAATGGCATCTGGTGTTTACTTACTCAAAGTAAATTCTGATGAAACTTCAGTTACTAAACGTGTTGTTATTAAATAGGCTAATAAAAAATATCAAAGTAAAAAAGGCAGCTTAATTTTAAGCTGCCTTTTTTACTTATTATTCAATGCATTTTAGCTTATCAATAAAAAAATCTTTATAATCAAGATCCGAAGTAGTGACCGCTTTTTTTGTGCCCCTGAAAGTAACCATTTTTATGGGAGATTCTTTCAGTAAATCTATTTTAGAGTCTGATAATAAAGCCTCTAAGCTAAAATCTGTACAATTTAAACTTCCTGAATGGTATAGAATAATAACTTGGTTGTTCTCAAGAGTAAACCTTACACTCGATCTTGTACTTGGAACATAACTAACGCAACCTAAATCTTCTGCTAAGTTAATATGGATTTTTGCGACATTACCCTCCCTAATAAGCTCAATACTTAATTTCTCATTAAGCGAATATTTTTCTGTTATTATTATTTGTCGTTTATAATAGTTATCATATTCATTGATAAAATAATGACAAGTATTTTTAAATTTAAATTTTTCTAAATATTTGGGGTCTTCTTTTTTAAATTCGGAAATAGAATCTAGTTTTCTTTGTTTGGCTAGTTGTTCTTGTTTTAGTTTAGCAATTTTGAGAGCTTCCAGTTGTTTTTGTTGAGCTTCTTTTAATTTGTTTAAAGAGTCTTGCTTTCTTTTTTGGTTTCGAGCTTCTTGTTTTTCCTTGGCAATTTTAAGAGCTTCAAGCTGTTTTCTTTTTTGAATTTCTTTAGCTTCGGCAATAGAATCTAGTTTTCTTTGTTTGGCTAGTTGTTCTTGTTTTAGTTTAGCAATTCTGAGAGCTTCCAGTTGTTTTTGTTGCGCTTCTTTTAATTTGTTTAAAGAGTCTTGCTTTCTTTTTTGGTTTCGAGCTTCTTGTTTTTCCTTGGCAATTTTAAGAGCTTCAAGCTGTTTTCTTTTTTGAATTTCTTTAGCTTCAGCCATAGAATCTAGTTTTCTTTGTTTGGCTAGTTGTTCTTGTTTTAGTTTAGCAATTCTGAGAGCTTCCAGTTGTTTTTGTTGGGCTTCTTTTAATTTGTTTAAAGAGTCTTGCTTTCTTTTTTTAATACTATCATCTTTAGGTTTTGTAATTTCTCTTATTCTTTTCTGTCTTTTCTCTTTTGCTTCAATAGCTTTAAGTCTTTGCTTTTCTTCATTGGCAAAATAAAGATCCATCATAGCTTCATTAACATCTAAAAAGTCATCTTTAACATAGCCTACCCATTCTTTATACTTTACTTTATACGTGTATTTGCCTAAATATTCAGTAACTATACATTTTTCATTTTCTTCAAATTGAGCTAAAATATTGGTGAAATCGTTGAAATTTTTATACAAATTACCACTTTCAATGAATTTAGTACGAATAGCAATATCCTGAGAGAACGAACTTCCAGTAGCTATTAATAGAAAAAATAAAGAAAAAATCGTTATACTTTTTTTTTGCATTATTCGATGGTAATCTATTTGGGATGAGAATATAAATTTAATAAAAAAACCGCCATTTGGCGGTTTTTTATAAGTTCAATATAAGTTATTAGTGATCAACTTTAACTTCTTTTACTTTAGCTTTTACAGCTTCAGCAGCTTTGTTTGCAGCATCTCCAGTTGCCTTAGCGGCATCGTCTACAGCTTTATCAGCAGCATCAACTGCACTGTCAACTGCATTGCCTGCAGCGTCTACTGCATTGTCAACAGCTTCGCCAGCGGCATCAACAGCATTGTCTACAGCGTCTCCAGCTTCGTCAACGGCATCTCCAGCAGCGTCAACAGCATCATTTGCAGCATCTTCAATAGCATCTCCCGCGTTCTCAATAGCGTCTTCTACAGAATCAGCTTTTTTTGTATCTCTACAAGATGTGAACGTTAAACTTAACGCTAGTAATAAAGCAGTACTTAAAAATAATTTTTTCATCGGTTTGTGTTTTAGTGTTTATTGTTTACTAATTTAAAAAGTTTTGTTAAATATTAACAAAATATAATGGATCTTTTTAACAAATGTTAACGATATCAATTTATATACGCAGATAATCGAGTATTTGGATGACAGCACCTTTGTTTTTTTGTATAAAATTGAAATTATAGCTTCCAGTTTTTTTTCTTTTTTCTGAATTAAATATTAATTCGTTTAAAATTTCGTCAAACTCTTTTTGATTAGATATTGAAAACATACCTTTATTTTCAATCATTTGTTGTGCTTCAGGGAATTTAGAATGATTTTTGCCAATAATGATAGGAACCCCAAATATTGCAGGCTCTAAGGTATTGTGTAAACCTGTATTGCCCATAGCTCCGCCAACATATGCTATATCTGCATAATTGTAAATTTTAGTAAGTATTCCTATAGTATCAATAATAAAAACGGAAGCATTTTTAAGGTTTTTGTTTGTCTTTTCAGAAAACAAAACAGCATCTGTATTTAGTTTTTGTTTTAAATTTTCTATTTGTGTTGGTTTTATGTTATGAGGTGCAATAATGAATTTAATATCTTTCGACGCTTTATTATTTATGTAGTTTATTAAAATAGTTTCGTCTTCAGGCCATGTGCTTCCTGCAACAATACAAAGATTGTTGTTTTTAAAATCACTTATAAAATCTAGAGTATTGTCTAATTCTAATTGACTAAAAACACGATCAAATCTTGTGTCGCCCGAAATAGTAACTTTATTATAGTTTATGGATGAAAGTAGTTTTTTTGAAATTTCATTTTGTGTAAAAATATGTTCGAATGCAAATAATGCGTTTCTAAATTCTTTACCATAGAATTTAAAGTAGAGTTGGCTTTTCCTGAAAGAAGCAGATATTAAAATAGCTCGAAGGTTTTTGAATTTTAATGCATTCAAAAAATTTGGCCAAATGTCATATTTAACAAAAATAGTAAGTTCAGGGTTTAAAATATCTAAAAACCGTTTGGCGTTTTTTTTAGTATCAATAGGAAGGTAAACTACAACGTCTGCAATCGGTGTTTTTTTTCTTATTTCGTAACCTGAAGAAGAAAAAAAACTAAGTACAATTTTGTGGTTTTTGTATTGATCTCTTAATGCTTTAAAAACAGGAAGTCCTTGTTCGTATTCTCCTAATGATGCACAATGAAACCAGAATGTTTTATCTTTTGTGGTAATGTTTTTTTTAAGGATTTTAAAGGTTTCCGATCTTCCAAGTACACCTTTTTTTACCTTATTATTAATTGGAGCAATGCATTTTAAGGCAAAATCGGTTAAATAAATTCCTATGTTATAAATAAAACGCAATATTCTTTCTTTAACTGCTAAAATACATTTCTTTGAAACAAATTCATTGGTTAGCGTGTATGAATTTTGTAATTTTGAAAACTACAAACCCACATTGGGATTCATTAAAATAAGTCAGGATTTCTTTAAAATACAGACTTTAAATTATTTTAGATGAAGAAAATACAAATGGTTGACTTAAAAGGTCAGTATAACGACATTAAAGATGTTGTTAATCCTTCAATACAAGAAGTAATTGAAACTGCTGCGTTTATAAACGGTCCAAAAGTTCATCAATTTCAAAAGAATTTAGAAGCATATTTAGGTGTAAAGCATGTTATTCCATGTGCTAATGGTACTGATGCGCTTCAAATTGCAATGATGGGTTTAGGATTAAAACCCGGTGATGAAGTAATTACCGCAGATTTCACTTTTGCTGCAACGGTAGAAGTTATAGCTTTGTTACAATTAACACCTGTATTAGTTGATGTTAATGAAGACGATTTTAACATTAATATAGAGGCCATAAAAAAAGCAATTACGCCAAAAACAAAGGCCATTGTACCAGTGCATTTATTCGGACAATGCGCTAATATGGATGCCATTATGGAAATAGCAGAAGCTAATAACCTTTTAGTTATTGAAGATAATGCGCAAGCCATTGGTGCTTATTATACCTACAAAAATGGTAAAAAAGTAAAAGCAGGAACTATTGGTAATGTTGGAGCTACATCATTTTTCCCTTCCAAAAACCTAGGCTGTTATGGAGATGGGGGAGCCATTTTTACTAATGATGATGATTTAGCACACACTATTAGAGGTATTGTAAATCATGGTATGTATGAACGTTATCATCATGATGTTGTTGGAGTTAATTCAAGATTAGATAGTATTCAAGCTGCAGTTTTAGATGCGAAATTACCCCATTTAGATAGTTATAATAAGTCACGACAAGCAGCTGCAAGAAAATATAGTAAAGCCTTTGAAGGTATTGATAGTATAATAACACCTAAAACAGTTAGTAAAAGCTGTAATGGAATTTGCGATAATTGTGATTGTCATGTTTTTCATCAATATACATTAAGAGTTAAGGGTATTGATAGAGATGCACTTGCGAAACATTTAAATGAAAAAGGAATTCCTTGTGGTGTATATTACCCAATTCCACTACACAAACAAAAAGCATATTTAGATGAGAGGTATGAGGAAGTTGATTTTGAAATAACCAATAAGTTAGTAAAAGAAGTAATTTCCTTGCCAATGCACACGGAGTTAGATGATGAACAAATAGAATTTATTACATCAACAATTATTGAATTTATAAATGGATAAAATATTAGTCACAGGAGGTTTAGGTTTTATAGGGTCTCATACCGTAGTTGAATTACAAAATGAAGGGTATGAGGTTATTATTATCGACGACTTGTCTAATTCTTCAGAACAAGTTTTAGATGGGATTGAAGCCATAACTGGTGTAAAACCCGCATTTGAAAAATTAGACCTTAAAGAAAAGGATAAAGTAGAATTGTTTTTTGCAAAGCATAATGACATTAAAGGAGTTATACATTTTGCTGCCAGTAAGGCGGTAGGTGAGAGTGTTAAAGAACCCCTAATGTACTATGAAAATAATATAGGGACTTTGGTTTATATCCTTAAAGAACTGAAGAAGTTGCCTTCAGCTAGTTTTATTTTTAGTTCATCATGCACTGTTTATGGGCAAGCAGATGAATTGCCAATTACAGAAGATGCACCAGTTAAAAAAGCAGAGTCTCCCTACGGAAATACAAAACAAATTGGTGAAGAAATTATTCAAGATACTTGTAAAATTGTTCCAACATTAAAAGCTATAGCTTTACGCTACTTTAATCCTATAGGTGCACATGATTCTGTTCATATTGGTGAGTTACCAATAGGAGTACCACAAAATTTAGTGCCATTTATTACACAAACAGCTATAGGTTTAAGAGAACAATTATCTGTTTTTGGAGATGATTATCCTACTCCGGATGGTACTTGCGTTCGCGATTATATTCATGTTGTTGATTTGGCAAAAGCTCATGTTATTGCTCTAAAAAGATTGTTAGAAAATAAAAATAAAGCAAAATATGAGACTTTTAATTTAGGAACTGGTAAAGGGAGTTCTGTGCTTGAAGTTGTAGAATCTTTCGAGCGTGTTTCTGGAAAAAAACTAAACTATAAAATAGTAGATAGAAGAGAAGGAGATGTTATTGCAGCTTATGCAGATACAAATTTAGCTAATAACGAATTAGGATGGAAAACCGAATTATCTCTTGATGATGCTATGCTTTCTGCATGGAATTGGGAGCAAAAAGTAAGAGCATAAGTATTAGCTTAAATTACATAATATATTGAAAAAGGTTGCTAAATTACTAGCAACCTTTTTTTTGCATATTACTAATGGAGTTCTCACTTTAGAGGTAATTTATTATCGGTGATTACCTTTTTAAGGTTTTTTTAAGAGTTTTAAGCAACATTATTTATAATTTCATGTTAAGTTGGTGTTATTTGGGTATTAACCATGCCAACTATATTTTATTCATCAATCAAATTAATGACTAATCAGCCTAAAGTATTCATTTTAGTATGCTTGTTATGTTTTGTGTTTAACATGCAAGCAACGAACACATTGGTTTGTAATACACAAAGTTTACCACGAGTCCAAATCGATAGCTTAATATATGAGAAGAGTATTAACTATGATATGACTCAGCTAGAATTGTTGACTCTTTATCATGACGCTTTATTGACTAAACGAAATGATTCAATTCAAATTTTTAAAAAATTAGCTTTACTTAATGCAGAATTAGAGCAGCCAGATGATGCTTATGTCTTTACAAAAAAGTACATTAATAATACACTAGACTTTTCAATTTTAAATAATGGAGCTTATGAAAGTATAGAAGATTCAAATCAGTATAAAAAATTAAAAAAAAAATATATTGCCAATTTTAATTGGTTGTCTTTTTTATATTTATACGTAGCCTTAATAGGTTTCTTCTTTTCCGTCACAATAAATTTTACTAAAAAATCTAACAAGTTTTCCAAATTATTTATATCCTGCTTTGTAGGGGCCCATTCCTTATTTATACTTGAATTTGTATTATACATAACAAATTACAGATATAATTTCCCTCATACATATAGAATATCTTCATTGGTTGCCTTGTTATTTGGGCCATTATTATATTTTTATTTTAGAAGTGTAACTAGAACGTATAAGTTTAAAATAGTTCATCTTTTTCATGTTTTACCAACAATAGCATTACTCATATTTTTATTTCCAATGTATCAAGCATCTTCAGCCGAAAAAGTGAAGATGATGTTAGATATTCATGCAGATAAAATAACGTTTGATTCTGTAATTTTTATTTCTAAAGTGATTTCGTTATCTATTTATACAGTGCTTATAGGAATACTATTATTTCATAAAAAGAAAGGAAACTCTATTGGAAATATTCCTAAATATGAAGCTAAATGGAAAAAGAATATTTACAGAATACACATTATTTATGTGATTTCATATTTATTTTATGGGTTTTCAGTATTTGATGTTTTAGGGTCTGTTTATATGTACTATATACAAGTATTAGTTATGTCTATCATGGTTATATATATTGCATATATGGCCTATGTACAGCCTGATATTTTTAAAAATCAATTTATTCCACTTAGAGACCAATTATTTTCAGAGAAATATCAGAAATCAGGCTTAACAGACGCACTATCAAAAGAACTTAAAGAGAATTTGATAAAACTTCTTGTTGAAGAGAAGGTCTACAAAGAAAACAATATTAATCTTGAAAGACTCTCACAAAAGCTAAACACTACAAGGCACAATGCTTCTCAAATAATTAATGAACATTTTGAAATGAATTTTTTCGAACTGATAAATAAGTTTAGAATTAAGGAAGCGACAAGAATACTAATAGAAGATGTTCATGGGAGTTTAAATATAATTGATGTGGCTTACGAAGTAGGCTATAATAACAAAGTAACTTTTAATAAAGCATTTAAAAAGGAAACTTCACTAACGCCTTCAGAGTTTATTCATTCTCAAAATAAAGTAAAAGCCAAGTAAATCAAAAGTAAAATACTATCGGTAAAGTAAACTATTATGGGGTTTGCCTCTACAATAGCTCTTTATTCTTTTTTTCGTTGTTGCAATTGTAAAAGGTAGAGTAGTAAGAGTACTTTACTTAAAATATTCTTTATGATTTCTCTGAACTTTGATTTCATTGTAAAGTTATAGTTTTTTGAATTAGTCACTTAAAAAACCTTACTGCTTACCTTTTTTCAATCTGCATAGACTAATTCAAAACACTTAATTTATGAAATTAAAAAACTACTACTTAATGTTAGTTTTTTTTATTGGCGGTTTAGCATCATTGCAAGCGCAAGAAAAAACTATCACAGGACAAGTTACGGACGCAAATAATTTGCCATTGCCGGGAGCAACGGTACTTGTTAAAGGTTCTAGAACTGGAGCATCAACAGATTTTGATGGAAATTATTCGTTAAATGCAAGTCAAGGTGAAACACTTGTATTTAGTTACATAGGGTATGTAACAAGTGAAATTGTGGTTGGAACAAGTACTACGATTAATATTACACTTCAAGAAGATGCTACAGCTCTTGAAGAAGTTGTTGTTGTAGCTTATGGAACAACAACAAAAGAAGCATTTACTGGTTCTGCTGCTGTTGTTCAGTCAGAAAGTTTAGAATTAAGATCATTAACATCACCTATCGCTGCTATCGAAGGGAATGTTTCTGGCGTTCAATTTCTTTCGGCTTCAGGACAGCCAGGATCATCACCAGGTATTGTAATTAGAGGGGTAGGAACCTTAAATGGTAGTACCACACCTCTTATAATTTTAGATGGTATAGATTTTCAAGGAGGTCTAAACCAGATAAATCAAGATGATATAGCGTCTTTAACTGTTCTTAAGGATGCAGCCTCAACTTCACTCTATGGTTCTCGTGCTGCAAATGGCGTAATTATAATTACCACTAAAAAAGGAAAAAGAGGTTCTGGTGTTTCAGTAAATGTTACTAGTCAGTATGGAATAATGAACAGAGCAATAGATGAATACGATGCAACTAGTCCTTCACAGTACTACGAAGCTATGTGGCAAGCTTATAAAAACTCACCTGTTGGTCAAGCATCTGCAAATCCTGCTGCAGCAGCCTCAGCAAATATTTTTGGTCTTTTAGGTAGAAATCCTTTTGATGTCCCTAACGATCAAATTGTTGGAGTTGATGGTCAAATAAATCCTAATGCTTCTCTAATTGCAGAGGATTTAGATTGGTGGGATGCTTTAGAAAGACAAGGAAGCAGGCAAAATCATTCTGTGACTGTTGCAGGAGGTGGAGAAAACAGTAACATATTTCTTTCGATTTCTGACTTAAAAGAAAAAGGATATGTTATTGAAAGTGATTATGAGAGAACTACTGGCCGTATAAATGGTAATTTAGATGCAACTGACTGGTTGACATTTGGAGCTAGCATTAATTTTGCAGATGAAAAGACAACAGGTCCTCCATCAAGAAATAATGCAACAGCTAACGTTTTTAGTTTTGCTAAAGATATAGGGGCTATTTATTCCCCTTTCTTATTAGACCCTAACACTGGAGTAATTTTAAGGGATGAAGCTGGTAATATTTTGTGGGATAGAGGAGAAGGTAATCCCGCCTTAGGCATTCAATCAAGACCAACTAATATTGGTCGTAATGCTTTAGAAGAGGCGATTTTGAATAATGAACTCACTAAAAGAAATAATTATGGCTACAGATTTAATACCGATATAACCATTATAGATGGTTTAAAACTAAGCTTAACTTACGGTAAAGATATTCAAACTAGTATTAATCAGAGTTATGAGAACCCAGTTGTTGGTGATGGAGATCCGAATGGGAGATTTGATGAAACTAGATTTACAAGAACTGTTGAAAATTTTAATCAAATAATTAATTATAATAAGTCTTTTGGTAATCATAATGTTGATTTAACATTGGGTCATGAAAGTTTCAATAGAGCTTATGAAGAGCAAAGAACGTTTAAAGAAACTGAAACAGCATCCGGAATTTATCAATTAGATAATTTTTCAATCATTTTAGATGGATCTGGAAGTAGAGAAGATTATAGGCTTGAAGGTTTTTTTGCCAGACTTAACTATAACTTTAATAATAAATATTATTTAAGTGGATCTGTTAGAAGAGATGGTTCATCTATTTTTTTAAATAACAAATGGGGTACATTCTATTCATTTGGAGGGTCATGGAGAATTGATCAGGAAAGTTTTATGAATAGTGTTTCATTTGTTAATAATTTAAAATTACGTGGATCTTATGGTCAAGTAGGAAATGACTTTTTATGGCAAGATATTAATGCTACTACTCTCGAACGTGATTTTTATATTTCACAGGCTTTATATGGAATTCTTCCAAATCAAGGCGACCCTGGTATTTTTTGGCAATCAACAGGTAACGCAGATTTACGTTGGGAAAGTGTTGAGAGTTGGGATTTAGCTTTAGAATTCGGGTTGTTTAATAACCGCTTATCTGGAGCCTTAGAGTTCTACAGAAAGAATTCTTCAGAACTTTTATATAATGTGCCTTTAAGACCGAGTGTTGGTCAAAATCAAGGACCAAATAATATTGGAGACATGTACAATCAAGGATTTGAACTTACTTTAAATGCTCGTTTAGTAGATACTGATAATTTTTCATGGGATTTAGGCTTACAAGCATCAACTTTAGAAAATAAAATTGAGTCGTTACCCGAGCCATTCGTAATAGGGTCTAAGCGATGGGCAGAAGGTCGATCAAGATATGATTTCTTCATTCATGATTTTGCTGGTGTAGATCCAAGTAATGGGGATGCGCTGTATTATATGTATGAAGAAGATGATGATGGAAATGTGGGGATTCCTATATTAAACGATAATGGAACTCATAAAACAACTAACGATTTTCAAGAAGCAGGTCGTGGCTACATCGATTCAAATACGGTTCCAGACTTAATAGGATCAATTAACAATAGTATCAGTTATAAAAACTTTGATTTAAGTGTTTTATTAACCTATCAATTAGGAGGACAATTATTAGACTACGGATATGCAGATATGATGCATGAAGGTGAATATGGTGAATCATTACATCCCGATATTCTAAATGCATGGAAACAACCAGGAGATATAACTAATGTTCCTCGTTTACAAAATGGAGACCAAAATATATCTGCAAGACTTTCATCAAGATGGTTAACGGATTCTGACTTTTTAGCACTTAGAAATGTAAGTTTAGCTTATAATTTAAGTGATACTGTTACTGAAAAAATAGGTGTAAACAGATTTCGACTATTTCTTACTGGTGAGAATTTGTTTATGTGGGCTAAACGTTCTGGTTTAGATCCGCAATACAACTTAGCTGGTACTCCAGAAGGAAATGATTATAGCCCAAATAGAGTTATATCTATTGGTGTTAATGTTGGATTTTAAAAAAATAAAAATGAAAAATAAAATGTTAAACAAAATCACACGAAAAATTTATATGCTATTGTTGGCTTTGTCTTTAATAGTAACTTATAGTTGTTCAGAAAGATATCTTGATACTGTTCCTACAGATTCTATTTCAGAGGCTGCAGCGTTTTCGAATCCAGATAATATAGACCTTGTTTTAAATGGTCTTCATAGGCAAATGTATTCATCAGAATTAAATGGAGGTTCTGGAAGTAGAAACGGTGAAAGTCATTTTTTACCGTCCTTAGATTTTATCTCAGGTGAGGTTATTCATACTGGTCCAGGATTTAATTGGATGAAAGGAGAAGCACAATGGTTATTACATACCAATGCTAATTCTACCACGGTTTTTAATTTTTGGTACCAACGTTATCACTTTGTTGCTACATCAAATGCTATTATTAATAATGTTGCAGCTTCAGATTTTCCTGAAACACCGCAAATAAATAGAATTTTAGGACAAGCACATGCTTATCGAGCATGGGCTTACTGGAGATTGGTTACTACATTTTCTAAAGGATATATTATAGGTGATCCTACTACAGATCCAGGTGTGCCACTAACAGATGGTTTAGGTATAAGTGAAGGTGCTCCTCGGGGAACTGTAGCTGAGGTATATAATCAAATAGAAAATGATATAGATAGTGCTATCGAGTTTTTGAAAGTTGCGAGTGCTCCTGACAATAAATCAAATATTTCTTTAAATGCAGCTTATGGTATAAAAGCTCGTGTTGCTTTATCTAAAGGCGATTGGACAACTGCGGCAACAAATGCAGCTTTAGCAAGAGAAGGGTTTCCGTTGCTAGATGAAGCAGGTTGGGATATAGGGTTTAATTCTGTTGAGCTATCTGAAGTAATCTGGGGAAGCCGCATCATTGATACAGAATCAAATTTCTTTTCAGCATATTTTTACTATATCTCTTTTATGTTTAATGGAGGGGAATGTAGAGGTAATAATAAAATTATAGATATAGAATTGTATGAAGATATCCCTGCTACGGATTACAGAAATAAAGCATGGTTGCCACTAGCACCGAATACCAACTCCGCTGCTTATAATGGACAAGGTGGAAGTTTTGAAGTAGACCCTAATTATGATGATGCAGCATCTTTTGATGCTGCAAAAGCTGCTATTATAGCAGAATATGGAGCTACTTCACGTCATAACACGCATCCTTACATGAATGTTAAATTCAAACAATCGAGACCAGGCACCAATAATCCAGATGATGTTATTTATATGCGTTCATCTGAGATGGTTTTAATTGAAGCTGAAGCAAAAGCTATGATGAATGACATATCTGGAGCTCAAGATGCTCTTGATATTTTAGCGTCCGAAAGAGATTCTGCTTTTGATAAAACTGCTTTTACTACCCAAGATGCACTCATGGACCAGATTAAGTTTCAAAGACGTGTAGAATTATGGGGTGAAGGTTTTGGTTATCATGATAAAATAAGATGGGATGAGGGTATTGATCACACAAACTCTGGAGCTTCTTTAAATATTTATGGTGATGGTTTTATTCAAGAAAGACCATCAGCTAACGATGATTGGGTGTTTAAAATCCCACAAGATGAAATTAATGCAAACTCGTTTTTAACTGAGGCAGATCAAAATTAATTGTCATTGTTTTAACATATAAAATTATAATTCATGAAAAAAATAATAAATATCTTTTTAATACTATTTTCAGTAGTATTATTTCAAAGTTGTGAGGATGATCAATTTGAGTCTACCCTTGATTATGTTACATTCAGTAACACAGAATACCAATCAGCTATAGACCCAGGTAGTACTGCAAGTAAAGACATTATTGTATACTCTAATAATATATCAAGTTCAGACAGAGTGTTTAATTTAAGTGTTGATTTGGATAATACGTCGGGAGATTCTGGTTCGTATACACTCCCTGAAAGTGTAACTATACCAGCTAATAGTAATGAAGGTGTGTTTTCAATTCAATTAGCGGATGTGAATTTAGATTGCTCAAATGATTTAGTATTTATGCTTTTACCATCCGAAGGCATTACTAATGGGAACTCATCAACTTTAACATATTATCAAAAACCTAGTAGTAGTTGTGTGTCAGAAGTAAGTGGTACACTTGATTTTATATTTGATGACTTTGCAAGTGAAATATCTTATGAAATACTAGACGTTGAAGGAAATGTTGTAATTTCTGGACCGGATTCTTCTTTTAGTGATGGAGATACATCTACAACTATACCAGTAACTTTATGTTTAGGAAGGTGTTATAGTTTAGTAGTTTATGATTCATTTGGAGATGGATTAGCAGACCCTGGTGAATTTTCCCTAACTATTGATGGGACAGAATATGCTTCTGGTAGCGGAGACTTTGGAGACTCCGATTCCAGTATTTTCCAAGTATTATAAATTTACTGGCCAAAATTAAATTCTCTCAATAAAATAGGGGCTGTTTTAGCAGTCCCTATTTTATTAAAATTTGAGTTATATAATTGCGTTTGTGTACTATTAGTTGAGTGATTAAACACCTAATTTAGCAAATGGCGTTTTTTCAGATGGTAAATTCAGTTCCGCTAATATTTTATTCAATTCAATAAGTGATTCTTTGTCAATCAATTCCGTATTAATTTTCAATTCCTTTAGTTCTGTTTTTAGCGTGTAATCTCCAGCAAATTTTTTTATCCAATTAATATCATTCAGATTTATTTTTTTTCTAAATCCATAAAATGCGTTTTTCCGTATTATTCCGTTTTCAATAGTCAAATATTGATTTTTGAAATCGTATAAATAATGTCCAATATATAAAATTCCAATAACTAAATATCCATAATCTGACCAACGTAAATTATAGTCCTCCAGAATATTAAAAATTCCGAGTCCAATCCAAACTATTCCGAGGAATAAATTCGCTAGTAATCTTTTCTTCTTGAATTTTATTTTCATTTGTTATTTCTGTTTTAGCTTTTTTGCTAAATTATGAAATAGACTATTTTATATTTTTCTTCTTTCTAAAACTAACAATAACCAAAATAATCATACCTGTTGTTACTGATAAATCGGCCATATTGAAAATACCAGTTCGTAACAAATCGGTAAGTTTTATATAAAAAAAATCAGTTACAGAACCGTAAGCAATTCTGTCAAAAACATTTGCGATACCTCCACCAATAATGCTCGAAAATGCAAAAATTGACCAATTATCTAAAGTTTTGTCTTTTAAAACATATCGTAAAACAAAGCCTAAAACGGCAATGGGTAAAATAAGCAATAAAACAATTCTTAAAGTAGGATTTAAATCGCTACCCATACCTAAAAAAGCACCTGTATTTTCAACGTTGTGAAGAGAGAAATACTTTCCTATAACACTTATTACTTCATTTGGATTAATGTGTTTTCTAACTATAATTTTAGAGATTTGGTCTACTGCTATTGTTAGAATAATTACAATAGAAATATAAGCGGAGCGTTTAGATAATTTCATTTAGCTATTACTTTCTAGAGTTGCAGAAGCAGTTTGAGAATCTCTATTAATCTTTTTTACTAAACCCTGTAATACTTTACCAGGGCCAACTTCTGTAAATAATGTGGCACCATCAGTTATCATTTGCTGAACAGATTGCGTCCAACGAACAGGAGCTGTTAATTGAGAAATTAAATTCGCTTTTATAGCCGATTCATCTATCACGGCATTTGCTGTTACATTTTGATAAATAGCACAGTTTGGCTTACTAAACATCGTGTTTTCAATAGCCGCAGCTAATTCTTCACGAGCAGGCTCCATTAATGGTGAGTGAAATGCACCACCAACAGGTAATACTAAAGCACGCCTTGCGCCTTCTTCTTTTAAAGCTTCGCAGGCTTTGTTAATTGCTTCAACTTCTCCAGAAATAACTAACTGTCCTGGGCAATTATAATTTGCGGCAACAACAGTTCCTTCAGTCATGGCACAAATTTTTTCTACGATGTCGTCATCCAAACCTAAAACAGCAGCCATAGTACTTGGTTGTAACTCACAAGCCTTTTGCATTGCTGTAGCTCTTTGAGATACCAGTTTTAAACCATCCTCAAAGTTTAACGAGCCGTTTGCTACGAGTGCTGAAAATTCCCCGAGAGAATGTCCCGCAACCATATCTGGCTTAAAACTATCTCCTAGTGTTTTAGCTAAAATTACAGAGTGTAAAAAAATTGCAGGCTGTGTTACTTTAGTTTCTTTTAAATCCTCAGCAGAGCCTTCAAACATGGTGTCTGTAATATTGAAGCCTAAAATAGCATTAGCTTTTTCAAATAGTTCTTGTGCTAAAGGTGAGTTTTCGTAAAGGTCTAAACCCATTCCTGAAAATTGTGCGCCTTGCCCCGGAAAAATATATGCATTCATGTTAGTCGTTTTTTTAGTGAAGCAAAAATAACAATTAAATTACAACTATAGGTTATTAGTTGCGGCTTCCGCACAACGTTCTCCGTCCATTGCCGCAGAAACAATTCCACCGGCATAACCACCACCTTCGCCACAAGGAAATAAATTAGAAATTTGTGGATGTTGTAACTGTTCATTTCTAGGAATTGAAATGGGTGATGAGGTTCTAGATTCTACACCAACAATATTAGCTTCTTCAGTATAATATCCTTTCATTTTGCGGCCAAAAGCTTCAAATCCTTTTCTAAGTCTGCCACCAATAAATTTAGGAAGTAAAGAATGTAAAGGAGCAGATTTAAGTCCGGGTTGGTAAGAGGTATCATTTAAAGTATTAGATAATTTGCCTTTAACAAAATCTGTTAACCGCTGTGCAGGTGCTACTTGAGTTCTGCCACCAGATGTAAATGCCAAACGTTCTAAATTCTTTTGATATTCTAAACCTTTTAAGGCTCCAAATTGTTCGTACTTAGGTAAATCACTATCTGCATTAATTTCAACAACAATACCAGAATTAGCGTATAAATTATTTCGCTTTGATGGAGACATGCCATTTACAACCACCTCGCCATTGGCTGTGGCTGCAGGCACAATAAAACCTCCTGGGCACATGCAAAATGAATAGACTCCACGATCTCGAACTTGCTCTACTAAGCCATAAGAAGCAGCTGGTAATAGTTCATGACGATCGCTAGAACAATGATATTGAATAGAATCGATGATATGTTGCGGATGTTCTACTCGAACACCCATAGCAAATGATTTTGCTTCAATAGCGATTCGTTTTTTGTTAAGTAAATAAAAGATGTCTCGAGCCGAATGCCCTGTGGCTAGAATTACTTTTTCAACTGTTAACTCTTCGTCATTTTTAAGTTGAAGGGCTCTAATTTTGTTGTTTTTTATAATAAAATCTGTAACACGGGTTTCAAAATGAATTTCACCACCGTATTTTAAAATAGTCTCTCTAATATTTTGAACTACTTTAGGTAGTTTGTTTGTTCCAATGTGTGGGTGTGCATCAACTAGAATTTGATTTGTAGAACCATGATAAACCAGATTTTCAAAAATACGCCTAACATCACCACGTTTTAAACTTCTAGTGTAGAGTTTTCCATCACTATAGGTTCCTGCCCCGCCTTCTCCAAAACAATAATTAGAATCTTCATTAACAAAATGGTCTTGGTTTATAGCTTTTAAGTCTCTACGTCGGTCTCGTACATTTTTACCTCGTTCTAAAACAATAGGCTTAAAACCGAGTTCTATACAGCGCAAAGCTGCATACATTCCGGCTGGACCAAAACCAATAATATGAATGGGTTTAGCTTTTGAAACATCTTTATAATCAAATTTATATTTTGATGTTTCAGGAACAGGTTCTTTAATGTAAACCGCAACTTTATAGTTGAAAATTATTTTAGGCTTTCTGGCATCAATAGATTTTCTAAGGATTTTAACACCAGTAATGTCTTTTCTGTCTATGGCTAACTTAATAGCAGATTTTAAAACTAGAATATCTGGCTGTTCTTCCTCTTTTAGGGTAATGCGAAGTTGGATTTCTTTTATCATGCTTCAAAATCACTTTCGCTCATAAGTCAAAAACGAAAACTCATAATCATGATCAACATCTTTTTTATGAAAAATATTGGCAGTTTCTCTCCAAGCGTTATCATCTATTTTAGGAAAATAAGTGTCTGCTTCAAAATCATTATGTACTCGAGTTAACTCTATTTTATCAGCAAAACTCATTGCTTGTTTATAAATTTGACCACCACCAATTATAAATGGTTGCGAATCTTGTTTAGTTGCATCAATGGCATCTTCTAAATTATGAACAATTATAACACCATCAGGTGCTTTGTAATTTTTTTGACGAGTAATTACAACATGGGTTCTGTTAGGCAAGGGCTTAGGGAAACTCTCAAAGGTTTTACGCCCCATAATTATATGGTGCCCGTTTGTAAGCGATTTAAAACGTTTTAGATCGTCACTTAAATGCCAAATTAATTTATTACCCAAACCAATGGCATCATTTTCTGCAGCAGCAACAATTATGGTAAGATTTCCTTTAGTTTTTAATTCCTGTTTTGTAGAGTTTTCTTCGCTGTAAGCTTCTCTTTGAGCTATAAGTGTTTCTTCTTTTACAAAACCAGCTTTTAGTTTGTTAATACGCTGCTGTTGTTTAGAAACTAGTTTTTCTAACTGCTCTTTTTCCCATGCTTTCCCCATAAATTTATGAGTTACAAAAACATTAAACACATGATAAAGAAACAAGAATAACCATATAAGAACAGCAAATAAAAACCATTCTTTACCTAATATTGTAAAATCTTTGCCTATACCTAACACCGTATTTGCAACAATTAAAAACACACAGCCAATTAAAAACAATACGAAATGTATATATAAACGCTTTTTCTGTTTGATACGTTTCTGAGCATTTTCAATAAGCTCCAGTTGGTCTTTATCTATTTGTGGTTTGGCTTTCTTTTTTCCGAACATATTGATATTATAACGATTGTAAAGTTAAAGTTTTTTAATGATATTAAATACTTAAATAAATGAGATGTAAAATTAGTTTCTACGAAAACGTTTAAGTATCAAAAGCTCTTGATAATCAGATACAAACGTATATTTAATTGTTGATAATTATATAAATAATTTGCTAAATTTTTATATAGTTTGATTTTTTGTTTAGTACAAATTATTAAATTAATAATTCTTTATTAGTAATGAGGATTAAATAGTTAGGGTTAAAATTTGTTTATAAATTTGCAGTGTTATTAAACATTGAAGTAAAAAAATAAATTATATAATTATGGCTATTAAAAAACAATTTTTAAAAAGTAAACCAGTTTGTAAAGTAACTTTTTCTTTACCAGCTGAAGATGCAAAGAAAGTATCAGTAGTTGGATCTTTTAATGAATGGAATGCTAAAAAAGCGCCGCTTAAAAAATTAAAAAATGGAACTTTTAAAGGGACTGTTGATTTAGAAGCAGGAAGCTCGTACGAATTTAAATATATTGTTGACGGTGTTTATGTTAACGATGATGCTGCTGATGCTTATGCTTGGAACGATTTTGCAGGTGCAGAAAACAGTGTTGTAAGTGTTTAGTAAATACTAAGAACAAAAGAATAACAAAAAAGCACCTAATAAAAAGGTGCTTTTTTGTTGATATGAGATAAAATTAGACAGCCACAACTCCTTTAATGTGAGGATGTGGATTGTAATTTACCAGAGTAAAATCCTCAAAATCAAAATCAAAAATATCCTTAATTTCAGGGTTTAAAATCATTTTTGGCAACGGACGAATATCTCTTGAGAGTTGTAATTCTAATTGTTCATAATGGTTGCTGTAAATATGAGCATCACCAAATGTATGAATAAATTCTCCAGCTTCGTAACCACATACTTGAGCCATCATCATCGTAAATAAAGCGTAAGATGCAATATTAAAAGGTACACCTAAAAATATATCGGCACTTCTTTGGTAAAGCTGACAGGATAATTTACCATTAGCAACATAAAATTGAAAAAAAGCATGACATGGTGGAAGTGCTGCTTTCCCATTTGCAACATTTTCACTAAAACTTTTTGAAGTATCTGGTAAAACTGATGGATTCCAAGCAGAGACTAACATTCTTCGACTGTTTGGGTTGTTTTTTAATGCGTATATAACTTCCTTAATTTGGTCAATTTCATCATTATTCCAGTTACGCCATTGATGTCCGTAAACAGGTCCTAAATCTCCATTTTCATCTGCCCATTCATTCCAAATACGTACGCCATTTTCAGTAAGATATTTGGTGTTCGTGTCACCTTTTAAAAACCAAAGCAACTCATAAACAATAGATTTTAAGTGTAGTTTCTTGGTAGTTACCATTGGGAATCCTTCACTTAAATCAAATCGCATTTGATGTCCGAATACACTTTTCGTACCTGTACCTGTGCGATCTCCTTTTTCGTTACCGTTTTCTAAAACGTGTTTTACTAGGTCGTGATATTGTTTCATAAGCATTATTCCTAATGAATAAGGAATCTTAAAATTAAAAAGTTATTGGGTAGCAATGAAGAGTGTTTCATTGCGGTAGCGAATTTAAAAAAAATGATAGTCAGGACTTTTATTTTTACTATGATAATATTAAAAAGTTATTAACTAGGTTATAGGTTATGGTCTGGCTAAAAAACTTCAATTTTTGATAATCAATGATTAACCAATTATCATTCCAGCAATAGTTGCGGAAATTAAAGATGCAATTGTACCTCCAATAAGTGCTTTCATTCCGAATTTAGAAAGTGTTTTACGTTGCCCTGGTGCTAGAGAACCAATGCCGCCAATTTGTATACCTATTGAGGCAAAATTGGCAAACCCACAAAGCATATATGTTGCCATTATTATTGATTTTTCGTAAGTTAAATGAATTGAATTTCCAACGTTTTTCAGGTCGGCTAATTGTATATAACCTATAAACTCACTAGCAGCAAGTTTAATACCTAATAATTGCCCCATAAGCGCCATGTCTTCTTTAGCAACTCCAATGAGCCACATAAGTGGAGCAAAAGCATAGCCTAATATAAATTCTAGGGATAAACTTTCGTAAGAAGTATTTGATGCAATCCAATTATTTATAGAAGAGATATCTCCAACCCATCCTAAAATCCCATTAAACATGGCTATAAAAGCTACAAAAACTAAAAGCATAGCACCAACATTAACTGCTAATTTTAAACCTTCAGTAGTTCCGTTAGCAATAGCATCTAAAAAATTTGAGCCTATTTTTTCTTGAGAGACAGATACATCAGTATTTACTTTTTCAGTTTGCGGGTATAAGATTTTAGAAATTACTATAGCACCAGGTGCAGCCATTACTGATGCTGCTAATAAATGCTTTGCGTAAAACAATCGAAGTGTAGGATCATCACCTCCAAGGAAACCAATGTATGCTGCTAAAACAGCACCCGCAACGGTTGCCATGCCTCCAATCATGACCAATAGCATTTCAGACTTATTCATTTTTTCTAAATAAGCCTTAATTAAAAGGGGTGCTTCTGTTTGCCCTAAAAATATATTTCCTGCAACACTTAAACTTTCAGCACCAGAAATTTTTAATGCTTTAGAAAGTAACCATGCCATGGCTTTTACTACTTTTTGAATAATCCCTAGATAAAAAAGAACCGAGGTTAAGGCTGAAAAGAAAATGATTGTGGGTAATACTTGAAAAGCGAAAATAAATCCAAAGGTATCCATATCAACTACTAGGCCTTCAAATAAAAATTTGCTTCCAGCTCTTGTAAAATCTAGTACGCTTACAAATAAACTGCCAATGAATTCAAAAATAGTTTTTATAAACTCAACTTTTAAAACACCTATGGCTATTAAAAGTTGAAAAGCTAATCCAATACCAACAATTTTCCAATCGATGGCTTTTCTGTTACTGCTAAAAAGAAATGCAATAAAGATTAATGAAACCATACCTAAAGCACCTCGCCAAAGACTTTTAACAGTAAAGCCCTCACTAGCAATTATTGTATTGGTACTGTCAATTTTATTTGAAGCAGAAGAAGTATCAATATTAAGACCTTCTTTAGATTCTAGAACATTTTTAGTAGAATCTTGAAGAGCAGAAGACTGAGTTTTAATGCTATTTTCAATAGTTATTGAATCTGTATTTTGAGCTAAAATTGTTGAATGTCCTATTAAAAAAACAGTAATAAATAACAATAAAAGCTTTTTCATAGATTCAAAATAATGAAGATGTTATTATTCTCGTTTTGAGATCTCATCACGTATGCTAGCTGCTTTTTCGTAATCTTCATTAGCAACAGCTTCGTTTAATAGTTTGTGAAGTTCTTCAATTGTTTTACTTTTAAAACTTTCTACTGGAGCGTTTGGTTCTAGTTCATTTGCAACTAATTCGTCCATTAAAATACTATCCTGTGTATCTTGATCTTCATCATCTTTCTTAGGATTTACCTTTAAGTAAATACCTGCTTTATCAAGAATATTTTTATAAGTAAAAATAGGCGCCTGGAAACGAAGTGCTAAAGCAATTGCATCGCTAGTTCTTGCATCAATAATTTCTTCAATTTTATCGCGTTCACAAATCAAACTTGAGTAGAAAACGCCATCAACTAGTTTGTGAATAATAACTTGTTTTACAACAATATCAAACCTGTCGGCAAAATTTTTAAATAAATCATGTGTTAAAGGTCGTGGCGGACTTATTTCTTTTTCTAAAGCTATGGCTATAGATTGCGCCTCGAAAGCACCAATAACAATAGGAAGTTTTCTATCACCATCCTCTTCATTTAATATTAAGGCGTATGCACCATTTTGGGTTTGGCTATACGAAATTCCTTTTATGTTTAATTTTACTAAACTCATAATTTATAAAAACGCAAAGAACCGTTTAAATTAGGACTTTACCAACTGAACAATACAGATTTAAGTTAAAATGCTAATTTAATCAGTTCAATTCTACTAAACAATTTATAAAAAAATAATTTATTGTTGAGCCTTAAAAGTCTTTAATTTTTCGATGAGTTGCGGTACTACGTCAAAAGCATCGCCTACAACACCATAGTCTGCAGCTTTAAAGAAAGGTGCTTCGGCATCAGTATTTACTACAACTTTTACTTTTGAAGCATTAATACCAGCTAAATGTTGAATAGCTCCAGAAATACCAATAGCTATATATAAGTTTGATGCTACGGGTTTTCCAGTTTGTCCAACGTGTTCACTATGTGGTCTCCAACCTAAATCTGAAACAGGTTTAGAGCAAGCAGTTGCTGCACCTAAAACATCGGCAAGTTCTTCAATCATGCCCCAGTTTTCAGGACCTTTTAAACCACGACCAGCAGAAACAACAATTTCTGCATCAGCAATAGTTACTTTATCGGTAGCTTTATCTACAGATTTGACTGAAACTCCTAATTCTGGAATTGAAGGTGAAAAATCTTCTGATGAAGCACTTCCTGAATTTTCTACTAATCCGAATGCATTGTTTGATACACCAATAATTTTTACATCAGTGTTTATTTGAGCAATCTCAAAAGCCTTATTTGTAAAAGCTGAACGTTTAACTGTAAACGGAGACATGTTTGATGGTGCCTCAATAACGTTTGACGCAAAACCAGCATTTAAACCAACTGCTAAAAGCGGTGCTAAATATTTACTGTCTGCACTAGAACTTATAATAACAACTTTTGAACTTTCTTTTTCAGCTGCTTGTTTAATTACTTCAGCATAGGCTTTTGCGTTAAAAGTTGCTAATTCAGTATTAGAAACGCTTAAAACTTTATCTACTCCATAGTTACCTAATTCTGAAGTATCATTAACATTTAACGCTACTGCGGTTACTGTAGTACCTAATTTATCGGCAACAGCTTTAGCATAAGATGCTACTTCAAATGCTGCCTTTTTAAATTTTCCTTGTTCTGATTCTGTATATACTAAAACTGACATATCTTTATTTTTAAATTACTTTAGCTTCGTTATGAAGTAAGCTAATTAATTCATCTAAATTATCTGGTGACACTAATTTTACAGCACCTTTAGCGGCTGGTTTTTCAAACGAAACTGATGTTGTTTCAGGGTTAGCATCTACAGGCTCTACAACATTTAATGGTTTTTTACGAGCCATCATAATACCTCGCATATTAGGAATACGTAAGTCGCTTTCCTCAACTAAACCTTTTTGTCCACCAATTACTAATGGTAATGATGTTGAAACAGTTTCTTTACCACCATCAATTTCTCTTGTGGCAGTAGCCGAAGTACCATCAATTTCTAAACTAATACAGTTATTTACAAAATTTGAATTGGTTAAACCAGCAATCATGCCAGGAACCATACCCCCATTGTAATCAATAGATTCACGACCTGCAATAACTAAATCATAACCACCATCTTTAACAACGTTTGCAATTTGTTTTGCAACTGAAAATCCATCAGAAGCTGGTGTATTTACTCTAATTGCGGCATCTGCGCCAATAGCTAGAGCTTTACGTAAAGTAGGTTCGGTTTCAGCACCACCTACATTAACAACCGTTACATTTGCGCCTTGTTTTTCTTTAAACCACATGGCACGAGTTAATCCAAATTCGTCGTTTGGGTTTATTACAAATTGCACACCGTTAGTATCAAATTTAGTATCATTTTCGGTGAAATTAATCTTCGATGTCGTGTCTGGAACATGACTTATACAGACTAATATTTTCATATTTATTTATATTAAAATGTCTTATTTTTATAACGCTACGAAGTTAATTATTTTATTCTGAATATTTACTATGCACGCATAATAAATTTCAAAAACAGCTACTTTTAATCGTTTTTTTAGTTAATTATGGGTTGTTTTGATATAGATATCTCTTAGCGTGAATACCTTAATAATTTGGTTTTTATGCTATAAATAGTCATTTTTTTAAAAATCATTAAAAGAATAGATTAATTTTTACATGATTAGAAATGGTTTTTTCTCTGTAGTGTTATGAAATATTCCTATTTTTGCAATTCGAATTTAAATAAACTTTAATGAAGACAATTCAATTTAGAGAAGCTATTTGTGAAGCTATGAGCGAAGAAATGCGCAGAGACGAAAGCGTATATTTAATGGGTGAAGAAGTAGCAGAATACAATGGTGCTTACAAAGCATCAAAAGGAATGTTAGATGAGTTTGGTGCCAAACGTGTAATAGATACACCAATTGCTGAACTTGGTTTTGCAGGTATTGCTATAGGTTCTACAATGACGGGAAACAGACCAATTGTTGAATACATGACGTTTAACTTTTCTCTAGTTGGAATTGATCAAATTATAAACAACGCTGCAAAGATTAGGCAAATGTCTGGTGGTCAGTTTAATTGCCCAATTGTATTTAGAGGTCCAACGGCATCTGCTGGTCAACTAGGAGCAACACACTCGCAAGCTTTTGAAAATTGGTTTGCAAATACACCAGGTTTAAAGGTAGTTGTTCCATCAAACCCTTATGATGCTAAAGGCTTACTTAAGGCGTCTATTCGTGATGACGATCCGGTTATTTTTATGGAAAGCGAGCAAATGTATGGAGATAAAGGTGAAGTGCCAGAAGGCGAATACATCATACCATTAGGTGTTGCAGAAATTAAAAGAGAAGGAACAGATGTAACCATTGTTTCTTTTGGAAAAATTATAAAAGAAGCTTACAAAGCAGCTGATGAATTAGAAAAAGAAGGAATCTCCTGTGAGATTATTGACTTACGTACGGTTCGTCCAATGGATAGAAAAGCAATTATTGAATCTGTTAAAAAAACCAACAGGTTAGTTGTTTTAGAAGAAGCATGGCCTTTTGGAAATGTAGCAACCGAAATTACTTATCTGGTTCAATCTGAAGCTTTCGATTACTTAGATGCACCTATTGTAAAAATAAATACAGCAGATACACCTGCACCTTATTCGCCAGTTTTACTTGCAGAATGGTTACCAAACCATGAAGACGTTATAAAAGCGGTTAAAAAGGTGATGTATAAATAAATAAAGTAAAACTTTTTACGTTATGTAAACTTCATTAGCACGATTGTTGATGAAGTTTTTTTATAATATGAAATTAAGATTACTCATTATATTTTTTTTCTTCGGAGCTCTTTCTGTTTTGTCACAAACTAAAGTTAGTGGTTATGTGTTTGACGAATTTAACGAACCTGTATCTTTTGCTAATGTTTTATTTCAAGGTTCAACTCAAGGAACTATAACAGATGAAAACGGAAAGTTCTATTTAGAGTCTGACGAAACATGGGATGCACTAACCGTATCTTTTATAGGTTATGAAACATTAAATATACCTTTATTAAAAAAAGTAAATTATAATTTAAAGTTTACACTTAAGGAAGAGGCTGGTCAGTTAGATGAAGTATTAATAGTCTCTGGTAAACAATCTAAAAAGAATAATCCAGCTATAGATTTGCTCAGAAAAATATGGGCAAATAAAAGAAGTAATGGTTTAAAACAGTTCAATCAATATGAATACGATAAATACGAAAAAGTAGAGTTTGACATAAATACTATTGATAGCGCACTTATAAAAAGTAAACTCTTTAGAGGTATGGAATTTGTTTTTGAACAAGTAGATACATCCAGAGTTACAGGTAAAACCTATTTGCCAATGTTTATAAATGAAGCAGCAACAAAGGTTTATGGCGATAACTTATTGAATAAAGAAAAGGAGGATTTAAAAGGAAATAAAAATTCTGGTTTTAGTGATAATCAAGTTATTATCGATTTTGTGGATGATTTGTATTCTGATTTTAATGTTTATGATAACTATCTTCAGTTTTTCGATAAAAGCTTCGTAAGTCCGCTTTCAAGAACAGGAATAAACACCTATAATTATGTCTTATCAGATAGTGCTTATATAGATAATAAGTGGTGCTACAATATCATATACTATCCACGCCGAAAAAATGAACTCACTTTCAAAGGCGATTTTTGGGTAGCAGATACTACCTATGCTATTAAAGATATTAATCTTCAGGCGTCCAAAAGTGCCAATATAAACTGGGTGAAAGACATCTATATAGAGCAAGAATTTGAAGTTCTAAACGATTCACTTTTTCTTGTAAAACGCGATTATATGATGAGTGATTTTGCCTTCAGTAAAAAAGAAAAGTCACGAGGTATTTACGGTAAACGAACCACATTATATAATAATTACAAATTTGATATAGGGAAAGATAAAAAGTTTTATGACCAAGAAGTTTATAATTATGATAAAGATGTTTATGATAGAGACGACAAGTTTTGGGCTGAAAACAGATTAGAAGAATTAAACCAAGATGAAAAAGGTGTTTATAAAATGCTAGATACCTTAAAAACGGTTAAAAAGTTTAAAAGACTTTATAACTTAGGAAGTATACTATCATCAGGATATATAGAGTTTAACACATTACCATTAGATTATGGTCCTATTTTTTCAACTTTTGGTTTTAATGAAGTTGAAGGTTTGCGATTACGAACTGGTGGTAGAACTTATTTTGGAAGAAACGACCTATGGAGAATAGAAGGTTTTTTAGCCTACGGTTTTAGAGATGATAAATTTAAATATGGTATTTCTGGAAAATGGCTGTTAGATAAAAAAAGCCGACTAATTATATCTGGAGGAAATAGAAGAGATGTAGAACAAATAGGAGCAAGTTTAACAACAAGTACAGATGTTTTAGGGCGTAGTTTAGCCTCATCAGCAGTAGTTGGTACAGGAGCAAACGATAAATTAACCACTATAAATTTAACTAGTTTAGCCATTGAAGCAGAACCTTGGCGGAATGTAATTTTTAGGCTTGGGGGAAATTATCGAACTTTAGAATCGGCATCACCAACTTTTAGTTTAGATTATAATACCCCAACAGGTATAGAAAGTGAAGTAAAACAGTTTGAAACTTCTTTATCTGTATCTTATTTCCCTAAGCGAAAAATGACAGGTTTTGGTGTAGAACGCTTAACTGCTAATGATGATTTTGCAAGACTATTTGCTCAAGTTAGTAAAGGAGATAGAACTGTTTTTAATAGCGATTTCGATTATACAAAAGTACAGTTTTCATATATTCAACCATGGCAAGTTGGTGGTTTTGGAAGATTGACAACAACTATTGAAGCTGGTAAAACCTTTGGTGAAGTGCCTTTAGGTTTGCTAAGTGTTATACCGGGTAACCAAACTTATTTTTCAATCTATAACACCTTTTCTCAATTAGATTTTTATGAGTTTGTAAGCGACACATATACATCGTTTCATTTTGAGCATAATTTTAACGGACGCTTGTTTTCTAGAATTCCTTTTTTACGGAAATTAAATTTAAGAGAAATTCTAAGTATTCGTGGTGTTTGGGGTGAAATATCTGATGCGAATATTGCATTAAACACTACAAATAACCCTAATAGTATTCCTCTTATAGCACCCTCAAAAAATCCTTATTACGAATACAGTTTAGGTATTGGAAATATATTTAAAGTGTTTCGAATAGACTTTAATTTTAGAGGTAATTATAAAGACGATATTTTAAACCCAGATGCCAGAAAATTTGGTATTACAGGAAGTTTTGGCTTTTATTTTTAAGTTTACTATGTCTATTGTAAAAAGTGAGATAGTTAAAACAAACCTTAATTATTATTAATTTCAGATTTGCGCATAGGCATAACATCAATTACAGAAAATAAATCTTTGCAGTAAAGCATTTTACTCTGCCTTAATTTTATGCCGCCGTCTAATCCAATTAATAATAATTCCATTGGTGAATTAGTTTTTGGTAAGTTTTATATAAACTACTTGATTTTTCCCAATTTCTATTTCCTAATACTCCTGTTTTGTAACCATCCTTTTTTATTTGGTAAACTATTATTTTTCGTTCTCTGAGACCACTTATGCATCGCTTCAATTCGTTTAATTGATTATTATATGTGTCATTAGTTGTATCATCAGTTATAACTAAAAGCAATCTATTTTCCCATTGGTGTGATTTCATATTTTGAGCGTCAATGTTATTCATGTTAAGTGTAAATAGAATAGCTAAGACTATTTTTAAAAAAGGTAAGTTAACCTTAGAAGTCATACATTGTTTTTTAATTGATTTCAACTAGCCCTAAGATATGGACTTTTTAATAGTTTAATAAGTCATTAAAAAAAAAATTTAAAATATAGTAGGCTTAGTTTTTAATTTGGATGGTAACTTTACAGATTATAAATATTACTTATGCTTTTCATAAAAAATATAAATAAAAATATATCATTATAAAGATTTATCTTTGAAGTAATCAAAAAGGAAATTGTTATGAATAGTAAAATTTGATTGATTGTTTAGTTTAGTTTGAGTGTACTTGAGTTAGTTACAAGTATTTATTTAATTATTAACAAAATCCATGATATTCTCATGGATTTTGCTTTTATGCTTAGTTAGCTACAAATTATACCTGAAAAGATTATTATTTTTATTCCTTACTCATTTGGGAATAATCATATTGAAGAAGTTTTTATAATAGGTGTTAAAATTTAAAAAAGTAATTAGGTTTTAAGACCATCATTATATAAAAAAAGGGTTTTATAAATTTATAAAACCCTTTTGTGAAAAGTAAAGTATATTATTATTTTTTTCTTAATCTACTAATTCCAAAAGCAGCAGCACCAGCTAGTAAAATACTTAGGCCACCATCTAATGGGACTTGGTCACCACCGCCACCTTTGTTACATATTGCATTTCCTGCATGTGTGTGTGGTCCATTCCCACAGTTACCTCCAGGTTGGTTATATTGATTAACCCCAGTATCTCCAGTGTAACTTCCATCAGCATTTCCTCCTCCATCAGCGTAAAGTGTTGAAGAAAAAGTAAACGCTAGAGCAATCATTAGCGTTGTAAAAATATTGTTCAATGTTTTCATTTTGTTGATTATTAAGTTAATAGCCCTGTAAAAATATAGAGTATTTTCTAATCGAGCTTATATTTTCGATGTAATACATCAATATAACTTTTAATGGTAAAAATTAAGAGAACCGTAATTAATTCCCTTTTTTCTTATCCTTAAAACTATCAAACTCAGATTTAGTATCAAGTTTTGGGAAACTATTATTTTCAATATTTGTATCTGCAAATTCAAAATTAGGATCTAAATTAACCTCACTCACTTCTTTCGATTTCACAAAAGTCTTTTGTACTTTATATTCATTTCTTCTCCAAATTTGTGCAGGCAACCTATCAATTTCTTTTGTGCCATCAGTATAAGTCCATTCTATGGTTACAGGCATAACTAAGCCACCTTTATTCTTTATGGTTATCTCATAAATATTCTTTCCAGATAATTGTTTTCTAATTTCTGGTTCGTCTAACCTTGATAAAAACTGCCCGTAGTTAGCGTCTGGGGTTGATGTCATGTTTATAACTTCTGGTCCATTTGAGAAGTCTTTTGCATTAGCTTCTGCTGTTTTTTCAGAGGCCTTAATTTTAATTTTAGAAGTTTGCTTTTGGTCTTCTATATTAGCGTTTTCCTCGTAAACTGTAAACCATTTTACATTACTTAATTCCATATCTACATTATCCGTGGTAAAAAACCAACCTCTGTAAAACCAATCTAAATCGGTAGCTGTGGCATCTTCAAGGGTTCTAAATAAATCTGACGGATTTGGGTGCTTGTATTTCCATCGGTTAGCGTATTCTTTGAATGCTTCATCAAACAATTCTTTACCAATAATTGAGTTTCGCAACATTTGCAGGCCAACAGTAGGCTTTAAATAAAAATTTGCACCAAACTGACTCATTAATTCATTATCAGAAGTGGTCATTATTGGTCGTAATATATTTTTATCACCACTCATAAAAGGCACAATGCTTTTTGGAGTTACGCTATTAAAATCAGGGTAACGTTCTGCTACTGTCCGTTGATGTAAAAAAGTATTCAATCCTTCGTCCATCCACATCCATTTACGTTCGTCAGAACTTACAATCATTGGAAACCAATTGTGTCCAACTTCGTGTATAATGGTGCCTATCATTCCTGCTTTAGCTCTATCGCTTATTTTGCCGTTAGTGGCTCTTCCTCCGTTAAAACTAATCATAGGAAATTCCATGCCAATGTTAGATGTATTTACTGAAATAGCAACAGGATATGGGTAATCAAAAGTAGCTTCAGAATATACTTCAAGAGCATGCATTACAGCTTTTGTTGATTCTTCTTGCCATACGGGTAAGCCTTCTTTTGGATAAAAAGACATGGCCATAACAGTATTAGTTGGTAGTTTTACTGCTTGTGCATCCCAAATAAATTTTCTTGATGAAGCAAATGCGAAATCACGAACATTATTGGCAGTATATTTCCATGTTTTTTGCTTATTAGACTTTGTTTTTTCGTTAGCTTCAGCTTCTTCTTTTGTAATTATTAGAACAGGTTTGTCAAAAGATTTTTTAGCTAACTCAAAACGTTTGCGTTGTGTTTTATTAAGTACAGCTTCTTCGTTTTGTAATTTTCCAGTTGAAGCTACAATATGATCATCAGGAACGGTAATTTCAACATCATAATTACCAAATTCCAATGCAAACTCTCCAAGCTTTTGAAATTGTTGATTTTGCCAACCTTCAGAATCATTATATACGGCCATTCTTGGAAACCAATGCGCAATTAAATAGACAGAGTTGTCGTCTTCAGGATAGTATTCGTAACCTTCTCTTGAAAGTGAATACATACTACGGTCTGTAATATGATAAGACCAAGAGATTGAAAATGTAACAGATTCTCCAGAATTAAGAACTTTATTTAGCTTTAACTTCATCATGGTATTATTTACCAAAGTTTTTAAATTATTACCAGAGCTATCCTTTACATATTTTATTGAATATCCAGCAGGAAAATCTATAGCTCTAGTTAAGAACTGCATTTTTCTAGTGGTTATATTGTCTTTGACATTATTATTAATATCGCCAAAATCTTCATTCTCTTTTTTATTAACATTTTGATCTAGTTGAATCCATAAATAACTTAAATCATCAGGTGAATTATTATAATAGGTTATTACCTCTTCTCCTGTAAGTGTATTGTTTTTTTCATTTAAGGTTGCTTTAATTTTGTAATCGGCACGTTGTTGCCAATACGCTTTTCCGGGTGCACCACTTGCTGTTCTGTAGGTATTTGGCGGAGCAATTAAATTATCAATAGGTTCAAATTTACCTTGCCAAGGTTTGGTTTGTGCATTCAGGTTAAATATTGCTGCACATACAAAAATGAAAAAAATACGCATGTTTTTTAAATTATAAGAGTTAGTCATGCACAATATAGCAAATATTGAAGCGTAATTGTTGTAAATACTTAATAAGGTTAAGTAAAAATTAAACTTTTGTAAAAACATAGCTCTCTTAATTTTTATTGTTGTTAAAAGCTAAAGTGTTCAGTACATTTGCAGTCAAAAACATATGATATATGGCAGATAATAAAAAATTAACTTTTGATGTTTTAATAGAGATTCCAAAAGGAAGTAGAAATAAATATGAATACGACTTTACACTTCATAAAATAAGATTTGATAGAACTTTATTTTCTTCAATGATGTATCCAGGAGATTATGGATTTATACCAGAAACCTTAGCTTTAGATCAAGATCCTCTAGATATACTAGTACTTTCAACAGAACCTTCATATCCTATGGTTGTTATGGAAGTAAGACCAATAGGTGTGTTCCATATGACTGATGAAAAGGGGCCAGATGAGAAAATTATATGTGTACCAGTTTCAGATCCTGTTTGGAGTCAAAGAAATGATATTTATGATTTAAATCCACATAGACTGAAAGAAATAGAGCATTTCTTTCAAGTATATAAAGATTTAGAAGAAAAGAAAGTAGATGTTGGTGGATGGGGAGATGCTGAAGAAGCCATTAAAATTTATCATGAATGTGTTAAGCGTTATGATGAAAGTGAGCATAAGAAAAAGCGAACGTTTACTATATAATTACGGAATTAATAATATTTCGATATAAAATTGAGTCATCTTTAATTAAAGGTGACTTTTTTTATCACATAGATTTTCCTATTTTTGGCGACATTAAAAAAATAATTAATTTAAACTAACTAATATGGAATTAATAGTAAAATTTTTACCACTTTTTGGTGTTTTAGCTTTGATTTTCGTTTTTATAAAAAGCGGATGGGTATCGAAACAAGAAGTTGGTAATGAAAAAATGTCTCGTATTGCTAAGAATATAGCAGATGGAGCCATGGCATTCTTAAAAGCTGAGTATAAAGTTTTAGCAATTTTTGTAGCGGCTGTAGCTGTCTTATTATATTTTAAAGGGGAGTCTGAAGTAGGATCAAGTGGTGTAGTAGCTGTGTCATTTATAATTGGAGCTATATGTTCTGCTTTAGCTGGTTTCATTGGAATGAAGGTGGCAACCAAAGCAAATGTTAGAACTACCGAAGCTGCAAGAACATCTTTAGGGCGTGCCTTAGAAGTGGCTTTTGCCGGAGGTGCTGTAATGGGTTTAGGTGTTGTAGGCTTAGGAATTTTAGGATTGAGCGGTTTATTTATCGTATATCAAGGTATTTGGCCTGGAGAAGAAAATTTAGGAATGGTATTAAATGTACTTTCAGGATTTTCATTAGGAGCTTCATCAATTGCTTTATTTGCGCGTGTTGGCGGTGGTATTTACACAAAGGCTGCCGATGTTGGAGCTGATCTTGTTGGTAAAGTAGAGGCTGGTATTCCAGAAGACCACCCACTAAATCCTGCAACTATTGCTGATAACGTTGGAGATAATGTTGGAGATGTAGCTGGTATGGGCGCCGATTTATTTGAATCATATGTAGGTTCTATAATAGGAACTATGGTATTAGGAGCTTTTATCTTAACACCTGATTTTGCAGGCTTAGGAGCGGTTTATTTGCCTCTAGTTCTTGGAGCTGTAGGAATTGTAATGTCAATTCTTGGAACATTTTTTGTAAAAGTAAAAGATGGTGGGAATCCACAAACAGCATTAAATATTGGAGAATTTGGTTCTGCTGGATTAATGGTTGTAGCATCATATTTCATTATTAATGCTTTAATACCAGAGTCTGTTGAAGGATTACCTTTTGGAGCAATGGGAGTATTTTGGGCAACAATAGCTGGTTTAGTTGCTGGATTAGGTGTTGGTAAAATAACAGAGTATTATACTGCTACAGGGAAAAAACCCGTGAACTCAATTGTGGCACAATCAGAAACTGGAGCTGCGACAAATATTATTGCTGGTTTAGGTGTAGGAATGATGTCTACAATGATTCCAATTCTTTTAATTGCTGCAGCAATTATGATTTCACATCATTTTGCAGGTTTATATGGTATCGCTATTGCAGCGGTAGGAATGTTAGCAAATACTGGTATCCAATTAGCAGTTGATGCATATGGACCAATTTGTGATAATGCAGGTGGTATTGCTGAAATGGCTGAATTACCCAGTGAGGTTCGTGAGCGTACAGATAAATTAGATGCTGTTGGTAATACAACTGCGGCAGTTGGTAAAGGATTTGCAATTGCTTCTGCTGCCTTAACCGCATTAGCATTATTTGCAGCTTTTATGAAGACAGCTAATGTGACTGCTATTGACGTATCTCAGCCTAAAATTATGGCTGGATTGTTAGTTGGTGGTATGTTACCATTTGTATTCTCAGCGTTGTCTATGAATGCGGTTGGTCGAGCTGCAATGGCAATGATTGAAGAAGTTAGACGTCAATTTAGAGACATTCCTAAATTAAAGGCTGCACTAGAAGTGATGCGTAAGTATGATTCAGATATGTCTAAAGCATCTGATGCTGATAGAAAAATATTTGATGATGCAGATGGTGTTGCAGATTATAGTAAATGTATAGATATTTCTACAAAAGCATCAATTAGAGAAATGGTTTTACCAGGTTTATTAGCTATTGCTGTTCCTGTTGCTGTTGGTTTTTTAGGTGGTGCCGAAATGTTAGGAGGTTTACTTGCGGGTGTAACTACTTGTGGTGTACTTATGGCTATTTTTCAATCTAATGCAGGTGGTGCATGGGATAATGCTAAGAAAACTATTGAAGAAGAAGGTAGAAAAGGAACTGAGGCTCATAAATCAGCTGTTGTAGGTGATACTGTAGGAGATCCATTTAAAGATACGTCAGGACCTTCATTGAATATTTTATTAAAATTAATGTCGGTAGTAGCATTAGTAATTGCTCCTAGTATAGCGTTATCTGCAGATTCAGTTACCGCTTATCTTTCAGATAATAATGCAACAGAGCAAGTTGAAGTATCTAAAGAAGTAAAAGTAGAAATGAATAAAAATGAAGACGGAATTACTAAAGCTGTAGTAACAACTATTATAACTGAGGACGGTGTAACTTCAACAAATTACGAAACTTTTGAAGGAACAGAAGCGGAAGTAAAAGCAAATATTGAAGCTTTAAAAAATGATGGCAAAAATATTATTACAGAAGCTAAGGAAATAGAAAAGGAAGTCGTTAACTAATAAATGATTTTTAATCCAATAATTGAAACCACGCTAATTGCGTGGTTTTTTTGTTTTATTTCATTAATAATAGTTAAAACTTTAATATATTTTATAATTGGTTAACCAGTTTGGTTTTTCAATTAAAAACATCTGTTAATGAAAAACTATTTCCAACTTTTAAGTCTAGTCTGTATTTTAAATGTTAATTCTCAAGTAGTCACAAATAGTACTGAACTTCAAGATGCTATTACAAACGCTACAGCCGGCACCATTATTGAGTTAACAGATGGAACATGGATGGATGTACAAATTTCTATTAATGTAAATGCAACAGAAATAGACCCTTGTATAATAAGGGCTCAAAATGCTGGAAATGTAAGTTTTGAAGGACGTTCAAACATAAGTTTAGGAGGTTCATATGTTATTTTTGAAGGGGTTGTTTTTCAAAATGCATCAGGTCTTATTTCAAGTGGAGGAAGAATTGAACCAATAATAGAGTTTAGAGATACAAGCAATAACGACTGTGTAAACTGTCATGTTCGGAATATAAAAATAGATTCATACAACGGAACTGTAAGTCAAGAAGAAGATGTTTTTAAATGGGTTATTATTTATGGAGAATATAATGAAGTAAGTTATTCTTCGTTTATTGGAAAAAATGGAGTTGGTAGTATTATTAATGATAACCATAACAATTCAACTCCCGATTATTCCAAAATACATCATAATTACTTTGCTGATCGAGTATCCGTAAATAATGATGTTAATGGTTTAAATGACCAAGACGCCATACGAATAGGCGTTAGTGCAACATCACTTTCCGATTCATTTACTGAAGTTTATGATAATTTTTTTAATAATTGGTCTGGCGAAGTGGAAATTATTTCAAATAAAAGTGGAAGTAATAAATATTATAACAACACTTTTAGAGATTATCAAGGTACACTAACCTTAAGACATGGGAATAATACCGAAGTTTTTGGAAATTACTTTTTTGGTAATAACAATTTATTTTCTGGTGGAGTAAGAGTTATTGGTGAAGACCATAAAGTATACAACAATTATTTTGAAGGACTTAGATACAGAAAACCAAATGGTTCAGGTTCCAATACCACAGGAGCTTTAAATATAATGAATGGTTTAGAAAATTCTCCTTTAAGTGGATATTATCAAGTTAAAAATGTACAAATTTTAAATAACACACTAGTAGATTGTGATTTAGGTATTAGAATTGGAACTAGTTTAAGTGGTGCAACTCTAGCACCAGAAAATTTAATTGTTGCTAACAATATAATACTAGATTCTAGTATTAACGCATTTCAAGAAGTAACTCCAGCTATAGGTGCTTCAAGTTATGAAGGGAATATTACTCAAAATGGAAATTGGGATTTAACTAACGGCGTAAATTCTAACCAAACAGTAGCATCAGGTTTGCTAATAAGTGGAAGCGATTTTTATAGGTTAGCAACAGGAAGTCCAGCGATTAATGCAGGTATAGGAAGTTATTCATTTTTAAATAAAGATATTCTCTACGGAGATAGAGAAGTAGATTTTGATGCTGGCGCGGAAGAGTTTGGAGCTTTAGGAAATATAGGGCCATATAAGCTGTCTGATGTTGGATTAACTATTGGCTTTGGAGCTTTAAATACATTATCGGTTGGTATGCAAAATTTCAATAATAAAGGAATTAAAATTTATCCGATACCTTGTCATAATGATTTGGCTATTTCTTCAAATACTGGAGTTATTGGAGATATCAAAATATTTAATATTTACGGTCAGCAAATCTTAAATAGAAAAATTGAATTTGATACAGCAAAAATTGATATAAGTTATTTTTCAAACGGAGTGTATATTTTAAAAACCGATAAAGGTGCAAGTCGTTTTGTAGTGGAATAGGAAATCTTTTTTATTGAAGTTTATAGAACTATGCTTTTATATGGTTTTTTGTATTTTTAACCTGATTTAAAAATATTTATGTTCAAGAAAGATTTACTTCAAATTATTGCCTTTCAAACCTATGGTAAATCAAACCATTTGTACCTTAGAGGAAGGGCAATAGAGGATGAAAGTATTAACTTAGAACAACGCGGTGCTTTTAAACTTCTTTTTAATGCATGGAAGCGTTTTGAAACTGATGAAATTAAGAATACAGAACTTCAAGTTAAAATAGGAGAAGATATTTTCTACGAAACAAAAACAGATCATAGAGGCTATTTTTTATTGGATAAAAAGGTTAAGGATTTAAGTCGGCACGCAAACACAGAAGGTTGGGTAAATATTGAGTTTTCATACAAAGAAGTACAAAAAAAAAGAGCTATAAAATCTGAAAATAGATTTCATGGAGAGATGCTTATTCCATCAAGTAAAGTATCGTTTGGTGTTATTAGTGATATTGATGATACTATTTTGCATACAGGGCTAACATCTTTACTAAAATGGCGTGTTTTGTTAAATACACTTTTAACTTCTGCAGGTAAACGTTTACCTCTTGAAGGTGCTCCAGAATTCTATAATTTATTGCATCATGGTAAAACAGGTCAGGAATCTAATCCTATATTTTATGTAAGTCATAGTCCATGGAATTTGTACAGATACCTAAAGTATTTTTTAAATAAGAACAATTTTCCTAAAGGCCCCATAATTTTAAGAAGTTTTCCAAAACCATTTTTAAAAAAACCAAAGGGTGAGAAACCACAAAAGCAAAAAGAGATTGTTAATCTTTTAAATACCTATCCTGAGTTAAAGTTTATTTTAATCGGAGATATTGGAGAGCACGATCCAGATATTTACAAAGAGGTCTCAGAAGCTTTCCCGAATAGAATTTTAGCAATCTATTTAAGGAGTGTTAACCATAGAAAAAAAATGAGTCGTGTTTTTAACCTATATAAGGATTATAATAAAATTCCTGTTTTATTAGTTGAGAGTAGTGAACAAGCTATTAAACATGCTAGAGAAAATGGATTTATAGCTTAAACCAGTTCTTAGTAATTTCTGTCTCTATATTGAGATTTTCTTTGTGTATATATTCGTTTTTAGCAGCATTATATTCATAATCAACACTCCAATCTTTATAGTTTTTAGCAACAGCTTCAATAGCATCACAAATAAATTCTATTTCATCATTAGTCATAGTAGGATGAATAGACATTCTTATCCAGCCTGGTCTTTCAATTAAACAACCTTCTAGTATCTTTAACTCTATTGATTTTGATGTTGTTTCATCAACATTAAGTAAATAATGCCCATAAGTTCCTGCACAAGAACAACCACCTCGAGTTTGAATACCAAACCTATCGTTTAAAAGCTTAACAATAAGATTATAGTGTGCATCATCAATATAAAAAGAAAACACACCTAATCTGTCTTTATGCTTTGGTGCTAAAATTTTAAGATTTTCAATTCTACTAAGCCTATTAAATACAATGTCAATAAGTTCATGTTCTCTATCTAGTATGTTTTTAACACCCATTTCTTCTTTTAACTGAATAGAGAGTGCTATTTTAATGGCTTGTAAAAACCCCGGAGTTCCTCCATCTTCTCGGGTTTCTATATCGTCAATATAATCATGATCTCCCCAAGGATTTGTGTAACTTACAGTTCCGCCTCCTGGGTTGTCTGGGACTAAGTTTTTATATAATTTCTTATTGAAAATAAGTACACCTGATGATCCTGGACCTCCTAAAAATTTATGTGGAGAAAATGTAATAGCATCTAAATATTGATCTTCATCTTCAGGGTGCATGTCTATATCAACATAAGGTGCTGAGCAAGCAAAATCAACAAAACACAAGCCATTGTTTTGATGCATAACTTTTGCTACTTCATGATAATTTGTTCTTATACCAGTTACGTTTGAGCAGCCTGTTATCGCTGCTATTTTAATTGGAACTTCTTTGAAGTTATTAATAAGCTCTTCTAATTTAATCAAACAAGGTAAACCTTCATTGTTTGAAGGAATCACTTCTACTCTTGCAATGGTCTCTAACCAGGAGGTTTGGTTAGAGTGATGCTCCATGTGAGAAACAAAAATAACAGGTCTTTTTTCCTCAGGAATTTGTGTGTTATCCTTTAAATTTTCGCAAAGTTTAAGTCCTAAAATACGTTGGAATTTGTTTATTGCTCCAGTCATGCCGGTGCCAACAGTAATTAATACGTCGTTACTTGATGCTTTGACATGTTTTTTGATAATGTCTCTGGCATCATGGTAAGCATGAGTCATTACACTTCCTGTGATGGATGTTTCTGTATGAGTATTTGCCACATAGGGCCCCATTTCGTTTAATATTTTTTCCTCAATAGGTCTGTATAATCTTCCGCTGGCAGTCCAATCTGCATAAATTATTTTTTTTCTTCCGTATGGAGATTCAAAATAGTCATCAATTCCAACTATATTCTTTCGAAATGGCTGAAAATAGATTTCTAAATTTTTAGATTTCTTTGTTGCTGAATCTATCATAACTAAAAGCGAAATGAATACTAATTATTGTTATCCTTAAATACTTCTAAACCACATTCTAAGAACTGTACGTAATCATCTTCATTTGGAGTGTAACCAACAGCTTGATTTAGAATTTCTGTTCCGTCAGAATTTAATAATACGTAATAAGGCTGAGAATTTGTTTTAAAGAACTGTGTTTGAAAATTAGCCCATTTATGGCCATAACTTTCAAGCTTTCTCGTTCCTCCGTTCACTCTATTAACTTCTACTTGCTCTGTTTCTGGAAGTGCTTTTTTATCATCAACATATAGTGAAATTAGAACATAATCGTTTCTTAAAAGATTGTCTACACTTTTAAGGGGCCAAACATGTTCTTCCATTTTTCTGCAGTTAACACAAGCATATCCTGTAAAATCTAGCATAATAGGTTTGCTTACTTTTTTAGCATAAGCTATTCCTGTTTTTAAATCTTTAAAACATTCCAGATTATTTGGGCAGTCGTTTGGATATAAAAAGCTATAACCCACTGGTGGCGCCAATCCACTTAAAAGTGTTAAGGGTGTAAATGTA
Source organism: Algibacter aquimarinus (assembly GCF_039543265.1). Classification (NCBI taxonomy): domain Bacteria; kingdom Pseudomonadati; phylum Bacteroidota; class Flavobacteriia; order Flavobacteriales; family Flavobacteriaceae; genus Algibacter; species Algibacter aquimarinus. Next base: position 836,117 of record NZ_BAABJK010000004.1, on the reverse strand, counting down.
TTTGTCTCTTTGTTTACTCTGAAGCCAGATGCTAAATAGATAACAAAAGAAACTACTAATAAACCTCCAGCTATTCTAGAAAATGATAACTTTTTAATTGGAGAATCATGTGGGAATTTAATTTTTCCTAACAAATAAAGTGCTAAGCCTGCAAAAATAATTATCCAAATAATTAAGAAAGGTTCTATTTTTAAAATATTCCAATGTGCCACTAAATCAGCGTTAGATAAGAACTTAAATGCTAAAGCTAATTCTAAGAATCCTAAAATAACTTTAGTTGTGTTTAACCATCCACCAGATTTTGGTAAGGCATTCATCATGTTAGGAAACATTGCAAAAATTGCAAATGGAAGCCCTAGAGAAACTCCAAAACCTGCCATACCTGCTGTGAGTTGCCACGCACCACCATCAGCAGTTAAAGATCCTGCAAGTAAAGAACCTAAAATTGGTCCCGTACAAGAAAAAGATACAATAGCCAGTGTTAAAGCCATAAAAAAGATACCAATAAGACCTCCTGAAGTTTCGCCTTGTGTTGTTTTTGTAGTCCAACTTGAAGGCAATGTAAGTTCATAATATCCAAAGAAAGAGAACGCAAAAAACATGAATATTGCAAAGAATATAATGTTTAACCATACATTGGTTGATATTTCATTTAGAATATCTGGATTAACAGAATCTAATAAATGGAATGGTACACTAAGTATAATGTAAACTGCAAATATGAAAAAACCGTAAAGGAGTGCTTTAGATATACCAGCACTTCTATTTTGTCCACTGCTTTTAGTAAAGAAACTAACCGTTAATGGTATCATTGGAAAAACGCAGGGTGTTAATAATGCTAACAAACCACCAAGGAAACCAAGGCCAAAAATACTCCAAAGCGACTTGCCTCCACTTTGCACATCTGAAGTGCTAGTTATAAGTTCATTTTCGCATTTAACTGAGGATGTTTTCAAATCCTCTGGATTCATTCCGTAAAGAGAACTATTAACTAAACTATTATTAATGTTGGATGAACTTGTGTTTAAACTTTCTAAATCTTCATTATTTAGAGAAAATATGAACTTTTCATTAATTTGTAAACACACCTTTTTACAAACTTGTCCTGATAGATATAACTGTACTTGCTTAATATCATCACTGTTTAGTTTTATCCGTTGTTTTAATATTGCTGAGTTATCGAAATAAGATTCGTATACTTTAAAAGTTTCATTATACTTTTTTATGGTATCACTTTCGCTAGCTTTACCTATTAATTCATAGTTGTCTGTTTTGTTAGCTTTTTCTATTACTATTGGTAATGATCCTCCATCTTCTGTGAACTGAGAATAAACGTGCCATCCGTTTTCAATATCTGCTTTAATTACTAAGTCGTATTCTAAATCTGAAATTTTGTTAATAGATGTACTCCATTTAACAGGCTTTAAAATACCACTTTGGGTGTTTAACTTACTATTATTCGAATTATTTTCAATATTAAAAACTAGATCGATCTCAGTGGGCGGTAAGCATCTAGTATCATCACAAACCATAAACTCGACCGTTCCATTGATAATGTCAATGTCTTTAGGAATTTTTATCTTTTGTTCAAATATGGCATTATCTTCAAAAAATTTAATTTTCATCCCAAAAACAGGATCATCAACTGTATGCCCTTCTTCTTCACTTGTGTTCCCTATGAAATCAATCCTACCTTTGGAATCATTATAATTGAATGTTGTTGGTATTGGTCCATTTTCTGGTACTTTCTGAGAGTATAAATGCCACCCCGATTCAATAGTAGCTTTGGTGATTAATTTGTATTCTGTGTTAGAAATTCTCTCTACTAATGTAGACCATTTTACAGGTTCAAGTATTTGAGAATTACCCATAGCAATTGCAAATAGGGCAAACAAAAAGAATATTTTTTTCATGTATTTCAGTTTATAAAGCGCTATAAAAGTACTTATTTTTATTGAGCACTATTTATTTTATTATTAAGCCTAATTGAGAGTTTATTTAAAAAAGGGCTATTTACGTAAATAGCCCTTTTTTGTTATACACTAATTTAGTCAATAATAAAATCAAAAATAATTATAAATTTTAGTGTATAAAACCTCATTAACTTATTCTTAAGAGTCGGAAAAAATGAAATACCCTTATAAAAGTACTGTAGAAAATTAAAATTGAAATTAGTTGTTAATGAATAGAATTTGATTGAAAATTATATTAAAACAAACCATTAATCTCAGCATCAATAGTGTTTATTACGTCTCCTAAATCTTCTGGATTATCTACAAAATTTAAATTATCAACATCAATAATCAATAATTTACCTTTGTTGTAACCATGAATCCAAGCTTCGTAGCGCTCATTTAATCTGCTTAAATAATCAATGCTTATAGAGTTTTCGTAATCGCGCCCACGTTTATGAATTTGCGATACTAAATTAGGGATAGAACTTCTTAAATAAATTAATACATCTGGCCCCTGAACTAATGATTCCATTAAATCAAATAACGATTTGTAGTTTTCAAAATCGCGATTTGTCATTAATCCCATAGCGTGCAAGTTGGGTGCAAAAATGTGTGCATCTTCATAAATAGTTCTATCTTGTATGATGTCTTTTCCGCTTTGACGAATTTGTAAAACCTGACGAAACCTACTATTTAAAAAGTAAACTTGTAGGTTAAAACTCCAACGTTCCATTTGATTATAAAAATCATCTAAATAAGGGTTATCTACAACATCTTCCAGTTGAGCTTCCCATTTATAGTGTTTTGCTAATAACTTAGTAAGCGTCGTTTTTCCAGCGCCAATATTTCCGGCAATAGCAATATGCATAGTTAATTGATTTTTATTTGGAATTCTTGGAGAGTTTCATTGTCGTAAATATACAAGGTTTCGTTGGTTACAAAAAACTGATTTATTAAAATGTTTTTTGAATTAACGGGTAATACGTTTTTTGAATTCTTTCCTAGGTAAAATAAATTGTCACCTTTTTTTAGATAAAGAGCTTCATTGCTTTCTGCTAATTCTGTATAGCCTTCATTCTTTAATATTCTTATTACACTGCCAAAATAATTGTATATAGTAAGATGCTCTTTTGTGAGTAAATAGCAGTAATTATAATTGCTTTTTAAATCTAAAATTTCATTGTCGATAGGCTGTAATATTTGCGCTCTTGTTGTTCTTGTTTTGTAATCAAAAACCTCTAAAAGCTGAGTGTCTTGGTTAAAAAGCCATATGGTATTATCGTACCCCGTAGAAACATGCGACACGTTTTTGTACTTAGAAGCTGTATTAAAATCAATCTTAAAAATTTCGGCTAGTCTATTATCAAGTATAATTACGGTATTAAAATCTTTATAAAATAGGTTTATTTTTAGAGGGTTAAAAGCATTTACGGTTTCTAAGTTACCAAGTTGTAAATTATTGTAGGTTAATATTTGAGAAGTATTTTTCTTGTAAAAAACATCGTTGTTAATGTAATATTTAGTGCCAAAATTATCAACCGAGACTAGCTTATCAGCTTCAAAAGGGCTTTTTTTAACAAATGTAGCCTCAATAGATTCTTGGCAGAAAATTGAATATGATATTAGAAAAAAAAGATAGATTGTAGTTTTCATTAGTTTTGAAAAATACAAAAATCAAACCACTTTTAGCAAATTAACTTGTAACCAAAACCGCGAACATTAATAATTTGAATAGTTTCATCTTTTATTAATTTTTTTCTGAGCTTTGTAATAAAAACATCCATACTTCTAGCATTAAAAAAATCATCACTTCCCCATAGTTTATTTAGTATTAACGACCGATCTAAAACTTGATTCTTATTTTTTATTAAATGAAATAATAAATGTGCTTCGCGATGTGTAAGCTGAACCGCATCTTCATTATTATATTGAAGTAATTGTTTGGGAAAGTTAAAAGTGAAATTGCCGATTTTTAAAATATCTGAGGTTTTTTGAAGTTTTGTTCTGTTTAGTAAATTATTAATTCTTACAATTAACTCTTCCATGCTAAATGGTTTTTTGAGGTAATCGTTTCCACCAATAGTAAAACCCTCAACTACATCTTGAGTTTGCGATTTAGCAGTTAAAAAAATAATGGGAATGGTATCATCTATAGCTCTAATGTCTTTTGCTAATGTGAATCCATCTTTTTTTGGCATCATAACATCCAAAACCAGTAATTCTGGTGACTCAGCTTTGTAAACTTCAAAAGCTTTTTCTCCATTTTCGCATAGTAAAACATCAAAATTTCTAGTTTCTAAACTTTCCTTTATTATTTGGCCTAAAGCAGGCTCATCTTCTGCAAGAATTATAGTTGTTTTATTCATTAGGAAGTGAAATTTTAAAATTAGTCATGTTTTTAGTTAAATCAAGTTCTATACTTCCGTTATGTTTTTCAATAATTTTTTTGGTGTAATATAAACCAATTCCAAAACCTTTAACATCATGAGTGTTTCCTTTTGGAACACGATAAAATTTTTCAAAAATTTTCTCTTTGTTTACTTTTTTAAGAGAATTACCATTATCGGAAATTGATATATTAAATGAAGTTTTATTTTGAGATAAATTTACATTAACTACATCACCTCCATACTTAATGGCATTGTCTAGAATATTATTAATAGCGTTTTCAAAATGAAAAAAATCAACTGAAACGATTATAGATTCTGGAGGCAAGTTAACATTGATGATTTTAGTTTCTGTTTGTAATTTATGTTTGTTTACTAAAGAATGCAGTAATATAGAAACATCTATTTCTTCCTTATTTAAATCTAGGCTATCACTGTCTAAAGTTGCTGTTTCTAAAAGCTTTTCAACCATAATATTAAGCTTGTTTAGTTGTGTATTTGAAACATCTAAGTAGCTTTTTGTTTTTTCTTTATCATCAATTACGTTAAAGTTTTTTATACTTTCTATTGCTACGCCTATTGTGGCAATTGGTGTTTTAAATTCGTGGGTAATATTACTAATTAAATCATTTTTAACTTCTGCTAATTGTTTTTGTTTTTTTATTATTTCTAAAAGATAAAATAAACAAGCAACTACTGCTAATACTAAAAATGCAGAAATAAAAAATGCAGAAAAAATACGTTTAAAAACGGTCCAATTAATGTTTTCAAAATAAATGGTTAACGAACTGTTTTTTGGTAAAAATGTAGACTTAGATTTAACGTTTAAAAGATTAGGATCTATTTTAGGTTCCTTTTCTTTTATAGATTTTATAACACTAGGGAAACGTTTTTCTGCTTCTTTAAAATCTAAAAAATAATCAATAGAAATATTTTTTCTGGTTAAATCTGTAAAAAGAATACTGTCTACTTGTTTTACATCTAAAGTATCATTTGTTATAGAAATTAAAACTTTTGAGGTTAATAACCCGAAGTTTTTAGCACTATTGCTGTCATTTTCTTTTTTTAACCATTTACTTATTCCTTTATCACCTTTTTTGATAAAATGCTTTCCTTTTTCATCTTTTTCGTTCATTAAAGAGTCTGCTTTAAACCCTCTAAAAACAGTTATTCCTTTAACAGAATCGATTTTTAAAGCTCGAAAGTCTTTAAATTTGCTGTTAGATTTATCAATATTTGCGGCAACACTATCAAAAAAGCCACCATCGTCTAATACATTTTTTTGTGCATCGCCTTCTATTTTAAAACCAAGTGTTGTTTTTTGGGCTAATTCTGTGTAGTAATCATCAACCGCTTTGTCAAGACTTATTTGAATATCTTTTATGAGTTGCTGTTTGTTGAAAATATAATTCTTGTAGTTCCAATATCCTTGTATTGCGATGGTAGATAGTATAACTATTGTTATAATATATAATGTATATCTGTATTTTCTATCATTCATACTCCAAAAGTAAATGTTAAGATTATTAAATACTAATCGGTTAACACACGTTAACATTGGTTAACTTTAAAAACTGAAAATGACTTTTACATTTGTGTTGTATTAATCATAAAAACAATTTAAAAATGAAAAATGTATTTACAATTTTAATGGTATTACTTACAATGGTAAGTTTTAGTCAATCTAAAGAATTAGAAGGTGATGTTGTTATTGAGGATGTTAAGTTTAATGATTTAAAAATTTCAGTAGAAGTCGAATCTGCCGAAGAAATAGAATCTACTTTTAAAGTAGAAGATATTATGGAAATTTTGGATGATACTGATAAAAATCAAAAGCTTCATTTTGAAATTATTTGTAACGGAGATAAAATGTCAAACGGAGTAAAAAGTTCACTAAGTTATAAAGTTGAAGGAAACACAGATGAAATAAAAAGCTTTTACAAGAGTGTAAAAAAAATTAGAAAAGCTGCTATTAATTACTATAAAAACAAGGAATAATCATGAAAAAATTACTAAAAATTATTACAACATCAGTTCTTTTTTTAATTACAAATTGCCTCATGGCTCAAGATTTTCAAGGTATTGCTATCTATAAATCTCATAGAAAAATGGATTTAAAGATTGACGAAAAAAAGGTGAATTCTGATATGCAAAAACAAATTCAAGAGCAGTTGAAACGTCAATTTCAACAAGAATATACTTTAAATTTTAACAGGAACGAATCTTATTACAAGCAAAATGAGAAGCTGGATAGACCATCGCCACCTTCTTCATCAGGTATTACTATAAAATTGAATCAAGGGTCTGATATAATTTATAGGAATATTAAAGAAAACCGATATGCCAATAAAACAGAAATATCTGGAAAAATCTTTTTGATAAAAGATACTTTACAACCGAAGAAATGGGAGTTAGTTAACGAAACCAAATATATTGGTGAATATGCTTGTTTTAAGGCAGTCTTTAAAGAAGACTATACAACAAAAACCATTACTGAAGAGGGCAATTATGAAGATGTTACAAAAGAACGTGTTGTAACAGTTTGGTATACGCCACAAATACCAGTTAGCTCAGGACCTGGAGATTTTTTTGGATTACCTGGGTTAGTTTTAGAAGTTAATGATGGTAAACTAACTTTAGTTTGCACTAAAATTGTTTTAAACCCAGAAAAGGAGTTTGAAATTGTTGAGCCAACAAAAGGGAAAGAAGTATCTCAAAAAGAATTCGACAGTATTAGGAAGAAAAAGCAAGAAGAAAACATGGAGATGTTCAGGTCCAGAAAAAGGGGGCGAGATGGTGAGAGTGTATTTGTAACAATTGGTGGTTAAAACCAAATAAGCTAAAATCTAAATGTTTAAACAAACTGTTTTGTTTAATATAAATGTTTTGTATGAGCAAATAAGCTTCGTTTTTTGAAAAGGTTAAAAGCATTGTAAAGTATTGAAATTAAGAGATTAACAAGAATTTTGATTTGTTAAAAAGTGTTATTTTATTGCTAAAAATGAATTAAACAAAATATTATTGTTTAATAATTGTTTATATTTGTTGAACAAAATAATCATTTTTAAGTCTAAAACAATGAAAACCTCACTGAAAACACTGGTAATTACATCATTTATATTGCTAACAACAATAACAATAAGTGCACAAGAATTTTACGGTAAAGCTTATTATTTTTCAAAATCAACAATGGATTTAGGTAGATGGGGAGCAAGACTAAGTGAAGCTCAAAAAAAGCAAGTAATGGCAAGGATGAAAAATCGTTTGCAAAAAACTTACGTATTAAGTTTTAACAAAACAGAATCATTTTTTAAAGAAGATGAGAAATTAGATGCTATGTCTGGTGCAACTGATTCTTGGGGTAAAAATTTCACTCAAGGAGATTTGTATAAAAATGTAAAGGATAATGCCTTAGCACAAAGCCAAGAGTTTTATGGAAAAAAGTTTTTAGTGAAAGACGAACTTCAAAAAATTGAGTGGCAAATGGGTTCTGAAACGAAAAAAATCGGAAACTACACCTGTTTTAAGGCGGCAGCTCTTATACCTTCTGATGAATTGACTTGGTATAATTTTTCGTGGGATAGATTGAGGTCAAACGAACCTCAAACGGATTCTACAGGAGTAGTTAAACAACCAGAAATTAAAATGACACAAGTTGTTGCTTGGTATACACCTCAAATTCCAGTTAGTCATGGACCATCAGATTATTGGGGATTACCGGGTTTAATTTTAGAGGTTAGTGCAGATAATACAACAATGCTTTGTTCTAAAATTGTGCTTAATCCTGAAGAGAAAGTTGAAATTGAAGCTCCCGATAAAGGAAAAGAAATTAATAAGAAAGATTATCAAGAAACTGTAATGCTTAAAATGCAAGAGTTTCGTGATAGCAGAGGGAGAAGACGACGTAGTTAAGTTCTTTAACGCAAGTTTAACATAGTCTAGTTTTTACTTTTTGTTATTTCGCAAGTCTTAAAATAATTAAGACTAAAAAACAAAACATATGAAGCCTTTTCTATTTAAACTTTTTACATCTATTTTAATTATTTGTACTGTTGGTGGTGCTTTTGCTCAAGACTTTCAAGGTAAAGCTTATTATCAAAGTAAAACGACTATGGATATGAGTCGGTTTACTGGAAATCGACAATTTACACCAGATCAAATTAAAAGATTCCAAGAACGAATGAAAAGTTTTTTGGAAAAACAGTATACACTTGTATTCAACAAAGAAGAATCCATTTACAAAGAAGAAGAGAGAATAGAAGCGCCAAATTCTGGTCGTGGATGGGGTGGTTTTTCCAGTGGTCTTAGTGGCGGACCAAAGTATAAAAATGTAAAAACTAAAGAATTATTACAAGACCAAGAGTTTTTTGGAAAGCAGTTTCTAATTAAAGATGAACTAGAGCCTCTAGCATGGAAAATGGGAAGTGAAACAAAACAGATTGGTCAGTATGCTTGTTTTAAAGCTACGGCAATAATCCCTGATACAAGTTTTGACTGGGGTAGTAGATCTAGAAGAAATGATGAAGAAAAAGATGAGAGCAAAGAAGCTGAAGAGGAAAAAACTATAGAGGTTGTTGCTTGGTATACACCACAAGTACCTATAAACCAAGGGCCAGATAATTATTGGGGTTTACCTGGGTTAATTTTAGAGGTAAGCGCAGGCAGAACAACAATTTTGTGCACAAAAATTGTTATGAACCCAAAAGAAAAGGAAGAAATTAAAAAACCTGAAAAAGGAGAGGAAGTTACTCAAGAAGAATATACAATAATTACTACCGAAAAGATGGAAGAGATGAGAGAAATGAGAGGCCGACGCCAAGGTAATGGTAGAAGAAATTAAATTGATTTAATAAAATCAATCAATCAAAAAACAACCAAAAAATGAAAAAAATAATATTACTACTTTGTTTATTAGTTGCTGGAAATTCTTTTTCACAAATAAAACTATCAGGTATAGTTAAAGATAGTATAGGTAATCCTTTAGAATTAGCAAACATTATAGCTATAAATGAAACTACAAGTGCCTTAGAATCTTATGGAATTACAGATTCTGATGGAAAATACTTGATTGCCTTAGGAAAAAACGAAAAATACAAACTGCAGGTTAGTTATGTAGGTATGAAAACTTTTAATGACGTTATTGAAACAAAAGAAGCCAATATAACTAAAGATTTTACTCTGGCTCTTGATAACTCTTTAGAAGCGGTTGAGTTAACTTATGAAATGCCAGTAACCATTAAGGGAGACACTATTGTTTACAATGCAGACTCTTTTAAAAATGGATCAGAACGTAAACTTGAAGATGTTTTAGAAAAATTACCGGGTGTAGAGATAAATGATAGTGGACAGATAGAAGTTGAAGGAAACAGAGTTCAAAAAATAACCGTAAATGGAAAAGATTTTTTTGATGGAGATTCTAAATTAGCAACCCAAAATATACCATCAAATGCTGTAGATAAAATTGAAGTTTTAAGAAATTTCTCTGAGGTTGGTCAGTTACGAAGTGTTACTAACAATCAAAATAGCGTTGCTATAAACATTAAACTTAAAGAAGGAAAAGAAAATTTTTGGTTTGGTGATGTTACAGTAGGTGCAGGAACAGCACCATCACCTAACGACGAGCTGTATTTAGTGCAACCAAAGTTGTTTTATTATAGCCCTAAGTATAGTGTCAATGTTATTGGAGATATGAATAATATTGGTGAGCCAGCATTATCAAACAGAGATGTTCGTAGTTTTGGTGGAGGATTTAGATCACCAAGTAGAGATAGCGGAACAAATTTAAATTTAGGAAATAACGGACTTAGTGGTTTAACGTCTGCTCAGAACGCACAACAAGTAGAGTCCAAACTTTTAGCTACAAATTTTAGTTATTCACCCAATCCGGCGCTAGATTTAAGTGGGTTCATTATTTACAACACAACAAGATTAAATACACGTCAAGAAAGCTTTATTAGGTACACAGATCCTGATTTAGGGATACCGGATGAAGAAACTACTAATACAGGTCGAGAAGCATCAGATCAAGGTTTGGCAAAATTAAGTCTATCTTACAAACCAAACGCAAATAATCAATTAGATTATGATGTTTTAGCCCGATTATCAAAGGATGAAGAGCGACAAGCAGAATTATCATCTGTTATTGGAACAACATCACAATTAGATCAAGTAACACCATTTAGTATTAATCAAAATTTGAATTACTACTACACACTTAATGAGAATAACATATTTGCGTTAGAGGCTCAGCATCTAATCCGTGATGAAGACCCCTTTTATAATGCTTTTCTGAATAACGATCCTACAAATAATGATAATGGTATTGATGATGACCCAAATACTATTGATGAAGATGCTTATGATGAAACAGCTGAACAGTTAGGGTTGAATCGAGATTTAGATTTTTACAGATTAGGACAAAATCGCCAAGTGAAATCAAATCAATTAGATGCTAAAATAGATTACTATAATATTATAAATCCCAAAAGTAATATTAGTTTCACTTTAGGGACTATTCTGAGTCGTCAGGATTTTAACTCTGATATCTTTCAATTTTTGGATGAAACGGGTTCTAATAATACACAGGCAATAAACCCAAATATAGACGATGGAGAAGGGAACGTTTTAGGAGGAGTAAATGATACGCAGTATAATTTTAGTGATATTTATTTAGCAACCAGATACAATGTAAGAACAGGTAAGTTTACCTTCAGACCAGGATTATCTGTTCATGCCTATGGGAATCAAAATATTCAATTTGGAGAAACCTTTGAAGATAATTTCTTTAGGATTTTACCAGAATTTGAAGCTCGTGTTCAGTTTAAGAAGTCTGAAAGCTTAACGTTTAATTATCGTATGAACAACCAGTTTACAGATGTAACCAGTATTGCAGAAAATATTGTGCTCAATAGTTTTGATGCGATAAGTTTTGGTAACGCTGAACTTCAAAATGGACTGTCTCATGTTTTAAGTTTAAACTATCGTAGTTTCAATTTATTTAATAACACAAATGTTTTTGCTGGTGTTACTTACAATAATAATATTGATCAGATTAGGAGAGATGCTGTTTTTAGTAACGTAATTTCCACAGGAACATTTTTTAATTCCCCTTTTGCAGATGAAAGTTTATCTGCTTTTGGTAGTTGGCAAAAACGATTTGGTAAAATACAGACCAGATTATTTACCAGATTTAATTATAGTTTGCAAAATCAATTTATTGGAGATAGACAGTCTGTGAACGAGAATTTTACTCAAACATACAGGCCTGAAATAAGAACGAACTTTAGAGAGGCACCTAACGTAAGATTACGCTATACTTATACAGTGAGAGATGTAAATCAGGGTTCAAGAAGCACACAGATTATTACAAATTCTCCTTCTGTTAGATTTGATGCATACATTTGGGATGCCTTAACGTTCGTAACAGATTATGCATATACAAATCAAAACGATGGTGTTAATTCAGATTCTTTCCAAAGATGGAGTGCCCGTTTAGGTTATAGAAAAGATAGGGATGCCAAGTGGGAATTTGAAATACGAGCAAATAATATACTTAATATAGATGCAAATATTAGTAATAATATAGGTACGTTTTCTGTAAGAAATGATGCTGTATTTCTTCAGCCAAGGTTTGTAACATTCAGAGTCATATATACGTTGTAAAAATACTTTTGTTTTGTTGATAAAGCCCATTATTTATAATGGGCTTTATCGTTCTATAAATATTTAAGATATTATGTTTAAAAAGAAATATAAATTGCAATTTTTCCTTTGAAGAATTAACAAACAATAATATATTTGTGCCTTGTTTTGGGGAGATACTCAAGCGGCCAACGAGGGCAGACTGTAAATCTGCTGACTACGTCTTCGCAGGTTCGAATCCTGCTCTCCCCACTTAACAAAAAAAAGCCTGCTTTTGCAGGCTTTTTTTATCCACTAAAACTAGTAGTTTTGTTTAAATTTTTAAATAAGTTTTATAGCCCAAAAGCTTCTTTAACTTGGTCTACATAATCTAACTTTTCCCAAGTAAATAATTCTACATCCAAAGTTTTCGTTTCGCCGTTTGGTTGTGAGAATGTTTTTGTAACTGTTTCATTTTTCCTGCCCATATGTCCATAAGCCGCTGTTTCACTATACATTGGCGAACGAAGTTTTAAACGCTCTTCAATAGCGAATGGACGCATATCAAAAATTTCAGATACTTTTTCTGCAATTTCACCGTCAGTCATATTAAAAGCACAAGTACCGTAAGTATCTATAAAAATACCCATAGGTTCTACAACACCAATAGCATAACTTACTTGAACTAAAACTTCGTCGGCAACACCGGCTGCGACTAAATTTTTTGCAATATGCCTTGTAGCATAAGCAGCACTTCGGTCTACTTTACTTGGGTCTTTACCTGAGAATGCCCCACCGCCATGAGCACCCTTGCCGCCGTAAGTGTCTACAATTATTTTTCGTCCTGTTAGTCCAGTATCTCCATGAGGGCCACCAATTACAAATTTACCAGTTGGATTAATATGATAAGTGATTGAGTCGTTAAATAATTTTTGAGCAGATTCTGGAAGTTTTGCTACCACTCTTGGAATTAAAATCTCTACAATATCTTTTCTGATTTTTGCAAGCATAGTATCATCATCATCAAAATCATCATGCTGTGTAGAAACTACTATGGCATCGATGCGTTGTGGTATGTTATCATCGCTGTATTCTATGGTAACTTGGCTTTTAGAATCTGGTCTTAAATAAGTGATATCATTATTTTCACGACGTAACTCAGCAAGTTCTACTAAAATACGATGTGATAAATCAAGCGCCAGAGGCATAAAATTTTCTGTTTCATTTGTAGCGTAGCCAAACATCATACCTTGATCTCCAGCACCTTGTTCTTCTTTACTTCCTCTGTCTACACCTTGGTTAATCTCTTCAGACTGTTCATGAATTGCAGAAAGAACTCCACATGAATTACCATCAAACATGTATTCGCCTTTTGTGTAACCAATCTTGTTTATAGTATCTCTCGCAATTTTTTGAACATCTAAATAGGTTGTCGATTTTACTTCACCAGCAAGAATTACTTGCCCTGTTGTAACCAATGTTTCACAGGCTACTTTTGATTCAGTGTCAAAAGCTAAAAAGTTGTCAATTAGAGCATCACTAATTTGATCTGCTACTTTGTCTGGGTGTCCTTCAGATACACTTTCTGAAGTAAATAAATAGGCCATTAAAATGTATTTTAAGTAAGATTTGACGATAACGTCTCAGGAAGTTTACACTGCCTTTAGCATTTTTATTTTGTACTAATTTTACTTAGTGCAAAAGAGGTTGCAATCAGTCAAATCTTTCCTCTGTTATTTTGTGATGCAAAAATAAAAAAATAATAGAAATTAAAATCACTTTTCTTCTTTTTTACTAATAAATAGGATATTAATTTTTATTTCTAAATATTTGTACTATCTGTATGAAAAAACAAATTTTAAATATAGTTTCTATTATTGTCATTGTGATTATTTCACAAGGATAAGGAAGCTGTATTTATAAATTAAATAAATATTATTAGCCTTCCCGAAACGGAAGGCTTTTTTATTATACATTTTCATTTTTTTGAACATCATAAAAATATCAGCTTAAAGCACAGTGAATCAAATAGTTGAATTATTTTTTTGTAGTATGAATTTAACCATAAAAATTAAAGAATAGTATAAATAAGTTGTTAATAAATTAATTTCGAGCAAATTTTCGAGTTTTATTGAATTTTTAATAAAAGTCTTAAATAGTTTAGAATCTTGAATTGAAATAAGTAAAAGCATTAAATTATTTTAAAAAATAATGAAAGAACTCAATAAACATAGTAAAAGGCTTACTCAAGATGAATCTCAACCAGCATCTCAAGCCATGTTATATGCTGCAGGATTAACTGATGAGGATATGAGTAAAGCTCAAATAGGAATTGCTAGCACAGGATATGATGGTAATCCGTGTAACATGCATTTAAATGGGCTGAAGGATGAAGTAAAAATTGAGTGTAATATAGCTGGTTTAGTTGGTTTAGGGTTTAATACAATTGGCGTTAGTGATGGTATTTCTATGGGGACCTCCGGGATGAACTACTCTCTTGCATCTCGAGATATTATTGCAGATTCTATTGAAACAGTTATGAATGCCCAAAGTTATGATGCCTTAGTAGCTATTGTTGGGTGTGATAAAAATATGCCTGGAGCAGTAATGGCCATGTTACGTTTAAATCGCCCATCAATAATGATGTATGGAGGCTCAACAGCATCAGGAAATTACAAAGGAAAAAAACTGAATATAGTATCGGCTTTTGAAGCCTTAGGTCAAAAAGTGGCAGGAGAGATTGGTGAAGATGAATATAAAGAAATAATAAAAAGAGCGATTCCAGGTGCAGGAGCATGCGGTGGTATGTATACTGCAAATACCATGGCATCGGCTATAGAATGTATGGGGTTTGCATTACCTTATAACTCTTCCATACCTGCTGAGAACCCTAATAAATTATCAGAAAGCGAAAGAACAGCTATAGCTATTAAAAATCTTTTGGAATTAGATTTAAAACCTTTAGATATTATTTCTAAAGAATCCATAGAGAATGCCGTTACACTAGTTAATGCTCTAGGAGGTTCAACCAATGCTGTATTACACTTTTTAGCGATTGCGCATGCAGCTGATATTGAGTTTACATTAGAAGATTTTCAACGTGTAAGTGATAGAACTCCTTTAATTGGTGATTTAAAACCTTCAGGAAAGTATTTGATGGAAGATGTACATAGTATTGGAGGAATTCCAGCTATCATGAAATATTTGTTAGAAAACGGTTTTTTACATGGAGACTGCATTACAGTTACTGGAAAAACACTAGCTGAAAATTTAGCAGATGTGGAGGCTATAGAGTTTGAAGAACAAGATATTGTTTATCAAAAAGAAAACGCATTAAAGAAATCAGGAAACTTACAGATTCTTTATGGAAATTTAGCGGTTGATGGAGCAGTAGCAAAAATATCAGGAAACGAAGGTTTATTGTTTGAAGGTAAAGCAGTGGTTTACGATGGTGAGCAAGCAGCAAATACAGGGATTTCAAACGGAGAAGTAGAAAGAGGAGATGTAGTCGTCATTCGTTATGTAGGTCCTAAAGGAGGCCCAGGTATGCCTGAAATGTTAAAGCCAACATCACTTATTATGGGTGCTGGTTTAGGTAAATCTGTAGCATTAATCACAGATGGACGTTTTTCTGGTGGAACACACGGATTTGTTGTTGGACATATTACTCCGGAGGCACAATCAGGTGGAAACATTGGTCTGTTAAAAACAGGCGATAAAATAAGAATAAGTGCAGAGGATAACTCAATTAATGTTTTGCTTTCAGATGAAGAATTAGCAGAAAGAAAAGCAAAATGGGTTCAACCTGCTTTAAAACATAATAAAGGAATATTATATAAATATGCAAAGTCAGTAGCATCAGCTTCAAAAGGCTGTGTTACAGATGCATAAAATTGTCATTCCTGCATATGCAGGAATCTCATCATTAAACGTTGAGAACTATGAAAACACAAACAATCAATAATAAACAAGAGGTGGCAGAAAAAACAGAACGTATAACTGGTAGTGAAGCTATAGTAAAGAGCTTGATAGCTGAAGGCGTAGATATTCTTTATGGATATCCAGGAGGCGCTATCATGCCTGTTTATGATGAATTATACAAATTTCAAGACCAGATTCATCATGTGTTAACACGTCATGAGCAAGGTGCAGCACACGCAGCACAAGGGTATGCGCGTATCTCAGGTAAAGTTGGTGTTGCTATGGCGACATCAGGACCAGGAGCTACTAATTTAATTACAGGTATAGCAGATGCTCAAATAGATTCTACACCACTTGTATGCATTACAGGTCAAGTATTTTCTCATTTATTGGGGAGTGATGCGTTTCAAGAAACTGATATAGTTGGTATTTCTACGCCAGTTACAAAATGGAATTGTCAAGTTACCAAAGCAGAAGATATTCCTGCTGCATTAGCCAAAGCATTCTACATAGCTAAAAGTGGAAGACCAGGGCCAGTTTTAGTTGATATTACTAAAGATGCTCAAGTTTCTGAGTTCGATTTTAAATATGAAAAATGTACGGGTATAAGAAGTTATAAGCCTGTTCCAAAAACAAGTCAGGAGTCTATTAATGCGGCTGCGGAGTTAATTAATAATGCCAAGAAACCAATGATTGTTTGGGGGCAAGGTGTTATTTTAGGTGAAGCAGAAGCGGAACTTAAAGCTGTAATTGAAAAAGCAGGAATTCCTGCTGCATGGACTATTTTAGGTGCTTCTGCATTGCCAACTTCACATCCATTAAATATTGGTATGGTTGGTATGCATGGTAATTATGCGCCAAATAGACTAACCAATGAATGTGATGTATTAATTGCTATAGGAATGCGTTTTGATGACCGTGTAACAGGTAGTTTAGATACTTATGCAAAACAAGCAAAAATCATCCATTTTGATATTGACCCAGCAGAAATTGATAAAAATGTTAAAACTGATGTTGCTGTTTTAGGTAATTCTAAAGAAAGCTTAGCTATGCTTTTAAATGCTTTAAATAAAAACACTCACGAATCTTGGTTACAAGAATTCAAAGATTTATATGCTATAGAATTTGAAAAAGTAATTAATGACGATATCAACCCAACGAAAGAAGGGTTAACGATGGGAGAAGTATTAAAGCAAATAAATATTGAAAGTGAAGGAAAGGCGGCTATTGTTTCTGATGTTGGACAGCATCAAATGATTGCTTGCAGGTATGCTGATTTTAATGTTTCAAAAAGTAATATTACTTCAGGTGGTTTAGGTACTATGGGCTTTGCGCTTCCAGCAGCTATAGGAGCTAAAATGGCAGCACCAGAACGCGAAGTTGTTGCTATTATTGGTGATGGTGGTTACCAAATGAACATTCAAGAATTAGGAACCATTTTTCAGCAAAAAACAGCAGTAAAAATTGTGGTATTGAACAATGAATTCTTAGGAATGGTACGTCAATGGCAACAATTATTTTTCGATAAACGTTATGCGTCTACAGAAATGACAAATCCGAATTTTGTTGCCATTGCAGAAGGCTATTACATAAAAGCCAAAAAAGTAACTAAACGAGAAGAGTTAGCAGAAGCTGTAAAAGAAATGATGATTTCAAAAGAATCATACTTCTTAGAAGTTTGTGTAGAGAAAGAGGATAATGTATTTCCAATGATTCCAGCAGGAGCATCGGTTTCAGATATAAGATTAAGTTAAGATTTATAGACATGAGTGAAGATATAAAAACATTTACGATATCCATTTATACCGAAAATAACATTGGTTTATTAAATCGTATTTCAGCAATTTTTCAACGTAGGCACATTAATATAGAAAGTTTAACAACATCGCAATCTGAAATTGATGGTGTTAATCGTTTTGTTATTGTAGTTAATATGACTGAAACCAATGCCATAAAAATTGTTAAACAAATTGAAAAACAGGTTGAAACTATTAGAGCATATTATCATACAGATGAAGAAACTATTTTTACTGAATCATGTATGTTTAAAATAAAATCTGAGTTATTATTTGATGAACCTCAAATTCAAAATATAATAAAGGAAAGTGACTCTAACATCGTTACCGTAAACAAACAATTTTTTGTGCTTGAAAAATCAGGTAGAAGACATGAGATAGAATCTTTAAGGCGTGATTTAAATGTCTTTGGAATCATGCAGTTTGTGCGCTCAGGTCGTATTGCGGTCACAAAAGACGAAATGAAAATAACTGAAATGCTATCAGCATTCAATAACCAATAATAATTACAATTAAATATAACAATGGGAAATTATTTTAACACACTATCTTTAAGAGATAAATTAGATCAATTATCGAAGTGTAGATTTATGGACGCTTCAGAATTTACAGATGGCGTAAACGCATTAAAAGGTAAAAAAATAGTTATCGTAGGCTGCGGTGCTCAAGGTTTAAACCAAGGGTTAAATATGAGAGATTCTGGTCTAGATATTTCTTATACATTGCGTGATGCTGCCATTGCTGAAAAGCGTCAGTCTTTTATTAATGCTACAGAAAATGGATTTAATGTTGGTACTTACCAAGAGTTAATTCCTACTGCAGATTTAGTTTTAAACTTAACACCAGACAAACAACATACAAGTGTTGTAGGTGCAGTTATGCCTTTAATGAAAAAAGGAGCAACATTATCTTATTCTCATGGTTTTAATATTGTAGAAGAAGGAACTCAAGTAAGAGAAGACCTTACGGTTATTATGGTAGCGCCTAAGTGCCCAGGAACAGAAGTAAGAGAGGAATATAAAAGAGGTTTTGGTGTCCCAACATTAATAGCGGTTCATGACGAAAATGATCCAGAAGGAAAAGGTTGGGCTCAAGCAAAAGCTTACGCAGTTGCTACTGGTGGAGATAAAGCTGGTGTTTTAGCATCGTCTTTTATTGCTGAAGTGAAGTCCGATTTAATGGGAGAGCAAACTATTCTTTGTGGGTTATTACAAACAGGTTCAATACTTTGTTTCGATAAAATGGTTGAAGAAGGTATTGATGCAGGTTACGCTTCAAAATTAATTCAATACGGATGGGAAACTGTAACAGAAGGTCTTAAATATGGTGGTGTTACTAACATGATGGATCGTCTTTCTAACCCAGCAAAAATTAAAGCGTTTGAATTATCTGAAGAGTTAAAAGATATTATGCGTCCATTATTCCAAAAGCATATGGATGATATTATTGAAGGTCATTTCTCTGCTGGTATGATGGCAGATTGGGCTAATGATGATAAAGATTTATTAGGATGGAGAGCTGCTACAGCTGAAACTAACTTCGAAAAAACACCTGCAGGAGATATTGAAATATCAGAGCAAGAGTATTACGACAATGGGGTTTTAATGGTTGCTATGGTGAGAGCTGGTGTGGAATTAGCTTTTGAAGCGATGACAGATTCTGGAATTATTGATGCATCTGCATATTATGAGTCTTTACACGAAACACCGCTTATTGCAAACACTATTGCAAGACGTAAATTGTACGAAATGAATTCTGTTATTTCTGATACAGCTGAGTACGGATGTTACTTATTCGATCATGCATGTAAGCCTTTATTAACAGATTTTATGAAGAATATAAAAACAGATGTTATTGGAAAGCCTTACGCCAAAGATAATGGTGAAGGTGTTGATAATGCAAAACTTATTGAGGTAAATGCGGCTTTAAGAAATCATCCTGTTGAAAAAGTAGGTGAATTTTTAAGATCGTCTATGACGGCAATGAAACCTATAGTATAGTACAAAACAACTAAACTAAACTATAATTACTTTGTACTATTAAGCCTGTTAGACTTTAAACCTGACAGGCTTTTTTTATTCTTATAATGTTTAATTCTATAACTTTTTAAAAAATAAAAAAAGATGAATAAGGAAAAAAACACATATTTTCCTGAAATTGAAGATATCAAAAGAGCAGCTGAAAACATAAAAAAGGTTTCAGAAGTAACCCCTTTAGGCTACAGTTTAAGATATTCAAAGCAATTTCAATCTAATATTTTTTTTAAAAGAGAAGACTTGCAACAAGTTCGTTCTTATAAAATTAGAGGTGCTTACAATAAAATAAGTTCTTTAAACACAAGTCAATCATCTTGTGGTGTTGTTTGTGCTAGTGCGGGTAATCATGCACAAGGTGTTGCTTTGTCATGTAAATTACTAGAGATAAAAGGAACTATTTATATGCCTGCACCAACTCCAAATCAAAAAGTGGAGCAGGTTAAAATGTTTGGAGAGGATTATATAGATATTAAATTAGAAGGCGATACTTTTGATGATGCTTATCATGCAGCCATGATTGAATGTAGCGAGTTAGGAAAAACATTTATTCATCCTTTTAACGACGAAAAAGTTATTGAAGGTCAAGCAACAATAGGTCTAGAAATTATACAACAATCTGATATCCCAATTGATTATGTTTTTATAGCCATAGGAGGTGGAGGGTTAGCTGCTGGATTATCAACGGTCTTTAAAATACTATCTCCAAACACAAAAATTATTGGGGTTGAGCCTGAAGGTGCGCCTTCAATGAAAACTTCTATTCAGAATAATAAAAATACAACGCTAACAACTATTGAAAAATTTATCGATGGGGCCGCCGTAAAACGTGTAGGAGATTTAAATTTTGAGATTTGTAAACAAAATCTAGATGGTATAATAACCGTTCCAGAAGGTAAAGTTTGCGAGACTATTTTAGAACTTTATAACAAAGATGCTATTGTCGTTGAACCCGCTGGTGCTTTAAGTATTTCTGCATTAGATTTTTATAAAGATGAGATAAAAGGAAAGCATGTTGTTTGCGTAGTTAGTGGAAGTAATAACGACATAACAAGAACACCAGAAATTAAAGAACGTGCTCTACTATACGCTAATTTAAAGCATTATTTTATTATTAATTTTCCACAGAGAGCTGGTGCTTTAAAGGAGTTTGTTGTTGATATTTTAGGAGAGAATGATGATATTACATATTTTCAATATGCCAAAAAAACTAATCGCGAAAATGGATCTGCTGTTGTAGGAGTACAATTAAAATCAGCTTCAGATTTAAAACCGCTAATTGATAAAATGAAGCATCATAAATTTTTTGGTGATTACCTTAACGACAAGCCAGATTTATTTCAGTTTTTAGTTTAATTAGGGTTTTATTTTACACTTTTTAACTAAAACGTTTGCGTTTTAATTTCTATTAATTCTAATATAAAGTATGCGGTTTTTTTTATTAGAACCGTATATTACAGGATAGTTGTCAATTAACTTAAAGGTAGTTTAGCTAAATTATTAACAAAAATTTCACCTCATGAAAGTAAAGTTTCAAGATATTCCAGAAGCATACAAAATAGATTCGCTTTTACACCAAAAAACATATTTAGTAAATGGAGAGTTGAAAAATTGGAATGGAGATACGGCAGAAGTATACTCAACCATTTCATCAACATCAAAATATAAGCAAACACTTTTAGGGACTATACCTCAATTAGGAGAAAAAGAAGCATTACAAGTATTGGATTCTGCAACTCAAGCTTATGATAATGGAAAAGGTCTGTGGCCAACTATGAAAGTTGCTGACAGAATTGCTTGTATGGAATCTTTTGTAGAACAAATGAAAACTAAACGTGAAGAAGTTGTAAAACTTTTAATGTGGGAGATTGGTAAAAATCTTCCTGATTCGCAAAAGGAGTTTGATAGAACAGTCGATTATATATATGATACTATTGAAGCTTATAAACAAATAGATAGAGACTCTGCTAAGTTTGAAAAAAACTCTGGAGTTTATGCACATATTCGTCGAGGTCCATTAGGAGTTGTTTTGTGTTTGGGGCCGTATAATTATCCTTTAAATGAAACGTTTACGCTGTTAATTCCAGCATTAATTATGGGTAACCCTGTAATATTTAAACCAGCAAAACTTGGAGTGTTATTAATATCTCCATTATTAGAAGCTTTTCAAAGTAGTTTTCCTGAAGGTGTTGTAAATATTGTTTATGGTCGTGGTCGTGTTTTAGCCACACCCATTATGCAATCTGGAAAAATAGATGTATTGGCTTTAATTGGAAACAGTAAATCTGCAAACGCATTACAATCGCAACATCCAAAAGGAAATAGATTACGTATGGTTTTAGGTTTGGAAGCAAAAAATCCAGCTATTATATTGCCGGATGCCGATTTAGATTTAGCTGTAGAGGAGTGTATTGCGGGAACATTATCTTTTAATGGACAACGTTGTACCGCTCTAAAAGTTATTTATGCTCACGAATCTATTGTAGAAGAATTTAATAGACGATTCGCTTATAAAGTAGACCAGCTTAAGTTTGGAAACCCATGGGAAGATGGTGCTAAATTGACACCTCTACCTGAAGAAGATAAACCAGCTTACATTCAAGAATTAATTGATGATGCAAAAGAAAAGGGTGCGAAAGTTTTAAACAAAAAAGGAGGAGAAACCAATGAGAATTTTATATTCCCAGCTATACTTTATCCAGTAACCAAGAATATGCGAGTTTTTAAAGAAGAACAATTTGGTCCCGTTGTTCCTGTGATATCTTTTTCAGATATAGATGAACCACTAGATGATATGGCAGAATCTAATTACGGACAACAAGTAAGTTTGTTTGGAAAAAATGTCCATACATTATCTCCATTAATTGATACTTTAGTAAATTTGGTTTGTAGAGTTAATTTGAATAGTTCATGTCAACGTGGACCAGATGTCTACCCATTTACAGGAAGAAAAGATTCAGCCTTTGGGACATTAAGTGTTCATGATGCTTTACGTTCGTTTTCAATAAGAACTTTTGTGGCGTCTAAAGACAATGAGTATAACAATGCCATATTAACTGAATTACTTGAAAAGAAAACGTCTAACTTTATAAGTACTGACTATATTTTGTAATTAAGAAATATTAAAGAATGAAGAAATTTAAGCTATTATTAGTATTGCTACTAGCTATTTTTATTACTGCTTGTGGAGGTAAAGAAGAAAAGAAAAAAGAGGGATTTTCTTATGAAAAAAAGTCTACATCTTCAGAACAAGTTGAAAGCAACCCAAACGATGTTGTAATTACAGGTAATGATGGGATGCAATTCAATAAAACAGAAATTAAAGTTGAAGCTGGTAAAAAGATAAAGATTACTCTAAGGCATATTGGTAAAATGGATAAAAATGTTATGGGACACAACTTTGTTTTACTTAAACAAGGTGTTAATTTAATGGCATTTTCTAATCAAGCTGCTACAGCTAGTAAGAACGATTATATCCCAGAAGGGACACAAGATGTTATTGCTCATACCAAAATGCTTGGAGGTGGAGAAACTGCTGTAATTGAATTTGACGCACCAGCTGTTGGAACATATGAATTCTTATGTAGCTTTCCAGGACATTCAGGTTTAATGAAAGGAAAGTTTATAGTTGAGTAATAAATAGTCTTTAAAAGCTATAGTTTAAACTTAATAAAGCTCGACGTCTTAAAACAGGGAAAACCACAAAACTAGCATCAGGATTTGCAGAAACAAAATCAGGAGTAGCACCGTTGGCATTTGCACCAAAACTGTTTGCTCCAAAAAAGTTAGCCAAACCTTCAGAATTAAATAAATTGGTTACCAGTATGTTTGCTGATAAGTGATTACTTATTTTGTAACCCGTGCCTAAATTAAAAATACTATAGGCAGCAAGTTCAAATCCGTTTGCAACGTTACCTTGTCTATTCCCCATATATTGCCATTTTAAAAATGCAGAAATCTTATCTTTTTCAAACTCTGTGCTTAAATTAAACATCAATTTTGGGTTGAAGGGTAATATGTTTCCAGAATAATCAATAATACTATCATCACTAGTATCAACACTCCCAGCTGCATCGTAAATATTCCATTCAAGTGCTTTTGGGTTCTGTATAACACCATTAAACTTAAAGGCTAAATAATCAAAAGGCTTGTAAATACTTTCCCATTCAAAACCAATAGTTTCAGAAGTATTAAACTGAATGGGTGTGTAAAATATACTATTATCATCGCCATCAAATTCAAAATTGGCAATACCAATATTTTTTAGCTGACTCCAAAATGCAGTTCCTGTAAAAGAAGCTCTTTCAGAATCTAGTTTAATACCAAGTTCTGCTTGCAATATCTTTTGAATTTCTCCTTTTTGATTTATTGGAACATTAGAGAAATTATTGAAATAGTAATTTAATTCCGGAGCTTTATTTCCTTTGGAAAATCTACTAAATAAAGCAGCATTATCATTAAACTTATAATTTATACCAGCCGAATATGACAAATAAGTGTAATTATATTTAAAATCATCAGTTTCTCCAGTGGGTGCGTTTACACTTTTATCGTAAGCTGTTGTAATATCTCCATCAATACCTCCAGGTGATCCCGCTGGTGCAAAACGATCTTTACTTCCGTTATGGGCTACGTTCTCAAATCGGAGACCTAAATCTAAATGAATTTTGTCTGAAACTTTCCAATGGTCGTTAGCAAAAGCTGCTATTTGATTCACTTTTGCATTAGCATTTACGTAGAACAAACCGCCATAATTACTAAGCCCGTTTTCATCAGATAAAGACAATACAGGTTGTCCGGGATTTTCCAATGTTACTTGTAACATTCTTGGGTTGGGCTCATAAGTTACATAAGCAAAACTACCTTGTGTAAATAATGATGTGCTTGAATGTGCAGCCACAAAACCCGTAGAGAAATCGTGATTATCCCATTTCTTTTGAAGCGTGAATTCGTTCATCCATTCGTCGGCACTCATATCTTTATACCAAGCTGAAGTTCCCATAATAGCATCATTTGGCAAACTACCAGCGGTTAAATACTGGGCAGGATTACCTGATAAAATACCACTATTATCTAGTCTTGCAACTTCATTTCCAGAACGGGCATCTTTAAAAACAACTTGACCAACTGGGAAATCTGCACCGCTTATAAAGTAAGCTAATGGATTATTAAGTGATACAAAAGCATTACTTATTGAGGTTTGCCAATTCGCATTTTTAGCCGAGAATTTAAAATTGTTTTTTAATGTTAATCTGTTTCCTAAATCATGATTAAAGTCTAACCCAAAAGCTAAATCTTTAGCATGAACACCTTGTGCTGGATTGAAACTATTAGACATGTTTAAGTTTCGTCCGTCAGGAATACTGCCATTAAAACTAGGCATTAATAAAGAAGTTGAATTAAAATCTTGACCAAATGCAGCCTTTGGGTTATCCCAATTTGTTGCAGCTACACCGGTATACCTGTTTGTTTTATCGTCTAATAATTTTCCGTATAATTTAAAGTAGCCTTTATTGGTATTCTTAATTACATTGAATTTGAATTGTCCGCCATCACTAAATGTAAATTCATTATCCCTAGCGCCATCATCTTTCCTATAATGCCCACCAGCATTAAAATACCAGTTATTACCTAAAGGTCCTCCAATATTTGTATCAACTCTATAAAGCGCGTTATTACCACCTTGAGCACCAGCAGATAATTGTAACTCTCCGCCAAACTTATTACTTACATCGTGAGATATAAAATTATAAATACCTCCAGGTGCATTAAGTGATGTTATAGCTGCACTACCTCCTCGAATAGCTTCCAGTTTTTTTGTGGTTAAATCTACTCGGTGAAAAAGATCAGGACTGTAATACGAATGCTGAATTAAACTTACAGGAAGACCGTCTTCTTGTAAAGACACATAGTACCAACCCATATCATCTTCAGCAGAGGCGGAAATACCACGAGTATAAACTCTAGTGTAAACCTCACCAGCAGATGCATCTGTAAATGTTCCTGGAACATTTTGAAGTAAGCCAGCTGTTCCTTGTGGGTAGGTTTGTTTTATGTCTTTCTGTCTTAGAATACTAATAGCAGTTGTAGATTCCAATTGAGTTCTAGGATCAAATGTACCAGTAACTACAACTGTTTGTAGATTTAATAAGTTTTCTTGTAAAACAAACGAAAGTGATAGGTTTTTGCCTAAAACTTTAATGGACTCATTTATTGGTTTTAAACCCATATAAGAAATGCTTATGGAATAGTTTCCATCAAGAATATTCTGTATTTCAAAAAAGCCATTAACATTTGTGTAACCTTTATATTTTGAAGGGTTAAGAGCTATAGAAACACCTTCTAAAGAATTTCCATTACTATCAACCACATTACCACTAATTGTAGATTGCGAGAAACCTGAAATACTTAAAAGGGTAATAATTATTAAAAGTAGTAGGTTAAAAAGTCTATTCATTTTTTTGATTGATTTGAGAGTTGTTTTAAACAAAATAAATGCAAAAATAAGCCAATTGAATGAATTTGGAAAAGAGATTATGTTTTACTTAGGTTCTGTTTTTAATTTAAGTTGATATATAACACCTAAAGCCGCTATTACCAGTCCAATAAATTCTCTAGTGCCTTCTAAATAAGGTTTGTCGTAAACCATTTCACCAAAAATCTCTTCTTTATTTTCTGTCTGTAAATAATCTATAAATAAAGAAAAATGAAAAACCGCATAACCTAACAACCCAATTGTAAAGAAAATTAAAACGTAATTAGGTATTCTTTTAAAATTAGAAATTAAGCAAGTTAGTGCTACGAGTAAATAAATGGTAAACCATAAAAGTCCATCAGGATCGTTGAGTTGAACAACTGCAAAAACAACAAAAAGAAAAAAAAGGATATAGTTGATTACTTTTTGTCTCTTGCTAGGAATAGGTGATGTTTTCATAATAACAAATTTATGGCTAAATTTTAGTTATTAATATAAAGTGGCTTGTAAATTTAAACCTTAGATTTCACTTTCAATTTTTTTAAACACATTTTAATGAAGCTCTAAAATTTCAATTTTTTTAAACTCCACAGGATGACTTTCACTTTGCAGTGAAATATAACCACTCTTCAAAGGTTGATTTTCTTTTGATTTCCAAAATTCCATATTGTAGTCTACTTTGCCACCAATGTGAGGTTTAGTATATTGAAGTACTTCTTTACCATTAATAAAATGTTTAATTATAGAGTCGTTTCTTACTTCAATTTCCACGTTAACCCATTGTTCGCCATGATATGTTCTAGAAGATGATTGAATGATGTGTTCTGTCACTAAACTGTCATTATATTTTACGTGAGTACCAGGTGTACATAAATTACCAGTAGAACGTTTGTCTAAACCATTTCCTCCTAAAAGTTGGACTTCAATAGATACAGGGAAATTTTGATTTATACCCATATTTTTTGGATCTTCACAATGTATCATGATACCACTATTTCTTAGAGCCCATGGTCTGCCTCCTAAAATTTGTTCTCCAGTAAAACGATAAACCATTCTAAAGCGATAATTACTGTATGGATTTTTGTAAAAAATATGCCCAAAAGCATTATTAAATGAATCATATGCTTTATAGGAAACTTTCATAACACCGTCTTCAACTAAAAACGTATTATTGTAATTATCTCCAAAGGCATGTCCTTTAATTTTAGGAGTCCAACCTGTTAAATCTTTTCCGTTGAATAGCGATTCCCAATTTTCAGATACTTTAATTATTTCTTTTTTTTCAGGTTTTTTATTACACCCAACCAAAAAAACTAGCAAGATTATTAGAACTAAATTTGAAAAGTTTTTCATAAAGAATTTATTTGTTTTATTAAGACCAAGCTCTGCCATTAGGAATTTCTTCCATAGGTATGCAACCATTATAAGCACCGGGAACGGGGTCGTAATTTAATACTTCTTCACCAACTTTTTCTGATGTGAAGTAGCCAAATAATGTGTACATTTTTACAGAAAGTAAAAATTTGTATGTTAAGTAGTTGTCTATATTAGAGTCTTTTACTTTTTGAATAGGAAGTTTTTGTTCTTTTAAAACAACTTTTGTTTCCTCTTCAGAAATTTTAAAATAAGAAGCAAATAACGTTTCAAATTGCTCTTTATTCCCTTTAGCAACTTCTATGTTAAATTTATTTGTAAACTTTTCTGCAAAAAGCGTTGCCCCTTTTTTAAATAGTGTTTTGTTCTCATCCTTTTCTATATCATTGTACATCAAATCTAAAAACTGAGGTGCGTTAATATTAATATCTATTGCTCCAGGAGTATCACTGGCTGGTAATATAATATCTGATAAATGAATAATAATATGTTTCTCATCAGAAGACAAAAATAAAGGTGTCCATGTATCGGTTTCAGAAGTGCACGACGATAACATATTAAAAATTGTTGGAGCAGCAACTGTATAGCCCAAACTCATACTTAAATTTTTAAGAGCGGTTCTTCTATCCATAGTATTAAGCTTTTTTATTCTTTTTAAATTCTGCAGCTGCATGATTAGCTGCTCGTGCTGTTATTGCCATATAGGTTAATGATGGGTTTTGGCAAGCAGATGAAGTCATGCATGCGCCATCTGTAACATAAACATTTGGGACTGCATGTATTTGATTGTATTTGTTTAATACAGATGTCTTAGGGTCGTGTCCCATTCTTGCAGCACCCATTTCATGAATAGCTATACCAGGAGTACTTTTAGGGTTGTGGCCTTTAACATCACTGAAGCCAGCAGCTTTTAGCATTGCTACTGCTTGATTCATTATATCTTTTTTCATTTTTAATTCATTTTCTCTAAAGGTAACATCGAAGTTCACGGTTGGTAAACCCCAATCATCTAATTTATCATAATTTAAGGTCATTTTATTGTCGTGGTAAGGTAGGCATTCTCCAAAACCTCCCATGCCAATGCGCCAATGACCAGGTTTCATCAAGTCTTCTTTTAAGTCTTCCCCATAGCTAAGTTCTCCCATACCACTTTTCCAATTTGTTCTGCTAGCACTTCCCTGATAGCCATAACCACGTAAAAAATCTTTTTGCTTAGTCTTTTCATCTAAATTTCTAAAACGTGGAATGTAAAATCCATTTGGTCTGCGTCCTTTATAATACATATCTTCAAAACCATCAACTTTAGCTGAGGCTCCAGATTTTGAAGTATGATCCATAATATTGTGTCCTAGCTCTCCACTGTCATTCCCTAAGCCATTGGGAAATCTTTCAGACTTTGATTGCATTAAAATACTAGCTGATCCTATTGTTGAGGCACAACTAAAAATGATGGACGCTTTAAAAAATATTTTTTCATGAGTTTCTGCATCGATAATTCGAACACCTGAAGCTATACCTTTCTCTTCATCATAAACTATTTCATAGGCGATAGAGTTATGTCTAAGGTGCATATTGCCTGTTCTCTCTGCAGCAGGTAAAGTTGATGAGTTACTGCTAAAATAGCCTCCAAACGGACAGCCTCTAACACATCTATTTCTAAATTGGCAATTAGAGCGCCCTTCATGTTCTGCGTCACCAGTTTTATGAGCTGTTCTTCCAATGGTTAATAAACGATCTTCAAAATTTTCTTCAATTTTCTTTTGTAGTTCAAGCTCAACACAATTTAATTCCATGGGTTTGGATAATTTCCCATCGGGTAATTGCGAAAGCCCAAGATTTTGACCTGACACACCAATAAATGTTTCTACTTTATCATACCAAGGCGAAATATCTTTATAGCGAATAGGCCAATCTACGCCATGTCCATCTTTTTTATTGGCTTCAAAATCCAAATCACTTAATCTGTAAGATTGTCTTGCCCACATAAGCGATCGTCCACCAACATGGTAACCTCTAATCCAATCAAAAGGTTTTACTTCATTATAAGGATGTTTAAAATCGTTAACAAACCAGTGTTGGCTATACGGGCTTAATATGTATGACTTATTTTGTTTTGGCTGCAGAGCTACATCCTCAGGGTTTTTGGCGCCTCTATGTTTTAAATCCCAAGGATCTAAATGCATAGTTGGGTAGTGTTCAATATGTTTAACTAATCGCCCTCGATCTAAAACCAATGTTTTTAATCCGTTTTCACATAATTCTTTAGCAGCCCAACCTCCGCTAATTCCAGTGCCTATAACAATGGCATCATAAACAGTTGGGTACTCAGTTATTGCTTCTTCAGCCATTTATTGCTTTTTTGATAAATTAAAAATAGATGTTTTTGTGCAAATTTGATATTAACATTCAATAAAATAAGAGAAATTAATAATTAAATTCTTAATTATTCGAAAATTAACTAATTTGCACTGTATAAATGTTCAAATTATTTCAATGAAAATAAATATACAAGAAATTCAACCTTATGAGGCTGATGGAGTTGTTTATCATGCGGATACGTGTTTGCCTTTAGTTGATGCAGCTAAACGTAAAAAAATAAAATTTAAAGCGCTTGCGAGACATACTTATCCGGGCGATCGTTTAGATGAAAATACTTTGGGGTTAAATAGTATAGGCTATTGGGATGCTAATGAGCCTCAAGATTGGGGTTTAGATTGGCACAGAAATGAAGGTATTGAGTTTCATTTCTTAGAAACAGGAACAATGCCTTATGCTCAAGAAAACAAAGAGGTTGTGTTAACTCCTAATCACTTAACCATTACTAGACCTTGGGAAGCGCATAAAGTAGGCGACCCTTGTGTTGGGATGGGGAAATTCTATTGGGTTATTATTGACTTAGGAGTTCGAAGGCCTCATCAAGATTGGACTTGGCCAAATTGGATATCTTTGACGCCATCAGATTTAACAAGGCTTACAACTATTTTAAGACAAAATGAAAAATCAATTTGGAAAACAGACCAGCGTGTTCGCGACTGTTTTCTGCGTATTGGCAAAGCTATAGATACTGACAAGAAAGGGAGTAACGCTTCAAAAATAAGATTATTAATTAATTACCTGTTGATTCTGTTATTGGACTTAATGAATACTGGAGACATTGTATTGAATGAATCTTTAACAGATAGCTTAAGAAGTGTGAAATTATTTTTAAACGAATTAGATAAAAACCTTTCTGAAAATTGGACTATAGAGCTTATGGCTGAATCAGCTGGGGTTGGTGTTACCAGGTTTACATATCATTGTAAAAGATTAACAAATGTAACACCAATGCGCTATTTAACCATGAAGCGTTTGGGTTTATCTAAAAAATTACTTGAAGAAAATAATAAATTAAGCATAGCAGAGATTGCATATATGTGTGGTTTTGCAACAAGTCAATATTTTGCAACAGTATTTAAGAAGTACGAAAAGTGTTCTCCAAACACTTACAGGTTAAAATATACCATAGATAATTTTCAGTTTACTTAAATTGTTTAAAATATTTCACTGAATAAAAACACACATTATTTTAAAATCTATTATTTATTTTCACGAGAACATTAATAATATTTAACGAATTATGAAACGAAGGCAATTTATATCAAGAACCACTAAAGCCTCCATGGGTTTGGCATTTTTAGGTATTCAAGGGTGTAAAAATGATGTTAAAAAGTCTGTAGCTAGTGATGAAATTTTTAATGAAGATGTTAATTTGTTTTTCAAAATCTCTTTGGCGCAATGGTCATTGCATCGAGCTTTGTTTGATGGGAAAATGGATCATTTAGATTTTGCGGCGAGGTCTAGAAGTTTTGGTTTCGAAGGTTTGGAATATGTTAATGCATTTTTTAAAGATAAAGCAAAAAACATGGGCTATTTGAAAGAAATGAAATCAAGAGCGAATGGTGAAGGTCAAGAAAATGTTTTAATTATGATTGACGGTGAAGGTGCTCTTGCAAATCCAGATAATAATGAGAGAATAACTGCTACTGAAAACCATTACAAATGGGTAGAAGCAGCAAATTTTTTAGGCTGTCGTGCTATCCGTGTTAATTTAGCTGGAGGTATCGATAAGCAAGAAGCTGTAAAGGCAAGCGTTGATTCGCTTTCCAAACTTTCTGAGTTTGCCAAAGGTTCAAATATTAATATTTTAGTTGAAAACCACGGAGGTTTCTCATCAAATGGTGAATGGATGAATAATGTGTTTTCTCAAATAGAAAATGAAAACTGCGGAACATTACCAGATTTTGGAAATTTCTGCATTACCAAAGATAAAGAGCGTAATTGTTTAGAGGCTTATGATAGGTATAAAGGTATGGAAGAATTACTCCCTTTTGCTAAAGCGGTAAGTGCAAAGTCTTATGATTTTGATGCTAACGGTAACGAAACAACTATAGATTTTATGAAAGTGATGAAAATGGTAAAGGATATTAATTATACTGGATTTGTAGGCGTTGAATATGAAGGCAAACGCTTATCTGAAGATGATGGTATAAAAGCAACCAGAGATTTATTGCTTAAAGTAGGCAAACAACTGTCTTAAAAATAAAACCAACCAACCTAAATGAATTATGGAAAAAATAAATAAGAATAGACTTTTTTTAGCTAGTTGTTTAGCCCTTATTACCACAGCAATGACCTTTGCAATTCGTGCGAGATTAGAAACCGTTTTTGGACCAGAAGGTGTAGGACTTACTTTAGAGCAAATTGGCTATGCTTTTGCTCCTGCTTTTTTTGGATTTACAATAGCCATGATTATTGGCGGACCGTTAGTAGATTTATTAGGTATTAAAAAAATAACATGGATGGCGTTTATAACGCATGCTATTGGCATTTTGTTAACGCTGTTAGCAGATTCTATGACTTCTCTATTTATTGCAACACTTTTTATAGGAATTGGTAATGGCTTTGTGGAAGCTGCCCTAAACCCCATGGTAGCATCAATGTATCCTGAGGAAAAAACTAAAATGCTAAATCGCTTTCATGTGTGGTTTCCTGGAGGTATCGTAATTGGTGCGTTAGTAGGTTGGCTTGTTATGGATATTTTAGGATTAAGTTGGCAAGTTATGGTAGGCACTTTGTTTGTGCCTTTAATAATTTATGGATTTTTGTTTTTAGGGCAAACTATTCCGGTAACAGAGCGTGTGCAGTTGGGTATTAGCAATAAAAAAATGTTTTCAAGTATTTTAAAGCCTTTGTTTTTATTCATGGTAGCCTGTATGTTTTTAACTGCAGCGTCAGAGTTGGGGACTACACAGCGTATAGAATCTTTGTTAAAAGCATCGGTAGCTAAACCTTTGTTAGTATTAGCATTTATTAATGGTATTATGGCTTTGGGGCGTTTATTTGCAGGACAGGTGGTACATAAATTAAGTCCTTCGGGAATGTTGCTGTATTCCGCAATATTTACTTTTGTTGGACTGTGGTTGCTAACCATATCTAGCGACGGAATGACGTTTGTAGCAGCGGCAGTTTTTGCGGTAGGCGTTACTTTTTTTTGGCCAACAATGCTCGGTTTTGTAGCAGAGTATTTACCAGAAACTGGTGCTTTGGGACTTTCTATAATGGGAGGCGCAGGTATGTTTTCGGTATCAATCGTATTACCTGTAATGGGAAATTTAATGGATAATGCAAGTGCCTCTGAAGCGCTAAGAACGATGTCAATATTACCAGCGATTTTAATTATGGCTTTTTTAGGATTGCACATTTATATGAAAAAACGAAATACTAAAGTAACAGCTTAAATAAATATGAGCAAAAAATTAAGAATGGGAATGGTTGGTGGTGGTGCTGGCTCCTTTATAGGAGATGTGCATAGAAAAGCAGCAGCTATAGATGGGATGATTGAATTGGTATGTGGTGCATTTAGTAGTACTGCTGAAAAATCAATTGCTTCTGGTTTGGCATTGCATTTAGATGAAAATAGGTGTTATGGTACTTTTGAAGAGATGATTAAAAAGGAAGCTACTTTACCCGAAGAGATTAGGATGGATTTTGTAGCTATTGTAACGCCAAATCATATGCACTTTCCGCCAGCTAAAATGGCTTTAGAATATGGTTTTCATGTGGTTTCGGATAAACCTGTAACGCTTACTTTAGAAGAAGCAGAAATACTTCAAGATATTGTAGCAAAAAGCGGAAAATTATTTGCTTTAACTCACAACTACACTGGTAATTCTATGGTAAAACAAGCCAAGGCTATGGTGGCTAAAGGCGAACTAGGTACTATTAGAAAAATTCAAGCGCAATATTTACAAGGGTGGTTATCGACGTCTTTGGAGAAAACCGAGCAAAAACAAGCAGCCTGGAGAGTAGACCCAAAGCGTTCTGGTATTGGTGGAGCTTTGGGAGATATTGGTACGCATGCTGAAAATCTAATTGAATACATTACCGGACTAAAAATAAAGGAAATTGCCGCAGATTTAGGTCGATTTGGTGAAGGCAGAGTTTTAGATGATGATGGTAATATGCTGATACGAATGGAAAATGGTGCAAAGGGAACAATGTCTATTTCGCAAATTGCTTTAGGTGAAGAAAACAATTTAGCCATTAAAGTGTATGGTACAAAAGGTAGCTTGGAATGGTATCAAGAAAACCCAAATGAATTGATAACACGTTGGTTGGACGAACCTAAAAAAATATATACCCCAAATGGAAATGGTTTGCATGATGAAGCCTTGGAAGTATCGCGTATTCCTGCGGGACATCCTGAAGGGTATTTAGAAGCGTTTGCTACTATTTATAAAAACTTCGCCACACATTTGAATGCGGTTAACGAAGGAAAAAAAATTAAGAAACCGGATTACCCAACGGTTGCCGATGGTGTTAGAGGTATGAAATTTATTTATGCGGCTGTTGAGAGTGATAATAACAATGCGGCTTGGACGAAAATAAACTAGATTTTAAAACTAAAATTGGGGGATACACCCGCGTTAGGGATTGAACGGCATGTTTGAAATCCCCGAGGTAGGAGGGATTGAGTAGTGAAAGCCCGACCCTTGTGGTAACGCCATGAAAATAATATTTGATTATGAAAACAATAAAAGGACCAGCGGTATTTTTGGCACAATTTGCAGGAAGTGAAGCGCCATTTAACAGTTTGGATGGCATGTGTAAATGGGCTTCAGATTTAGGGTATAAAGGCATACAAATACCAACTTGGGAATCAGGGTTAATTGACATTGAAACCGCTGCTGGTAGCCAAACGTATTGCGATGAGTTAAAAGGGAAAGTGAATTCATTTGGTTTGGAAATTACAGAGTTGTCAACCCACTTGCAAGGGCAACTAGTAGCTGTGAATCCAGCTTACGATACTATGTTTGATGGTTTTGCACCTCTTGAAGTTAGAGGTAACCCTAAAGCGAGAAGCGAATGGGCAATAGATTTTGTAAAAAAATCTGGAACAGCAAGTGGACGATTGGGATTAAAATCTCATGCATCATTTTCAGGTGCTTTACTTTGGCATACGGTGTATCCTTGGCCCCAACGTCCAAATGGTTTGGTAGACATGGGTTTTGAAGAATTGGCAAAACGATGGTTGCCTATTTTAAATCATTTTGATGAGCATGGAGTAGATGTTTGTTACGAATTACATCCTGGAGAAGATTTACATGATGGTGTTTCATTCGAACGATTTTTAGAAGCTACAAACAATCATAAACGCGCGAATATACTTTACGACCCTAGCCATTTTGTGCTACAACAATTGGATTATTTGGCGTTTATAGATTTTTATCATGAACGTATTAAGGCATTTCATGTGAAAGATGCAGAGTTTAATCCTACTGGTAAACAAGGGGTTTATGGTGGGTACTCTAATTGGGCAGACCGTGCAGGACGATTTAGGTCTTTGGGTGACGGTCAAGTAGATTTTAGCGGTATATTTTCAAAACTTACTAAGTATGGACTTGATTTATGGGCGGTCATGGAATGGGAATGTTGTATTAAATCTTCAGACCAAGGTGCAAGAGAGGGCGCACCATTTATTCAAAAGTATATTATTGAAGCAGCAGAACGAAGTTTTGATGATTTTGCTGGTGGAGAAACCGATAAAGAACAGTTAAAGAACATATTAGGTTTAAGTTAAAATGCATAAATAATTAACGAATACAACATGAATAAACGCATAATTTTTTTGCTCATAAGCTTTTGTTTTCTAACAAGTGTTACTTGTAAAAATGAGGGTAAAAAAAAGATTAAAGTACTTATTGTTGACGGACAGAATAATCATGTAGTTTGGCCTAAGTCAACAATAATGATGAAGCAATATTTAGAAGAAACAGGTTTTTTTAAAGTAGATATAGCTAGAACTAAATATTTAAATAAAAGCGAGAAATTTAAAGATTGGTTACCTTTAGCTAAAAATATTCCCGATGGTATTGAAGGGAAGTCTAAAACCGATCCTGGTTTTAATCCAAATTTCTCAAAATACGATGTTGTAATTTCTAATTTTGGCTGGCAAGCTGCACCTTGGCCAGAAAACACAAAAAATGAATTTGAAAATTATATAAAAAACGGAGGAGGCTTTGTAAGTATCCATGCCGCTGATAATAGTTTTCCGGAATGGAAGGCATATAATGAAATGATAGCCATTGGCGGTTGGGGCGGAAGAACAGAAAAGGATGGACCATACCTGTATGTGGATAAAAATAATAAACCAAAAAAAGATTATTCTCCAGGAAAAGCTGGTGCTCATGGTAAAAGGGAAGCGTTTCTTATAACTACTTTCAATACAGAACATCCAATAACCAAAGGGATGCCAAGAACTTGGATGCACGCTACTGATGAGTGTTATGCGTTTTTAAGAGGGCCTGCTGAGAATGTCACTATTTTGGCTACTGCTGTCTCTACTAAAAAAGACCCAAAACTTGAGCAAAAAGAGCCTATGGCAATGGTTATAAATTATGAAAAAGGACGAATATTCCACACTACATTAGGTCATGATTCTGAATCGTTTGAGAGCGTTGGATTGATAACACTTTTAGTTAGAGGTACAGAATGGGCAGCAACAGGCAAAGTAACTCAAAATAAAATACCAACAGATTTTCCATCCGAGGATAAAGTATCAACTAGAGACTTTGTGCTCAAAAAGTAGCTGAATATAAAGTAGAATAGCTAAAAACGTTATTTGTAACTTTTAAAAAAATCCGTAAATAAGTGTTTTTTTTAAACTAAAACCCCAGAAAAAACAAGATATCTATAATTTTTTGTAAAAAAGATACTATTGTTAAGATGGTTATAAAATAAAATTATAGATTTACAGTATGAAAAATCCTAAAAATAAAATACGTTGTTCAGTTCCCGGTTCTCCCGTG
Source organism: Algibacter aquimarinus (assembly GCF_039543265.1). Classification (NCBI taxonomy): domain Bacteria; kingdom Pseudomonadati; phylum Bacteroidota; class Flavobacteriia; order Flavobacteriales; family Flavobacteriaceae; genus Algibacter; species Algibacter aquimarinus. The sequence goes on along the minus strand of NZ_BAABJK010000004.1, from coordinate 799,209 downwards.
CGCTTTCGCCGCCGCTTTTAATCTTATTTAATAGCAAAACCAAAACGTAATTTTAATTTTTTCATAGTGTCCAATTTAATTTTCATAGCATTTCAAAATCAAGTTAATTTAAAAATTAACAAAACTTCTATTATGCGTCGTCGCTATCCTCGTCGCCCGTAAGGGTATGTATTAATTTATTGAATTAGGTGAGTCCAATTCAGCGTTCAGAAAATAAAATAGTAGACATTAATAAAAGTAAGGAAATGAAGGTTTTAATAGCCGATAAATCACATATTAAATACGCAGATATAATTTGCGAGACCATCGAGGTTTCTGCTCAGGTTAGAGGAACAGGAATTGCTAAACGTACTCCAGAATACGTTGCTTCTAAGATGGAGAACGGTAATGCTGTTATTGCATTAGATGGTGATACTTTTGCTGGATTCTGTTATATAGAAAAATGGGGTCATGGTAAATTTGTTGCTAATTCAGGTTTAATTGTACATCCAGATTACAGAGGTAAAGGTTTAGCTAAAAAAATAAAACATAAAGTGTTCGAGCATTCTAGAAATAAATTTCCAGATGCTAAAGTGTTTAGTATTACTACAGGATTACCTGTAATGAAATTAAATAGTGATTTAGGCTATAAACCAGTTACTTTTTCTGAATTAACTGACGACCAAACGTTTTGGGATGGTTGTCAAACCTGTCAGAATTATGATGTTTTAACTCGAACAAACAGAAAAATGTGCTTATGCACAGGTATGTTATACGACCCAAAAAAAGTTGGAAAGGATGAAGAAGTTGAGACTAAAGAGGTTAAAGAGAAAGTGTTTAAAAGATTAAAAAGAATAAAACAAGCATTGTTTTTAAGAAAAAATAAAAGTAAAAAATGAAAAAATTAGTGATAGCGTATAGTGGCGGATTAGATACCTCGTATTGTGCAGTAAGTTTATCAAAAGAATATGATGTTCATGCAGTAAGTGTAAATACAGGTGGTTTTACTGAAGATGAAATTAAACACATTGAAAGTAATGCTTATAAAATGGGTGTTTCAACGTACAAGAATATTGATGCTGTAGCTACTTTTTATCAAAAAGTAGTGAAGTATTTAATTTTTGGTAATGTTTTAAAGAATAGTACATATCCGCTTTCGGTTAGTGCCGAACGTATTATTCAAGCCATAGAAATTATAGAGTATGCAAAAAGTATTGATGCAGAATATATTGCGCATGGTAGCACTGGAGCTGGAAATGATCAAGTGCGTTTCGATATGATTTTTCAAACATTAGCTCCAAATATTAAAATCATCACACCAATCAGAGACCAAAAATTAACACGACAAGAAGAGATAGATTATTTAAAGTCTGAAGGTATTGATATGCCTTGGGAAAAATCTAAATACTCGGTTAATAAAGGGCTTTGGGGAACTAGTGTTGGTGGTGTTGAAACCTTAGAGTCTGAAAAGCCATTACCCGGTGAAGCGTATCCTTCTCAATTAGAAAAAGAAGGAGAAGAAAAAGTAACTATATCGTTTAGCAATGGCGAATTTGTTGCGTTAAATGGTGAAGAAAATGCACCTGAAGTAAATATTGAAAAGTTAAACGATATAGCTTCGGCTTACGCTATTGGTAGAGATATTCATGTGGGAGATACCATTGTAGGTACAAAAGGAAGAGTTGGTTTTGAAGCTGCTGCTGCTTTAATAACAGTAAAAGCACATCATTTATTAGAAAAACACACACTTACTAAATGGCAATTACAACACAAAGAATATTTATCTAGTTTTTACGGCATGCATTTACACGAGGGCCAATATTTAGATCCTGTAATGAGAAATATTGAAGCGTTTTTACAAAGCTCGCAAAACATGGTTTCTGGAGATGTAGTTGTGTCTTTAAAACCATATCATTTTTCTTTAGATGGTATTGTCTCAGATCATGATTTAATGTCTAGTAAGTTTAGCACTTATGGAGAGGAAAATAAAGCTTGGACCGCTGATGATGCCAAAGGTTTTATCAAAATTTTAGGGAATCAAAATAAAATATATCAACAAGTAAATTCTTAAAGCATGATACAAGTTGGAATAGTTGGTGGAGCAGGTTATACCGCAGGAGAGTTAATTAGATTGTTGATTAATCATCCTGAAACTGAAATTAATTTTGTGTTTAGCACTAGTAACGCTGGTAACAAAATTAGCAAAGTACACCAAGATTTAGTTGGTAGTTTAGATTTAGAATTTACAAGTACTGTAAATCCAAATGTCGATGTTTTGTTTTTATGTTTAGGGCATGGTAATTCCGTTAAGTTTTTGTCTGCAAATACGTTTTCAGATTCTACAAAAATTATTGATTTAGGAAACGATTTTAGATTAGAAGCAGATAAAGTATTTGAAGGTAAAACTTTTGTTTACGGGTTGCCAGAATTAAATAAAAAGGAAATTTTAAAGGCTAATTATATTGCGAACCCAGGTTGTTTTGCAACCGCAATTCAATTAGGTTTATTGCCATTAGCAGATACTGGTTTAATTAACAAAGATGTTCATATTAATGCTGTAACGGGAGCTACAGGAGCAGGAACTTCGTTATCTGCAACAACACATTATACGTGGCGCGATAATAATTTTTCATATTACAAACCGTTTACGCATCAACATTTAGGAGAAATAAATCAATCAGTTAATCAATTGCAAAACAGTTTTTCTTCAGATATTCTTTTTATGCCAAATAGAGGGAATTTTTCTAGAGGTATTTTTGCAACTATATACACAGATTTTGAAGGTTCAATAGAAGAGGTTAAAGCCATTTATAAGTCGTTTTATAAAGACGCGGAATTTACTTTTATTTCTGATGAAAACTTGCATTTAAAACAAGTAGTTAATACTAACAAATGCTTAATTCATTTACATAAACATAACGGTAAATTATTGGTAACAAGTATTATTGATAATTTATTGAAAGGTGCCTCGGGGCAAGCCATTCAAAATATGAATTTAATGTTTGGTTTAGAAGAAAAAACAGGATTGCAGTTAAAAGCAACATATTTTTAAAAGAACGTATTATGAAAATAGCTATTATAGGAACAGGAAATTTAGGAAGTTCGATTGCAAAAGGACTTATTAAAAATAAGTCGTTTACATCATTATACTTAAGTGATAAAAATACGGCAGCAGTTAGTGCTTTTAGTGATGAAGATTATGTTACAATTACAAGTGACAACGAATTAGCGGTAAAGGAATCAGAAGTATTAATTTTTGCGCTGCAACCTCGCCACATAGATAAAGTTTTAGAAAGTGTGTCTGAAAGTATAACTAATGATCATGTAGTTATGTCTGTAGCTGCAGGTTTCGAGATTTCTAGAATTGAAAGTATAATTGGTGATGACAAAAATATAATTCGGGTAATGCCCAATACAGCAATTTCAATTGGGAAATCTATGACCTGCCTTTCTGCAAATGTTAAGGGACAGGAAAAAATGGATTTAGCAAAAAAAATCTTTAACCAATTGGGAGCTACTATGGTAATACCAGAAGAACAAATTCAAGCTGCTACAGTAATATGTGCTAGCGGAATTGCTTTTTGGATGCGTTTAGTTCGTGCCACAACACAGGGCGCCATTCAGTTGGGGTTTGAAGCTCATGAAGCCCATCAATTGGCGGTTCAAACATGTTTTGGTTCTGCTAGCCTGTTAACTGAATCTGGAAGACATCCTGAGCAAGAAATAGACCGTGTTACAACACCAAGTGGTTGTACCATTGAAGGATTAAATGCTATGGAACATCAAGGGTTAAGTTCTGCTTTAATACAAGGTATAGTAGCATCATTTGAAAAAATAAATCAACTAAAAAAGAGTTAAAAATGCCTTTATTTGACGTTTATCCATTATATAATGTAACACCAGTTTCTGCAAAAGGAGTTCATGTTTATGATGATAATGGAACAGAATATTTAGATTTATATGGAGGGCATGCTGTAATTTCTATTGGGCATGCACATCCAAATTATGTAGAGGCTTTGAAAAGTCAGGTTTCAAAACTTGGTTTTTATTCTAACGCTATACAAAACCCATTACAAAAACAATTAGCAGATAAAATTGAATCGCTTTCTGGTTGTAAAGATTACGAATTATTTTTATGCAATTCTGGCGCTGAGGCTAATGAAAATGCATTAAAACTTGCATCGTTTAAAACAGGAAAGTCTCGTGTAGTTGCATTTAGCAATGGATTTCATGGTCGTACATCGGCAGCTGTAGCGGCAACTGATAATAAGAATATTATTGCGCCAATTAATGCGCAACAAGCAGTTACTATTTTACCTTTAAATGATATTGAAGGCGTAAAGACCGAACTGGAAAAAGGAGATGTTTGTGCTGTTATAGTGGAGTTTATTCAAGGTGTTGGAGGCTTAGATCAAGGTTCTTCTGAATTTTTTGAAGCTATTGATAAGTTGTGTAAAGCTAACAATACAATGTTTATTGCAGATGAGGTGCAATCTGGTTATGGGCGTTCAGGTAAATTCTTTGCGTTTCAACATTACAATGTCACTCCAGATATTATTCCTATAGCAAAAGGAATGGGAAATGGTTTCCCAATAGGGGGGATTTTAATTCATCCAAATATTGAGTCGAAATATGGTATGTTAGGAACTACATTTGGAGGAAATCATTTAGCATGTGCAGCGGGGTTAGCAGTTTTAAATACGATAGAGGAAGAAAATTTGGTTGAAAATGTAAATTCTTTATCAGAGTATTTTATTGCTATAGCCAAAACAATTTCGCAGATAAAAAAAATAAAAGGAAGAGGGTTAATGCTAGGTTTGGAGTTTGATTTTGAAGTAGGTGAATTACGAAAAGAATTAATATACAACCACAAGATATTTACTGGTGGTGCATCAAACAAAAAACTGCTTAGAATTTTGCCACCACTCAATGTTAAAAAAGAACACATCGATCAGTTTTTTGAGGCCTTAAAGAAAGTATTATAAATATGAATACCTTACTATCTATAGAAAAAAGAAATGCTGTTTTACTTAAAATGGCAGAACTATTGGAGGAAGAAAGAGAATCCATTATTACCATTAATAAAGGTGATCTTGATGCTTATAAAGGCGACGACATTTCAATGTACGACCGTTTAAAAGTTGATAATAACAAAGTTGATGAAATGATTAAAGCAGCAAAGCATTTGGCTTCTCAAGATGACCCTGTAGGAGTAGAACGTTTCAGTTTTAAACATGAAAATGGTATGCAGGTTTATAATAAGACAGCGTCGTTTGGAACGGTGTTAATTATTTATGAATCGCGTCCAGATGTAACCGTTGAAGCTGCAGGAATTGCTTTTAAATCTGGAAACAAAATATTGCTAAAAGGAGGTAAAGAGTCTTTAAATTCTAATTTAAAGATTGTTGAATTATGGCATCAGGCTTTAAAAGAATTTGGAGCATCTACTAATTGGGTTGAATATTTACAATTCAATAGAACGGAAACACAAAACTTTTTAGAAGCTCCAACTCAAAAAGTAGATTTAATCGTGCCGCGCGGAGGAGAAAGATTAATTGCTTTTGTAAAACAACATGCTACTTGCCCTGTAATTATAAGTGGTCGCGGAAATAACTTTGTATATGTTCATAAAGATGCTGATTTAGATATTGCTACTGATGTGATTATGAACGGAAAATCGAAAATATCAGCTTGTAATGCGGTAGATAAAGTTCTAATAGATAAAAATCTTCCAAATAAAAACAAGTTTGTAAACACTTTGATTTCAAAATTAAAAGAATCTAAAATTGAAGTTTTAGGTGATGCAGTTATTTCAAAAGAAAACGGATTAGAAGCCATTGCTTCAGATAATATATGGTACGAAGAGTTTTTAGATTACAAGATTTTAATAGGAGAAATAGGGTCGAATCAAGATACTATTGCCATGATTAATAAGTATTCTGGAGGACATTCTTCTTCAATTATAACTGCCAATGAAGGTGAAGCTAAATTATTTATGGAAAATGTTGATACAGCTGCTGTATATCATAACGCTTCTACTAGATTTACAGATGGTGGGCAATTAGGCTTAGGTGGCGAATTGGCTATTAGTACAGATAAATTACACCAAAGAGGCCCAATAGGTTTGCAGCATTTGGTAACAAATAAATGGTACGTTCATGGAAACGGACAAATAAGATAGGCCCATAATGGGCATTTAAGAAATGAGCAAGTGCTTGTATGAAGAAAAAACGCATATTATTAAAAATTGGTTCTAATACTCTAACGAAGGAAACCGATAATATTTCAAGAGGAAAAATTGAGGATATTGCAAATCAAATTTCTCAGTTACAAGATACTTGCGAGTTTATTATTGTAAGTTCTGGAGCCATTGCCGTTGCAAAGCAGTTTGTAAAACTGGAAAGTAAACGAAAAGAAATTTTTGTAAAACAAGCTTTAGCATCCATTGGTCAGCCGCATCTAATTCGTATTTATCAGGAAATTTTCAGAGAATATGGGTTATTAAGTTCGCAGTGTTTACTGTCGTACTCAGATTTTGAAAAGAAGCAAAGCAGATCCAATATTACTAATACTATTAATGTATTGGTTAACAATAATTATATTCCAATTATAAATGAAAATGATACAGTTGCTACAGACGAAATTAAGTTTGGTGATAACGATAAATTGGGTGCCTTAACAGCATCATTGTTAGATGTTGATTTATTTATAATTGCTACCAATACGAATGGTATTTATACAAAAGAGTCTATTGAAAATGGAGCACCTAAAACTATTGCAGAAGTCTTAAATTTTGATGAATTAAATGATCAAGTAGTTGATTCTAAATCATCACACGGCAGTGGAGGCATGCAATCTAAAATTGAGGCTGCTTTGGTTACAAAAAAGGCAAAAATTGAAACATGGATAGTAAATGGTTTAGAAGATAACTTTATTGTTAATGCTTTTGAAAATAAAGTTCCGTTTACAAAAATAAAGTAAAAAATGAAGAATTATACATCTATTCAAAATATTGATAATATAAATACTTGGATTGAAGAGGCGAAGGAATTAAAATCAAATCCGCTTAAATATAACGAGTTAGGAAAAAATAAAACGTTAGGATTATTGTTTTTTAATTCCAGTTTAAGAACCCGATTAAGCACACAAAAAGCTGCATTAAATTTAGGAATGAATCCTATTGTTATGAATGTATCTGGTGATGCTTGGGGTATTGAGTTTGCTGATGGTACAGCCATGAATGGAAAAACAGCTGAACATATAAAAGAAGCTGCGGCGGTTGTGTCTCAATACTGCGATATTATTGCTGTTCGTGCTTTTCCAACTTTAACAGATAAAGAGAAGGATGAAAGTGAGGAAGTATTAAGGTCTTTTACAAAATATGCAAGCGTACCAATTGTTAATATGGAAAGTGCTACCGGTCATCCTTTACAAGGTTTAACAGATGCAATTACAATATCTGAACATGCTAAAATTTCAAAACCAAAAGTAGTTTTAAGTTGGGCACCACACATAAAAGCATTGCCACATGCAGTAGGGAATAGTTTTGTACAAGCAATGCAAAAAATGGATGTAAATTTTGTGATAGCAAATCCTGAAGGGTATGATTTAAATCCGCAAATTACCGGAGATACACCAATTTATCATGATCAAGAAGAGGCTTTTAAAGATGCTGATTTTGTTTACACAAAAAATTGGAGTAGCTACTCACAATATGGTAAGATATTGAATATTAATGCCGATTGGATGATTACAAAAGAGAAGCTTGGAAATGCGAAATTTATGCATTGTTTACCGGTTAGAAGAAATGTAGTCGTTGAAGATGCTGTTCTAGATAGTGATAGTTCCCTAGTAATAAAACAAGCTAATAATAGAACTTATGCTGCGCAATTAGTATTAAAAAAGATATTAGAAAATTATGTCTAAAGAAAATTTATCAATTGTTAAAATAGGAGGTAATGTAATTGAAGATACTGAAGCTTTAAGCCAGTTTTTAGAAGGTTTTTCTAAATTAAAAGGTAAAAAAATTTTGGTACATGGAGGTGGAAAACGAGCCACACATATAGCTTCAAAATTAGGCATTACATCAAATATGGTTAACGGACGTCGTATCACCGACGCAAATACTTTAGATGTTATTACTATGGTTTACGGTGGCTTAGTTAACAAAAATATTGTTGCTAAACTTCAAGGCTTAAATACTGATGCGATTGGTTTAACAGGAGCAGATATTAATAGCATCTATTCTGAAAAACGTCCTGTAAAAGAGATTGATTATGGTTTTGTTGGCGATGTAAAGAAAGTAAATTATAAGTCGATAAATAGATTAATTGAAGCTGATTTTACGCCAGTTTTTTGTGCAATAACACATGATAAAAACGGACAATTATTTAACACCAACGCAGATACGATTGCTTCAGAGTTAGCCATAGGACTTTCTAAGTTATATCATGTAGAGTTGTATTATTGTTTTGAGAAAAACGGTGTATTAATGTCAGTTGATGATGATAATTCTGTAATCGATTATATGGATACAGGAACTTACGAATCTTTAAAACATGATGGTGTATTTCATGACGGCATGTTGCCTAAATTAGAAAACTCTTACTATGCTTTAGAGTCTGGAGTTTCAAGAGTTTTTATTGGAAATCCAACAGTAATAAGTAATAAAAATCAAAAGTTTACTACCTTGTATTTATGATAGAGCAACTTACACAGGAAGCTATTTCGCTACTAAAAACGTTAATTGAAACACAATCTTTTTCTTCAGAAGAAGATATTACAGCAGCAGAAATTGAAGATTGGTTTCAGCGTCATGAAATAGATTATACTAGAACAAAGAATAATGTGTGGGCGGTTAATAAGTATTTTGATGAAGCCAAACCAAGCTTACTTTTAAATTCACATCACGATACGGTTAAACCCAATTCAGCTTATACAAAAGATCCTTTTAAGGCGATTGTTGAAGATGGTAAATTATATGGCTTAGGAAGTAACGATGCAGGAGGTTGTTTGGTGTCTTTAATGGCAACATTTACGTATTTCTATAATCATGAAAATTTAAAATATAACTTAGTTATTGTCGCATCAGCGGAAGAAGAAAGTAGTGGGCCAAACGGTTTAAATAGTATGTTATCTATTATTCCAAAAATAGATGTAGCTATTGTAGGAGAGCCTACTTTGATGAATTTAGCAGTGGCCGAAAAAGGTTTAGTGGTTTTTGATGCGGTACTAACAGGTACACCAAGTCATGCAGCACATCCTAATAACGACAACGTTATTTACAAGGCTATTGATGTATTGCAATGGTTTAAAGATTTTAAGTTTGAAAAAGGTTCTGAAGCCTTAGGAGATGTGAAACTTACGGTAAGTCAAATTAAGGCTGGAAAGCAACATAATGCTGTACCCGCAGATTTAGAATTAGTTATTGATGTCAGAGTGAATGACGCATATAGTAATTCTGAAATTGCTGAAATTTTGGAAAAAGAATCTCCTGTTTCAAGTATTATACCAAGAAGTCTGCGCTTAAATTCATCATCAATTCCAACAGATCATGATTTGGTAAAAGCAGGTATAGCAATTGGTAGATCAACCTATGGTTCACCAACATTATCTGACCAAGCCGTTTTGTCTTGCCCTAGTTTAAAATTAGGACCTGGAGATAGTACACGTTCACATTCTGCAGATGAATTTATTTATATAAATGAAATTGAAGAAGGTATAAAAATATATGTTGAATTGTTAAATCGAGTAATCGTTTAACTATTTTATTATTCCTATTAATGCAGGAAGTTATTATTGAATTAATAAAGATTAAATAGATTTCCGCCTTGCGGATATGAAAAAATTATAAAGTATGAAACTCTGGGACAAAGGCATATCAATAGATAAAAAAATTGAACAATTTACTGTGGGAAACGACAGGGAAATTGACATTCATATTGCTAAATATGATGTTATAGCCTCTAAAGCTCATGCTAAAATGCTTCAAAAAATTGGCATTATTACCGTAGAAGAATTAGTTGAATTGTTAAGCGGTTTACAAGTTTTAGAAAAACAAATTGAAGATGGTACTTTTGTAATTGATGAACAATTTGAGGATGTACATTCTAAAATAGAATTTGAATTAACAAAATCTCTTGGCGATGTTGGAAAAAAGATCCACACTGCGCGTTCTAGAAATGACCAAGTTTTAGTTGCTCTAAACTTATATTATAAAAAGCAGTTAAGTTTTGTAAAAGAGAAAACTGAAATACTATTTGGCACTCTTTTAAACCTAGCCGATAATTATAAAGAAAAAGTTCTTCCTGGATATACACATTTACAAGTAGCCATGCCATCATCATTTGGTTTATGGTTTTCAGCTTATGCAGAACTTATGGTAGATGATGTTTATTTATTAAATGCAGCCATAAAAACGGTAGATCAAAACCCTCTGGGGTCTGCGGCAGGTTACGGAAGTTCTTTTCCAATAGATAGAGAACTAACCACAAAAGAGATGAATTTTGCAACTCTAAAGTATAATGTAGTTGCAGCACAAATGGGAAGAGGTAAAAATGAACGCACAATTGCTGCTGCTTTGGGAGGTTTAAGTAATACTTTGGCTCGATTTGCAATGGATGTTTGTTTATATATGAGTCAGAATTTTGGGTTTATTTCGTTTCCAGATGAGTTGACAACTGGAAGTAGTATTATGCCACACAAGAAAAATCCTGATGTTTTTGAATTAATACGAGGGAAATGTAACAAAATTCAATCATTACAATCAGAAATGATTTTAATAACTAACAATCTGCCGAGTGGCTATCACAGAGATTTTCAATTACTAAAAGAAAACATGATTGCTGCTTTTGAAGAGTTGAAAGATATTCTTGATATTTTTAACTATTCCATTCAGCAAATTATTATTAAAGATATTGATATTAATGATGATAAATACAAATACTTATTTACCGTAGATAATATTAATACTTTGGTTGTGGAAGGGCAAAGTTTTAGAGAGGCTTACCAAAAAATTGGCGGACAAGTACAAGATGGTACCTATGTGCCAGATACTTCTAAAAAGCATACCCACGTGGGCAGTATTCATAATTTGTGTTTGGATAAAATTAGAAGCAAATTTCCTAAGTAAAAAAGGTTTGAAAGAAATATTATCACAACTTCTACGTTAGCAGTTAAACTAACAATTTAAAAGTGTTATTTCTGAAAATTTCAATTACATGAAAATAAAAAAAGTACTGCTTACTTCAGTTGTATTAATTATATCTTTTTTTGTAGTTTACTTTTATATACCTAAAAAAGAAATATCAGGAGATTTTACATCAAATGATATAAGGAAAGTAAAAGTTGGAATGACTTTAGAAGAAGTTCAAAATATTTTAGGGCAGCCTTTTGAAGTTACTTCAGGTATAGGAATTCATAAAATGACTTGTGAAAAACCAAAAAAAAGTTTGAAGCAAGATTTATCTTCAAATTCTAATATCAGGGACATCGTTAATGAAAAGTTTTCTGAAACAGATTTTTGTTGTGAGGCATATAAAAACAATTTAAAAAATAAGAAGAGTTCAACTTTAGTCTACACTAAACGTGTTTCTCCATGGATGTATCCTATGTTATGGGTGCATTTGGATGATTCATTCAAAGTAAGTAGTGTTTACGCTAAAGAATATAAAGGGTTTGATGATTATGGTATTTACTTGTTGAATAAAAAGGTTAAATCAGAGAACAAAGATGCTTTTGAAAAGTATTTTAATTAACGTTATATTATATACAATTAAATAATTGTTGATTGCCCTAAATGAATGTTGGTAAAGTTTAAGTTGGTTTCATCTGGATTTTGAATAAAATCTTCAATAAAATCCCCAACTTTAGTGGTGCTTATATTATCGTATTTAGTATTTAAATCGGGTGTGGTAATATGTAATTTCAATGATTTATCTACACCTTCTCTAACCAATGCAGCTTCTTCATAAAGTCCAAAATGATCTAATAACATTGCTGCAGAAAGAATAGAAGCAATTGGGTTTGCAATACCTTTATTGGCTGCTTTTGTATACGCACCATGTATGGGCTCAAACATAGCATATTTGTTGCCTATAGAAGCTGATGCGAGTAAGCCAATCGAACCAACAATTACACTAGCTTCTTCAGATAATATATCGCCAAACATGTTTTCAGTTAAAATAACATCAAACTGTCTTGGATTTATTATAAGTTCCATAGCAGCATTATCAATATACATGTAGTTAACCTTTACATTTGGGTATTGATTTGCAATTTCCTTTACAATACGTCGCCAAAGACGCGAACTTTCTAATACATTGGCTTTGTCAACAAGAGTTAATTTTCTTTTTCTAGAAAGAGCTGCTTTAAAGGCTTGGTGTGCTATACGCTCAATTTCGAAACGTTCGTATTTACATACATCTGAAGCGGTGTTTCCATCTTCACTAATATATCTTGCTCCAAAATAAATACCACTTGTTAATTCGCGGTAAATTAAAATATTGGTATCCTTTATTTGCTTTACTTTCAATGATGACTTATTTAGTAAATCTTCATAAGCAATAATAGGTCTAATGTTTGTAAATAACCCTAATTCTTTACGGATGCCTAAAAGACCTTGTTCTGGTCGAATTTTAGCATCAGGATCTTCATCAAATTTTGTATCGCCAATAGCTCCAAACAGAACAGCGTCAGCTTTTTTACAAAGGTTTATGGTTTCTTGTGGAAGCGGATTTCCTGTTTTAATAATAGCGCTAGCTCCAACTAATCCGTAATCAAAAGTGAAAATATGGTCAAACTCCATAGCAATAACTTTCAAAGCCTTTACAGCTTGAGCTATAACTTCTGGACCTATTCCATCGCCAGGTAAAACGGCAATATTTAATTTCATCAATTAACTTTTTTATCATTTCCGTAAAAACGGAAATCTATTTTAATTAAGCTGAAGTAATTTCGTTGTATACCTTACTGTTTTCTATAATTTGGTGGATGTCATTATCATTAACTTCTTTTTTCTGATCAGCAAAATCTAAGAAATTTGTATAGATTTCATCTAATTGAAGTTTTGTTAATTCGTATCCAATATTTTTTGCTCTGTAAGCTAAAGCTGCTCGTCCGCTTCTTGCAGTTAAAACGATAGCAGATTCTGTTACACCAACATCTTTAGGATCAATAATTTCGTAAGTTTCACGGTTTTTAATGACACCATCTTGATGAATTCCTGAACTATGTGCAAAAGCATTTGCTCCTACAATAGCTTTGTTTGGTTGTGTGTAAATCCCCATGCTATCTGAAACTAATTGGCTAACGCCATATAGCATTTCAGTTTGAATTCTTGTATCAAGATTTAAGTAAGGATGTTGCTTTAAAATCATCACAACTTCTTCAAGAGCTGTATTTCCTGCACGCTCTCCAATACCATTTATTGTACATTCAATTTGCCTTGCGCCATTAATAACTCCTTCAATTGAATTAGCTGTCGCTAAACCTAAATCGTTATGGCAATGGCAAGATAAAATAGCTTTATCTATACCTTTTACGTTTTCTTTTAGATATTTTATTTTCGCACCATATTCATGAGGTAAACAATAACCTGTTGTATCAGGAATATTTAAAACCGTGGCTCCAGCTTTAATTACAGCCTCACAAACACGAGCTAAATATTCGTTATCTGTTCTACCTGCGTCTTCTGCATAAAACTCTACATCTTCAACAAAAGATTTTGCATAACTTACGGCTTTAACAGCACGCTCAATAATGTCTTCTTGGGTAGAATTAAATTTAAATTTTATATGAGATTCTGAAGTTCCAATTCCTGTATGAATTCTTGGTGTTTTTGCATATTTCAATGCTTCACCAGCTACTTTAATATCATTTTCAACAGATCGTGTTAAACCACAAACTGTTGCGTGTTTTACAATTTTAGAAATGGCTTCGACTGATTTAAAATCACCAGGACTAGATACAGGAAAGCCTGCCTCAATAATATCTACGCCTAAATTATCAAGCTGTTCAGCAATAATTAATTTTTGATCTGTATTTAACTTACAGCCAGGGACTTGCTCACCATCTCTTAGAGTAGTATCGAAAATTTGAACTTTATTATCAGACATTTATTAAAATATATTTTCTTATTGTATTACGAATGTATATTTTGGTTTGATAAAAAGAGAATTCATCGTGTGTTTTTTACGATGTTTAAATTAGTAATATGTAATTTAAAAAACTGTAAATCAGTATTTTAAGGGTATTTTTGTACTATGACAAGAGGGCAAAAAGATAATTTGTTTGTGTTAATAAAGTCGTTGTCTAAATCTGAGAAAAGACAATTTAAACTTTATGTTGGAAGATTAGGGGTTAATGAAGACTCTAAATTTTTAATGCTTTTTAATATTCTAGATAAACTTTCTGTTTATGATGAAGCAACAATTCTAAAAAAAGGGATTGTAAAAAAGCAGCAGTTATCAAACTTAAAAGCGCACTTATACAAACAAATTTTAATAAGCCTCCGCTTAAATCCATCGCATCAAAATATCCGTATTCAGATAAGAGAGCAGTTAGATTTTGCAACTATTCTATATCACAAAGGGCTTTATAAGCAGAGCTTAAAAATATTAGATAAGGCTAAAGGTTTGGCGATTGCTAATGAGGAGAAAAATATAGCATACGAAATCGTTGAACTTGAAAAGGTGATTGAATCTCAATACATAACACGTAGTTTAAACAATAGAGCTGACGAGTTAACTATACAGGCTAAAGAGTTAAGTCAACATAACGTACTAACTAGTAAGCTTTCAAATTTATCGCTACAATTGTATGGGTTGTTTTTAAAAACTGGTTATGTTAAAAACGATGATGAACACCAAATTATAACTAAATATTTTAATGATAGACTACCAAAATACGATATTAATAACCTAGGTTTTAGAGAGAAATTGTGGTTGTATAAATCATATTTGTGGTATAGTTTTTTAACTGTAGATTTTTTATCTTCTTATAAATATGCTTCGAAATGGGTGGATTTATTTTATAAAAATAAAGACATGATTGTTTTAAATCCTGTGTTTTTTTTAAAAGGGAATCATTATTTACTAGAAGCTCTTTTCTATTTAAGACAGTACAATAAATTTAAAGAAACTTTATTTCAATTAGAGGGAATTACCAAAGAGAAGTGGTTTCAAATGGATGATAATGTTGACGGTTTAGCTTTTCTTTACATTTACAACAACAAATTTAACCTTCATTTTATGGAAGGTAGTTTTGAAGAAGGAATTCCATTAATTGAGGAGGTTTTAGAGCGTTTAAAAAACTATAAAGACCGCATTGATGAACATCATATTATGGTGTTTTATTATAAAATTGCTAGTATGTATTTTGGTGCTGGAGAGAACAAAAAGTGTATTCAGTATTTAGATAAAATAATAAGTAATAAGTCGCTACAAATGCGTGAAGATTTACTTTGTTTTGCTCGTATTCTAAATTTAGTAGCACACTATGAAGCAGGGTTAGATTATAACTTAGATATTTTAATTAGAAGTACTTATAAGTTTTTAATTAAAATGGAAGATTTGCATGAAGTGCAGAAAGAATTTATTAAATTTTTAAGAAGATTAGGAGATATTTATCCAAATGAAGTTAGACATGAATTTATTAAACTTCACAAAAAATTAAAGGAGTTTGAAGAAGACCCATTTGAGAGTAGAGCTTTTTTGTATTTAGACATAATTTCATGGTTAGAATCCAAAATTCAAAATCGTCCTATAGGTTTGGTTATCAGGAATAAATTTCACGAAATGAGACATGAGAAGTAAAATTTCTCTAAAATAATTTGCAGATTAACTTTTCTATACGATATTTGCAATCACAAAGTTCAAACACTTATTGAAATGTTATCAAGAAAGGTGGAGGGATTAGACCCCGTGAAGCCTTAGCAACCCTTTAAACTTATTAAAGAAGGTGCTAAATTCTACTTAAACACCGATTCATTTATCGGCGTTTGGATAGATAACCCCAAAGAAATTACTTTTTGTAATTTTAATAATTCTTTATAACATTTTTCTATTAAGTACGCTATTCAAGTAGCATATTTTGACTTTTGGTTTAATTTATTAATTCAAAAACATTAGAAAAATGAGCGATCAAAAATTAGCAACAAACGCATTACATGCAGGTCATGATGTAACAGCAAACGGAGGAGCAAGAGCAGTTCCTATTTACCAAACTACATCGTATGTATTTAACAATTCAGACCACGCAGCAAACCTCTTTTCTTTACAAGAATTAGGATTTATTTACACACGTTTAAACAACCCAACCAATCAAATTTTACAAGAGCGTTTAGCAGCTGTAGAAGGTGGTATCGGTGCCGTAGTTTTTGCTTCAGGAACAGCAGCTATTGCCACAGGGTTATTAACATTATTAAAGGCAGGTGACCATGTTGTGGCGTCAAGTAGTTTATACGGTGGTACGTATAATTTATTAAGTGTTACGCTCCCAAGATTGGGTATTACAACAACATTTGTGGATGCTTCAAACCCTGATAATTTCAAAGATGCTGTGCAAGATAATACTAGAGCATTTTTTGTGGAGTCTTTAGGGAATCCAAAACTTGATGTTTTAGATTTAGAAGCTATTGCTGCACATTCTAAAGCGGCAGAAGTACCTTTTATTGTTGATAATACGGTGGCAACACCAGCATTATTAAATCCAATTAAACACGGGGCAAACATTGTTATACACTCATTAACTAAATATATTGGCGGACAAGGCACATCTTTAGGCGGTGCCATTATTGACGCTGGTACTTTCAATTGGGCAAACGGGAAATTCCCAGAATTTACTGAGCCATCTGCGGGTTACCACGGTTTAAAATACCATGAAGTTTTAGGTGCAGCATCTTACACATTCAAATTAATTTTAGAAGGTTTAAGAGATTTTGGTGGCGCTATGAGTCCAACAAATGCATTCAACATCATTCAAGGTTTAGAAACATTACCAGTTAGAATTAAGCAACACAGTGAAAACGCTTTAGAATTGGCAAAATGGTTAGAAGCACAAGACGAAGTGGCTTGGGTAAATTATCCTGGGTTAGAGAGCAGTAAATACAATGCTTTGGCTAAGAAATATTTACCAAACGGACAAAGTGGTATTGTAACCTTTGGACATAAAGGTGGATTTGATGCTGCAAAAACCATTGCAGACGAAACACAAATTTTCTCTTTACTAGCCAATATTGGAGATACTAAATCATTGATTATTCACCCGTCAAGTACTACACACCAACAATTGGATGAAGCAGAACAAGCTTCGGCAGGTGTGTCTACAGATTTGATAAGATTGTCTGTTGGTATTGAAGATATTGAAGATTTAAAAGCCGATTTAAAACAAGCATTTGCTAAGATATAATTGATTGAAACAAGACCTGTCAGGTTTTTAAAACCTGACAGGTTTAAAAATAACACGAGTTAGTATTCCTCTCTTTCGGGGAGGTTAGGTGAGGCTGTTTATGAAACACGAATTACAACATATTACCATTGCCAATTACATTACTGAAAGTGGTGCGCGTAACCCTGAAATTAAATTAAGCTACCAAGTTTTTGGTAAGGCTTTGGGAAGTGCGCCCATTGTGTTGGTTAATCATGCATTGACAGGAAATAGTGAGGTGGCTGGTGCCAACGGATGGTGGAAAGATTTAATTGGTGATGATAAGGTTATTGATACCAAATTGTATTCGGTGTTGGCGTTTAATATTCCAGGGAACGGTTTTGATGGTTTTGTGATTGATAATTATAAAGATTTTGTGGCACGCGATGTGGCAAAGTTATTTTTACAAGGCTTAAAAGTGCTAGGTACTGGCAAATTATTCGCCACAATTGGCGGCTCTTTAGGCGGTGGTATTGCTTGGGAAATGGCGGTGTTACAACCTGATTTCACAGAGCATTTGGTAGTTGTGGCTACCGATTGGAAATCTACCGATTGGTTGATTGCCAACTGCCAAATACAAGAACAATTCTTATTAAACTCTAAGCATCCTGTACACGATGCGCGTATGCATGCTATGTTGTGTTACCGCACGCCAGAGTCGTTTAAAGAACGTTTTAAGCGTTCTAAAAATGATGATTTAGAAATTTTTAATGTCGAAAGTTGGTTGTTGCATCATGGAAAAAAATTGCAGGAACGGTTTCAGTTATCAGCTTATAAATTGATGAATCAGTTATTAAAGTCTATTGATGTGACTAAAGGTCGTTCTAGTAACTTTAATGTGCTTGAAAATATAGAAGCCAAAATCCATATTGTAGGTGTAGATTCTGATTTATTTTTTACTGCTGAAGAAAACCGTGAAACCCATAAACAGTTGGCCTTAACACATCCTAATGTGACGTATAACGAAATACATTCGGTGCACGGGCACGATGCATTTTTAATGGAATACGATCAACTTGAAAAAATTGTAGAAGGCATTTTTGTGCCACATTCTAAAAGAAAACCAATGAAGGTATTAAAATTTGGAGGTAAATCTTTAGCCAACGGAAAAGGCTTAGAAACAGTACTTTCAATTATAAAAAATAAAGTGGAAGCTGGTGATAGAATTTCTGTTGTGGTTTCTGCAAGAGGTTCAGCAACAGATGATTTAGATGCTATTTTGAATAAAGCGCTAAAAGGAGCGTCGTATCAAGAGGATTTAGAAGCGTTTAAAGCATATCAAATTGAGCCTTTAAAAACCATAGATTTTTCTGAAGAATTTTCAGTTTTAGATAAGTTGTTTGAAGGAGTTAGCCTGTTACGAGATTACAGTAAAAAAACCAAGGATAATATATTGGCGCAAGGCGAATTGTTATCTATAAAACTGATTGCAAATTTATTGAATGCGCATGGAGTAAAAGCTCAAGCAACTGACGCGCGAGAACTTATAAAAACGGATGAATCTTTTGGCAATGCACAACCATTATCAAAAATTTCAAAAGAAAATACACAGGCCTATTTTAATGCCAATAAAGGTGTGGTTAATGTAGTGGCTGGTTTTATTGCGTCAAATTTAAAGAATGAAACCACCACTTTAGGACGTAACGGTAGTAATTATACTGCTGCTTTAATCGCAAATTTTTTAGATGCAGAAGAATTACAAAATTATACACATGTTAGTGGAATTTATACCGCAGACCCTGGGTTGGTTCCTGATGCAAAACAAATTAGAGAATTATCTTTTAGTGAAGCTAATGAACTAGCCAATTTTGGAACGTCTGTGTTACATGCTAAAACCATTATTCCTTTAGTTGAAAAAAACATCAACTTACGTATTTTAAATACCTTTAATGCTGATGACGAGGGGACGCTAATTACTGCAAGACCAAGCACTAAAGAAGTGACGTCGTTATCTATTTTAGATAATGTGGCCTTGTTGAATTTAGAAGGGCGTGGCTTATTAGGAAAAATTGGTGTAGATGCCCGAATTTTTGGAGCGTTAAGCAAATACGGTATTAGCGTGAGCATTGTGTCTCAGGGTTCTTCAGAAAGAGGCATCGGATTGATTATTGATGCAGACCAAGCTACCCAAGCAGTTATTGCTTTAGAGCGAGAGTTTGAAAGCGATTTCTATTCGCAAGATGTCAATAAAATTGATGTTATTGATGATGTTGCGGTTATTTCGATTATTGGAATTGAGTTAAGTTCGTTTCATAAACCGTTTAATGCTTTAATTAAAAACCAGATTACACCCTTATTGTTTAATAATACGGTTACGGGCAAGAATGTGAGTTTGGTGGTGAAGAAATCGCAATTACACAAAGCAGTAAACGTAGTTCATGGTGAGGTTTTCGGGATTTCTAAAAAGATAAATATTGCCATTTTTGGTCATGGTGGCGTTGGTGGCGCATTGATTAATCAGATATTAAAATCGAAAGATGATATTGAAAAACGCAAAGGCATTAATTTAAATGTTTTTGCGATTGCGAATTCTAGAAAATTGATATTGGATAAAAATGGTGCGAATGCCAATTGGGAGAATGCTATAGCTTCGAGCACTTACAAGAGTTCTATTGCCGATGTTATTACTTATGCAAAAAATCATCATTTAGAGAATTTGATAGCGGTAGATAATACGGCGAGTTCGGAGTTTTATACCAATTATATTCCGTTAGTTGAAGCGGGATTCGATTTGGTATCGTCCAACAAAATAGCGAATACCATTTCGCACGAGTTTTATACTGAATTACGAGTACAATTAGCCAAAAACAATAAACAGTATTTATACGAAACAACGGTTGGTGCGGGTTTACCGTTAATTGACACGATTAAGTTATTGCACGAATCTGGAGAAAATATCACGAGAATTCGTGGCGTGTTTTCGGGGACGTTGAGTTATTTGTTTAATAATTTTTCTGTGGAAGACAAGCCGTTTAGTGCCATTATTCAAGAAACGGTTGATAAAGGGTTTACAGAACCCGACCCGCGTGAAGATTTCTCTGGAAACGATGTGGCTAGAAAACTATTGATTTTAGCAAGAGAATTAGATTTACAAAATGAGTTTGAAGATGTGGAAGTCTTGAATTTGATTCCTGAAGCCTATAGAGATATTTCGGTAGAGGAGTTTTTGAGTCAGTTAGAGGTTTTAGATGAGCAGTATCAAATATTGAAAGATAATCAAGAAGAAGGTCATGTATTGCGTTATGTTGGTGATTTATCTGGAGATTTATCGCAAGACAAAGGGAATTTGGAAGTGAAATTAGTATCTATTCCAGAGGACAGCACGTTGGGCCATGTAAAAGGCTCTGATGCTATTTTTGAAATATTTACCGAAAGTTATGGCGAACAACCTATAGTAATTCAAGGAGCGGGCGCTGGTGCTGAGGTTACCGCACGCGGAGTTTTTGGTGATATTTTGCGGTTGAGTAAGCATATTAATTAGGTAAAAATATGAAAAAAGCAACCTTTGGATTAATTTTAATATTTCTCACTTTGTTTTCTTCTTGTAATAAAGAGAAAATTTTGGAACTAAATACTCGAATCGCTGAGCTTGAAATTCAAAATAAAAAACTCGTTGATTCGATTTCTAAATCGGCGTATAATAAAGTTTTAAATTCGAATATTATCGGGCTGACTGCTAAGTCTGAGTTTATTATACACGAAGAAAGTGAAGTGAAATTCTGTTTTAACTATCTTGAAAAGTTGCCGAATTATGATGTTTATACAACTACTAGGGATGGTAAACTTGATAAGCTGATTTACGAAAGCCTCACAGATAATGAATTCATATATAATTTTATTCCAGAAAAAGTAGGAAAGTACAATATTAAGTTGGTAGCTGTTTTTAAAATTAATAACAAAGAAAATGAAGAAATACAGGTTCCAACAAATTTATATGTTAGCGTAAAATAATCAAAAGATTAAATAGACCTGACAGGTCTTATTGAAATCTCGCGTTTTAAATAAATTAAAGCGTATGAGTGCCCCTCCTTGGAGGGGTTAGGGGTGGGTTAATAGAACTAAAGCTTACAAAAAATAAGCTTAGGTTTAAAACTAAACCCCAGCAAACAAGTGCATTAGGGATTGCAGAGGAAAGCCCACAGCCCGACGAAGGAGGTGCGAGGACTTGGAACGGAAAGCCCGACCCGAAAGGGGAATGCCCAAATAATTAAAAATTAAAAAAAAAGAATTAAAGTGAGCCATAAAAAATTTGAAACCGACGCGATAAGAACGCAGAGTGAAAGATCTCAATTTTCGGAACATTCTGTACCCCTGTACTTAACGTCGGGGTTTGTATTTGACGATGCGGAGGACATGAGAGCTTCTTTCGCGGAGGAAAAACAGCGCGATTTATACAGCCGATACAGCAACCCGAATGTAAACGAATTTGTAGATAAAGTGTGCGCGATGGAAGGCGCAGAGGCGGGTTTTGCGTTTGCGAGTGGTATGGCTGCGGTGTTTTCTACATTTGCGACCTTGCTGGATGCTGGCGACCATGTGGTGTCTTGTAGCTCGGTATTTGGTGCAACTCATGGGTTGTTTACTAAATACTTCCCAAAGTGGAATATTGAATGTTCGTATTTTAGTATTAATGATGTTGAAGCAATTGAGGATTTAATTCAACCCAATACCAAGTTTATTTATGCAGAAACGCCAACAAATCCTGGGGTTGATGTTTTAGATATGGAAGCGCTGAGTGCTATTTGTAAAAAGCACGATTTGCTGTTGGTAATTGATAATTGTTTTGCAACACCGTATTTACAAAACCCGATAAAGTTTGGGGCAGATTTGGTAATTCATTCGGCTACGAAATTAATGGACGGCCAAGGGCGTGTTTTAGGTGGTGTTACGGTTGGTAGAGCGGACTTGATTCGCGAGATTTATTTGTTTTCTAGATTAACAGGGCCAGCTATGAGTCCGTTTAATGCTTGGGTGTTGTCAAAATCTTTGGAAACTTTGGCGATTCGTGTTGAAAAGCATTGTGAAAATGCTTTAAAATTAGCAGAATATTTGCAAGCGCACCCTAAAGTTAAATGGGTGAAATATCCGTTTTTGAAGTCGCACCCAAAATATGATATCGCTAAAAAACAGATGAAGCTTGGTGGTAATATTGTAGCTTTTGAAGTGGAAGGTGGTTTAGATGGTGGTAGAACGTTTTTGAATGCTATTAAAATGTGTTCACTTTCGGCTAACTTAGGAGATACGAGAACTATTGTAACACATCCTGCAAGTACTACGCACGCAAAAGTTGAACCTGAAGTGAAAGCTGCTGCTGGTATTACGAATGGTATGGTGCGTGTTTCCGTTGGATTGGAACATGTTGATGATATTATTACTGATTTGGAGCAGGCTTTGGGGTAAGCTTTATTAATTCATTTAAATCAATACTGGATTTTTAGTTTACTAGTTTTCTATTTGGATGAAAATTGGATAGATTTTTATGGTTGAAATTCATGTTTTCAGTGATTTATAAGGATTTTTTTAAATTGGTTAACCAATTTTGATTTTAAGTTCCTATTTTTGTAAAAAAACATGTTATGAAGAAAATAGTATATATTTTTTCCCTTTTAGTGGTGTCTACTTTTTTAATATGCTGCAGTAGTTCTGAGCCAACAGATGATAAGGAGGTTGAACAAGAAGAAATAGGAGAAACAGAAAATCCAGATACAACAACAAATCCTCAAGCCTTAGATCCGAACAAAACCCCTTCTGAAAACTTTGATTTGTCAACATGGAATTTAAGCATCCCAGAAAATGAAGGAGATGGTACATCACTAAATATTGCCGTTGCGGAACTTAATAACAAATACGAAAACAATAAATATTTCTATACTTCAGATGATGGTGGTATGGTATTTAAATGTCCTGTTGATGGTTTTAAAACATCCACAAATACAAGCTACACACGTGTAGAATTTCGCGAAATGTTAAGAGGTACTAATACTGGTATAAAAGCTCAGGGTGTAACTAAAAATAATTGGGTGTTTGGTACAGCTCCTCAGACTGATAAAAATGCAGCATTTGGTTACGATGGTGAAATGAATGCTACACTAGCTGTAAATTATGTAACTACAACAGGAAATAGTAATCAGGTTGGTAGAGTAATTATTGGGCAAATACATGCCAATGATGATGAACCCATACGTTTATACTACAGAAAGTTACCAAACAACGCACTTGGATCAATCTACTTTGCACACGAACCTACACCAGGTAGAGGTGATGAACAATGGCATGAAATGATTGGTTCGAGAAGCAGTAGTGCCTCAAATCCCTCAGACGGCATTGCACTTAATGAAAAATTTAGCTACAGAATAAAAACAGTTGGAGACGTACTAACGGTTATTATTTTCAGAGAAGGAAAAGATAATGTTGTCAAAACGATTAATATGGTGAATAGTGGGTTTAATGTTGGAGGGCAATACATGTATTTTAAGGCAGGAGTTTATAACCAAAATAATTCAGGCGATGCAGACGATTTTGTTCAAGCTACGTTTTATGCTTTAGATAAATCGCATACTACATCTTAACTTTCTCTTAAACAGATTATTTATGAAACAATTTTTTCTAATTTGAAATAATAATTCTTCATCAAGTAATTTCTTTTTAACTATCTCGACTTACAATTAAAAAAAATGATTGTGATATCGAGATATAAAAGTATTTTTATAATTCTTCTATTAGTTTGCTCTAGTCTTCAAAGTTTTGCTCAAACCAAATTCAAGGTAGAAAGTTTAAATTTTGAAGGCCTAAAAAAAACCAAAGCAAGTTTCTTAACACGAATTTCCAAAGTAAAAGCAGGTCAAGAAATCGATAGTGTTATTGTAGTAACAGACATAGAACGTTTCAAACGTTTAGATGGTATAGCGTTTGCTGATTACAAAGTTGAATTTGTTGGTGATGCAGGTTATAAAATTACATATATAGTTGAAGAGAATTTTAGTATTATTCCTGGTGTTAGAGTAGGGCAAGCAGCGGATGATAGTTTTTCGTATAGATTTTCAGCATTTGAATTTAACGGTTTAGGAAGAAATATAATTTTTGGAGGCTTTTTTAAAAAGGAAGTTTTTAATGCTTTTGGTGTGTTTCTAGAACACCCATATTTGTTTACAAACAAGTTAGGTTTAGGAATTAATTATATGGACGATAGTTCGCAACAACCTATTTTTTTCGACCCAAATAATAGTGATAATACCACAGATTTTATTTTTAGTAATAAAGGCTTTGAAACGATATTATTTTATGAGTTGAATTTTAATAATAGGTTTGAGTTTGGTGTTAGAACATCTGAAGAAGATTATATTTTATTAGGAGAACAAGATGCGGGTGAAAGTAATATAGCGCAACCAAATATTAAAAGAACAGCATTTAGAGGTTCTCACGAATATGTAGATTTAGATATTCAATACCAAAATGTTTCAGGATTTAGAAATCTTTTTGAAGCAACTGTATTCAATAAAAGTAATGCACTACTGCAAACAGATTTCATTATAAATAATACAACTCAATATTTTAAAAGAATTGGCATTAAGGGTAATTTTGCAAGCCAACTACAATTACAATTTAGTAACCCAATAGAAAATAGTGCTTTCGCCCCATTAATAATAGATAACCAATTAAACACACGAGGTGTTGGAAATATTGTTGATAGAGGTTCTGCTATTGTTAGTTTAAATAGTGAATATAGACACACGCTTTTAGAAAAAGGTTGGTTCGTTTTACAAGGCAATAGTTTTTTGGATGTAAGTGGTGTACAACGAGCAGATGCTAATTTTAATGATACCTTTTCTAAAAATACAACCCGAATCTATTCTGGTTTAGGAGTACGCTTTATTCATAAATATATCTTTAATGCTGTTTTACGTTTTGATTATGGGATTAATTTAACAGGAAATGGAGGTAATGGATTTGTATTTGGAATAGGACAGTATTTTTAAATGTTTCTTTAGTTTTAGTGTGCAAAAACTAAATTATCTATATTAGCATAATGCTATCTAAAAAAACCAAATACGGACTAAAAGCACTAACTTATATCGCAAGAAGCAAGGACGATATGCCAGTTCGTGTAAGCGTTATTGCCAAAAGCGAACAAATACCTCAAAAGTTTTTAGAAAGTATTTTACTCACACTTCGTAAAGCAGGAATTTTAGGTTCAAAAAAAGGAAAACACGGAGGCTATTATTTAAGAAATGAACCTTCTGAAATTAAAATGACTGATGTGATGCGTGTTCTTGAAGGTCCTATTGCCATGGTACCTTGCGTAAGCTTAAATTATTATGAAAAATGTGATGATTGCCCTGATGAAAACTTGTGTAGCGTTCACAAACTCATGATACAAGTTCGAGATAATACCCTTAGCGTATTTAGAAATACTACTTTAGAGGATTTATCCAATGAATAATTCTCATTATTCAGCTTTTTTTCTTCTATTCTTTTCGAATTAAACTAAATTTTATTTCATTATTCTAAAAAGTTGTTAAATCTCTTTTTTGTGTTGTATAATATATTACATTTGTAATCCCTAGTAAATTGATAGGAATAATATATTTAAATTATTTAAGATGATTATAGATACAGTTTTAAATAGAAATGCTAAAGTTGAAAAAGTTTCAGCTAAAAAAGGAAAATCTGAAAAAATCAAGCGTAGTCTAGCTAAAACTATTAGTTGGAGAATTATTGGAACTTTAGATACCTTGGCTTTATCTTGGTTAATTACTGGAGAAGCATCAACAGCAGTAGCAATTGCTTCTGTAGAGTTTGTATCTAAAATGATTTTGTATTTCTTTCACGAACGTGCTTGGAATACTATCAAATGGGGAAAATAATTAGACAAGAGACCATGTTTACAAACAATCAAATAGAGGAATTAAATAAAAGCTTTAAGAAAGCAACGCCGGCTGAAATTATTCAGAAGGCCTTTGAGCTTAATGAAAAAGCAGTTGTAACAACTAATTTTAGACCTTACGAAGCGGCTATACTACATGCTGTTAGTATAATAGAAGCTAATATTCCTGTGGTTTGGTGTGATACAGGTTATAATACACCACAAACCTATAAACACGCAGAACAAGTCATTAAAGATTTAAACTTAAATGTGTCTTTATATGTGCCAAAACAAACATCTGCACACAGAGATGTGGTTATGGGGATTCCTAGTATTGATGCTCCAGAGCATGCTTTGTTTACAGAGCAAGTAAAGCTTGAGCCTTTTAAAAGAGCAATGAAAGAGCATAAGCCAAACGTATGGTTTACAAATTTGCGTCAAGGGCAAACAGCATTTAGAAATAGTATTGGTATTTTTAGTTTAAGTAAAGATGGTGTTTTAAAAGTAAGTCCGTTTTACTATTGGTCTGATGAAAAATTAGATATCTATTTAGAAGAAAACAACCTATCAAACGAATTTAAATACTTTGATCCAACAAAAGCATTAGAAAATAGAGAGTGTGGTTTACACGCTTAAATAAGATATTATGAAAAAAGATACATCACATATCAATTCGCTCGAAAACGAAGCGATTTATATCATGAGAGAAGTTGCAGCACAGTTTGAAAAACCTGTATTGTTATTCTCTGGAGGGAAAGATTCAATTACTTTGGTAAGATTAGCTGTGAAAGCTTTCTATCCTGCAAAAGTACCTTTTCCTTTAATGCATATTGATACTGGGCATAACTTCCCTGAAACTATAGAATTCAGAGATCGTTTATGTAAAGAATTAGGTTTAGAGCTTATTGTAAGAAATGTGCAAGATTCTATCGATCAAGGTAAAGTAAAAGAAGAATCTGGACGTTACGCAAGTAGAAATATGTTGCAAACTACAACATTATTAGATGCTTTAGAAGAATTTAAATTTGATGCAGCTATAGGGGGAGCAAGACGAGACGAAGAGAAGGCAAGAGCAAAAGAGCGTATTTTTTCTGTACGTGATGATTTCGGACAATGGGATGAGAAAAACCAAAGACCGGAATTGTTTGATATGTTGAATGGAGAAATAGATCATGGCCAAAATGTACGTGTATTTCCAATTTCAAACTGGACAGAGTTAGACGTTTGGTCTTACATAGAAAGAGAAAATATTGAAATTCCGTCTATTTATTTTGCACACAAACGCAAAGTGTTTTTAAGAGACGGTATGATTTGGTCTGCTGAAGATGGTATTGTTTATAGAGATGAAAATGAAGAAGTAATTGAAGAAATGGTGCGTTTTAGAACTGTTGGCGATATGAGTTGTACAGCTGCTGTATTATCTGACGCTGTATCCATAAATAAAGTCGTTGAAGAAATTAGAGATTCTTCAATATCAGAACGCGGTGCTCGTATTGATGACAAACGCTCTGAAGCCGCAATGGAAAAACGTAAACAACAAGGTTATTTCTAAAAACAAATCAACAAAAAACAATCCTTCTTTAGAAGGTTATCATATAAAATGGAAGTATTAAAAATAGCAACAGCAGGAAGTGTAGATGATGGAAAAAGTACGTTAATAGGGCGTATTCTTTATGATACAAAATCCTTAACTACAGATAAGTTAGAAGCCATTGAAAAAACGAGTAAACAAAGAGGATACGATTACTTAGATTTTTCTTTAGCCACGGATGGTTTAGTTGCCGAAAGAGAACAAGGTATTACTATTGATGTTGCACATATTTATTTTTCAACGAAAAAGAAAAGTTACATCATTGCAGATACACCTGGCCATGTCGAGTATACCAGAAACATGGTTACAGGAGCATCAACATCTCAAGCATCAATCATCTTAATTGATGCGAGAAAAGGTGTTATTGAGCAAACCAATCGACACTTTTTCATCAATAACTTATTAAGAGTAAAAGATATAGTAGTTGCCATTAATAAAATGGATTTGGTAGATTACTCTGAAGAAGTTTACAATAAGATTAAAGCTGATTTTTCTGAATTGATGAGTAAAAGAGATTATCAAGATCAAAAAATCACATTCATTCCTGTAAGTGCTTTAAAGGGAGATAATGTTGTAAATAAATCTGAATCAATGCCTTGGTATGAAGGTGAAGCATTATTGGAACATTTAGAGCAATTAGACAAAGCAGATATTTTCAATGCTGGTACACCACGTTTCCCTGTGCAATATGTAATTCGTCCAAAAACGGAAGATTTTCATGATTACAGAGGATATGCTGGAAAAGTATATGGTGGCGATTTAACTGTTGGTGATGATATTATTGTGCTACCATCTAAAACGCGTTCAAAAATTAAAGATATTTATTTCTATGATGAAAAGTATGAAACGGCATCAAGACGATCATCGGTAACCATCACTTTAGAAAATGATATTAATGTAAGTCGTGGCGACATGATTGTTAAAGAAAACGATTTACCAACGATTGATAAACAATTTACAGCCAATGTATGTTGGATGGATTCAGATGAGTTAAACCCTGGAGGAAAGTATATTGTTCAACATGGAATTAATAAAGTATTGGCCAAAGTAGATCGAATCAATCATAAAATTAATCCAGATTATTCAGGTATTGAAAAGGATGTTACTGGTTTAGGTATTAATGATATTGCTTCAGTAACATTTAAATTGAACAAGCCTATTTTTTACGATCAGTTTAAAAATCATAGAACTAATGGGTCTTTTATTTTAATTGATGCACAGTCAAATAATACGGTTGGAGCCGGATTTATCCAATAAAAAGAAAAAGAAGATGAGAAGTTTCGAAACAGAAATAGAAAATCCGATAGTCCAAAAAGACATTATAGAATTAGCTCAAAAAATTGAGTTGTTTCATAATGGTAAAATCGACGAGGAAAAATTTAGAAGTTTGCGTTTAGCACGTGGTGTTTACGGTCAGCGTCAGGAAGGCGTACAAATGATTCGTATAAAAGTGCCTTACGGTAAGTTGAAGAGCAACCAATTACGTAGAATTGCTGCGGTTTCTGATGAATATTCAAGAGGACGATTACACATTACTACGCGTCAAGATATTCAAATTCACTATGTGGATTTAAACAGAACGCCTGAGCTTTGGGCAGAGTTAGAAAAAGATGATGTTACCGTTCGTGAAGCTTGTGGAAACGTGGTAAGAAATGTAACAGCTTCTGAAACTGCAGGTATTGATGTTGATGAACCTTTTGATGTATCGCCTTATGCAGATGCGTTATATAAATTCTTTTTACGTAACGCTATCTGTCAAGAAATGGGACGTAAATTTAAAGTGTCTTTTTCGTCTACTGATGAAGATACAGGTTTATCTTATTTGCACGACATAGGTTACATTGCTAAAGTAAAGAATGGTGTTCGTGGTTTTAAAGTTATGGTGGGAGGTGGCCTAGGTTCTCAACCACGTCATGCAGATGTGTTGTTTGATTTTGTAGAGACAGATAAAATCATTCCAATAATGGAAGGTGTTTTACGTGTTTTCGACCGTTACGGCGAGCGTAAAAGTCGTGCCAAAGCGCGCATGAAATTTTTAGTAAAAGATATCGGATTAGAAGCGTTTAGAGATTTGATAGCTGAAGAGCAAAAAGCGATTGAATTTAAAAGTGTAGCTATTGATGCGGATGCTTACGTTGCTTCTACACCAGTTGAGATTGCTGATATTCCTGAAGTAACAATTAAAGATCAAAAAGCCTTTGAAACTTGGAAGTCGACTAACCTAATTCCTCAAAAACAGGAAGGTTATGTAGCCATAGGTATAAAGGTTTTATTAGGTGATTTTTATACAGATAAAGCACGTTTATTGGCTGATTTAGTTGATAAATACGGAGCTGGAGAAGTACGTTTAACATTACGCCAAAACATAGTAATTCCTTTTGTAAAAAGAGAATTAGTGCCATTTTTCTATACAGAATTAGAAAAATTAGGTTTCGTTGAGGCAGGTTATAATAAAGCTGTTGATATTACAGCTTGTCCAGGTACAGATACCTGTAATTTAGGTATTGCAAGTAGTACAGGAATTGCTGTGGAATTAGAGCGTGTTATTAAAGCGGAATACCCACAATATTTAAAAAACGAAGATCTTGTTATTAAGATTAGTGGTTGTATGAATGCTTGTGGACAGCACAATATGGCAAATATTGGTTTTCAAGGCATGACGGTTCGTACACCAGATAAGTTGGTTGCACCTGCATTACAAGTTTTACTTGGAGGAGGAAATAAAGGCGATGGAAATGCAACGTTTGCAGATAAAGTAGTAAAAGTGCCAAGTAAAAGAGGGCCAGAAGCATTACGTAGAATCTTAAATGATTTTGAAGCGAATGCTAACGGAAAACAGTTTGTTGAATACTACCAAGAAAAAGGCGAAAAATATTTCTACGATTTCTTAAATGATTTACAAGATGCTACAAATTTAACCCAAGCCGATTTTATCGATTGGGGCGAAGATGAAAAATACGTTAAGGAGATTGGAATTGGAGAATGTGCAGGGGTAGTTATCGATTTAATTGCAACGTTGTTTTTTGAAAGTGAAGAGAAAATTGATAATGCAAAAGAATCTTTTCAAAACGGTGTGTATTCCGGAGCTATTTATTTAGCATACCAATCTTTAGTTAATTCTGCAAAAGCATTATTGCTAGCAGAAAACATGAAGACCAATACCCATGCAGGAATTATAAAAGACTTTGACGAGTTATTTATTACTAGTGGAAGAATAGATTTAGGGACATCTTTCTCTGAAATGATATATCAAATTAATAAATTTGCACCAACAGCAGAATTTGCAACAAAGTATATTGACAATGCAAATCAGTTTTTAGGTAAAGTTAGAGCTTACAGAGCTCTGGAAACTCAACTAGAAAAGGAAGCTGTTTAAAATATATAAATGAGTTTAATAATCCCTAAATTAACGGTTGTAGGTGCGGGTCCGGGAGACGAAGATTTAATAACCTTAAAAGCAATTAAGGCTATTGAATCTGCTGATGTTATTCTTTACGATGCGTTAATCAACGAGTCTTTATTAAAGTATGCTTCCAAAGATGCAGAACTTATTTTTGTAGGGAAACGTAGGGGTTGTTATGCATTTCAGCAAGAACAGATTAATGATTTAATTGTTTCAAAAGCCAAAGAAAAAGGACATGTAGTGCGATTAAAAGGAGGCGATCCCTTTATTTTTGGTCGTGGTGCTGAGGAAATTGATTATGTACGTCAGTTTGGTTTAGAAACATATATGGTTCCTGGTATTTCGTCGCCAATGGCAGTGCCTGCATATCAAGGTATTCCGTTAACAAAACGTGGTGCATCCGAAAGTTTTTGGGTAATTACAGGTACAACTAAAAAGCATCAACTATCAGGAGATGTTGCTCTTGCAGCAAAATCTACAGCTACGGTTGTGATTTTAATGGGCATGGGTAAGCTTTCTAAAATCGTTGCTATTTTTTCAAAAGAAAATAGACAAGATACTGCAATAGCTATCATTCAAAATGGTACAAGAGCTAATGAAAACGTAGGCATTGGAACCATCGACACAATTGAAAAGATAGTAGAAGAGCAGCAACTAGCAAACCCAGCAATTATAATTATTGGTGATGTAGTGAAAGAAAGAGCAATACTAAGTTCAATTTATAGTAAAGTTTATAAGGAATAAATTATGGAAAGAAATAATTTGTATCCTATTTTTTTGAAAGTTAAAAGCTTGAATGTGTTGATTGTTGGAGGTGGAAATGTAGCTGAAGAAAAACTAACATTCTTATTAAAATCTAGTCCAGATGCCCACGTAACTATGGTATCGCCTATGTTTCGAGAAGGTACTAGAAAGCTTGCTCAAAAAGGCTGTGTAACATTAGTTGATGATGTTTACAAAAAAAAGTATTTAATTGGCAAGCATATGGTTGTAGCTACGACAGATATTCCTGAAGTAAATGTTCAGGTTTGGAAAGATTGTCGTGCTGAGGCTAAATTGGTAAACGTAGCTGATAACCCTCCATATTGCGATTTTTATATGGGAGGTATAGTTACAAAAGGCAATGTTAAAGTAGCTATAAGTACGAACGGAAAATCGCCAACAACGGCCAAACGTTTGCGACAGTTTTTTGAAGATGTCATTCCTGAAAATGTAGACGATTTAGTGAAAAATTTAAACGAGTACAGAAAAACAATAAAAGGTGATTTTGAAGAAAAAGTAGAAACACTAAACGAATTCACAAAAGGATTAATAGAAAAAAAAGAATCTTAAAATGATTAAGACAGATATAATTATAATTGGCGCGGGGCCTACAGGGTTATTTACTGTATTCGAAGCAGGATTATTAAAATTAAAATGTCATTTAATTGACGCATTACCACAACCTGGTGGACAATGTTCAGAATTGTATCCAAAAAAACCTATTTATGATATTCCTGGCTTTCCAGAAATTTTAGCCGGAGATTTAACTGATAATTTGTTAGAGCAAGGAAAACAGTTTGAGCCTGGGTTTACTTTAGGTGAGCGCGCTGAGACTGTTGAAAAGCAAGATGACGGTACTTTTATTGTAACTACAAATAAAGGTACTAAACATCAAGCACCAGTTGTGGCAATTGCAAGTGGTTTAGGAAGTTTTGAACCTAGAAAACCTCAACTTGAAAACCTTGCTAAGTACGAGGATAAAGGTGTGGAATACATGATTAAGGAACCAGAAATGTACCGTGATAAAAACGTAGTTATTGCTGGTGGTGGTGATTCTGCTTTAGATTGGAGTATCTTTTTAGCTGATGTAGCAAAAAGTGTAACATTAATACACAGACGTAACGAATTTAGAGGGCATTTAGATTCTGTAGAAAAGGTTCAGGAACTAAAGAATGAGGGCAAAATTAAATTGATTACACCTGCTGAGGTTACTGATATTTTAGGAGATGGTAAGGTTGAAGCTTTAGAGATTACCAAAAAAGATGAAGAACCAATTAGGTTTGAAACCGATCATTTTATTCCTTTATTTGGGTTGTCTCCAAAATTAGGACCTATTGCTAATTGGGGATTAGATATTGAGAAAAATGCCATTAAGGTTAATAATGCTCTGGATTATCAAACTAATATTCCTGGTATTTTTGCTATTGGAGATGGTAATTACTATCCAGGAAAATTAAAATTGATATTGTGTGGTTTTCATGAGGCAACGATAATGTGTCAAGCAGCATATAAAATTATTAATCCAGGTAAGAAATTTGTATTAAAATACACAACGGTAAGTGGCGTTAATGGTTTTGATGGTACGAGAAAAGAAGCACCAAAAGCGGTTGTACAAGCTATAAATTAAAATTTAATTTATATAAATAATTAAACAATCCCGTGTGTTTCTTTAAAAACTGCGGGATTTATTATTTAGTAAAACTCGATTATTCAGGGATTAGTTTTATTTTTATCAATTGAAATTTTGAAGGATGAAAAGTTATAATGTTTGCTTAAAAGATACTGCTAAAACATTCACAAAAAGATTGTTTTATTCTTTGTTCGATTGTGAACAAGAAGAGGTACATGAGGATTATTTGGAGAAAACATTTCTTAAAATAGTTTCGAAATTAGATATAGAAAATGGTAGTGAAATTTGGAGTGTTTTTAAAAAACAACTTCCAGATATTAGAAAAAAGTTGGACTTGGATGCTATTGCTTTTGAAAGGAACGACCCAGCGTCACACTCCTTAGCGGAAATTTATATGGCATATCCTGGTTTTTATGCTATTTCTATTTACAGATTAAGTCATGCGCTACACAAATTGGGTGTTTATATTTTACCTAGAATGATGAGTGAATATGTGCACGGGGTAACAGGAGTTGACATTCATCCGGGAGCTAATATTGGAGAGTCATTTTATATTGACCACGGAACGGGAATTGTAATTGGCGAGACATCTATTATTGGAAAAAATGTAAAAATTTATCAAGGTGTAACTTTAGGAGGAATTTCGATATCTAAAAGTATGGCATCCACAAAAAGACATCCAACCATTGAAGATAATGTATGTATTTATGCCAACGCAACTATTTTAGGGGGCGATATTGTAATTGGTGCAGGAAGTACAATTGGAGCTAATGTTTGGATTACAGAATCTGTTCCAGAAAACTCGTTAGTAACGTATCAAACAGAAATAAAAATAAGACCGAAAAAGAATGGCATACGAGAATAGTATAATTGGCCAGATTGGAAATACGCCATTAGTTGAGGCAACACATCTTTTAAATAAAAAAGGCGTGCGTTTGTTTTTAAAATTAGAAGGCAATAACCCTGGTGGAAGTGTAAAAGACAGGCCTGCGTTTAATATGATTAGTGAAGCCCTAAAACGCGGCGATATTAAAAAAGGAGGCACTTTAGTAGAAGCTACTAGCGGAAATACAGGGATTGCTTTGGCTTTTATTTCGAAGCTTTTAGGTTTGAATATGGTGCTTATAATGCCTGAGAATTCCACCGAAGAGCGTGTAAAAACGATGCGTGCCTATGGTGCTGAAGTTATCTTAACACCTGCGGATGTTGGTATTGAGGGGTCTAGAGATTTAGCGTTTAAGTTAAGAGATGAAAAAGGTTACACACTTTTAAATCAGTTTGAAAACGATGATAACTGGAAAGCCCATTATAAAACCACGGGACCTGAAATTTGGAGAGATACCGAAGGTAAGATTACACATTTTGTAGCCACAATGGGTACCACAGGAACTATTATGGGGACATCTCGATTTTTAAAGGAGCAAAATCCAGATATTCAAATTGTGGGTGCACAACCTGCTGATGGAGCCAGAATTCCAGGTATTAGAAAATGGTCACCAGATTATGTGCCTAAGTTTTTCGATCGCTCAAGAGTAGATACAGTAATAGATGTGTCAGAAGAAGATGCGAAATCAACTACTATAAAATTAGCCAAAGAAGAGGGTGTTTTTGCAGGCATGAGTAGTGGCGGATCGATGTATTGTGCTTTAAAAACCGCAGAATCAATTAACGAAGGTGTAATCGTTGCAATTATTTGTGATAGAGGTGATCGTTATTTGTCATCGTCATTGTTTGAATAAAAAGATAAATTTTTAAGGATAAGAAAAATATAGTTGTTATTTTTGTCCTCAGTTCATAAACGTACTAAAAGTTATCAAGAAAGGTAGAGGGATTAGACCCGATGAAACCTTGGCAACCCTTTATCTTTTAAAGAAGGTGCTAAATTCTACTAATACAATTTGTATTGGAAAGATAACGAAAAGTGAATTCCATACTTTTCTTGATGACATTTTAGATAACAAATAAAAAATGTCAAACATACATAAAGCTTTACAAGAGCGAATTTTAGTTTTAGACGGTGCCATGGGTACCATGCTACAAGCGTATAAATTTACTGAGGAAGATTTTAGAGGCGAACGCTTTAAAGATTATCCAACACCACTACAGGGTAATAACGATTTGTTGTCGCTCACCCAGCCAGAAGCTATTAAAACCATTCATGGTAAGTATTTTGAGGTTGGCGCAGATATTGTGGAAACCAATACCTTTTCGGGAACTACCATTGCTATGGCCGATTACCAAATGGAAGATTTGGTATATGAGTTAAATTACGAGTCGGCTAAAATAGCTAGAGAAGTAGCTGATGAATTTACAGCTAAAGAACCACACAAACCGCGTTTTGTTGCAGGTTCTATTGGGCCAACAAACCGTACAGCAAGCATGTCGCCAGATGTAAACGATCCTGGATATCGTGCCGTAACTTTTGATGAATTACGTATTGCATACAAGCAGCAAATTGAAGCATTAGTAGATGGTGGTGTAGATTTATTACTAGTTGAAACCGTGTTTGATACGTTAAATGCTAAAGCCGCTTTGTTTGCTATTGAAGAGGTGAAGGCAGAACGTAATATTGATATTCCAATCATGTTAAGTGGTACGATTACAGATGCTTCTGGAAGAACCTTATCCGGACAAACAGCCGAGGCTTTTTTAATTTCGGTATCGCATGTACCATTGTTGTCTGTTGGGTTTAATTGTGCTTTAGGTGCAAATTTATTACAACCGCATTTAGAGGCGATTGCTAATAAAACAGACTTTGCTATTTCTGCACATCCAAACGCTGGTTTACCTAATGCTTTTGGAGAATACGATGAAACGCCAGAAGAAATGGGTGCACAAATTGAAGAATATTTAAAGAAAAATTTAATAAATATTATTGGAGGTTGTTGTGGTACGAGTCCCGAACATATTAAGGTAATTGCAGATATTGCGGCTAAGTATAAACCGCGTCGTTATGCTGAAGTTGTTTCAACATCGCATTAAATAAAAATGAGACCTGTGGGGTTTCAAAAATCCAAACAGGTATTAGTTATATAGAAAAGAATAATTTTAGAAAATATATCCCTTCTTTGGGCTAGCGGCTTTTAATAATGAAAGTAAAACAAACCAAATACATGAAATTGTCGGGGTTAGAACCACTAATCCTAAACGAAAACAGCAATTTTATAAATGTAGGAGAGCGTACTAATGTTGCGGGATCTCGAAAGTTTCTGCGTTTGATTAAAGAAGAAAAATTTGATGAGGCATTAGACATCGCAAGGCATCAAGTAGATGGTGGCGCACAAATTGTCGACATTAATATGGATGATGGTTTGATTGATGGAAAAGAAGCCATGGTACGTTTTCTAAACTTAATTGCTGCAGAGCCAGATATTTGTCGTGTTCCTATGATGATCGATTCCTCAAAATGGGAAATCATTGAAGCAGGTCTTCAAGTTGTGCAAGGAAAATGCGTTGTAAATTCTATTTCACTTAAAGAAGGCGAAGAAAAGTTTATTTGGGAAGCTACTCAAATTAAGCGATACGGTGCAGCAGTAATCGTTATGGCATTTGATGAAGTTGGGCAAGCCGATAATTACGAGCGCCGCATAGAAATAGCAAAACGCTCGTATGATATTTTAGTGCATAAAGTTGGTTTTCCTTCAGAAGATATCATATTCGATTTAAATATTTTTCCCGTAGCAACAGGAATGGAAGAACACCGCAGAAACGCTATAGATTTTATTGAAGCCACACGATGGGTTCGTGAAAACCTAGAAAACGTTTCGGTTAGTGGCGGTGTAAGCAACGTATCCTTTTCGTTTAGAGGAAACAATACCGTTCGCGAAGCTATGCACTCTGTGTTTTTGTATTATGCCATACAAAACGGTATGAATATGGGTATTGTAAATCCTGCCATGTTGGAGGTTTACGATGATATTCCAAAAGATTTATTAGAGCATGTTGAGGATGTCATTTTAGATAGGCGTGACGATGCAACCGAACGGCTATTAGATTTTGCCGAAACAGTAAAAGGTTCAGCAAAAGAACGAACAGTTGATTTATCGTGGCGCGAAAACCCATTACAAGATAGAATTACACATGCTTTAGTAAAAGGACTTGATGCCTTTATTATTGAAGATATTGAGGAGGCAAGATTAGCTGCAAAGAAACCTATTGAAGTTATTGAAGGGAACTTAATGATAGGTATGAATGTGGTGGGCGATTTATTTGGCGCAGGCAAAATGTTTTTGCCTCAAGTAGTAAAATCTGCCCGTGTGATGAAAAAGGCAGTAGGGTATTTAAATCCGTTTATTGAGGCTGAAAAATCAGATAAGTCGGAGCCTGTTGGCAAAATACTAATGGCAACCGTAAAAGGCGATGTGCACGATATTGGTAAAAACATTGTAAGTGTTGTACTAGCTTGTAATAACTACGAAATCGTAGATTTAGGTGTTATGGTGCCACCTGAAAAAATTATTGAAACTGCTATTAAAGAGCGTGTAGATGCTATTGGATTGTCTGGGTTAATTACACCATCACTTGATGAAATGGTGTATTTAGCAAAGGAGATGCAAAATAAAAATTTAGAAGTACCACTATTAATTGGCGGTGCTACAACATCAAAAGCACATACAGCAGTAAAGATTGATACGCAATACAAAAATGCAGTAGTGCATGTAAACGATGCATCACGAGCCGTAACGGTTGTTGGCGATTTGTTAAATAAGAAAACATCAAACGCTTATGTGGCGAAGATGAAAGCTGATTATGATGAATTCCGTACTAAGTTTTTAAAGCGTGGTAAAGAGAAATCGTATATCTCTATAGAAGAAGCGAGAAAAAGAAAATATAAAATTGATTGGAATTCTTCTGAAATTGTAAAACCTAATGAATTAGGAGTTCAAGTGTTGAAACAATTGAGTTTAAAAGAGTTGTTACCGTTTATAGATTGGAGTCCGTTTTTTAGAAGTTGGGATTTACATGGTAAATATCCAGATATTTTAACGGATAAGGTGGTTGGTGATCAAGCCACACATTTGTTTAAAGATGCTCAGGACATGGTTCAGCAAATAATAGCCAAACAATCTTTAAAACCAAAAGCAGTTTTTGGATTATTTGAAGCAAATTCAATTAATGAAGATGATATTTCTGTTCAGAAAAAAGGTGAAGAAATTGCCGTTTTTAGAACATTGCGTCAGCAATTAAAAAAACGAGAAGGAATTCCAAATCATGCTTTAGCTGATTTTGTTGCCCCAAAAGCGTCTGGTAAAACAGATTACATGGGTGCATTTTGTGTGGGGATTTTTGGAGCACAGGAATTGGCTGATAGTTACAGAACTAAAGATGATGATTATAATGCGATTATGGCTCAGGCTATAGCAGACCGTTTTGCTGAAGCTTTTGCAGAGTATTTGCATAAACAAATAAGAACAAAACATTGGGGCTATGCGGCTGATGAAGATTTAACAAACCAAGATTTAATTAAGGAGAGTTATAAAGGTATTCGTCCTGCACCTGGTTATCCTGCGTGCCCTGACCATTTAGAAAAGGAAACGATTTGGCAACTGTTGGAAGTTGAGAAATTAATAGGTGTAACGTTAACAGAAAGTTTAGCGATGTGGCCAGCGGCAGCAGTATCAGGTTATTATTTTGCGAATCCAGAATCGAAATATTTTGGTTTAGGCAAAATTACAGATGATCAATTAACTGATTATGCAGAGAGAAAAGGCATTGACAAAAGTAAAGCTAGAAAATGGTTACACCCTAATTTGGCGGAATAACCCGCGTTAGGGATTGCAGAGAAAAGCCCACAGCCCGATGAAAGAGGTGCGAGGACTTGTAACGGAAAGCCCGACCCTTGTGGTAACGCCCAAAAAATAAATATAGAAGAGGTTTCGCTATAGCGATAATGACAAATAATAATAGATGAAAGTAACAGAGCACATAAAACAAGCGAACGGTAAAACATTGTTTTCGTTTGAGATTATTCCACCTAAAAAAGGAAAGAATATTCAGGAATTATATAACAATATAGATCCTTTGATGGAATTTGAGCCACCTTTTATTGATGTAACAACTTCTAGAGAGGAGTTTGTTTATATTGAAAAAGAGGGGCTATTTGATAGAAAGATAACAAGAATGCGACCTGGGACTTTAGGTATTTGCGCCGCAATAAAGCATAAATATAATGTAGATACTGTGCCTCACGTGCTTTGTGGTGGTTTTACTAAAGAAGAAACAGAGTATTTGTTAGTAGATTGCCATTACTTAGGCATTAATAATGTTATGGCTTTACGTGGTGATGCCATGAAAGGTGAACAATATTTTAAAGCTACAAAAGGAGGGCATTCTTATGCTACACAACTTGTAAGTCAAATACAGAATTTAAATTCGGGAAGGTATTTACATGATGTTATAGATGTTGATGATAAAGCAGATTTTTGTATTGGTGTAGCTGGTTACCCAGAGAAGCATTTAGAGGCACCATCAATGAAAACTGATTTAAAGCGCTTGAAAGAAAAGGTTGAAGCAGGTGCAGATTATGTTGTAACACAGATGTTTTTTGATAATCAGAGGTATTTTGACTTTGTTGAGGCTGCAAAAAAAGAAGGGATTAATGTGCCTATAATTCCGGGCATTAAACCTATTGCTGTAAATAGACATTTACAATTGTTACCACAAGTTTTTAAAATTGATTTGCCTGAATCTTTAATTACAGAAGTTTACAAATGTAAAGATAATAAGCAGGTAAGACAGGTTGGAGTTGAATGGTGCATTCAGCAATCTAAAGAATTACTAGATGCTGGTGTTCCCGTATTGCATTATTATTCAATGGGTAAAAGTGATAATATAAAAGCTATTGCTTCGGCATTGTTTTAATAATTCTTTTACATTTGTTGAATAAGCAAATCTACCAATGCGGTTACTTTTTTTCTGTGTATTTTTTATTAGTTACTTTCTATCTTTTTCACAAGAAAATGAGGCTAATTCGTATTTCGATTTAAGTTACTATAAAGGGAATATTGCACTTCATAATAACGATATTCTACATTTAATTAAAGGTCATCCTGAAGGTTATATTTTAAGTTGGAATAAAAAAACAAATGGCTCTGAAGCGTGGCAAGAGCGCTATAATTACCCCGAATTAGGCACCACATTTATTTACCAAAACATGAAGAATGATGTTCTGGGAAATGTATCATCTTTGTATGCTCATTATAACTTTTATTTCTTTAATAGGAACTTGATGTTCCGTGTTGGACAAGGGTTAGCTTATACTGATAATCCTTACGATAAAGCTGAAAACTTCAGAAATATTGCATATGGATCTAAATTAATGAGTAGTACCTTTATGATGTTAAATTATAAAAAGGAACGAATTATTAACAGATTTGGCGTTCAAGCTGGTTTTTCTTTAATTCATTATTCTAATGCTAATTTTAAAGCACCAAACGCAAGTACAAACACCATTGCTTTTAATTTGGGGGTAACCTATAATTTAAATGAAGAAGATTCTCAATTTGAGGAAAATTTAGATGACGATGATAGATCATTCACCCAACCTATAAAATATAACATAGCATTCAGGTTTGGTCTTAATGAGAGTGATGTTGTTGATAGCGGACAATTTCCTTTCTACATATTTTCAGCTTATGCAGACAAAAGAATTAATAGAAAAAGC
Source organism: Algibacter aquimarinus (assembly GCF_039543265.1). Taxonomy (NCBI): domain Bacteria; kingdom Pseudomonadati; phylum Bacteroidota; class Flavobacteriia; order Flavobacteriales; family Flavobacteriaceae; genus Algibacter; species Algibacter aquimarinus. The sequence continues at coordinate 757,894 of NZ_BAABJK010000004.1, read as the reverse complement.
GCTTTGCAGTTTGGAACAGATGTTTTCTTCTCTAGATTTTTAAAAGAATTAATATTTTATCAAAGTGTCGCAGGTCTTGGCGAAAACGTAACAGGAGATGAAGATTATAAAAGGGTAGGTATGTTTGTAGGGCATGAGTTATTTATTAATAAAACATCATTAGTAACGCAGTTAGGGTATTATGTATATTACCCATTTGATTTTGAAGGTCGCACTTATGTTCGTGTTGGTTTAAAACGTTATATAAATAATAAATGGTTTGGAGCTTTAACGTTAAAATCACATGGGTTTAAAGCTGAAGCTGTAGAATTTGGAATTGGAATTAGATTATAAAAAAATCTTTTGAATATGGAACAAAGATTAACCATCGTAGGACTTGGTGTTAATAACCTAGAAGAGGCTTCAGATTTCTATGAGTATAAATTTGGTTGGAAAAAAACAAAATCAAGTAATGAGAATATTGTCTTTTTTCAGTTAAATGGCGTCCTTTTATCCTTATACCCAAAAGAGAAATTAGCAGAAGATGCAACTATAAGTCATGAGGGTTCTGGCTTTAAATCCTTTACTTTAGCTTATAACACCAAAACAAAAACTGAGGTTGATGAGTTAATTGATATACTAGAAAATAAAGGTGTTAAAATTGTAAAAAGACCAGAAGAGGTGTTTTGGGGAGGTTACAGTAGTTATGTTGCTGACATGGATGACAACCTTTGGGAAATTGCTTTTAATCCTTTTTTACCCATGGATGAAAATGGGAACACTCTTGAAGAATAAGTTTTTACTTGATATGAAAGTTTTAAAATACATCGTTTTGTTTAGTATGTTTTTTGCTTGTGATAGTGAAAACACGTCAGATTGTTTTCAAAAAACAGGAAGCATCGTTCAACAAGAAATTGTTTTAGAAACTTTTGATAAAATTCTTGTAAATAGAGATGTAGAGTTAATTATAAAACAAGGGCTAGAACAAAGAGTTATTGTTGAAACAGGTAAGAACTTATTAAATGATGTTGAGATTAGCGTTTTAAATAATCAATTAATTTTAACAGATAATAATTCCTGTAATTTCGTGCGCGAATACGGTGTTACAAAAGTATATGTGACATCACCTAATATTACTGAAATAAGAAGTTCAACGCAATACGATATAAGTTCGGATGGTGTTTTAACATATCCAGATTTAGTAATACTATCTGAAGATTTTTTTCAAACAGATACTTTTACTAGCGGTAATTTTAATTTACAGATAGATAACAGCTCTTTTAGGTTAGTCTTTAACAACTTATCAAATTGTTTTATTTCTGGTGAAACTAATAATTTAAATATTACGTTTGCTGCTGGTACATCACGCTTTGAAGGACGAGATTTAATAGCGGAAAATGTAACGATTTGGAATAGGAGTTCTAATGATATGATTTTAAATCCGCAACAATCTTTAACTGGTCTGATTTCTGGAACAGGTGATGTAATTTCGGTTAATAAGCCACCAATTGTTGATGTTGAAGAGCAATATAATGGTCGTTTAATTTTCGAATAAATTTACTGCTTGTTTCGCAATTTCTAACTCTTCATTTGTTGGAATAACTAATACTTTAATTTTAGCAGTATCTTCACTTATAACGGTTAATTTATCTGGTCTTACTTTGTTCTTTTTAGTATCTATGGTGATGCCTAAGTAATCTAAATCTTCGCAAATTCGTTGTCTCATTTCAATAGAATTTTCTCCAATTCCCGCTGTAAATACAATGGCATCTAAACCATTTAAAATAGCAGCATAACTACCAATATATTTTTTTATTCGGTATGCATTCATTTGTAAAGCTAGTTTACAATCTTCGTTCCCCTTTTCGGCTTCAGCTTGAATATCTCTTAAATCACTAAAACCAGTTAAGCCTAACATGCCACTTTTCTTTTGTAGTAACGTATTAATCTCGTCTAGGTTGTAATTAAATTTTTTAGCTAAGTGAAATATTATAGACTGGTCTATATCTCCAGATCGAGTACCCATTATTAAACCATTTACAGGCGAAAATCCAAGAGAGTGGTCTATGCTTTTGCCATCTTTAATAGCTGTCATGCTGCAGCCATTTCCTAGGTGGATAGTAATTATTTTTGAGTGTTTTTTTTCTAAAAATTCAATAGCTTTTTCAGAAACATATTTATGACTTGTTCCATGAAAACCATACAAGCGAATATGGTGTTCATTTAAAAATTCGTTAGGGATAGCATATTTATATGCGTATTCTGGAATTGATTGATGGAATGCCGTATCAAAAACTGCCACTTGTTTTGCTTTTGAGAAAATAGCCTCAGCAACTTCTATCCCTTCTAAATTAGCAGGGTTGTGTAAAGGCGCTAATGAGGACAAGTTTTTAATTTTTTCTTTTACATCCTCAGTAATTTCAGTAGTATTGGTAAAATGTTTACCACCATGTACTACACGATGGCCTACAATATCTATTGCATCAACAGATTTTATAATACCTGTTTCTGCATTTAGTAATTGTTTTGATAGCAATTCCAAGCCTACTTTATGATTTGGAATTGACTGAAAAACTTCAATATTGTCTTTTTCGGTTTTGAATTTGAATATAGCATCATTTAGCCCTATACGTTCTATTAATCCAGAACAAAGCACCATTTTTTCTGGCATAGAAATTAACTGAAATTTTAGAGAAGAACTACCAGAGTTTAAAACTAATACTTGCATAAATTAAAGGTCTTGTGCTTGAATGGCTGTTATTATTACTGTGCTATAAATATCATCTGCTGTACAGCCTCTACTTAAATCGTTTACTGGTTTATTAAGCCCTTGTAGCATTGGTCCAATAGCTAATGCGCCAGTTTCACGTTGTACAGCTTTATAAGTGTTGTTTCCTGTGTTTAAGTCTGGAAATATTAAAACGCTGGCTTGTCCTGCTACTTCAGAATCTGGTAATTTACTTTGTCCGATGCGCATATCCACAGCAGCGTCATATTGAATTGGCCCTTCAATTTTTATATGTGGTGCTTTTTGTTTTACTATTTCGGTGGCTTTTCTAACACGTTCTACGTCTTCACCTTTACCTGAGGCACCAGATGAATAAGATAACATAGCAACTTTTGGTTCTACTCCAAAATCTTGAGCAGTTTTAGCGGATGAAATAGCTATTTCTGCTAGTTGTTCAGAATTAGGGTTTGGGTTAATGGCACAATCTCCAAAAATAGAAACTCGATCTTCTAAACACATGAAAAATACTGACGATACAATATTTACACCAGGTTTAGTTTTTATAAATTGTAATGCAGGCCTTAGTGTGTGCGCTGTAGTATGAATTGCTCCTGAAACCATACCATCTGCATGCCCTTTGTAAATCATCATCGTTGCAAAATAAGACACATCAGACATCGCATCTCTTGCCATATCTAAATTTACATTTTTATGTTTTCTTAGTTCATAAAACGTTTCTACATAGTCTTTGAAGTGAGGAGATTTTTGGGGTGATACAATATTTATATCATCAATATTCAAAGGAATATCATATTTAATTAAGCGTTGTTGTATTTTTTCCTTTTCTCCAATAAGAGTTAATTCTACTACGTGAGCATCAATTAATCTTGCAGCAGCGCGTAAAATACGTTCATCATAACCTTCAGGAAGTACAATATGTTTTTTGTTTTTTAAAGCACGTTGTAATAAATTATATTGAAACATTCTTGGTGTGAAAATACCAGATTTGAAAGTAACTAAATCTTCAGAAAGTTTTTCAGTTGAAACATGCTTTTCAAAAGTGGCTATAGAGGTTTCAATTTTTTCGGTGTTCTCAGCGTATATTCTAGATTTAATTTTTCCTATAATATTAGTTACATAAAATGTACCTTCTTTAACACTAATTATTGGAACAACGCTAGAAAGTCCCTCGATTAATTTTAAAATAGAATCTTCAGGAATTAAGCCACCTGTTAAAATAATACCAGATATTTTAGGATAGTTTTTTGAGATATTAGCCTGAAGAGCTCCTAGGATAATATCTGCTCTATCGCCAGGTGTAATTACTAAAGCATTTTCTTTTAAATGAGTTAAATAGTTGCGCAATTGCATAGCGCCAACACTAAAGTTTTCAGATTGATTATTAATCATATCCTTTCCAAAAAGTACATTGCCATCTAATTTTTTTACAATCTCTTTTATTGTTGGACTTGCTAAGCTTTTAATTTTAGGAATAACCGTAATATCTGTTCCGCTATTTATACGTTCCTTTAAAAGTGTTTTTAATTTTGAAACATCATTGGGGTTAATTTTGTTTGTCATTATAGACAATACATCAACTTCTTCTCTAAATGTATCGTAAGATAACTGAACATTATCAACAACTTCAGTTAATGATTTGCCATCGCCTTGAGAAACTATTATGGCAGGAAGCCCTAAGTTTTTAGAAATTAAAAGGTTAATATCTAATTCTAAGCTTGAATTTTCATGTGAAAAATCGGTGCCTTCAACTAGAATAAAATCAAAACGCTCTTCTAGATATTTGTATTTCTTGATTATTTCGTCAATTACATCGCCAGATTTTCCTTTATTGTATAAATCAAGAACTTCATTTCTGGTGTAAGCAAATGTTTTTTTATAGTTGATATCAATCTCGAAGTAAGAAATCACAGTATTTATATGATTATCCATTTCGCCAACTTTAGTATCTTCTATTATGGGTCTAAAGTATCCCACTTTTGCTGTTTTACCCAATAACATGCGCATTAAGCCCAAGACAACAACTGACTTACCACTGTTTGGCTCAATCGTAGCCACGTAAATTCCTTTACTCATTTATGAATTTTTGTAGAGTTACAAAGATAGTAGTTTCACTTTTTTTGAAGTAGAAATACTATGCTTATTTAGTATTTGTTAGTACAAAATTACATACTATAAACTGTGCTAAAGATGATATTTGTCATGCTTGTTTTATAAGTTAACGTACTTTAAAATTAAAATACTAATTACTTGTAAGTTCTCTAAACAAACTTTCTAAGCTTGCATTTTTTTGGTTAAGCTGAAGAATTTTTACTAATTGTTGTAGGATACTAGTGAATTAATTTATAAAATAGTGTGTCACTATTTTTTATAATGATTAGGGTGTCATTATCTGCTTTTTTAGACAAATGGAAAGGGTCGTCAATTGATTCAATATACTTATAATAATTTAGGTAAAAATGTTCGTGCTTTTTTGGATATACTCTGTAAGTCCTTTTAAATATAGAAATAGAGTCATTTAAGATTAAAACATTTTTGTATTTTTTAATCTTTGAAATATCTAAGTCAATTTGGTCTTCCTTCAAAAGTTCAATATTTTTGTTATAATAATGATATTTAATAACCATGGATATAAATATTCCTATTATGAGCAACATTAATATCAATAATGTTTTTTTATTCATAGTTAAAATTTTTGCTATTTTGAAGTTAACTCCCTAAACAAACTTTCTAAGCTTGCATTTTTTTGGTTAAGCTGAAGAATTTTTAATTCGTTATCATGTGCAAAATCAAAAACGTAAGAGCGCATATCTTCAGATGTTTTAAAAGTAATTTCGTAAACAAAATCATAAGTATTTACTACGTTCTCAACTTTGGGTAGTTTTAATAAAAAAGCTTCTTCAACGCGGTAATCAAACTCTACAATTACGGTCTGTACTTTTTCGTCGCGTAAATCTTTTAATTTTTTATTAGCAACTATTTCTCCTTTGTTTATAATAATAACCCGGTCGCACATGGCTTCTACTTCTTGCATAATATGTGTGGACAGAAAAATGGTTTTTGTTCTGCCAATATCTTTTATAAGATTTCTAACATCTACTAACTGGTTTGGGTCCAGGCCTGTAGTTGGTTCATCTAAAATCAATACATCTGGATTGTGTAACATGGCATTAGCCAAACCAACTCGTTGTCGATACCCTTTTGAAAGTTGGCCAATTTTTTTATGAGACTCTGGAGTTAATCCAGTTAGTTCAATAACTTCATCAATACGTTGTTTTGAAACTTTGTAAATGTTTGCATTAAATTTTAAATACTCTTTTACATATAAATCTAAATAAAGTGGATTGTGCTCTGGTAAATACCCAACACTTTTTTGCACACTTTTTTGGTTTTTATAAATATCGAAGCCATTAACTTTTACCTCTCCATCACTAGCGTTAATGTAGGTAGTTAAAATTTTCATCATAGTAGATTTTCCGGCACCATTTGGACCTAAAAAACCAACTATTTCAGGTTTATTTACTTTAAACGATATGTTGTTTAAAGCTTTTTGATTTCCATAAAGCTTTGAAACTCCAATAACCTCTATTGACATATTTAAAATTATTTATTCAAAAATAATGATTATCTAACGTAATGCGTAGTTTGTTGTAAATTCTTTAAAACTTTTAAAAAAAATATAAAAAAGGTTTTTAAGTATTTTGATTTCTTAAAATAATAATTACTTTAGCCGATGTAATTATGAGAACAACAGCATATTATACATACTTTAACTTTTTTTATTTCTTTTTTAGCAAAGAAATCGAGACGTTATATGTATAGTTGAAAACAATATATTTTAATGCAAGTCTCGATGAAAATCGAGACTTTTTTTTGTTTAACTGTTGATAAAACAAATAATAAGCATTGTAATTTGAATTAAAAATTGAATTTTGATTAAAACAGTAGCCATACAAGGTGTAAGAGGGTCATTCCATCATATAGTGTCTCAGGAGTTTTTTAATAAACCTGTTGATATTATTGAGTGTATGACTTTTGATAAAGTGGTTGATTCTTTAACGACAAAAGAATGTGACGCCGCAATTATGGCTCTTGAGAATTCTATCGCAGGTTCAATAATTCCCAACTATGCTTTAATAGATAAATACGGTTTGCATATTGTTGGCGAGCATTATTTAGATATTCAGCATAATTTAATGGCGTTGCCAAACCAAACTATTGAAGATATTAAAGAGGTTTATTCTCACCCAATGGCACTATTACAATGTAAGGAGTTTTTTAAAGGATATCCTCATATTAAATTAGTTGAAGATAAAGATACTGCAGAGGTAGCAGAACGTATACATAATAAACAACTAAAAGGTATTGGAGCCATTGCAAGTGTAACTGCTGCAGAAATATTTGAGTTAGATATTTTAGCCAAAAGTATTCAAACCATAAAGCATAATGAAACACGTTTTGCTATTGTAAAACGAACAAATTCAGAGTATCCTGAAAATGAGATCAATAAAGCGTCAATAAAATTCGAAAGCGATCATAAGCGCGGAAGTTTGGCAACTATTTTAAATGTTATGAGCGATTGTAAACTGAATTTAACAAAAATTCAGTCATTGCCAATTGTAGAAACACCGTGGAAGTATGCTTTTTTTGTTGATATTACTTTTGAAACATATGCCGATTTTAATAAGGCAAAATCTATAATAGAAATTATGGGAGAAGGATTTAAGGTGCTAGGAGAATACAAAAATGCCAAGTTATGATTGATGTAGCAGATAGACTAAATAGCGTTGAAGAGTACTATTTCTCAAAAAAACTAAGAGAGGTTAACTCGCTTATTGCTGATGGAAAACCTATTATTAATTTAGGGATAGGTAGCCCAGATATGCAACCGCCGCAAAAGGTAATTGATGCACTAACAGAAGGTTTATTAAATCCAGTTGCTCACAAATACCAGAGTTATCAAGGTCTACCAGAATTGCGGCAAGCCATAGCAGGATTTTATAAAAATCATTATGGAGTTAGTTTGAATTCTAATACAGAAGTATTGCCTTTAATGGGGAGCAAAGAAGGGATAATGCATATTTCTATGGCTTATTTAAATAAAGGCGACGAAGTTTTAATTCCAAACCCAGGTTACCCAACATATCAATCGGTTACAAAATTATTAGAAGCAAAACCTGTATTTTATGAGTTAGATGCTTCAAATAATTGGTTGCCGGATTTAAAGACTTTGGCGCAATCAGATTTAAGTAAAGTAAAGCTTATGTGGGTGAATTATCCGCATATGCCAACAGGAGCAGTGCCAAATGAAAATGTGTTTGAAGATTTAGTTGCTTTTGCCAAAAAGCATGATATTTTAATAGTAAACGATAACCCTTATAGTTTTGTTTTAAATGATAACCCTACAAGTATTTTAAAGGTTAAAGGAGCTAAAGATGTTTGTTTAGAATTAAATTCATTGAGCAAGACATTTAATATGGCAGGATGGCGAGTTGGAATGGTAGTTGGTAATAGCGCACATATAAATAATATATTAAAGGTTAAAAGTAATATGGATTCCGGTATGTTTTATGGTATCCAAAAAGGAGCTATAGAGGCTTTAAAATGTTCCAATATGTGGTTTGCTACACTTAATAATGTTTACAGAGAACGCAGAGATTTAGTTTGGAAATTAGCCGACGCATTACATTGCACATATGATGAAAATGCTACAGGGCTTTTTGTTTGGGCAAAATTACCAGCATTTATTAAAGCTGAAGAATTTATAGATTCAATATTAAAGAAAAACCATTTATTTATAACACCAGGTACTATTTTTGGTAGCAAAGGTGAAGGTTATATTCGTTTTTCTTTATGTGCACAAACTGAAGATTTGGAAGAAGCAATAGCAAGAGTAAAATGAAAAATATATACGCCATAGGAGTAGGGTTAATAGGCGGAAGTCTTGCTTTAGATATTAAAAAGAATAATCCAGAAATGATTATTCATGGTATTAGCAGAAAAGAAGCAACCCTTGATGAAGCTTTAGCACTGAATTTGATTGATGAAAAAGCTGCTCTAGATGATATTAAACATGCCGATTTAGTTATTATTTCTATTCCAGTTGATGCTACTGTAAAATTATTGCCTACAGTTTTAGATTTAATTCCAGATACAGGTTTGGTAGTTGATGCAGGCTCAACTAAAGAAGCTATTTGTAAAGTTGTTGAAAACCATCCTAAACGAAGAAATTTTTTAGCAATGCATCCTATTGCTGGTACAGAACATTCGGGTCCTAGTGCAGCAATTCAAGGTTTATTTAAGGGTAAGACAAATATTGTTTGCGAGGTAGAAAAAACAACATTTAAGCTTCAGGAAAAAGCACTAAAGCTGTTTACAGATATCGGTATGCGTATCCGTTACATGAATCCTGTTGATCATGATAAACACATTGCTTACGTGTCGCATTTATCGCATATAAGTGCTTTTATGTTAGGAAAAACAGTAATTGAAAAAGAAAAAAACGAACGCGATATTTTTGATATGGCAGGCAGTGGTTTCGCATCAACGGTACGTTTGGCTAAGAGTTCACCTGAAATGTGGACGCCAATTTTTGAGCAAAATAAAATTAACGTAGTAGAAACATTAGAAGAGTACATAAATAATCTCACACAATTTAAAGAATTGATTAAAGATGACAATTTTGAAGCCATTTTTAATGAGATGAAAAACACCAATCATATAAAAGACATATTAAACGGAATTAGTTAAGTAGAAATTATGGAAAACAAAAAAGAAATGAGAACCTGGTTAGATGATTTAAATTTAGATCATCCTTTAGTAATTGCAGGTCCTTGTAGTGCTGAAACTGAAGAACAAGTGTTAAAAATTGCACATGAGTTGAAAGATACTGATGTTAGTTATTTTAGAGCTGGTATCTGGAAACCAAGAACAAGACCAGGTAATTTTGAGGGTGTTGGCTCATTAGGTTTAAAGTGGTTACAAAAAGTAAAAGAAGAAACAGGTATGAAGGTTTGTACCGAAGTAGCCAATGCAGCACATGTAAAATTGGCTTTAGAGCATGATATAGATTTACTTTGGATTGGAGCACGTTCTACAGTATCACCTTTTATTATGCAAGAGATTGCTGATGCTTTGGATGGTACTGATAAACCGGTATTGGTTAAGAATCCTGTGAATCCAGATTTATCACTTTGGTTAGGCGGAATTGAGCGTATTTATAGTTCTGGTGTTAAAAATATTGGAGCAATTCATAGAGGGTTTTCTACTTATCAAAAAACGAAATATAGAAATATCCCAGAATGGCAATTGGCTATTGAGTTTCAAAATAAATTTCCGGATATTCCTCTAATTAACGATCCTTCGCATATTACAGGTAAAAGAGATATGATTCATGAAGTGTCTCAAGAAGCTTTAGATTTAAATTTTGATGGTTTAATGATTGAAACACATTACGATCCTGAAAATGCTTGGAGTGATGCTGCACAACAAGTTACACCATCTACTTTAGTTCAAATTATGAAAGATTTAAAAATTAGAAAAGAAACTAACAGCGAGGAAGATTATAATAAAGCGCTAAATACTTTAAGAGCTCAAATTGATGTAGTTGATAATCAAATTATTGATTTATTAGGAAAGAGAATGAAAGCAGCCGATGGCATTGGAGAACTTAAAAAAACAAAAAATGTTGCTGTTTTACAATCTAAACGTTGGAACGAGATTTTAGGAAAAATGGTTTTAGAAGGTGAGCAGCATGGTTTAAGTGAAGAGTTTATTTTAAGAATGTTTAAGGCGGTCCACCAAGAATCGATTAATCATCAAGAGAAAATAATAAACGGATAATTACTGTTTCGTTTTTAGATAAAAAAAGCCTCGTTATTACGAGGCTTTTTTTATACTTTAAATAATAAATTATTTATTTCTTTTAAAAAGATAACGTGTAATGAAAATACCTTGTCCATCACCTTTTCCGCCTTCACTTTCTACACCACTGGTTACAAAAGCTAATTCCCATCCTTCTTCAATCATAGTATTTATTTTTGATTCTATAATGGCATCATTAGCTGCTATATTTTGAAAACGAATACCTCCAATATTATAAAAGTTTAATAATTTAGTTTCATCAAACCCCTTAACTCTTATATCTCCACGTTTAGATTTGTTACGTGTATTGTCTTCTTCTGTTTGCGTACTGGTAAATTCTTTGTAGTCTTTGGTGTCATTTGCACTAATAATTCTAGAACGACCTAAACCGTTAGGCACAATAGATTCTACACTAGTTACTACTTTGTACTCTACTTGGGCACTAGTTTCTAAAAAAGAAAATAAAGAAACAGTTAAAACAATTAATAATTTTTTCATGTTGTTGATATTTTAAATTAAGCAGCTAAAATATGAAAATATTCGATTAAAAGACTAAAAAACACGGTAAAATGCAATTTTCTTGTAAAGAATAATTTCAAAAGAAAAATAGATAATAATACAAAGTATGTTTAAATTTTAAAAAGGGGATTATATTATTATCTTGTTACAGATGAAAAGCTTACTTCTAAAAAAAGCAGATATTGGTTAATAAATTCAATTTAAAAATTGTTATTTTGTGATATAATATAATGAATGACAGGACGCGTTTATAAATCTACAGGAAGTTGGTACACCATCAAAACTCAATTGGGTGAAACCTACGAATGCCGCATTAAAGGGAAATTTAGAATTAAAGGTATTAAAAGTACAAACCCTATTGCTGTTGGAGATATTGTAGATTTTAATTTAGAAACTGATAATAACGAAACCACCGGAATCATTCACAATATTCACGATAGAACTAATTACATCGTTAGAAAATCGGTTAATCTATCTAAGCAAACACATATTATATCAGCAAATATTGATCAGGTTTTTTTAATGATTACCATTGATAATCCTCCAACATTAACAAGTTTTATTGATCGTTTTTTGGTAACAGCAGAAGCATATTCAATAAAAACAATATTACTTTTTAATAAGATTGATTCATACGATGACGAAACGCTTAATGAAGTAAGATACTTAGCTCATGTTTATCGAAAAATTGGCTACGAATGTATTGGTATTTCTGCCAAGACTAAAAAAAATGTAGATAAAGTGAAATCTCTAATGCATGGCAAGGTAAGTATGTTTTCTGGCCATTCTGGAGTTGGTAAATCTACTTTGGTAAATGCCATAGAACCTTCACTGAATTTAAAAACAAAAGAAATTTCAACGCAACATATGCAGGGGCAGCATACCACAACTTTTGCCGAAATGTTCGATTTAAGTTTTAACGCCAAAATTATTGATACACCAGGTATAAAAGGTTTTGGTGTGGTAGATATGGAAAAAGAGGAAATTGGTGATTATTTTCCTGAAATTTTTGAACTAAAACAAGATTGTAAATTCAATAATTGTTTACACGTTAAAGAGCCCAAGTGTGCGGTAAAAGATGCTTTAGATAAGGATGATATTGCATTTTCTAGATACCGAAGTTATCTCCAAATTATTGAAGGGGAAGATGAGCATTACAGAACCGATATTTGGGATAAAGAATGAAAACTGTAATTCAAAGAGTTTTAAAAGCAAGTGTTGTTATTGAAGGAGAAAAAGTAGCATCAATAGCGGATGGACTACTGGTTTTACTAGGTGTTGTGATTAACGATACCGAAGTTGATATAGAGTGGCTCTCAAACAAAATACTTAACCTCCGGGTATTTGGTGACCAAAATGGTGTTATGAATAAATCTGTAAAAGATATAGATGGAGACATAATAATAGTTAGTCAATTTACATTACATGCTTCAACTAAAAAAGGAAATAGGCCTAGTTATATAAAGGCAGCAAAACCTGATATAGCTATTCCGCTTTATGAGAAATTTATCCAGCACATGGAAAGTGATTTTGGAAAAAAGATTCAGACAGGAGAATTTGGAGCAGATATGAAAGTAGAATTATTGAATGATGGACCTGTTACCATAATTATCGATTCAAAAAATAAAGAATAAATGGCGTCGGTCTTTGGTCATGCAATAGTTGGTTTTACACTAGCTAAAGTTATTGATAATAAAAGATTTAAATGGCTATTAGTTCTAGCCATTTTTTCTACAATACTCCCAGATTTTGATGTTATTGCTTTTAATTTTGGTATAGCTTACCAACACCCATTTGGTCATAGAGGTTTTACCCATTCTATATTTTTTACTTTACAATGGGCGCTAATTTTAATGTTCATTTTTGGTAAAAAAAAACAAACTTACTTGGTTTTTAGTCATTTTTATTTCAACAATCTCTCATGGAGTATTAGATGCTATGACCACAGGAGGCAGAGGAGTTGGTTTTTTAATTCCATTTAATAATGATAGATTTTTCTTTCCGTTTAGAGAAATATTGGTCTCACCAATAGGAATTAAAAACTTTTTTTCCAGTTGGGGATTAAAAGTGCTTTTTAGCGAATTTAAGTACATATTTTTACCTTGTTTATTTATATTAGTTGTAAGATTTTTAGTTTTTAAACTAAAAATCAACTTACGTAAAACATGATTTTTCTCATTAAAAAAGAAATAACTAAGTATTAATTTTACTTTTCTTAATTATCAAAATATGTCTCCAAAATTTTTTTTGAACCTAATATTATTATTCACGACATCAGTAGTTTTTTCTCAAGAAGATTTATACACAAGTTTTACCATTCCAGAGGATTTAAAGCAAAACGCAAATGCTGTAATTAGATATAGTAGTGTTAATATTGAGTTAAAGTCTTGGGACAATATGGAGGTCACTGAAAAAAGAGTTATCACGGTTTTAAATGAAGGCGGAAACAGGAATATTGATGCTTATGTAGGTTATGACAATACCACAAAAATTAAAGATTTAGAAGTTCTAGTATTTAATAATTTTGGTCAGGAAATTAAAAAAATTAGAAAGAACGATTTTAAAGATGTTAGTGCAGTTAGTGGAGGAACTTTATATTCAGACTCAAGAGTAAAATATTTAGAGTATACGCCTATAAGTTACCCTTATACCATAGCTTATACTTCAGTTGTGAGTACAAGTAATACCGCTTTTATTCAATCCTTTATGCCTCTGGACAGTTATTATTTAAGTGTTGAGAAAAGTCGCTATACTATAACACATCCTAAGCATTTGATTATTAGAAAAAAAGAAAAGCATTTACAAGGATTAAATATTGAAAAGGAAGAAAGTCCAGGTAAACTTTCATACATAGTTAAAAATATTAAACCTATAAAGCCGGAATCATATAGTCCACTTTTTAGAAATATTGTGCCAAGGGTATTGGTTGCTTTAAATGAGTTCTCTTTGGAAGGTGTTGCATCGAAAGTTGAAAATTGGAACGACTTTGGCAAATGGATGTACCATGATTTAATAAAAGACACTCATGATTTGCCAGAATCAACAATAACCATGATTCAAAATCTTGTAAAAGATGAACCTACTGATATAGATAAGGCTAAAAAAATATATAAATACGTTCAGGACAAAACACGCTATATAAGTGTGCAAGTTGGTATAGGCGGATGGAAACCTTTTAATGCGTCTGAGGTTGATAAATTAGGATATGGAGATTGTAAAGCATTAACAAATTATACTATGTCGCTCTTAAATGCTGCAGGGGTAAAATCTAATTATTGTGTGGTTTATGGTGGTGATGATATTATGAGTTTAGAAGAAGACTTTGCTTCAATGCAAGGCAATCACGTTTTTTTAAATGTTCCAAATGGAGACGAAAATATATGGTTAGAATGTACAAGTCAGAAAGTACCATTCGGTTTTATTGCCGATTTTACTGATGATAGAGATGTTCTTGTAGTAACCCCTGAAGGTGGAACTATTATTCATACCAAAAAATATAACCCGGATGAGAGTTTACAAACCATAAAAGGATTTTTCAGTATTGATAACGATGGAAGTATAAATGTAAAAACAACGATTAGTTCTAAAGGATTACAGTATTCAGATAAGTTGAGATTAGATTCTGAAACTGAAAGAGATTTAGATTCACATTATAAAGAAAGGTGGGATTATATAAATAGTATTTCAATAAATGAGATGCATATAAATAACGATAAAAACAATATTGAAATTATTGAAGATATAAGTTTTAGCGCTAATAGTTTTACCAAAATTATAGGAAACAGGATGCTTTTTACAATAAATGCTCTAAACAGACTTACAGATATTCCCGATAGATATAGAAAGAGAAACGCTCCTTTAAAAATTGAAAGAGGTTTTAAAGATGTTGATGAAGTTGAAATAAAACTACCGGTATCATATAAAGTAGAAGCCTTACCAAAAGACCAATCAATTGAAACAAAATTTGGGAATTACAAAACCAAAATTGAAGTTAAGGATGAAGTTACACTCATTTACAAAAGAGAGTTTACTGTAAACGATGGTGAGTTTCCTAAAGAAGATTATACAAAATTTAGAGAGTTTTGTAAAGCGGTTTTAAAACAAGATAATTCAAAAGTGGCATTAATTAAAAAATAGGAATAAATGAGGAATTTAGTTGTAGTACTTACATTATGTTTTTGCGTGAAAACGTATACTCAAAACTACGATTTTGGTAAAGTATCAAAAGAAGAATTAGAAGAAGAATATAATCCATCAGATTCATCAGCTAGTGCGACTTATCTGTTTAAATATAGAAATACTCATTTCGAGTATTATGGCGAGGATGGGTTTCAGTTAATTACTGAAATTCATGAACGTATTAAGATTTATAATCAAGAAGGATTTAACCATGCCACAAAAATGATTGGTCTATATAAAAGTGGAAGTGATGAAGAAGAGGTTAATAATATAAAGGCTTATACTTATAATTTGATTGATGGAAAAATAGAAGACACCAAGCTCGATAGAAAAGCTATATTTAAAACAGAAAGTTCTAAATATAGAGACGAAAAAAAATTCACAATGCCTAATATTAATGAGGGGTGTGTAATAGAGTATAAATATAGAGTTCAGTCTCCTTTTTACTCAAATGTTGACGATTTTGTTTTTCAAAACGATATTCCAACTAAAAAGTTAATTGCAAAATTTGAGGCTCCAGAATATTTCAAATTTAAGGTAAGTATGAGAGGTTCCTTATCTATTACTCCCAAAAAAGAGCATAGGAGAGGTAGTTTAAGAATAGGGAGTAGTGACATTGATTTTAGTACAGAATACCATGAGTATAATTTATCAGATATTCCTGCTCTAAGGGAAGAACCTTATGTTAATAATATAAATAATTATCGTTCAAAATTAAGCTATGAGTTATCTTATACACAATTTCCTCAGTCTACAATAAAGTATTACTCAACAACTTGGAAAGATGTTGTAGATAGAATTTATAAGAGTTCTAGCTTTGGAGATGAGCTTAAAAAAACATCTTATTTTCAAAAAGATATTAGTGCTTTAATAGGTTCTGTAACAGATCCTGCTAAAAAAGTAGAATTGATATTCAATTATGTAAAATCTCAGGTTAAATGGAATGGTTATTACGGATTCTATGCAGATGATGTTAGGAAAGCATATAAAGACCATGTTGGTAGTAGTGGCGATATTAATTTAATGCTTACAGCCATGTTGCGGTATGCTGGTTTGAAAGCAAATCCCGTTTTGGTTAGCACAAGAACCCATGGTGTGCCTTTGTTTCCAACAAGAGAAGGTTATAACTATGTGGTTACTTGGGTTAAATTACCAGATGATACGGTAGCATTATTAGATGCCACAAATAAATATAATGTTCCAAATGTATTGCCTTTTAGAGCTTTGAATTGGCAAGGACGAATTATAGCCGAAAATGGCGGGTCAGGATTAGTAGATTTGTATCCTAAAACTAAGTCTAAAAATTCAATGACTATAATGGCGAAGATTGATGAAGAAGGTTCCATTGAAGGAAGTTATAGAAGTATAAAAACAAACCACAGAGCACTATCATTCAGAAATAGTTATAATGTAGCTAATAAAGATGACTACTTAGAGAAGTTAGAAAACAGATATTATGGCGTTGAAATTTCAGACTATGAAGTGAAAAACGATACGGATTTATCTAAACCAATTCAGGAATCCTATAAGTTTTTTAAGGAAAGCCAAGTAGATATCATTGGTGATAAAATGTACTTTTCGCCTTTATTTTATTTAAAAACTAGCGACAATCCGTTTAAGTTAGAAAAAAGAGAATTCCCAGTTGACTTTGGATACCCTTCTGTAACATCTTATAGGGTGCTGATAAATATTCCAGAGGGTTATAAAGTTGAAAGCGTACCAGAGTCTGCCTCTATAGCATTACCAGATAACCTGGGTTCTTTTAAATATAAAGTTGTTGGTAAAGGTAATGCAATTCAATTATTAGTCTCTTCTCAGATTAATCAGTCTATTGTATCTCCAACATATTACGAGGTATTAAAAGAATATTTTAATACATTTATCCAAAAAGAAGCAGAGCAAATAGTTTTAACCAGAATATAAATGAACATTCAAAACGCACAAAAAGAAGTAGATAATTGGATTAAAGAACACGGTGTTCGATATTTCAATGAGCTAACCAATATGGCGCAACTCACAGAAGAAGTTGGTGAAGTAGCCAGAATTATAGCTAGACGATATGGCGAACAAAGTGAAAAAGAAAGCGATAAAAATAAAGACTTAGGAGAAGAGTTAGCCGATGTGTTGTTTGTGGTTTTATGTTTAGCAAACCAAACAGGAGTTAACTTGCAAACGGCTTTTGATAAAAGAATGGATAAGAAAGGAAAACGCGACCATGATAGACACCACAATAACGAAAAATTGAAATAACAATTTTGAAATGTAATGTTCCTTTAATTAAGGTGAAAACCAGAAAAAACATTAAATTACTTAGTATTAATCTCCATTATCGAGTAAATTTGTGACTTCTTTAAATTTGAATTTTAAGAGTATGCATTTTACACTTCAAAAATCTGAAATTGCTAAAAAATCATCCGTTAAAATAACAGGGTCAAAAAGTGAGTCAAACAGATTGTTGTTACTACAAGCTTTGTATCCTGAGTTTAAACTTGAAAATGTTTCCAACTCTGATGATAGTAATTTAATGACTAACGCATTAAGTTCGAAATCAGAAATAGTAGATATTCATCACGCAGGAACGGCAATGCGTTTTTTGACGGCTTATTTTTCAATTCAAGAAGGTAGAGAAACAGTGCTTACTGGTTCGAAACGTATGAAGGAGCGCCCAATCAAAATTTTGGTTGAAGCCTTACAGGAGTTAGGAGCAGAAATTAGTTACGAAGAAAACGAAGGATTTCCTCCAATAAGAATCTCAGGAAAAAAGCTTATTAAAAATAAAGTATCATTAAAAGCTAATGTAAGTAGTCAATATATTTCTGCATTATTGCTTATTGGCTCAAAACTAGAGAATGGTATTGAGCTAACTTTAGAAGGAGAGATTACGTCTGTGCCCTATATAAAAATGACTTTAAGTTTGTTAGATGAAATTGGTTTCAATACTTCTTTTGAACATAATATTATTTCAGTAAAACCTAATACAGCGCAATTAAAATCAAAACTTTTAACTGTAGAATCAGATTGGTCATCAGCATCTTATTATTATAGTATTGCTGCGTTAAGTGATGTAGGTACAGAAATTACTTTATCATCGTACAAACAAAACTCGCTTCAAGGAGACTCAGCTTTGGTAGAAATCTACAAGCATTTTGGTGTTTCAACAGTATATAACAAAAATAAAATTACCTTAAAAAAGGAAGTATCAAGTTTAGAACAGCTTTCACTAGATTTAAAAGATGCGCCAGACATAGCTCAAACCATAGCAGTAACATGTTTTGCATTAGGTATTCCTTGTGATTTAGTTGGTTTACATACACTAAAAATAAAAGAAACGGACAGGTTAGTGGCTTTAAAAACCGAAATTGAAAAGTTAGGAGGAGAAGTTGAAATTACAGATAAATCTTTGTATTTAAAGGCGTCAAAAGATATAAATTCTATGGTTTCAATTGCTACGTATAACGACCACAGAATGGCAATGGCATTTGCGCCATTAGCACTAAAAACCTCACTAATTGTTGAAGATGCTATGGTGGTTTCAAAGTCTTATCCAACCTTTTATGATGATTTAGAATCTTTAGGATTCGAAATAACTAAATAATAATTAGGCTTTTACTTGACAACCCCTATCTACAGATTGTATATTTGCCACTTGTAAAAAAATAACTAAACTTTTATAAATGAAATTATCACACTTCGGCTTCGATTTACCAGAAGAATTATTAGCAGAATATCCAGCAGAAAACAGAGATGAGTCTCGCTTAATGGTTTTAAACAGAAAAGAGCAAACCATCGAGCATAAGATGTTTAAAGATATTATTGAATATTTTAATGAAGATGATGTTTTAATACTAAATAACACTAAAGTTTTTCCAGCAAGATTATATGGCAACAAGGAAAAAACAGGAGCAAGAATTGAGGTGTTTTTATTAAGAGAGTTAAATGAAGAACAACGTCTTTGGGATGTTCTTGTAGATCCAGCTCGTAAAATACGAATTGGTAATAAATTATATTTTGGTGAAGACGAAACTTTAGTTGCAGAGGTTATAGATAATACAACCTCCAGAGGGCGTACTTTACGTTTTTTATATGATGGATCTTATAGAGAGTTTCGTATAAAATTAAACGAGCTTGGAGAAACACCACTACCTAAATATATAAAAAGAGATGTAGAGCCAGACGATGAAGATCGTTACCAAACCATTTATGCGAAAAATGAAGGAGCTGTAGCTGCACCAACAGCAGGACTTCACTTTTCTAAACATTTACTTAAGCGTTTAGAAATTAAGGGAGTTAATTTCGCTGAGGTAACATTACACGTAGGTCTAGGAACATTTAATCCAGTTGAGGTTGAAGATTTATCGAAACACAAAATGGATAGTGAAGAACTAACCATTGATGAAAAAGCTGTAGAAATAGTAAATAGAGGAATTAATGAAAAGCGTCGTGTTTGTGCAGTAGGTACAACGGCAATGCGTGCTATTGAGAGTGCAGTATCTTCAAGTGGGATGTTAAATGAAATGGATGGTTGGACTAATAAATTTATTTTTCCACCATACGATTTTAGTATAGCAAATAGTATGATTACTAATTTTCATACACCAAAATCTACACTATTAATGATGGTTTCTGCATTTGCAGGTCATGATTTTATAAAGAAAGCTTACGAAGAAGCTGTAAAAGAAAAGTATAAGTTTTACAGCTATGGCGATGCCATGTTAATCATTTAGAAATAAAAAAGCCTCTTAAGAGGCTTTTTTATTTCTAACAAGTTTTACAGAACGAATTTACATTTAAAATACGTTATAAAACTCAGTTAATCAATTCATAAATATTAAGTAACAATTCATAATTCGTAAATCCTTTCACTATTTTTGCACAACTTATGGCTACAGTAAAAAAAGATATACGTGCATTAACAAAAGAGCAACTTCGAGATTTTTTTGTAAAAGAAGGTGATAAAGCTTTTCGTGGAAATCAAGTATATGAGTGGCTTTGGCAAAAATCCGCGCATAGTTTTGAGGATATGACCAATGTTTCTAGAGAAACACGTCAAATGCTAGAGGCTAATTTTGTTATCAATCATATTAAGGTAGATCAAATGCAACGAAGTTCGGACGGCACCATAAAAAATGCAGTACGTCTTCATGATGATTTAATTGTAGAATCGGTTTTAATACCAACTAAAACAAGAACAACCGCTTGTGTGTCTAGTCAAGTTGGTTGCAGTTTAGATTGCAAGTTTTGTGCAACAGCAAGATTAAAACGTATGCGTAATTTAAATCCAGATGAAATATACGACCAAGTAGTAGCCATAGATAATGAGAGCAGATTATATCACAACCGTCCTTTAAGCAATATTGTGTTTATGGGAATGGGCGAGCCACTTATGAATTACAATAATGTAATAAAAGCAATAGATAAGATAACATCTCCTGAAGGATTAGGAATGTCTCCTAAACGTATTGTGGTATCTACATCTGGCGTGCCAAAAATGATAAAAAAGATGGCTGATGATGAGGTTAAGTTCAAGCTCGCAGTATCGTTACATTCGGCTATTGATGAGGTGCGAACATCCATTATGCCTTTCAATGCTACGTTTCCACTTAACGATTTAAGAGAAGCGTTGCAATATTGGTTTGCTAAAACAAAGAATAGAATAACATACGAATATGTAGTTTGGCATGGTATTAATGACAATAGAAAGGACGTTGATGCTTTGGTTGAATTTTGTAAGTTCGCCCCGAGCAAAGTTAACCTTATTGAATATAATCCCATAGATGATGGTGAGTTTCAACAAGCCAATACGCAAGCATTAGATATGTATGTTAAAGTACTAGAAAGCAATAATATTACTGTAACTGTAAGGCGAAGTAGAGGAAAAGATATTGATGCTGCTTGTGGGCAACTAGCAAATAAATCGTAATGATTATATTTAAAATTTATTAAACAAGTCTGTGAAAATAGTCGAGCAAATAAAACAACCTATAGATTATGAAATGGAACTTTTTGAGAAAAAATTTCAATTATCTATGGCTAGTAAAGT
Source organism: Algibacter aquimarinus (assembly GCF_039543265.1). NCBI lineage: Bacteria > Pseudomonadati > Bacteroidota > Flavobacteriia > Flavobacteriales > Flavobacteriaceae > Algibacter > Algibacter aquimarinus. The sequence goes on along the minus strand of NZ_BAABJK010000004.1, from coordinate 736,568 downwards.
AGCTTTGCTTAATAGAATTACGCACTACATCGTAAACAGAAAAGGAAAACAAATGCGTCCCATGTTTGTGTTTTTGGTTTCTAAAATGGTTTCTGGGGGTGAGGTAAGCGAACGTACTTATAGAGGTGCTTCAGTTATTGAATTAATACACACTGCAACTTTAGTTCATGATGATGTTGTTGATGATAGTAATCGAAGAAGAGGATTCTTTTCAGTTAATGCACTTTGGAAAAACAAGATAGCTGTTTTAATCGGGGATTATTTATTATCAAAAGGGCTCCTTTTGTCTATTGATAATAATGATTTCGACTTACTTAAAATCATTTCAATAGCCGTTAGAGAAATGAGTGAAGGTGAATTGCTTCAAATAGAGAAGGCCAGAAAATTAGATATTACGGAAGATGTTTATTACGAAATAATCCGACAGAAAACCGCAACCTTAATAGCAGCTTGTTGTAGTTTAGGCGCTGCATCTGTAAAGCCTGATTCTCAGCATGTAGAATCTATGCGTAAATTTGGGGAGCTTATTGGTATGGCATTTCAAATAAAAGATGATTTATTTGATTATGGTGAAGAACAAATTGGAAAACCTACAGGTATAGATATAAAAGAGCAAAAAATGACACTGCCATTAATTTATGTGCTTAATCAAGCGTCTAAAAAAGATAAAAAATGGCTAATTAACTCTATAAAGAATCATAATAAAGATGCAAAGCGTGTTAAGGAAGTTATTTCTTTTGTGAAAGAAAATGGTGGTTTGGATTACGCTATTTCTAAAATGAAGCAATTTCAGCAAGAAGCTATTCAACTTCTTGAAGTTTATCCAGATTCTGAGTATAAAAATTCACTTCAACTTATGGTGAATTATGTTATTGACAGGAAAAAGTAATTTAGTTTTTTACTAAATCTAGCGATTAAAAATAAGTGTAAAAAATACTATTGCTGCTGTTGTTGTATACGTTCTAAATTTCGTTTGTAGCTATTATTGGATGTACTTGAAACAAATGGTTCTATTGAAGACTCAATTCCATTCTTTTTAGTTTTAACTTCAACTTTAACCTCCATCTTTGCTTCAACATTACCTTTAAAAACGCCTTTAACAGGAGAGCAATCGTTGTAATTTTTACCAACAGCTAATCTTACATGATTTTCATTGGCTATAGCATTATTAGTTGGGTCAATACCTAGCCATCCATAAAATGGAATATAAGCTTCTATCCAGGCATGAGTTGCACCTTCACCTCTGGTAATATCATCATTAGGACATATGTAACCACTAACATAACGTGCTGGAATCCCAGCCATTTTTACCATTTGTAACAATACGTTTGTAAAGTCTTGACAAACTCCTTTCTTCAATTTCCATGCCTCATCTATAGGCGTGTTAACATCAGTAATTCCAGCTTTATACTCAAAATTGGCATGAACGTATTCACAAAGTTCTAAAACTGCTTTAAATGGAGATTTTGTTTTAAGCTTTAAATCTAAAATAATATCAGATATGTCTTGACTTCCTTCAAAAGGTTTATGTCTTGTAAAATCAATAAAATCAATTAAACATTTTATTCGTTTTAGTTCTTCCCATTGTGAAACTATATCTACACTATCATCAGGAAATAACCTATCGGAAGTTGTAACTTCAATTTCCGAAATAATATCTAGAACTTCATGTGGCTCAGTAACCATAAAAGTACCTACTCGATTATCATAAAAATCATTAAAAGTTTCAACGAAAGGGTTGTTTGTAACCGAAATTAAATGCGAAACTACTTTTTGATAATCATCGTTGATAGGATGCAATCTGATTAGTGTAGCGCCATCAATTACGGCATCGCTATAACTGTACTTAGTACTGTGTTTTATAAAAAATGTAGCCATAACGTAAGTTAATTATTTTGTGAAAAATAAACCGCATTAATATTTATAGAAATGTTTCTAATATCTTCTTTTATACCATCAATAAAATTATTTACTCCAATAGCTTTAATATTTTCAATGGTTGTGTATTTTATTGTGCTTTCTAGTTTACCTAGTAAAAACTCTATATTATCATTATCAAGCTCTTTACTTTCAACAAGTTGCTCAATATGTCTTTTAAGTTTTGTTACGCAATAATATACGGACCTTGGAAATAATTTGTCTTGAAACACCATGCGAATAACATGCTCTTCATTAAAAGTAGATTTATGTGTTTTTAAATATAATTGGTATCCACCAATGGATAGAAGTAAGTTTTTCCAGTAAAAACTTTGTTCTAAGGTATCTGATGTATTTCCGATGTCAATGAGCTTAAGCGATGTAAAATCTGAAATAAGAATAACACGTTCTAAAAACTTTCCAACATTCATAAAATAATAGGAAGCACCACGCTCTTGTGTAATATCTGATGTGCCATAATAAACAAGGTGATGTTTTCTTAAATCTTCTAAAAAATGAACTGGGTCTTCTTCTAATTTTTTAGGTAAATCTTTACTGGTGAGATAGAGGTAATAATTGTTTATACAGAGCCAAAGCTCTCTAGAAATATGCTCTTGAACACTTCTTGCATTTTCTCTGGCACGAGTTACAATATTTAAAATAGAATTTGAGTTGTTTGTATCTAGTACCATGAAATTTATACATTCTAGAGGGTCTTCGGTATAAAATTCATTATCATAAGGAGTAAACGTTTTCATTATTGGGGTCCAAGAAAATAGTTCAGGAGAATCTTGATTTGCATAAAAGTTCACTTTTAGTAAACTCAGTATCCCATTACCACGTTCCATATATCTGTCTAACCAAATAAGATTATTTGCTACTCTACTTAACATACTTAACTATTTTTTTTAGATTTATCCTATAACCCATGTGTCTTTACTTCCTCCACCTTGAGAACTATTCACAACTAAAGAGCCTTTTTTAAGTGCAACCCTTGTTAATCCGCCAGGGCAAATATCTATACCGTCTCTTCCCGAAAGTGCAAACGGACGTAAATCGATACACCTTGGAGTTAATTGTCCATCAATATAGCATGGAGCGGTTGAAAGTCTTAAAATAGGCTGTGCTATAAAATTTTCAGGTTTTTTGTTAACGTTATCTAGATAGTCTTTTATTTCATCATCTGTTGCTTCATGCCCCATGAGCATACCGTAACCACCACTACCATCAGTTTTTTTAATAACCATATCTTTTATGTTTTTCGTAACATATTCAAGTTCATCGGGTCGACCTAATTGGTAAGTTTCAATATTCTTTAATATGGGTTCTTCATCTAAATAATATTTTATCATATCCGGCACGTAAATATAAATAGCTTTATCATCTGCTATTCCTGTGCCTGGTGCATTTACAATATTAACGTTGCCTTTTCTGTAAGCCGCCATAATACCTGCAACACCTAAAACGCTTTTGGCATTAAACTCTAGCGGATCTAAAAAGTCATCATCAACACGCCTGTAAATAACATCAACTTGTTTTAAACCATTTGTTGTTTTCATATACACATAATGGTTTTTTACTACTAAATCTGTGCCTTCAACCAACTCTATTCCCATTAATCTGGCTAGTGTTGTGTGTTCGTAATAAGCCGAGTTATAAATGCCAGGAGTTAATAGAACAATGTTTGGATCTGAATTATTGGAAAGCTCTTTAAGTTTCTTGTACAATAAGTTTGGGTAATTAGAAACAGATTGAATATTACTTTTTGGTAGAATACCTGGAAATAGGCGCTTAGAAATTTCTCTGTTTTCTAACATATAGCTTACCCCTGATGGTGTTCTTAAATTATCTTCAAGCACGTAAAATTCACCATCATTATTTCGAATTAAATCTACACCAGATATGTGCACATAAACATCGTGTGGCACTTTTACACCTTTCATTTCACGAAGAAAATTTGGACAAGAATAAATTAATTCGGCAGATATTATACCATCTTTTATAATAAACTGTTCATTATAAATGTCTTTAATAAACAAGTTTAATGCTTTTAGGCGTTGTTTTATGCCACTTTCAATTTTAGCCCATTCTTTAGCAGTAATTATTCTTGGTACAATATCAAAAGGGAATATTTTCTCAATACCTTCATTGTCATTATAAACAGTAAAGGTAACACCTTGGCTCATAAATAACTGTTTAGATAAATCCTCCTTTTTTGTTAGTTTTTCTGGAGAAGTTTTTTCTAGATATTTTATAAATCCTTCGTATTGAGACCTAAACTCTGCATTATCGTTGTACATTTCGTCCCAAGTTTTTGGAAGTGTATCGTATGATGAGAAAAGATGATTGTTATCCATAGGCTTTGTGTGTATTACCAAATATAGTTAATTGATAAAAAATATTCAACCAATTAAGGGTTTAAGTAAATAAAATTCAATAATAATTAATAATTAGTAAAAAATATGTAGATTTTTGATGGAGGATTCTTTTTTTTTAAATTTATTTGCGATATAAATAAATTCACAAAAAAGGATATTTTTAAAAGTCTGATTATCAGAATTTTTCAATAAAAGTTAAAATTAATTTAACCTTCAGGCAACCATTTACATAAAAATAGCGTCTGTATATATAGAAAGCAGAATTAAACATTTATTTCTAATTTTTTAATGTAAATAGATTAATTTAATGAATGTTAAATCTGACGGATGGAAAGCAATATAAATCAACAGATAAAATCATTTTTGAAAGTTATACAACTCCATAAAAACGAATCGGCTCTAATAAAAAAGGCCTTAAAGAATAATCGTGAAGCGCAACATGTTTTATTCGAGTTACATGCTCCAAAAATGTTAAGTGTTTGCAGATATTATATTAAAGATATTCAACATGCTGAAGATGTTATGTTAAATGGATTTTTTAAAGTATTCTCTAATTTAAATAGTTTTAAAAGCGAAGGGAGTTTTGAAGGCTGGATTAGAAGAATTATGGTAAGGGAATCTATCTCGTTTCTGCGACAACAAAAAAAAATTGAATTTTCTATTGAGGATTTAGTTGTAAAAGATAATTACGAGAATAACATAAATACAGCAATTGAGGTTGAAGAAATACAACAGTTAATTGATAATCTACCTGAAGGCTACAAATTGGTATTTATTATGTATGCCATTGAAGGTTATAAACATCATGAAATTGCAGATATGCTAAACATAACAGAAGGCACATCAAAATCGCAATTATTTAAAGCACGAAAAATGCTTCAAGAACAAATTAAAAAATTAAATAAAATAACAAGCTATGGCACCAATTAAGTTCGAAGAACACCTTAAAGAAAAGCTTGAAAATAGAAGTATAAAACCATCTGATGATGCATGGAAAAAATTATCAGACCGATTAGATACTCAGGAAAAAAGTAACACTAGTAAGCCGTATTTATGGCTAGGTATTGCAGCTAGTATTGTTGGAATTCTATTTGTAGTCTCTCAATTTTGGAATAATGAATCTAAGATAGAAATTGAGCCAAAAATAGCTGATACACCCAAAACTATTCAACAACAACCTAAAGAACAAATTGCTGTTGAAGAAGTACTGGAAGTGAATGATTTTGTTGCAAAAGACAAGCCAAAAACAGAAGCTATAGTGGCAACTCAAAAACAAATAGAGCAAGAGAAAACCAGAACTAATGTAAGTGAAGCTATTGCTGAAATTACTCCAAAAGATAAAAAAGAAATAGATATTACTGCTAAGCCAGTACAAATTTTAAAGAAAAACTTATCTTTTGAAGAACAGAAAATACAAGATGTTATAGCACAAGTTCAATCGATGGAGAGTCAAAATAAAGTTGTTACTGATGATGATATTGATGCTTTATTACAACAAGCCCAAAAAGAAATAAAATTAAATAAATTAATAAATGAAACTACAGGAGTGGTTGATGCTGATGCATTGCTTCAAGACGTTGAAGCAGATTTAGATCAATCCTTCAGAAGTAAGGTTTTCGAAGCCTTAAAATCCAGTTACAATTCGGTAAAAACTGCAGTTGCCCAACGTAACAATTAATACCTATTGATAAAATAATAAAAAAAATCATCAATAAAAATCATTAATAAATCCCCTGTGTGGGTTAAAAAACGAACAGTTATGCAAACAATTACTAAGTATTTGGCACTGGTTGTGCTATGTTTAAATGTGCAATTAATCAATGCGCAAGACACCATTCAAAATGTTAATAATAAACATAAAATAGAAGAATTAAAGTCTATTAAAGAGGATATTAAAAATCAAGAGCGTGAGTTTTTAAAAATAGAAGTTGAAGCTATCAATTTGCGATTAGAGAAAGGTGAAATCACAAATAATGAAGCAGAAGAATTAAAAAAGGAAGTTGCCAAAAAGCGTGCTTTAAATATTGAAAATAGAATAGCTATTGTTAATAATAAAATTAATCTTTTAGAAAGAAATGAAGATGGTTATGTAATCACAAACGATGAAGAAACAGATAAAGTTGGTTTTAGTATAGGAGAAGAAGGTAGTTTTGCTGGTATAAATATTGACGGTAAAAAGAATAAACCTAAAAAATATGATTTAAGAACAACAAGTGATTTTGTTTTAGCTTTTGGTTTGAACAACGCTATAATAGAAGGTGAAAAACTTGACGATTCACCTTATAAATTTGGTGGCTCACGTTTTATAGAATTAGGTTGGGCTTGGAAAACTAGAGTTTTTAAAAACTCCAATTTTTTAAGATTTAAATACGGGTACTCCTTTCAAATAAATGGGTTAAAACCTAATGATAATCAGTATTTCGTAAGTCAAGGAGGGGAAACACTCCTTCAAGAATTTCCAGAAAATCTTAGAAAATCAAAATTATCAATTACCAATTTAGTTTTTCCAATGCATTTTGAATTTGGTCCATCTAAACGCATAGATAAGGATACGTACTATAGGTATTCTACAGATAATAAGTTTAAAATTGGTTTAGGTGGTTATGCAGGTTTTAATATAGGAACTCGACAAAAATTAAAGTATGAGTTGGATGGTGAGCGCGTAAAAGATAAGCAAAAAAGAGGTTTTAATACTAGTAATTTAGTTTATGGTTTAAGTGGTTATTTAGCCTTTGATAATATTGCTTTATATGTTAAGTATGACTTATCTCCAATTTTTAAGGACCAATTGATAGACCAAAATAATATTTCAATCGGAGTTCGATTTGATATGGATTAATTTTCAATAAATAGTAATTAAGTGTTAATAAAAAGGTGAAAAACATGTTTCACCTTTTTACTTTTTGTTAAGCTTTTATCTTTTAACCTTTCTATTTAAAAGGTCATATTTTTCACCCTTTCCTAGAAAATAAAAAAGATTAGATTTTTCAGGTAGTTTTTTTAAAAGTTTCCCTTCACGTGAGAAAAACGACCCATCATAAACAAGTACATAGCTTTTTCCAATAACCTGAAATTCGTTTCCTTTAACAACTATAGCCGTATCTTCATCAATACCAATTCCTAATAGCTCAGGACGGTTTTTTAAAATTTCAAACATATCAAACTGCCTGTTTCTAGCTAATACATGTTGGTCAATCGCAACATTTTTCATGAAGTTGAAACCTTCTTCATGGTCTCCCATCATAATTTGATTGTTTTTTGTATCACCTCTAGCCAAGTAGCTACCTTGTATTGTGGCGCCAGCGGACGAACCGCCAATAACACCACCTCGTTCTAAAACTTTTTTAAACATTGTTTCTGTTAAAGTGTTTTTATAAGAATCTACAAGGCGCCATTGTCTTCCTCCTCCAAACCATACGCCATTGGCTTTTAAAAGTGGTTTTACAAAAGATTCAGTATTTGCAATTTTTTTATCATTTGTATGTAGTACGGTTACATTAGTTGCTCCTAAAGCTCTTAACTTTTTTGCAAAGCCGGAATTTTCATTATAATGTTCTCTTCCACTAGCAGTTGGTATTACTACTATTGCAGCATCTTTTCCGCCCGCTAAATTGATAAAGCGATTCATAATAGCTTCACTTTTCATTGCGCCACCTACTATCACTAACGATCCATTTTTAGGACCAATATACTCTGTTAAATTTTCTGAATTTTGGCATTTCGAATTTGTAAAATACAAAGTAAAAATGATTAATAAATAGACGTTTTTCATATGAAGATGTTTTAAAAATCAATAGAATTGCTTCCGAAGTTCGATAAATTTCATTAGAATGTCAAGTTTTAAAAGTGCTTTAATTTCTCAAATCAATAGATTACTTTTACATTTCAAATAAATTTTAATTTTGATATCGCCAGCAACTATAGACCAAGTATTTGATACCGCCCGAGTAGAGGAGGTTATTGGCGATTTTGTTCAGCTTAAAAAAGCAGGGAGCAACTTTAAGGGTTTAAGTCCATTTAGTGATGAGCGTTCTCCCAGTTTCATGGTTTCGCCAGTGAAACAAATTTGGAAAGATTTTTCGACAGGAAAAGGAGGGACTGCTGTTTCTTTTTTAATGGAACACGAGCATTTTACATATCCCGAGGCTATAAAATATCTTGCAAAAAAATACAATATTGAAGTAGAGGAAACTGTTCAGTCTGATGAGCAAAAGGAAAAGGCTAACGAGCGCGAAAGCTTATATTTAGTAAGCGAATTTGCAAATACATATTTTCAGAAAATATTACATAAAACTGATCAAGGAAAATCTATAGGGCTCAGTTATTTTAAAGAACGCGGTTTTACTGAAGAAACCATTAAAACATTCGATTTAGGATATTCTTTAAACGAGTGGCAAGCCTTTACAGACGAAGCGTTAAAGCAAGGTTATAACATAGATTTTTTAGAAAAAACAGGACTCACTATTGTAAAGGAAAATAAACGTTTTGACCGTTTTAAAGGGCGCGTTATGTTTCCTATAAAAAGTATGAGCGGTAGAGTTTTAGGTTTTGGAGGGCGTATTTTAATTACAGATAAAAAAGCTGCAAAATACGTAAACTCACCAGAAAGTGATATTTACCATAAAAGTAAAGTGCTTTATGGAATTTATCATGCTAAACAAAGTATAGCTAAAGAAGATAATTGTTATTTAGTTGAAGGTTACACAGATGTAATTCAGTTTCATCAAACAGGCATAAAAAATGTTGTATCTTCCTCTGGAACTGCTTTAACTTCAGAGCAAATACGACTTATAAACCGCCTCACAAAAAATATTACGGTGCTTTTTGATGGAGATGCTGCAGGTATGAGAGCATCACTTCGTGGTATCGATTTGATTTTAGAGCAAGGTATGAACGTTAAGGTTTGTACATTTCCAGAAGGTGAAGATCCAGATAGTTTTGCAAAACAAAATACCTTGGAAGAACTGGCACTGTATTTAACTGAAAATGCCAAAGATTTTATTCAATTTAAAGCATCAGTTTTATTTGAAGAATCAAAAAATGACCCTATAAAGAAAGCAGAAACGGTTAGAGATATTGTAAATAGTATTTCTAAAATTCCTGATAGAATAAAGAAAGAAATCTATATTCAAGAGTGCGCTCGAATTATGGATATTAGTGAAGAGGTGTTGTTTAGCACCTTAGCACAAATTAATAAGAAAGAATCTCAAGAAGAGAATAAACAATATAAAAAAGACCAAAAGGCTTTTGAGGTTATAAAGCATCAAGAGCCTGTAAAAAAGGTAGATGTTCAGTATGTTTTAGAACGAAAAATTATTGAGGTATTGTTGCTTTATGGTAATAAAACAGAGCAGTTTGAAGATTTAGTTTTGAAAGAAAACGATAGTGGTGAACTTATTTTAGAACCTGTTATTCATCAAGCTAAGGTTTTTGAAAAGGTGTTTTTAGATTTACAAGATGATGAAATGGAGTTTACAAATGAGCAATTTAAAAACTTGTATTACACGATTATAGATAGATTAAATCAGGATTCAGATTTTGAATTAAGAACCTTCATAAACTCTGTAGACCAAAACGTATCTAACGAAATAACCACTATTTTGATGGAAGATGAGCGTTATAGTTTAGACGATTGGAATAGAATGAATATCTTCCCAAAAGAAAAAACGCACAGCGTTGCTCAATTAGTTAGTGAAACTATATTAAGCTTGCGTTGCTTTTTAATTGACCAAAAAGTAAAAGAGTTTCAGCAAGAAACATTAAAAGAAAACAATAGCACGAATAGAAATATACTTGAAGAAGTAAAAGACTACTCAGGCTTAAAAATGCTATTGTCTAGAAAACTAAATAGAGTGTTATAATAACTCTTGATTAATTTTTGCTTGATTAACTAAATCAACCAAATTAGTAACTTTAAGTTTACGCATTAAACGTGCTTTGTAAGTACTAACTGTTTTTTCGTTAATGTCTAACTCTTTAGAGATTTCTTTGTTCTTTTTACCAACAGTTAAAAGTTTTAAAACTTCAGATTCTCTGGTTGATAGTTTTTTGTAAAAAGAACCACTTTTGTTAGAGCGTGTTCCAAAAGCTAGTTGTTGTGTTAATTCATTACTTAAATGAATGCCACCATCATGAACTTTAGAAATTGCTTCACTAATGGTTATAATATTAACCGATTTGGAAATATAACCAGAAGAACCAGCTTTAATGGCATTTATGGCGTACACTTCTTCCGGCTGACCACTAAAAATAATGGTTTTAACATCAGGAAAATCGTTTTTTAAATAACGCAATACTGTAAGTCCATTAAGTTTAGGGAAATCTACTTCCATTAAAATAATGTCCACTGGATTTTTTTTGATGAACTCTAAAATGGCTTCGCCATCATCTACACTTCCTACAACTTCAATGTTTGATGAGGCTGTAAAAAGGAGTTCTAGACCTTTTCTGATAATCGGATGATTATCTGCTATTAATAATTTTATCATAATTTGTAAAGCTTTATTATAACTTTTTTTGAGAGTTTATTATAATTGAGAGAATAAGCTTGCGTTAAATGTAATACTTTTTTAAGTATTTAACAAAAATCACTTCAAATTATTAGGTATTTCGCATATTGGTATTGGAATCATTTTGTGTTTGTTGGCAGAATTGTAACTTTTGTAAATTTTAAAGACTTCTTTTTGTCTTCCAGAAAAATCATCTATAGTTTTACCATCATCATCCATTTTCATGGCCCATTCTAATTCCGGGTAAGACGCACCTATTTGGTCTTCATCTGTTCTGTCGTCACCCCATAAACCATCTGTTGGGGCAGCGTCTATAATTTCTTGATTAATGCCTAAAAACTTTGCTATTTCATAAACTTCAGTTTTTAGTAAGTCGGCAATCGGGCTTAAATCTACACCACCATCACCGTATTTGGTATAAAAACCAACACCAAAATCTTCTACTTTATTACCAGTGCCAGCTACTAATAATTTATTTAATGCCGCAAAATAATATAGTGATGTCATTCTTAAACGTGCTCTTGTATTGGCTAAAGACATAAAACGCTCTTCCTCATTTTCAACTGGCGGTAAAGATGCTACTAAGCTATCAAAAACAGGTGTGAGATTAATTTGCGTCATCTCAACTTTATCAAAATTTGCTTTTAACCAGTCAATATGATTTAAAGCTCTGCTAACCTGCGAAGGAGCCTGATGTATGGGCATTTCTAAACATAAAAGAGATAGACCTGTTTTTGCACATAAAGTTGATGTAACTGCAGAATCTATGCCACCTGAAACGCCAATTACAAAACCATTTATACCTGCGTTTGTTGCATAGTCTTTTAACCAATTAACGATATAATCTACAACTTTTTCTACCTGCATATTTTATAAATTTAAATCTAAGAATACTACCTTTGTAAACAAAAATAAAGCATACACTCAATTAATAAAAATTTATGTCGTTTAAGTTTTCTATGAAGTATCTATTTTTACCATTATTTATATTAGTTATTGTTTCATGTAAAGACAAAAACAAGTTAGAACAGGAAATAGCTAGTATTAATGTAGATATTAATGTTGAACGTTTTGATAGATATGTTTCTGAAGCTTCTTTAAACGATTTTTCCAAATTAAAGAAAGCCTATCCTTTTATGTTTTCAGAACGCGATACAGATTCTACATGGATAGAAACTAAAAACGATACATTGCAATTACAGCTTTTTCAAGAAGTTGATAAAACCTTTGGCACTTTTAGTGATACTGAAGAAGAAATAGAATCACTTTTTAATCATATTAAATACTATTTTCCTGAATTTAATCCGCCTCGAGTTATAACTACAACAAATTATGTACGCTACAGAGATAGAGTAATTGTTACAGATACAATCTCATTAATAGCCCTAGATTCATATCTAGGTAGTAATCATGAGTTTTATAGTAATATACCTAAATTTATTACCAGTAATTTAAGAAAAGAACAGATAGTAGTTGATTTGGCATCGCAATATGCAGAGAAATATATTTATCAAAAACAGAAGAAGACCTTACTTGATGAAATGATATATTTTGGCAAGCAACTTTATTTTAAAGATGTTTCTATACCTTTTAAATCTGAGGCTGAACGTATAGGATATACCAACGAACAGTTAAATTGGGCCAAATCAAACGAAAGCTATATTTGGAGATATTTTGTAGAGCGTGAATTGCTTTTTAGTACAGATTCCAAGCTACCAAGTCGTTTTATAAATCCAGCACCATTTTCTAAGTTTTTTTTAGAAGAAATTGATACAGATTCACCAGGGCGTTTAGGGCAGTATATGGGTTGGCAAATAGTAAAAGCTTACATGAATCAGAATGATGTTTCTTTAAAAGAAATGCTTATTACAAGTGCCGAAGATATTTTTAATAATTCAAAATTTAAACCACGTAAATAATGGCTAATATAAAATCGAAAATAGAGTTAAATGTTGAGTTGGATGAAAACCGTGTTCCCGAAAAGTTATATTGGACAGCGCAAGACGGTGGCATTACAAATGAAGAAGCAAAAGCGATGATGTTAGCCGTTTGGGATTCTAAAGCTCAAGAATCTTTAAGAGTTGATTTGTGGACAAAAGATATGCCAGTAGATGAAATGAAAGTGTTTTTTCATCAAACTTTAGTAGCCATGAGCGATACTTTTAATAGAGCCACACAGGATGAAAAAATGACTGCTACAATGAAAGATTTTTGCGATTATTTTGCAGAGAAACTTGATTTGAACAAATAAATATTCTAGATTTATTTTTTCCAAAATGTTATGATGCTTATTGTAATTAATATCATTACTAACCAAAATAGCAAACCTTGTTTTTTTGCTTTTGATGCTTCTTTAATTTTTTTGTCAAAACCATATTTTTTAAATCTATCTAGCTCTGATTGTGAAAAGTCATCATTTCTGTGATTTGGTTTAGGAGTCAAAAATGGTAAAAAGAAAAAAGTCATCCATTCATTATGTGTCAAAGATTTGTTTTTTCGTTTTAATTCATTCTCTTTTTTAAGATTTAATTTATCCATTCAAGTAAGATAATTAAAAGTCATAATAGACTACCATTCATTAATCCTGTTAGAATCTAACTTGATAAATATGAAAATTAAAATTGTAAAAGCCCAAAGCCCAGAACCGCCATAACTGAATAGTGGCAGCGGAATACCAATAGTGGGTATTAAACCCATTACCATACCAATATTTATTAAAAAATGAAGAAAAATAATAGACGCAACACTATAGCCATAAACACGACTAAACTGAGATTTTTGTAATTCTGCTAAATGAAGAATACGCAGTAATAATAATACAAAAATAATAACAACAAAGGCACTTCCCAGAAAGCCCCATTCTTCGCCAACGGTGCTAAAAATATAATCAGTGTGCTGTTCTGGTACAAATTTTCCGGTAGTTCGCGTGCCTTCCATAAATCCTTTTCCAAAAAAACCACCAGAACTTATTGCTTTTTCAGACTCATTAAGGTTATAAGCAATAGTTTGTTTCATAGATTTTAACTTTGCAGGATCTTTTTCTAAACTTAACCAAATAGTAATTCTATCTTTTTGATGTGGCGGTAAAATATTGCTATATGCATATTTAACAGCTATTGAAAGTGCAATAGCCATAATTAGAATAAAGATAGATTGAAAAATTTTTAATCTCTTTTTGCTAAAAAACGACCATCCAACAACTAATAATACAGCAGTAATTGATGTTATTATAGCTCCAAATTTTAGTGACAGTACTGATAATAAAATAACTGAAATGCTTATAAGTAAATAGTATTTAGGCAACCCTTCTCGATACAAAACAAAAAAGAAAGCTCCATAAACTATGGTGCTGCCTGTATCATTTTGTAATATCACTAAAAAAGCAGGAATAAGAATTATTATAAAAATTTGTAATTGATCTTTAAAATTTTTAATGTTTGTATTTAAATCACTAACGTATTTGGCTATTGCTAGTGCAGTTGCTGCTTTAGCAAATTCGCTAGGTTGTATGGTCATACTGCCAATGGCATACCAAGATGTGGCACCGTTTACATTTTTTCCGAATATAAAAAGCCCAACCAATGAAAGCATCGAAACGATATAAATCAATCCCGAGAAACGATCGTAAAATTTAGCGTCAACAGCAAGTAATAATATAATTAAACCAACGGTTAGAAAAATGAAAATAAGTTGTTTCCCAAAAGGTTGAGTGAAATCGAAATAGTTTATTGTAGTACCAACGTGCGAAGCTGATAATATATTAAGCCATCCGAAACCAACTAAGAGAAAAAAAAGAAAAATGGTTATCCAATCGAACCTAAAATGTTTGTGAGATTCTCTTAACATTAATTTTCAACGTTATTCATTTTATTTAAAAGGGATTTTAGGTAGTAATATTCCTTGTCTTCAACAACCTGTAGTGTGGTTTTTCCATTAATATTAAATGGTTCTCCCGAATATGGCTTAGCATATTCATCTTCTAAACTATGTTTTAAAAGCCATTCTTCTAGATCTATCCTCGTTATTTCACCTCTTATATGCTTTTCAATCATTAAACTTGCAACTTTACCAGCAAATCTGCTTCCCCAATACCCGTTTTCAACAAAAACAGCAATAGCTATTTTAGGATTTTCTTTTGGTGCAAATGCTACAAAAATTGAATGATCTGTTAATTGTGTTTTCACGCTATCAATTATTGCAAAGTTTTCTACAGTACCTGTTTTTCCACAAATATCAATATCTTTTACTTTTAAAAATTTAGCAGTTCCGTTTTTATAAACTTGATGCATGCCTTCAATTACAGGTTCAAAATGTTCCTTTTTGATTGAGGTGTACTTTGGTTTTGTAAATTGTTCGGGTAGCGTTTCTCCTTCAATCTTTTTTATAATATGTGGTGTATAATAATGGCCGCGATTTGCTATGGCGGCTATCATATTTGCTAATTGTATTGGTGTTGTTGCAACCTCGCCTTGGCCTATAGCATTAGATATGGTGTAAGTAGAATAAAATGTTTTTGGATAAACGTGTTTGTAGTAATCTCTATCTGGAATTCTACCTTTTTGCCCCACAAACAGGTCGTTATTTAAAAAATTACCTAAACCAAAACTCTTCGCATGATTACTCCAAGTATCAATACCCTCTGATGCGTTTCCAGTTTTATCTAAAATTTTTCTGTAAGCTGTTGCAAAATAAGCATTACACGATTCTTGAATTCCTGTTAACATATTATTCCTTCTTCCTCTGTAACAATGGCATTTCATAAAACGATTACCGTATTTATAACCAGCATAACAGGTTACTTTATCGTCAGGAGTAATAACGCCTTCTTGTAAGGCAATTAATGCATTCATCAATTTAAATGGTGAACCTGGTTCATATACTCCTTGAATACTACGATTGAACAAAGGATTAGCAATTTTATCTTTTAATAGCTTGGTAAAATTTTTAGAACGTTCTCTTCCCACAAGAATATTGGGGTCGTATGTTGGTGCAGCAACCATAGCGAGAATTTCTCCGGAAGATGGCTCAATGGCTATAACGCCGCCGCGTTTATTTTTCATTAGTAGCTCTCCATAGGCTTGAAGCTTACTATCAATAGTAATTGTAATATCTTTACCTTGTTCAGGAATGGTATCAAATTTTCCTTTTTTGTAAGGACCAATATTTTTGTTAAATCTATCTTTTTGTATAAACTTTATTCCTTTAATACCACGCAATGTTTTTTCATAGGAAGCTTCAACACCTTGCTTACCTTTTAAATCACCCATTTTGTAGTATGGGTCACGGTTTAAATCTCTATTATTAACCTCGCCTATATCACCTAAAACATTGGCGCCAATTGTAGTTTCATAATGACGTAGTGAACGTTTCTGAATATAGAAACCACGAAATTTTCGCATTTTCTCTTGTAAAACGGCATAATCTTCTTTTGATAGATGCGAAATAAAAACAGAAGGTAATCTTGGGGAATAATTGTAGCACCTTTTTAGTTTCTTGTCGTAAGTTTCTGGAGTGATTTTTAATAGATTACAAAATTCTTGAATATTAAATTCTTCAATCTCTCTAGGAATTACCATCACATCATAAGATGGTTGGTTTGCAACTAATAATTGGCCATTTCTATCATAAACAAAACCACGTTTTGGATAGTCGTAAACTTTTCTAATAGCATTGTCTTCAAGTATACTGTAGTTATTTGTGTCGTAAATTTGCAAATAAAACAGTCTTGATAAAAACACAAGGCCTACCAGAATTATTGAAAAGAAAAGTAAAAATTGTCTCATTACGTTTTTCTACTAAAAATAATAGTTATTAAGATGCTCAATAAAATAGTAAATATACTTGAGAATAACGTTTTTTGAAGGACTAAAATTATCTTGGAAGCACTAAATATTTCTAAAGAAAAGAAAATAATATGGTGCATTATAGTTAAAAATGTGATGTAACTTATTTTTGAGCCAAATTCTACATTATCAAATTTAATTGCATAGTTTTCGTATTGCACGCCAAATGATGATCTTAAAATTAATGGTCTTGCATAAGCTATGAAAACTGAAGCTGCAGCATGAATACCTCCTGAATCTGAAAATAAATCGATTGTAAGACCTAATAAAAAACTTAGAAAAATAAATAACGAACGATTGTTTTTAGTAGGATATAGAATGATGAAAAGTATGTATAAATAAGGATTTATGTAGCCCATAAAGTTTATGTGATTACATATTAAAACTTGTACAAGTACTAATACCAGAAAGCGAATACCATTTAATGAGATAACACTATTCATTAATTTGAATTTAATAAATTAGTGATTTCTTCAATATCAATATTTTCTATAATGTAAACATGTTCTATGTTAGTCATGTCATTAAATAATTTCACATTAACCTCATAATAATTCTCTGCTTGGTCAAGCTCAAAATTTTCTACTATACCTATGTTGATGCCTTTAGGGAAAATTGAGGATAGACCTGAAGTAACAACTGTGTCTCCTACTTTTATATTTGCGACTTTAGGGATATCAGTAAGTTGCGTGATATTTGGGTTTTTAGCATCCCACTTTAATGACCCGAAATGGTCGGTTTTTTTTAGTTTAGCGCTAATATTACTTGTGGTATTTAAAATTGATATAACAGTAGCATAATTAGTACTTGTTTTATTAATTATACCTAGAATACCTTTACTAGTAATAACTCCAAAATCCTCTTTAATACTATCTTTAATGCCTTTGTTTATTAAAAGTATGTTGTCTGTTCCCGCATAGGAGTTTCTAATAATATTGGCTGAGGTAAATTTATATTGTTTGTTAAAGGATGTACTGTCAACAAATGTAGAATCCGTGGTGTTATTTGAATTGAATAAGAGAGATTTTAGTCTATTATTTTCTTCAGAAAGTATTTTGTTTTGAGATTTTAAATTAAAATATTGAGATAAGTTATTTGCCGTATTATAAACACCACCAGTTAAAAAATTAGCAGAATTAATAAACTTACTTCTATGATAAGAATGCGACTGAATGGTAAATAAAATAGAAATAGAAAACAGCAACAAGAACAACAAAAACGTTTTGTTTCTTATTATAAAATTTATAATCTGTTGCATGAGTTATTAGACTATTTTATCAAAACACTTTTGTATTTAGGTAAGTTTTTAAGTGTAATACCAGTACCTCTAACTACTGCACGTAATGGGTCTTCAGCAATATAAACAGGTAAATCTGTTTTTTGCGATAATCGTTTGTCTAAACCACGAAGCATCGAACCTCCACCAGCTAAATAAATACCTGTATTATATATATCGGCTGCTAATTCTGGAGGAGTTTGCGATAAAGTTTCCATAACAGCATCTTCAATTCGGAGTATAGATTTATCCAAAGCTTTTGCAATTTCTCTATAAGAAATAGAAACTTGTTTAGGCTTCCCTGTTAATAAATCACGACCTTGAACACTCATATCTTCTGGCGGTAAATCTAAATCTTCAGTTGCAGCTCCAATTTGTATTTTTATTTTTTCAGCAGTTCGCTCACCAACATATAAATTGTGTTGGGTACGCATATAGTAAACAATATCATTTGTAAAAACATCACCTGCAATTTTAACAGATTTATCACAAACAATCCCACCTAAAGCAATAACTGCAATTTCTGTAGTACCACCACCTATATCAACTACCATATTTCCTTTGGGTTGCATAATATCTACGCCAATACCAATAGCTGCTGCCATAGGTTCATGTATTAAGTAAACCTCTTTTCCATTGACACGTTCTGCACTTTCTTTTACCGCACGCATTTCTACCTCGGTTATACCAGACGGAATACAAATTACCATTCGTAAAGCTGGAGTAAAAAATTTCTTTTTTAGTGCAGGTATGTTTTTAATAAACATACTTATCATTTGCTCTGAAGCATCAAAGTCTGCAATTACGCCATCTTTTAACGGACGTATAGTTTTGATGTTTTCATGAGTTTTTCCTTGCATTAAACTGGCTTCTTGACCAACTGCAATTATTTTACCAGAAATTCTGTCTCTTGCAACAATAGATGGTGCATCAACAACAACTTTGTCGTTATGAATAATAAGTGTATTTGCAGTACCTAAATCTATTGCAATATCCTCGCTAAGGAAGTCGAAAAATCCCATGTGCTATTAATAATTTAATGTGGTTTAAAATGAATTCCGTAAATGTAATAAAAGTTACTAAATATATAAGTTATATGATGTTCAAAATATTTGTAAATAGATTTTATCTTTTCCATTAGGTGTTTTCATCGATTTTATATGGTTTGATTTCTTGTTTTTTATAAAAACCTCCAATTATTTTTAGGTGTGTTAGCTGGCTAACATTTTTTGTGATAGTAAGATTCTAATTTTATCGAATAAATTAAAAATAAGAAATAATGAAAAGAAAATTACAATTAAATTTCATAACAAAAAGCGTTGTTGCTTTGTTGTGTTTTTTTGTAGGAACTTTTGGAGTGATGGCTCAAGATGTCACTTTTACAAGTGTAAATCCTACTACTGATGTTTTAACGATTTCTAATCCGGGATCGTCTATGGTTAATTTAACGAATTATCAATTATGTTTAGGTCCAGGAACTTATGTTCAAATAGGATCACTTACACCAATAAGTGGTAGTATTATGTTAGCTCCGGGAGCAGACGTGGAATTATCATATTCAGGAATGGAAACTGCAGCAGATGGATTAAGCTTGTTTAGCAATAGTAATTTCGGTTCATCTAATGCAGCAGATTTAATATCTTATGTACAATGGGGAGCAGCTAATCAAGCCAGAGTAAGTCAAGCAGTAACGGCTGGTCGTTGGGATAATGCAAATAATTTCGTTTCGGGTAATGCGCCTTATACTACTACAACCGGTGGATCTGCCGCTTCGTGGAGTACATCATGTGTTGCTGACGGAGGAGTCTTAACTGGCGGGCCATTTTCATTTACAACAGGTGATGGAATAGCAGATAATATTCCAGAAGGCGCAATAACGGTAGCAAACAGTCAAGGCGAGAACTTTGCATGGGTAGTTACCGATGCTGCGGGTTATATTTTAGGATTACCACCAACATTTAGTGCTGTAGATTTTGATGGAGCAGGAGCAGGTAACTGTTTAGTATGGTATTTAGCATGGGATGGAGAGATAACAGGAGCAGAACCAGGAAAGAATGCGAATGATATCGAAGGATGTTTTGATTTGTCAAACTCAATATTAGTAGAGCGTAACAATGCTAGTGGTTGTGATGCTAATGGAGGTGATTTATTTGGCGGGCCATTTTCATTTACAACAGGTGATGGAATAGCAGATAATATTCCAGAAGGCGCAATAACGGTAGCAAACAGTCAAGGCGAGAACTTTGCATGGGTAGTTACCGATGCTGCGGGTTATATTTTAGGATTACCACCAACATTTAGTGCTGTAGATTTTGATGGAGCAGGTGAAGGTGTGTGTTTAGTTTGGTACTTAGCTTGGGAAGGGACTATTACAGGATTAGAAGTAGATTTAAATGCAAATGATATCCAAGGATGTTTTGATTTGTCAAATCCAATAACAGTTAATCGATTAACAGGAGTAGATTGTAGCTCATTATCAACGGATGATTTTTCTGCAGAATTTGATTTCGCTCTATATCCTAATCCTACCAAGAATTCATTAACTATGAAGTACAAAGGAAATCAAAGTTTAGATTTAGACATACAGGTTTTTGATATGTTAGGAAAACAAATTATGAGTAAAACATTATCAACAAGAGGTGAAATGACTTTAGACTTTAGTGATTTAAATATTGGAACCTATTTCTTGAATATTTTAGACAAAGATTCAGGATTTAGTACAACTAAAAGAGTCGTGAGAAATTAATAATAAGAAGTAGTTGATTGAAATAAAAAAAGAGCACTAATTTAGTGCTCTTTTTTTTTGTAATTTTATTTTTTTAATGTTTAAAATGACGTGTTCCAGTCATAACCATGGCTACATTATTTTCATTACAATAATCAATACTTAATTGATCTTTTATTGAACCACCTGGTTGAATTACAGCTGAAATGCCAGCATTGTTTGCAATTTCAACGCAATCAGGAAATGGGAAAAATGCATCACTCGCCATAACCGCACCCTTTAAATCAAATTTAAAAGTACCAGCTTTATGGATGGCTTGTTCTAAAGCATCAACACGACTTGTTTGCCCTGTTCCACTGGCACATAGTTGCTTGTTTTTAGCTAAAACGATTGTGTTTGATTTGGTATGCTTACAAATTTTTGAAGCAAAAATTAAATCATCAATTTGAGCCTGAGTAGGCGCTATGTTAGTTACGTTTTTTAAATCTTCAGCCTTATCAGTAATACTGTTTCTATCCTGAACTAAAACACCGTTTAAACAACTTCTTACGTTTGTTTTTGGCATCTCAATATCATGAATCACTAATAGAATTCTATTCTTTTTACCTTTTAATACCTCCAGTGCTTCAGCAGAAAAAGAAGGCGCAATAACCACCTCACAGAATAATTTATGAATTTCTTCAGCAGTTGCAAAATCAATTTCTTTGTTGCTAATTAGTACACCTCCAAAAGCTGAAACTGGATCTCCAGCTAAAGCATCCACATAAGCTTGGTGTAACGTTTCTCTTTGCGCTAATCCACAAGCGTTATTGTGTTTTAAAATAGCAAATGTTGGTGCATCGTTTTTAAACTCTAACATTAAATTTACAGCAGCATCAACATCAAGTAAATTATTATAGCTTAATTCTTTACCGTGAAGTTTTGTGAATAATTCATCAAATTCACCAAAGAAAAATCCTTTTTGGTGTGGGTTTTCGCCATAACGTAAAACTTTACCATTAGTTTCGCTAATTTTTAAAACAGTTTCTTCTTGGTTTGCGTTGAAGTAATTAAAAATTGCAGTATCATAATGGGAAGACACGTTAAAAGCTTTTCCAGCAAAACGTTTTCTATCTTCTTCAGAAATTGATCCTTTATTCTCAGAAATCAATTCTAAAAATTCTGCATAATCGTCAACAGAAGAGACGCAAATTACATCAGCATAATTTTTGGCTGCTGCACGAATTAACGAAATACCACCAATATCAATTTTTTCAATTATATCTTGATTACTTGCTCCAGAAGCAACAGTTTTTTCAAAAGGGTATAAATCTACAATTACAACATCTATTTGAGGAATTTCATATTCAGCTAATTCAGCAACATCACCATCATGATTTTGACGGTTTAATATACCGCCAAAAACTTTTGGATGTAGCGTTTTAACACGTCCGCCTAATATTGATGGATATGAAGTTACATCTTCAACAGGAACAACATTAATGCCTAAATCGTTAATAAATTTCTCAGTACCACCAGTAGAATAAATGGTTACACCTTGTTCATCTAATTTTTTTACAATAGGTTCTAATCCGTTTTTGCTAAATACTGAGATTAATGCTGATTTAATGGTCTTTTCGTTGCTCATTAGTTGTGTAATTTTAAAAAATTAAGTGTTTTCTGCTTGAGTTTGCAAATAATCGCAAAAGTACTTATTTCCTTTAAAAAAAAGAGATGAGTTTGATTAAAAAACGAGTGTTTTTTTAACGAAAAAGAGAAGTTGTTAACAACTATAAAATTTCAGCAACTTTACTGCAAACAAACTCTAAAAATCGTTCGTCTTCTTCTGTAAAGGGGTCTGGTGTATTTGAATCAATATCTATCTGGCCAATATTTTCACCGTTTACAAAAATAGGCACTACTATTTCTGCTTTTACAGTTATACTACAGGCTATATAGTTGTCTTGAGCAGCTACATCGGGTACTACAAAATTTTTATTACTTACAGCAACTTGTCCGCAAATTCCTTTTCCAAATGGAATAATTGTATGGTCTGTAGGTTCACCAACATAAGGACCTAAGATGAGTTCTTCCTTTTTACCATTTCTAAAATAGAAACCAACCCAATTATAATAATCTATTTTGTTTTCTAGTAATTCACAAATTTTTAAAAGACAATCATTCTTGTCCGTTTTTGTGTTTGCTAAAATAGATTCTATTTGCGGTTTTAACTGTTCAAAAATCATAAATTCAAAAGTTTTGGTAAAAGTATTTAAAAAGGCTTAAATTCGGTATCCAGTTATTATATAATTTTTTTGTGAAATCACTTTTTGTAAAATACAAGTCGGTTATAAAGTTTATACTCACTTTTTTGTTAGTATATGTTTTGTGTACTGTATTGTATAAATTTTATTTGCAATATTCTGATGGTTCAAAATTCTACCCAGATTATATGACTAATTTGGTCGCAAAACAGAGTGAATCGTTACTAAATAGTTTGGGTTACGAGGCTAAAGTATTACCTCACCCAAATGAACCTTCGATGAAACTTATGTTAAACGGAAATTATTTGGCTCGAATTATTGAGGGTTGTAATGCTGTAAGTGTTATTATTTTGTTTTTTTCATTCGTAATTGCATTTTCAGGAAAGTTAAAAATCACTTTATTATATATTTTTTCTGGGAGTGTTTTAATTTATGTGGTTAACTTATTTCGAATAGTTATTTTAAGTTTAGGCTTATATCATTACCCTGAAAAATCTGAGGTTTTACATACCGTAATATTTCCAGCTATTATTTATGGGATGGTTTTTTTATTATGGATTTTTTGGGTTAATAGGTTTTCTAAATTTAACAAGAAAGATGGATAAGGCTTTAAAATACATATTGTTGTTTTTCTTTTTTGGGTTGTTAGTGCTAATTCGATTTTTTGAAAACGATTTGTTTTACGACCCGTATTTAACTTTTTTTCAAAATGACTATTTATATATTGATAGCCCTCGACGAGAGGTTTTAAAAGTAATTTCTTTTACAACACTACGGTATATTTTAAATACTGGAATTTCTCTATGTATTATATATCTTTTTTTTCGAGACAAGAGTGTATTAAAGTTTTCGATTTTAGTATATGGTATCTCATATTTGATACTCATTTTACTTTATTTATACTTTGTAATTAATCCAAAACAAGAAGACTATTATTTGTTTTTTAACATTCGTAGATTTTTAATTCAGCCAATAATTTTAATCCTTCTATTGCCAGCATTTTATTACCACAAGCTAAAAGGTTAATTGTTAAGCTTATGATAAAAAAGATAGAGGTTGTATTTTTTTTGTAATTTTGTAACGTGATAAAGCAAATTTTACATAAATCATTTTCTGCTTTCTTAGCATTGTTGGTAGTGTTTTCTACAGTTTCATTTACCGTAGAAAAGCATTACTGTGGCGATGTTTTAATTGATGCTTCTGTTTTTTCAGAAGTTGAAAAATGTGGAATGGAAGCTATAGAAAAGTTGCAAAAGAAATCATGTTGTAAGGATGAGCTTGACTTTGTAAAAGGACAAGACGAACTAAAATTTTCATCGTTTGAAGATTTAAATTTTGAACAACAACAATTTACATTAGCTTTTGCTAAAACTTATCTGAATGGTTTTGAAAGCTTACCAAAACAAATCATTCCTCACAAAGATTATTCTCCACCTAATTTAGTCGCCGACATACAGGTTTTAGATCAGGTTTTCTTAATTTGATTTTTAGTTTTTGTAATTTTTTAAATGTTTCACTAAGCGTAGTCTAAGTGTGACTTTTAGGTCTATTTATTAGATTTTTTCAAAAACTATTAATTAAAAAATCATGAAACAAACATATTCAGTTACAGGCATGATCTGTAATGGTTGTAGAACTTCTGTAGAGGATAAACTTAATGCACTTCCGCAGGTAAAATATGCATCGGTTAATCTAGAAACCTCTGAAGCAACTATCGAAACCACAGAGAAGATTTCTATAGAAAAGTTGCAAGATACTCTTTCTGAAAAGTATACTATTTCAGAAAAAAACATATTTAATACAGTACCTATTAAAACCGAATCGAAAAGTGATTTACAACAATTATTTCCTTTGTTTTTAATATTCTGTTACATTATTACAGCTTCTGTTTTGTTAAATAGTAAGCCTTGGGAGTTAGGAGCGTTTATGCTCGATTTTATGGGTTTATTTTACATCGTTTTTAGCTTTTTTAAGTTTTTAGATTTAAAAGGTTTTCCGAAATCTTTTAGAATGTACGACCCTCTTGCAAAGGTTGTCCCGATTTATGGTTGGCTATACCCTTTCATTGAAGTTATTTTAGGTGTTATGTTTTTAACCCGATTTGAAATTTCAATAGCATTAGTAACTACGCTAATTATTTTAGGAATAACAACTATTGGTGTTACCAAAGCATTACTAAGTAAAAAAGCAATTCAATGCGCTTGTTTGGGTACAGCATTAAAACTACCCATGACAAAAGCAACCTTTATTGAAAATAGCATCATGATTATCATGGCAGTTATAATGCTAATTAAAACTTACAATTAAATGAAACAATTGATATATATAGTATTGATGTTTCCCGCTTTTCTTGTTTCTCAAGAGCGTATTTCAGGAAAAGTACTCGAAGCAAATAATGAAAATCAAGATATAGGTTTGGCGGGAGCAAACGTATATTGGTTAAATTCTGAGGTTGGTACTGTTACCAATATTGATGGTGATTTTACTCTGTTATACAAACCCGAGTTTAATAAATTAGTTATTAGTTATGTAGGATTTAAAACCGATACCTTAACAATTAATTCACCAAAATTCATTAAACATTGGTTAAAGCCAACTGATAATTTAGATGAAATAACAATAACTTCAAGAAAACAAGCAACAGCAAAATCGTATATGCAAGCACAAAATGTTTTTACAGTAAGTAGTGAAGAGTTGTTAAAAGCTGCCTGTTGTAATCTCTCTGAAAGTTTTGAAACTAATCCGTCTATCGATGTTAATTTTGCAGATGCTATTTCAGGAACTAGGCAAATAAAAATGTTAGGGTTAACAAGTCCATATATTTTAATAACTACGGAGAATATACCATCTATTAGAGGTGCATCTCAAGCATACGGACTGAGTTTTATTCCTGGAACTTGGGTAGAAAGTATTCAAGTTACAAAAGGTTCGGGGAGCGTGGTTAATGGATTTGAAAGTATTGCAGGTCAGATAAATACCGAATTGGTAAAACCATCAACAGATGATAAACTATTTGTAAACTTATATGGTGCAACAAACGAACGTTTAGAGCTAAATACGCATATAAATACAAAAGTAAATGATAAATGGTATACAGGCCTATACCTACATGGTAATACACATAACAAAAAGCATGATGTAAATAATGATGGTTTTTTAGATATGCCATTGTTTAATCAAATTAACGTTATGAACCGTTGGCAATATGTAGATACACAAAAAGGCTTCGTGAGTTTTATTAATTTGAAGTTTTTAAATGATGAAAAGCAAAGTGGTCAACTAACTTTTAACCCGGAAACAGATAGGTTAACTACCAATAGTTGGGGTAGTGAAATTGATACAAGGCGCTACGAAGTTTCCACAAAGTTTGGTTATGTAAATCCAGAAATACCTTGGCAGAGTTTAGGTGTTCAAACCGCTTTTAGTAGTCATAATCAAGAATCTTATTTTGGATTGAATACCTATAATATTAAGCATAATAGTTTATATGCAAATGCTATTTACAACTCTATAATAAGCGATTCTAGACATAAAATTAAAACAGGAGTTAGCTACACTTACGACCACTATGATGAGTTTGTAAATACAATTGATTATGAAAGAACCGAAAATTCAGTAGGTGCGTTTTTCGAATATAGTTTTGATAATTTAGAGCTTTTAAATCTTACCGCAGGTATTCGTGTAGACCATCATAATTTATTAGGAACATTTGTAACGCCAAGGCTACATGCAAGATATTCGCCATGGAGTAAATCTGCATTCAGAATCTCATTTGGAAGAGGAAAGCGAAGTGCAAATATTTTTACTGAAAACCAGCAACTATTTTCAACATCTAGACAAATTAATATTTTAAATTCTGGAGGAGTTATTTATGGTTTAGATCCAGAAATAGCTTGGAATTACGGTTTTTCATACTTGCAAGGGTTTAATCTCTTTGGACGAAAAGCAGATATTACTTTCGATTATTATAAAACAGATTTTGTAAATCAAGTTGTAGTAGATTGGGAAACCCCAACAGAAATTAATTTCTACAACCTAGAAGAAAAAAGCTTTGCAAAAAGTTTTCAATTAGAATTAAATTATAATGCTTTTGAAGGTTTCGATTTAAGAACAGCATATAAGTTTTATAATGTAAAAACCGATTATAATTCAGGTAGACTAGAACGACCGTTAACACCAAAACATCGTTTTTTTATTAACTTGGGGTATAAAACAAAACTAAAAGAAAACAATGCGCAATGGAAGTTTGATACAACATTTAATTGGCTAGGAGACCAGCGATATGCAAATACAACTGCCAATCCGGTGCAGTATCAATTACCAGAAAGAACACCAACTGTAGCAACATTAAATGCGCAAATTACCAAAGTATTTTCTTCTAAATTTGAAGTATATTTAGGAGGAGAAAACATAACTAATTTGAGGCAGCCAAACCCTGTTTTAGGAGTAGATGACCCTTTTGGTGCAAATTTTGATTCTACTTTTGTGTATGGCCCAATTTTTGGAAGTATGTATTATGCGGGATTGCGATATAAAATAAAATAAAAAGAATTTTCTCGAGCGCAGTCGAGATATTTAAATTTAGGTATCGACTGCGCTCGACCTAACTAAAAAATAAACAAATATGAAAAATGTTATAATAATAGCTTTAATGCTAATTGGAACCACAACTTTTGCCCAAAATAAAAATGCTAAAACAACCATGGAGGTTGATGGTGTTTGCGGCATGTGTAAAGCACGTATTGAGAAAGCATGTTTAAGTACAAAAGGTGTTAAATATGCACAGTGGAATATTGAAACACATGAGCTCAAATTGATTTTTGATGAACGTAAAACCGATACTAAGGTGATAAAAAGCAATGTGTTAGCTGCAGGACATGATGTTGAAGAAGAAAAAGCTACTGATGAAGATTATGCAAAAGTACATGCATGTTGTAAATACCGTGATGAGAATTTAAAGGCAGAACATGAAAATGACAATTAAAACATAACCAATGAAAACAACACCAGAACACAATGAACGTATTAGAACAATGAAGTTCTTTTCAGTTTATCCACATTATGTAACTAAGGTTGAGAAAAAGGGAAGAACTAAAGAAGAGTTACATATGGTAATTACTTGGTTAACTGGTTTTGATGATGCCAAAATACAAGAGCTCATAGACCGAAAAGTAACGTTTGAGGAGTTTTTCGGAGAAGCCGAAATTAATCCAAATGCAGAACTAATCAAAGGTGTTATTTGTGGTTACCGTATTGAAGAAATTGATAATCTCTTAACAAAGCAATGTAGATTTTTAGACAAGTTGGTAGATGAATTAGCAAAGGGCAGAAAAATGGAAAAGATTTTGCGATCAAGTTAATTTGTATCTAAATATTTCTTTCTTATGTTAGTTTAATTTAAAGGTTGTTTAGTTTTTCCGAAATTACTTTAATTAAACTATCGCAACTTTTAATGCCACGTTCGCTTGCTTGCTTTTTTAGTATAAGAGAGCCATTCATACTTTGTAAAATGTTTTTTAATAATTTCTCATCTTTAAACCCAAGTCCGCCTTGCCGCATAGCATCATAATCCATGTTATGAATAAAGTAATCTCCAACGTATTGTTTATGAATAATTTCTTGTCGTTCATAATCTTTTAAGATTGTTTTATAATCGGAATAATGTGTTTCTATAGTGGTTTTAAGCTCAAAATCATTAACTAAGCTAAAATGGCCAGAATTAATCATAGATTGATATGTAATGTCTTTTGGGTTAAAATCGGTTAATTGCATAATTCCGAAGATTTGACGGATCCCTTTTTTCTTATTTGGGTCTGTCTCATTAAACAGTGGCATTACTTTTTGTAGAGTACCTATTTTTGTATCTAATTCTTTAGAATTAGTTTCAAGATTAGTTTTATCAATTTCAAGATCATTCTTAATGCTGCTGAGATACTGAAATTTTAACTTATCATCCTTAGATGTTTCAGCACATTTATTCATGCTAAAAGCAATTGAAATACCTATAATTACAATTAAAACTTCTCCAAAAGCATATTGCCAATTTATTTTTTTCATGTGTAAAGTATTGAATTTTAAAACTAAGAAATATTGGTGAATAAAAAAACGCTTCCATATTGGAAGCGTTTTTTAATACTTATGTTACTCGCTACATCTAATAGAAAAGAGTGAGTTATAAATTGTGATTCGCCATTACATCATGCCCGGCATTCCGCCACCTCCCATTGGAGGCATCGCAGGAGCATCTTCTTTAATATCGATTAAAGCACACTCTGTTGTTAGAATCATACCAGCTACAGAAGCTGCATTTTCTAATGCAATACGAGTTACTTTCTTAGGATCGATAATACCAGCTTTTAGCATATCTACATACTCGTCAGACTTTGCGTTGTAACCAAAATCTTTTTTGCCTTCTAAAACTTTATTGATAACAACAGAGCCTTCACCTCCAGCATTTTCAACAATAGTTCTTAAAGGAGCTTCAATAGCTTTATTAACGATTTGTACACCTGTTGTTTCGTCAAGATTTGTAGTTTCTAATTTGGTTAAAACAGATTTTGCTCTAACTAGTGCTACACCACCACCAGCAACAATACCTTCTTCTACAGCAGCTCTAGTTGCATGTAAAGCATCATCAACACGGTCTTTCTTTTCTTTCATTTCCACTTCACTTGCAGCACCTACATAAAGCACAGCAACACCTCCAGCTAATTTTGCTAAACGTTCTTGTAGCTTTTCTTTATCGTAGTCTGAAGTAGTAGTTTCTATTTGAGATTTAATTTGGTTTACTCGAGCTTTGATGTCAGATGCTTTTCCAGAACCGTTTACAATAGTTGTGTTGTCTTTGTCAACAGTTACTGTTTCGGCTGTTCCTAACATAGATAAATCTGCATTTTCAAGAGTAAACCCTCTTTCTTCAGAAATTACAGTTCCACCAGTTAAGATAGCTATGTCTTCTAACATGGCTTTACGTCTATCTCCAAATCCTGGTGCTTTAACAGCAGCAATTTTTAATCCACCTCTTAATTTATTAACTACTAAGGTAGCTAATGCTTGTCCATCAACATCTTCAGCAATAATTAATAACGGACGACCAGATTGAGCAACTGGTTCTAATATTGGAAGAATTTCTTGTAGGTTGGAAATCTTTTTATCGAATAATAAAATGTATGGATTTTCTAAATCAGCAATCATTTTATCTGAATCTGTTACGAAATACGGTGATAAGTAACCTCTGTCAAATTGCATGCCTTCTACAACATCCACATAAGTCTCCATTCCTTTAGCTTCCTCAACAGTAATAACACCTTCTTTACCAACTTTTTCAAAAGCTTGAGAGATTAATTCTCCAATAGTATCATCGTTATTAGCTGATATAGCAGCGACTTGTTTAATCATTTCAGAAGAGTTTCCTACTTTTTTAGACTGTTTATCTAAATTTTCAGTAATGGCTTCAACGGCTTTATCTATACCACGTTTTAAATCCATTGGGTTAGCGCCAGATGCTACATTTTTAAGTCCTTCTTTTACAATAGCTTGAGCTAAAACGGTAGCAGTTGTTGTACCATCACCAGCTAAATCGTTAGTTTTACTAGCAACTTCCTTTACCATTTGAGCACCCATATTTTCATGCTCATTTTCTAACTCAATTTCTTTTGCTACAGATACACCATCTTTAGTTACTTGTGGTGCACCAAAACTTTTACTAATTATAACGTTACGTCCTTTAGGGCCTAAAGTTACCTTTACAGCATTTGCTAATGCATCTACTCCACGTTTTAAACCGTCACGTGCGTCAATATCAAATTTTATATCTTTTGCCATTTTATTTAGTTTTATTTTTTAATTAAACAATTGCTAGAATATCACTTTCTCGCATGATTAAATAATCTTTTCCTTCAAGTTTAAGCTCTGTTCCTGCATATTTACCATACAAAACAGTGTCACCTACTTTTACTGTTATAGGCTCGTCTTTAGTGCCTTTACCTGCAGCAACAACAGTTCCTTTTTGAGGTTTTTCTTTAGCGTTATCTGGAATGATAATTCCTGATGCTGTTTTAGTTTCAGCAGCAGCAGGTTCAATAAGAACTCTGTCTGCTAATGGTTTAATGTTTAAGCTCATTTTTATATTCTTTAATTAATTTAATTGTGATTTATGTATTTGGATTATGCTAAAAATGTGCCAATGCCGGTAAACTGACAAACTTTCAGAAACAAAAAATGCCAACTGGATTAGTTGGCATTTTTTGTTGTTTTTATTGAATTACTCTTGAGGAGTTTCAATAGGTTCAGCAGCATCATTTGCTGTATCTGAAGGAATAGTTGGTAAAGATTGTGTTGTTGTTGCATCAACATCTAAAGCTTTAGAGTCTAGATTTTCACCGCCTCTATTAATGGCTACATTTGATAGCAAAATTAACGCTAACAATAATGTTGCTAAAGTCCAGGTACTTTTATCTAAAAAATCTGTTGTCTTTTTTACACCACCTAATTGCTGTGTACCACCACCTCCAAATGAAGATGACAAACCACCACCTTTAGGGTTTTGCACCATAATTACTACAATTAGTAAAAATGCTACTACCACTATTAGTGCTAAAAATATTGTAAACGTACTCATTATTTCTATTTATTTTGTTCTTGTAATTGTTCTATTGCTTTAATTTGGTTTGCAAAGAAACTACTTTTTTCTGGATATTTCAAACTTAAAATTTTATAAGATTGAATCGCTTTTTTGTAGTTTTTTTGCTCAACATAAATACGTGCTAAAGTCTCTGTCATTAAAGCTTCAGGTTGTATTAATTGTGCTTTGGCAAGATTGCCTTTTGTAACTGTAGATTTTAAAGGGCTTATTTTAGGATTTTCTGTTATAAATTTATCAATTAACTCAAACTTTTTAGCTTTCTCTTTATCAGAAATTGATGCAACTTTAGTTTCAGTTTTTGGTTCACTTTTATTTTCTTCCCTTTTTATGGGCTTAAATCTAGTTAGCTTTAGCCATTCGTTGAAAGAATGTGTTTCTCTTTTATCAAATTGAAGTGGTTTTCCTAAGTTTAATATCTCTTCAGCTGATGCTTCCTTTGTTTCTAATTCTGTAGCAATGATTTCAATAGATTCTGATTCGTCTAGAACAAAAGGTTTCTTTGGTCGTTCTTCTTTTGGAAGAAAAAGTTTCGGATCTAAAACACCAGATGTGTCTTTTATTTGTTGCCTTAAATCATTATCAATAGTTACGCTTTTATTTACAGACACATCTTCAACGTCTACATCTATATCTTTTAAGTGGGCAATGTTTTGTTTAATGAATTGCGAAATTTCATTTTGAACAAAATTTTCAGATGTTATAAAATCGAACAAAATACTTCGGTCTGTTGTGTAAGCCGCTGTAGTTTTAAGTTCTTGATTGTATTTAAAACTACCTTGGTCTTTTAAGCCTTTAAGATAAACCGCCCGAGCCGATTGGAAATATGGAAATTCATCAATAATAGATTTTACAGTCTCAGTTTGCTGATGTGAAATACCCTGTGGATGTTGAAGTATGTATGTAAAATCTTTTTTGTTCATTGGCAAAATCAAATTTGTTATTTTGAAAAAGTTACTACCATTTTGCTAACGTAGCGTTTATAATGTCTTGTGTAATTCTATCAAAAATTTCTTCATGAGCAGTGGCTTTTTGTGCTCCTATTAATTGAGCACTCCCTGCATAATCGAAAAAAAACGAGAAGTTTTGTTCAATATCATCTTCTGCATTATTCTTATTATAAAACCTAACTTTAACGCCTATGGTTAATCTGTTTTGTGCTGCAGTGTTTTCAGAAGTAGCCGTTGTAGGTGATATTCTATATTCTGAAATTTCACCTTCATAAACTAAATCTGCATTATTAGCTACTAAATTATAATTGGTTTGGTCTTGTATTAAATCTTGTAACGAATTTTGAAAAAGCAAATCTAAACCAGGTTCAAATAATAACGCTGTGTTTTCAAAACGATTTACTTGAAACGTATCTGCCTTAATAGAACTGGGTTGAGTAAAACCGTAAATTCCACAAGATTGAACCGATGTAATGATTAATACTAAACAGATATATTTTATTAATTTCATAGTATTCTAAAACTTTACGTAAAAATGCTGATTACTAAATTTAACGACAAATTAAAGATCGTATTGTTTAATCTTTCGGTACAATGTGCGTTCGCTAATTCCTAATTCAGCAGCCGCTAATTTACGCTTTCCGTTGTGACGCTCAAGCGATTTTTTTATTAATTCTAATTCTTTATCGTGTAGTGATAGTGTTTCTTCTTCTTCAATTTCTTCAGCAAAATGATATTTATCTTGAGAATCTGAGGCGTTATCAACTATAGGAACATGTTCTGGGATAGATAATACTTCGCTTTCGTTTATGGTGTCTTCATAATTAATTTCTTCATCTTCATCATTGCCATAAATTTTTTGAATCAGGCTTTCGTTATTTTTTTCAACATCTTTGATGTTGCCGTTTTTCATGAGTTCCATTGTTAATTTTTTCAAGTCGTTGAGGTCTGCTTTCATGTCAAAAAGTACCTTGTAAAGAATTTCTCTTTCACTACTAAAATCACTTTCAGATTTTGATGTTTTAATCACAGCAGGTAAATTTGTTCCAGATGATGCCGGTAAATACCCTTGAAGTGTTGAAGCGCTTACGGTTCTATTTTGCTCTAAAACAGAAAGCTGTTCTGCAATATTTCTTAACTGACGAATATTTCCACCCCAGCGATGTTTTAATAAAACCTGAATAGCATTATCAGTAAGTTTTATGGTTGGCATTTTGTATTTCAATGCAAAATCACTAGCAAATTTTCTAAACAATAAATGAATATCTTCCTGCCTTTCTCTTAGAGGAGGTAAATTAATATCTACAGTGCTTAAACGGTAAAATAAATCTTCACGGAATTTCTCTTTTTCAATGGCTTCAAACATATTTACGTTTGTTGCTGCTACAATGCGTACATCGGTTTTTTGAACTTTACTAGAGCCTACTTTTAAAAACTCTCCATTTTCTAAAACACGTAACAAACGTACTTGTGTTGTGAGTGGTAATTCGCCAACTTCATCTAAAAAAATAGTGCCACCATCTGCAACTTCAAAATAGCCAGCACGGGTTTGAGTTGCACCTGTAAAGGCACCCTTTTCATGCCCAAATAGTTCACTGTCAATAGTTCCTTCTGGTATTGCACCGCAGTTTACCGCAATATATTTGTTGTGCTTTCTATGAGATAATTGATGAATTATTTTGGGAATACTTTCCTTACCAACACCACTTTCACCAGTTACTAAAACTGAAATATCAGTTGGTGCTACTTGAATTGATTTTTCAATTGCACGGTTTAGTGATGGTGTATTCCCAATAATACCAAAACGTTGTTTTATAGCTTGAACCGATTCCATTTAATTTATGATTTTTTAATTCTCAATATATTCAGAAATTCCACTTTCATTTTTGTCTTCTAGCCATTTCCAGTTAAGCGTTAACTTTATTTTCTCATCATTAGTTAAGCTAATTTTTGCAATAGCTTTTCCTGCTTTTAGTTCATTATCTGTTGTTATACATTGGTATAACATATCAAGTGTATTGTTACTTAAGTTAGCAATTATTTTCCCATATTTAATAGTGCCTCCATAATAATCGGCAGTTACCAAATTATCTTCTTGTTTGTATTTAAATATGGTTTCAGAACTTACTTTTCCATTTTTAGAGTTTTCTAAAAGTGAAAATGTTTTATTATTAAAGTTGAATTCTGACATTACTATTTAGTTATTATCTGAATATCCGATGGCTTCTCCAATAAGTGTTGCACTTGTACAATCTGTAACTTTCACATTTACAAAATCACCTATTTTATATTGTTCTTTGGCGAACACGCAAACGATATTTTGAGGTGTACGACCTGACCACTGAATTTCTGATTTTTTCGATTGTTTTTCAACTAAAACTTCCACAGTTTTACCAAGCCACTCTTTAGTTTTGATTTCACTGTGGGCGCGTTGTAAATCAACAATATCTTGTAATCTTCGTTTTTTTGTCGCTTCGGGGACATCATCTTCCATATTTCTACCAGCCATGGTTCCTGGGCGTTCAGAATAGGTAAACATATATCCGAAATTATATTTTACATATTCCATTAATGAAACGGTGTCTTGAAAATCGGCTTCCGTTTCTGTTGGGAAGCCAACAATCATATCTTGACTTATAGCACAATTTGGAATAATACGACGAATATTATCAATCAATTCAAAATACTCCTCACGAGTGTGCAAACGGTTCATGACCTTTAAAATACGATTGCTACCACTTTGTACAGGCAAATGAATATGGTTACAAATATTTTGATATTTGGCCATGGTTTCGACCACATCAAGTGTTAAATCTTGTGGATTTGAAGTTGAAAAACGAATTCGCATTTTAGGTTGAGCCTTTGCACAAAGCTCTAATAATTTTGAAAAGTTTACTGAAGTAGCCTTTTGAATATCGCTGGCCTTTCCAAAATCCTTTTTAAGTCCGCCGCCATACCATAAATAGCTGTCTACATTTTGCCCAAGTAGTGTAATATCTTTATAGCCTTTGCTCCATAAATCGTTTACCTCTTCAATGATACTTTGTGGATCTCTACTGCGCTCGCGTCCGCGAGTAAAAGGAACAACACAAAATGTACACATATTATCACAACCGCGTGTTATGGAAACAAAAGCGGTAACGCCATTGGTGTTTAAACGCACAGGTGCGATATCTCCATAGGTTTCTTCTTTAGAAAGGATGACGTTTATGGCATCTCTTCCTTCATCAACTTCGGCTAACAGGTTTGGTAAATCTTTATATGCATCAGGTCCAACAACCAAATCGACTATTTTTTCTTCCTCAAGAAATTTTGTTTTTAAGCGCTCTGCCATGCAGCCTAAAACACCCACTTTCATTTTTGGATTGTGGTCTCTTTTTACAGCATTATATTTTTCTAAACGTTTTCTAACAGTTTGTTCTGCTTTATCTCGAATAGAACAGGTGTTTACTAAAACCAAATCGGCTTCTTCAAGATTTTTTGTGGTATTAAAACCTTGATTTGCCATAATGGAAGCTACAATTTCGCTATCACTAAAATTCATAGCACAACCATAACTTTCAATAAAAAGTTTACGTTTATTGCCTTCTTTTTGTTCAATAACTAAAGATTGGCCTTGTTTATTTTCGTCTATTATCTTTTCCATAGTTTGTCGATAATGCTATCGGTCAATAAGCATGCAAAGATACAATTTATTTGTGTTTTATGACAAAGTGGCAGTTCGAATTTTAAAAAAAAGAAACTTTTAAAACGCAACCATTAATGGAAAATGGTATCTATAGATTAAAACTAAATATTTCTTGATGAAGATGATTAATCCATTAAAAAGAGTTGTTCCTTTTTTATTTATTTCAATGTTATTTTTAAGTACACAATGTGATGAAGATGATATTGTTGCTGATGATTTTCCTTGCGAGTTTTCAGTTGTAGTTAACCAAACTGAATATGATAATTTAGTTTCTGATAATGTTACATTAGTAAATGCCGAAATAAGTCTTGATTGTTTGTTTCTTACAATAAGTTCGTCTGGCTGTAGTGGAGAAAACTGGACTTTTAATTTAATTGACTCTGGTGCCATTGCGGAATCTTCACCAGAACAACGCTTTTTAAAATTTGCTTTAAATAATGACGAAGCGTGTTTGGCAGTTATAGATAGAACCATAAGTTTTGATTTGAAACCTTTGCGAATTTCAAACAGCAACGAAATAATATTAAATATTGAGGGTTTGCCTGATTCTTTGAATTACAAATACTAAAAAAAATAATCTTTAAAAATACAACCTAGTTATGAAATTTAAATACGCTTTTTTGTTTTTAGCTTTTACGGTCATGTTTTCATGTAATAATGATGACGTAGAATACGAATTTGTTCAAGTTGCCGTACCAGAGTTAATGAGTAAGTCTGATTTTAGAAAATCAGTGGAAATTACATCTCCAAAAAACATTGAAAAAGCGGGTAAAATTTATGCTTACAGTAATTTTATTTTTGTTAGCGATGTAAATAAAGGCGTTCATATAATAGACAATTCAAATCCTAGATTTCCTAAAGCAATCAAATACCTTAAAATACCGGGAAATGAAGATATTTCCATAAAAAACAATTTTTTATATGCAGATAGCGCCACAGATTTGGTGGTTTTTGATATCTCAGATATTAACGCAATTACGCAAGTTGAACGTTTAGAAGATGTATTTGATATTTATAACACTATAAGAATACCTATTGAAGCGCAAATAGCAGATTATGCTAATTATGATTATGAGGACGATATTATAGTTGGTTGGACAGTAAAAAGAGAAAGACGCGAGAAGGTTGATAATAGTGTTTTAATTGATAATGCTTTTGATGGTATAAGAGCTTTTGCAAATGGTGCAGAATCTAATGTAGGTGTTGGAGGTTCTTTAGCACGCTTTCAAATAGTTGATAATTATTTATATACCGTTGGATCTCATGCCATGGCTATATTCAATATTCAAGATTTGGCATCCCCTACACTTACAAATACACAATATGCTGGCTGGAATATAGAAACCATGTTTCAAGCAGATGATTATCTTTATCTAGGAAGTACAAACGGGATGTATATTTACAGCTTAAACAACCCATCTTCTCCAGAATTTGTATCAGAATTTGTTCATTGGGAAGGCTGTGATCCTGTAGTGGTTGATGGCGATTATGCCTATTTAACACTAAGAGGCGGTAATTTATGTGGGCAGCAAGAAAGTGTTTTAGAAATTATTGACATTAGTGATAAATCTAATCCTGTTTTAGCAGCAAGGCATGAGTTAGAAAATCCTTATGGTTTAGGAATTAAAGACAATCTTTTATTTGTTTGTGATGGAACTGCTGGTTTAAAACTATTTAATAAAACAGATCCTTTAAAAGTTAAAGAGCTGAAGAACATAAAAAATATTCAATCAAAAGATGTTATTCCACTTCAAAATTCTCTATTAATGATTGGTGATGAGACTTTATACCAATATGAATATTTGCAAAACGATGTTAGGTTAATAAGTAGTTATTCTTTAAACTAACAAAGCGAACTTGAAATAATAAAGAATCCTGCTTAACGTAGGATTTTTTTGTTTTAATAAAATCAGTACATTTATAATCTAACAATAACCAAACAAAAAAATGAATACAATTAGTAGTTTATTAGATAAAATTGAACGTGCTAAAGAATTAGATTTCGGAACTATTTTTGGGGAATCTATCGAGTTATTTAAAAAAACATGGCTTCAAGGTTTCTTATTGCAACTATTTACATTAATAGTTATGCTGCCATTAATTATTGTTTTATACGCCCCTTTTATTGGGATGATAATTGCACAACAAGAGAGTGGTTACGGAGATAATGAGGTCTTTAAAGACTTTTTTGCAGGAATGTCCATATTGTATGTATTGGTTGTTATAGTTGGTGTTTTTGTTTTAGGTACTATTTCTGTGGCATTAAATGCTGCTTTTTATAGAATAGTAAAAAAATTAGATTATGATGAGCAAGTCATAACTTCAGATTTCTTTTATTTCATTAAAGGGAAGTACCTAAGTAAAGTTTTCATATTAATGTTAGCTTCCTTTGGTATTGGTATTTTGGCTGCCATACTATGCTATTTGCCAATAATTTATGTAATGGTGCCCTTATCTTACTTTGCTTTAATCTTTGCTTTCAATCCAGAATTAAGTGTTGGAGAGGTAGTAAAGGCTAGTTTTAAACTTGGTAATAAAAAGTGGTTATTAACATTTGGCTTAATTATAGTGGCTTCACTTTTAGCACAAATAGTAGGTTTTTTACTGTGTGGTATTGGTACTTTATTTACTGCAACTTTTGTGTATCATCCAATATATTTAATATACAAAAATGTTGTAGGTTTTGAAGAAAATGATGCCATAGAAGAAATAGGAACTGCCTCAGAATAAATTATAGTCTTAATAAAAAGAGTTGCTTATTTACATGTGTAACTCTTTTTATTTGGAAAAATAATTTGTTGATAGGAAAACCGATAGTTTTTAGAGATTAATACGACAGAAATTATCTGAATTTTTAAGATGACATTCGGTTTTTAATGAAACAACTTTTATTCTATAAATTATTTCGATTTATCACATTAAACTGTTTTCTAGTTTATATTATGTTTGTTTCTGGTTTTGTTTGGAGCCAAAATCAAGAATTAGAGCTTACAATAAGTAACGATAAATTTGCTTTAATAGACAGATATTACACCAGTGGGTTGCATCTTACCTTTAGAAAAGGTTTGAGTGAAAATTTCTTGTTTTCAAAAACGCAAAACAATAAATTACAATTAAATATAACTGTAGGTAATGAAACGTATACTCCAGAAAACCTAACATCCTTTGATAATAGAAATTTTGATCGCCCCTATGCAGGATGGTTTTTTGGAAAAATTGAGCTTGGAAAAATAAAAGAAAAGTCAGCTATATTTATGGCTTTAGAGTCGGGTGTAACTGGAGAAGAATCGTTGTCTGGAAAATTACAAATTGCACTTCATGAATTTTTAAATATTGATAGTAGACCAACTTGGGCAGATGAAATTGCATATAAATGGCTCTTTAATTTTAAAACATCATTGGTTAATGATTTTAATATTAATAAAAAGAATGCTTTTCAAAACCGAGTTAATGCTAGCTTTGGAAGCAAAGATATTTTTGTAGGTAATGATGTTTATTATTTCTTCGGAAATTTTAATAATCTTCAAAATTCTTCTAGATTAAATTTGGTGGATTCAAAGAGAACAAAAGAATTTTTTGGTTTTATTTCTGCGGGTTACAAATATGTGTTATTAAATACTTTAATTCAAGGTAGTCCTTTTAATAGTAGAGATCCATTTACAGCAATTGCAACAAACCACCTATTTAAACTGAGTACAGGAGGCGTTTTAAAAACAAAAAAGAACATATTTAAAGTAGGTTTTTATTACAATACTAGAGAGACTCCATTATCTAAATATCATATTTATGGAGCGTTAACATTTGGTTTTATTTTATAATATTTGTGGAATGTTTATGTTGAAAAAGGGATAAATTAGAAGCTAAAAGACAATCTAATTAGGTAGATAAACTTTTTTTCACATACATTTGTAGCTTCAAAAAATCAAGTATGGCAAAGAATTTAGTAATTGTAGAGTCACCAGCTAAGGCAAAAACTATCGAAAAATTTTTAGGAAAAGATTTTAAGGTAGAATCTAGTTTTGGGCATATTTCTGACTTGCCTTCTAAAGAACTAGGCGTTGATGTTGATGGTGATTTTAATCCAAAATACGAAGTTTCAAAAGATAAAAAGGCAGTTGTAAAAAAACTAAAAGACTTAGCAAAAAAAGCTGAGTGGGTTTGGTTAGCTAGTGATGAAGATCGCGAAGGAGAAGCTATTGCTTGGCATCTTGCCGAAACTTTAAAATTGGATAAAAACAAAACGAAACGTATTGTTTTTCATGAAATTACAAAATCTGCAATTCAAAAAGCCATTGAAAACCCAAGAGGCATAGATTACGATTTAGTTGATGCACAACAAGCCCGACGGGTTTTAGATAGAATTGTTGGTTACGAGTTGTCTCCGGTACTTTGGAGAAAAGTAAAGGGTGGTTTGTCTGCAGGACGAGTACAATCGGTTTCAGTTCGTCTTATTGTTGAGAAAGAAAGAGAAATTGAAGGATTTACTCCAGTTGCCTCATATAGAATTGATGCAGAGTTTTCAAATGAAAATGGGCAAACCTTTAAAGCAAAACTTCCAAAGAATTTCTCAACAAAAGAAGAAGCTCAAAAATTCTTAGAAAAGAATGCGTTGGCAGATTTTAAGGTTGCAGATTTAACAAAGAAACCTGCAAAAAAATCACCAGCAGCTCCATTTACAACATCAACTCTACAACAGGAAGCATCGCGTAAATTATATTTTTCAGTTAGTAAAACCATGACTATGGCTCAACGCCTTTATGAAGCAGGTTTAATCACTTACATGAGAACAGATAGTGTTAATTTATCTGATGAAGCAAGAAAAGGGGCAGAGACGGAAATTAAAAGTGCTTACGGTTCTGAATACAGTAATCCTAGAAATTATAAAGGAAAAGCTAAAGGAGCTCAGGAAGCTCACGAGGCTATTAGACCAACAAATTTTGCTACGCATTCTGTTGATATAGATAGAGATCAAGCCAGATTATACG
Organism: Algibacter aquimarinus; assembly: GCF_039543265.1. Classification (NCBI taxonomy): domain Bacteria; kingdom Pseudomonadati; phylum Bacteroidota; class Flavobacteriia; order Flavobacteriales; family Flavobacteriaceae; genus Algibacter; species Algibacter aquimarinus. Next base: position 695,413 of record NZ_BAABJK010000004.1, on the reverse strand, counting down.
ATTTAATATGGAAACGCTCTATTGCCTCTCAAATGAGCGAGGCTAAGTTAGAGCGTACCAATGTAAAAATTGGAGCTTCAACGCATAAAGAAACATTCTCAGCAAATGGAGAGGTGATTACTTTTGATGGATTTTTAAAAGTATATCTAGAAGGAACGGATGATGAAGATGTTGAGCAAGATGGTATGTTGCCAGCAATGAAGGTAAATGAAACACTACTTAATAACTATATAACAGCAACTGAGCGTTATACGCGTCCACCGTCAAGGTATACAGAAGCCTCTTTGGTTAAAAAACTAGAAGAGTTAGGTATTGGTCGTCCGTCAACTTATGCGCCAACTATTTCAACTATTCAGAATAGAAATTATGTAGAAAAAGGGACAGTTGAAGGTGAGGAAAGAACCTATTCACAACTTACTTTAAAAGAAGGTAGTGTAAAAGATATTAAGCTTACCGAAAAAGTAGGTTCAGATAAAGGGAAACTGGTTCCAACAGATATTGGAATGATTGTAACAGACTTTTTAGTAAATCATTTCGAGTATATTTTAGATTACAACTTTACTGCAAAAGTTGAAGAAGATTTTGATGATATAGCAGATGGAAAGGAAGATTGGAAAAAAATGATGAAATCGTTTTATAAAGATTTTCATCCTGTAGTTGAAGATGTAAAAGAAAATGCCGATAGAGAATCTGGAGAACGTATTTTAGGGGAGGACCCAAAAACTGGAAAAAGAGTTAGTGTGCGTTTAGGGAAGTTTGGGCCAATGGTTCAAATAGGAACTGTTGATGATGAAGAAAAACCACAATTTGCAAGTTTAAGTCCAGACCAACAATTAAATACCATAACCTATGAAGAAGCCATGGATTTATTTCAGCTTCCAAAAACTTTAGGTAATTATGAAGGAGAAGAAGTTCAGGTAAATAATGGAAGATACGGTCCTTATGTAAAATTTGGTAGCGCATTCGTTTCTCTTCCAAAAGGCACAGATCCTTTAAGTGTTGAGCTTGACGATGCTATTGTTTTGATAAAAGAAAAACAAAAAGCAGACGCACCTATATATATGTATAAAGATTTACCGGTGCAAAAAGGTAAAGGGCGTTTTGGACCATTTATTAAATGGAACAACATGTTTATTAACGTAAATAAGAAATATGATTGGGATAATTTATCAGATGATGATATTATTGAATTAATAGAAACCAAAATTCAAAAAGAAATTGATAAAGTTATTCATAATTGGGAAGATGAAGGCATTCGTGTTGAAAAAGCACGTTGGGGAAGACACAATGTTTTAAAGGGTAAAATAAAAGTGGAGTTGCCTAAAACGGTTGATGTTTCTGAAATGACATTAGACGAAGCTAAAGCCATTATAGAAGCAAAAACTCCAAAAAAGAAAGCGCCTAAGAAGAAAAAAACAACTACAAAAAATAAGTAATTTTATAAAAAACTTTTCATATTAAACGTTTTGTAATTATTTGAGTTTAAATTTTATCATAATAATTGCATTTTATCGGTTATTTTAACACATTGGTAATAAAAAACTCATTTATTCTATTGATATTTGTGTTTAGCCAAATTTAAATGTTATTTAAATAATTGCTTTGTTTTAGATGAATTTCAATTTTTTATCTCCAGTACCAGATTTAGTTTTAGCACATACCGAGTTGCTTTCTATGCAAGCCATAGGAAGAAAACTAAAAGTACACTCTGCTCAAAATGGAATTCCAGATTTAGATGGTGTAGATGTAGCCATAATTGGTGTGCTTGAAAATAGAAATGACGTTAATTATATAGGAGAAGAATTTCAGTTAAACGAAATAAGAAAATCATTTTACGGACTTTTTCCTGGAAGTTGGAATACCACAGTGGCAGACCTAGGTGATATTAATAAAGGTGAAAGTGTTGAAGACACTTACTTCGCTTTAAAAACAGCAGTTAGTTTACTAATTAAAAAAAATATCATTCCAATTATTTTAGGAGGCTCTCAAGACCTTACATATGCTAATTATAGAGCTTATGATAATGTAATTCCTATGGTTAATATTGTAAATGTGGACTCTCAATTTAATTTAGGTGATTCTACAAAACCCATTAAAAATAATAGTTATGTGGGTAAAATAATTTTAGATCAGCCATATAATCTGTTTAATTACGCTACAATTGGCTATCAAACCTATTTTAATTCACAAGAAGAAATAGATTTGATGGATAGCTTGTATTTTGAATCTTACAGACTTGGAGAAGTATCTAAAGATATTACTATAGTAGAACCTGTTTTAAGAGATGCGAATATTGTAAGTATAGATTTAAATTCTGTAAAAGGTGCTGAGGTTAGTTTAAATCAAAAACACTCACCTAATGGTTTGGACGGAAAAGAAATTTGTGCCATTTCTAGATATGCGGGAATTAGTAATAAAGTAACCTCATTTGGAATTTATGAATACAAACCCTCAAAAGATGATGAAATTACATCAATGTTAGTTTCACAAATGCTTTGGTATTTTATAGAGGGTGTAAATTATAGAGTTAAAGATGATGATTTTTCTGATGATAGAAACTATCAGAAGTATATAACCCTTGTGGAATCTGAAGAATTAGTGTTTTATAAAAGTAATAAAACAGGACGTTGGTGGATTGAGATTCCTTTTTTAAATGAAATCAATAATAAATTAAAAAGACATACGTTATTACCTTGCACGCACAAAGATTACCTTGATGCATGCGAAAACAAAGTGCCAGAACGTTGGTATAAAGCGTTTCAGAAGAATTGTATATGATAGACAAAGCATGGTCAAAAGGTCAATTTCATCGGCAAAATGCTATTTTTTTACGATGAAACGTAATTTTTTTAGATAAAAAGTTGTTTATTCGAAAATATATAAATATGTTTACGCTCTCAAATGAAGCTTAAAATAATTAACCTCGAGTTTTCTATGGATATTAAGAAGTTTATTTTATTAACCGCAGTATTAGCAATACTAACAAGTTGTGGCTCTAAAGATAGAGGCGAATTAGTTGGTGTTAAAGGAAAAAAATGGCATCCAGAAAAGCCATATGGTATGGAACTTATTCCAGGTGGAGCATTTATAATGGGTAAAGCCGATGATGATTTGGCAGGTATTCATGATGCCCCGGCCAAAACAGCAACCGTAAGAGCCTTTTATATGGACGCTACCGAAATCACAAATAGTGAGTATCGTCAGTTCGTACATTGGGTAAGAGATTCTATTGTAAGAATGGAATTAGCTAAACTTGCTGATGAAGTTGGATTAACTCAAGAAGATGAAGGAACTATTGGTGAGTTCGCTTTTAAAGATGCCGATACTACTGATATGTCTGTTTATGACAAGTATATGTTTGAAAACTATACAGGCTTAGGTCCAACAGGTTTTGAAGGTAGAAAAATCAATAAAGATATCGATCTAATTTTTGATACCTCAGAGTATATTGATGAATATTATGCTGAAGTGATGGATACTATGTATTTACCACTAGAAGAATCTTATAACGGCCAACGTACATGGGATGTTAAAAAGTTCAAATTCCAGTATAATTACATGGATATCCAAGAAGCTGCAAAAAATAGAGGTATATCGCGTAAAGACGCTATCAAAAAAGAAGAAATTGAAATTTATCCTGATACAACAGTTTGGATTAGAGATTTCGCATATTCTTATAACGAGCCTATGCATAACGACTATTTTTGGCATGATGCCTATGGCGATTATCCAGTAGTAGGTGTTACTTGGAAACAAGCTAAAGCATTTTGTGAGTGGAGAACAATTAACAAAAACACATACCAAAAATCTAAAAAAGGTTCAGCAATGGTAAATACATTTAGATTACCATCAGAAGCCGAGTGGGAGTATGCCGCTCGTGGAGGTCTTCAAGCTGCAACTTACCCATGGGGTGGTCCTTACACTAAAAGTGATAGAGGATGCTTTATGGCAAACTTTAAACCTGTAAGAGGGGATTATGCTGCAGATCAAGCATTATACACTGTTGAAGCAAAATCTTATGAGCCAAACGATTATAATTTATATAACATGGCTGGTAATGTTTCTGAATGGGTAAATGCATCTTACGACCCCAACTCTTATGAATATACATCAACAATTAACCCAAGTGTAAACGATGCTAACAATCAACGTAAAATTGTTAGAGGAGGATCTTGGAAAGATGTTGCTTACTTCCTACAAGTAAGTTCTAGAGATTATGAGTACGCAGATTCAGCAAGAAGTTTTATAGGTTTTAGAACCGTTCAAGATTACATGGGGACAGCAGTAACTAAAAACGGACAATAAAATTTTAATCAAATCAATAACAATAAATACTATTAATTAACCTACTTAAGTATTTCACTTAAATTAAAAACCGAAAATTATGGCAAAGTCAAAAGCAAACAAGAAATTCATGAATATGGCATATGGATTAGGAGCAGCAATTGTAATCGTTGGTGCACTATTCAAAATTATTCACTTCGAAATTGGACCACTAACAGGTAACGTAATGTTAACTATTGGTCTTGTTACCGAAGCAATTATATTCGCATTATCAGCATTCGAACCTGTTGATGATGAATTAGATTGGTCTTTAGTATATCCTGAATTAGCTGGAGGACAACAAACAAGTAAAAAAGGAGCAAATGAATCTCCAGAAGGATTGTTATCTAAAAAATTAGATGAGTTATTAAAAGACGCTAAAATTGATGGCGAGTTAATGGCAAGTTTAGGCGATAGCATTAAAAACTTTGAAGGTGCTGCAAAAAATATGTCATCTACTGCAGATTCAATTGAAGCTACTAAAAAATATGGTGAGGAATTATCATTGGCAGCAGCTCAAATGGAATCATTAAACAGTTTATATAAAGTTCAACTAGAAAGCGTTAATAAGCAAGCTGCTATTAATGAAGAATCTATTGAAAACGCTGGTAAATTAAAAGAACAAATGGAATCTTTAGCATCCAACTTATCATCATTAAATGGTGTTTATGGAGGAATGTTATCTGCTATGAACAAATAATTAGGAGTTAATCCCAAATTTAATATTAACCAAAAACCTAATTTAAAAAATGGCAGGAAATAATTTATCACCAAGACAGAAGATGATTAATCTGATGTATTTAATATTTATAGCGATGCTAGCATTAAATATGTCCAAAGAAGTCCTTTCAGCCTTCGGATTAATGAACGAAAAGTTAGTAGAATCTAACGAAGCTACAGAAGCAAGAAACGCTAGTTTTGTAGCAAGTTTAGATGTGAAAGCTGCAGATCAACCAGAAAAATATGAGCCTTTAAAGGCCAAAGCAGACCAAATAGATAAATTGGCACATACTTTTGATGCTTATTTAGCAGATTTGAAAGGGAAAATGACCGCTAAAATTGATGATCCTACAGATTATGAAATCATGGATAAAGGCGATTATCTTGATGAGCATTTCTTTAAAGGAGACAAAGTTAAAGAAGATGGTCAAGAATTTTTGAATCAAATGAAAACCTTTAGAGAAGGTGTTGCTAAAGTTTTAGCAGACCAAAAAGGTATGGAGTCTGTTATAAAAGAAGTTAACGAGAAATTTAATACTGACGAAGTTAAAAACAGAGATGGTGTTAAAGTAGATTGGTTAGATTATCACTACAAGGGGTTTCCTTTGGTAGCGTCTTTAACCAAAATGACCCAACTTCAAGCTGATATTAAAACTACTGAGTCTCAGGTTTTAGCTAACATGTTACAAGGAACGCTTTCCAGTGAAGTATCTATGACGAACTATACAACCTTAATGGAAACCTCAAAATCGGCTTACTTTAATGGTGAGCAGTTTGATGGACAAATCGTTTTAGGTCGTAAAGATGCATCTACAAAACCAAGCAGAGTAGAGTTAACTCTAGATGGAAGACCATTAAAAGAAAACCAATACTCTATTGAAGATGGTAAAGTAAAGTTAAAAATTGGAACAGGTGGTGTTGGTGAACATAAAATTGAAGGAAAATTGATTTTTGCTCAAGATGGAGAAGAAATTGAAGTTCCAGTACAATCATCATTTGCTACAGTTGCAAAACCAAATTCAGCTACAATTTCAGCTGATAAAATGAATGTAGTTTACAGAGGTGTAAAAAACCCAATGACTATTTCTTTTGCTGGTATTCCAGACAACAAAGTTTCTGCAAGCGCTCAAGGATTATCTAGAGGATCTGGTAGTAGCTATGTAATGGATGCTACAAAAATTAAAGGAAGAGAAGTTACAATTAACGTTTCTGGTACATTACCAGATGGCGGTAAAGTAAGTGATAATGCTACTTTCAGAATTAAAGATTTACCAAAACCAACAGGTACTGTAAGAGGTGAAGATGGTGCGATAAAAATGCAAAGAAATGCCGTTAAAATTTCAACTATTGGTGCTAAGTTTGATGATTTTGATTTTGAGTTACCATTACGTGTTACAGGATTTAAATTTAAAGTTCCTGGGCAACCTACAATAAATGTAAAAGGAAATAAGTTAGATAGTAGAGCACAAAAAGTTTTATTAAAAGCTAAGCGTGGATCAAACGTTCAAATATTTGATATTGAAGCTAAAGCTAGTGGTGTTAGTGTAATACTTAAAAAAGTATCACCAGTACTAATTGAGCTTACAAATTAAAAAATATTAGGATTAGCATTTGCTTAATTCCCTAGTAATTAAAATGTATATTAAGATGAAATTAAAAAGTTTTTTATTAACCGTTACAGCTGTTTTTACAGTATCTGGTGTGTTTGCACAAGCCAATATACTAAATGCTAAAAGCCCTGAAGAAATAGGTGTAAGAACAGAAGCGCAAGTTGCTGTAGATAATGATAAGCCATTAGAATATGGTTATGTTGATGACAGAGATATTCTTTTTTCTAAAACTGTTTGGGAAAAAGTTGTTCTAGATGAGCGTGCAAATTTCCCGTTATACTATCCAATAGACACAAACAATATTGGTAGTGATAGACGTTCTTTGTATGATGTGCTTATGAAGAACATCAAAAATGGTAAAATAAAAAATATTTACGATGATTCTTATTTTACCACAAAAAGAACTTTGAAGGATATTGAATCTGCATTAACCATGATTGATACCACAGAATTGGGTATTGAGCAATTAAATGCAGGTGAAGAATTATCTAAAGAATACATAAATAGAAGAGATATAACAGCTGCTGATATTAAAGAATATCATATGCGAGGTGTTTGGTATTTTGATAAGCGTCAAGCTGAAATGAAGTACAGACTAATTGCAATAGCACCTGTTGCACCAGATGTAAACTTTATTGATTCTGATAGTCCAGATTTAGTACCTCTTTTTTGGGTGTTTTTCCCAGATGCTAGAGAAGTATTACACCAAGCAAAGGCCTTTAATAACGAAAATAGTTCTATGCCATTTTCTTTCGATCATCTTTTAAATTCAAGACGTTTCCAAGGTTATATCTTCAAAGAAGAGAATGTACATGGAGATAGAGCAGTTTCAGAGTATGTATCACAAAATGCATTAATGCAATTGTTAGAATCTGAAAGGATTAAAGATAAAATTAGAGATTTTGAATTAGATATGTGGACATATTAAATTCAATTGAAATTAGTAATAAAAAAGACCATCTGAAAAGATGGTCTTTTTTATTATAACTAAAAGTAGTATTCTAATTATATTCGCAATAGTATGCAGGTAGATTATATTATAGTAGGTATTGGTTTGGCAGGAATTAGTTTTTCCGAGCAACTAAAAGCCAATAATAAAAGTTTTTTGGTTTTTGATAATGAATCTCAAAAATCATCTACAGTTGCAGGAGGGTTGTACAATCCAGTTGTTTTAAAACGCTTTACATCAGTTTGGAAAAGTAAAGAACAACTAAACATTGCATTACCAATGTATAAGCAATTAGAAGAAAAACTAAATATTAAACTAGATTATAAAATTCCAGTATATAGAAAATTTGCTTCATTTGAAGAACAAAACGATTGGTTTACAGCTTCAGATAAACCGTCGCTTTCAGAATATCTTTCTACAAATATTATAAAAAACAATAATGAATCAATTGATGCGCCTTTTGGTTTTGGAGAAGTTCTACAATCAGGTAGAGTAGACGTTAGAACTTTAGTAGAATCCTATAAAAAGTATTTACAAAAAGATGATGTGCTGTTAGAAGAATCATTTGATTATAAAGATTTAAATAATGATGTAAATGGTTTTAATTATAAGCACATCCAAGCGAAGTATATTGTTTTCGCTGAAGGTTTTGGGGTTACTAAAAATCCATTTTTTAAATATTTACCACTAGTACCAACAAAAGGAGAATTACTAACTATAAAAGCACCTAATTTAAAAATTGATTATGTTTTAAAAGCAGGTGTATTTTTAATTCCTATAGGAAATGATATGTATATTGTTGGAGCAACTTATAATTGGGAAGACAAAACAAATAAAGTGACACCAGAGGCTAAAAATACACTTTTAAATAAGCTAGATAAATTAATTAATTGTGAATATGAGGTTACAGATCATGTTGCAGGCGTAAGACCAACGGTAAAAGATAGAAGGCCATTAGTAGGTGCCCATCCAACTTACAAAAATATGTTTGTTTTAAACGGGCTAGGAACTCGTGGTGTTATGATAGGGCCTTATGTAGCCAAAGAACTTTTTAGTTTTATAGAGAATAAAACCATTCTGGATAAAGAAATTGATATTGCACGTTTTGATTAATTACTTTTTAGCCAAAGATTTATCATAATGCATAAAAAAGTTAATCCAAATATTTCTTGAAAGGCGCAAAATAACAGGCATAAATAGAATTAATGTAGCAATAATTGATATGAAAACCACATTAATGTTTGCTTCAAAAACAAAAAAGGAAATTACAAAAGCAGCAGCTGCAAAAGCAATTCCTACAGGATAACTTACATACATAGAGCCATAAAAGAAAGAAGGCTCTATTTTATATTTAGTGCCACAATTACTACAATTTTCATTCATGCTTAGAGCTTCAGAAAGAATATAAGGGTTCTTATTTTTAAACATAGACTCTTCGTGGCATTTTGGGCAAGATCCTGTTAAAATACTATATAGTTTTGTTCCTTTTTTAAACATAATATTTGTGTATTTTTGCATGCGCAATTACAAAGCAAAAATACATTTTTAAATATTAGTGCTTGGTAATAAAAGTTACATTTCTATGATGAATATTCATAATTTATCGGTTTCATTTCAAGGTGAATATCTGTTTGAAGACATTACATTTAAACTAGGTAATGGAGACAGAATCGGTCTTATTGGTAAAAACGGAGCAGGTAAATCTACGATGCTTAAAATCCTATCTAAAGAAATGGAACCAGATACTGGGCAAATTGCAGCAGATAAAGAACTGAAAATAGGTTTTTTAAAGCAGGATATAGATTTTGTACAAGGTAGGACTGTACTTGATGAAGCCTATGAGGCTTTTACAGAAATTAAGGATTTAGAAGCCAAAATGGAGGCTGTTAATACCCAAATGGCAGAGCGTACAGATTATGAAAGTGATGGTTATCATAAACTTATGGTCGATATTAACGAGCTTCAACATCAATATGAAATATTAGGAGGTTACAATTACCAAGGTGATACAGAAAAGATTTTACAAGGTTTAGGATTTCAAAGAAAGGACTTTAGTAAACTTACTGATACATTTTCTGGAGGATGGCGTATGCGTATTGAGTTGGCTAAATTACTCCTTCAAAATAATGATATACTCCTTTTAGATGAGCCAACAAACCATCTAGATATAGAATCGATTATTTGGTTAGAAGGTTTTCTTAAAAATTATTCAGGAGCTGTGGTTATTGTATCTCATGATAAAATGTTTTTGGATAATGTGACTAATAGAACCATTGAAATTTCTTTAGGTAGAATTTACGATTATCCAAAACCTTATACCAAGTATTTGGTTTTAAGAGAGGAACTTAGAACGCAACAGTTAGCATCACAAAAAAATCAGCAGAAGCAAATTGAACAAACCGAAAAGTTAATTGAAAAGTTTCGTGCAAAAGCTTCAAAAGCTACAATGGCGCAATCGCTTATTAAAAAACTAGATAAAATAGATAGAATTGAAGTAGATGAAGATGATAATAGCGTGATGACTTTAAATTTCCCTGTATCTATAACTCCAGGAAAGGTTGTTGTACAAACCGAAAAAGTATCAAAGAATTATGGTGATAATCAAGTTTTAAAAAATATCGATTTATTAGTTGAACGAGACAGTAAAACAGCCTTTGTTGGGCAAAACGGACAAGGCAAGTCTACTTTAGCAAAAATTATTGTTGGAGATACTAAATATGACGGGTTTTTAAAGCTAGGTCATAACGTACAGATTGGTTATTTTGCTCAAAATCAAGCAGAATATTTAGATGGTAGCAAAACCGTTTTAGATACCATGATAGATGCTGCAAACGAAACGAATAGAAGTAAAGTAAGAGATATTTTAGGCTCATTTTTATTTAGAGGAGATGAAGTCGAGAAATATGTAAGAGTGCTATCTGGAGGTGAAAGAAACCGTTTAGCATTAGCAAAATTAATGCTTCAACCATTTAATGTGTTAATAATGGATGAACCCACAAACCATTTAGATATTAAGTCTAAAAATGTTTTAAAAGAAGCATTAAGCAGGTTTGAAGGGACTTTGGTTTTAGTGTCTCACGATCGTGATTTTCTTCAAGGTTTAACTAACAAAGTATACGAGTTTAAAGACCATAAAATAAAGGAATATTTAGGTGATATTGATTATTATCTAGATCAGCGTAAAGTAGAGAGCTTGAGAGATGTTGAGAAGCGAACTGTAATTAAGGAAAAGCCAAAAGAGAAAAAACAACATTCGTACGAAGACCAAAAGAAATTAAAGTCTTTAAATAATAAATTAAGTAATGTTGAGTCTAAAATTAATCAGTTAGAAAAAGATATAAAGGAGATAGATTTATCACTTGAAATTAATTATGAGGAAGTAACATCTCAAGAAAACTTCTTTGATAATTATCAAAAAAAGAAAACAGATTTGCAAAATTTAATGCAAAAATGGGAAGATCTTCAGCTAGAAATAGAGCAGTTTGTCGATTAGTAAATGTTAAAATTTAGTGTATTTCACCGAATAAAATGGTTTTTAATCTAATACAGTACTATATTCGTACTAGAATTAATCCCAAATTTATTCGAAATGAAAACCTTAAAGCTTATAATCTTATTTTCTTTAGTTACGGTATATTCCTTTGCTAATGTTTCTTCAAATCAAAAAGATGCTCTAATTGCATTGTATAATGCAACCAACGGAGCAGAATGGAACTCAACCTGGGACCTAAACGCCTCAATTGATACTTGGTATGGCGTTAAAATTGAGAATAACAAAATTGTAGAAATTAATTTACAGTTTAATAACCTACAAGGTGAATTACCATCTCAAATAGGTGATTTAACATCATTACAGAAAATTAATTTAGGATTTAATAAAATAACTGGTAAACTTCCAGTAACAATAGCGAATTTAACTGAGTTAACTTCATTAGAATTGTTTATGAATCGTTTTGAAGGAGATATTCCATCTGAGTTAGGAAAGCTAAAAAAATTGGAATCTTTAAAACTATACAGTAATAAATTTACTGGTAATATTCCAGAATCATTAATGGAATTAACAAACTTAAAAGAGTTATTATTAGGTAGTAATTTTTTAACAGGAAACATTCCATATCAAATTTCTGCATTGTCAAAATTAGAAAAGTTAAGTTTAATGGATAACAAAATGGATGGTGAAATTCCAGTTGAAATTGCTCAATTAACTAATTTAGAAGAGTTGCTTTTGTCAACAAATCAATTTACAGGAGATTTACCAATAGAATTTATTAACTTAACTAAGTTAACTACTATTATGGTAAGCGATAACAACTTAAACCAAGAATACATAAGTGTTTCTGGTAAAAACCCACCAAGTTTAATGCAGTTAGAATTACAAAATTCTACGGCAACTATGGATATTGAAAAAGATTAATTACGTAGTGAAATTTTATAAATTTTAGTTGGAAAAAAGGTAGCATTTAATGTTACCTTTTTTTATATTTAAATTTATATGTTAGAGCATCATTTTACTTGTCCTTACTGTTGGGAATCAATATCTATGCTTTTAGATAATTCTGTTTCAGAGCAATCTTATATTGAAGATTGTGAAGTTTGCTGTAACCCAATTCAAGTTACCACTCATTTTGAAAATACTGAATTAACAGTGTTTGAGGCAGATAGTATTGAACAATAATATTTTCCGTTTTTATGTTTGCAGAAACCTAAAAAGGATTGTATATTTGCAGTCCGAAATAATTTGGTCGGCATTATGAACCGAAAGTTAAAAGCTAAGTAAATTATTTTAGAGTTAAATCGCGGGATAGAGCAGTAGGTAGCTCGTCGGGCTCATAACCCGAAGGTCACTGGTTCGAGTCCAGTTCCCGCTACTAGTAAAATCAAGCCTTTCAAGAAATTGAAAGGTTTTTTTATTTTGATGGGTACAGAATAGGTACAGAATAATATTGTTTTTATTCCCTTAAATAGTATTTGATATAGTTTGATTTCATTTGATATATAACGCAAAATTTTATTGCACTTTTTAAGATTAAAATTAATCCTTTTGATTTTGATGAAATCAAAATTCTTTAAATGAAAAAATCCAAGAAACACGCTAGACTTAGGATTTAACCTATTTATTAGTGTTAAAGTTTTGAAATGAAGTCGTGGTGGAATTTGTAGATACGTTAGACTTAGGATCTAATGCCGCGAGGTGTGGGAGTTCGAGTCTCCCCCTCTGTACAAAAAGTCGAAGATTCCTCTTCGACTTTTTTAACTTGAAGAAATGTTTATGTACAACATTTTACTGTTTTTGTTGAACTAATTTAAAATACGTTCAATATCAAAAACTATAAGTTTGTTTAATTATTAATATTTTTTGGTTTATAATTCAAAACCTTAAAGTTAAGAAGTAAGAGGGATTATCTAAAGTTTTGTTTTTTTTAGTATTCATAGGACTTAACAATAGTGATAATTTTTTAAGTACCACTTTGTGATTATTGGTATTAAAAACAGTTAAAACTATGAGCTTTGAAGTATTTCACTTTAGCTTCTAAAAAGATCTACATTTGTTTTATGGAAAAACAAAAATCAAATGGTTGCAGTGCATTTCGAATGATGCTCCATGAAGTTTGGAATACTAAATTCAGTTATCATGCTATTAAAAGGGGATATCCAGATTCTACGTCTCGCACTGTTAACGCAAACATATGATAATGAAGGTGTGCAGGTTATAAAGGGACTAATTCTTAAGGGATCATGTGCACATGAATCTTGAGTTTAGGCCTTTTTAAAGTGTAAATCATTTAGTCAAGAAATAAAAAAGAAGAAGTTCGAGAAAACTCCAACAGGAGTTTCTGAGTTTAAAATAGAAATATTAGAGTAGGTTTTTTGGGAGTTGGAAGCGGTTGTTGGATACCGTTAATATGACCGATGAGATGGTCAATGAGTATTTGAAGAGTCACCTAAGACCAAACGATGGGAATAACAGAAATTTCATAATTGAGTAATTACCATTGGGGGTTACCTTGAGTTACCAGCCCAAATCTATGGACTGGAAGTTCATGTTGGTTTGGTTAAGGATAATTACAAGAATCCTTGTCCTGAATAATTGTCTAAGATTATAGAATAGACTCCAGAAATAGAAAAACGATAAACTGTGTCAATTGAAATTTAATAGCGATTGTCATCTTCAGACTTATTGAGATGAAATTTGTGTGTAGATTTAAAAGATAAACCTTAAGAAGTGTCTTTAGGATATTCTAACACAGTGAACTCATCTTGACTTTTTCTACTTCCTAAAAAATGGCTGAAATTCACCCATATTTCGTTACTTTTTTTGTCCGTAGCGCTGCTATGAGTTTCAAAAAGTGCCTCATCTGGTTAAATTCCAACTCATTTTCGGTTAAAAACAAAAAGTCAAGATGAGTTCAGTAAAACAAAACTTGAAAATAGATATTCTAGCCATAAAATTAGAAAAGTGAATAAGTTGGTAGTTTAAGCTTAGGTTACTCTCGAATAATACTGATATTTCACGAACACCTTTTCGGAATTGTTATTGGTCGAACAAATTCTGTTGGGATTAAATTGGTATTTATTTTAATCCAAATTTTTTATTTAGTTTTAAAATGATTGAAAGTACTAAGAATTCTAATAAGGTTGCTATAGCAATTATAGCAGCCTTGTTTTTTATATTTGGATTTGTTACTTGGATTAATGGAGCATTAATTCCTTTTATGAAAACTATTAATGAGTTAACTGAAGCGCAATCTTACCTAGTAGCATCCGCATCATACATTTCCTTTGTATTTATGGCTTTACCAGCCTCATACATTTTAAATAAAATTGGTTACAAAAAAGGAATGTCTCTTGGTTTAATAGTTATGGGAGTTGGGGCATTGATATTTATACCTGCGGCAGAGGCAAGAACTTATTGGGTGTTTTTAACTGGTATATTCATACAAGGTTTAGGGATGACTATACTACAAACAGCAGCAAATCCATATATTACAATTTTGGGGCCTATAGAAAGTGGTGCTAAACGAATAGCTATTATGGGTATAGCAAATAAAATTGCGGGTGCTTTAGGGTCTTTAATTTTTGGTGCATTATTATTATCTGGTATAGATGAAGTGAAAGATAAACTTGGTAGTGTTTCCGTTGATGAAAAGAACATGCTTTTAGATACTATGGCAGATAGTGTTTTTATACCCTACATACTAATGGCGATAGTTTTATTTGTTCTAGGTATTTTAATAAGAAAAGCACCATTACCACATGTAGAAGCGGTAGAAGATGAGCAAGGAAAAGAAGGTGAAACGGCAAAAACTAATATTTTTCAATTTCCGCATTTATGGTTTGGTGTGTTAGCTTTGTTCGTTTACGTTGGTGCAGAGGTTATGGCTGGCGATACTATTATAGCTTATGGGATATCTTTAGGGTTTTCAGCAGCAAGTGCTAAATTCTTTACAACATTAACACTGTTGGCCATGGTATTTACCTACGCTTTAGGAGTAATTTTAATTCCAAAATATTTAAAGCAAAGTACGGCTCTAAAAATTAGTGCAGTCTTAGGTATTATGTTTAGTATTTGTATTTTATTAACTACAGGGATAACCTCGGTAATGTTTGTTGCTGCCTTAGGTATAGCTAATGCTTTAGTTTGGCCAGCAATATGGCCTTTAACTTTAGAAGGTCTAGGTAAATTTACAAAAACAGCATCAGCTTTATTAATTATGTCTATTGCTGGCGGTGCAATAATTCCTCCATTATATGGAAGATTGGTTGATGCCAGAAAAGAAGAACTAATAGAAAATGGAATTACAAATACAGAAGTACTATCTAACGCTTCTACAGAAAGTTATTGGATATTGATTCCATGTTATATTATTGTTTTGCTCTTTGCCATTTGGGGACATAAATTGAAGAGTTGGAACATAAATTAATTCCTTATCACTAAAATTAGGAACGTTAATTCAGAAACAAATCAAAGAAAAACAAAAGATACCATTAAATAAGATAATTGCAGTTTTCAGCTAATGCCAGCAGTTGTTTGTCGAAATAATGAGCTATTAATGATTTACAGATATTAATTTTATGTCGTAATAAAAATTAATATCACGTCTATGATTTTAGATACAATAAAATTTAAGGAACCAGGAACTTTTGAAGACACAAGATTTGAAAAAGTACATACTATCATTTTTCAAGAATCTAAAGAACCATCTGTATTGGTAGCTAATGAAATTGCAAGTTTAATAAGAACAAAAGAGGCTAAAAACGAAGTGTGTGTGTTAGGGCTTGCAACGGGTTCTTCTCCTATAGGTGTGTATCAAGAACTTGTAAGACAGCATAAGGAAGAAGGGTTGAGTTTCTTAAATGTTGTTACTTTTAATTTAGATGAATATTATCCAATGGAGCGTAGTAATTTGCAGAGTTACCATTATTTTATGCACGATCATCTTTTTAATCATGTAAATATATTACCAGAAAACATCAATATTCCAGATGGTACAATTAGTACTGAAAACTTGAAAGCATATTGTATAGATTATGAGAATAAAATTAAGGCATTAGGAGGTTTGGATTTTCAACTGCTTGGTATTGGTAGAACTGGGCACATTGGTTTTAATGAACCGGGTTCGCATTTAAATTCAAGAACTAGAAGTATCACTTTAGATCACATTACTAGAGTTGATGCAGCACCAGATTTTTTAGGTATTGATAATGTACCAAGAAAGGCGATTACCATGGGTATTGGAACAGTAATGGATGCCAAGCGTGTTGTGCTTTTAGGATGGGGTAACAATAAGGCTGGGATATTACAGGAAACTATTGAAGGTTTAATAAGTTCAGAAGTACCAGCAACATATTTACAAGAGCATACTAATACGACATTTATTTTAGATGAAGGAGCATCTTCAGAACTTACAAGAGTAAAAACACCATGGATAGTCTCAACTTGCGATTGGGATGATAAATTGAAATTAAAAGCTGTGGTTTGGTTATCTGGTTTATTAAGGAAATCAATTTTGAAACTAACTGATTCCGATTATAACAACAATGGAATGGCTGAGTTGTTGAATCAGGAAGGTTCTGCGTACGATTTAAATATTAAAATGTTTAATAAACTTCAGCATACCATTACAGGCTGGCCAGGAGGTAAACCAAATTCTGATGATTCTAAAAGACCAGAAAGAGCTATTCCGGAGAAAAAGCGTGTTATTATTTTTAGCCCACACCCAGATGATGATGTAATATCTATGGGAGGAACTTTTGATAGGTTGATAGCGCAAGGGCATGATGTACATGTAGCCTACCAAACCTCAGGAAATATAGCAGTTTCAGATGAAGAAGCGCTTAAGTTTTCTGAAATTACTTTGTCCCTTTGTAAAGATTGTGAAGTGTCTGACCAAATTATCAATTTTATAAATTCAAAAAATGATGATGAGATTGATTTAGACATACTCAGAAAACTTAAAGGGGATATTCGTAGAAGTGAATCTAAAGCAGCTACAAGGTATTTGGGGTTAAGTGATGAAAATGTTCATTTTTTAGATTTACCATTTTATGAAACAGGCACTGTAAAAAAGAATAGTCTTAATCAAAAGGATATAGATATTATGGTTGCATTAATTAATGAGGTAAAGCCTCACCAAATATATGCTGCTGGAGATTTATCTGATCCACATGGTACTCATAAAACTTGTTTAGATGCACTATTTGGAGCTATTGATGAGTTGAAAAAAGAGGATTATATGAATGATTGCTGGGTTTGGTTGTATCGTGGTGCATGGCACGAATGGGAAACTTATCAAATAGATATGGCAGTTCCTATGAGTCCAGATCAAGTACTTAGAAAAAGGCGCGCTATTTTTTATCATCAATCTCAAAAAGATGGAGTAATGTTTCAAGGTAACGATTCTCGTGAATTTTGGGTTAGAGCAGAAGACAGGAATAGGTTGACTGCAAAAAGGTATAACGATTTAGGCTTAGCGGATTATGCAGCAATTGAGGCTTTTAAGAGACATGTGTTTTAGTAAGCTATAGTTTTATTAAAGCATTGCGATTAATATAGATTTCTATTTACCAATTAATGATGTTTAGCTTAGATAATACGTTGTCCGTCTAAATTTATTTGTCGTTCAGATTAATTTATGAAATTTTGATTATATATGGAGAGATAGCCTATGTTCAAATATTCACTTTTATTTTTATTTGTTTTTACTTTCAGCTGCGTAGATAAAAACGAGAATTTAAATTCAAATACTAGTTCAAACCTAAAAGCTACCAAATATGTAAATCCTTTTATAGGTACAGGAGGTCACGGGCATACATACCCTGGAGCAACAGTTCCTTTTGGAATGTTACAGGTTAGTCCTGTAAACGGTATAAGTGCTTGGGATTGGTGTTCTGGTTATCATTACTCAGATTCTTTAGCTATTGGTTTTAGCCATTTAAGCTTGAGTGGAACAGGTATTGGCGATTTAGCAGATATTATTTTTATGCCTGTAAACAAAGAGGTAGATGTATCTGTTACGCCAAAGAAAAACCGAGACAGTATAAATTACAAATCAAAATACTCCCATAACAACGAGACTGCTACTCCAGGATATTACCAATTATATTTAGAAGACCATAACATTAATGTTGAGCTTACAACATCTAAGAGAACAGCATATCACAAATATACTTTTCAAAAAGACGATATTCAATCTGTTGTAATTGATTTAGGGTTTGAAATTAATTGGGATGTCGTTACTGAGAGTTCTTTAAATTTTGAAGACGAATACACAATAAGCGGTTATCGTTTCAGTAAAGGTTGGGCAAAAAATCAAAAAGTGTTTTTTGTTGCTAAATTTTCAAAACCAATAACTAAAACGCATCTTTATGCAGATGGTAATTTGAATGAAACTAATACTGCTAAAGGCGTTAAAGTAGCATCACAATTATTTTTTAATCCTGAGGGTAATGATGAATTGCGAGTTAAAGTCGCTCTGTCATCTGTAAGTATTGATAATGCAAAAGATAATTTAAATAAGGAAGGTTTTGAATTTGAAAAGGTTAAAACTGAGGCAAAAGCTATATGGAAAAACGCTTTAGATATCATAGAAGTAGAAACTGAAGTAGATTCACTTAAAACCATGTTTTATACTGCGATGTATCATGCGCAATTGGCGCCTGTTACTTACAGTGATAAAAATGGGCAGTTTAGAAAAGAGAATGATAGTATTGTTACTGCAAAAAATTATACAGCCTATTCTACACTATCACTTTGGGATACTTTTAGAGCAGAAAATCCATTATTGACTTTTATTGCACCTGATAAAGTTTCAGATATCATAAACTCGATGTTGGCCTATTATGAAACCAAAAAAATATTACCAGTTTGGACACTTTATGCTAATGAAACGAATACCATGACTGGCTATCACTCTATACCTGTTATCGTTGATGCTTACAAAAAGGGCATTACAGGTTTTGATGCAGAAAAAGCTTATGAAGCTATGAAGCAAACTATGATGCAAGACGAGCGTGGATTAAATTTATATAAAAAATACGGTTACATTCCTTATAATTTATTAGATGAATCGGTAACGATTACCTTAGAATATGCTTTTAACGATTGGTGTGTCGCACAAATGGCAAAAGCTTTAGGTAAAGACGACGATTACACTTATTTCTTAAATCGCTCAAAGGCCTATAAATATTTATTTGATAGTGATAATGGTTTTATGAGAGGGAAATCAGATGATGGAAAAATTTGGAATACACCTTTTGACCCTAAACATTCCAACCATAGAGAGCATACCGATTATACCGAAGGTAATGCTTGGCAACACAGTTGGTTTGTACCACACGATGTTGAAAACTTCATAACACTTCACGGTGGTAACGAAATCTTTGCTAAACGCTTAAATCAATTATTTATCGAGAGTTCTGAAATTACAGGAGATAATATTTCTGTAGATATTTCAGGATTAATTGGTCAATATGCCCATGGTAATGAACCCAGTCATCATATTGCCTATATGTTTAATCATGCAAACCAACCTTGGCGAACACAATACTGGGTGCGTTATATTTTAAATACCCAGTATAATACAACGCCAAATGGGTTGAGTGGAAATGAAGACTGCGGACAAATGTCTGCTTGGTATGTATTTAGTTCTATAGGATTGTATCCTATGAATCCTGCCTCTGGAGATTATGATATTGGAAGTCCGATTTTCAAAAAAACAACCATTAATCTTTCTGATGGTAAAACATTTGAAATTGAAGCCGAAAACCCTTCTAGCAAAAATATTTATATTAAATCAGCTTCACTAAATGGTAAGGTGTTTAATCAAACATCTATCTCTCACGAACAAATTTTAAAAGGCGGTAAACTCTATTTTGTTATGGATTCTAAGCCTAACAAATCATGGGGCATCCATAAAAATATTTAAGAATAATGGATATAGTAGATGTTTTAATTATTGCCCTTTATATTATTTTAACCTTAGGTGTTGGTATTTGGATTTCTAAAAAGGCATCAAAAGGATTAAGCTCTTATTTCCTTGGCGGAAAAAGTATCAAATGGTATTTTTTGGGGTTGAGTAATGGTTCTGGAATGTTTGATGTGTCAGGAACCGCTTGGATGGTTGGTATTCTATTTCTTTATGGTGCCAAAAGCTTCATGTTTATGTGGATGTGGCCAATTTTTAACCAGATATTTGTAATGATATTTTTAGCCGCTTGGATAAGGCGTTCTAATATCATGACAGGTTCTGAATGGATTCTAACACGTTTTGGAGATGGTAAATCTGGTAGAGCTTCACACTTAATAGTTGCTATTTTTGCAATAATAGCATCGGTTGGTTTTATAGCTTATTTCTTTGAAGGTGTTGGTAAATTTATGACCATTATTTTACCATGGGATTTAACGCTAATGTTTGGCGATTCCGTGTTACTAACCTCAGATCAAAACTACGCCTTAATTATCATATTTCTAACAACTATTTATACCATTAAAGGTGGTATGTTTTCTGTGGTTGCTACAGAGGTGTTACAATATTTTATAATGGTTTTAGCAGGGGTTTTGGTGGCAGCTTATGCATTTATTAATGTAACAGATGCAGAAATCAACAGTGTATTGTCTGAACAATGGAGTAGTTTGCTTTTTGGAGCAGAATTAGAAGGGTCTTGGTCTGGTAAATTTGAAGCGTTTAATGCACTAATTGATACACACGGTTACAAAATGTTTGGTGCGTTTATAGGGATGTCACTTTTTAAAGGTTTTTTTGCAAGTATAGCTGGCCCTACACCAAGTTATGACATGCAACGTATTCTATCTACGCGATCTGTAAAGGAAGCTGCATATATGAGTGGATTTACAAACCTTGTACTTTTTATACCTCGATATTTACTTATTGGAGGTATTGTTGTTTTAGGATTGGTTTATTTAGCTCCTGAAATGGCAAGTTCTAGCTCATTAAGTCTTGCTGATTTAGAAGTTATTTTACCCAAAGTGATTAATAATCACGTACCTGTGGGTATTAAAGGTTTACTATTAGCAGGGTTATTAGCGGCTTTTATGTCTACCTTTTCAGCTTATGTAAATTCAGGGCCTGCATATATTGTTAACGATATTTATAAAAAATATTTTAAACCTTCAGCCACACCTAAACATTATATAAAAGCAAGTCATATAGCATCTTTTGCTATTGTAGCTTTAGGTGTTTTTATGGGCTTTTTTGCAGAGTCTATCAATTCATTAACATTATGGATAACGAGTGCACTTTTTGGTGGTTACGTAGCAGCAAATTTCTTAAAATGGATTTGGTGGCGTTTTAACGGTTGGGGTTATTTCTGGGGTATGACGTCTGGTTTGTTTATTGCAACCATTCAATTTTTATTAGATCAAAATAAAGCTAATTTTGAAGTAGGCAGTTGGTTATGCGATGCAGCATATATGCCAGCTATTTATGTGTTTCCTGTAATATTTGCAGTATCCATTTTAGGTTCTTTTCTAGGAACATGTCTAACTCCTGCAACAAGCATGGAGACTCTTAAGAGCTTTTATTCTAATGTGCGCCCTTGGGGATGGTGGAATCCTGTTTATAAAGTGCTTAAAAGTGAAGATGCAAGCTTTGAAAAAAACAATGATTTTGTAAGCGACATGTTAAGCTGTATTGTTGGAATTGTTTGGCAATCCAGTATGATTCTTATACCAATTTATTTGATGATACGAGATTATCCTAAAATGATTTGGGCTATCGTGGTATTTGTAATTACTTCCGTTGTTTTAAAGTTTACGTGGTTAGATAAAGTAAAACAATATAAAAATTAAAGAAAAATTGATGAATGCTATTCCTTGGGAAGATAAACCTAAACATCTTATAGATCCTGTTTGGAGATATTCGCAAAATCCTATAATTCAAAGAGATGCTATTTCATCATCTAATAGTATATTTAATAGTGCTGTAGTGCCTTATAAAGAAGGTTTTGCAGGCGTATTTAGATGTGATAATAAGGCGGTGCAAATGAATATTTTTGCAGGTTTTAGTAATGATGGAATTAATTGGAAAATAAACGAAAACCCAATAGATTTTAAAGCAGCAGATGAAGCACAGGTTTTAGGTGATTATAAATACGATCCTAGGGTTGTTTTTATAGAAGATCGCTATTGGATTACATGGTGCGAAGGTCATAATGGTCCAACTATTGGAATTGGTTATACCTATGACTTTGTAGAGTTTTTTCAATGTGAAAGCGCTTTTTTGCCCTTTAATAGAAACGGTGTGTTATTTCCTAAAAAAATAAATGGAAAATATGCTATGATGAGTCGCCCTAGCGATAACGGTCATACTCCTTTTGGCGATATTTATATGAGCTATAGTCCAGATATGAAATATTGGGGAGAACACAGACACATGATGTCTCCAACAGCATTTAAGGATAGTGCTTGGCAATGTACAAAAGTAGGTGCAGGATCCGTACCTTTTTTAACCAATGAAGGTTGGCTTATGTTTTATCATGGCGTTATTAATACCTGTAATGGGTTTAGATATGCCATGGGTTCTGCAATACTGGATGAAAATAATCCACACATTGTGAAGTTCAGAACGCAACCTTATCTACTAACGCCGTCGGAACCTTATGAGCAAATTGGAGATGTTCCTAATGTAATTTTTCCATGTGCCTCTTTACAGGATGTTGAAGCCGATAAAGTCACTATTTTTTATGGCGCCGCAGATACGGTTGTAGCATTAGCCTTTGGTTATATAAGTGAAATATTAGAATTTACTAAAAGTAATAGTATTGTATAAAATATGTATAAAATAGTGTTATTATGTTCCATTTTTAAGAAAGACTTATGTTTTATATGCCTTTTATTTCTATGTCTTCCGCTAGCTAGTTGCGCTCAAGATGCAACAAACCGTATTATCCCTAAAACATATATTGCAAATCATATAAAAGAACCTATTAAAATAGATGGTTTAGGATTAGAGAAATCTTGGGGAAATGCCGAGTTTTCTGATTTGTTTATAGATATAGAAGGAGTAAAAAAACCAAAATACAATACCCGTGTAAAAATGCTCTGGGATAATGAGTATATTTATTTTTTAGCAACTATGGAAGAACCTCATGTGTGGGGGACTTTAAAACAAAAAGATACGATTGTTTATTATAACAATGATTTTGAAATTTTCATAGACCCAGATGGAGATGCACATAATTACTATGAATTTGAATTTAATACTTTAAATACACTTTGGGATTTATTCATTACAAAACCATATAGAAATGGAGCGCTAGTTTTAAATGATTGGGATGCTAACGGTATAAAATCTGCTGTGCATATTGATGGGACATTAAATAATCCTAACGATATAGATAAAAGTTGGAGCGTAGAAATTGCTATTCCTTTAAAGGTGTTTAATACGTCGTATCATCAAATTGTAGAATTGAAAGATAAGTTTTGGAGAGTAAATTTTTCTAGGGTTCATTGGAATTTTCAATTAGAAAACAATAGGTACTCTCGCAAAAAAAATAATTCTGGAGCATTTGAGTCAGAATACAATTGGGTATGGTCTCCGCAAGGCGTTATTGCAATGCATCAACCAGAAACTTGGGGCTATGTGTATTTTGCAAGAGGAGATTCACAAGAAGCTAAAAACTTTGTAATTCCTAAAGATGAACATATCAAGTGGTTTTTATTTGATTTGCATAAAGGTTTAATGGATAAAACAATAACACCTAAAGATGTTGGTGCTGCAAAATTAGTTTTAAAGCAAGAAGTAATACCTACATATCAATCTCATGAAACGGGATATAATATTTGGGTTAAAAGTCCATTTACGGGAGATAAAATTATTATAAACAAAAACGGTCAAATCATTATAAAATAATTCAAAATGAAACATAATTTATATATTATAATCATCACTTTGTTTTTAGTGGTTTCATGCACTCAGCAAAAAAAAGAAACAGTTGCTAAAACAGATGAGCCTGTAGAACTAGCTTTTAAATATTGGGCATGGTACGGTGCAGGTGCTGGAGTAGCCGATAGTATTCATAAAAAACAATTTAAAAAATATGCAGATAACGGCATAGATGCTGTATTAATTGATACCAGAGCAGATGCCAATTATTTATCTAAAATAGCCCCCTTTGCAATAGAAGAAGGTTTGGAAGTGCATGCGTGGATATTTACCATAAACAGACCAGGCGACACAACTGCCCTAAAACACCCAGATTGGTATATGGTAAGCCGTAGTGGTAAATCGTGTTTTGACAACCGCCCTTATGTAGATTATTATCAATGGTTATCGCCAAGTCATCCAGATGCGCGTCAACATATATGGAATTTAGTTGAAGGTTTAGCTAAAGTTGATGGGGTTACAAGTGTGCATCTAGATTATATAAGATATCCTGATGTGTATTTGCCAGTAGGTTTATTACCGAAGTATAATTTGGTTCAAAATGAAGAATTACCAGATTTTGATTTTGATTATTCTGATGCTGCCGTAGAAAAATTTGAAAAATTATATGGACGAAACATAAAAGAAGTAGAAGTGCCAGCTATAGATATTGAGTGGAAACAGTTTAGATTAAACGAAATTAAAACAGTAGTAGACGGCGCTTATGACATAGCGCATAAACACGGTAAAAAATTAACAGCTGCTGTATTTCCATACCCAGAAATGGCAGACCATATGGTTCGCCAACGTTGGGATAAATGGAGTGTTGATGCCGTATTACCTATGATTTACAATAATTTTTATAATGAAGGTTTAGATTGGGTGAAATTTGCTTCAGAACAGGGGGTAAAAGATTTACAAGGACGAAATACACAATTACACACGGGTTTATACCTTCCTGAAATGGATGATGAAACCGTAGCTAATGCTATTAAAGCGGTTAAGGAAAGTGGAGCGAGTGGTGTTGCATTTTTCGATATTCAAGAATCGCATTATAATGTTATAAAATTTTCAAAATAATAGTAGTATTATGAAAAAAGGCTTCATTTGTATCATTATTTTAATAGTATTTGGAGCATGTAGAAAATCTAAAACTACAAAGTCTGATACTAACAAAATGTTGGTGGATTATGTAAATCTACTTATTGGTACAGATGGTCCTGGTAATACCTACCCTGGCGCAACAGTGCCTTTTGGTATGGTACAGTTAAGTCCAGATATTGGTATTCCTGGTTGGGATAGAATTGCAGGTTACTATTATCAAGATTCTATAATTACGGGCTTTTCGCATACCCATTTATCGGGAACTGGTGCTGGAGATTTATATGATATTTTAATCATGCCAGTAAACAGTAGGTCAAAAAAAAGGATTGAGGCTAATAATTTTAAACCCTTTTCGTCTTTTAGTCATGACCAAGAAAAAGCATTTCCTGGCTACTATTCTGTAGATTTATTAGACTATGGTATTAAAGCAGAATTAACCGCTACAAAACGTGTTGGGATACACCGTTATACATTTCCAAAAGATGGTAGTAGTGAAATTCATATCGATTTAGGCTATGCTTTAAATTGGGATAAGCCTACAGAGACTTATCTAGAAAAAGTAAACGATACCACTATTCAAGGTTATCGTATGTCTACAGGTTGGGCAAGAAACCAAAAAGTGTATTTTCAAATGCAGTTTTCAAAACCTTTTGATACGCATAGCTACTTTAAAGGTGACACACTGAAGATTTACCCCATGAAAGGGAACACTAAAATGGTGCTCAAATATCAAACGATGGAAGATGAGCAGGTTATTATCAAAACAGGATTATCTTCAACAAGTTGTGAGGCTGCTTCCTATGCCATAAAAATGGAAACTACAGGTTTCGATTTTGATTATCAACAGGAAAAAACAACGCTTATTTGGGAAAATCAACTTAAAAAAGTAAAAATAAAATCAAAAGACGACAATAAGAAAAGTGTGTTTTATACAATGATGTATCAATCCATGTTAGCACCAACATTATTTAGCGATTATGGTGGCACTTACAAAGCGGCTAATGATGAAAATGGAAATTACAAAACAGGCGTAAAACCTATTGCTAGAGCACGAGGGTTTCATCGATACGATACTTTTTCGTTGTGGGATACCTACAGGGCGGCGCATCCGCTTTACACCATTTTACAGCCAAAATTAGTGCCAGATATGATAAAATCACTCTTGGCACATTATGATGAAACAGGTGAGCTTCCCGTTTGGTCTATGCAAGGGAGTGAAACTAATATGATGATTGGTTATCATGCGGTGCCAGTTATTGTAGATGCTTATTTTAAAGGCTTTAAATTTAATGCAGAAGTAGCCTATAAAGCGTGTAAAGAAAGCGCTATGGTTAATGATAGACAAATAGATATTTATAGAGCCAAAGGATATATTCCTGTTGATAAACATCATGAAAATTGGTCGGTTTCAAAAACTATGGAATATGCTTATGATGATTGGTGCGTTGCCATGTTCGCAAAAGGTTTAGGAAAGCTTGACGATTACAAAATTTTTATAGAACGCTCTCAAAATTGGAAAAACCTTCACAACAAAAATAACTCGTGGTTTCAGCCTAAAGATGAAAAAGGGAATTTTATAACCCCTTTTATTCCAAAAGAGTATAGTCCATATTTTTGCGAAAGCAACGCATGGCAATATTACTGGTACGTGCCGCATGATGTTGGTACACTAATTGAAAAAACAGGAGGTGCAGAACGTTTTGAGCAAAAGCTAGATTCTATGTTTTCGTATTATCCCGAGCCAACGGACAAACTACCTGTTTTTAGCACAGGGATGATTGGGCAATATGCGCACGGTAACGAACCAAGTCATCATGTAGCGTATCTATATAATTACTTAAAAACACCATCTAAAACTCAGAAATTAGTTCGAAATATTTTAGAAAACCAATATAAAAATGAACCAAATGGGCATTGTGGAAATGAAGATTGCGGACAAATGTCGTCTTGGTATATTTTTAATGCATTAGGGTTTTACCCTGTAAATCCTGCGCAAGGGGTTTATCATTTGGGAGCGCCTTTGTTTGAAGAAGCAACAATCCAACTGCAAAATGATAAAACCTTTAAGGTTATCGCAACCAATCATGCTTCAGAAAATATTTATGTTGAAAGCATGACCCTAAATGGAAAAGTATTAGATAGACTATATATCACACATAAAGAAATTATTAATGGTGGTGTTTTAGAATTTAAAATGACAAATACTCCCAATGATGCTTTGTTTGATAAAACACGCTTGCCACAACAAAATAACATCTATTGAATATGAGATTTTTAAAAGCCATATTAATTTTTAGTGTAATATTTAGTTTTAATGCTTGCGAAAATTCAACTTCAAAAAAAGAAAAAAAGCAAATTATAAAACCAGTAGTCATTTCAACATGGAATCACGGGTTAGTAGCGAACGAATCGGCTTGGGAACTTTTAATAAACGGAGGAAGTGCTCTCGATGCCGTTGAGGTTGGTGTAAAAACCGCAGAAGCAAACCCAAATGTACAAACTGTAGGTTTAGGTGGCTTTCCCGATAGAGAAGGAAAAGTAACTTTAGATGCTTGTATTATGGACCAAAATAATAATTGTGGTTCGGTAGCATTCTTGCAACATATAAAACACCCTATTTCTGTAGCGCGAAAGGTTATGGAAGAAACACCTCATGTCATGTTAGTTGGAGAAGGCGCATTACAATTTGCATTAGAACAAGGGTTTGAAAAAGAAGACTTGTTAACCGAAAAATCTAAAAAAGCTTATGAAGCGTGGTTAGTTAATTCTAATTACAAACCTATAATTAATATAGAAAACCACGACACGATTAGCATGTTGGCGTTAGATGAAAACGGTAACCTTTCTGGGGCGTGTACCACAAGTGGGGCATCATGGAAAATGTATGGACGCGTAGGAGATTCGCCAATAATTGGAGCAGGCTTATTTTTAGATAACGAAGTTGGTGCAGCAGCAGCTACAGGCATGGGAGAAGCCATGATAAAAACAGCAGGAAGCGCTATGGTAGTAGAATTAATGCGCCATGGAAAATCGCCAGAAGCAGCCTGCAAAGAAGTGGTAGAGCGCATTTATAAAATCTATCAAAACGAGCCAGATTTAGAGTGGTTGCAAGTAGGCTTCATTGCTTTAAATAAAAATGGCGAATATGGTTCTTATTGCTTAAGGCCAGGGTTTAATTATGCTGTACAAACGAAGTCTATAGAGAATCAATTAATAGATGCTAAATATAAAATCAAAATATAAGAGCTCTGCTGCTTTTTAACGAAAATAAAGAATAAGGTAAATATAAAGAAGGAGTCCTTAGAGTTTACTACATTTAAAGATGGATTAGTTATCTAAAAAAATAGAAAATCAATATATCTCCATGATTTTGATTAAATATTACAGCTAAAATTATCGCTATAAATGTAATTTTATATATGAAAAAACTTAGCATTATTTCTACGTTTTATAATACTGCTTTTAGCGATGTTATAGTATAATGAATTGA
The DNA here is from genome assembly GCF_039543265.1 of Algibacter aquimarinus. Classification (NCBI taxonomy): domain Bacteria; kingdom Pseudomonadati; phylum Bacteroidota; class Flavobacteriia; order Flavobacteriales; family Flavobacteriaceae; genus Algibacter; species Algibacter aquimarinus. Next base: position 666,835 of record NZ_BAABJK010000004.1, on the reverse strand, counting down.
AAAAAGGTGCTGTTTGGAAAATATATTGTAAAACTTTAACTAAATATAAATGAATTTATACCCTTTAAAATTTACGCCCCTTTATAAATATAGAATTTGGGGAGGCGAAAAATTAAAAACAGTTTTAAATAAAGATTATACAGAAGAAAGCATAGGAGAATCTTGGGAGATTTCAGGAGTTGAAAATGATGAAACCTTGGTTGCAGAAGGGCTTCTTAAAGGTAAAAGTTTAAAAGCATTAATAAATGAGTTTAAAGGCGATTTTGTAGGTAATAATGTCTACGAAACCTTTGGCGATAAATTTCCGTTACTCATTAAATTTATTGATGCTAAAACACCATTATCCATACAAGTACACCCAAATAATGAGATAGCAAAAGAGCGTCATAATTCGTTTGGTAAAAATGAAATGTGGTATGTTATGGGCGCCGATAAAGATGCAGAATTAATTGTTGGTTTTGATGAAAAAATAAATCAAAAAGACTATAAAACGCATTTAGAAAATAATACGATTTTAAATGTAATGCATCATGAAATTGTAGAAAAAGGCGATACATTTTATATTCCAACGGGTAGAGTCCATGCTATTGGTGCTGGTGTTTTATTAGCTGAAATTCAGCAAACATCAGATATTACCTATAGAATTTATGATTACGATAGAGTAGATGCTAAAACGGGAGAAAAGCGCGAGTTGCATAACGATTTAGCGATTGATGTTATAGACTACGAAGTGCACGATGCTTATAAAACAGATTACAAAGTAGAGACAAATAAATCAAATACACTAGTGCATTCGCCATATTTTAAAACCAATATTATTGCATTAGATGGTGCGATGAAAAAAGACTATTCAAATGTAGATTCTTTCGTTATTTATACGTGTGTTGAAGGTGCAGCTAATTTAAGTTGTAATGGTGAACGCTACGATATTAAAAAAGGGGAAACAATTTTAATTCCTGCAAGTTTAAATGAACTAGAATTAGAATCAAAAGGGGCTAAAATTTTAGAATCGTATTATTAATGAAAAGATGTATGAAGACAGTTAAATATTTATTTTGTGTATTATTTTTAAGTATGTTTTCTTGTAATCAAGAAGCGGAAAAAGAAAATACTTCGAATATAATTTCGGAAAGCGAAAGTTTAGTAGATTTTGTAAACCCTTTAATGGGAACAGACTCTTCTTTCGATTTATCAAACGGAAATACATATCCTGCAATTGCAACACCTTGGGGAATGAATTTTTGGACACCAATGACTTCCAAAATGGGAGATGGTTGGACATACAAGTACGACGAAAATAGAATACGAGGTATTAAACAAACCCACCAACCAAGTCCGTGGATAAACGATTATGCCGCATTTTCATTAATGGCGGTAACGGGCGATTTAAAATATCAAGAAGACGAACGTCAATCTTGGTTTTCTCATAAAGCAGAAACTGTAAAACCACACCATTATAGTGTGTATTTAGCAGATTATGATGTTACTGCTGAGGTTACACCAACAGAGCGAGCAGCTCACTTTAAATTCACCTTTCCAGATAATCAATCTTACATTCTATTAGATGCTTTTTTTAAAGGATCTATGGTTAAAATTATACCCGAAGAACGAAAAATTATAGGCTACTGTAGAAATAATAAAGGAGGCGTTCCAGAAAATTTTCACAACTATTTTGTGGCAGAGTTTGATAAAGATTTTGAAGTAACGCACACTTGGGGCGATAATTGGAAACTCTCAAAAAACTCAAAAGAAAATAAAGGCGAACATGTTGGAGCCATTGTAGGTTTTAAAACAAAACGGGGCGAAGCGGTTCATGTAAAAGTAGCATCATCATTTATTAGTTTAGAGCAAGCTGAACTTAATTTGAATCGAGAAATAGGAACCGATACTTTTGATGCAACACGAGCAAAAGCAAAAGCATCATGGGAAACCGAATTAAATAAAATTACAGTTGAAGATGATAATATGGATAACATAAGAACCTTTTATTCCTGTTTATACCGTGTGCTATTATTTCCTAGAAAATTACACGAATTAGATAAAGATAATAATGTTGTCCACTACAGCCCATACAACGGCGAAGTTTTACCAGGTTATATGTTTACCGATAATGGCTTTTGGGATACCTTTAGAGCTGTTTTTCCTTTTTTCAATATGGTGTATCCAGAGCTAAATAGCCAAATTATGGGAGGCTTAGCAAATACATACAAAGAATCTGGTTGGTTGCCAGAATGGGCTAGTCCTGGGCATCGTGATTGTATGATAGGTTCTAATTCATCGCCTATTATTTCAGATGCATTTTTAAAAGGTGTAGATGTAGAGAATGTTGACCTACTTTTAGAAGCCATGATTAAAAATGCTACTACCGCAGAAAATAGACCACTTTCTAACGGAAATGTGATTAAATCGGTTGGACGAGAAGGGATTGATTATTATAACAAATTAGGTTATGTGCCTTACGATGTTGGTATAAATGAAAACGCTGCCCGTACATTAGAGTATGCTTACGCCGATTTTACAATTGCGCAAATGGCAAAAAAACTAGGGAAAGAAGACTTAGCAAATACATTTTATAAACGTTCTTTAAATTATAAGCATTTGTTTGATTCTGAAACAGGTTGGATGCGCGGTAAAAATGAAGACGGTTCGTTTCAATCGCCTTTTAATCCATTAAAATGGGGCGATGCGTTTACAGAAGGAAATAGCTTGCACTACACATGGTCGGTTTTTCATGATGTCAATGGCTTAATTGATGTAATGGGCGGAAAAGAAGCTTTTGTAAACCAATTGGATGCTGTGTTTAATATGCCTCCAGATTTTGATAATTCGTATTACGGCTTTACCATTCATGAAATAAGAGAAATGCAAATTATGAATATGGGGAACTATGCGCATGGTAATCAACCCATTCAGCACATGATTTATCTGTATAATTATGCAAATGCAAGTTATAAAACGCAAGAAAAAATAAGAGAGGTATTAACAAAGTTATACACACCAACACCAGACGGCTATTGTGGCGATGAGGATAACGGACAAACATCGGCGTGGTACGTATTTAGCGCTTTAGGATTTTACCCTGTTACGCCGGCCGTAAATGAATATGTAATTGGTAGCCCTTTATTTAAAAAAGCGACCATTCATTTAGAAAATGGAAAGACGTTTCAAATTTCGGCACCTAATAACTCAAAAGAGAATGTTTATATTCAGTCAGGAACATTAAACTCAAAAGCATATAATAAATCATTTATAACGTTTGATGCTATCCAAAACGGAGGGGAATTGTATTTTGAAATGGATAGTATACCAAATAAAAATTGGGCAAATGATGCTGATTCGGTTCCGTATTCGTTGAGCTCAAACTTAAAACAATAACAAGTATGAAATCTTTTTCAATAGTATTGTCTCGATTATTGGTAATTCTTTTTATTTCTTTTTTAGGATGTAAAAATGAAACTTCAAAAGACCCTACAACAAAAGAAGCGGTTGAGGTGTTGAAAGATTTCACGCAATATGTAAATCCGTTTATAGGAACTTCAAATTTTGGAACCACCAATCCTGGACCTATAGCAGTTCGTGGTATGGCAAATGTATCGCCGTTTAATGTTGCAGGATCTCAAAATTTACCCTTAGAAAAAGATAGCCGTTGGTTATCGACGCCTTATATCAATGAAAATCCATTTTTAATGGGCTTTAGTCATGTCAATTTAAGCGGTGTGGGTTGCCCAGAACTTGGCGTGATCTTAGCAATGCCCACAACAGGGAATTTAGAAACAAATCATTTAAAATATGGTTCAACCTATTCAGAAGAAAACGCAACAGTAGGTTATTATACCAATAAAATAGATAAATACAATGTAAAAGTTGAAGCTACGGCAACAACACGCGTTGGGGTTAGTAAATATCATTTTCCTGCTGGAGATGCCAATATTCTTTTAAATCTAGGTTTGGGTTTAACGAATGAAGAAGGGGCGATGGTAAAAGTGGTGTCGCCTACAGAAATTGAAGGCATGCGAAGCGTCGGTTCGTTTTGTTATTATAAACCAGAAGAAGCATATCCTGTATATTTTGTAGTGCGCTTTTCAAAACCTGCTGATAAATTTGGTATTTGGAAAAAACCAAGAAATTACAAAGGTGTTGAAGCAGACTGGATGACCTATAACGACGAAACTAGAATCAAAGAAAATTATACAAAAGAAGTGGTTGGCGATAGTATTGGTGCTTTTATGCGTTATAAATTTGATAAACCATCAACGGTTGAAATGAAAATAGGCGTCTCCTACGTGAGCATAGAAAATGCGCGTGAAAATTTAGAAAAAGAAACAGCTAGCAAAAGTTTTGATGACATTCTTACGGATGCTAAAAAAGAGTGGAATACCTATTTATCGCGAATAGAAGTTGAAGGTGGTACGGCAGATGATAAAACTATTTTTTACACAGCTTTGTATCACACGCTAATTCATCCAAATACCTTAAACGATTTTAATGGCGAGTATCCTAAAATGAAAACTAGGGAAACTTTAAAAACTGATGGTACGCGTTACACCGTGTTTTCGCTATGGGACACGTATAGAAATTTACACCAATTGATGAGTCTTGTATACCCAAAGCAACAATCTAATATGATAAAAAGCATGTTGCAGATTTACGACGAATCGGGTTGGTTACCAAAATGGGAGCTAAATGCAACTGAAACTACAACTATGGTAGGCGATCCTGCAGGTATTATTATTGCTGATACTTATTTAAAGGGTATTCAAGATTTTGATGTTGACAAGGCTTATGAGGCGATGAAAAAAAGTGCGACACAATTAGAAAATAATGCGTTAAGACCCGGTATTAAAGATTATATTGAAAAAGGCTATTTAACCACGACAACAGTTCATAGTGGCTCAGTATCAACTACTCAAGAATATAATATTTCAGATTTTGCAATAGCACAACTAGCAAAAGCACTAGATAAAAAAGACGATTACAACACTTTTTCAGAAAGAGCCATTTCATATAGAAAATTATTTGATAAAGAATTCAATTTGTTGCGTCCTAAAAATGACGACGGCAGTTGGGTAACACCATACAATCCTGAAGCAGGTGCTAATTTTGAAAAAAACTTAGGCTTTATAGAGGGTAATGCATGGCAATATACTTTCATGGTCGCTCATGATACTAAAGGTCTTATAGAATTAATGGGAGGCGAAACACCTTTTGTGAACAGATTAGAAGATGTTTTTGAGAAAAACCAGTTCGATATGGCTAACGAACCAGATATTAACTATCCGTTTTTGTTTAATCATATAAAAGGGCAAGAGTATAAAACGGGGCTAAAAGTAAATGAATTATTGAAACAACATTTTAAAAACACACCAGACGGACTACCAGGAAATGATGATACGGGTACTATGAGTGCTTGGGCTGTTTTCTCAATGATTGGCATTTATCCGGTGTCTCCTGCGGAACCTAACTATGCATTATTTACTCCAGTATTTGATAAGATTACTATTCATTTAGACAAAAACTATTATAAGAACAATGAATTAATTTTATCTAAGAAATCAACTCAAGAAGGCATAGAAATCAAGGTTAATACAGAGGTTTTTGATAAACACTTTATTTCTCATGAGACCCTTACAAATTAAAATGTAATTGTAGACTTTGTTTCGAATTACAAGTGTATTTACGATTAAGAAATTGCTAATGAATAAAATTTATTTGAATACCCTAATACTATTTATGATTGCCTTTTTTGGTATGGGCATTATGCAGCTACATGCACAAGATACAGATGGCGATGGTGTTTTAGATAGTGTTGATGTGTGTCCTGGCTATGACGATTTCGCCGATAATGATGGTGATGGCTACCCAGATGGTTGTGATTTAGATGACGATAATGATGGTGTTTTGGATAGCAACGAGTGCGGTATATTCGAATTTGATTTAACATCTTTTTCAATCCCTTCTCCTTTTACAAATGTTACAAATTGTAGTGGCCAAAGTATTTGGTTTCAATCTAACCCTGTTTATACCATAGCGCCTCCCAATCATCCCTGTTTTGATCCAATGGGAACTATGGGTGTTATTACAGACCATACTACAGGTTTAACCACAGGAGGTACAATTATTGGTATTCAAGCGGGTGTAGGGACAGATTTTTTATCAGTTATTACAATAAACAGAACGATTGAAGCCAATAGCGATTATCTTATTGAGTTTGCCCACATGATATGGGCAAGAAGTGATAATACAGTTCCAGATTTTCGTGGTGCAATTCAACTTTATGTTAATGGTGTTTTAAATAGAACATGGCAAGGAACTCCAGGTTTACCATTTGGCGCTTGGGAGGAGGCTAGTGTTATTATAAATTCGGGAACCAATACCACTATTGATATTGAACTAAGGGTTAGACGAGGGGCCTCCATTGGGGGTAATGACTATATGATTGATGATCTACGTTTTAGTCCATTATCCGAATTTTGCGATACAGATAAAGACGGCATACCAAATCACTTTGATTTAGATAGCGATAATGATGGTTGCAATGATGCTATTGAATCTGGAGGTATAGATGCTAACAATGATGGCATATTGGATGGGTCAGGAATTGATTTAAATGGACTAGTAGTAGGGGGTACAGGAGGATATAACAGTTATACAGGCCATGAGACAACAGCAACAGTTATTTCGGTTTTAAACACTCCTCCCAATACTATTTCGGTCTTAGAGGAAGATAATATATCTATTGATGCTTCATTTAATAAAATGGATACCGGAGTGTTTAATTCTGGAGCGCCTGATTATAGTGGAAGTACACCATCTACCTCAGGATTTATATATCAGTGGTTTTTGGGAGACCCTAATTTAGGTGGTATGCCTTTATCTGAGCTTTCACCAAACTATAGTGGTGTTACAACAAGCACTTTAAATCTCATCAATATCCCACGGTCTTTTAATGGTAATATGTACTATCTTGTTGTAAGCCAAGATAATTATACGTGTTTTTCTGAAACGTATAGTACTGTGCTAAATGTTAATTCTCAACATCCATGTGACCCTATACGTTCTGGTAATTTAGACTCAGACGATGACGGTATTAGTGATATTTGTGATATTGATGATGACAACGATGGTATATTAGATGCTATAGAGTGTTTAAGTGAGACCGGAAACCTGATAGAAAATGGAGATTTTGAAATGGGTAATATGGGGTTTAGTACGTCTTATGTACTAGGAATTTGCAATTTTGGAGGGTTTACACCAGATGCTGGAGAGTATTTAATTGTGAACAATCCTTTTAATTGCCACCAAAATTTTAAAAATATTGGAGACAACACCTCTGGAACAGGTAATATGATGGTTATAAATGGTAGTTCTGCCGGTAATTTTCCATTTTTTTATAGTAAAACCATTACACAAGGCATTGTTCAAAATAGGCTATATGAATTTTCAGTTTGGGTTTTAAACTCTGTTAGAGCAGAATTAATGCTATAGATCCCATAATCGAACTCTATATTAATGGGGTATTAGTAGGAGGACCAATATCAATACCTGAGTCAGTAGGCTGGACGCAAATTGCTGGCGAATGGTTTTCTGCAATAAATGCATCTGCCGTATTGGAAATTAGAACAAGATCTTCTGGAGCTAATGGTAATGATGTTTTGCTAGATGATGTTGAGTTTTTTTCATGTACTACTGATACCGATGGCGATGGAATATTAGATAGTGTTGATTTTGATAGTGATAATGATGGTATTCCAGACTTCATCGAGAATACAGGAACACTAGTTTTAGCATCCAATATCGATGCTAATCAAAATGGCTACGATGATGTCTATGAAAATAATACAGCACCTATTGATACCGATGGAGATTTAATACCAGACTATATAGATTTAGACAGTGATAATGATGGTATTTTTGATATTGAAGAAACAGGGCAATTAGGAATTTTGTTTTTTGACGCAAATAATGACGGGAGAGAAGATGGCCCTTTCGGAACTAACGGATGGACAAACGCTGCGGAAACATCCCCAGATTCTGGTTTGGTAAATTATACACCTGATGATGTTGACCTTGATACGACTTTTACTTACATAGATGCAGATAGTGATGGTGATGGCTGTAGCGATGTTTTGGAAGCAGGATTTTCTGACGCAAATAGCGATGCTTATCTTGGTGATGTGGTGCCTACCGTAGATATTAATGGACTTGTAGACAATGCATCCAGTGGGTATACCATACCAAATAGCGATTATTTAGATTCTGCACCCATATCCATAACTACGCAGCCTTTAGATACTGCGGTTTGTGAATTTTCAACAACAACCATAGGTGTAGTTTCACCAGAGGCTGAAAACTACCAATGGGAATTAAGCACAGACGGAATTAATTGGGTGGTAATTTCAGATAATGCAACATATTCTGGCACGTCGAGTTCAGATTTAACAATAAGTAATAGTTCGCTTTCTTTTAATAACTATCAATACAGAGTTAAGCTAGTTAGAAGTGGAAATAGTTGTGATATATATTCAAATGAAATAAATTTAACCGTTAATGAGCTACCTGTTGTTAATACTCCTGAAACCTATATGCAATGTGACGATGCTTCAAATGATGGACAAGCAATTTTTAATCTTACGCTTAATCAAATCAAAGAAGAAATTAATACTGATTACATTGCCGAAGGTTTAATTTTTACCTACTATGAAACTGATAATGATGCACAAAATGCAATCAACGCAATACAGTCGCCAGAGAATTATCAAGATGCTCCCGGATTTATCTCCGAGACTGTTTGGGTGAGAGTGGAAAATGTAAACGGATGCTTTAGGGTAGTGCCATTAACTTTAGTGGTAAACCCATCTAGTATGGCTTTGCGAGATTACAATCCCACGCCCTTGTATCAATGCGACGACGGATTGGATGAAAGAGACGGAGTAGCAACGTTTAATTTCTCTTCACTTAGAGATGATATTTCTTCAAATGTATTCCCAACGTTTGATGTTACGGTTCATTTTTATGAATCACAAATGGATGCAGAGTTAGAAATTAATGAAATACAAGATATTTCTAACCATCAAAATACAAACGCACCAATTTCTCAAAATATTTGGGTGCGTGTAAAGAGTAATTTAGGAAACAATTGTTTGGGACTTGAAGCATTTCCCAATTTTTTAAATGTAGAAGCTTTACCTGTAGCAAGCGCGGTTTTAATAGATAGGCAATGTGATTTTGATACAACTGATTCAGATATATCATATCCATTTGATACGTCGTTAGTTGAGGATTGGGTATTAAACGGGCAATCGCTTACAGATGTAACTGTAACTTATGATTATATAGATATTACAGGTATAGCGGTTAGTTCAAACACGTTACCAAATCCGTTCTTAACAGAAACTCAAACAATAACTATTACGGTTACCAATAATGCCACCCAAGATACCGATGGCCCTTGTAGTGATAGTATAACTTTAGAATTTATTGTAGATGAACAACCAATAATTACAGATACTATTATGCCTCAAATAGTATGCGATGGTGATGATGGAGATATTGATAACGACGGAATGTTTGCTTTTGATACATCGTTATTTGCTAGTGCCATTCTCGGAAATCAATCTAATATGGAAATTTATTTTGATTTTTTTGACGAAAACGACAACTTGATTACAGATAGTCCAATACTACCAAATGCGTTATATTCTAAAACACAAACTATTAATGTAAGGGTTGTTAATCCTGTAAGTGTTAATTGTAATGCAAGTACTACCATAGATTTAATAGTGAATGCGCTACCTGAGTTTACAATAGATGCGGAATATATTGTTTGTACTTCAGACCCTAGTTTTGTGGTGGAGTTAGATCCTATAGAAGCCACTTCAGAAGTGTTTATCTATGAATGGCGTTGGACAAGCTTAGACGGTACTATCGTTAATCAGTTATTACCTGAAAGTACGGCTACAATAGTTGTGTCTACTCCAGGAACGTATCATGTAACGTTAATTAAAACAGATGGTTCAAACTGTTTTAGAACAAAGGATATTTTTGTAAATGCCTCTGAGAAAGCGTCCATCACACAAAATGATGTAACTATAGTTGATTTTTCAGAAAATAATAATAGTGTAACCATTAATTCCACAAATCTAGGACAAGGCAATTATGAATATGCTTTAGTGGATAATGGTTCAAATTTTATAGTATACCAAGATGAACCTGAATTTAGAAATGTTAAACCAGGATTTTACACATTGTATGTGAATGATAAAGATGGCTGTGGTGAAACTACCTTAGATATCTCGGTTTTGGGATTTATGAAATTTTTTACCCCTAACAATGATGGATTTAATGACTACTGGCAGATAATTGGTTTAAATATGGATGTTCATGCCAATACTAGGATTTTAGTTTTTGATAGATATGGTAAGCTTCTTAAACAAGTTTCTACATCACAGAATGGTTGGGATGGGACTTTTAATGGACAATTAATGCCAACAGACGATTATTGGTTTAAGGTTTATTTAGAAGACGGACCTGTATTTTCCGGTCACTTTACTTTGAAGCGTTAAGATATAGTTGTGAAATCAAATATAATTGTAGAACAGTTCATTCCTCATCCAAGTGAAAGTCTCTAGAATGTTTATAGTGCTTTTTATAGGTGTCATTATAAGTTTGGACAACAAATGGGTTTATTAGTCTAAATAAATTGTAGATTACAATCTGAATCTGTTATTTTTTTCATAGATCAAAATGTGTTGCTTTAAATAGTATTATGCACTCTACTTCAGTATATAAAGCTATTAAAGAATATGAAATTGAAATCTGTAGCCTAAACTTGGCTAAATAAATATCGTAATTAAATTTTGAGTTTTAAATTGCTAGTTCAAATTTATAAAAGTAGATAATTTGTAAGATTATTTAACATGCTTAATAATATAGCATCAAACTCCTTTTCAAAACTGTTGTTTGTCGAAAAACTAGACTTTTACTTACAACTTTTTTGTTGTTTTATATTTAACAATAAATTAACTAAAAATTAAACTAATCAGATTATGACAAAAAATGTACTTAAACTTCTGTTTGCTCTAAGTATACTGTGTTGTTACAGTATGAAAGCACAAACTGTAGTAAGCGGAACGGTGGTTGATCCAAGTAGGATTCCTTTACCTGGCGTAAATGTTACTGAAAAGGGAACTACGAATGGTGCTTCAACAGATTTTGATGGAAACTATTCTCTTAATGTAAGTTCCTCTTCAACATTAGTGTTTTCTTATGTAGGTTTTGTTTCACAAGAAGTTGTGGTGGGGAACCAAAAAACAATTAATATCACTCTAGTTGAAAGTCTTGAAGCTCTCGATGAAGTGGTTGTTACTGCTCTTGGTATAAAAAAGGAAAAGAAAGCGTTAGCTTACGCGGTACAGGAAGTTGATTCTGAAACTATTACAACCGCAGCAAATCCAAATGTAACAGCGGCTTTACAAGGTAAAGCAGCAGGTGTTAATATCACTAATTCTGGTGGTATTACTGGTAAACCTAGAATAGATATTCGTGGTGCTAGTTCCTTGAGTGGAAACGACCAATTGCTATGGGTTATAGATGGTGTGCCATTTTCCACACAAGATTTTACAACAGATGCAGTAGATTTATTTGGAGGTAACTCCAACGGTGGAGGTTTTTTAGATATTAATCCAGATGACATCGAAACTATGTCCGTATTAAAGGGTGGTCCTGCTGCTGCATTATATGGTGCACGTGGTGGTAACGGGGTTGTGCTAATAACAACAAAGAGTGGTAAACGTTCTCAAGGTTTAGGTATATCCTATACAGGGTCTACAACATTTTCTGAGGCAAGCTTTTTTCTAGATACTCAAAGAGAGTATGGACAAGGTATTGATGGTGTTTATGATCCTAGTTCTCGAGTATCATGGGGACCTCGATTTGATGGTGTTGAAAGAGTTGCTTGGACAGGCGAATCTTTACCGTACCAATCAGAATCAAATTTACTAGAAGATTTTACAAGAACAGGTGTGAGTACAAGACACGCAATAACTTTTACTAAAGGCAGTGAAGATGGTAACTTTAAGGTGTTGATAAGTAAAGATGATACAGAGGGTATTTTTGAAGGTCAAGCCTTAGAACGCTTAAATTTTGACTTTAAAGCTAATTATGATATTAACCCTTGGTTAAATGTTGATGCAAAAGTGTCTTATATAAATACTCAAGGATTTCAAAGACCTACTATCGGTAGATACAGTTTTATATCGTTTTTTAACGGAATGCCAGCAAATATAAGAACTAGAGACTTATCTCCAGGTTTTGTTTTAGAAGATAATAAAACAAAAGAAATATTATTTGGGCCTAGTGCTGTTTTAACTGAAAATGCTAATGCGGATAATAGAAACCCATATTTTTTACAAACCCAAACATTTAATAACGATCAGCGTAACAGATCATTTGGTTATTTAGCTACAAACGTTAAGTTTTCAGATGCACTTAGGTTAAAAGTTAAGTATGGTTTAGATATCTATAGATACGAGTCAGTCTCTGGAGCACGTTTTGAAGATCAAATATTTTTCAATAATACACCATCAATTAATACTTCTGAGTCTTTCTTTAAAGAAGAAAACGCTGAATTTTTATTGAGTTATAATAAGGATTTAAATGAAGATTTTACCTTAGGTGTTAGTGTTGGTGGTAATCAAATGCGTAGAGGTATAGAGTCTTTAAACGCATCATCAGGTAAATTAGATTCTGAAAGTACACTTTTCTTAAATGCAGGAACTAATATACAGGCTAATGAACAATTTACAGATGAGGAAATTCACTCTTTGTATGGTTTTGCTGATGTGTCTTATAAAGATTACTTGTTTTTAAATGCGACTGTAAGAAACGATTGGTCTTCTACTTTACCAATAACAAATAATTCGTTTTTATATTCTTCAGTTGGTTTAAGTGCATTAATTTCAGAAATGGTGGAAATGCCAGATTGGATGAATTATTTAAAAGTAAGAGGGACGTGGGCTGAAGTTGGTAAAGCTTCTCAGCCTCAAAGAACTAACCCGACATTTAATGTCTTTTTAAGTAATTTTAATTTATCACAATCAACCACTCCAAACGAAGGTGTAGATCCTAATTTAGATCCGGAAATTTCAACCACTACAGAATTTGGTGTTGAGTTAAGGTTATTCGATAATCGTTTAAATTTTGATATTGCTTTGTATGATGAGCGTACTAGAAATCAAATAGCTTCAGTACCAGTAAATAGCACAAGTCTTTTTTCAAGTTTGCTTACTAACGTAGGTGAGATTTCTAACAAGGGTATTGAGGTATATGCAAATGTAGTACCTATTAAAACTGAAGATTTTAATTTGGGATTAACTTTAAATTTTGCAACCAATAAAGGTGTTATAGAAGAATTGCCAAATGATACTGAGTTTTTTCCATATTTTCAAAGTAATACTATAATAGAAGAAGTCCGTGGTTATGTTGGTGAAAGATATGGTGATATTTATGGTTTTAAATACCAAAGAGATGCTGATGGAAATATTATAGTCGGGGCTGATGGCTTACCAGCTAATACTACGGAAAAAGAAAAAATTGGAAATATTCAAGCCGATTTTACTGGTTCCATTGGTATTAATGCAGCATATAAAGGGTTATCTTTAAACGCTCTGTTTGTGATGCAGCAAGGCGGTGATATATATTCGTTAACTGAGGCCTCAGCCACAGGAACTGGTAATACTCCAAAAACGTTGTCTTTTGGAAGAGATCCGTTTTTTACGCCCAATGGTGTTTTAGCTGATGGTAGTTCAAATACCACAATAGTAAGTGCTCAATCCTATTGGGGTACAGTATCAGGTATATCTGAAGAATTTATTTATGACGCTTCATTTATGAAATTAGGTGAACTATCGCTTGGGTATTCTTTACCAAAATCCATAATAAAATCTTTTAGTAAAGGATTTATCAATGATGTTAAATTATCTTTAATTGGTAGAAATTTATTCTACCTTTATAGAAATACACCAGGTACAGTACCGGATGCAAGTTCATTTAATTCATCGGTAGGCGGTCAAGCATTTGATTTTTCTCCTGTGCCTGTAGAAAGAACCTATGGTTTTTCATTGAATGTTAAATTTTAAAAAAAAAATTATGAAAAAAGTATTAATGCTATTAACTGGCGTGTTTTTTATAGCAGTCAGTTGTACAGAAAATTTTGAAGAAATGAACACCAACCGCAATGCGGTTACAGCACCACAACCTGGACAGTTATTTAACAGAATTGTGACTACGCCTGTTTTTGATTATCAACGTAACGTAAATTTATATGCAGATTTTTATGCACAATACTGGGCTAATACGGTATCTGGTTTTGAGTCTGGTAGGTACGAGTATGTTGATGGATGGGCTTTCACGGGATGGAATGCATTTTTTGTTGATGGTTTGGCAAATATTAAATCACTTCAACGCATATATGGTGACGACCCATTTTACAATAACTTAATGCAAGTTTTAGAAATTTGGGAAGTTTCAGAATGGGCGCGCATGTTAGCCTATTATGGTGATTTACCATACTTCGAAAATGGCTTTGCATCAAAAGTGCCATATAACTCAGAACGTGATATTTACTACGACTTGTTTGATAGATTAAATAATGCAGTAAATGCCATAAATTCTAATGATGCTAACCAGTTTATTATGCCTAGTGCAGACGATTTAATATATGGTTGGGATTTAGAAAAGTGGAAACGTTTTGGAAATTCAATGCGATTACGATTAGCTATGAGAATATCTAATGTAGACCCAGGAAAAGCACAAACAGAAGCAGCAGCAGCTATAAATGCTGGTGTTATGCAAAGTAATGATGATGTAGCACACATACCAGCATGGGTAAATGGCTTTTATGATTATTTACGTAATATGGCTATTTTTTGGGACAACATTAGATGTTCTAAAACATTTACTGATATGATGTACTCTCAAACATCTATGGAAGACCCTAGAGCTAGAATATGGTTTAATTACAAAGAAAGTTCTCCAATGTTTGGTAGTGAAACTCTAGAAGGCGTTGAAAACGGATACAATATTTTACCTGCTGATGCGAACGATTTTGCAACCATGAATGAAAGCACAACTTATATTGGCTTTACAGGGAATGATGCAGAAATAGACCATTATCAACCCGTAATGCTTTATGCAGAAGTGATATTCTTACAAGCTGAGGCCGCATTAAGAGGATGGACTGGTGGAGATCCTACATCTATAATGCAAGATGGTATAAGAGCTTCTATGGAATTTGTAGGAGTCGAACCCGCAGCAGCAACTGCATATATAAACGAAATACCGGCATTATCTGGTTCAAATGAAGCACAATTAAAGCAATTAATTACACAAAAATACATTGCTAACTTTCCTAATGGTAGAGAAGCTTGGGTAGATTTTAGACGTACAGATTATCCAGACCTTACTTTACCTATTGAAGGTGTGAGTAGTGCAGCTACTGTAGCAGCAGGGACTTATGTTAAGCGTGTTAGATATCCAGACAATGCATTTAATACAGAGGCGGATATGTTGCCAGCAGACCAAAATACAATAGACACAAACCGTATGGATAATAGATTATGGTGGGATATTGCAGATACCAAGACAAAGTCTAATGGCTTAATGAATAGTAATTTTTAAAAAAAATATGATGAAAAAAATGTTTAAGAATTTAAAAAAAGCAGCACTAGTGCTGCCTATGATAATGGTGCTGTTTGCCGTGTCTTGTGCTAACGATGATGATGCCACGGGACAGAATTTTGATATTGCGCAATTGGAAGCAAGAATTGCTGAAGCTGAAAATTTAATAGCTACAGGAGTAGAAGGTATAAATGCTGGTGATTTTCAGCCTGGGTCTATACAAAGTTTACAAGATGTTGTTAATTGGATTTATAAACGCATAGAAAGTTCTAAAGATCAAGCTGATATAGATGATGCTGTACTAAAAATCAATGCTGCCATAGATAAATTTTTAGTAAGTTTAGTTTCCGAAGCTTTTCCTTGGGTCAAATCAGAAAATGGAGCAGGTATTCAATTTTCAGATAATATTAAAGAATTATATTTTAGTGATGTTACAGTTGAATTTCAAGTATACATAGTTGATATTAACCCTTCAGGATGTTGTGCTAATTTAATTTCTTCCGTTGATCCTGGAGCTAATGGATTAGGTGTACGTTATTTTGGTGATGGGCAAGTTGAAATGTATGCAGGTATTGGCGGTAGTTGGCCAGAAGGAGAAGCTCCCTCTGGAACTTTAGTACCTGGTGAATGGATTAATATTGCTTTAACAAGTAATCAGTCTACAAACAAACTATATGTAAATGGCCAATTGGTAGCTACTTTAGAAGCAGTTCCTGCCTTTCCAAATTTACCATTAATATTAGGAAATAGTCCGGCTTTCATAGAAAGAGTAAGTAATGCCCTTTATAAAGAATTTAGAGTTTGGAATAGCGTGTTAGACGCAAGTACAATTCAAAGTAATATTGGTGCGTCTTTTGATGGTTCAGAATCAGGACTTGAAGTATATTTTCCTCTTGGATCTAATTTAGGTTCATCTTTTACTGATATTAGTGGTGATTATACTGCCACAATCAATGGATCAGTTGAGTGGGTGTCAGAACCACCAGTAATTCTTTTAGACTACACAAATTTAAACGCTGCTATCCAGCAAATAACAGATTTTAGAGCTACTGTTGTTGAAGGTGACATGGATGGTGATTATCCAGTAGGTACGCTTGATTATATAGATGAATTATTAGCTAATGCTAACGATATAAAAGATAACGATGGCAGACAAGCTGTTTTAGATAGTACTGCAGATGCACTAAGAGATTCCATAGATTTAATAAACGCTAATTTAGTAGCACCTTCAGACGGAGTTTATATTGATAGCGAAGATCCAAGTGCGGTTGGTTTAAGAATTACACCAAATTATACACCGCAAGGTGATTATACTTATGAATTTGAAGTAAGATTAAAAACTTTAAACTTTACAACTAATCCACCAATAGGGGATATCATGGGTAATGGTAATATTGGTTTCCGTGTAGATGGTTATGCTGAATTAACAGAAGAAAATGTTCTTAATTCTGGTGGCGGATGGAACTGGACCAACGTAGAAGGGTTTGGTTATATCGGACCAATGTACCCTGCGGGAACCTTAAAATCTGGAATGTGGCAACACGTAGCTATAGTACATGACAACACGGCTATGACAACTTCAATATATGTTGATGGCGATATGGTAGGACAATCTACAGATATAGGAGTTCCAGCAGTCTCTGGATGGGCAGAAATTTGGTTAGGTAATTCTTTTGGTTTCAAAATGAATGGAGATATTAAAGATTTCAGAATTTGGGATGAAGTACGTTCTGTTGGACAATTTGATACCGATATTGATGGGTCTGAAACCAACCTTCAAGTATACTTCCCACTTGATAAGGTTAAAGGTATTAAGTTTGCTGATGAAACTGGAAATTATGCAGGTGAAATGAGAGGTGTTATTTGGAATAAATAGTTAATACCTTTCACTTTATAAATATAAAAAACGTTAGACATTAAACATGTCTAACGTTTTTTTTATAACTTGTTAGCACACTAATTTTTTTACAGAAAATAAATCTTGATGCTGTACAGTACTAAATTAAAACCAACAAGGATATATAAAATTACCTTAAGACATCATGTGATGTTTTGGTTGATTTATTTCTCGTTTAACACGTTTCGTTGGGGCAGTTATTTTAATGATTATTGGTATTCATTGCAAACAAATTTAATTGGTTTCCCAATACACATGTCGCTTTGTTATCTCAATTTATACGTTTTAATGCCTTTGTTTCTTTTTAAACGGCGGATATTACTTTATATATTGTTTTTACTGTCAGCCATTTTTCTTATGGTATTACTAAAATTTAATTTAACTTATTTTTTAGTGAGCACAGATGTTTGGCCAGAGGGTCCCGAAGTTATTAATCATCTCACTGTGAATTATGTTGTAGATATGATGATAGGAGAATTATATGTTATAGCATTTGTTGCTGCTATAAAAATAACTTTTGATTGGTTAGAAGAGAATAAACGTTTAACAGATTTAGAAAAAATTCAGTTAGAAACTGAACTTCAGTTTTTAAGAGCTCAGGTATCTCCTCATTTTTTTCTAAACACGCTCAATAATATTTATGCGCTTTCCATTACTAATTCGAATAAAACATCAAAAGTTATAATTAAACTTGCGGGATTACTTAAGTATTTGCTCTACGAAACCAAAAAAAAGAGACAAACACTAGAAAATGAATTGCATTTTATAGAAAATTATTTAGAGATTGAGAGGATAAGACATGGCAACAAATTAGAGATTGATATGAGTATTTCTGGAGATATACAAAATAAAACTATAGCACCTATGCTATTAATATCATTTATTGAAAATGCATTTAAGCACGGTGTCAATAAGAATATTGATAAGGTTAGAATAAGTATTAACTTTAAAATTATAAAAAATTATCTTTACTTTTTTATCTCTAACCCAAAGCCTCAAGAACTACAAAAAATGGGATATATAAATACAGTTAAATACGAGGGCGGTATTGGTTTGAGAAATGTTAAAAAAAGATTAACTTTAGGGTATAAAGACGACGATTATCTTCTTAAGATTGATGATTTGGGTGAAAAATTTAATGTAAAATTAAAAATTAAAGTAGTATGATAATACGAAGCATCATAATTGAAGATGAACCTTTAGCAATTGAAGTTATAAAAAGTTATTTAAAAGAATTTCCAGTTTTTGAATTGCTTGCTACTTTTAATAATGCCATAGATGGCTTGGCTTATTTAAAGGAAAATTCTGTTGATGTTATTTTTTTGGATATTAATATGCCCTTGTTAGATGGTTTAAGCTTTATAAAGAGCTTAACAAAAAAACCAATAATTATTATTACTAGTGCTTATAAAGAATACGCTGTAGAGTCTTATGATTTGGAGGTTTTTGATTATTTAATGAAACCAATAGAGTTTTCTAGGTTTGTAAAAACTGTTAATAAAATAACAAGTGTATTTGAGTCAAAATCTAGTTCAGGTGCTCAATTATCTAATCGTCCGTATATTTTTATAAAAGTAGATAAAAAGAAACTTCAGAAAATTTACGTCGATGAAATTTTAGTTATTGAAAGTTTAAAGGATTATTTAAAAATAAAAACAGAATCAGGGCGCTTTATAATTCACCAAACGTTAAGTGCTTTCACTGATTTGTTGCCAGATAACTTTATTAGAATACACCGTTCGTATACAGTAGCTATTAATAAAATAGATGCGATAGAAGCTAATAGTCTTGAAATTGACGGATTAAGGTATACCATAGGAAGAACTTATGCAGAAAAAGTTAAAGATAAGATTCTAAAATCAGGTTTAGTCATTTAAATTTATTTCTAGGGTATAGAGTAAATCTCTATAGCTGTCTCTTATTATGTTTGATCTTTTTAACCATCTATTCTAATAGTTTAAATCCTAGTCTCATACTAATTGGTCTTTTTTTTTTATTTAGCACACCAGAGTTGTTGTTGGTCGAAATTTTTCTTTATCATCTACATCATATTTTAAATTTATATAAATATCAATTGTTTGATTATCAGTAATTTTTTTAAGAACAGTTACATATAAATTTAAGAATAAAATTAGTTTTGAGTTAGTTTTAGTTTCAAAAGAAGGGCTGTAAAAGGCTCTTCTTTTTTACAAAATTTTTAAATAAATAATTATGCATAAACCAAAAGTTGTTTCGAAAAATGTTTTGATTCCTTTTATTTTAGTTACATCATTATTTGCATTATGGGGTTTTGCAAATGCTGTTACCGATCCCATGGTGCAAGCTTTTAAAAAAGTTCTAGAGCTATCAAACTCTCAAGCAGCTTGGGTACAAATGGCATTTTATGGTGGTTATTTCTGTATGGCATTACCTGCTGCTATGTTTATGAGGAAGTATTCTTATAAAGTTGGTATATTAATTGGATTGGGATTATATGCCATAGGTGCTTTAATGTTTTATCCAGCAGCTGTGATGGAACAATTTTGGTTTTTTTGTTTTGGGCTTTATGTTTTAACATTTGGTTTGGCTTTTCTTGAAACGGCTGCTAACCCTTATGCTTTAGTTATGGGGCCAAAGGAAACAGCTACTCAAAGATTGAATTTAGCTCAGGCTTTTAACCCATTGGGGCTTATTGCAGGATTATTTGTAGCGCAACAGTTTGTGTTAAAGAATTTAAAATCCGACGATATCACTGATTTTAGTGCTTTGGATGAAGCTTCAAAAATCTTGATAAAAACATCCGACTTATTAGTAATTCGTAATCCTTATGTAATTCTTGGCTTAGCTATTCTAGGCGTTTTTGTATTGTTTTTAATTAGTAAAATGCCACAATCAAAAGAAGAAGGCGATATGCCTAATATTACTGAAACCTTTTCCGTACTTTTTAAGAATAAAGAATACAAACTAGGTGTTCTAGCACAAGTATTATATGTAGGAGCACAAATCATGTGTTGGACCTATATTTACCAATACGCCGAAGCTATAAATATGGATAGTGTAACTGCGGGTTATTATCAAATGGCAGCTTTTATTCTATTTACAATAGGACGCGCTGTTGGTACATATTTGTTACGATTTATAAGTTCAGGAAAGTTACTCATGTATTTTGCAGTTTTAGCCATGGTATTTGTGTGCGCTACAATTTTAATAAAGGGTGTTATTGGTTTGTATAGTTTGGTAGGGGTGTCTTTTTGTATGTCTTTGATGTTTCCAACGATTTATGGTATTGCTCTAAAAGGTCTTACTGAAGAACAATCTAAAGTTGGTTCAGCAGGATTAGTAATGGCTATTGTTGGAGGAGCATTAATGCCAAAATTACAAGGCGAAATCATAGATATTGGAGGGAATGGGGTTGCAGATGTAAATATTTTATCGGTTCCAGAAGTAAATATATCATTTGCACTACCGCTATTATGTTTTGCCTACATTGCTTGGTATGGCAAAAAGGTGTTTTCTAATTATGAAAATTATATTGACAATTAATAAACCGAGTTTCTTAAAAAGAAAAAGAAAGCTATGAAAAATAATTTTTTAAAAACAACCGTAAAGTTATTATTTTGTTTAATATTTATTTTAGGATTTAGTTTTTGCAGTAGTAGTAATGATACTGGAAATGATGAAACTAAATCTGGGGACAAAACCCCGCCAGAAGATTTTGAAACCTTAAATTATAAAACGTTTAGTCAAACAAGAGTTGGTTTTGGTGCAGGTTTAAGTCAAACTAAAATTAGTACATTCACCTTAAATGAGGATAATACCAACGTTAAATCCGTTAAAATGTTTATCAATTTGGATTGCCCATCTGTTGGTTGTAATATATGGGACGTATATGCTAACATAAGTGTTAAGGACAAAAAAACGAAAAAGTGGTTTGAACTAGGTCGTTATATTACACCCTATGGCGTTGATACATCACAGCTTACTAGAGGTATAGAAATAGATGTTACCGATTTTAAGTCTTTGCTCGAAGGTCAAGTTGAGCTAAGAGCATTTATTGAAACTTGGGGCGACGATGGCTGGAATTTATCTGTTGAATTTGATTTTGAAGAAGGTATTCCTGATTATCCTTATTATGCCGTTTCAGAAGTTATAGCATATAACGCTTTATCTTTAGCTGGTGTACCTTACGGAAGTAGTACTGCAGGATTTGATTTAACCAAAACCATAGCAATACCAAGTAATGCCTTTAGTACACATTTACGAACAGTTATATCTGGTTGGGGGCATGCCACTCCTGCAGATAGCGATGGCAGAGGTTGTGCAGAATGGTGCTTTAGAACACACCAAATTTTAATTAATAATGACCCCAAATTTACACACGAATTAAAACCTATTGGATGTGGAAGTAATAAAATAAACCCACAACGCGGTAATTGGGCACCCGATAGAGCAGGTTGGTGTCCTGGTATGGCTGTACCACCAAGAGTTGATAAGTTTGATAAATCTAACTCAAATGTAACTTTCGATTTTGAGTATGATTTTGAAGATTGGGTGTCAGATGGAGGAACACAATCAAGCCAAACTGGAGCTTATTATGCTATTTCAACTTATGTTGTAGTTAAAAGCAAAACGCCAATAGAAGCTCCTGTAGTGAACGATTAAAGTACAATTTTGATGTTTTTTGGAAGTTACGTTGATTTCAATAAATAAAAATGGCTATCTAGATTCGGATAGCCATTTTTATTAAAAAAAGGATGGTTGCTATTAATCAGTTTCTAAGCTAAAAGTCTCTATTGAGTATTTACCCACTTTTAATGCAGGAGCAACAGGTACTGGATTTTCTTCAATAATATTAGTATGGTTTTGAGACTTAATATTAAAGTAAGAAGATATGTTTACCGTTTCGTTGGTATCTTTTACATTATACATTCTTGCAATAAAATCTTCAGAATCTTCTGCCTTTTTAACCGTAGTTACAATCACATTTTCAGAATCGATAGAAAAGAAACTTAATTGTTCTGGTAAATATGGTTTAGCTGATGTTACAGTGTTTAAAACTACTTGTATAGGCTCATTTTCTTGTTTAGCAACTTTTTGTCCAAGAACACTTCCTGCTTTAGTTGAGGTAAATACATTATGAAAGTTGTGGTTGCCACCTTGCGAATATTCATTGCCTTCCCAATGGCAAGAGGTTCTACTTGCTAATAAAAGGTTTTGTAATATTGGTGTGCCAGCTTTAGTTTTACCAGTTGGATCTATCCAATCTGCTGCAGCTACAGATGAGCTTAAGGTTACCGATATATCATCATCAGTAGCCGAAATCCAATCTATAATGGCTCTTGGGTGCACATCTTTACAAAGTGGTGTGTAACGCTCTCCTGCTGTTTCAATCTCGTCTTTTCCAACACGAACACTTCCAAAAGGCACTTCATGAGCTATCTCTGGATTATCCATATTTAATGGAAATGCGGTTCTAAATTCTCTGTATAACTCTCCAGACCAATTTCGTAAGCTTGTATTAAAATAAACTCGTTTTAAATCGTGATATAAGGTTACATCCTGTCTTACAATAGCATGATTAATTTGTTGTTCAAGTCTGTATTTAGTATACACAGCACCACTTTCTAAAATGTTCCATTCGGTATTGTGAGCACTTACTTGATCGTAATCTTTCATGGTAGGTTGTTGTACATCTCCAAATTCTCCTGCACCATTTCCAACCGATTCCATAGTGAATACATCGCCAGCTTTAAATATACTACTATCAAATAACTCTTTCTTTAATTCTTTATCATATACGCTAGTAATACCACCTTTTTCAAAGTTTATAGCGTAAAATGAATTCTCATACGTACTAGTTGTAGCTGAATTGTTTTTACCTTTTGAGGCCGAATTTTTATCTTGTAAGTAGTACGTAGCATAACCTATGGAAGGAATATCTTTTGCTATAAAAGTAACATCAATACTTCTAATACTACCATCGTTATAATATTTAGCATTAGATGTTTGAGATGGCACTTCTTTTTTATCAGCAGATACAATAGTGACATGTTTTATATTGCCTTTAGTAAATTTTAAAGTTGTAGTTATTGGGTCTGTTCTTTTCCATGATAAACTATTAAAAAGCACGATAGGTTTTCCTAATTTTTCGTTCTTTTTAATTTTAGATGAAATAAGTTCTATACCATCATTTAAAAGGTTTTGCCCCATGGTTCTAGATTTTACAAAACTCTCTTTAAAAAGGTTGTCTGTAACATCGCCATCATGACCACCCCAACCATGGTCTGGGTAAATTTTGGCTTGCCACGCTTCATCTAAGGCTTCAAAAGGATATGGCGATAAATCTGGTTCAATTTTATTTGCTATAGATAAAAACTTTTCAGCGGCTGGTAATAATTTAGAGGCTTCTCTACTTGCTGTAAGTGCATCGTGATGCCCAGGACCATGAATGTAAACCCATACATTAGGGCGTTCTCCCATTATGGTATCTACTTTAGTGGCATTCTTTTCTGCTAAAGGAAAAAATTCATCAACTGTCATTAATTCCATTTTTGGTAAATTAACGTCTATAGCTTTACCTTCAGCATCTTTTACTTTATCAAAGGCATTCCAGGTATCAATATAATCTGAATAATCAATAGCAGGTAACATGTCTTGACTAGATAGTAAAGGGGTTTGTATCTTACCTTCGGAAAAACTATTTTCCCAATACAATACTTGTTCTGCACCATATTTCATTTTGTTATTCATATCTCTAGAAAGATACAGTAAATCGTTACCGTAATGCCCAGGTGAATAGGTAAATACAGAGCTTCCGTCAGGGCTAGCCCAATGGAACATGCCTTTTGCATGCCTACTAATTACCATATAATCAACACCAGCTTTTTTTAATATTTGTGGGAGTTGCATTGTTTTTCCTGGTACATCAACATTCCAGTATACTTTAGAGTCGTAACCACCAAAGGTTTTTTTAACCCATTTTTTTCCTAAGTACAACTGTCTCACTTGGTCTTCAGCATCATACATATCCTCATAAGGGCAATTGTATGTAGCGCCAACAGACATTAATTTTCTTTGCAGCAATGTTGTAATTTGCTCTTCAGAACCTGGGTGTCTTTCAATATACTCGCGAAGCATTAATCCATCTTCAATATCAAAACCATAATCATCTCTTATAAAAGCATCTTTAAGTACTGGTGCAAGGAGTAAGGTGTCTCTTAAAATAATGCATACTTCTGGTCTGTCTACCCAAGCAATATCTTGGTGGCTAGAATTCATTATAGATACCAGACCCGTTTCGTATTTTTTATCAAAAAAATCATCATAGGTATCAAAAAACTCTGGCTTGTATAGTTTTGCTAATGAAGCTGTCCAATTTGGATTAAAATTGGCAACATGATGATATAAATATGGGCCTTCAATGTCTGATTTCATAGTTTTGCCATCTTCATTATCAAAGGTTAGTGAAATCTCTTGATTGTTATGAGAAATACTAAAAGATTTTTTTGGTGCTGTTATGTTAAATGATGCCTTGGCAAGTTCAGCTTGACTAGTAAAGGTTTTAGTTTTACTTTTTTTACCATCAGAAATAACATAAACTGACCTTCCAGCAAAATGTGCAGGTGCATCAACATAAAGCTTTCCGTCTTTTTGTTTAATACTAAAAGCGGCTTCATCGGTAACAGATTTATTAATGCGCTCTACAACATCGGTACCTTTAAAAATCATGAACCAACAGTTGGAACTTTTTTTACGCCCAACAACTTTAATTTTTGCACTTTCTCCTTTTTTTAGAGATGATGTAGGTACGGTTAAACGAAAAGCTCCAAGACCGTCGCCGTTTAAATCTCTTCTTACTAAAATATATTCAGCATGACCATTTCCTGGGTTTTCTGTTATAGAAAGTGAGCCATCTTTGTTAGAATTAAAGGTTAATAGCGGTTTGTCGTTAATAAAAATGTCAAAGGATTCTCTTAAGTTAAAATCAATATCACTCAAAAAAAAGAAATTTACTTTATCCTTAGCATAGTTTTTAGGAACCTCTCCAGTTAAAAACTCAAATCCTTTTTCTCCTGTGGTAGCTCTTGAAATCATCGCCACATTCATATCTTCTCTTAATGATGGATACAAGAAATATTCAGACCCAGAAAGCATTTCTTTATACCCTTCTATGTCATTTTTACAAATTTGATGTAAACGATAATTGACGTTAAGACTTTCTATATGTCCAACACTTCCGGTACCGCCATGAAAAGCGGAACTTTTAGGGGTTTTTAAAACACCATCGTTTGCATAAGCTGCGCTAATAGTAACTAAGGCTAAACCGAAACTACAAATTAGATTAAAGATTGATTTTTGATTTTTGATTTTCATTTTTTAATGTATTAATTTTTATTTAGTACCAAGGCTAAAAGTTTCAATGGCATATTTACCAAGTTCTAGTTTTGGTGCTACAGGTTTAGGATTTTCTTCTATAATATTAGTGTGCTTGTAAGAGTTTATACTGAAATAGGAAGACATATTTACGCTTTCATTTCCATCTTTAAGATTGTACATTCTCGCAATAAACTCTTCAGAATCTTCCGCTTTTTTAATTGTTGTGATGATGACATTTTCCGCATCAATTTTAAAGAAACTCAAATTTTCTGGTAAGTATGGTTTTGAAGTGGTTACAGGGTTAACAACAACTTGTATAGGTTCGTTTTCTTGTTTTGCTATTTTTTGTCCCTTTACACTTCCTGATTTGTTGGATGTAAATACATTATGGTAGTGATGGTCTCCACCTTGTAAATATTCATTACCCTCCCAATGGCATGACCGTCTACTGGCTAGTAATAAATTTTGTAACATAGTTGTATTGGTTTTTCCTGTTGGGTCAATCCAATCGGCAGCAGCTACAGATGAGCTTAAAGTTATGGCTACATTATCATCTGTTGCAGAAATCCAATCTATAATACCTCTTGGACGCACATCTTTACAAAGCGGTGTGTACCATTCGCCACCAGTTTCAATTTCATCTTTACCAACGCGTACGTTTCCGAAAGGTACTTCGTGAGCTACCTCAGGACTATCCATGTTTATAGGAAATGCTGTTCTAAATTCTCGATACAATTTGCCAGACCAATTGCGTAAACTGGTATTAAAGTAAACGCGTTTTAAGTTATGATACAGCGTTACATCTTGTCTTACTATACTATGTAAAATTTGTTGCTCTAGTCTATATTTTGTATAAACTGGGCCATTTTCTATAATCTTCCATTTAGGATTATGAATGCTTACTTGGTCAAAATCTTTCATAGAAGGTTGCTGTATATCTCCAAACTCGCCAGCACCTGTTCCAACAGATTCCATAGTAAATATTTCTCCTATTTTAAACACATCTGTTTTAAATAAGTTTTTCTTAAATGCTTTATCATATACTTGTGAAATACCACCATCTTCAAACGTGATATTGTAAAACGGATTCTCGTAAGTATCTAGCGTTGCGTTTTCATATTTGTTTTGTTTAGAGCTGATTTTGTTTTGAATGTAATAGGTACTATAACCAATAGAAGGAACCTCAGCAATAAACGTAATAGCTATACTTTTAATACTGCCATCATCATGTAATTGTTTGTTGTTAGTTTGTGATGCTATTTCTTTTTTATTTGCAGATACAATAGCTATATTTTGAATTTTTCCTTTAGGAAAATGAACCGTAGTGGTTACAGGGTCATTCCGTTTCCAGGATAAACTATTATATAATACGATGGGTACACCTAATTTTTTATTAGATTTTATATAGCTTGATAAAAAGTTAATCCCTTTATCTAAAAGGTTTTGTCCTAAAGTTCTTGACTTTACAAGATTTGCTTGAAATAGATTATCGGTAACATCGCCATCATGACCACCCCAACCGTGGTCGGGATAAATTTTAGCTTGCCAAGCTTCATCAAATTCCTCAAAAGGATAAGGCATTTTAGCAGGTTCTATTTTATTAGCTATTGATAAGAATTTTTCGGCAGCTGGTAGTAACTTAGAGCCTTCTCTACTTGCTGTAAGCGCATCATGATGCCCTGGCCCATGAATGTAAAGCCATACGTTTGGGCGTTCTCCTAAAATAGTATCTACCTTTGTAGCATGTTTTTCGGCAAGTGGCATATACTCATCTACAGTCATTAATTCCATAGGTGGTAAATTCACGTCTTTAGGTTGTCCTTTTTCATCTTTTAAAGTATCAAATGTATTCCATGATGCTATATAATCAGAATAGTCAATAGCGGGCAACATATCTTGGCTAGATAGTAGTGGTGTTTGTACTTTACCATCTTCAAAGTTCTTCTCCCAAAACTTTATTTGTTCAGCACCATATTTTATTTTAGAGTTCATGTCGCCTCGCCTTAGCATAGTTTCATCAACACCATAATGCCCAGGGGAATATGTGAAAACAGAGCTTCCATCTGGACTTGCCCAATGAAACATCCCTCTAGAATGTCTACTAATTACCATATAATCTACACCTGCTTTTTTTAGTATTTGTGGTAATTGTAACGTTTTTCCAGGTACATCTACGTTCCAGTATACTTTAGAATCGTACCCCCCAAAGGTCTTTTTCACCCATTTTTTACCAAGATATAATTGACGTACTTGGTCTTCGGCATCATACATATCTTCGTAAGGGCAATTGTATGTAGCGCCAACAGAGATTAATTTCTTATTTAAAAGTGTTGTAATTTTTTCTTGAGATTCTGGGTGTCTGTTAAGATATTCTCTTAGCATTAAACCATCTTCAATATCAAACCCGTAATCGTCTCTAATAAAAGCATCTTTAATTACAGGTGTTAAAAGCATCGTATCTCTTAATATAATGCAAACCTCTGGTCTGTCTACCCATGCAATGTCTTGATGACTTGAGTTCATGATGGAAATACCTCCATCTGCATATTTTTTATCAAAGAAATCGTCATACGTATCAAAATATTCGGGACGATACATTTTTGTTAAAGAAGCTCGCCAACCATTTTTATAGTTGGTTTTATGATGGTATAAATAATGCCCTTTAATATCGGTTTTTGATGTTGTGCCATTTTTGTTTTCAAAAAGTAAAGACAGAGCGTCGTCTCCATAAACAATTTTGAAGTTGTTTTTAGGAGGTGGGATAGTGAATGAAGCTTTAGATTGTTCTCCTAAAACCTCAAATGTTTTTACTTTACTTTTTAGACCGTCGCTTATAACGTATACTTTTTTACCAGAAAAATGTGCTGGAGCATCTACATAGAGTTTTCCGTTTTTTTCTTTAATATCAAAAGCAGCTTCAGTTGTTGCCGACTTTTTAATACGCTCTACAGCATCAGTTGCTGTAAATATCATTAACCATGAGTTAGAGTTTTTCTTTTGACCAACAATTCTAATTTTAGCTTCTTCTCCAGCATCTAATAATGACGTAGGAACGGTTAAACGAAACGCACCATAACCATCGCCACCATTTCGTTTTACTAGTATAAATTCGGCATGTCCTTTATTAGGGTTGTTTGAGATGCGTAATGAGCCATCTTCATTGGTTGTATAAGTAAGTAAGTGTTTGTCGTTAACAAGAATATCAAAAGGCTGTCTTAAGTTTAAGTCAATATCACTTATCATAAAAAACGTAACAGCATTATATGTGAACGTTTCAGGCGTTTTTCCTGTTAAAAACTCAATAGCCATTTCGCCAGTTGTAGCTCTTGCTATTAAAGAATTATACAAGCCCTCTCTAATAGAACCATAAGCTCCAAATTCTCGTCCGCTTAGTGATTTACTATAACCTTCAATATCATTTTTACAAATATTGTATAACTTATAATTCATGTTCAGCTCTTGGATATGGCTGTTACTATTCCCGTCATGAAACAAAGGGGCTACTTTGTTTACATTAAATTTGTTTCCAAATGCATAAATATTACTTAAGGTAAGTATTGCAAAACAAAAACGAATTTTAATAAAAAAGGAAAGTTTTTTAGTATTCAAGATTATATTAATTAAATTTGAAAATAAGTTTTACACAAAAAACTAAATCGGTTTAGTTATCAAATATATTAAATAATTTTAGTTTTTTATAATATTGAAACAATAAGTAGTTGCTTAATATACAGCTGTTTTGGTCTTGTTTTTAAGTTTGTCGCTTTTTGGGGTTTTAAAAACGTTATTTAGCTAGTTCTGTGAGTTGTTCGTCGAAATGATAATTTTACTATAAAGTTGAAAATTATCTTTAGATAATAAACTAAAATTCTAAAAAACTAGTATTAAATGAAATTTTAGAAGTATTTATTTCATTCTGTTTTAGTTAGAAAAGAAGTTGAAATGCTAATGAAATATCTCAAAAATGAAAAATTTAGAATGAGCTTAAAAAGTTTTAAAAATTTAGATTTTACACTAATATAAAATTATAAAAATGCAAGAAGCATTAGAAGGCGTTAAGGTTTTAGATTTTTCACAATTATTACAAGGGCCTTATGCAACCCAAATGATGGGAGATTTAGGTGCAGATATTATAAAAATAGAGAGAAACGGCTCAGGAGATATTTATAGAGGTATGACATTTTTAAACAAATGGATTGCCAAAGACGAATCGCCTTGTTTTATGGCTTGGAATAGAAACAAACGCTCATTATCTATAGATATTAAATCTGAAGAAGGGAAAGAAATTATCTATAAACTTGTTAAAGATACAGATGTAGTAGTTGAGAATTTTCGTCCTGGAGTGATGGCGCGTTTGGGTTTTGGATATGAAGATTTAAAAAAGATTAACCCTAGTGTTATTTATTGTTCAGCAAGTGGTTGGGGTGCAGATGGCCCTTATGTAACTAGACCAGGGCAAGACTTGTTAGTACAGAGTGTTAGTGGTGCTGCGATGACTAGCGGAAAAAAATCTGATGGACCTGTGGTATTAGGAACATCGCTTTGCGACCAAGTAAACGGATTGAATTCTGTTTATGCTATTCTTGCAGCACTATATTTTAGAGAGAAAACGGGTAAAGGGCAAGAAATAAAAACAAATTTATTGTCGTCTGCTATAGCTTTTCAAATGCAGGATTTCTTTGCAATTCAGAACTTAAATACCTCTTTTGAACGACCAGAATCAAATATAGGACACCCAGGAAGTGGAGCACCATTTGGAACATATAAAACAAGCGATGGCTATTTAACAATAGCTATGAATCCATGGGCTAAGTTAGTTGATGCATTAGGAGAACCTGAGCTAATGCAATATGATGATGCGCAAGTACTTTATGATAAACGTGACGAAGTTCATGCTGCAATAGAAGCTTTAACAATAACCAAAACAGCAGATGAGTGGTTAGATATTATGTTGGAAATGGATTTGTGGGTGGCCAAAGTACATAACCATACTGAAGTAGAACATAATCCGCAGGTCATTCACAATAAAACATTTGTAGAGGTAGAGCACCCTAAAGCTGGTAAAGTAAAGGTTACTAATATACCCTTTTCTATGAGCGAAACTCCTGGTAAAATAAAACGACCATCGCCAATGTTGGGCGAACACGGCGAAGAAATTTTGGCAGAATTAGGACTGAGTAAACAAAAAATTCAAGAGTTAATTGATAAGAATGTTATAACAATTGAGAGGCCTTAAAAGCAGTTTATTAAACCTTTAGAAATATATGAAAAGCGTAACCTTAACAGTATCCATAAAACTAATATATACATTAGTAATAGGTACGTTTTTAACAGTAAGTTGTAATCCTAATAAAACTCAAGATTCACTTACCGAAGTGAATTCTCCAATAGATTACATTGATACACGAATAGGAACAAAACCATGGTCTGGTAAATCTACCTTAAGTCAAGCCGAATTACCGCAAGGACATGTTTATCCTGGTGTTGGAGCACCTTTTGCAATGACGCAGATTAGCCCACAAACCACAAAAAAAGATATTCCGTATTGGTGGGAGCATGAAAAAATTCAAGGATTTAGAAGTACGCATTATCCAAACGGAGCCTCTATGTCTGAATATGGTCCGCTAACTATAATGCCTATGGTTGGAGACTTAAAAGTTACAGCCGAAGAAAGGGCATCAACATTTAACCATGCTAATGAAATAGCAAAACCACATTATTATTCGGTTACTTTAGAGGATTACAATATTAAAGCAGAATTAACTGCTGTTGCTAAAGCTAAGTTTTTACAGTTTACGTATCCAAAATCAGATGAGTCGCATATCTTAATTGATAACCCTGTTGCCCATGGCTATTTTCGTGTAAACCCAGAAAAAAATGAGATAGAAGGTTATACAGATAATACGGGTAGAGCTGGAAATATGGGCTATACCGGCAGAGAATTTGCATCTTATTTCGTGGCAAAATTTAGTAAGCCTTTTGATAGTTTTACGATAGTACCAAAACCCGATATAACTAAGACATCTCTACTGTTTCCTGAAGGATTTACAGGTGAATTTTATAACAATCTAAACTTATCTGGAAAACCAAGTGTTACAAGAAATGATGCTATTATAGATTTCGAGTGGAGCGGATCTCCTTTTGCAGGCATAAAACCAGATCTATTTTCAGCAAAATACATTGGCAAACTCGTTACAACACAAGCAGGAGTTTATACATTCTATGTTACTAGTGATGATGGCGTACGCTTATTTATAGATGAAAAATTAGTTATAGATTCTTGGTATAATCGAGGTGCAACTACTGATACGTATAGCATTTCTTTAGAAGCCGCTAAAACATATAACATTAAAATTGAGTATTTTGATAGTGGTGGCGGTGCTACATTAAAGTTTGGTTGCGCACCTCCAGTAACACATACGCCAGAACAAATTAGTCTAATGGCAACTAAAGGCGCTGAGGCTAATGCAGTTCATGTATCTTTTAAAACTAACGAAGGCGAAAAAGTACAAGTTAAAATTGGAACTTCTTTTATAAGTATAGACCAAGCAAGAAAAAATCTAAATAGTGAAATTAATCATTGGGATTTTGAAAAAACAGCAGAAGAGACTAAAAATAAATGGAATCAAGCATTAAGTAAAATCAAGATTGAAGCCTCAGAAATAGATAAGAAAATTTTCTACAGCGCTTTACAACGTTGTATGCTTTTACCAAGAAATATAACAGAAGATGGTTATCATTATAGTGCGTTTAATGGCAAAGTAATGCCAGGAGTTATGTATACTGATTTTTCTTTATGGGATACATTCCGTTCGGAACACCCATTGCTTATACTTCTTGAACCTGAGAAGGTTTCAGTAATGATTGAAGCGTTGCTTAACTCTTATGATGAAGGGGGTTGGATTCCAAAATGGCCAAGTCCAGGCTATTCAAACATTATGCATGGTACACATGGCGATGCTGTAATTGCGGATGCATACGTAAAAGGAATCAGAGGCTATAATGTTGATAAAGCGTTTGAAGCCATGATGAAAAATGCAACTACTAAAAGTACTGGTCGTTATGTGGCGCGTGCAGGAATTTTAGAGTATCAAAAATTAGGGTATGTACCTACTGATAAATATGGAGAGTCTGCCATAAGAACCATGGAGTTTGCTTATGATGATTATTGTATCGCACAAATGGCGAAAGCTATGGGTAAAACAGATGTTTATGATGAATTCATGAAACGTGCTCTATATTATAAAAATATGCTAGACCCCGAAACAAAATTGGTTAGAGGAAGAAATGCCGATGGTTCTTGGCGAGATGCTAACGACCCATCAATTAGTGGGTGGGCGTATGGAAGCGACAAGGACAGAGAAAATTATTTTAGGAACATTACACTTTTTGCCCCGCATGATGTGCAAGGATTAGCCAATTTTATGGGAGGCAATCATAAACTAGAGGAATACTTAGACCATTTCTTTAAAAACGACTTCTATTACGTAGGCGATGAATATTCCATGCATTCCCCATATTTATACAATTACGTTGGAGCACCATGGAAAACTCAAAAGCTTATCCGAGAATTAATTAATGATAATTTTGAAGACACTCCTGGTGGCTTACCAGGTAATGAAGATTGCGGACAAATGTCGTCTTGGTATATTTTTGGAGCCATGGGATTTTATCCTACCTGCCCCGGAAGTCCAACCTATCAAATAGGAAGCCCCGCATTTAAAAAGGTAAGTATAGATCTTGCAAATGGTAAAGTCTTTACTATAATAGCGAATAACAATTCAAAAGAAAATGTGTACATACAATCTGCGACTTTAAATGGAGAAGCTTACACAAAATCTTGGATTCATCATGATGCTATTATGAACGGCAGTACTTTAGAATTTGAAATGGGACCAAAGCCTAATAAAGATTGGGGAGCCTTTAAAGGAGATAGACATGCTTCAATTAGTGAATAATTGAAGCGAAAAAATAGTATTGTTTATAATAAAAAAAACTTTTATGAAGACTAGAATAATAAATATAAAGCTCATTTTATTGATGGTTTTTTTCGTGTTGAGTTGCACAAAAAAATCAAAACAAAAAGCACCAATTCACGCAGTGGATTATACCTCCTACGTAAACCCATTTATAGGAACCCAAAACGAAGGACATACATTTCCAGGAGCAACAACGCCCTTAGGAATGGTGCAACCAAGTCCAGAATCTTATAATATTCATTACAAAGGATATGAAATGGATCATATTGCTGGTTACCAGTACAACGACCCTTGGTTAATAGGCTTTACTCAAACACATTTAAATGGTGTTGGATGTCCTTCTATGTCCGATATTTTATTACAACCTTTAAACACAGATACTATTAATAGTGCATCTCGTTATAATTATAAGTCTACTTATAATAAGGATACTGAAATAGCCAAACCAGGTTATTATAAGGTGTATTTAGATGATTTTAAAGTGCAGGTAGAGTTAACGGCTACAGAACGAGTGGCATATCATAGGTATACTTATGATAATGAAAAAAATGCAAAACTATTGATAGATTTACAATACGGCGTCTCTTGGGATATCAATGAAATTCCTTTAAATATTTTAGAAGCTAATCAACAATTTGAAGACGACTATACGTTAACTGGCTATAGAAAAGCTAGGGTGTGGGCGCCCAGAGATTTGTATTATATAATTAAATTCAATAAGAAAATTGTAAAAAAGCAAGAGCTAACACCACCAGTAAACAAGGATGAAAAGGCACCACGCTATATTCTTGATTTTGATATGCAAGGTGCTAAAGTTCTTGAAGTAAAAATAGGAGTATCTACAGTAGGAATAGCAGAGGCTAAAAAGAACCTAGATGCTGAAATTAATACATGGAATAGTTTTGATACCATTAGAGCAGAAACCAACAAAAAATGGAATAACATATTAGCAAAGTTTCACTTAAAAGGAAAAGAAGAAAAAAAAGTAGCATTTTACACGAGTTTGTATCATCTCCATATTCAGCCTAATAATATTGCAGATGTAGACGGAAGATTTAGAAGTGCCGATTCGGGTGTGCAAAAAGCAACTTGCGGTAAATACTATTCAACATTGTCTCTTTGGGATACCTATCGTGCGGCAAACCCTATGTACACGATTCTTAGCCCAGAATTGGTAAGCGATATTAACACCTCTATGCTTGATAGTTATAAATTTATGACTATTGATTCATTAAATCCTAAAGAGGCTAACAAGTATCTGCCTAGGTGGCAGCTTTGGGGTATAGAAACTCACACCATGGTAGGTAACCACGCCGTACCTGTAATTGCTGATGCTTATTTAAAAGGGATTAAACCAAAAGGTTATAGTGATGAGGAAATTTTTGATGCCGTCTGGACATCTTTAACCAAACCACATTACCGCAACCACGTAAAATTAATAGATTCTTTTGGATATATACCTTACGATGTAAAACTTTCTAGTATTGACGATGGAAGAGAAACGGTGTCGCGTCTTTTAGAGAACATATATGACGATTATGCTGGTGCTTTACTTGCTGAAAAACTAGGAAAACATAAAGAAGCTAATTTTCTTAAAAAAAGAGCTACTTATTATAAAAACGTATATGATAAACAAAGTGGTTTTATGCGAGGTAAAAATGCTGAAGGCGAATTTAAAAAAGATATAGATTTATCTGAAGTGGTTGGTGAATGGCTTGAAGGTTCAGATTTTACCGAAGGTAATGCATACCATTATCAATTTCATGTGTTACAGGATATCCCAGGTTTGGTTGATATTATGGGAGGTAAAACAGAATTTGGAAAAAAATTGGATAATATGTTTTATTCAGAATTTAAGCCAGAGGTTAAAACTCTGGTTTGGAATATTCATGGGACGTATGGGCAATATTGGCATGGAAATGAACCGTGTCATCATGTACCGTATTTATACAAATACTCAGATAAACCTCATAAAACAGATAAAATTATAAAAACACTAATTGATGACTATTATTATACAAAACCAGATGGATTGATGGGGAATGATGATTGCGGACAAATGTCTGCATGGTATATGTTTGGTGTACTTGGTTTTTATCCAGTAAACCCAACAGGAGGTGAGTATGTTTTAGGAGCACCACAAGTGGAGGAAGCTACTATTAACCTTACTAACGGTAAACAGTTTAGTATAAAAGCTAAAAATTTGAGTGATACCAATTACATCGTTAATTCGGTAAGTTTAAATGGGGAATTGTTGAGCAGAAATTATATTACACACGAGGAAATACTAAATGGGGGTGCACTCGTTTTTGAAATGGTAGGCAAATAGTGTAAAAATAACATAAGGTTGTATTTCTACAAAACAGAAATAGTATAAAAACTTAAACTATATTTTATGAAATTTATACATGAAGATTTCTTGCTACAAACAAAGTTTGCAGAAGAACTTTATCATACTTACGCTAAAAATCAACCTATAATAGATTATCACAATCATTTATCTCCTAAAGATATCGCCGAGGATACGGTTTTTGAAAATTTAACAAAAGTTTGGGTGGATGGTGACCATTATAAGTGGCGAGCCATGAGAACTCTAGGTATTGATGAGAGGTTTATAACTGGTGAAGCTTCAGATAAAGAAAAGTTTCTCAAATGGGCGAAAACGGTACCATTTACACTTAGAAATCCACTATACCATTGGACACATTTAGAATTAGCAAGATATTTTGATATACATGATTTTTTGAACGATATTACAGCAGAAAGCATTTATGATTTTACGAAGGAAAAATTAAGTTCAAAACCTTACAGTTGTCAAAATTTATTAAAAATGGTTAATACTGAAATAATTTGCACTACGGAAGACCCTACGGATGACTTAAAGTATCATAGAGAAATAGCTAATTCTGATTTTGGGGTAAAAGTAAGTACTTCATTTAGACCTGATAAGAGTATTGCAATTCTAGACGACAACTATAACAATTATATTGATAGTTTGGCAAGGACTGTTGATAAGGAGATAAATACATTTACAGATTTATGTAATGCTCTATATAGCAGGATTACATTTTTTGATGCTAATGGTTGTAAGCTAAGTGATCATGGTTTGAATCAAATCTATTTTGAAACCTATACACGAGGTGAGGTTGAATCTATTTTTAAGAAGAAAAGATATAAACAACCTATAACTAATAATGAAGCTATAAAGTTTCAAACTGCCATATTGATATTTCTAGGTAAAACCTATCATGAATTTGGATGGGTACAACAATTTCACTTAGGGGCATTGAGAAATAATAATCAGAGAATGCATAAAATTTTGGGTCCTGATACAGGATGGGATTCTATTGGAGATTATCCACAAGCCCAAAGCCTATCAAAATTTTTGAACGCATTAGATGCCAATAATAAATTAACCAAAACAATTTTATACAACTTAAACCCTGCTGATAATGAAGTGTTCGCTTCAATGATAGGTAATTTTAACGATGGGAGTATTAAAGGGAAAGTTCAGTTAGGTTCTGGATGGTGGTTTTTAGACCAAAAAGATGGTATGACCAAACAATTAAATGCACTTTCTAATATGGGATTAATAAGCTGTTTTGTTGGGATGCTAACAGATTCTAGGAGTTTTTTATCCTTTCCCAGACATGAATATTTTAGGCGTGTTTTATGCAATATTTTAGGTAATGAAATTGAAAGTGGAGAACTGCCCAACGATATGAATTTGATAGGAAAACTAGTATCAAACATTTGCTATAATAACGCTAAAGAATATTTTAATCTTTAATTCTACAAATTGACATGGGTAAACCATTACTAAATAGAAAAAATATAGGATTAACGGAACATCCACCTATAAAAATAATACAATTTGGAGAGGGTAATTTTTTAAGGGCCTTTATTGGATATGCTTTTCAGGAGTTAAACAAAAAGGCAGCTTTTAATGGAGGAATAGCTGTAGTTCAGCCAATTGATAAGGGTTTGGTAGAAATGCTAAATAACCAAGATGGTCTATACACGCTTTTCATGAAAGGGGTAAAGAAAGGAGAAGAAATTCAAGAGGTTGAACTCATAGAGAATATTGTAAAAGGAGTTAACCCGTATCTTAATTTTGACGAGTATTTAGGTTTAGCAAAAGAAGAATCGTTAGAATTTATCATTTCTAACACAACCGAGGCAGGTATTGCTTATGTAAGTACTGATTCTCCACACATGAAACCACCAAGTTCATTTCCGGCAAAACTAACTGTTCTATTGTACGAAAGATTTAAACATTTTAAAGGTGCTACTAATAAAGGGGTAACCATTATTCCTTGCGAACTTATTAATTACAATGCCAAAACATTAAAAGAAATCATTTTAAAATATGTTTCCGATTGGAAGTTGGAAAACGGTTTTAAAATATGGTTATTAGAAAGTAATACATTCCATAATACCTTGGTCGATAGAATTGTACCTGGTTATCCAAAAGATGAAATAGAACTATATAACGCTAAGCTAGATTATAAAGATAATTTAATCGTAGCCGCAGAAGCTTTTTTATTATGGGTTATAGAAGGCGGAAATACATTAAAAAAGAAACTACCATTTTATAAAACAAAATTAGATGTTAAGATTGTAAATGATATGCAACCTTACCGCACACGGAAAGTGCGCATTTTGAATGGAGCGCATACCGCCATGGTGCCTTTTTCTTTGCTTTATGGGAACAAAACAGTAAAACAATCTGTAGATAATTCATTTACTGGTTCGTTTATAAATACTGCCGTATTTAATGAAATTATAGATACATTAGATATGGATAAAAGTGAATTGAATAGTTTTGCTGATGAAGTTTTTGACCGTTTTAGAAATCCTTTTATTAGTCATAATTTATCGAGTATTGCTTTAAATTCAATATCAAAATTTAAAGTAAGAGTACTACCTAGTTTATTAGAATATGTAAATATTCACAATGAAGTACCAAGAAACTTAACCTTTGCTTTTGCTTGCTTAATACGTTTTTATAAAGGAGTGTGGCAAGGGAAATCCTTACCTGTTCAAGATAGTGAGGCTATTGTTTTAAAATTTTCTGAAATATGGAAATCTAATGATTATTTTCTGGTGGCAAAAAGTGTTTTAAGTATTCAAGATTATTGGGGAGAAGATTTAACGCATGTTGAAAGTTTAACAGAAGCCATTGCGTTTGCATTAAAAGAAATAGAGACCAATGGTATTGAAAAAGGATTTGCGAATTATAGTCAACAGTTTTAAATTTAAACAACACGAATTACAGTTTACAAGATGCTAAAAAAGCTTATAAAAATAAACACCTCAGACAATGTTGCTGTTGCTCTGGTAGATTTAAAAGCAGGAGAGGTTATTTCCTTTGAAGAAGAGGATATTAAAGTCATATCAAATACAAAGTCTAAACATAAAATTGCCTTAGAGCATTTTAACTTGGGCGATAGTATTATTATGTATGGTGTTCTTGTAGGAAAAGCTAATGGCGTGATTAACAAAGGAGATGTATTAACGACGAAGAATGTAAAACATGAAACCGAAAAAGTGTCTGGTAGAACAGTTCCTTTTACTTGGAAAGCCCCTAATGTTGATAAATGGAAAGAAAGGACCTTTTTAGGTTATCATAGAGCAGATGGTCAAGTAGGTACAGAAAATGTTTGGTTATTTTTTCCGCTGGTATTTTGCGAAAATAGAAATGTTGAAATTTTAAAAGATATTTTTGAAAAAGAGCTTTTACATCAGCAAGTAAGCACCCATCAACTCATGTTAAGAGCTTTAGTAAGGGGAGAAGAATCATCAACAGAGATAACTGAAAATACTACAAAAGTTTTTGATAATATTGATGTTAAATTTATAACGCATCCTGGTGGTTGTGGAGGCATTCGTCAAGATTCAGAAAGTTTAGCAAAATTATTGGCAGGTTATGTTAATAACCCAAATGTAGCTGGTGCTACTGTGTTAAGTTTGGGGTGTCAAAACCTTCAAATAGATATATTTAAAGATGCTATAAAAAGCATAAATCCTAATCTAAATAAGCCAGTTTTAATATACGAACAGCAACAGATGGGAACAGTGGACAATATGTTGTCTACGATTATAAAAGAATCTTTCGAAGCCATAAAAAATGCAAATAATATAGTACGGAAACCAGCTTCTTTATCTAAACTTAAAGTAGGTTTAGAATGTGGAGGCTCGGACGGATTTTCGGGAATATCTGCAAACCCTACTTTAGGAGCTGTTTCAGACATTTTAACTGCGTTACATGGCACTGCTATTTTAGCCGAATTCCCTGAGTTATGTGGAGTAGAGCAGGAGTTGGTAAATAGATGTATAGATGATGAAAAAGGCGAAAAGTTTTTAAAACTAATGAAAGCTTACGAGAAATCTGTAGTAGAATCAGGTTCTGGTTTTGATATGAATCCGTCTCCCGGAAATATAAAAGATGGTTTAATTACAGATGCCATGAAATCTGCAGGAGCTGCCAAAAAGGGAGGAACGTCTCCAATACAAGATGTTTTAGATTATGGAGAGTATGTTAGTAAATCTGGACTCAATTTATTGTGTACGCCCGGTAATGATGTAGAAAGTACAACGGCTATAGTTGGTGCAGGTGCCAACCTAGTTTTATTTACAACAGGTTTAGGAACACCAACAGGAAATCCAATAGCTCCGGTAATTAAAGTGTCTTCTAATACAGATTTGGCCAATAGAATGCCAGATATTATTGATATTGAAACGGGTGGTGTTATTCACGGTGAAAAAACAATAGAGGAAATGGCAGATGAAATGCTAGAATTTATCATTAAAGTAGCAAGCGGAGAAATACAAACCAAAGCCAAAGCATTGAATCAAAACGACTTTATACCTTGGAGACGAGGGGTGTCTTTATAAGTTGATTTTTTAAAGCTATTATATCATTCTTTTATCTACGATAGCAAAATATAGATTAGTACAGTTAAAGCAACAAGTATACTGCCGTAAAGTTTAACTTTAGGCCAAGACTTTTCTATAACTTCTTGTTTCATACTATAATAATCCGTTTTAATTTCTGAAGGATACATTTTTGAAACTAAAAACATGATTGCAAAATTTAGAAGAAATTCAATACCCCACAAATGCACAAAATGTATATTTACTTTAAATATAAAAGTGGTTAGAATGTAAAATGTAAATCCGAAGAAGAGTCCTGCTTTTGCACCCTTAGTATTTATTTGTTTAAAGAATATTCCAGCAATTATAATAGAAGAAATAGGAATAAAGAAAATGCCGTTTAGTTCTTGTAATAACTGGTACAAACCATCAGGGGCATAAGCAACCATTGGTGCTACAGCAATAGCTATTAAGGCCAGAATAACAGACGATATTTTACCATATTTCACCAATTTGGCATCAGAAGCATTTTTATTAAAAATCTTTTTATAGATATCTAAACAAAAAATGGTACTTGCTGAGTTTAGTACACTATTAAATGTGCTCAAAACTGCGCCCAGAATGACAGCCGCAAAAAAACCGAACAGATAAGAAGGTAGTACCTTTTTTACCAACATAGGATATATCAAATCTGGTGTTGCATAATAGGTGTCTTGAAAATAGTAATAAGCAATTAGACCTGGTAAAACGATTATGGCAGGAACAAAGAGCTTCAATACACCAGTGTAAATAAGTCCTTTTTGAGCTTCGACTAAATTTTTAGCTCCAAATGCTCGCTGAATAATAGCCTGGTTCATTCCCCAGAAATACAACTGATTAATCATTAACCCGGTAAATAAAACAGAAAAAGGAAGTACTGAATCTGGCTTACCAATAATATCAAATTTATCTGGTGCAAAATGGTACACTGTGCTTAAGCCATCAAACATATTACCATTACCAATTTGATATAAGGCAATTGTGGGTATAAGAAGTCCTCCTAGCATTAAGCCAATACCGTTTAAAGAATCTGAGTATGCTACAGCTTTTAAACCGCCAAAAATGGCATACATAGAACCAATAATACCTATGGCTAAAACAGTATAAATAAGCGATTCACTTTTTGATACATTGAATATTGCAGAAAAATCAAAAACACTTTCAATATTAATAGCTCCAGAATATAAAACAATTGGTAAAAGCGTTATAATAAATGATGACATTAGCAAAAAGGCAACAACAGAGCGTATTACACCATCAAAACGCCTTTCTAGAAATTCGGGGATGGTAGTTATCCCTAATTTAATGAATTTCGGAATAAAATAAATGGCCGCTATAACTAAAGCAATAGCAGAAGTAACCTCCCAAGCTATTATAATGATGCCGTTTTTATATGAGCTACCATTCATTCCTATTAAGTGTTCCGTAGAAATGTTGGTAAGTATCATAGACCCTGCGATGATTGGGCCTGTTAAACTTTTCCCAGCTAAAAAAAAACCCTCTGAGGTTGTAAATTTATCTTTTCGGAGTTTATATGTTGTATAAAGTATTACGAATAAGGTAAATCCAAAAAATCCTAAATAGGTATAAAACATTATTGTTTGGCTGATTAGTTGATTTCTTAGTTCTTAAAATTTTAGCGTTTTAGGTAGATATTTTTTTACAAGTTCTTGGTAATAAGGTTTTAGAGCTTTAACATCTGGTTTAACAGGTGCTTTTGTATATAAATCATAAGGGTTGAATTTCTTTACCCATTCAAACATTTCAACATCTTTTTCATTCATCAAGTGGCTATATTCGTTTTCTCGATGTTGTGCATAGAAAGAATGATATCTAATAATATATAATGCTGGTTCCGGTAAATAATCTTTCATGAT
Organism: Algibacter aquimarinus; assembly: GCF_039543265.1. Taxonomy (NCBI): domain Bacteria; kingdom Pseudomonadati; phylum Bacteroidota; class Flavobacteriia; order Flavobacteriales; family Flavobacteriaceae; genus Algibacter; species Algibacter aquimarinus. Next base: position 624,137 of record NZ_BAABJK010000004.1, on the reverse strand, counting down.
TTGATATAGGTACTCATCATGTCCCCAACTCATTTTAACATTATCTAACCCACAATTTGGTGAATAGATACCATATTTTGTATTGTATTTTGGGTTTGTTGAATCAGGATTGTCAGCAAAATAATTGGCATGTACAATTTTGTCAGAGAATTTACAACCTACAGGAAAAGTATCTCCAACTACAGCCCATTGAGGTTCTCCAAATAAGCAAAGCACTTTGCCAACATCATGTAAAAACCCAGTTAAGACAAACCAGTCTGGATGTCCGTCAGCTCTTATAGCTTCAGACGTTTGTAATAAATGTTGTAGTTGATCTAAGTCAATATCAGGATCGCTATCATCAACAAGGGTGTTTAAGAAATCAACAGCTTCCCAAATAGACATTTCTTTTCTATTGAACTCTAAAAAACCAGCTTCTTTTTTTGATACAAAATCATAGGTTTGAAATATATGATTAAGTCTATAAAATTCTTTCACACTTTCAGCTCTATCTGAATCTTCGTAGTTTCTAAAGTCTTCTTTTTCTTTACCATTAGTATCGGGATCAGGATACCTTTTAATTAGATCTTCTTCCCAATGCTCTATATTCTCGAGAGGTTGATGAATTGATGATTTTTTCATACTCTAACTTATTTAGTTTTTATTCCTTAATTTCTCATTCTTAAAATAATCTACTTAAATTTTAAAATAAATGCGAAATGATGTCAAATACGTTCTATAACAAATTTAACCACATCAATATTTTATAAGATGGACTAATAATTTATTTATATGGATTATCTAATCAATAATAAGTCTTTTCTTTCTTTATCTAAGAGATGTATAGAATGTATTAGCTTAAATAATGATTGAAATTTTAATGCAGTTTTATGTGAGGTAAAGATTAACGTTTTAACATAATTTAAATAATATTTCCATGTTTTTGATATAAAATTCCATATCAAGTCTTAAGCCTTAACTTAATTTTAACCAAATAATTTTGACTAATCTAAATTTATTAAAATGAAAAAACTAAAACTATTATTGATTGCCTTCTTTATAGGGGCTTTATCAATTTTTGCACAGGATAATGTTTCTGGTGTTGTTACTGATGAACAGAATGTACCTATACCAGGGGTTAATGTTCTTGTTAAAAACACATCAACTGGTACTGCCACTGATTTTGATGGTAATTATCAAATCAAAGCAAATAATGGAGATGTTATAGTATTTTCCTATCTAGGTTTCCAAACTTTTGAGGTAACTTATGCAGGACAATCTCCTTTAGATGTTCAACTTTCAGAAGACACTGCTAAACTTGATGAGGTGGTAGTAATTGGATATGGAAGTGTAAAACGAAAAGATTTAACAGGGGCAGTTGCTTCAATTGGTAGCGATGAAGTTGTTGAGCAACGAAAAACAGACGTTGCACAAGCACTGCAAGGGCGTTTAGCAGGTGTAGATGTTAGAACTCTTAACAACAAGCCAGGGGCGCCTCTATCTATAAATATTAGAGGTAATGGAGCTATAAGAAATAACAATCAGGGAAATGACGGTATTAATAATAGTCCTTTCGCCGATTTATCACAACCATTATATGTAGTTGATGGTATTTTCTTTGACAACATTAATGCTTTAAATCCAGCTGATATTCAGCAAATTGATGTTTTAAAAGATGCTTCTTCCACAGCCATTTATGGAGCTAGAGGAGCTAATGGAGTTGTTATTATAACAACAAAAAGTGGACAAGAAGGAAGAACGCGTTTTACTTATGATGCTACCTTTGGTGTTCGAAGTGTAGTGAATTCGCCAGATTTTTTTAGCGGTGATGAATTTGTTGCTTTTACTGATGATGTAGTTAGGGCTAGAGAATTTGGTAATTTACTAAATTCAGGAGCTGCAACTGTATCCGATTACAATAATATTGTAACTGATAATACAATTGAATTTATAGGTGCTGAAGAACAGAGTAATGTTGCGAACAGAAGATATACTGATTGGATTGGAATGTTTCAAGAAACAGGTGTTCAAACGGGTCATACTTTGTCTGCATCTGGTGGAAAAGATGGTCTAGTTTATAATGCTTCATTAGGGTATCTAAAAGATGAAGGTGTTGTTGGTATTGAAAACTTTGAACGATATAATCTTTCTGGAGCAATTACAAAGAAAGTAAATGATAAACTAACTTTTGGGGTTAAAACTTATTTAGCTTTTTCTGAAAGAGAAGAAGGTAGTCTTGAATTAATGAGAAGTTCTTTCCGTTTAGCACCAACAGTGGATCCTTATGAGGATGATGGTTCTATTACATTGATTCCTGATCAGCAAGACCAACGTTTTATAAACCCAATTTATGAACAGCAAGGTTCTTGGCGTTTAAATACTAAACGCTTTGATATTATCGCCAATACATTTCTAGAATATAAACCACTAAGTTGGTTAAGTTTAAAAACGCAGTTTTCTCCAAGTTTAACTTATAATAGATTAGGAGAACATAGAGGTTTGTTAACAAAAGCAGCAAGAAATGAAGCTAACAGAACTAGAGCTGTGTACGAAACTGCTTCAATTGTGACATATACTTGGGATAATATTGCTAATATGAATTTTGATTTAGATGAAAACAATAATTTAAAAGCCACATTTATATCATCATTATTTCATAGAGAATTTGAAAGAGGAGATATACAAACCCGTAACTTGTCTGATGAATTTTTGTTTTTTAATACTGGAGCGGGTTTAGATATACGTAACTTTAGTAGTGGATTTTTGAAAGATAACATAGCCTCTTTTGCTGGAAGATTAAACTATTCATATAAAGACAAATATTTGTTAACCTTTACAGGTCGATATGATGGAGCTTCTCGTTTAGCTGTTGGTAACAAATGGGATTTCTTTCCATCAGCTGCATTAGCTTGGAAACTTTCTGAAGAAGACTTTGTACAAAATATAAATTGGATCGGCAATGCGAAATTACGTGTAAGTTATGGACAAACAGGAAATATTGATACGGTTGCACCATATCAATCCTTATCCTTTTTAAATAATGGTACTTATTTGTTTGGTGACGATTTATCAAATAGTCAGTTTATATCTGGTTTGGCTAATAATGAATTAACTTGGGCTGTGTCTACAGAAACCAATATCGGTCTAGATCTTGGACTTTTTAATAATAGAGTAAATTTAACAGTAGATTATTACAATAAGGACACCGACGGAAGTTTGTTTCCAAGATCTTTACTAAACGTATCAGGTTTTGCTAGTGCTGTAGGTAATTTTGGTAAAGTAAGAAGTAGAGGTATTGAGGTGGTTATTGGTACTACTAATATACAAACTGATGATTTTAGATGGCGTACGAATTTTAACTTTTCAAGAAACAGAGATGAAATTTTGAAAATTGAAGGGGATGTTGAAGAAGTACCATTTGGTCGTCATGGTGTAACTAAAGTAGGAGAAGACCCTGCTGCGATTTTTTCTTATGAAAATGACGGTATATGGCAATTAGATGAATATGCAGAGGCTGCTGTATTTGGAGCAAGACCAGGGCAATATAAATTTGTGGATCAAAATGGCGATAATGTTATTAATAACGAAGATAAAGTTGTTATTGGGTCAACTTCTCCTGATTGGATAGCAGGTATTACGAATACTTTTAATTATAAGAACTTCGAAGCTAGAATACAAATTAATACAAGGCAAGGTTCTTTAGGACATTCAGAGTTTTATCAAAATTTCGCACCTTATCAAAATGACCAAGCAAAATTTAATAAAATTAATCTAGACTATTGGACTCCAAATAATCCAAATGCATCTAGACCAGCGTTGTCTTATGCACACCCTGGAGAATACTATTATGAAGAGTTTGATTTTGTTAAAATAGCAAACATTGGCTTTACATATACTTTACCTTCAAACTTACTAGATAAGTTGAAATTACAAGGTATGAGGCTATCGTTAGACATTCAAAATCCTTTTATTTTTACAGATTATGAAGGTCCAGACCCAGAAACAGGTTTGCAAAATTCTTATGCAGCTGGCTATATGACCAAAACAGTATTGTTTGGATTAAATGTATCATTATAAATATAAATTGTTAAGAAGATGAAATCAATTTTTAAAATAAAATATATAATCATAGCTTTAGCGTTAATATTTACCGCTTGTGATGATTATATTGAAGAAGAGTTTTATGGCGGTTTAGTTGTAGAGAACTCAATTAATGAAAATAATGCAGATCAATTAGTTGCAGGGGTTTATACTAATCTTAGAAACCTTTACAAGCAATATAACATTATGTTCTCTGGAACAGATATGTTTACATCGCAAGATGATGTGAGGAGTAATACGGCTATTAATGATTACTTTGGGCTTACAGCAAGCGACGGTAATTCTGCGAATTTTTGGGGAGCTAATTATGCTTTAACTTCAGAGGCCAATACCGTAATTAATCGTTATGAAAACCAAATTTCTTGGAGTGAAGCTTTTTTAGATGACAGAGATTATGGTATAGCTCAAGCAAAGGCTTTAAGAGCGCTCGGTTTTTATAATTTAGCAAAGCATTTTGGTGGAATTGTACTTGAGCTAGATGAAACCCTTTCTATTCGTACAGACTATGTGAGGTCTACTGAAGAGGAAACCTTTGCTCAAATTATAAAAGATTTAGAAGAGGCAATTCCTAATCTTTTGGATAGTCCACAAACAGGTAGATTCTCAAAAAGAGCAGCACAACATTTATTGGCGGATGTGTATTTAACTAAAGCTTACAAATCTTTTGGTAGTACCTCAGATTTTACAACTGCTGCTTCTTTAGCAGAACAAGCTATAGGGTCTTTTGATATTAGAAGTCAAACTTACGCTCAAGTATTTGACTATGGTAATCAAGTAAACCCAGAAATACTATTTGCTGTTCAGTATGGTCCAGGGGGTAATTTTGATGATAGAAACAACTCTAAGCATGGTATTTTTATGAATCCAGTTAACGATTATGTTGGTATTGGTCGCGGTAATCCTTATGGAGCTAATAATACGAGCTTAATGCCTACACCACGTTTTTATGAGTTATTAGCAGATAATGACACTAGAGATGAGGTTACATTACACAGAGTTTTATTTGCAGATGAGGCAGGTGAATTTACTTCTCCTGAAGGAACTGATAATATAGCTGTTGGTGACACTATTGTATATTATCCTAAAACCCCGATTGATACTGCTGAATTAGCAGATAAATTAGACCGTTACTGGGTATATCAACCTGACCAATATTTATTTGGACTTCCAGATAATATTCCAGGTGTAGTTTATCAATATTCTTCAAATGTTCTTAGGACTAATTTTCCAATATTCAAAAAATTTGATGATGTAGGTATTGATGCTGAAAATGGTGGCTCTAGAGATACATTTATATTTAGAATTGCAGAAACCCATTTAATTGCTGCAGAAGCTCATCTAGGAGCTGGTAATACAACCTCTGCTTTAAATAATTTAAATATTGTTAGAGAGCGTGCAACAGGTGTTGTCAATCATTATACATCTATAGATATTGATGCAATTCTTGATGAAAGAGCTTTAGAACTAGCTGGAGAAGAAGATAGATGGGCTGTGTTAAAACGCACAGGTAAGTTAGAAGAACGTGTAAATATATATAACCCTCATAATGTGGATCATGGAACATTCAGTGCAAATACACATTTGGTAAGACCAATTCCTGATAACGAAGTGGGACTATCAGAGGGGGCACTAAAGCAAAATCCAAATTATTAATGTATTATTCTCGCATCATTAAATGTGAAAAAAGAGTTATATTTAATATTTAAAACTTTAATTTTTGAGTAATTAGTTTGAGTTAGTTTAGTTTTATAAAGGCAGATGAATTTAGTTGTCTGCCTTTATTTTTTAACTTCATTATGCATATATACCTTACACTTGTTTTTCTAAGCTTGTTTTGTTGTAAAAGACAAAATAATATAGTTCCTCAACCAGAGGAAAAGCAAAGCAATGCAGTATATATTAACCCTTTTATTTCTACAGAAAACGACCATGGGCAAACAGATGTTGCTGCCAGTGTTCCTTTTGGAATGGTAAAACCATGTCCAGATACAAACCCAATAGCACATTCTGGGTACGATTACAGTGCTAAAGAAATCATTGGTTTTTCAAATACCAGATTTTCTGGAGTAGGATGTAGAGGCGTAGGAGGAAATTTAAGAATATTACCTTTTGTTATTTCAAAAGAAGATTCAATTCCTAAAGGTCTAACATATTCAAAAGAAAGTGAAAAAGCTAAAGCTGGATATTATTCAGTTAATTTAAGAAACGGTGTAAAAACACAACTTACTGCAAATAGGCAAGTCGCATTTCATCAATATACATTTCCAGAATCTAAAAATGCTGGATTTACCATAGATTTAGCAAGTAGTTATGCGGGTCACGTATCTCATAGTTATCATATAGAAAATGGTATCATTAGTGGCAAAATAACAAGCGTTAATGTTTGTAGAAAAGGTAAATACACATTTTACTATGCTATTAGATTTAATCATGAAGTATCAGAAGTAACTGAAGATGATTCTAAATTGATTTTTAAGTTTTCAACTAAAAATAATCAAGATATTTTATTACGATGTGCTTTGTCGGTTGTTGATGAAAACAGTGCAATCCAAAATTTAAAATTATCAGAAAAATTAAGTTTTTCTGAAGTTAAAGAGCAAGCATTTACATCATGGAACAATCTTATGGATGTTGTTCATGTAGAGACAGAAAATGATACACTAAAGGAATTATTCTATACACATTTGTACCACGCAACACAATCGCCATTTATTATAAATGATAAAAATGGAGTGTTTAGAGGTAGTGATGGTAATCCATACAAATCTAATTCATCGCATTATCACGGTTGGTCTGTATGGGATACGTTTAGAACAAAACTTCCTTTATTTTCATTTTTATATCCAAATAGATATAAAGACATGTTAACGTCTTTAAAAGCATTGTACAAACAAGGGAAACCTGATTGGGCAACTGAAACAGAACCTTTTTTAACCATTAGAACAGAGCATACCATAGCTATTGTATTAGATGCATATCAAAAAGGAATTTTGCCATTTCCATTATCTGATATTTATGAAGAAATGAAAGCAGAAGCCAAACATTTACCGTTTAAATCGCCAGATAATGTATTAGAATCGAGTTATGATTTATGGGCACTTTCAGAAATTTCTAAAGCTTTAGGAGAAAATGCAGAAGCTAAATTTTATAGAGATAAAGCTTTTGAATATAAAACCCTTTGGAAAGACAAGTTTTTAACTATGGATGAAAATTCAGATATCATGCATGGAGACGGATTATACGAAGGCACGTTGTGGCAATACAGATGGTTTGTACCTTTTGATATAAATGGAATTCAAACCATGATAGGTGGTAAAGATGAGTTTGAAACTCAATTAGATTATTTCTTTGAAAACGAATTATTTAACATAGGTAACCAACCCGATATTCAAGTACCGTATTTGTATAATTACACAAATTCGCCATGGAAAACGCAAAGGTTAATAGACCAATTGTTAAATAAAGAAACGAATAATTGGTACGGAACACACCATAAATTAGAACAACCCATTACGCGTAAAATTTTTACTAATACGCCCAATGGTTATATCAAAGAAATGGATGACGATGCAGGCACCATGTCTTCATGGTACGTATGGTCTACAATGGGTTTATATCCTGTTTTTCCAGGAACTACTCAGTTGGCATTAACTACACCACAATTTGATGAATTTACTATAAAAACAAATGATAAACCGTTGCAAATAATTGCAAATGGCAGAACATCAAAAAAGATATACATTCAAAAAGTAACTTGGAATGGAGAAGAAATTAACTCAAGTATTATAGACTTTAATTTAATTTCTAAAGGCGGCATTTTGCAATTTGAATTAACTGATACACCCAATAAAGACTGGGGTAAACAAAATTAAACATGGCATACAAGACAAAATGTAGTACTTCTGTTTTATATGTTTTTTTACTGATTTTATTTTTTGGATCATGTAAAAAAGCATCCGAAACACCTGTAAATGTCTCTCAAAGTGAAGTTAAAAAAGAGTACCTAAAAAAGACTAACAATAAAGAATATTTAGTTACAGACTATGGTGTAGTAGGTAACCATAAAATATTAAATACAGTTGCTTTACAAAAATTAATAGATAAAGTTCATCAAGCTAATGGTGGTACTTTAGTGTTTCCTAAAGGGAGATACCTTTCTGGAGGTCTTGTAATGAAATCTAATGTAAGCTTGTATTTGAAAGAAGGTGCTGTTTTATTAGGGAGTACAAACCCTTATGATTATAAAGATGTACCAATGCCAGAACGACCTGAATCTCCAAAGAGAGATGATTACTCAAATATGGCATTTTTAGTAGCCTATAAAGCCAATAATTTTAAAATTTACGGCAAAGGTAAAATAGATGGGCAAGGGAGAGCTTTAGCACTAAATATAGATAGTTTACACCACTCAGGAGAACGTATAGATCCAAAGTACAACTACAGGCGCATGCGTCCCAATGAAACGGCAAGACCTAAATTATTCAGGTTTTCAATGTGTAAAAATGTAGATGTCTTGGATTTAAATCTTCAAAATGGAGCATGTTGGGGACTTTCTTTTGAGCTTTGCGAAAAATTAAAATTAGATAACCTTAAAATAGTTAACAGAGCCTTTTGGAATAACGATGGTATGGATATTACCGATTGTAAAAATGTACAAATAACCAATTGCGATGTAGATTCTGCCGACGATGGCATTTGTTTAAAATCATATTTTCCAAAGTATTATAATGATAGCATATATATTGCAAATTGTACAATTAAAAGTAGTGCAAGTGCATTAAAGTTTGGAACTGCATCTTACGGTGGATTTAAAAATGTAACTATCGAAAATATTAATGTTTTTGATACATTTCGTTCTGCAATAGCTATTGAAAGTGTTGATGGAGGTGCTATAGAAAACATTAGTGTGTCTAATATTGTTGCTAAAAATACAGGTAATGGTATTTTTATTCGCTTAGGTCATAGAGGTGGCGAGCAACCGGGAACCATAAAAAATGTACATATAAAAGATGTAAAGGTTGAAATACCTTTTGGAAGACCAGATATAAATTACGATTTAAGAGGACCAGAGGTCGATTTTTTCCACAACCCTTTTCCATCTTCAATTGTAGGTATTCCTGGGCATAATATAGAAAATGTAATTATAGAAAATATAGATATTACATATCCAGGTAGAGCATCAAAAGGAATGGCTTATGTGCCTTTAAGTAGATTAGAACAAGTGCCTCATAAAATAAAGGATTATCCAGAGTTTTCAATGTTTGGAGAACTGCCTGCTTGGGGGTTCTATGTTCGCTATGCAAAAGATGTTACTTTTAAAAATGTAAATTTAAAACTGGAAAACAAAGATTTTAGACCAGCATTTGTATTTGATAAAGTAAATGTTTTAAATTTAGAAAATGTGGTTTTACCAGAAACTAATCATAAACAGTTTGCATTAAAAGAAACGCATGAGGTAACAAAAGATGATGAATTGAAAACGGCTACTGCCATTATTAAATAGACCCAATGAGATATTGTAAATTTTTTATATTGTTTATACTATTATCAGTTTTTGCTTGTAAAAATGATAGTAAACAAATAATCACAGATGAGGTTTATAAAGAGGTCGATTTTTCAAATATGGTCTATCCTCAACTAGATACAGAAAATTCTAGATGGTTTTTCTTTTCGTCGGCATGCCGTCCTTTTGGAATGGTAAATTTAAGTCCAGATAATCAAATAGATGGAGCTTGGGGTAGTGGTTATCGTTATAAAACAGATACAATAAAAGGATTTAGCCATATTCATGGTTGGCAAATATCTGGTGTTTCTGTAATGCCAGTTACCTTTTCCGAAGAAAATAAAAATAACATTTTTACCGATTTCTATTCAAAATTTAGTCATGATAATGAAGTGGTAAAACCAGGTTATCATAGCTTAGAACTTCAACGTTTTAATATTAAAATAGAATTAACAAGTACCAAACGTGTCGGTTTTCATAAATATACATTTCCTGAAAAATCTGAAGCAGGAATCCTATTAAATTTAAATACCGTTTTAGGACCTAGCGATAATGCAAATGGCATATTAAAACAAATTAACGATAAAGAATTTGTTGGCTCTGTAGTAGCTACGCCAACGCATAGGAGACCAAAAGATTTAAAAGTATTTTTTAAAATAGCTTTAAATCAGTCTGTAAATCATCTTCAAAAAGATGAAGAAACAGGGAATTACATGTTGCATTTTAAGGATTTGAATACGCCGCTTTTTATGAAAGTTGCTATTTCATATACCTCAGAAGAAAATGCCAGTTTAAATATGAAAACAGAATTACCGCATTGGGATTTTAATGCTGTAGTTTCAGATTCAAAAACCGAATGGAATAGTCTTTTAGGAAGAATAAAAGTTGAAGGGAATACTGAAAAGCAACAAAAGAGATTTTATACAGACTTGTGGCATGCGCTTCAAGGAAGACGAACCATAAGTGATGTAAATGGTGCGTATCCAGATAATACAGGAAAAAGCTTTAGAATAGGGCAATTGCCTTTAAAAGAAGATGGTACGCCTAAGTTTAATCACTATAACTCAGATGCTTTTTGGGGGGCGCAATGGACAATAAATACTTTATGGGGCTTAGTATATCCAGAAATTTATGAAGAATTTACATGGTCTTTACTGCAGTATTACAAAGATGGTGGTTTAGTTGCTAGAGGACCATCAGGAGGAAATTATACTTATGTTATGACGGGAAGTTCGTCCACACCTTTTTTTGTGAGTGCCATTCAAAAAGGTATTCTTAAAAATAATTTAGAATATGTTTACGAAGCTTTAAAGAAAAACCATATGCCAAATGGTATTATGGAAAAGGCGGGCTATGAGCATAAAACACAAAAAGGAGGTGGTCTTAAATATTATTTAAAAAATGGTTTTGTGCCGCATCCAAATCCAGAAGGTAAATTTGGAGGGCATCAAGATGGTGCAGGTTTAACTTTAGAATATGCGTATCAAGATTGGACGTTAGCCCAATTGGCATTAAAGTTAGGCAAGAAAGCAGATTATAATTATTTTATGAAGCGTTCTAAAAACTATCAGAACCTATTCAATAAAAAAATAGGGTGGATGCAACCCAAAAATATAAAGGGACAATGGCAAGCTGACTATAGTCCTTACAATTATGAGGAAGGTTTTATAGAAGCCAATGGTGCACAATCTACATGGTTTGTACCTCATAATATTCCAGAATTAGGAGAATTAATGGGAGGAAAAGATGTGGCTTCCGATAAATTGAATACCCAATTTGAAGAGGCAGAAACCTTAAACTTTACCTCTGGAACATCACATGCATCAGAATTACATCCAGAATATAGAAAGATTCCAATAAACTATGGCAATCAACCCTCTATACAAACAGCTTTTGCTTTTCATAAACTGGGCAGACCAGACTTAACACAGTATTGGTCTCGAAAAGTAACATCTACCGTTTTTGGAGGTTTAGCACCATCAACAGGTTATAATGGAGACGAAGACCAAGGATTAATGGGAAGTCTTGCTGTGTTAATGAAAATTGGTTTATTCCAAATAAATGGCGGAACAGATGCAGATGCAGAATATCAAATAGGAAGTCCTATTTTCGATAAAATTTCCATTCAATTGCATCCCGATTATTATTCAGGAAAAACCTTAGAAATTCTAGCCACTGATAATAATGAAACCAACGTTTTTGCAAAAGAAGCGACCTTTAATGGTAAGTCATTAAAAGAATTTACCTTGTTTCATAAAGACATAACGAGTGGTGGTGTACTTAACATGAAAATGGAAGCCAGAGATAATTAAAGTGTATTATCTTTAGTGTATTAGGATGATATCTATTTTCTTAGAGGCACTAATCCTTATTTTATTCGTACCATTTTCAGATGCTAATTCTTAAATAAATGACAACAAGAAGAAAATTTATAAAACAAAGTGCTTTGGGTGTTGCTGGACTTACAGCATTAAACTGTTCTGCTTTAGGAGTAGCTCAGAATTTTCAAGCGTATCCTTCCAACAGACCCATTCCTTCTAAAAGAACATTTGTTAGTGATGCGGTTGAAAAAACTATAAAAAATGTAAAAAAAGGAATCAGTAATAAAGAATTGGCGTGGATGTTTGAAAACTGTTTTCCAAATACTTTAGACACCACAGTAGATTATGAGATTATTGATGATAAACCAGATACATTTGTTATAACAGGCGATATTGATGCCATGTGGTTGCGAGATTCTACAGCTCAAGTTTGGCCATATTTACCTTTGGTTCATAAAGATGAAAAACTAAAAAATTTATTTAAAGGCTTAATAAATAGGCAAACCAAATGCGTGTTGCTAGACCCTTATGCCAATGCATTTTACAAAGATGTTGCAAGACCAACAAAATGGAAAGACGATAAACCAACGCCACAGTCAGGTATTCACGAACGTAAATGGGAAATAGACTCTTTATGTTATGCCGTTCGTTTGGCTTACGGATACTATAAAGAAACCGGAGATACTTCTGTTTTTGATGCAGATTGGGATAAGGCCATGCGATTAGCAGTAGAAACCTTAAGAACAGAACAACGCAAAAGCGGAACAACACCCTATTATTTTGAACGCGTTAGAAGAAATAAAAACGTTACAGCACCTTTTAGTGGAAAAGGCAGACCAATAAAACCAGTAGGACTCATTTGTTCTGCATTTAGACCATCTGATGATGGTACGATGTACCCCTTTTTAATTCCATCAAACCTGTTTGCAGTAGAATCTTTAGCACAATTAAGTGAGGTTTATAAAACGGTTTTTAAAGACGATTTGTTTTCTAAAGAATGTGCTTCATTTTCTAGCGAAGTATTGCAAGCAGTAAATAAATACGCTATTTCAGAGCATTTACACTATGGCAAAATATATGCCTACGAAATAGACGGTTTTGGAAACAAAGTATGTATAGACGACCCTAATATTCCGTCATTAATCGCCATGAAATATTTGATGAATGAAGCGTTTTACGATTCCGAAGTCTATAAAAATACAAGAGCCTATTTATTAAGTGATGATAACCCTTATTATTTTAAAGGGAAAGCAGGCGAAGGGCAAGGTGGCCCACATGCAGGTTTAGATACCATTTGGCCTATGGGCATTATTTTAAGAGCCATGACAAGTGATAATGATGAGGAAATAGTTTGGTGTATCAAACAATTGATGAATACGCATAATGGCTCAGGATTTATGCATGAAACCTTTCATAAAGATGATGCTTCTAAATTCTCTAGGTCTTGGTTTGCTTGGGCGAATACCTTATTTGGGGAGCTAATTTTAAAGCTATACAACGAAAAACCGAAACTTTTAAAATCTATTTAAATGAAACAACGGGCTCTTTTATGTCTGATTATTGTTATCTGTTTTGGGTGTGCAAATAAAACACATTTAAAATTGAATGATATTCAGGTTATTGGAAGTCATAATTCATATAAAATAGGTATGGAAAAACCATTGTTAAATTATATTGGAACTATTGATTCTAGCAAAGCAAAATCTTTAGAATATGAGCATATTAGTATTAAAGAACAGCTAAATCTAGGTTTGCGAAATTTAGAATTAGATGTGTTTTACGACCCAAAAGGTGGTCATTTTTCCAATCCGAAAGGTTTAGAAATTGTAAAACAATCTGGAGCTATTCCAATGCCTTATGATGAAGATAATACTTTAGAAGCATCTGGATTTAAATTGTTTCATATTCAAGATATCGACTTTAGAAGTCATCATTTGTTATTCAAAGATTGTTTAAGCGTGATGAAGCAATGGTCGGATGAAAACCCAACACATACACCAATTATCATCTTAATGAATACGAAAGATAAAGCACTACCACAGTTAACAAAGCCATTGCCATTTTCAGTCAAAGCCTATCAAGAATTAGATGCTGAAATACGTTCGGTTTTTTCAAAAGACGATTTGATAGTGCCAGATGACGTGCGGAAAGATTTTAATAATTTGGAAGAAGCAGTCTTAAAAAACGGCTGGCCAAAATTAGAAGACTGTAAAGGGAAATTCCTTTTCGTTTTAGATGAAAAAGAACAAAAAAACAAGCTTTACATTAATGGTGATAGCACACTAAAAAACCGCGTATTTTTTGTGAATAGTAAAGAAGGAAATCCTGAAGCTGCGTTTAGAATTGTAAATAATCCCATTACCGATTTTGAATATATAAAGCAGTTAGTTGCAAAAGGGTATATGGTGCGCACGCGTGCCGATGCAGGAACTAAAGAAGCTAGAACAAACGATTACACCAAATTTGAAAAAGCAAAAGCATCGGGAGCGCAAGTAATATCTACCGATTATTATAAACCATCAACATTATTTAAATCTGATTTTGAAGTGAAGTTTGATGATGGCACTTATGAAAGGATTAAAAAAGCAGCAGAATACAATGACTAAACTCTTTAAACTCTTATTCTTAATGTTTTGTCTTTCCGCATGGGGGCAAAATACGATTCAATTCCCATTGGTTAAAAATGGAGAAATAGCTTCAATACACATTGATAAAAAAGATGCGGAAGTGGTTAGAATTGCTTCTAAAATTTTAGCAAACGATGTAAAAAATGTTTCAGGAAAAACAGTTGCAACTCATCAAAATAAAGCAGCATACCAAATTATTGCAGGTACATTAGGGAAAAGCAAAGTAATTCAGCAATTCGTTAAAAATCATAATATTGATGTTTCTCAAATTAAAGGCAAATGGGAAACATATAACATTCAAGTTATAAATAATCCTTCAAAAGGAATAAAAAAAGCATTAGTAATTATCGGTTCAGACCGAAGAGGAACTGCCTACGGACTGTTAGAAATATCTCGAATGATTGGTATGTCTCCTTGGGAATGGTGGGCAGATGTTAATCCAGAAAAGCAACAAGAATTAGTTTTAAACATAGAAAACAAGATTTATGGTGCGCCATCAGTAAAATATCGAGGCATTTTTTTAAATGATGAAGATTGGGGCTTACAACGGTGGGCTGCATTAAATTACGAACCAGAAACGGGAGATATTGGTCCGAAAACGTATGCAAAAGTATTTGAGCTTTTATTGCGTTTAAGAGCCAATACCATTTGGCCTGCAATGCATAAATGTACAAAGGCATTTTATCATTATCCAGAAAATAAAATAGTTGCCGATAATTATGCTATAGTTATTGGGAGTTCGCATGCAGAACCCATGCTGTGTAATATAAACGCAGAATGGCATCATGAAACTATGGGCGATTATAGATACGATACGAATTCAGAATCCATAAAATCATTATTTAAAAAACGAGCAAAAGAAACGGCAAATTTTGAAGGTATTTATACCGTTGGAATGCGTGGAGAACACGATTCACCTATGATAGTTGGCGAAGATGATACCGATTCTCAAGTAAAATTATTAGAAAAAGTAATAACCGATCAACGCGAAATTCTTAAAGCCAATACAAAGCGAGGAGTTGCAAAACCACAGGCATTTGTACCTTATAAAGAGGTGTTGCATTATTACCAGAGTGGTTTAGACTTGCCCGAAGATATTAGTTTGGTTTGGACCGATGATAATTACGGATACATGCGCCAATTGAGTAATGAAGATGAACAAAAAAGAAGTGGAGGGGCAGGAGTTTATTACCATACCTCGTATTGGGGAAGACCCCACGATTACCTATGGTTAAATTCTACAAATCCTGTTTTAATGTGGGAGGAAATGACGAAAGCCTATGAGTTTGGGTCTCAAAACATTTGGATTTTAAATTGTGGCGATATCAAACCACATGAATATAATATCGAGTTATTTTTAGATATGGCTTGGAATATTGATACTTTTAAAAATGACGATTCAGTTAAAAATCATCATCTAAATTGGAGTGCTAATGCATTTGGAAAAGAAAACGCAAAAGCTATTACCAATTTGATGTTTCAATATAACCGATTAGCCTTTCAGCGCAGACCAGAATTTATGGCTTGGAGTAGCGTAGAACCAGTTACCAAATCAGGAGAAACAGAGTTGACACAATATCATTATGGAGATGAAGTTGGTAAGCGCATTCAAGCGCATCAAAATTTAATTAGTGATGTAAATGAAATTCAAAAAAACATTCCAGCATACCGAAAAGATGCCTTTTATCAACTAATTCATTATCCCATTACAGGCGCATCAAATTTAAATCTTAAATGGCTTTACAGTTATAAAAATAAATTTGTTGCAGCTCAAGGAAGACAAAGTGCTAGCGATTTTGCTACGAAATCTTTTGATGCATTTAAAGCAATTCAAAAAGAAACGGACTATTTTAACAATACGCTCCAAAACGGAAAGTGGAAGCATATTATGACAATGGCGCCAAGGCATTTGCCTGTGTTTGCTGAACCAACGGCAACAATCCCTTTAAAAGAAAAAACGAGTATTTTGGGTATGGCTTTAGAAAGCTATCAAATGGAAGTAAATGATGCGGTTATAAATTCCTATGCCGATGTTTTACCCGTTTTTAATGCTTACACCAAAAACAAGTATTACATCGATTTATTTTTAAAAGGAAAAGATGAATTGGAATGGGAAGCAGTGCCTAAAGCAGATTGGATTATAGTATCGAAAACATCAGGAAAACTAAATAAAAACCATTTAGAAGAGCGTATTTGGGTAACTATAGATTGGGATAAAGTCCCGAAAGGAGAAAACAGAAAAGAAGCACCTTTAGGGCACGATTATCAACTGATTCCACCAAGTTTTAAAGTAAATTCTGGAATAGATTTTATTTCAAAAGATAAGAAAACACATATTGGGGTGTCTGTTTTTAATCCAAAATTAAAAGTGTTGGAAGATTACAAAGGCTTTGTTGAAGACAAAGGATTTGTTTCTATAAATGCAGAAAACTTTTCTCGTAAAGTTGATGGGAAAGAAGCAAAATGGACTACTTTTAATGGTGTTGGTTACACAGGAAATGTAAGTGTGGCATTACCACGAAAAGCAAAGTCTGAAATAGAATTGGAAGCTATAAAACAAAATAGTCCTATTTTAGAATACGATTTTTATGCGTTTAATTTTGGAGAGGTTGATGTGTTTTTACAAGCCATTCCAACACATGCGCCTAATAACAAAACAGGTGTGCGTTGTGCCATAGCTATTGATGATGCAGAACCTGTTATAGTCGATTTTCAAACTTTTGGGAGAAGTGATGCTTGGAAACAAAATGTATTAAAAAATGCATCCGTACAATCTGTAAAGCAAATTGTAAATACAGCAGGAAAACACAAATTGAAAATTTGGATGGTAGATGCTGGCGTAATGATAGACCAAATTTTAATCGACTTTGGAGGATGGAAAAAATCGTATGCATTTCCTCCAGAAACTAAAATGTAGTATCTAAATGTTCAAAAGACTTAGTGTCATTTTTATTGGTTTGCTATTGTTTTCTTGTAATGAGAAGCAAGGAAAAACAGATAAGAGCTTTAAAGTGGCTTTTATGGCAGATGTGCATCTGCAAGATATTTACGGCACGTTTTCAGATAATGAGTATAAAGGTGTTTTAAATTCAGCAACAGGCAAATATACCTTGGTAAGAACCATGCAATCGCAATTGCAATCTACGCGATTATTCAACGAAAACTATTTTGCTTTTTTAGCTGCTTTAGATGATGTAGCGTCTCGTAACATAAAATACGTGGTGCTGCCAGGGGATTTTAGTGACGACGGACAAATGCTGAATATAAAAGGGCTAAAACAAATATTAAAAAAGTATTCAGAAGCGCATGATATTGAGTTTATACTTACAACAGGTAATCATGACCCTGTGCGCCCGTTTTACCAAGAGTCGGGTAAATACGATTTTCTTGGAGAAGGCGGAAAACAACAACCTATTTTTAGTTCAGAAAAAGCGTTTAAAGCTGAAGAAAATCAAGAATTGAACCCCATTTTTACCAAAGATATTGCTAAGTTGGGGTATAAAGAAATACTTTCCGAATTAAAGGATTTTGGGTTTTTTCCAAAGGAAAAAGATGTGTATTGGGAAACACCGTTTTCAGATTATACGTATTCAAATTATCAGTTTAATGAGGCAATACAACAAGCCGATTTATCAAATAGAAATTATGAAATTCCGCCTTTTGGAAACAAAATTCCAGATGTAAGTTATTTGGTAGAACCCACGGAAGGGCTTTGGTTTTTAGCTATTGATGCGAATGTTTATGTGCCAAGGAATTCAAAAAATTACGGTAGTGCAAGTATTGGTTATAATAATGTTTTAACGCATAAAAAACACCTGCTAAATTGGATTAAAACTGTTACACAACGTGCAGAAAAGTTAAATAAAAAACTAATCGTTTTTAGTCATTATCCAACTGTAGATTTTAACGATGGTGCCTCAGAACATATTCAAAATTTATTAGGAGAAACTAAAATGCAATTGCACAGAGCACCTAAAGAAGTTGTTGCAAAAGCTTTTGTAAATGCTGGTGTAAAAGTCCATTTTGGCGGTCATATGCATATTAATGATACGGGCGTTGCAACTTTTAAAAGTGGTAGTTTGGTAAACATTCAAATTCCATCATTAGCAGCATATATTCCAGCGTATAAAATTGCAACTGTATCAGCCAAAGAATTTAAAATAGAAACTATTGTAGTGGATAGTGTTCCTAGATTTAGGGAGTTATTTCCGCTATACAAGCAAGAGTATGAACATCTGAAAAAAAGTAATTCAAAAACAGTATGGGATTCTACTATTTTAAAAGCTAAAAGTTATAAAGATTTCACCCAATTTCATTTAAAGGAATTGGTGCGATTACGATTTTTAGAAGAAGATTGGAATATTTCTTTTACCGATTTTCTAGTAGAAGCAACAGGGGAGGATTTACTAAAATTTGCTTCAGGGGATACTAAAAATAATACTGAATTTAAAACTTGGGCAGGTTTTGATATGCTTTTTGATTTATATCGACTGCGTTCTGCCGATGCTCTTGCTTTTAGTGATATTGGAGAAAAAAGATTAGATAATTACAAACAAATCATTGAACTGTTTCAGGATAAATTCCAACATTTAAAAACACCTTCTAATAGACAAAAAGACTTCAATCAGTTTTGTTTCATCTTTAAAAAGTTTTTAAATGGTGAGCCATCTCAAAATTTTGTGATAAATTTAGAGGAGCACAAAATTATAGTTAACTAAATATCGAGCACTAATTTGAAAACGAATAGACTGTTTATATTTTTCATTTTTATTTGTACTTGCATAACAAGTGCTCAAGAACTCGTTTTTGAACATTATAATGAAGTAAATGGATTGTCTCACAATTCAGTAAGGTCTATTGTACAAGATAGTAAAGGCTTTTTGTGGATTGGTACATTTGGAGGAGTAAACAGGTTTGACGGTTACGATTTTAAAACCTTTGAAGTTAAAGTTGATGATTCTAATTTTCTGAATAGTGATGATATTTTGGAGATTGTTGCAGACAAGCACGATAATCTTTGGATTGCAACAGATTTTGGTCTAACTAAATACAATATTCCAACACACACATTTAAAACGTATCATAGCAATAAAAATAAGAAGAATGCAATTGTAGGAGATAAAATCAGGTCTATTTTTATTGATAACTCAGATAGACTTTGGGTGGGTACCATGCAAAATGGAATATGTTATTTTAATAAAAAAGAAGAACGTTTTTATAAAGTCAATGCAGATGGAGCTAAGAATATAAGGTCAATATATCAAACTAGCGATGGTAAAATATGGTTTACAACTTTTAATAAAGGTGTTTTTAGTCTTACTATAGATGAAAAAAATAATATTTCTAATTTCAAAAATTATAAGTTGTCTCCTAAAAAAGGTGAATTAATTAATGATTCGGACGCTTATTTTATTTTAGAAGATAAGTTGCATGAGTTATATGTAGGAACAAAAGATGGATTATATCAATTTAATAATATTGATAACGAGTTTAGCCTGATTCATAAAGATAATTCTACTGATTATTTTAGATGCTATACCATTGCTCCTGATGGAAAATATTGGTTTGGTACATTAAACGGTATTATAGAATGTGAAAGTATTGAGGATATAAAAAACAACACATTTAATAGGTATATTCCAGATATTAGAAACACGAGTTCTTTAGTAAATAATTATATTTTATCTCTTTATTTTGATCAATCTGGCATACTATGGATAGGTACAGAGAATGGCTTAGATAAATTAGATCCTTACGAAAATCAATTTAAATCTATAAAGGCAAATTTTACTTCAAGTGGCAATATTCCAGTTATAAGCTCCTTTGCAAAAACCTATGATAATAAAGTGTTAGTAGGAACAAATTCTAACGGATTGTATATAAAATATGGTAATGCATTTAAGCAAATACTAAAATCTTACAAGAGAATAAGTAGTATTTATACCATTGATAATATTGAGTTTTTTATAGGATTGTGGAGCGGAAAAGTTCTAAACTATAACTTAAAAACTAACAGCGTAACAGAGCTAAATGTTGGTGTAAAATCATCTCCAATATCAACATTTTATAAAATTTCTGATACCAAGTTATTAATAGGGTCTGTTGGAGAAGGGTTAATTGAGTTTGATTTAAAAAAGAGAACGTCTTTAAAAATTAATCCTGAGCTTGATGCTATGCAAGATATTAATAAAATTGTACCTGATAAAGAAGATGTTTTATGGTTGGCAACAGAAGAAGGTGTAGTTAAGTATAACATAGAAAATAAAGAAACAAGGCATTACAAATTTGAGGAAAATAAAAGACGATTATCTAATAATAAAATAAAAGACATTATTATTGATGGTAAGGGTACAGTTTGGGCAGGTACACGAAAAGGGCTTAATTATTATGATTCATTAAGAGATGACTTTTTTCTTAAAGAGAATCCTGTAGAATTGAAGAATAGTTGGATAACAGATATGACAACTGACATTCATGGCTGTTTATGGTTAAATATGAATTATAATAAGATTGTAAAGTATATCCCAGAAAAAAACGAGTACAGATCGTTTCATATAAACAATGGTGTGCGTTCAAATCTTATTAATAAACGTGGGTTTTTGCAATATGATAACACAAGAATTTATATAGGTGGAGACAAGGATATTATATATTTTTCACCTATTGATATAAAGGAAAATACCAACGCGCCTAAGCCTTTAATAACGGATTTTAAAATACAAAACAAGGAAGTATTGCCAGGCATTGAAATTGATAATCAAATAGTTCTTAATAAAGATTTAAACTATAATAATTCAGTTGAATTAAAATATCGCAATCGTAATTTTTCAATAAAGTTTGCAATACCATCTTATGCCAATGAGCGGTTAAATACCTATGAATATAAGCTAGAAGGTTTTGATGATACCTGGAATACAACTACAAGTAATTCAAGAACAGTTCAATACACTAACTTATATCCTGATGATTATATTTTGAGGGTAAAAGCGTCTAATAATAACGGATATTGGAGTGATGTATCAACTTATAATATAAGTATATCGTCTCCTTTTTGGTTAACATACCAATTCTTTATTTTGGTTTTGGTGTTACTTTCAGTTTTTATTTATTTTTTAAGAAAACAGATTAAATACCGTATTCAACTAAAGCAAGAACTTTTACTTGAAAAAGTAAAAAGAGAACGAGATGAAAAATTAAATAACGAAAAGCTGCGGTTTTTTACAAATATCTCTCATGAATTGCGTACCCCTTTAACGTTAATTTTAGGTCCAGCAAAACAATTACTAAATGCACAAGTTGGAGGAAGTCAATCAAAACATAAAATTGGTTTAATTCATCAAAATGCCAACAGACTTTTAAGACTAGTAAATCAAATATTAGATTTTAGAAGAGCTGAAACTGGAGAACTAAAACTAAAAGTTTCAGAAGTTGATGTAATACAAAGCACAAAAAGTGTTTTCTATTCTTTTATAGAGTTAGCGCAGTCAAAAAACATCAATTTTAATTTCAATACCGAAGACGATGCAATTATGTGTTGGGTAGATATTGATAAGTTGAATAAGATGCTTTATAATCTGTTGTCAAATGCAATGAAATTTACTGATAATCATGGTAATGTTGATTTATTTATAGGTATCGGAGATAAAAAAAATAAAACCTTAATCATTGAAGTTAGTGATGATGGTATTGGTATACCCTCAGAAAGTCAGGAAAAAATATTTTCAAGATTTTATCAAGCTAAAAATAGTATGAAGAATACAACGGGAACTGGTATAGGACTTTCCTTAGTAAAAGCCTTGGTAGAAATTCATAAAGGCTTAATAAAGGTTGAAAGTGAAACTAAAAAAGGAAGTGTATTTACTATTGAATTGCCAGTTTATAAAAATGCTTTTACAACTGAAGAAATACAAGAAGTAGATACTGAGAATTCTCAAAAGAATACTGAGGAAATTATTAAAGAAGCTCCTTTAGTGTTGAATCAAACTGAATCTAAAACCAAAAATTTAAATATTGATGTTAAGCATAAAATATTAGTTATAGAAGATAATTCTGAACTTAGAAAATATGCTGTAGACTATTTGTCTGACTTTTTTACAGTTTATGAAGCTGAAAATGGAAAAGAAGGCTTAGAAATTTG
Source organism: Algibacter aquimarinus (assembly GCF_039543265.1). Taxonomy (NCBI): domain Bacteria; kingdom Pseudomonadati; phylum Bacteroidota; class Flavobacteriia; order Flavobacteriales; family Flavobacteriaceae; genus Algibacter; species Algibacter aquimarinus. The sequence continues at coordinate 601,469 of NZ_BAABJK010000004.1, read as the reverse complement.
TAAAAAGATAAAACCAGTATTGTGCGTAGTAGATGTTATGATGCCAGTAATGGATGGTTTTAAGTTTGTAGAAGCCTTAAAAAATGATGAAAATATTAGTCATATAGCAGTTATTTTGTTAACAGCTTTGGCAGAAAACGAAAATAGAATTAAGGGCTATAAAATTGGAGTAGATGGCTACTTAGTTAAACCTTTTGACCCCGCCTTATTAAAATCGAGAATAGATAACGTTATAAAAATTCATTTTGATTTAAAACAACGTTTTTCAGGGGTTGCAGAAAGCGATGTAATGACCTTGGCACATTCTCAAATTGATATTGATTTAGTATCTAGAATCAAAGAAGTTATTGAAACCAACTTAAACGAACCTAATTTATCGCCAAGTTTCGTTTCAGATGAAATGGCTATGAGTTCTTCTAAATTATACAGAAAAATAAAGCAGTTAACAGATTTGTCTCCTAACGAGTTCATTCGAACCATTCGTTTAAAAAAGTCAGCTCAACTTTTAAAAACTAAAAACTACAATGTCTCTGAAGTATCGGATATGGTTGGATTTAATGACCCCTTATATTTCAGTAGGGTTTTTAAAAAGCAATTTGGTTACGCTCCTAGTAAATTATTAAAGTAAAGTGTTTTTTATGTCTTTTAAGGCGTTCTAAAATTTTTCATTTTGAAAACATCCATGTTTTTGAATAAAATGTCTGTATGCTATTATAGCTTAAATGCGACATTTGATGTTTATAAATTAAACTCTATAATTTAAATTCAATACATGAATTCAAAACAAAAAATTGAAGTTGTCCCTAAAAAGATGCTATTGCCTTTTATTTTGGTAACATCACTTTTTGCGCTTTGGGGTTTTGCAAATGCAGTTACAGACCCCATGGTTCAAGCATTTAAAAAGGTGTTAGAGCTTTCAAATTCACAAGCAGCATGGGTGCAAATGGCATTCTATGGCGGGTATTTTTGTATGGCTTTACCAGCTGCTATGTTTATGAGGAAGTATTCTTATAAAACTGGTATTCTCATAGGTTTAGGTTTATATGCCGTTGGCGCTTTATTATTTTATCCAGCCGCAACAACAGAGCAATTTTGGTTTTTTTGCTTGGGGCTATATGTCTTAACTTTTGGATTAGCTTTTTTAGAAACTGCCGCCAACCCTTATGCACTTGCTATGGGGCCAAAAGAAACAGCAACTCAACGTTTAAATTTGGCACAAGCATTTAATCCAATAGGATTAATTGTAGGATTATTTGTTGCGCAACAGTTTGTTTTAAAAAATTTAAAATCTGATGATATAGAAAATTTCAGTGCTTTAGATGAAGCTTCAAAACTTTTAATAAAAACATCAGATTTATTAGTAATTAGAAATCCTTATGTTATTCTTGGGCTCGTTCTTCTAGGCATCTTTGTTTTGTTTTTGGTTGCTAAAATGCCACAATCTAAAGAGGAAGGCGCAATGCCTAGTATTAGTGATACGTTTGGTAACCTGTTTAAAGATAGTAAGTACACTTTAGGTGTTTTAGCTCAAATATTATATGTTGGTGCCCAAATAATGTGTTGGACTTACATTTATCAGTATGCAGAGGCTATTGGTATGGATAGTGTTACAGCAGGCTATTATCAAATGGCTGCGTTTATATTATTCACAATTGGTAGAGCTATTGGCACTTATATGTTAAGATTTATGAGTTCTGGTAACTTGTTAATGGTTTTTGCTGTATTGGCAATGTGTTTTGTTTTAGGTACTATTTTTATTAACGGTATTGTTGGTTTGTATGCGCTAGTGGGTGTGTCATTTTGTATGTCTTTAATGTTTCCAACAATATATGGAATTGCACTTGGAGATTTAACTGAAGAGCAATCAAAAGTTGGGTCAGCAGGATTAGTAATGGCTATTGTTGGCGGAGCATTAATGCCAAAATTGCAAGGCATGATTATAGATTTGGGAGGTAATGGCGTATCTGATACTAAAGTATTAGGTGTTTCAGAGGTTAACTTTTCATTTATATTACCATTGTTGTGTTTCTTATATATTTCATGGTACGGTTATTTTGTGAATTGCAAACGGGTAGTAGTTTAACTTTTTCAATTTATAAGAAGGTTAATAAACAATAATTTTGTTCAGTTGATTTATGTATATTAAATTTTAAAAGCAAAAATTTAGGAAATTTAAATCTAATTAACTTTATTTGTATAGCTAAGACTAAACCGTTTTAGTTTTACTAAATGAAAAAGGTATACCTGAAAGATATTGCAAATGATTTAAATGTTTCCAAGACGGCAGTTTCGCTGGTTTTGAATGATAAAGGAGACGAAAATAAAATAAGTCAAGATACCCAGCAAAGAATAATAGAATATGCTAAAAAGCATAACTATATTCCAAATCAATTAGCACGTGGGTTAAGTAGAGGTAAGAGTGAAACTATTGGTTTAATTATTCCTAATATTTCAGATACATTTTATTCTAAAGTATCGGGTGTAATTGAAAGGAAAGCAAAAGAACAAGGGTACACAGTACTTTTTAGTAGTTCTTATGAAGATCCTGAAAAGGAGGGAGAGCTAATACAGTCAATGTTAAATAGGCAAGTGGATGGACTAATTATAGCATCTACGCAGAAGAATCAAAAAGAAATTGATTTTTTAAAAAAAGAGAAGTTTCCTTTTGTTTTGTTTGATAGACATTACCCTAATAAGGATACCGATTATGTGGTAGTTGATAATTATTTAGGCACTAAAAAAATTACTGAGCACCTTTTAAATTTAGGCAGAGAACAAATAGGGTTGATAACATTGAAACCAGCTTTAGAACCTATTGCGCAAAGACTTTTGGGATATAATGATGCATTGAAAAGTTTTAATATTGAATCAAGAAAAGAGTATATAATTGAAATTGAGCGCGAAGCATATTTAGAGGAAATTGAAAAGGCTGTATCAAAATTAATATTAAGTTCAACGCCTGTTGATGCTATTGTATTTGCAACGCATTATTTGGCTTCACAAGGATTAAGAGTACTTAAAAAACTAAATATAAATGTCCCGCAAGATGTAGCAATTGTTAGTTTTGATGAGTTAAGTGCTTTTGATATTGTTGAGCCACCAATTACAGCGGTAATTCAGCCTATTAAAGAAATAGGTTGTTCAGTCATAGAAATATTATTAAATAAAATTGAAAGCACAGTTCAGCAAGACATAAAGCCAACTGTCTTAAAAACAAAACTTGAAATAAGAGAATCTTGTGGTCAATTATTATGAGTAAAATAATTTTTTAATCAATAACTAAACCGATTTAGTGAAAATATAATTAAAATTAATAGTAATGAAAAAACACTCAATTTTAATCCTAATGCTAGTTTTTAGTTTTGCATTTGGACAAAAAACAATCAACATTAATTACGTAGAACCTTATGAATATACAGAGGTTACCGGAAATTTATTAGCTAAAGCAAGTTTAGATGTTGAGAAGCATCAACATTATAAAAAAGTAGTTTTAGAAAGTGGTAAAACAATAGAGGTTAAATATGAAGATGGTAAAGCGTGGCTTTGGTTGCCAGTTTTTGGAACACCAGAAAGCATGACATTCGTTGGTACTTCTAGAAAGTATACTACAAAGCAATTATTCACACCTTTAGTGACAACAGACTGGGGGTATTTTGAAGAAGGTACATTTCATGTTATTTCTTCATCACACCAAGATATAGCGTGGATGGATACACCTGGCCATTGTAGACATGAACGTATACATGATATTATTGCGCCAGCCTTAGACATCATGCATGACGATAAAGGGTTTCATTTTGGAATGGAACAAACGCTAAACCTTAAAGAATTTATTGAAGAGTTTCCAGATAGAAAGCAAGAGGTTATGACACGCTCTAACGAAGGAAGATTTACGTGGGGAGCAACCTACAATCAACCTTATGAAGGGATGCAAACCGATGAACAATTGATTCGAGAAATGTATTTTGGAAGACGTTGGCTTAAAAAGAATTTTGAAGGTAACGATGTGGTTACCGCTTTTAATACAGACGTACCAGGAAGAACGTTACAGTTTCCTCAAATACTAGCAAAATCTGGTGTAGAAAACTTATTTGTTTCAAGAATGAAAGAAGGTTTCTATAATTGGTATTCACCTGATGGTTCATCAATACCAACATATAGCCCAGGAAATTATGGTTGGGCGGTTATGTTTTATAAACTTTTTGAACAAGATGCCATTGAGGCAATGCACAAATTACAATCAAGAGTAAAAATGTGGGGAGATTATTATAAAGAACGAAATCTGCCACCTCATTTTGCTATATTAATTAGTAACGACGCTGCTGGACCTGCAAATTATGGGAATATTGTGTCTGAATGGAATGCTATTATAAAGAAAACAGGTGTAAAAATGCCAATACTAAGGCATTCTACGGTAACCGCATTAATGAATGAAGTAAAAACACCAGATGCCGTTTTTGAAACAATTTCTGGAGAAAGACCAAATATATGGTCTTATATTCATGGACCAGGACATGCAAAAGCAATTACTGCTTCAAGAAAAGCAGGACGTTTGTTGCCTTCAGCAGAAATTTTTGCTTCAGTAGATGCGGTTTTGAAAGGGTCATTTGATGATTATCCGACAGAAGAAATTTCTAATGCCTTTGAAGAATCCATTTATCCAGATCATGGTTGGGGAGGAAAGAACGGACATATAACCGATAGTATTTTTCGTTCTAAATTAGAATTTGCAGCTTCTGAAGCAGATAGATTAATTGAAAAATCACTTCAATCAATCACTAAAAAAGTAAAAACCAACCGCAACAATGCCATTGTTGTTTATAACGACCTTTCTTGGGCAAGAACCACTACCGCAGCTGTAGAATTAAAGGATAATTCAAATTATTACGTTGTTGATGCCAACGGAACAGCTGTTGCTTCACAGATAACGAAACGAGACGGAAAAAGAACACTGGAATTTGTGGCTCCAAACATTCCTTCTTTAGGATATGCTACATTTTACTTAAAAAAAGGAAAAAAATCAGTTAAGATTAAAAAAACGGTATCCCCTAACGCACTAAGTAACGAATTTTACACATTACGATTAGGAGATGGTGGTTTAACTTATTTGTTTGATAAGAAGTTAAATAGGGAAGTAGTAAAAACAACAAGATTTGCAGGTGGAGATATTATTACCATGAAATATGATGGTAATGGTGCAGGGGAGTTTACCCAAATGACAGAACCTAAAATGGACGGTTTTAATAAAACAAGTCAACATACAGCAAATTGGGAAATAGTAAGTGATGGGGCAGTTTATACCGAGTATAAAAACAAGGTTAAGTTTAAACATGCAGATATTGTTCAATATGTAAAAGTGCATCACCATATTAAGAAAATCGATTTTTCAGTTGATATTTTAAACTGGGATGGTACTCACAATCGTGAGTTTAGATTCATGCTACCTTTAGATATGGAGGATTCCACAATTAAATATGAAGTACCTCTTGCAATTGCAGAAGTAGGAAAGTCAGAAATGAAAGAAGCACCACGCGGGTGGGCGTGGGGTGGAACTTACGATCAAAAACCTGTAGAGATTCATCCAAGAGAAGTAATGAATTTTATTTCTTCAGAAAAAGATGGTTTTCAAGTAACCTTAGCTACGGATGTATCGTTGGCAGACTGGATAGATCCAACGAGAGAATCGGTAGAATATACAGTGCTTCAAGGTATTCTTATGGCATCACATAAAAGTTGCCACGGCGAAGGGAATTGGTACCATCAAACAGGAGATCATCATTTTGAGTTTTCAATAACATCAAATAAAGCCAATGATGAAACGTCTTATCAATTTGGAAATGGTTCAAACCACCCATTACAAGTTGTAAAACAAGACAAGAAAAACTATTCAGGAACTTTACCTACAAGTCATAGCTTCTTTAACGTTTCAGACCCTATGGTACGCGTTAGTACTATTAAAAAAGCGGAAGATGAAAATGCACTTATTTTAAGACTTGTTGAGCTTGATGGGAAAAATAGTCAACCAACAATTACTTTACCTAAAGCAGCTTCAGAAGTGATTAAAACAAATTTAATTGAAGAGGAAGTTAAAACACTTGATGTAAATGGTAAGAATATAAAAATTGATTTAGGTAACAACGCTATTGAAACCTATAAGATTCTACTAAACAACTAATTAATATTTTGTAATTAAATTATATGAGCAGTACAAAGAAAACATGGAAAAATGATAAAGAGCTATTCAGTATAGCTAAATCAGAATTATTCGTTGCCTTAGTAGGCGATATTTTAGATACACTTGGTTATCAACATCAATTTCTTCCACCAAATATAAAACCTTTAAACACAGATTTTGTTTTAATAGGAAGAGCTATGCCTGTGTTAGAAGCGGATGTTTTTGAAGAGTCTGCTGAAAATACCAATAACCCAATGATGAAAAAACCTTTTGGGATTATGTTCGAAGCTTTAGACGATTTAAAAGAAGATGAAGTTTACATCTGTTCAGGGTCGTCTCCAAGATATGCACTTTGGGGTGGATTAATGAGTACAAGAGCTATGAAACTCAAGGCATCTGGGGCTGTACTTCATGGCTATTCCAGAGATACAAACGAAGTTTTATCGCTTAATTTTCCAACATTTTCTTATGGTGGTTATGCACAAGACCAAGGTCCACGAGGAAAAGTGATAGATTATAGAGTGCCAATTGAAATTGAAGGTACGCGCATCAATCCAGGAGATATTATTTATGGAGATAGAGATGGTGTAATTATAGTACCTAAAGCTGTTGAAGAAGAAGCATTTATGGGTGCCATAGGAAAAGCTAGAGGCGAACAGTTAGTTAAAAAAGCTTTAGAAGAAGGTATGAGTACTGTTGACGCTTATAATAAATTCGGAATTATGTAAAAGTAAAATGCAAACTAACTAAACTAAAACCACATATTATGAGTACTAAAAAATCTAACTATTTATTGGGAATCAGTTTTGTGTCTACCATCGGAGGATTTCTGTTTGGATACGATACAGCTATTATCTCTGGCTGTAATTCGTTTTTAGAACAGCACTTTCAATTGTCCGCAGCCATGTTAGGTTGGGTAGTATCATCAGCATTACTGGGTACAATTTTAGGCTGCGTAGTGGCAGGGTCTATAACAGATAAATTTGGAAGAAAAAAGGCTCTTGTTTTAGCGGCACTTTGTTTAACCGTATCGGCCTTAGGTTCTATGTTACCGCCACAATTTTTAGGTAATTTGGATAACAACTTTTGGATAACATCAGATGTTACTACATCTTTTAATTTCTTAATAGTAGTCAGATTAATAGGCGGTATTGGTGTTGGTATAACATCTGTAGTAGCACCAATTTATATTTCGGAACTTTCTAAACCAGAGAGTAGAGGCAAAATGGTGTCTTTATATCAGTTGTCCATTACTTTAGGTATTTTATTAGCCTTTTTAATAGATTGGATTGTATTAAGTAATGCAGGCGATGCGGCAGGAGTCATTACTAAAGAGCCGTCTTCATTTTGGAATTGGCTATTTGTAGATGAATTATGGCGTGGTATGTTTGGTACAGAAGTTCCTATTGCATTACTATTCTTAGGCTTACTTTTTATAGTGCCAGAAACCCCTAGATGGTTAATTACTAAAGGGAGAAAAGTTGAAGCGTTAGCGATAATGGAAAAGATACTTGGAAAAGAAGAAGCACAACTGGAGATGAAAGAAATAGAGGCTCTAGAAAAAGAAGAGACAGGAGGCTTTAAAGAATTGTTTCAACCGTTTTTAAGAATTCCACTTTTAATAGGTATTCTACTTCCAATGTTTGCGCATTTAAGCGGTATTGCAGCAATAATGTACTATGCACCAAATATTATTAACGAATCTGTAAAAAGTGTAGAAAGTGCTTTTTTAGGTGCGGTTTTAGTGGGGGTTGTAAATAGTGCATTTACGTTTGTAGCCATTTCTCAGATTGAAAAGTTTGGTAGAAAAAAACTACTACTTATAGGAGTTGTAGGCGCTTTTATTTCATTATCAGGTGTTGGTATATTGTTCGCTATTGGTTCACAATATGTTATCATACCGTTACTAATGTACGTTGCAAGTTTCGCATTCTCATTTGGTCCAATTGTTTGGGTTATTATTAGTGAGATTTTCCCCACTAGAATACGAGGTTTAGCGGTGTCTATCGGAAGTTTCTCATTAATGGTTACTGGTTTTGTAGTCACGCTTACCAATCCTGTTTTAATAGAAACTATTAATGCTTCTGGAACCTTCTTTTTGTATGCCTTTTTAACCATGCCAGCCATTTGGTTTATATGGAAATTTGTTCCAGAAACAAAAGGAAAAACTTTAGAAGACATAGAAAAACACTGGCATTCATTAATTAAGACTAGAAACAAATCATAAAATGATAGAAACATATAAAATAGAGGGCGATGGGTACCATCCTTTTTTAATACGAGAAGGATGGCAAGTAGCTCAACTTAACTATCAAGAAGAGCAGCATATTGATAATATAAAAAAACTAGATGTTCATCTAGAAACAGATGAGGTTTTTGTTTTAACAAAAGGAAACTCAGTATTAATTGCAGCCAAAATAGAAGATGGAGAGCCCGTTTTTGAATTGCAACTCATGGAACAACAAAAAGTTTATAATATCCCACAAGATATGTGGCATAATATAGCCATGGAAGAAGGTAGTGAAGTTATAATTATAGAAAAATCGAACACACACATTTCTGATTTTGAATTCTTTGAATTAAGTAAAGAGAAACAAATTGAATTAAAGGAAAAGGTTAAAACTCTTTTTAATACAGTAAAGTAAACATAAGCAACATGAAACATATTGATTTAACTGGAAAAACAGCTTTAGTTACTGGGGGAAGCCAAGGCATAGGAGCCGAAATTTGTAAGCAACTAGCAGCTTGTGGTGCAAATGTTTTTATAAATTATTACAGTAATAAAGAAAAGGCAGAAGTTGTTGCCGAAGAGATAAGAAAGTCTTTTGATGTAAAAGTAGCTATTGGTAGAGCAAACGTATCTAAATTTAAAGAGGTTAAAGCTATGTTTAATAAACTAGATGAAGAACTCGGCAGTTTAGATATTTTAGTAAATAATGCTGGTAGTGAAAGCGTAGAGCATGTTTTAGATTTAGAAGAAGATGAATGGGATAGAGTATTAGACATCAATCTAAAAGGTCCTTTTTTGTGTGCTCAAGAAGCGGGACGAAGAATGGAATTAAAGAAATCTGGTGTTATCATAAACATTTCATCCATTCATGATGTTGTACCAAGAAAAGGCTTAATTCATTACTGTTCTGCAAAAGCGGGTTTAAAAATGTTCTCAAAATGCTTGTCTCTAGAATTAGCAGAAAGTAATATAAGAGTGGTTTCTCTAGCACCAGGAGCTATAGAAACTAATATGAATAGAGAAGAAATTAACAAATTTGGTCGAGAAAAATTCAACAATTGGATTCCATCTGGACGCGTAGGTAATGTTACCGAAGTTGCAAATACTGTAGCCTTTATTGCTAGTGATATGGCAGCCTATATTAATGGTTCAGACCTTTATATAGATGGTGCGTATATGAATCATACCATACAGTATGACCCACGGCCACCACGTAAAAAATAATAAATCATAATTTATTTATGAAATTGATTTTCTTAACATTAACGCTACAAAGTATGGCAATATTCTATACAGGAAGTTACACGCAAGCGGGTGCACCTGCCGAAAACCCAACAGGTAATGGTATAGGGTGCTTTCAGCTAAATTTAGAAACTGGAGAAATTAAAAACCTGTACTATACAAAACAACGTAGCCCTAGTTATCTTACAATTTCTGAAGACAAAAAATATCTCTATGCTCTTGAGGAAATGTTTGAAAACTTAAACCCTAAAGTGTATGCGTATAAAATTGAAAAAGATGGGGCATTAACACTTTTAAACTCACAAAAAATAAATGGAGATTATGCATGTCATTTAGATATAATTGAGGATAAACTGGTGTTAGCTAATTATGTTTCAGGAAATTTATTGTCTTTTCCAATTCTAAACGATGGGAGTTTAGCACCTTGTTCGCAAGAGATGAAACACAAAGGTACAGGGCCTAATGCAGAACGACAAGAAGCTGCACATGCCCATATGGTATATCCTTTCGGAGAAGATAAAATGTATGGAGTAGACTTAACTTTAGATACGGCCAAGGCATATCAACTAAATCCTATTTCTAAAAAATGGGAGGCTAAACCAAATCTTGATATTACAATTGAGAAGGGTAGCGGTTCAAGGCACATGGTTATGGATAACGCCGAAGATTTTGCTTATATATTGGGAGAGTTAACAGGTGAAATTTCTGTGGCTGACTTACAAGGAAGTAAACCTGAAATCGTACAAAAACTAAGTTTTATTCCAGAAAATCATACGGGAGCTATTGGTGGTGCAGCTATAAGAATTCATCCAAACGGGAAGTTTTTGTATGCTTCAAACCGAGGATCAGAAACTATTACAATATTTAGAATAGATAGTGAAACTAAACAATTGAATCTTGTGGGGCATCAATCTACTAATGGTAAAACACCTAGAGATTTCAATATTGATAACACAGGTAAATGGTTGATTGCAGCAAATCAAGATTCAAATACATTAGTTGTTTTTCAAATTAATCCAAAAAATGGAACGCTGCGAGAACAATCAAAATTAGAAGTACAAACACCAGTAAATATTTGCTGGTTGTAAATTGAAAAAATAAATAATCATAATCTAAAATGATTGAACTTAAAGGTATAGCGTGGGACCACCCACGAGGGTATGAACCTCTGATTGCAGCATCAAAGGCATTCAAAAAAACAAATCCGAAAGTAAATATTCAATGGGATGTACGCTCTTTAAAAGAATTTGGAGACATGCCAATAGAGGATTTAATTGGTAAGTACGATTTTATAACTATTGACCATCCTTACATGGGGCAAGCCGATAAAAATGGATTGTTACTTAAATTAGAAACATGTGTTTCTTCGGGAGCATTAGAACTATTAAAATCTGACGCTTTAGGTAAATGTTATGATATATATAATTACAACAGCCATTTCTATGCAACGCCTATAGATGCAGCGGCTTTAGTGGCTTCATATAGAAAAGACCTTCTTGGAAATACAGGTTTAAGCTTCCCAAAAAACCGTGAAGAACTTAAAGGGTTTTATAAAAAACTACCATCAGAGTTTTCAGTAGCATGGGCACTATGTCCAACCGATATTTGGTGTACGTTTCTAAGCCTTTGTGCTCAGAATTATGGTAAAGGCTTTATTCAAAATCAACATATAAATTCGCAAGTTGGAGTGGAGGCATTAGACGATATAAAGTTTCATGCAACGCATAGTCATCCAGAGTCTTTAAACTGGAACCCTATTCAAATATTAGACAGCATGGGTAATGAAGATGAAATCATTTATTCACCCTATTTATTTGGATATACCAATTATTCCCGAAAAAGTTACACCAAAAATATCGTGCATTTCACCAATAGTCCAGTTGGCCAGCAGCAAAACGTGTCAACGATAATGGGAGGTGTAGGACTAGCAGTATCAGCTTTATGTAAGCACCCTTCAATAGCTTCAAATTTTGTAATGTATGCCGCAAGTGCAGCTATTCAAAAAGGTGTTTTTACTTTAAATGGGGGGCAACCCGCAAGTAAAACTGCTTGGGAAAATGCAGAGAACAATGAGCTATGTAATAACTTTTTTAAAGACACTAAGTTAACTATTGAAAACGCTTACATACGTCCACAACATCCAGGATGGAATCAATTTCAGGAGCATGGTGCAGATATTATTCATGAAGGGATATTGAAAAATATAAGCTCTGAAATTATCATGAAAAATTTAAACGAACTTTATAAATCAGTTGGTAATGAAAACATTTAAAACGATACAGATTGAAGTTACAGATAAAATAGCGGTGTTAAAATTTAACCGCTCCTTACAATTAAATGCCATGAATAGGCTGATGATGGATGAAATTGTTGAAGGTATTCGATGGATTAATTCAAATAATAAAGTAAACGTCGCTGTCATAACCGGAGAAGGAAGAGCATTTATGGCTGGAGCCGATATTAAAGAATATGGCAGTCAAACTGCTGAAGAGTTTGATGCATTTCAAGAAAAAGGAATGCAATTGTATGATGCTATAGAACATGCATCAAAACCATGGATTGCCGCCGTAAACGGTTTTGCGCTAGGGGGTGGCTTTGAAATTGCTTTGTCTTGTGACATGATTGTAGCTTCAGAAGATGCCAAAATGGGATTACCAGAAGTATTTTTAAGTTTAATTCCTGGAGGTGGTGGTACACAGCGATTGATTCAAAAGATAGGTGTAAACCGTGTTAAAGAAATGTTGTTTTTAGGAGGGCAATATGATGCTAAAACCTTAAACAATTGGGGTGTTGTTAACGCCATATTTCCAAGTGATAATTTTCTTTCTCAGGCTATGAATTACGCGGGTAAATTATCAAGGCGACCACAACAATCTATTGCGCAGTTGAAACGCTTGGTAAACTTAAGTATGACGGCTACCCCCTTTGAAGAACGCATAAACAATGAAGCACGCACCGTTAAAAAATTGTTTTTGCATGAGGAAGCACAACAGGCCATTCAAAGTTTTATAAAAAAATCAGAAAAATAACTATGGAACAAAACGGACCATTAAAAGGATTGGTTGTTGCCGATTTTTCACAATTAGCACAAGGCCCTTGGGCAACACAGATGTTAGGAGACATGGGTGCGGAAATCATAAAAATAGAGCCCCCCAAAGGCGATTGGATGCGTCATTATGCTTATGGCAATCTATATCCAAAAGGTGAAAGTATTTCGTTTATTAGTTTCAACAGAAATAAAAAAAGTATTGCGCTCGATATGAAAACCGATGAGGGCAAACAAATAGCAAAAGATATTATTGCCAAAGCCGATATACTCTTAGAGAATTTTCGCCCAGGAGTTATGGAGCGTTTGGGATTAGGTTATGAAGATATGAAAATGCTAAACCCCAAATTAGTGTATTGCTCTAGTTCAGGTTATGGTGCATCTGGACCTTATTTAAAACGACCAGGGCAAGATTTACTGGCACAATCTATTAGTGGTGGGCCATTCCTAAATGGAAAAAAAGGAGATTTACCGGTAGTGACTGCGGTTGGACAAGCAGATTTATTAACGAGTTTGTTTATTGTACAATCGGTTTTGGCAGCGATTTATTCACGCAGCGTTACAGGAAAAGGACAGAAAATAGAAGCTAATTTATTGAGTTCGGCAGTAGGGTTTCATACTCAGGAAATTACGGCGTTTTTACACAAAGGCGAAAATCCTGAACGTAGTGAAAGTGGTATTCCAAATCCGTGGCTTGGAGCGCCATATGGATTGTATGATACAAGTGATGGCTATATTGCTATAGGCATGAATGCTGTTCGAAAATTAGCCCAGGTCATCGGTTTGGATAAGTACGATAATGAAACATTCGATTCAAATAATATTATAGAAAGAAGGGATGAGATTCGCAATGATTTCAACGCGGTTTTTCAAACAAAAACTACTACCGAATGGTTAGATATATTGTTAGCTGAAGATATTTGGTGCTCACAGGTTAATAGTTTTAAAGAGATGGTAGAAGACCCTCAGATAAAACACAACAACATGATTTTAGAATATGAGCACCCTACAATAGGTAAAGTGAAAACTACAGGTTTCCCTGTTCAATTTAGTGATACACCGCAAAAAATTGATAAACCAGCGCCTTTATTAAATCAACATGCTGAAGAGATATTGAAACACTTTAGTAGCTATACAGATGAAGAGGTTAAAGCATTTTTAAAACAAAAATAGTATAAGATGAAATTAGGATTTGGATTATACCGCCACATGCTCAATGAGCAGCATTATAAATTTGCAAAGCAATGTGGAGCTACACATTTAGTAGTGCACATGGTAGATTATTTTGGTAATGCAGATAACAGTAAATCTAACGCCAACCAGCCTATTGGTGGCGATAGAGGTTGGGGTAAAGCAGGTAATGGCGAGCTATGGACTTTAGAAGAACTTCTTAAAATTAAAAAAGAGATAAATAGTCACGGTTTAGAATGGTATGCTATAGAAAATTTCGACCCTTCTATTTGGCATGATATTCTTTTGGATGGCCCAAAAAAAGAAGCACAAATAGAATTGGTTAAAGAGCAGATTCGTATTGTTGGTAAAGCAGGAATACCTGTTTTTGGATACAATTTTTCTTTGGCAGGCGTATCTAGTAGAGTTGAAAAACCATTTGCTAGAGGAGGCGCTGTTTCTGTTGGGATGGAAGGTTCAGTAGACGAAACCCCTATTCCTAATGGCATGGTTTGGAACATGGTCTATGATGAAAATGCTACTGAAGGAACCGTAGAACGTATTTCTCATGATACACTATGGGAAAGGTTGCAGTATTTTCTAGATGAAATTATTCCTGTTGCAGAGGAAGCGGGTGTGAAAATGGCTGCTCACCCAGACGACCCACCAATGCCCTATGTTAGAAACACACCGCGATTGGTTTATCAGCCAGATATGTATCAGCGTCTTATAGACATGCAACCCAGTGAAAGTAATAATCTTGAATTTTGCTTAGGCACCATAGCAGAAATGACAGATGGCAGCGTTTACGAAGCAACAAATCAGTATAGTAAACAAAATAAAATTGCTTATATCCATTTTAGAAATGTAGTAGGTAAAGTGCCTAATTATAAAGAGGTATTTGTGGATGAAGGAGATATTGATATGTTTAAAATTTTAGAAATTTTAAAACAGAATAATTTTGAAGGCATTTTAATTCCAGACCATACACCGCAAATGAGTTGTGATGGTTCTTGGTATGCAGGTATGGCTTATGCTATGGGGTATATGAAAGCGGCTTTAAGAGCTGTGAATGAGCAATAAAATTAAAGAATCATTATTATCTAATAGTATTAAAAGTCAAAAGATGGAAAGAAGAAAATTTATTCGAAATACGAGTTTATTTGGAGTGTCTTTAATGAGTTTTTCTTCATTTACTTCTTTTGCTCATTTTAATTCTAATTTACCAGAAAAGATATTAAAAAATCGAGCTTTATTAGCATTTAAGCGCTTTGCGGAAGTTTGGAACTTTAATGATTTTTGGAAAAGAGGAAATACCTTTGATGCTTGTCTTGTTTTTGTTGAAGCATTACAACAGCGTTGGCCAGAAGACGATCAAATTATTACTATCCAGAAAAAAGTGGAAGGTATGCTAGAGGAAAATTTAACCTTTTTCAATAGCTATGATCCCGGTGAACTTTGGGCGGATGATTTTGGTTGGTGGGGGTTAATGGCACTAAATGCAAGAAAACATCTTTTAAAAATTGATAATAAAGAGTTGGCTGATACTTATTTAAAGCTATCTACCGATTTATGCTGGGAGTATAAAAAGAAAACAGCTTACGATTATACAGAGGATGCAAAACCTGTCCTTCACGGATGTAGAAATGGAGATGCCAACGGATACAGTAAAGGGGTAAAAAATACGGTGACTAACGTATTACTTTTTTTATTGTCGTCTCGTATTTATAGACTTTTATTGGATGAAAGTATTAAAGAAGATAAAAATAAATACTTGGATATGGCCTATAGACAATGGGTTTGGTTTGATAGTTGGTTTAGTCTCCAAGAATTTGAGTACCTAAAGAAACTAGATTCTAATGGTGCATTAGTTCAAGAGCGACCAATGGCTTTTGTTGAAGGTTCTACATATCAAGAAAAAATCCACCCGCCATGGGTAGAAGGATGGGTTTGGACTGGGGATCAAGGAATGATAATTGCTGCTTTAGTAGATATGTTAGCTATTAAAAATGAATTATCTAATTATTTAATTGAAAATAATATCGATTCTGATTTTAACATAAGTGACTATGAATCAAAATTAAAAAATTATATAAAATTACTAGGGGAGGGTATTAAAAATGCATTTGTAGCTAATACGGATGGTGTAATTAGAGAAGCTCCTTGTTTATCTAGTTTTGGAGCTAAACATGGTAGAGATTATTTGGCAGGCAGAGGTATAATGATGCGCTACTTAGGCCAAAAAGAAATACATAGTTTATTAGATATAGATTTAACCAAAAACGTATCAAAAACTCTAAATGCTATTTGGGAAACAAGAGATAAAACCAATAATCAATTTCAACCAGAGTTTACAATTTTAAAAAATGACAGATTATATGTTAAACAATTTAAACAACTTTGGGGATTAGCTGATGAAGTTTATAAGTGGAATCTGGATATGATGAAAGAAAAGAATAAAAACGGAGTTTGCCAGTCTATAGGTTTAGATGTTTTAGGAGCTGTAATTCGCAATCAAAAATAAATAATCACACTATTAAGAATGTAGTATTAATATGAAGCAATTTAAAATACCATTTCAGATACTTGTACTCGTTGTTTTTTTTAATTTTTCTAATGCTCAAAGAAAACTTAGCAAGCATCAGCCATTTTCATCATATTGGTTTATAGATGAGCTTTTAAAATGGAATCCAGAAACGGACATTAATACCAAATTCAATATAAGTCATTTACCTTTAAAACAGCGTTTTACAGATAGTGTAACACAAATTTCTCCTGCATTAAGTACTAAGCCTTCTATTGTGTCTTTAATAGCACCTCACCCAACTAACAGTCACCCATCACAAGGATTTCAAACGGTAGAGCAATATGCATTTCCGTATTGGCAATACATAGATTATTTGGTTCAATGGGGTGGATCTGCAGCAGAAGGAATAATTGTTACACCTACAACGTTTTGGATAGAATCTGCACACCTAAATGGTGTAGAGATTTTAGGGACTGTTTTTTTTCCACCAAATGTATATGGTGGTAAAGAGGAATGGGTTCGGGAATTTTTACAACAAGATACTAACGGAAACTTCCCCGTGGCCGATAAACTCATTGAGGTTGCAAAGGTATATGGTTTTGAAGGTTGGTTTATCAATCAAGAAACCAATGGTATGGAGAAAAAAGAAGCAGATTTGATGCAAGCTTTTTTAAAATACTATCAAAAAAAATCAAACGCATCATTAAAAATTATGTGGTATGATGCGATGATAGAAGACGGTCGTGTTATTTGGCAAGATGAGTTAAATCATCATAACAGTATATATTTTCAAAATGGGGATGAAAAACTATCAGATATTATGTTCCTAGACTTTGGTTGGAGCGAAACCCAACTAGAAGATTCTCATAAACGTGCAAAAGAACTTAATAGAAGTCCGTGGGACTTGTTCTCAGGCATAGATGTACAAGGTAAAAGTTATAAAACACCAACAAACTGGAACGGTCTTTATAAAAACGAAAAGCCATATACAACATCTATTGGTTTATATTGGCCAAATTCTACATTCAACATTGCCAAAGATAAACAACCAGAATCAGTTTATGATGAGGAACAAAAATTTTGGAATGGTACTATTCTAGAAGAAGATGTTCCTGCATGGCAATCTAAAGAATGGAAAGGATTTTCAAAATATATTCCTGCACGTTCGGTTATTAGTGCGCTTCCTTTTGTTACAAATTTTAATTATGGATTAGGTCGCTTTTATAATGAAGAAGGGAAGCCATTATCAACTAGAGAATGGCATAATTTAAGTATTCAAGATATTTTACCCACATGGCAATGGCAAGTGGATAGTACTGAGGTTAAAGCGAATTTTGATTTTACCGAAAGTTATACAGGAGGCTCTTCTGTTAAGTTTCAGGCAGTAAAGCGTGTTAAAAATATTAAAATACCTTTATATAAAACAGCACTAGAATTATCTGGCAGCGAAATGTTGTCTTTTGCAATTAAAGGTTCAGGAACATTGAATCTTGTAATTTATACCAATAACGGTTCTCAACAGTCTTTTTTAGCAGAAACACATCAAGATTGGACTAAAAGTCAATTTAGTTTATCAGAATTAAAAGGCCTTAGAGTTATTAAGGTTGAGGCTTTGTTTACTGGGAATAAAAATGAGTTTGTAAATCTGGGATCACTTTCAATAACAGAAGATAAGGCGTCATCTATAAAAAAGCCAAAGGTAAAAGTAACGCCCTTTTTTAGTAAAAATAAAATAGAACTTTACGTACATATAGAAGGAGATAAACGAGCCAAATTTCACAATATTTATTACCTAAATAACAACCAAAAAATATGGCTTGGTAAAACAAGAAGTGCAGATTATTATGTGGCACCTTTCGATATAAAAGAAAGTAAAAACTCTATAAAAATTCTTGTAGAATCTATAGCTAAAGATGGAACACGAAGTAAGGTTTCAAGAAGTACAGCTTACTTAAAATAAATGAATCAAATAAATCATTTATACATTAAAGAAGCTTGTGTAGAAGGTATACAACAAGCCATAAATGCTGAAAAACAAGGTGCGAATAGAATTGAACTTTGTGCACGTTTAGATTTAGATGGCCTAACACCTGATATCGAAAGAATTAAAGAGGTTACGGCGAAATGTAATATTCCAGTTAGAGTAATTGTAAGACCAAGAGAAGGCAATTTTAATTATTCCGAAACTGAATTTCAAAGTATGAAGCAGGCAATAGAAACTTGCAAAGCTTTAGGTGTTGAAGGTGTGGTTTTTGGGATTACAACCCTCAATAATAAAATGGATATAAAAAGAACTCAATTACTAGTTGAACTGGCTCAACCTATGAAAGTAACGATTCATAAAGCCATTGATGCTATAGATAACCCCGTTGAAACAATTAAGGAATTGATTAAAATTGATGGCATAGATACTATATTAACTTCAGGTAAAGGTCAAACATGGCAAGAGGGACAAGAATTAATATTACAAATGATGAAAGCTGCAGCGGGAAGTCATCTTGAAATCATGCCCTGCGGAGGTATAACACAGCACAATCTTTGTGAAGCGCATCATATGTTTAAAGCCAAAGCCTATCATGGTAAATTAATAGTAGGAACATTATAAAATTGTAATTAGAGCATGAAAAAATTAATAAGTCTAACTGTTTTGGGTTTTGTTTTTGTTGTTTTCGTTGGTTGTAAAAAAGGCACCAAAAAAAACAACAATCTTCCAAGAATAGCCATTACAGGTTTGGGAATTGAATCAAGTACATTTTCCCCAGCAACGACATCGGAAGAAGCGTTTCATGCCTATTATGGAGAAGATGTGTTTCAATATTTTAAGTTTTTAAGAGAGCTAAAAGATACATTAAGGCAACAGGCTCAATATTTTCCAGCGGTAAAAGGGCATGCCTTACCAGGAGGTATTGTTACAAAAGAAGCCTATGATGCTTTGATGAAAAAAACTTTAGATAGTTTAAAGAAGAATTTGCCTTATGACGGACTATTCTTTGATATTCACGGAGCTATGAGTGTACAAGGATTAGACGACCCCGAAGGTGATATGATAAAACAAATTAGAGGAGTTGTGGGGAATGATTGTGTCATTTCTACTTGTATGGATTTACATGGTAATGTATCTGAAACCTTAGCTAGAGAAACAGATTTAATCACCTGTTACAGGTTAGCACCACACGAAGATGCTATGGAATCTAAAGAGCGTGCGTTAGTCAATCTAGTAGAACGATTAAAATCTGGTAAAGGCAAACCAAAATATAAAGCATGGATTCCAGTACCCATTTTATTACCAGGAGAGAAAACCAGTACACGTATAGAACCAGGAAAAAGTTTGTATGCTAAAGTAGAACCACAAACATTGAAAGAAGGTGTTATTGATGCAGGCATTTGGGTGGGTTATGCGTGGGCAGACGAGCCCAGAAACCATGCTGTAGTTATGGTAGTGGGAGATGGTAAAGAAGACGTAAAGGCATCCGCTGAAATGTTAGCACAAAGTTTTTGGGATGTACGCCATGAATTCGAGTTTGTAGCACCCACATTATCCTTTGAAGAAGCTATAGAAACCGCCATAAAAAGTTATAAAAAACCTTTTATGCTTAGTGATATGGGAGATAATCCTACTGCGGGTGGGGCAGGCGATGTCACGTGGACGTTGAATGAACTATTAAATATTGATAAATTTAAAAAGAAAGGTGGTATGTTCTTAATATATGCTTCTATTCCCGGACCAAAATTGATTAAAGAGGCATTAAAAGTAGGTGTTGGTGGCAAGGTAAAAGCTTATGTAGGCGCTGAGGTTGATAATAGATATGCACCTCCAATATTGTTAGAAGGTGAAGTTACGGCAATTAAAACAGGTGATAAAAATGCCGAAGTTGAAGTTGTGGTTAAAACAGGGAATATATCAGTTATTGTGACTAAAAAGCGTAAGCCTTATCATTACGAAAAGGACTTTGCCGATTTAGATTTAAGCCCTAGAGATGCCGATATTGTAGTTGTTAAAATAGGCTATTTGGTTCCAGAGTTGTACAACATGCGTGGCGATTGGGTGATGGCATTAACTCCTGGAGGTGTAGACCAAGATTTAGAACGTTTATCCTACAACCGTATTAAACGCCCTATGTTTCCTTTCGATATAGATATGGAGAATCCTGATTTGAGTGTGCGTTGGATTAGTGTATCTGGATTTGAATAAATGGTGATTTTTTGAGATTAAGACATATGGTTAGATTTTATCAACCTATTTTCAATTTCAATAAAAGAGCATTGTATTGATTTAACAATTGATTAAACCATCATTAGAAATAAAAAAGGTCTTCAATTTTTAAGCCCTTTTTGTTTAAAAGCAGTATTGTATTTACATTTTTCTTATGCTTCCAGAAACATTGTCATTTTTGTTTACCTTTTCGGGGTCTCTATAAAATTTAATATTGCTTCCACTAGTAGCTTCAGTAATGAATTTTTTCGTTTTTCCTGACGTAAACCACTTCCGCTAGATCAGATAGCGGCTTTCTCATTAACCTTATGTGAAAACAATGTAGACTATGTAGGTCGGCAAAAACACTTTTCAAAATTATTGGGCAACACATCCAAGAAGGCTGATGTGGAAACTGTCGAGAATTTCAAAAAGAATTTCAAAAAAGAAACTTTTTATAAGTCGATTCGTTACATCCTTACTAAGCAAGTACATTTTGGCGAAAGCAATAACGTTAATAACTTAACGATTATTTCATTCTACAATGCGATGCAAGGGTATTATAAAACTAAAATTGCTAATATTGAAAAGGAATATGCAGAAGAGAGAAACAAGCGTGAAGCACGTTTGGAAGAGCGCGTAGGAAATCTTGAAAAGAAAATTCAGGAATTAAACGATTAGCTTTTGTTGTTGGAAGTAAGGGGCAGCATTCGTGCTGGCTCTTATTTTTTTATATAGTCCTTTAAAATCACAATTACAGCTCAAAAATTAGGAGGAGATTATTCACAAAGTTCTGCGGATTTTGCTGAGTATCTGGAGAAGGAAAATCAAGGTTTGGAGCAAGAAGATATAGAGCATTTTTTTAATCAATATGGAGATGAAATTGAAGCCAAAGAGATGGTAAAAGAAATCGATGGTAATACGGCAAAACTCAAAAAGAAAGAACCAAAATTTTATTCCATTACAGTTCGTCCTAGTAAATAGGAATTAAGAAAATTACAGAATAATTCTGAGGATTTAAAAAGATATACCAGAGCCATAATGAACGATTATGCAACGTCCTTTAATCGAGAAATTAATGGTAAACCAATAACTGTTGACGACATAAAATATTTTGCAAAAATTGAGCATCAAAGAACATTCAAAGACACAGATAAACAGGTTAAAGAAAACCAACCTTTTGCTACTAAAATACTTCAACTAAAAACTGATATTCGAAAAATAGAGAATCATCAATTAGATGGGAATATAAAGAAAATGAAATCTCAAATTAGCAAACTCGAATCCGAAGCACCAAATCAACAAAATGGAAAACGGATTGTTCAAGGCATAAAAAAAAGCAGGTAATCAAAGTCAAATTCATATTATCGTGAGTCGAAAAGATGCCTCAAATTCTGTGAGTCTATCACCAGGATCTAAATACAAAGGTTCGGAAGTTGAGATGCATGGTAAAATTGTAAAACGTGGTTTTTAATTTCCTTCAGCATTTCAGCAAACATAAATTTTCTGGTGTGATTCACGATTATAAAAACTTTGAAATTACAGAAATGGCTTTTCCTTTATTTGAAAAAAATGAGATTGATTTCAAAGTAATTTCATTCGATAACATTTATGACCGAGTAAATCCAATAGCACCAAGATATATGACCAATGAAGAAAGCGTAAATGAGGTCGCTAGAGTGCTTATAGAAAACCTATTAGAACAAAGAGAATCCGGAAGTATAGGAACAACAAAATTTTTTAATGATGCAGATGAAGGCTTAATTAGTGGATTGATTTGGAAGTTAAGAACCTCGCATCCAAAATATTGTACATTACCTCACTTAATAGCTGTTTACCAATATCTCAACACTTCAAGTCTAATTGCATTTTTAAGTAAGAATACAACATCGAGAGTGATGGCTGACGCTTTTATTAGTGGTAAGGATTCACACAGACAAACGGCTGGTGTAAAAAGCACTTTGGCCAATGCGCTCAAAAAAATAAGTACGCAACGTATTTTTATGGCTTTATCCGCAGATGATGTTCCGCTCGACATAAATAGCCAGGACAAACCTTTAGCGATTTCAGTAGTCAATAATCCAAAATACGAAACAGCTTATTCGCCAATCATAGCGACTATTATTCACACCATTACAAAGCAAATGAGCGTGCGAAATTCAAATGCTTCATTTTTGTTGATGGAAGAAGCACCAACAATCAGATTATTAAATATGCACAGAATTCCAGCCACATTACGAAGCTATGATATTACAACGATTTATGTAATGCAAGACAAAATACAGAATGATATGATGTATGGAGATAAGGCGAGTAAAGCAATTTTAAGTAATTTATCATATCAATTCTTCGGAAAGGTAAACGATCCAGACACAGCTAAATATTACGAACGCTTTTTTGAAATTGTAAAGAAAGAAATCACAAGCGTAAACAGAGGTCATAATCTTAATTTTGACACACGAATTACAACAGGAGAGCGTGAGGTTGCAAAAATTAGAGCTGATGTGTTTTTCAGACTGAAAGAAGGCGAATTTATTACGTTCGCAGATGGAAAGGACAGAAAAGTACAATTTAAATTGCTTAAAATTGAAAAGCGACTACCAACAAAGCAGCAGAACTATTCTGATGCTGATTTACAAGTTAATTTTGATAGAGTTTATAAAGAGGCAAAGTCGATATTCAAATGATGCGGTAAATGATGTAATAGATGATGCAATAAAAATCTTTAATAAGAAGTTAGATTTTTAGAACAACTATTAAAGGTGGTACAATAGGTGGTGTAATGTTAGTCTGTTAATACGACTTTGTATCAAGGAATGTACAACGGCTTATATGATAATTTCCCTATGCTAACTGGCTTAACTATTTGAAAAACTTTCACATTTTTGTAGTTGTCTTTGACTGTATATAGTACAGCTTCAATAAAGCCTTTTTCCGCATCATAACCTATAAGTACATTTCGTAAAGAAGAAGGCTTAAAGCTAATTCTACCTGTTTTGTCTTTTAGAAGTCTAAGTTCTTTTTCATAAGACCATTTTTTGTTTTTTTATAAAACAAGTCAATGATATGATTAGGTTGGGAAATGGCACTATATTCTCTTTCCTTGATTTCAGAGACATAAAACATCGGAAGAATGTTATGGAAGAATTTTGGGTCATTACTGCTATCAAAATGAAGACAAACACCTTTGTTGTTTTCTGAATAGATGTCCCATAACTTCTCGTTGATGGTGTACATTGTAAAGCAAGCAATACCAAAGCTTGATACAAAAGGTTTTATTTTAGTTGAAGCAAATTCTTGAAGTCTTTCTGTATTCATATGCTTATCAAAATAAGCTTTGACTTTTGGATCAAGGATATGCTCAGCAATTGTATCATATAGTAACTTTTGCTCTTCAGGATTAGTTGAAAGTTTAACAAACTCTGGGTTAGAATCCAATTCATCATTAAGTGAGTTCCTATCTGAAAACCAAATATAATGTTCTTTAAGCTCGCTTATGGTTTTTTCGTTAGGTGGACGGAAGCGAAATACATGTGGTATTCCCATCGGTATAGCTAAGTCATGGTCTTGATTAAAAATATTGAGCATAAACTTGAAATCGCATAAAATGTTGTATATTATCAACAAAAGTAGTAAATTTGTGGTAAATATGCAACAAAATGAATTCTAAGAAAGTAGTTCTTTTACCGAAGTACCAGAAAATATTTGAACATTTGGGTGAGAGCATAAAGCTTGCTCGAAAGCGAAGAAAGCTCACGACTGAGCAGGTTTCCGAACGTGCAGGTATTAACCGGACTACATTATACAGAATTGAAAAAGGTGACCCTACGGTTGCTATAGGTTCTTATTTTAATGTATTTAGAGTTCTCAACTTGGAAGATGATTTTAAAAAGCTAGCAGTAGATGATGAATTTGGTAGAAAATTACAAGACCTTGATTTATTATAAGAAAGATGGCAACAGGAAAATTTGACATATATGTTTTTGCTGATTGGGTAGGTCTTAAAGAACCAACACTAATAGGAACTTTATCGGCACATTTTGCCAAGGGAAAAAAAGCATTCAGTTTTGAGTATGATAAAGATTGGTTAAAAACCGATGCACAAAGATTGTTAGACCCAGACATCGATTTCTATTCTGGTCCGCAATATCCAACCAACAAAGAGAATTTCGGAATCTTTTTAGATAGTATGCCAGACACTTGGGGTAAGACTTTAATGAAGCTTAGAGCAGCTCAAGATGCTCGTGCAAATAATGAAAAGGCAAGTACACTCTATGAAATAGATTATTTGCTTGGGGTTTATGATGAAAGTAGGATGGGTGCTTTGCGCTTTAAAACTGAATTGGAAGGTCCTTTTTTAGATAATGATGCGCATAGCCCAACACCACCTTGGTCTTCCTTGGGTGAATTGCAGGAAGCTGCCAAACAATTGGAAAGTTATGACCAAAGCGAAGCTGTGAGAAAATGGATTGCAGTATTGATTGCACCAGGCTCATCTTTAGGTGGTGCAAGACCCAAGGCAAATATTTTCGACGCTAAAAAGAATCTTTGGATAGCTAAGTTTCCATCAAAAACAGATACCGTTGATAAAGCAGCGTGGGAATTTTTAGCCTATCAATTAGCTACTGCAGCAGGAATAGATATGGCAGATTCTAAAATAGAAAAGATTAGTGGTCAGTACCATACTTTTCTAACTAGAAGATTTGATAGAGACAATGGAAAGCGCATTCACTTTGCTTCAGCTATGACGATGACCGGAAATACGGAAGATATCATAAAGGAATCTGCATCAAGTTATCTTGAAATTGTAGAGTTTATAGAAAATTATGGAGCAAATGTAGAAGCCAATTTGCATCAGCTATGGCGTCGTATCGTATTTAACATAGCAATTTCTAATACTGATGACCATTTGCGAAATCACGGATTTATTTTTACGGATAAGGGTTGGATTTTATCGCCTGCCTATGATTTGAATCCATCCATAGAAAAAGATGGTTTATCGCTAAATATTGATATGGATGATAATGCTTTAAACTTTGATTTAGCTAAAAGTGTTGGCGAATATTTTCGCTTAAGCGAAAGTGAAATGGAAACTATACTTTCCGAAGTATTGACGGTTGTCAAAAATTGGAAACATATTGCCGAAAAAGTAGGAATAAAAAGAAGTGAGGTAGAATTGATGGAAGGGGCTTTTAGATATTAGTACCAAAATAATTATGCTCGCATAGAAGGAAAATAGAATCAAATTAAACAATATTTTTTAAGGTAATACCAAGATACTTTGAGTTCAAAACAACAAACAAATATAGGTCCTAGAGATTATAAGGTTTCAGATATTAAAAGACTGTTTGCACTATCTGGAAATCAATGTGCTAAACCTGATTGCTATAAAGAACTAATAGCAGAGGATGGTCATACAGTAGTAGCTAAAATTTGTCATATAGAAGCAGCTAAAAAAGGTGGCTCAAGATTTCGTCAATCTATGAATAATGATGAAAGGAGGTCTTACAGCAATCTAATTCTTTTATGCGATGAGCATCATCAGTAACTTTACTTGATCTTCCGAGTGTTATTCTTATAGTTGAACAACGTTTTGGTAGAGTTGATAGAATGGATACAATTCATGATTCAATTGACTTATATTGGCCTGTCGATTCAGAAGTTTTTTCTTTAAAAGGGGATAAACGGTTACTGAAATTGAATGAAATAATCTCTACAATGTGGGGTTCAAATTTCAAGCCACCAAACGAGTTGAAACATAGGCATTTTGCAAATGTTGAAAGTATTGAAAATATAATTGAGGAGTTTGAAAACTATGTAGCAGAAGATAGTTCTTGGGAAGGATTACATGATAGTTTTAAGCCTATAATGGATTTAAAAGAAGGCACGAACGGATTGATTTCTGAAAACGAGTATAATCAATATAAAGGGATAAAAAATTCAGTAAAGACTAAAGCAGGTTGTACCACACAAGAAAGTATTTACGAGGATAACTCAAATAGAAGCTTCCTTTTATACATCGATGAATCAACAGAACAAGACCAAAAAATAATGGATTACCAACGCTTGATAAGTGCAGGAAAAGTAAATGAAGAACAAGAATACAAAGCCAAAGAATTACTAAAAAATGTACAACGATTATTAAAGCCAATTAAGGTTGTCAATCCGTTTGCAGAATATTTACAATTACCCAAATCCGTTTTTAAACCGAGAAGAACCAACAGCCATTATTTAAAGTTCATTGAAGCCATTACATTTTACAAACAATACCAACGAGAAAAGCAGTATGATAAAGACACAGGCGAAGAATTTATAGAAACTACAATCGAAGATATACAGGAAGCCAACGAACTTATTATAGAAGTGTTATTACGAAAATCTGATACTATAAATGGAGCAACACGAAATT
Source organism: Algibacter aquimarinus (assembly GCF_039543265.1). Lineage (NCBI taxonomy): Bacteria > Pseudomonadati > Bacteroidota > Flavobacteriia > Flavobacteriales > Flavobacteriaceae > Algibacter > Algibacter aquimarinus. Next base: position 574,478 of record NZ_BAABJK010000004.1, on the reverse strand, counting down.
ATTTAGAAAGCTTAAAAAAGTATCTAATAACAGAAAATGAAACCACATTTACAGCATTAGAAATTAGAAGAAAATTAAAGGTTAAGAAAACTACACAATGGCGATATCATCAGTAATTAATTGATAATTATTACATAAAAAAAGTAAAGAGGAAAGGCGAAAATCTAAACCGTTACGAAGTAACCAATCCTAATGAATACAAGGAGTTGGAAGAAACAATATCAAAATCATTAGAGGAATGTATTACTAAAATCAACCGTTCCAATGTTCCAAAGCGTTCCACTACCAAAATGGAACAGATAACCGAAACAAGAACAGCAAGTTAGAAGCAAGTTCCATTAAATCCCAAAAAAGGTCAACCGATGAAAAAATTAAAGCTAAAAAATGAAGTTTTTAAAATGTTCGTTGCCAATTATAAAGAATGGTAAGACATCTTGGGTTATGCAGAAAGTACAGTCTATCAATAACCAATCCATCTGCAAGAGTTCTTTTACTACGTGGAAAATCAGAACATCAAAAAGTTAACAGATATTACACCAAAAACGATAAAGGATTATTACAACGAACTCAAAGAAAGAGCCAACGAACGGACAAGTGGAGGATTAAGTAAAAGCTATCTGAACAAACACCAATAGGCTTTAAAAAAGTTCAAGAAATATTTACAGAATCACAATTACAAAGACTTCAATGTTCATCTGAAATCCGAGACCAATCCAATAGAGGAAAAAATAAATATATTGACCCAAGACGAAATAAAGGAACTTTTTGAAGCAACAGAATTTAGTCATACAGAAAGTAGATTTAAGTTAAGAAATAAAGCCATTTTAACAGTATTATATAGTTGTGGATTAAGAAGAAACGAAGCGGTACATCTTGAAATTAGCGACATCTATTTTGATAAGGAAAGGGTGTTTGTTAGAAAAGGGAAAAACTACAAAGAAAGGTTTGTACCAATCAACCGAAAGAATGCAGAAATATTGGAAGATTACATTTTTGAAGCTCGACCAGAATTTTACCAATCCAATTTAAGCGAAGCTTTGTTTATCAACAAGAACGGAACACGAATGCAGGGAATGAGTTTTGCAAATCGATTGAAAGCAATCGTAGAAGCTACCAACAATAAAAACATAACGGAAAAGAATATTACACTTCACATTTTAAGGCACTCAATCGCAACGCATCTGTTACAAAAAGAAGTGCCATTGGAAAGCATCAAAACCTTTTTAGGTCATAGCAGTTTAGAAAGTACTCAAATCTACACACACTTACTTAAAACACTTGAAAATGAAATCCTATAACGAATTTTTAGAGCAACAGAATTACAGCGAAACCACAATCAAGGTTTACACCACAGAAATACAAAGCTTTATAAAATGGTGCAACCGAAACAGTACAACAGCAACCGAAATCGATTATAAAAATTGCTTGAAATACATTAAATATCTCACTCGAAAAGGAACAACAAAAAAGACAATCAACCACAGATTAAGAACCGTAAGAATCTACTTTAATTATTTGATTGACGAAGCTTGTAGAGTTGATAATCCAATAGAAAAGACAACGATAAAAGGCGTAAAAGGAACAATCAATTATAATCTTTTGGAAGCTGACGAATTAGAGGATTTATATTATAGTTTTGAAACTGATAAATACCAAGAAGAATATCACAAGTACACTTTAAAAAGGGCGAAAGTAATTTTAGGATTAATTGTTTATCAAGGTTTAAATACAACGGATTTAGGCAACTTAAAAATAGAACATCTGCAACTCTCAAAAGGCAAAATATATGTTCCAAGTGCCAAAAGAAGTAACGCAAGAGAACTGGAATTAAAACCTTGGCAAATAATGGAGTTTATGGAATATGCGAACGAAGTTCGGCCAACAATCCAGAACAAATTTCAAAACCATAGTGAACAGCTTTTTCCAACGAACGCACGTTTTAACTCAATCGTTTATCACATCTTTAAAAAGCTGAAAAAGTACAATCAAAAAGCGGAAAATATAAAGCAGATTAGAGCAAGTGTAATTACAAATTGGTTAGGACAATACAACTTAAGAAAGGTTCAATATCTGGCTGGACATCGTTACATAAGTTCAACCGAACGCTATTTACAGGACGATTTAGAAAACTTGCACGAAATAGTAAATAACTTCCACCCAATATCATAACTTAAAATATGGAACAAAAATTGTACATTTGTTATACTCGAAATATAGAAATTATGGATTTAGAAGCACGAAAATATCATTTTATACAGGAACTGTTCAGTATTGACAGAGAAAGCATTATCGATACTTTAGAGCGTGTTTTAAAGCGTGAAAAAGAAGAACACCAAGAAATTTCTACGGAACACAAAAAGGAATTGGACAATCGTTTAGAAAGCTACAAAAACAATCCCAAAGATGTTTTGGATTGGAAAGACATAAAGAACGATTGGTAATGAGCTATAAGATTAAGTTACTGCCAATTGTACATACAGATTTACAAAAGGCGAAAAAATGGTATCACGAAAAAAGTGAAACATTAGCCCAAGAATTTAAAACAGAAGTCAATAAAGAAATCGATTATATTGGCGAATATCCAGAACATTATCAACGAAAATATAAAGAGTTACGGCAATCTTTGGTAACTCGTTTTCCTTATGCAATTTTTTATTTAGTGGAAGAAGAATAAAAACGGATTGTTGTTTTTGGAGTTCTGCACACAAGTAGAAATCCTGAAATAGTACGAAGAAGAATCAAGAAATAAAACGCCAACCCTCGCCACCGCTAAATGTGCTTTTTGTCTGCCATTGCGCTCACACAGCACATTACTTTTTTAAGAAAATTTAGTTGTTTAAAGAAACTTGTAATCTTAAAAAAGCAAAGAGCTGTATCCATCGCTAAAAAGCCAAAAACCACCCCAAGCCAAGTTACATAATAGCAGTTATAATACTTCCTTTTTGGTTGCCTTCGGCGAGTTTTATTGTTGCGGGTGTAGTTATAACTGCTATTATGTAAAATGTCCGCTCTTCCCACGCTCAAATCCGAACTGAACAAGGAACATCCGAACTTGAAACAAAAAAAACTTACTCTTGCGTGACGTTCAATCGGCACTTTGCCTATCATTTTAAAAAGCCGAAGATTGCCCAACGCTCGAAACCCAGCACCTTTAAATCTTCGTCTTTTTAAAACGCCACCTTCGGAAACAAATCCGCCAACGTCCGAGCCACCTCGATGGTTCGTGATTATCTGCAAAGCGTTCCAATAAGAAAAGTATGGAAAGGATTTTTGAGCGTTGGCGATGCTTTTTTATTGGAATGCGACAACCGAAGGGCGTTCAGTCTTCACAATCTTTTAAATCAAATCTAAAAACATCAATCCAAGTTCAAAAGTGAGCGTTGGAAGCTGGGCGAATGGGAGTATTTTACATAATTTACATTATAACGACAGTATTTAAACAACAAAAAATAACACCTTAAAAACTGTGCGAAGCGGACTTATAATGCCAATTATGTAACATATCGTGGAAAAGGAAGCAAGGAAAAGACAGAGGGTTTTTGTGTGCAAAAAACTGGGTTTTACTTGCGTGGGAATTACTATAAAAACACCCTAGCTAATTATAGGAAATTCGTTGTCCGTTTTGATGAAAGTTTTGTTAGGGACTGCATGAAAATCTGCAAGGACTAAACAAAAACATTTAGTGGCTAACTGTTGTCCTTTTCTGAACCAACTTCGATAACTACCTTGGTTTGCAGGTTCTCAGAGTTCATGTCTTAAACAGTATGGATTAAAAAACCGTCTTTGCGAAAGGTTAAAGTCCTTGTGTCTGAAACTTTTTTATAAACGATAAAATTTAAATTATGAATATAGATTTAATCTAAAGAATTCCTCGTCAGCTTGCTGCGGGGTTTAGCTGAAGAGTTTGAAAAACGGAGAGTTTTTCAAAACACTTTAAAAAAGTGTATATTGGATTTATGAGTGAACACATTCACAAGCGCCATAATAAAAGTTTGTTGTTTTATCATATAGTTTGTCCAATAAAATATAGGCGTTCAATTTTGACTGAGCAAGTTAACTCTAGTATAGTTTTGGTCTGTTCAGAGATAGAGAACCGGTATGATATTTATTTTGTAGAAATAGGTTTGGATGCCAACCACGTTCATTTTTTAGTTCAGAGTATTCCAATGTATTCTCCAAAAAAGATAGTACAAACAGTCAAGAGTATATTGGCAAGAGAAGTTTTCGTCTTCACCCAGAAGTAAAAGAACAGTTGTGGGGAGGTCAGTTTTGGTCAAAGGGATATTATGTAAATACAGTTGGTCAATATGCGAATGAAGAAGTTATAAAGAACTATTTAAAAAATCAAGGAAAACAAAAAGAATATAAACAGATTCATTCAAGTCAATTGAGGCTGTTTGAGTAATTGAGATACCTCGTCAGCTTGCTGCGGGGTCATTCATTGAGAGTCTAACTCCATGTTCTCATTTAATTCACCAATATAATTTAAAACATCATCCTTACCAATGTCTTTTGAAGATGAGGTTATAAAGTAATTAGGCATCTCTTCCCAAGTTTCTAAAAGTATATTTTTATAGTCATTAACGTGTTTGTCAATGGCTTTGGGTTTTAACTTATCTGCTTTGGTGAAAATTATAGAGAACGGGATACCATTTTCTCCAAGCCATTGCATAAATTCTAGATCTATAGGTTGTGGTTTATGCCTAATATCAACTAAAACAAAAGCAGTAACTAATTGCTCTCTAAGACCAAAATACTGCGTTATAAATTTTTGAAATACCTTTTTAGAACTTTTAGAAACACGAGCGTAACCATAGCCAGGTAAATCTACCAAGTGCCAATTCTTGTTAATTAAAAAATGATTAATAAGTTGGGTTTTTCCGGGTCTGCCAGAAGTTTTGGCTAAACTCTTTCTGCTGGTTAACATATTAATAAGCGAAGACTTTCCAACATTACTTCTGCCTATAAACGCATATTCTGGAAGCTTAGTTTTTGGGCATTTTGCAACATCAGAGTTACTTACAACAAATTCTGCAGACTTTATTTTCATGTTTTATAATTCCCTTGAAAAAGTAAATGTTTTTAATTGAAATTTAAAACGATTTAAGCTTTAAATAACTAAATTAAAACCCACGTTTTTGCAGCCAATTATTTAGAATGGTGTTAAACTCTTCTGGATGTTCCATCATAGCTGCATGCCCACATTTATCAATCCAAAATAGTTCAGAATCTGGTAAAAGTTCATCAAATTCTTTAGCAACATCTGGAGGTGTAACGGTATCGTTTTTGCCCCAAATAATACAAGTTGGTATTTGCATATTTGGTAAATCTTTAGCCATATTATGCCTTATAGCACTTTTGGCTATAGCTAAAGTTTTTATAAGTTTATTTCTATCATTTACAGTTTCGTAAACTTCGTCAACAATTTCTTTTGTTGCAACTGCAGGATCGTAAAAAACTTCTTGAGCTTTTTTCTTAATTACCTCATAATCACCACGTTTAGTGTAGCCGCCACCCATAGCACTTTCATATAAACCAGAGCTTCCGGTTATAATTAATGCTTTTACTTTTTTGGGATATAATTTTGTATGGTACAAACCAATGTGCCCACCAAGTGAGTTTCCTAATAAAATAACCTCGTCAAACCCTTTAAAATCTATAAAATCGTGTAGGTACTTAGCAAAATTTTTAACGTTAGTTTTTATTAAAGACATTGTATAAATAGGAAGCTCAGGGATAATAACTTTATATCCTTTTTTGCTAAAAAAATCTATAACAGCATCAAAGTTGCTTAAGCCTCCCATTAAACCATGAAGTACTATTATTGGTGTGCCTTCACCTGCTTCAATATAGCTATAGTTTTTTTCCTTTTTTAAACGATGCGTCATTAATCAATAGTCATTTCGTTAAAAACAAATATAGTTAAATCATTCATATTTCAATCATTTTAATTATTTCTCAAATAAAATAACTTTTAATCAAGATGTTAATAACACTTCAGTTTTCTGCTGTTTCTGTATAACACATTAATAATGAGTTGTTATGTGGGTTTTAATGGTGCAAATAACGTTTCTAAAATTCATTTGGTCGAAAATTTATCAACAAAGTGGTATAAAGTGGTAAAATGTGGTATATTTTTCGATATATTTGAAACTTAAACACTAAAATTTCAATTAATCACGTTGGATTTATTAACAGGGACATACGAATGTAAAGTTGATGCTAAAGGCAGACTTATGATGCCTGCTGCAATTAAAAAGCAGTTGGCGCCTATACTACAAGAGGGTTTTGTGTTGCGTAGATCTGTGTTTCAAAAGTGTTTAGAGTTGTATCCTATGACGGAGTGGCAGGCATTAATGAAGAAAATGAATGCGCTAAATAAATTCAAAAAAAAGAACAACGACTTCATAAGAAGATTTACTGCTGGAGCTAAAATTGTAGAAGTAGATATTAATGGGCGTTTACTCGTGCCAAAAGATTTAACAGTTTTTGCCAACATTTCTAAAAATATTGTGGTGGCTTCGGCTATTAATATTATTGAAATTTGGGATAAAGATTTGTATGAACAAGCTATTGATGATGCTGCAATAGATTTTGCAGATTTAGCTGAAGAAGTTATGGGACAAGATGACGATGGCCATGGAATATCATAACCCTGTACTATTAACTGAAACGGTTGATGGTTTAAATATTAAAGAAGATGGTGTTTACGTAGACGTGACTTTTGGTGGTGGCGGACACAGTAAAGAAATACTAAAACGACTTGGAGACAAAGGAAAGTTATTTGCTTTCGATCAAGATTTAGACGCTCTTGAAAATACTATTGATGATGACCGATTTACATTAATAAATGAAAATTTCAGATTCGTAAAACGTTTTTTACGATTTCATGGTGTAAAAAAAGTTGATGGTATTTTAGCAGATTTTGGTGTGTCTTCACATCAATTTGATGTTGCTAAACGTGGGTTTTCAACACGATTTGAAGCAGATTTAGATATGCGCATGAATCAACAGAATAAGTTGTCTGCTTTTCATGTGGTTAATGAGTATGAAGAGGAGCAGTTAAAACAAGTGTTTTTGCAATATGGTGAGTTAAGATCTGCGCCAGCAATGTCTAGATTAATTGTAGAGCATAGAAAAACCGAACCTATTGTTACAAGCGAACAATTAAAAAAAGTTTTGAGGAAATTTTTGCCGCCAAGATATGAGAATAAAGTGTTAGCTCAAATATATCAAGCCATACGCATTGAAGTGAATCAGGAAATTGAAGTGTTAAAAGAGTTTTTAGAGCAAACACCAGAGTTGTTAAAAGAAAAGGGAAGGCTGAGTTTTATATCCTATCATTCTCTAGAAGATCGTTTAGTAAAACGTTTTATAAGAAATGGAATGTTTGAAGGCGAACCAGAGCGTGATGTATTTGGGAATTTTGAAGTTCCTCTGAAAAAAGTAAATGGTTTAATTGTGCCCACTGCAGAAGAAATTAAAATAAATAATAGAGCACGAAGTGCAAAACTTAGAATAGCTGAAAAACTTTAAGTGAAAAAAAACATATATAAAATATTAAAAGGTACTTTTTTGGTTAGTGATGATTCGTTTAAAAATTGGCGTTTCATCATTTTTATTTCTGTTCTAGCAATTATAATGATTGCTAGTTCGCATAGTGCAGATAAAAAAGTACATGAAATTGCAAGACTAAGTAATGAAGTAAAGGAAATGCGATCGGCATTTGTAGATGGTCGTTCCAAGCTTATGAGGGTTAAAATGGAATCGACTGTAATAAACAAGATGAAAGAAAAAGGGTTGACTCCTTCGTTAGTACCAGCAAAAAAAATAAAAGTAAAATCACAAAATTGAGAAGACCTTGGCAGTAAACGAAAAAGGCATATTAAACCGATTGTATTTTATAGCAGGATGTATGTTCGTCTTTGGTCTTGCTGTGCTATTCAAACTGTTTAGTATTCAGTTTCTACAAGGTGATAAATACAGAGCGTTGGTTGAAAAACGTGATGTGAAAAATGTAACCATTCCAGCAAATAGAGGTAATGTTTATGCGGATGATGGTAGCCTGCTAGCCACATCAATTCCAAAGTATAATATTGCTATAGATGCGGTAATATCACCAACTAGTAAATTTGAAGAATTTATAAAACCACTTTGCGATTCGCTTTCAAATTATTCTGGTAAGTCCTCAAGTTATTATGAGAAATCCATAAGAAAAGCGCGTGCCAATAAAAATCAGTATTTATTATTAGCTAGAAATATAAATTATACAGATTATACTCGATTTAGAAGTTTTCCACTTTTAAAATTAGGCGCTATTCCCGGCGGTCTGATAGTTAATCAGCAAACAAAACGAGAGTTTCCAATGGGTAGTATTGCACAGCGTTCCATTGGTTATGAGCGCTTTGATGATGATGGAAATGTAACTAGAGCTGGAATTGATGGTGCTTTTGGTGAAAAGTACTTAAGAGGAACTGATGGTAAAAGACTAAAGCAAAAAATAGGAAAGAATAAGTGGAAACCACTAACAGATTATAATCAAGTAGAGCCAAAAGATGGTTACGATGTTTACACAACTTTAGATGTAAATATTCAAGATATTGCGCATCATTCATTGCTCGGTCAGTTAGAGTATTACGAAGCAGAACATGGCTGTGTTGTGGTTATGGATGTTAAAACAGGTGAAGTTAAAGCTATTTCAAACTTGGCAAAGACCAGTAAAGGAAATTATTACGAAAAACGTAATTATGCCGTTTGGGAATCGCATGAGCCTGGGTCAACTTTTAAAGTTATGGCTTTAATGGCCGCTTTAGAAGATAAGGTTGTAGATACGGCTACTATTGTTGATACCAAAAAGGGAATGAAGCGTTTCTATGGTCGTAGCATTTACGATTCGCATCATGGTGGTTATGGTAAAATATCTGCTGCACGAGCTTTAGAAGTATCATCTAATATAGGTTTAGCTACTATTATTGATGAAAACTATTCTGAGAATCCTAAACGCTTTTTAAATCGATTAAAAAAATGGAATTTGAATGAGCCTTTAGGGGTATCTATTAAAGGAGAAGGAATTCCTGATATTCCTGAACCGGGAGATAAAAAATGGAGTAAAAATGCATTGCCATCAATGGCATACGGTTACAACCTAAGTTTAACACCGTTACAAACACTAGCTTTTTATAATGCTATTGCTAACGATGGCGAAATGCTAAAACCAAGATTTATTAAAGCGGTAAAAGAGTTTGATAAAGAGATAGAGGTTTTTGAAAAGACAGTAACAAATAAAAAGATTTGTTCTGACAAGACATTAGGGGAAATTCAAGAAATTCTTAAAAATGTTGTTGAACGTGGAACGGGTTCAAGATTATATTCTCCAGATTTTTCAATGGCAGGAAAAACCGGTACAGCACAAACAGAATATTGGATGGAAGATTGGCAAGAAAATAAGAGGTACATCTCCTCGTTTGCAGGTTATTTTCCAGCTGAGAACCCAAAATATTCCTGTATTGTAGTTATTCACAAACCTAGTATTGAAAAAGGGTATTATGGGGCTGATGTAACAGGACCAGTATTTAAAAGAATTGCTCAAAAAATATTTACAGATACGCCATTAATTGATGAATTAGAATCTTTGGAGGTTAAAACAAGTTTAGTGCAAAAGGAATACGATGGGTACTACGAAACTGCTAAAACGTATAAAACCATTATGCCGAATTTGGTTGGAATGCCTGCTATGGATGCTTTGGCACTTTTGGAAAATATGGATGTGGAAGTAAAAGTAAAATTGAATGGAAGAGGCATTGTTAAAGAGCAATCGGTAAATAAAAGCACAAAATTAAAACATAATCAAACCGTCATTTTAAAAGCATCTTGATAGCATTAAAAGACATATTATATAAAGTAACTCTAAACGCTGTAGTTGGTAGTACAAGTGTGAATATTAACACAATTGATTTTGATTCTCGAAACATTGTGAAAAATGATGTTTTTGTGGCTATTAAAGGAAGTGTGGTAGATGGCCACGAATATATTAACAAAGCAACTAGTAACGGTGCAACTGTAGTTGTTTGCGAAGTTATTCCTGAGGATTTGATAGATGGAGTTACTTATGTTGAAGTTGATAATTCTAGTAAAGCCTTAGCAATTATGGCTTCTAATTTTTATGGTGTTCCATCAGAAAATTTAAAACTTGTAGGTGTTACGGGTACAAATGGAAAAACAACCGTAGCAAGTTTGTTGTATCAGCTTTTTAAAAATGCAGGGTATAAAGTTGGTTTGCTTTCAACGGTAAAAATAATAGTAGATAATACGGAATATAAAGCAACCCATACAACGCCAGATTCGTTAACAATTAATAAGTATTTAAATGAAATGAATGATGTTGGCGTCGAGTTTTGTTTTATGGAGGTAAGCTCGCACGGTATTCATCAAAACAGAACAGAAGGATTATATTTTGAAGGTGGAATTTTCACCAACCTCTCTCATGATCATTTGGATTATCATAAAACCTTTGCTGAGTATCGTGATGTGAAAAAATCATTTTTTGATTTATTGCCATCAAAATCATTCGCATTATCAAATATTGATGATAAGAACGGTTTAATAATGCTTCAAAATACAAAGGCTAAAAAATATACTTATGCTTTAAAAAATTATTCAGATTATAAATCTCAAATTTTAGAAAATCAATTAGGAGGTTTACTTCTTAAAATTAATGAAAGCGAAGTTTGGACAAGATTAATAGGGAACTTCAATGCCTATAATGTTTTAGCAATTTATGCAACTGCAGAATTATTGGGTCTAGAAAAGGTAGAAATACTTAGACTGATTAGTGAATTAGAAAGTGTAAGTGGTCGTTTTGAATATTTAATATCTGATGATAAAATAACTGCCATTGTTGATTATGCGCATACACCGGATGCATTAAAAAATGTATTGGAGACTATAAATAGTATTCGCACCAAAAATGAAGAACTCATAACCGTTGTTGGTTGTGGTGGTGATAGAGATAGAACTAAGCGGCCTAAAATGGGACATATTGCAACAGCACTAAGTACCAAGGTTATTTTTACTAACGACAATCCCAGAAGTGAAAATCCAGACATCATTTTAAAAGAAATTGAAGCTGGAGTAGAACCGCAAAATTTCAAAAAAGCACTAACAATTTCTGACAGAAAACAAGCGATAAAAGCGGCTTGCCAGATGGCTCAGCCAAACGATATCATATTAATAGCTGGAAAAGGTCACGAAACTTATCAGGAAATTAAAGGCGAACGCTTTGATTTTGATGATTATAAAATAGTACAAGAATTTTTAAAACAACTGCAAAAATAATGTTGTATTACCTATTTGAATATTTAGAAAAACAGTTTCAGTTTCCAGGAGCATCACTCTTTGGGTTTTTAACTTTTCGTGCAGCTTTAGCTATGATTTTAGCGCTTCTTTTCTCTACTATTTTCGGAAAAAGAATTATAGGTTTTTTACTAAAACAACAAGTTGGTGAAACCATTAGAGATTTAGGTTTAGAGGGACAAAAAGAAAAAGCAGGAACACCAACTATGGGTGGGATTATTATAATTCTTGCCACATTAATTCCAGTTTTACTGCTAGCAAAATTAGAAAACATATACATCATTCTCCTAATTATTACTACGGTATGGATGGGTGCCATTGGCTTTATAGACGATTATATTAAAAAATTTAAAAATGATAAAGAAGGGTTAAAAGGTCGTTTTAAAGTTTTAGGGCAAGTAGGTTTGGGTTTAATAGTTGGATTAACATTGTTTTTTAGTCCAGATGTAACTATGAAGGAAAAGTTACCTATTGAAGTACAACAAGAACTTCTTGCAGAAAACCCAAATATAGAGCCTTCAAAGTTGTTTCAAGATGAGAAGAAATCGACTAAAACTACAATTCCATTTGTAAAAGGAAACGAAATAGATTATGCAAAAGCAATTACTTGGATAAGTCCAGATTTAGAAAAGTATGCTTGGGTTGTTTTTATTCTAGTAGCCATTTTTATTATAACAGCTGTTTCAAACGGAGCAAATTTAACTGATGGAATTGATGGATTAGCAGCGGGGACTTCAGCCATTATCGCATTAACCCTAGGTATTTTTGCTTGGGTATCTGGTAATATTATTTTCTCTGAATATCTCAATATTATGTACATCCCAAGGGTTGAGGAAATTACAATTTATATAGCAGCTTTTGTAGGTGCGCTTATTGGATTCTTATGGTACAATACCTATCCGGCACAAGTTTTTATGGGCGATACTGGTAGCTTAACTATTGGAGGGATTATAGCAGTTATTGCAATAGCAGTTAGAAAAGAGTGGTTAATTCCGGTGTTATGCGGCATCTTTTTGGCTGAAAATTTATCAGTAATGATGCAAGTAAGTTGGTTTAAATATACTAGAAAAAAATATGGAGAAGGTCGCCGCATTTTTAAAATGTCGCCGCTTCATCATCATTATCAAAAATCTGGATATCATGAAAGTAAGATAGTTACACGTTTTTGGATTATTGGCATTTTGTTGGCCATTCTTTCAATCGTAACACTTAAAATCAGATAATACTTGTCATGCTTAGCGTAGTTGAAGCATCTCAATAAAAAAGGAATGACAAAACAAAGATTAGTCATATTAGGAGGAGGAGAAAGTGGTGTAGGAACAGCGCTTTTAGGAAAAGCCAAGGGATATGATGTTTTTGTTTCCGATAAAGGAAAAATTAAAGAAAAGTACAAACAAGTTCTTATACATAATGAGATTGAATGGGAGGATGAGGTTCATACAAAATCTAAGGTTCTGAATTCTGATATCGTAATGAAAAGCCCTGGTATTCCTGATAAAGTGGATTTGGTAAAGCAGATTCGTGAAAAAGGAATACCTGTAGTTTCTGAAATTGAATTTGCATCAAAGTTTACAGAGGCAACCATTGTGGGTATTACAGGAAGTAATGGAAAAACTACAACGGCAACGTTAACACATCATATTTTAAAACAACAGTTAAATGTAGGATTAGCTGGAAATATTGGAGACAGTTTTGCAAAACAGGTTTTAGAAAGCAATTTTGAAAATTACGTGTTAGAGATTAGTAGTTTTCAGTTAGATGATATTATTGATTTTAAACCAAAAATTGCTGTTTTGCTTAACATCACTCCAGATCATTTAGATAGATATGATTACAAATTTGAAAACTATATAGAGTCAAAATTCAGAATCGCAATGAATCAAACCAAAAGCGATTATTTGATTTATGATGCTGATGATGAAGTTATAGTTAATCATTTAAAAAACAATCCAGTTCAATCCACATTATTGCCATTTTCGTTAGTGAAGTCTATTGAAAACGGTGCGTATTTAGACAAAAAAGATATTAAAATAACAATAGATAACAACCAAATAATTATGCCAGCAAACAACTTAACCCTCGAAGGTAAACACAACATTAAAAATGCAATGGCGGCCTCAACCGTTGCACATTTGTTAAAAATTAGAAAACAAACTATAAGAGAAAGTTTAGAAAACTTTCAAGGCGTAGAGCATCGACTTGAGCAAGTATTAAAAATAAATAAGGTGCAATACATAAATGATTCTAAAGCCACTAATGTAAATGCAACTTACTTCGCTTTAGAAAGTATGGATGCGCCAACTGTTTGGATTGTTGGTGGGGTAGACAAGGGCAATAATTATGAAGAATTGTTTCCTTTTGTAAATGAAAAAGTAAAAGCTATCATTTGTTTAGGTGTTGATAATGAAAAACTAATGAATGCTTTTGGAAACATGGTTGACATTATAATAGAAACTCAATTTATGAGTGAAGCTGTAAAGATAGCTTATAAGGTTGCAGAATCGGGAGATAATGTACTGCTATCGCCAGCATGTGCGAGTTTCGATTTATTTGAAAATTATGAGGATAGAGGACGTCAATTTAAAAATGCAGTTAGAAATCTATAACATATAACAGTGCAAGCATTATTTAAAAACATAAAAGGAGATAGATTAATCTGGGCTATTGTTGCGTTGTTGGCAATATTGTCTTTCCTTCCTGTATATAGTGCTGCTAGTGATTTGGCATATAGTAAATATGATGGCAATACATTTATTGCTTTTGTAAAACACTTTATGCATTTATTTTTAGGGTTTGCTATAATGTATGGTGTTCATAAAATACCATATAGATATTTTAAGGGTTTATCGTTAGTTATGATACCCATAGTTTTGGTTTTATTAGTAGTTACAATGTTGCAAGGAACGGTTATGGGAGGTGCAAGTGCAAGCAGATGGATAAAAATTCCAATTGTTGGTATGTCTTTTCAAACTTCAACATTAGCATTTGTAGTACTAATGGTTTATGTAGCTAGATATATGTCTAAAATAAAAGATAAGGTCGTTACATTTAAAGGGTCAATTTTACCACTTTGGGGACCTGTATTTTTAGTACTAGCTTTAATATTACCGTCAAATTTTTCAACAGCAGCTATTATGTTTTCAATGGTTATGATGTTGGTTTTTATGGGTGGTTATCCTATTCGGTACTTAGCTGTAATTATTGGAACAGGCATCATATGTTTAGTGTTTTTTGTAATGGTTGCTAAGCTAACTACTGGGCCATTAAATGTTAAAGTAACAACTTGGGAAAATAGAATTAAAAACTATTCTAATGACGAGGATACCCAAGCAGATTATCAAATTGAAAAAGCAAAAGTTGCTATTGCCTCAGGGGGAGTAACAGGTGTTGGTCCCGGGAAAAGTATTCAAAAACATGCACTGCCACAGTCATCATCCGATTTCATTTTCGCCATTATTATTGAAGAATATGGGTTAATTGGAGGTTTTTCTATTATGATTTTATACATGTGGCTGCTTTTTAGAATAGTTATAGTGGCACAAAAATCAGATGCCATTTTTGGTAAACTTTTAGTATTAGGTGTTGGCTTACCAATAGTATTTCAAGCTTTAATAAATATGGCAGTAGCAGTAGAGTTATTTCCTGTAACGGGACAAACTTTGCCATTAATAAGTAGCGGTGGTACATCTATTTGGATGACATGTTTAGCCATTGGTATTATTTTAAGCGTAAGTGCTAAACGAGAAGAAATAAAAGAACAAGAGATAAACGAGGATAATCCTTTAGAAATTTTATCTGAAGCAATTTAATGAGTAAATATAAAATCATATTATCAGGAGGTGGGACAGGAGGACACATTTATCCTGCCATTGCTATTGCAAATGAGCTAAAGTCTCGTTTTCCAGATGCTGAGTTTTTATTCGTTGGCGCTAAAGATAGGATGGAAATGGAAAAAGTGCCTCAAGCTGGATATAATATAAAAGGACTCTGGATTTCAGGAATTCAAAGAAAACTAACTTTTAAAAACTTAATGTTTCCATTTAAGTTGCTAAGTAGTTTGCTTAATGCTAGAAAAATAGTAAAATCATTTAAGCCAGATATTGCAATAGGTACGGGCGGGTTTGCAAGCGGACCTTTATTGCAGGTAGCGGCATCAAGTAACATTCCTTGCATTATTCAAGAGCAAAATTCATATCCCGGTATTACAAATAAACTATTGGCAAAAAAAGCAAAAAAGATTTGTGTTGCATACGATGGTTTAGAACGGTTTTTCCCAAAAGATAAAATTATTAAAACAGGTAATCCGGTTCGTCAAGGGTTATTAAATATAGATAATAAAACAGTTGAAGCAAAAGACGCATTTGATTTAAAACATGGGAAATACACACTTTTAGTTTTAGGAGGAAGTTTAGGTGCAAGAAGAATAAATGAATTGATTGAGAAAGAATTAGACTTTTTTGACACTCAGAATGTTCAAATTATTTGGCAATGCGGTAAGTTATATTATCAACAATATAAAATTTATAACAATACCAATAATGTACAGGTTTATGAGTTTTTAAATAATATGGATTTAGCATATGCCGCAGCAGATATTGTAATTTCTAGAGCTGGAGCAAGTTCGGTTTCAGAGCTTTGTATTGTTGGAAAACCTGTGATATTTATTCCTTCACCAAATGTAGCAGAAGACCATCAAACAAAGAACGCCATGGCAATTGTAGACAAAGATGCAGCGCTTTTAATTAAAGAAGAAGATTTAGATGCAGATTTTGAAAACAAACTATCGCAATTATTAGCATCTCAGGAAAAGCAAAAAGAATTAGGTGAAAACATTAAAAAATTAGCATTAGTAAATGCAACAAAAGAAATAGTAGACGAGGTTGAAAAACTTCTTGAAAGTAAATGAATTTAAATAATATACATAACGTCTATTTTATTGGTATCGGTGGTATTGGCATGAGTGCATTGGCGCGTTATTTTTATGTAAATAAAAAACATGTTGTTGGTTACGATAAAACGCAAACTAATATTACAAATGGTTTGATAGACTTAGGTATTGAAGTTCATTTTGAAGATTCTATAAAAAATATCGATTCTAAGTTTTTAAATTCTAATAATACATTAGTGGTTTACACACCGGCTGTTCCTAATACGCATTCAGAATTAAACTTCTTTTTAAGTAAGGGGTTTTATGTATTAAAGCGTTCGCAAGTATTAGGTTTAATAACTGAGAACACCTTTTGTTTGGCAGTTGCTGGTACACATGGTAAAACAACTACAACAAGTATTTTGGGACATTTAATGAATGAATGTAATGTTCCTGTTACTGCTTTTTTAGGTGGAATAAGTGAGAATTATAATTCTAATTTAATATTAAATGGTACTGATGTTTCTGTTGTAGAGGCAGACGAGTTTGACCGATCGTTTTTAACATTATCTCCAGATTTGGCGTGCATAACATCTATGGACGCAGACCATTTAGATATTTACGGAGATGCATCAGAATTAGAAAAGTCCTTTAAAGATTTCTCAAAAAAAATAAAACCTAATGGTAAATTATTTGTAAAAAATGGATTGCCGTTAACGGGTATTACATACGGTATTGAAGATGATTCAGATTATTCAATTCATAATATAAAAATAGAAAACGGCACATATATTTTTGATGTTAAAACACCGAAAACAGTGCTGGAAAATTTACAATTTAACCTACCTGGTAGACATAATTTGTCGAATGCATTAATAGCCTTGGCGATGGCTGTTCAATATGGTTGCCCTCACCGGCAGCTCGCCAAAGCTTTAGCATCTTATAAAGGAGTAAAAAGACGATTTACCTACCATATTAAAACCCAAAATTTAGTTTTCATTGATGATTATGCACATCATCCAGAAGAAATAAATGCAGTATATCAAGCGGTTAGAGAAATGTATCCTAACAAAAAAGTATTAGCCATTTTTCAACCTCATTTGTATAGCAGAACAAAAGATTTTGCAGATGATTTTGCTATTAGTTTAGCGCAATTTGATGAATTATTGTTGCTAGATATTTATCCAGCAAGAGAGTTGCCAATTGATGGAGTTACTTCAGAATGGCTCCTTAATAAAGTGAATAATAAAAACAAACGATTAGTTAGTAAAGACGAATTGTTGTTGGAGATACATAAAACATCCGCCAATGTTATTTTAACTATTGGTGCCGGTGATATTGGAGAAGAAGTGAAACACATAAAAAAAGAATTAAGTATTGCGAGTTAATTGGGATTACATAAAAATGATTGTTTTGTTAGGCTTAGTTGTGTTTCTATTTGCTTTTGCATCTAGTAGAAATATGAATAGAAGTGTATCTAATCCTAACGTAAAATTCACTGGAGAAAATAATCTTTTTATAACAAATGAAACTGTTAGTAAATTGTTAATACAAAATTATGGAAGCGTTAAAAACGTGCCTAAAGAAACTTTAGATTTGAATAAATTAGAGAAAGCCCTCAAATCTAATCCAATGATAAAAACTGCAGAAGTGTATGTTACTGTAAATGGTACACTTAATGCTGAAATTGAGCAAAAAACACCTATTGCAAGAGTAAGTACAAATGCGTCTTATTACATTGATGACGAAGGTTTTTACATGCCGTTATCAAACAATTATTCCGCTAGAGTACCACTGGTTACTGGTTATGTAGAAAAAAATAATTTAAAAAACGTTTATACCGTTGCTAAGAAAATTAGAGAAGATGACTTTTTGAAAATAAATGTTATCGAGATTTATCAAGGCTTAAATAAAGCGATTTATTTAAAACTTAGGCAGTGTAATTTTTTGGTAAAGTTAGGTGATGTCAAGTTTTTAGATAAAAAAATTAATAACCTAAAAGCGTTTTATAAAAAAAGTTTAAAAGAGAAAACACTGGATAATTATAGCAAAGTTAATTTGCAATTTGACAACCAAGTAGTATGTACCAAAAAGTAAACCAATGGAGCATAACATAGCAGTAGGATTAGATATAGGTACCACAAAAATTGTGGCTATGATTGGTCGTAAAAATGAATACGGCAAACTCGAAATTTTAGGTATTGGTAAATCTAAAAGTTTGGGAGTACATAGAGGTGTGGTTAATAATATTACACAAACTATTCAGTCAATTCAACAAGCTGTGCAAGAGGCAGAAGTTGCAGCAGATTCTAAAATTGAAGGTGTTACAGTTGGTATTGCAGGACAACACATAAGAAGTTTACAACATAGTGATTATATAACCAGAGCAAATTCTGAGAATGTTATTGATGAAGAGGATATTGACAGGTTAATTAATCAAGTTCATAAATTAGTAATGCTTCCTGGTGAAGAAATTATTCATGTACTGCCTCAAGAATATAAAGTTGATGGGCAAGCTGAAATAAAAGAGCCAATTGGTATGTATGGTGGCCGTTTAGAAGCTAATTTTCATGTAGTAGTTGGTCAGGTTTCCTCTATTAGAAATATTGGGCGTTGTGTACAAAGTGCAGGTTTAAATTTAGAAGGTATTACGCTTGAGCCACTGGCTTCTGCGAATGCTGTGTTAAGTCAGGAAGAAAAAGAGGCTGGTGTAGCATTGATTGATATAGGTGGAGGGACAACAGATTTGGCCATTTTTAGAGACGGTATTATACGTCATACAGCAGTTATTCCTTTTGGAGGTAACGTGATAACTGAAGATATAAAAGAAGGTTGCTCGATTATAGAAAAACAAGCTGAATTACTTAAAATAAAGTTTGGTTCTGCATGGCCAGGAGAAAATAAGGATAATGAGATTGTTTCTATTCCTGGGTTACGCGGTAGAGAACCAAAAGAAATTACCCTAAAAAATCTATCAAAAATTATTCATGCGCGAGTTGTTGAAATTGTTGAGCAGGTTTATGTAGAGATAAAAAATTATGGTCACGAAGAGCAAAAGAAAAAACTAATTGCAGGTATTGTTTTAACAGGTGGAGGAAGTCAATTAAAACATTTAAAGCAGTTAGTGGAATATATAACGGGTATGGATACCAGAATAGGATATCCTAATGAGCATTTAGCCGGAGATAGCGATGAAGATGTTACTAGCCCCT
This sequence comes from Algibacter aquimarinus, assembly GCF_039543265.1. Lineage (NCBI taxonomy): Bacteria > Pseudomonadati > Bacteroidota > Flavobacteriia > Flavobacteriales > Flavobacteriaceae > Algibacter > Algibacter aquimarinus. Next base: position 555,047 of record NZ_BAABJK010000004.1, on the reverse strand, counting down.
TATATGCAACAGCTGTAGGACTTGTGTTAGACGGTTTAAAAAGACAAGAACGAACAAAAATAGAGGAAGAAGAACAGGTTATCGACGAACAAGAGTCATCAATTGAAGAAGAAATAAAAGAAAAGCCAATTAAAGAAAGACGTTCTTTTTTAGACAAGTTAACCGAACGTGTTAAAGATTTTCTAGATAACGCAGAGTAATTAAAATTCATTGAATTAAAAAATATAAAGTATAAAAAACCCCAGTAAAACAGAATTTATGAGCAGCAAAAAAGAATTCGAAAGCATTGCATTTGATTTACCTAAAAATCAGTCAAATGTCATTAAAGTTATTGGTGTTGGCGGTGGCGGTAGCAATGCTATCAATCACATGTTTCAACAAGGTATTAAGGGCGTAGATTTTTATGTTTGTAATACAGATGCACAAGCACTTCATAACAGTGGTGTTCCAAACAAAATTCAATTAGGGCTTAACTTAACTGAAGGACTAGGTGCTGGAGCAAACCCAGATATTGGCGAGCAATCTGCTGTTGAAAGTTTTGATGACATTTCACAAATGTTAGACACTAATACTAAAATGGTTTTTATAACTGCTGGAATGGGTGGTGGTACAGGTACAGGAGCTGCACCTATAATTGCTAAAATGGCTAAAGATAAAGATATCTTAACGGTAGGGATTGTAACCATGCCATTTGCTTTTGAAGGTAAAATGAGAATTGAACAATCTCAAAAAGGAATCGAAAAATTAAGAGATGTAGTTGATTCTTTAATTGTAATAAATAATAATAAACTTCGTGAGGTTTATGGAAATTTAGGTTTCAAGGCAGGGTTTTCTAAAGCTGATGAGGTCTTATCTACCGCTGCTCGTGGTATTGCTGAAGTTATTACACATCACTACACACAAAATATAGATTTACGAGACGCTAAAACAGTATTAAGTAATAGTGGAACAGCTATAATGGGGTCAGCTTTAGCATCAGGTCAAAACCGTGCTCAAGATGCTATTCGTAAAGCTTTAGATTCACCATTATTAAACGATAATAAAATCACTGGTGCAAAAAATGTACTACTGTTAATTGTTTCCGGCTCTCATGAAATTACAATTGATGAAATTGGAGAAATTAACGATCATATACAAAACGAAGCTGGACATGGTGCAAATATCATCATGGGTGTTGGTGAAGATGAAACTCTTGAGGAATCAATTGCAGTAACCATCATTGCAACTGGATTTAATATTGAGCAACAAGACGAAATATCAAACACAGAAACGAAAAAAGTTGTTCACTCGTTAAGTGAGGAGCAAGATTTAGATGCTCAAGAGCGTGAGCCTGTAATTATTGCGCCAGTTATAGAATTAGAGAAAAAAGAAGAGCCAAAAATTGTTAAGCACACTTTAGAAGTTGATGATGAAGATGAGCTTAGTGCTTTTGAAAAAAACATGATTGAGAAACAAAAAATATCATCTCAACCAAAAGATATAAACTTAATTCCAACTTCAGATCTAATAAGAAATATTGATGTAGTATCAGAAGAAGTTTGTGCAAGTATTGAAGAAGACGAAGATTTTATTATAAAGCCAGTTACAAGAATGTCTGATGATGTCAAAAGCAATTCTGAGGATGTTGAGGATGAAGAACAGCAAATAACCTTAACTTTTGATTTGCCGTTATCGCCAAAAGAAGTAATTGAAGAAGAGGATAAAGATATTGTTACCCATAGTTTAAATGATGAAGTAAATAAAATTCAAGTTAATGATTATGTTGAGTTGGTTACGGTTAACGAAACAAATGAAGAAGGAGATGTGCGTTACGCTTTGGATGATTATATAGAAGTTGAATCGTCTTTAAATAAAAAATCACAGTCTAACGAAGTTATTGAAGAAGTTGAGCAAGAAATTGTTTTTGAAAAGAAAACTATTCAGAAAGAAGTTGAAGAAGAACCATTAACAGAAGAAGTAGACCCGATGAATAGTCCTATTTCAGAGTTATTAAAAGAACGAGCTGAAGAACGTAGAAGAAAAATGAAGGATTTCAACTATAAGTTCAATAATGCCAAAATTGATGATATCGAAAAGGTGCCTGCTTATAAAAGACAAGGCGTTAATTTAGAAGAAGCTAAACATTCATCTGAAACAGATATATCTCGAACAAGCATAGGTTTAGATGATAATGATGACATAAAATTAAGAAGCAATAATTCGTTTTTACACGATAATGTAGATTAAACAATTTACTAGACTTACTTAGTAGTTATGAATCCGAAGAGTTTCCCTCAGACTTTTCGGATTTTTTTATTTAATCAAAATTTGTTATTCCCTTGCAGGAGAGAATCTTTATATTCTTTTTATCTTCGTACTCTAATAACTAAAAAAATGGGTTTACAACAAGAAGTAATGTCTGCGCTAAAGGAAGCAATGAAATCAAAAAACCAAACTGCTTTAACTGCTTTAAGGGCTGTTAAATCTGCTATTTTGTTAGCGCAAACAGAAAGTGGCGCAAAAACAGAGTTAACAGAGGAGCAAGAGCTTAAAATACTTCAGAAACAGGTAAAACAACGTAAAGATAGTGCCGCAATATATTTAGAACAAGGGCGTGAAGATTTAGCTGCTCCAGAATTAGCTGAAGCAGAAGTTATTGCTCAATTTTTACCAGAAGCTTTAACAGAAGAAGAGATTGAAAAAGTGGTTGTAGCAACCATAGAACAAATTGGTGCTGAAGGTATGAAGGACATGGGTAAAGTTATGGGAATGGTAAGCAAAGAGTTGGCAGGACAAGCGGATGGGAAAACTATTTCTAGTATTGTAAGACAAAAATTGGCTTAAGCTAAATACTTATAAAACGGCTGCGTAGTTCAACTGGATAGAATATCAGATTTCGGCTCTGAGGGTTGGGGGTTCGAATCCCTTCGCGGTCACTTTAATCCCTGTTAATCAATTGATTAACAGGGATTTTGTTTTATTTTAATAACTTTTTTATGGTATTTATACATGAGGATAGATAAAATTAACGTTTAACTGGTTTTAACTTTCTTAGCTTGCCCAAATATTTTATGCCCATGAGGAATTTTCTGTACTTACTAAATTATAATATCAATTTATTCACAAGATAAATCGCTTAAATAGTATTAAGAAAAGTAGCATAATCTAGAATTATATGTTTGGTGCTTATACTTCGGATAACACAATAGAGTTCAACACAATAAAATCACCAGAAATATCACAAAATAATGTATTCTGAAATTCTTAAAGAATACAAAAACAAAGAGTTTTAGCATGAGTTCTTTCAATCAATTATCTAAAAACATCAGTGTTTAAAAAACACTGATAAAAGAATGATACTGGCTCAACACCAATACACTATTATGTTTAAATCAGCCAATATTTGAGCAAATGGATTAAAGAGAATAACAAAAGTTAACATGCTTATCCTTATTTACTTAAGCTAAAGTTTTTCATTATCTTTAATATCTCAAAAAAAATATGAACAAGAACTTACATATAATAAGTATATTCTTAGTTGCCATAGGTGTAAATGCCCAAACTATAAACTGGCAAAACACTATTGGTGGGGAGTCATCTGACAGATTACGAGCAATAGAAAAAACATTTGATGGGCACTTTATTATAGGAGGTACATCAACTTCCGGTATCTCAGGAGATAAAACAGAGGAAAATAGATTTATAGCAGATCCACCCTTATTCCTTGACGAGCCACGTGCATACCAAGATTACTGGGTCATGAAAATCAATAAAAATACTGGTGCTATCATATGGCAAAAAACTGTTGGGGGGGCTTATGCTGATACATTTAGTGCTATTAAACATACTACAGATGGTGGATATTTATTAGTAGGAACTAGTATTGTTACATCCAACTTTGTGTCGGGAGAACGAACAGCTAATCCTTTGGGAGAAATAGCTCCTAGATATGCGGCAGATATATGGTTAGTAAAATTAGATGCATTTGGTGATGTAGTGTGGGACAAAACCCATGGTAGTGCCCAAAGTGATATAGTAGCAGATATGATAGAGACACATGATGGAGGGTATTTAATGGTGGGTTCGGTTGTTTCAGAAGGTGCTAGTGGTACCGATATTCTAATAATAAAAATTGACGCCTCAGGAAATGAACAATGGCAAAGATCTATTGTTGGTAATAATTATGATAGTGGGATTTCTGCAGTTAAAACCAGCGATAATGGCTTCGTCATAATAGCAAGTTCCAATTCGGGTATTTCTAATGATAAAACGTCAGAAAACGAGGGACAAGAAGATTTTTGGGTGATTAAAATAGATAACCTAGGCAATATCATATGGCAACGTAATATTGGCGGTGAGGTAAGTGATGATCCTATAGATATTATTGCAACATCAGATGGTAATTTTTTGATAACTGGAGCTTCTGACTCTTACATATCGGGCGATAAAACGGAAAATGCTATCTGCAACTCCTCAGATGCTTGGATAGTTAAAATTGACAAAGAGGGCAACATTTTATGGGATAAAACTATTGGTGGTGATAATTTTGATTGGTTTAGTGATATTATTGAAACCGAAGACGGAGGCTTTCTATTGGGCGGTATTTCAAGTTCTAATATTTCTGGGTATAAAACAGAAAGTACGAGAGTAGAAAATGATTTTGTAAGGTGCTGTGTGTCAGATTTTTGGATTGTAAAAATAGATAAAAATGGTAATTTTGAGTTTGATAAAACAATTGGTGGTTATGGTTCGGATTCTATTAATGCAATGTTACAATTGGATGATGGCAGCTATGTTCTTGCAGGTGATAGTGTTGCCAATATATCTGGTGAGAAAACCGAAGATAATATAGGAGATTTGGATTATTGGATAGTTAACATAGATATTGGAGCTATAGATACCCCCGTTAATACCGCTCCTACATTTAATGAGCTTTTGGTTTGTGAGGGCGAAATGGTACAGTTAAGTACAGTGGAAGGGCAAAGTTATAGTTGGTCTGGGCCCAATGGGTTTACCAGTACCGATCAAAATCCGTTTATCAATAACGTGTCCTCTCAAAATACAGGTATTTATAATGGTATCACCTATTTTTCAGATGGCTGTATTGAAACCAAAATAATAGACCTAAGTACGCAAAACTGTACTCAAACTAATGTGCCTCCAGAAATTACTGCAAGCGGAGACCAGAGTTATTGTTTTGGAAACCCGATACGAATAGCCACAGATTTTGATATTACAGACCCTGATGATACAGGAATTGAAGCATTTTTTATTCAAATTTCCGAAGGTTATACTTTGGATGAAGATGTTCTAATGTTAACAGGAAACCACCCTAATATTACAAGTAGTTGGGATTCCGTTCAAGGCAAACTTTCTTTTTTTAGTGCTACTACTAGCGCTAGTATGTTATACGTCGATGTAATTGCAGCCGTTAGAGATGTGGTTTACAGTGCAACTGTAAACACTGAACAAGCGGATAAGATTTTCTCTTTCACCATAGGCGATGCGAATTTTTTACCCGCTACAGGTCATTTTTACGAGTACATACCAGAAATAGGTATCACTTGGTCTGAAGCAAGAGCTGCCGCTGCCTCTAGAACATATTTTGGTTTACAAGGGTATCTAGCTACAATTACTTCCGCAGAAGAAGCGCAAATAACTGGAGAACAAGCTGCTGGTACAGGCTGGATTGGAGCAAATGATGTAGCAACGGAAGGTGTATGGCAATGGGTAACAGGCCCTGAAGCAGGTATCGTTTTTTGGAATGGAGGTATAAATGGTACTACGCCAAACTTTGCAAACTGGAACACAAATGAACCCAATGATTGTTGTAGTAGCGTTAGTGGTGAAGAGAATTATGCTCATGTCACATCACCTAATATTGGTAATCCTGGTTCTTGGAACGATTTACCTTTGGCGGGTGACCCAGATCCTAATAGCGATTTTTATCCTCAGGGTTATATTGTTGAATATGGGGGCATGCCAGGAGATCCAGCGGTAAATATTTCTGCGAGTACTAAAATTAGTTTTCCGAGTATTTTAAGCCCAGTCGATACCACAACAATTTGTGGTTCACAAAGTGTTAGTTTAGAAGCAATACCGTCATCAGGTGAAATATTATGGTTTGAAAACTTAAATGACACTACCCCAGTATTTGTTGGAAACACTTTCGCAACACCAGTAATTCAGACTACTAGAAGTTACTTCGCCTTAGTTTCTGATAATGGTTGTTTGGAAGGAGAGCGCTTTGAGTTTCCAATAATAGTAAATCAAGTTCCAAATGTAGAACCATTGATAACATTCAAAAACTGCGACGAAGACGGAAATCTTGATGGATTTACTGATTTTAATTTAAATGAAATTACACCAATTATTACTGATGAGGATTTAGATGAACTTAATATTACTTTTTATCTTAGACTAGCAGATGCTGAATTAAGACGAGATACTATCGAGGCATCATTTTTTAATAATCAAATAGCAAATACCATATACGCGAGGGTTGAGTTTATTGATACTGAATGTTATGACTTAGTGACTATTAATTTGGAAACCTCAACAACATCATTTCCATCAGGGTATATTTCTGAATTAGAATTATGTGATGCAGACACCACTATTGATGGAATAACAGAGTTTGATTTAACAACTGTTTCGGCAAACTTTATAAATCAATTTCCTACTGGTCAAAATCTTAGTGTTCATTATTATTACACTGAAACAGATGCCCAATTAGAAGAGAATGAAATTACTAATACATCAAACTATCAAAACCAAACTCCTTTTTCGGAAACTTTGTATGTTAGGGTAGAAAGCAATGATAATGGTAACTGCTTTGGTATAGGCCCCCATTTAGTTTTAACGGTTCATCCAAGGCCAGAATTTGAAATAGAGCAAAGCAATATTTTTTGTTTAAATGGAGCTCCTGTAACTCTTTCAGCTTCAAATGCTAGTCTTAATAACTTAAGTTATGAATGGAGTGACCCAAACGGAAATATAATAGGAAATTCAAATACCGTTGATGTTACTTCAGAAGGGATTTATAGTGCTGTGGCAACCTCAGAAGAAAATTGTCAATCTGAACAAGTTTTTATTGAATTAAGAACTTCAGGAATTTCTAATATTACTATTGAAGATGTAAACGTAGTTGATTTGTCAAACAATAATAGTATCACTATAAGCATGGTCAATATAGGTGTAGGAGATTACGAATTTGCTTTGGATAACGAGTTTGGGCTCTATCAAGATAATACAGTATTTAGTAATGTTACTGCAGGAGAACATATATTATATGTTCGTGATAAAAATGGTTGTGGTACGGTTAGTCTTCAAGTGTTTGTTATGGGGATCCCAAAGTTTTTTACTCCAAATGGAGATGGCGCTAATGATACATGGAATATTAAGGGTTTAAGTAATAGATATCAACAAAACACAACGGTTTATATTTATGATAGGTATGGAAAGCTTATAAAACAATTAAGCCCTTCTACTGAAGGTTGGAACGGGACCTTTAATGGGCAACTAGTGGCTGCAGATGATTATTGGTATGTGGTAAGTTTAGTTGATGATACTGAAAGCACCAGGGTTTACAAGGGGCACTTTAGTTTAATTAGGTGATTGTTTTAGAAACATCTCACTATTTAAAATCAAAAATTACTGATGATATCATTGTTAATACTGATGCGTATTTACAAAGAATTATATTAATATTGTTTCGTTTTTCAGAGACACGTTTAATACCTATTTTGTATGGTTCGTTATTGAAAATCAGCTATGATTTTCCGCTTTAACCGAAAGATAGTAAATTGCAATGAATCCTAATTAGGAATTCACCCGTAATTAGCTATGTAAGCTGTTTCTATTTTGTTGTTTTCAAGAGTAATAATGATAAATTCTTTTTTTCAGATTCTGTTATCTAATTTCGTTTAAGAAATATAAAAGTTCATTCCCTCTTGAATTCCAAGTTTCCTCCAGAGAATCTATTTAAATATTTATAAATCATAATAGACACAAAAAACAAATTCATAATCCAAATTCCTAAACCAACAAAAATTAACTGTTTTGCTTTATAATTAAATTCGATGAATTCACTAAATTCTGAAAATATTGCTCCAAGAAAATAAAGATTGATTAGAAAGAAAAGAATTCCGAATATTAGTCCTGAAATTTTATTTTTAAAAATTATTTGAAGAATTAATATCGCCGCTATTCCGATAAAAATTGGGTTTATGTTTAATGGTGGTGAATATCCACCTAAAATTGCCAAAACAATGAAGTAATATTCAGGTAATTTTAAAAGAATAGTTTTCATTTTATCAATTTTAGTTCGTTTCTTCACAATAAATGGCGATGCCTGCTATGTAATAATTAAGCCTAATCCATAATAAACGCAGATATGCTTGGTTTCGTGTGCCATGGCTTAGACTTATTCAAATATAACCTACTGCCATAGTCACAAATCTAGAATCTGTCCAAGGTTCAAGTTGAAATAATTCTATAAAAATCATAAAAAGAAATAACAAACTATTAACTATTAAAGAAACAATAAAATTAGGTTCATATGATGTTTTTATAAAAGTTTATAATAAGAATATGTTTAAATTAGTCACAACGTTCTCCGCTATGATTTGGTTACGTGCAGAAAATTAAAACATTTTCAAACACTAAATCAGCCGTTGAAAAATACAATTTTAATAGAAGTTAATTTCTAACAACGAATTATAACCATTTTTGGCAAAAGTTTTTTTTGATATTTTAAGTCTAGAGCCGTTACAATTTGATATTCTTCGTTTTTATAAACCTTGGTGTCAGTCCAAATGCTTTTAGTACTCTTAGAATCAGATAGTTTATCCAGAGTTTTGTTTCCTTGAGTTACAGCAGTATTCTCAAAAAGCCTTATTGGTACATTGTATACTTCAACTTTTTTATATTTGATGCTTCAGCTGATTGCCTAATCAAAGTCTTTTGTCGTAAGGTTTCCTTCTGGAACTTAATTAAATAAAGACATCTGCCATTATACGGTCGATTGTTATTGTGTCGCCAATTGCAATAGCTTATGCTCAGTGATTAGCCGTTTTAGTTATATAATACTATGCGAATTTGTAGTCAATCTTTTTCATTTGAGTGGATTCAATAGTATTACTTTCAGTTTTGTGTTAGTTGTTATGGTAACTCATTAAAATCTTGAGTGTTATTATATGTAAAACGATTTTTTCTTATTGTTGCTAACGAACGGATATGCACGTAAATACGGTTATACCTACTATATTTTTGAATTAATAACGATAAATTTTTAATAATGTCTAACAATATATTTAGTTAAACCCTCTTTTATTGTAATGGTTTATTGCTTTTTTTAAATTTGGTTTAAAATAATTAAAACTTAAAAGAAGCGTTATTTAAAGATGTCAATATTTTTTCTTTTAGAAAAACCTGTTCTAGCTAGCCAAATAATTTTAGGTGTCTTATTTACTGCATTAGGCTTTCTTATATTCTACTATGCTTTTCGGTTAGTTGAAATGGGTTATGTATTAAGGTACAGGAAACCCATGTACAATCATTTTTATTTGCGTTTACGAAAATTAAATAAAACACAAAAACACATATTACATTCTCAATTTTCTTTCTTTAAAAAGCTGAATAAAAAGGAGAAGATTTATTTTGAACATCGAGTTTCGTCTTTTATGCAGGACAAAGATTTTATTGGAAGAGATGGCTTGGTAATAACAGACGAAATGAAGGTGTTAATATCTGCTACTGCAATTATGTTAACATTCGGTTTTAGAGATTTTTACATTAGTCTCATCTCAAAAATAGTTATTTATCCTAAAAAATTTTATTCAAATATGAATGAGGCTTATCATAAAGGTGAGTTTAATCCCAAGCTTAAAGCTATGGTGATTTCTTGGGAAGATTTTAAAGCAGGTTATGCCATTCATAACGATAATCTTAATTTAGGTATTCATGAACTAACACATGCAATACATTTAAACAGTATGAAAGAACGTGATGTTAGTTCAACAATTTTTAGTGATTCTTTTAAAGAATTAACCACACTACTGCACTCTAATGAGAGTTTAAGGGAAACAATTATAGATTCGGAATATTTTAGAAATTATGCATATACTAATCAATTTGAGTTTTTAGCAGTTATAATTGAAAATTTTATTGAGACTCCAACAGTCTTTAAATCTAAATTCCCGGAGGTTTATGCTAAAGTAAAACAAATGCTTAATTTTAATATAGCTGGGTATTAATCGCTTCGTATGACTTTTATCATGATTTTTTTGAGTTTAGTTTAATAATTTTAGAGAACACTAAACTAAAAACCGAATATCATGATACGAAAAGCACCAATTTCGATGATAATGACAGAGAATGTCATCACATTAAAAAAGAAAGATTCTCTAGAAAAAGCAGAACAACTTTTTAAAAGACATCGCATTAGGCATATTCCTGTAGTTTCTGGTGATACCATTGTTGGTATGCTTAGTTATACAGATTTACTCAGATTAAGTTTTGCTGATTATACAGATTCTGTTATTGAGGATGATGCTGGCACTTTAGTTTATAACATGTTTACAATTAAGCAAGTAATGAATAAAAGTATAGTAACGGTATCGCCATCGAATTCTATAAAGGAAATAGCTGAAATTCTGGCAACAAAAGAATTTCATGCATTACCGGTGGTTGTTGATAATAGGTTAGTAGGCATAGTTACTACAACCGATCTCATTAATTACTTACTAAAACAATTCTAATTTTAATTATTTAGAAAACACTAGTTCATTGCCAAATAATTAAGGTTTTCTATCTTTAAATTATGCATTATGAAACAGCGAACACCAGTGTCAGCTATAATGACAAAAAATATAATTGGATTAAAAAAATCAGATGATTTGCAATACGCAGAAACATTATTTAATAAACATAAAATAAAACATATTCCAGTAGTAAGTGGTAAAGCGGTTATTGGAATGTTAAGTTATTCGGATTTACTCAAAATTAGCTACGCAGATGTAACTGAAGATGAAAGTGATGTAGACGCAGTAGTTTATAATATGTTTACTATCGAACAAGTTATGGTGAAAAATGTAGTAACTATATCTAGTGAAACAACTATAAAAGAGGCCACTAGAAGACTAGCAGAAAGTGATTTTCATGCATTGCCAGTAGTTGATAATGGTATTTTAAAAGGCATAATTACTACAACAGATTTACTAAACTATTTTGTTGATCAATTTTAAGAATTAGCGATAGTCTTTAATTCTTTAATGGTTTCAAGTTGGTTACTACTTTTAAACACATGGCTTCCAGCTACAAAAACATCTGCACCAGCATCAACTAATTGTTTTATATTTTTATTTGTAACACCGCCATCAATCTCTATATGAGTATCTAAGCCTTGACTGGTTATCATTTTTCTGAGCTTTTTTACCCGATTATAAGTCATGTCTTCAAACTTTTGACCACCAAATCCAGGGTTTATAGACATCAATAACACCATAAAGCACTCAGGTAGAATATCTTCTAAAACAGATACTGGTGTGGTTAAGTTAAGCACAACACCTGCCTTACATCCAGCATCTTTTATTTGTCTTAGAGTTCTATGTAAATGCACTGTAGATTCATAATGAACCGTAATAATATCTGCTCCAACTTTTGCAAATTCTTCAATGTAGCGTTCTGGTTTTTCAATCATTAAATGTACATCCAAAGGTTTGGTTGCGTGTTTTTTAATGGCTTGAATTACTGGCATGCCATAAGAGATATTCGGCACAAAATGTCCGTCCATAACGTCAATGTGAAACCAATCAGCATCACTATTATTAACCATTTCTGTATCTCGTTGAAGGTTGCCAAAATCTGAAGCAAGCATTGATGGCGCAATTAATTTAGAACTCATTATTAACAGTTAAAATGTTTTTACAAAAGTATGTAAAAAAATAAACCCGCGGTAATCAGCCGCGGGTTCTTTCATCAATCAAAAAACGAACAGTTATGTGTAACTGTTTGTTGTGGTAATTTAGTCGTAAAAAATTTACTATCCTAAATAAGTTTTTAATATTTTACTTCTAGACGTATGTTTTAATCTACGAATAGCTTTTTCTTTTATTTGTCTAACACGCTCACGAGTTAAATCGAAAGTTTCACCAATTTCTTCTAAAGTCATTGGATGTTGGTTTCCTAAACCAAAATACAAACGAATAACATCTGCTTCACGAGGTGTTAATGTTTCTAATGCACGTTCAATCTCAGTACGTAAAGATTCGTGTAATAATTCTTTATCAGGATTTGGCGACTCACCAGAATTTAATACATCGTATAAGTTAGAATCTTCACCCTCAACTAAAGGGGCATCCATACTTACGTGACGTCCAGAGTTTTTCATTGACTCTTTTACGTCGTTAATTGTCATATCCAATTCTTTTGCAATTTCCTCAGCAGAAGGCGGACGCTCATGACTTTGCTCTAAAAAAGCAAACGTTTTATTGATTTTATTAATAGAACCAATTTTATTTAGCGGTAAACGCACAATACGTGATTGTTCAGCTAATGCTTGTAGAATGGATTGACGAATCCACCAAACGGCATACGATATAAATTTAAAACCCCGTGTTTCATCAAAACGTTGAGCAGCTTTAATTAAGCCTAAGTTTCCTTCGTTAATTAAATCTGGTAACGTAAGTCCTTGGTTTTGGTATTGTTTAGCAACAGATACAACGAAACGTAAATTAGCTTTTGTCAATTTTTCTAAAGCTATTTGATCGCCAGCTTTAATGCGTTGTGCTAATTCAACTTCTTCATCGGCTGTAATTAAATCAACCTTACCAATTTCCTGTAGATATTTATCTAACGAAGCGGTTTCTCTATTAGTTACCTGCTTCGTAATTTTAAGTTGTCTCATCTAATGTTTCCTGAATTTAATTATGAATAAATAGGTTGTTCAATAGTTATACGTTCAATTAACAATAAATGTTACAAAAAAATTAATTATTTTTTGTTTGTATAATTAAGACACTATTACCATAGTAAAGTCACATTTAAATTTTGATTAACAATTTGTTGGTAAGGTTAATGTCTTACAACATATCTTAATGTTTATTTATTCAAAACTAAAAGGGTTGTTTGCGTTTATTTTATCTCGAAGCTTATTGATTTTATGATGCATTCTATTAAAAAATAGGGTTCTGTCTTTTTCTCCCGTATTAGCTAGTAATTTAGAATTATTCATAAATTTTTGATAATATTCGTACATCAAATCGCAAGTAGCTTGATGTTCTATTTTGAAATATGATAATACTGTAAATGGTGTAAAAAACACTTTTTGAAACGGAGTAACCACCATTATGGTATTACTCATAGAGTGTATTTCATTGAGATAGAGTTTATAAAAAGCTTTGTTTTTAGAATCAGCATGACTTTCTATTATAGCTTGTTCTTCAATATGTTTTATTACACCTTCAATATCATCGCAAATTTTTAATGCAGATTCTTTGGTGACAAAGCCTGATTCAAAATAATAGATTACTTGCTGCAAAGTTCCATTTATGGTTGTATTAGTCCAAATTTCTGAAATATTTATATTTTCATATAACTCAGCTGTTTTAAAAGCACTTTGTAGTAATGACTCTGGTACTGTCTTAATAAAATCTTCAAAAGTTGTTTTGTTTTTCGTCATTTCTACGTTGTTATCTTTTAACCATACATACATTTTATAACGTGAAAGAATAGTGTCTTTAAGTGTATGGAATACGGGTATGTCCTTAGCAGCATATATTATAGATGCATTTTTTATTTTTGTTAAAGGGTACAAGTTTTGATATGAAGAATTTAACCAATCTTCTAATCCTTTTTCATCATCAGGTCTAGGAGAAAGCTCAGTAACTATAGTGCTTTCACTACCTACTTCAAATAATTTATTAAGTGATATTTTAAAATGCTTAGCTAGTTTTACTGTCTCTTCTAAAGTGAGGTTGGTTTTTAAATTAATCCGCCTATATGCAGCATCATAGCCAATATCTAAAACATCAGCTATTTCATCAATAAAAGATGTGTTATCCTTCGCTTTTTCCTTTAAGTATTTAATAAATATCGTTTGCATTTTTTGAAAAATTATGCGTAGGAAAGGTGGGGATTTTGTGAAAATTAATAAAAATAAATTGAAATCTCAACATTTTCGTCTAATCAATATCAATTATTACAAGTTAAGTTTGTATCGTAATCAATTAGTTATTATTAAATAATGAAACCTTCTAAAGAAAAAAATAAGTTTGAAATAATCCTTTTTTGGTCTCTTCCTAGTATTTCTAAAATACAAGATTATAAATTGAAATCTAGCAAGTTAAAAGAGGCCATAGCTAGATTGAAAAAGGTGGAATTAATTACATACAATAATGAAGTTTTAAAACTTGAAAATATTGGCATCGATTCAGGAAGGTTTTTTGGACTAGTAGAATTTAAAGGCAAAATGAAGAAAATTTTATTAAATATAAATTCTATAAAAACAATAATACTTCTATGAGATATTGAAAACAAGTCAAACTAATAAAGCAAAGCATTATGAAATCCAATCTTGAAACATCTAATTTACTCTCGTTTAATTTACTTGATAAATACATTTATTATGTAGTGATTAAAAAAAGTCATAAGAGATCAGTATTTAAAAACATAAAAAGAATAAAGCATTATATAAATTATTAGTGTGTAGTTCTTAATATTTAATACTTCTTAGTATACTATCTTTTTATATTCTTAATACACGATAATTAAATTTTGTAATTATCTAATAATAAGCTAATTGTTTAAATTAGTAACCGGTAGTTCAGACTTTTTTCATAAATTCGTTTTCAATAGCAAGCATTTTCCCTTTATCAATTTGTAGCATTTTATTAGATAACCAACCCTAATAATAATGGTAAAAATTATCAACTTTTTATTAATAGCCGGTGTTCTTCAAGGCTTTGGTTTTAATTTGGTAACCATTTTTGTAAAAAAGAAGTTTGGAAAAGCAATTATCTTTTTAAATTTAGTTGTTTTATTTATTTCCTTAAACAATTTACAAAGGTGGCTAATAGATAATGGCTTCATTTCAGATTTATTCTTAATTCAGCAGTTAGAAATACCTTGGTATGTTTTAATTTTTCCAATGTTTTATGCCTTCGTAACCCATTTTCTAAAAATAGAAGATAGAGTAAACGATTTTATTAAGTTAACTCTATTCATTTTTATTATAGAGATTATAATAAGACTATGCCTCATTTCTTATGTTTATTATGAAGTGCCTAATCTAGATGATACTTTAATAGAAAGATATACTAAGATTGAAGAAGTATGTAACCTTTGTTATTGTGTTTTTTTGTTTGTTAATACGTGCATAATTATTTTTATTAAACACAGTTTAATTGAATATATTCTAGATTTTGATGATTTAAATTGGATTAAATGGTTTATTAGGTTTGGAATTATAATTATACTTTTTTGGTTATTTGCAGTAATAGTAGAAAGTTTTACGGGAAATGAAATGGCTTATATTCCATTGCGATTAGGTACTTCTATTTTGCTTTATTGGATTTGTTATCATGGATTTTATAAGTATAATGTTGTTCAAGATCGTATTTTATTAAGAAGCACGATTGATGACAATAAAGTATTAATATCTTCTAATTCTGAAAGTAAATCTATAAACCAAAATGAAAATATTCTTAATAAAAAACATCAAAAAGAATTTGATGAAATTAGGAATCACATTATAGAAAATAAGCTTTACTTAAATCCATTACTTAGTATGGAAACTATTACTAATGAATTGGGAATTAGTAAGAGTCATTTTTCCAAATTAATTAATACTTACAGTGATTATAATTTTTCAGATTTTGTAAACGCATTGCGTGTAGAGCAGGCTAAAAAATTCTTATCAAATGACGATTTTAGTGCTTATACAATTGTAGCTATTGGCTTAGAGTGTGGCTTCAATTCAAAATCTACCTTTTATTCTGCTTTTAAAAAGTTTACTTCAGAAACACCAAGCAGTTTTAGAGATCAATTTTAATTTATTTCAACCCTTTTTAGTCCGAGATTATCGTTGGATATCCTATTTTAAGCAATCGCGAGTATCTAGGATAACTGAACCTTTTTCTACTAATAATTTTACGATTAGATAAAATAATCTAAAACTATTAGTCATGATACCAGCACTCATTTTATACTTAATTAAACAATTTAAAAGAAAATCTAATTCTTCAAAAAATAGTAATGCAATAAAAAGACTGTCGGCTAAATTAAAATCAATTTTATTTTTAGTCGCAATAACATCTTTTTTTGCTTTCACAAATATTGAAGAACGAAAAGCACTTACCTACAATATATTAAAAAATAACAAAGTTATTGGAGTTATCAAAATAGATAAAAGTGCTTTAGCGGACTCTGTAGTATATACTTTAGAGAGTGAGATTAAAGCCAAATTTCTATTTAAATTTAATATAACTGGTAAAGAAAAATCTATATACAGAAATGGAAAATTAGTTTATTCTTCGGTTTTTAGAACACTTAATAAAAAGCCAAAAACTAACCACGAAATTGTATTAAAAGATGGTAAATATCAACTCCATTCTAGCAAAACCTTGCAAAACTTAGAGCTTGATTTAGTCAAGCAAAACCTTATTACCTTATACTTTAAAGAGCCTATTGGAGTAACATCTATTTTTTGTGATAACCTTATGAAAACAGTTCTTATAAAGTCTTTAGGTAATAGTAAATACAAAGTAGATTTCTCTAATGGGAAGTATAACGTTTTCCATTATAAGGACGGGAAATGTATTAAAATTGAAGCTGTAAGTACTCTGTTTAGTGTCACTTTAATTCCAACAATATTATGAATACATCATTAATTATATGGATGTTTATTGGAGTTAGTTTTGCTACATATTTTATAGTGAGTTTAGTTTATAAAAAATTAGGAGTCACTAATTTGCAAACAGCACTAATATCGGCAAATGGTTTAAGACTTATAAATTTAAAACACCTCTTAGGTATAGTGCTTTTTGGAATTCTATCTTACATCTCTATTCCAGAGTTAAAGTATCTTGTATGTACTATTCAGGTTCCAAGATTATATCTTTTAATTTTATTCTTGTTAGTATTTTTTCTAACAGCTTTTGTCTCTTATTTCGGCGTTCAAAAGGAAAAAAGTATTCATAGTATTCAAATAAATCATTATAGTTTTTCATATGCCTGGGCATATTTTATAATAAGATTTACATTTTTATTGTGTTATGAGTTCTTCTTCAGAGGTGTTTTATTATTTATGTTTCTTGATTTTTCTAGTTTACCATTAGCTATATTTTACAGTACTATTTTATATGTACTTATTCACATTTTTGATTCTAAAAAAGAAATTTTGGGAGCCATCCCATTCGGAATCATTTTATGTCTTTTCACTTATTTCACAAACAGTGTTTGGTATGCATTTTTAATTCATATGGCTTTATCGGCTGTTTATGAAATTTCAGTGTTTTATTATTTAACCTTAAAAAACAAAATAACGTCATGAAAGTATTTTTAACAGGAGCAACAGGTTATGTTGGTCATCAACTTGCAATAAAATTAGCAAACGAAAACTATAAAGTTATTGCGCTTGTAAGAGATTTAAATTCAGAAAAAGTACCAAATCATCATAATATTAAAACCATTAAGGGTAATATATGTGATTATTATTCTGTGGAAACCGCAATTAAAGACTGCGATTATGTGTTTCATACGGCTGCTTACACCAATTTAAAATGTAAAAAACTAGACAATTTTTACAATACAAATGTTTTGGGTACAGAAAATATTTTGAAAGCTTCTCTATTTCATAATATTAAAAAAGTAATATACACAAGTACTCTTGCTGTTTATGGACCATCATTTGAAAGTACTTCAATTGCTGAATCTCAACCTAGGTTGGTGTCCTATTCTAATGACTATGAGTTAACTAAAAGTATTTCAGAAGAATTGGTGTTCGAGTATATAAAGAAGGGTTTACCCTGCACAGTTTTAAATGTTTCAAGAGTTTATGGTCCAGGTTTAAAAACGTTTTCAAGTGGTGTAAATACGCTTATTTCTAAAATAGCAAAAAACGATTTTTTAATGGTGCCATCTAAATTACATATAAATACTAATTATGTTTTTATTGAAGATGTTGTAAATGCTCATGTGTTAGCTATGAAAAATGAAAATAGCATAGGGAAATACATTGTAGGTGGAGAAAACGTTACCTATGAAACTCTTTTTAAAACCATAAAAAGAATTACCAAAAGCAAAATAAAGATTGTGAAAATTAATTATAGTTTTTTAAGATTAGGTCTTTCATTCATCAATAGCACTAAAAAGTTAATAGGATTACCATCTGGAATTACTGCAAAGATTTTAGACTCACTATTTGTAAATAGATTGGCAACATCTCAAAAAGCCGAAAAAGATTTAGGATATCAAATTACACCTTTAAATCTAGGTTTAGAAGTAACAATTAAACACTTAAAATCTTAAACATGGAAGCGTATACATTAATAACTGGTGCAAGCCAAGGCTTTGGAAGATCTTTAACTCTGGAGTGTGCTAAAAAATCTATGAATTTAGTCTTAGTAGCACTCCCTAATTCAGGGTTAGAAGAGTTAAGTGATTTTTTAATATCTCATTATAACATCCAAGTCATGTTTTTCGAAATGGATTTAAGTACAGAGGCCAATTGTATAAAACTGTACAATGAGATAAAAAGTAAAGGAGCATCAATTAAGTACTTAATTAATAATGCAGGTATGCTTAGTAACGGATTATTTGAAGATATGAATAAGGATTATTTTCTATCTCAAATAAACGTGAACGTGGTAACGCCAACACTGCTAACTAAATTATTTATGAACGATTTTAAGGAAAATTCACCTTCGGGAATCCTTAATGTAAGCAGTATGGCTAGTTTTTTTCATTTACCCAAAAAACAAGTTTATGGTGGCACAAAGGCTTATTTATTATCGTTTTCTAAAAGCTTAAGAAAAGAATTAAAACAACATGGTATATCAGTATCCATTGTTTGTCCTGGCGGGATGAATACAACAACAAAATTATGTTTGCAAAACAGGAGGTTAAAAGGTATTTCAAAACAATCAATTCTAGATCCCGAGCAAGCAGCCAAAATAACTTTAAATAATTTTAATAAAGGTAAAGAAGTTATTATTCCTGGGAAAATCAATAAAATATTTATGTTTTTAGATTCTATTTTACCTGCTGGGATAAAAAACAGACTTACTAATAATGCAGTTTAATTTGTTGATTAGCACAAATAAATAAAATAATGAAAAATATTGTAGTTACAGGAGCAAGTAGTTTGTTGGGAATAAATACGATTGTAAGTTTATTGAAAGAAGACTATGTGGTAAAAGGCTTTTTAAGAAATAAAGATAAATTTATTGGAGGTGAAAATCCAAACTTAAAGCTTATCGAAGGCGATATAAGAAGTTTAGAAGATTTAGATAAAGTTACTACTAATTGCGATTGTGTAATTCATGCTGCAGCTATAACAGACCAAAACCTTTTAAAGTATGAAGACTATTATGAAGTTAATGTGGAGTGTGTTAAGAATATTGTTAACGCAGCAATAAAAAATAGAGTTAAAAAAATTATATATGTTAGTACAGCTAGCGAATTTGCTCAAACAGATTTAGGTGTTTTGGGAAATGAAACCAGCATACTAGAATACCCTTTTAATAAATCTTTTTATATAAAAAGTAAAAAAGAAGCTCATGATTTTCTTTTAACAAAACTAAATGAGATTGAAGTTACAATTGTAAACCCTAGCTTTATTATTGGAGCCTTTGATACAAAACCTAGTTCAGGCAAAATTGTACTTATGGGATTAAAAAACAAAATTGTTTTTTGCCCGCCAGGAGGTAAGAATTTTGTTTGTGCAACTGATGTTTCTAAAGGAATAATTAGTGCTATCAAGAAGGGGAGAAATGGAGAATCTTATTTGTTAGCAAATCAAAATATTAGTTTTTTAGACTTCTTTAAATTACTAAGAAAATTAACAAGAAATAAATTCTTAATTATTAAGCTACCAAAAAAAATATTACTTTTAATAGGGTATATGGGCAGTGTTTTGAAGGGTTTAGGGGTTAAAACTAATTTTTCATTAGAAAATATGAAAACCATATCAATAAATAATTTCTATTCAAATAATAAAGCTGTTACAGAATTAGATATTGTTTTTAAACCCATTGAAAATGGAATTAAAGATTCTATTTTTTGGTTTGAACAATTTAAAGTTAATAGCTAGGTAAAAGATAATATTTAGTCAATTTTAAAAGATATAATTATGAAAACACGAGTTTTATTTATTGTTATAGTTATGGCTATTTTTGGTTTCACCAATTGTAGTGATGACGAAGCTTCTAATTCAATAGAAAATAATTTTGGAGATTTGCAAGCTGAAATTGATGGAGTTTTAAGGGTTTTTCCCGTAGTTTCAGGAGCTGCTTATAACGAGTTTAATAATCAAATCTCGATATATACTTATAACGGTGATATAGAAATAAGTCTTTTAATTTTGTTTCCTCCAGTTACTGGAACTTATGATCTTAGCAATAACGAATCACATGCTTCTGTGACGTTTGGAGATCCTTTTGATATTTTTGACCAAAATGGTGATGGACCAGCAATTACCTTTCCAGCTGTTGATGGGTATGTAACAATTACAGAGCTAGATGAAGAAAGAGTTGTTGGGGTGTTTGAGTTTACTGGGGAATTAGAGGGTACAGGGCAACACTCAGTTAAAGAAGGAGAATTTAATATTTTAAGACAATAGTTTTTCGATTTTAATGTAAAATTGAAAAGTGGAGTATGAGTATAAAAACCTTAATATAATTTATTTGGAATGTTAATTTGTCTCATACCTTAATTATTAAAAAAGACATAACCAGTAAAAGAAAAAGCCTATCAATTATTATAATTGATAGGCTTTTTGTAAGTAAAAAAAGAGTTTAATCTTCTTTCTTATCTCCTCTAGGTTTTCTATCATCACGACGATTGTCTCGTCCGCGATTATCTCTACCTCTGTTATCACGTCCGCGTCCACCACGATCATTATTTTCTCTTGGTGGTCTTGCTACATAACCTTCTGGTTTTGGTAAAATAGCTTTACGAGATACTTTCTCTTTACGCGTTCTAGAATCAATACCAAAGTACTTCACATCAAATACATCACCCATGTTTACAACATCAGATACATTTTCTGTACGTTCCCAAGCTAATTCACTAACGTGCAATAATACCTCATTTCCTGGAGCATCAACATATTCTACAACAGCACCAAAATCAAGCATTTTAATCACTTTAACTTCGTAAACGCTACCAACTTCGGGTTTAAATAATAAAGAATCTATTTTTGCCATAACAGCATCAATACCTTTGCTACCAACTCCTAAAATTTCAACGATACCTTCTTCAGTAACAGGGTCTTCGTTAATAACAATTGTAGTTTCTGTTTCTTTTTGCATCTCCTGAATTACTTTTCCACCAGGACCAATTAAGGCGCCAATAAATTCGTTAGGAATACGTCTTGATACCATTGTTGGTGCATGATCTTTAACCTCGCTATTAGGTGTTTCAATAGTTTCAGTAATTTTACCTAAGATATGCAAACGACCATCACGGGCTTGTTTTAAAGCATTAACAAGAATCTCGTATGATAATCCTTTTACCTTAATATCCATTTGGCAAGCGGTAATACCATCAGCAGTACCAGTTACTTTAAAATCCATGTCTCCTAAGTGATCTTCATCACCTAGAATATCAGATAATACAGCATACTTACCCGATTCAGTATCTGTAATTAGTCCCATTGCAATACCAGAAACGGGTTTCTTTAATTGAACTCCAGCATCCATCATTGCCATAGTACCAGCACAAACTGTTGCCATAGATGACGAACCGTTAGATTCTAAAATTTCAGAAACTACACGTACTGTATATGGGCAATCTTCTGGAACCATGCCTTTTAAGGCACGTTGTGCTAAATTACCGTGTCCTACCTCACGACGAGATGTTCCACGAATAGGTCTAGCTTCACCTGTTGAAAAAGGAGGGAAGTTATAGTGTAAATAGAAACGTTCTTCACCTTCGTAAGATGGCATATCTATTTGGTTGGCTTCTCTACTTGTACCTAAAGTAACCGTAGCTAAAGCTTGAGTTTCCCCACGTGTAAAGATTGAAGAACCATGTGTTGATGGTAAATAATCAACCTCACACCAAATTGGTCTAATTTCATCAGTTTTACGTCCATCTAAACGTAAACCTTCATTTAAAGTTAAATCTCTAACAGCCGCTTTCTCAGCTTTAGAGTAGTATTTTGAAATTAATCCACCAAAATCTTCTTGCTCTTCTTCAGAGAAAGACGCTTTAATTTCTTCTTTAATTTCACCAAAAGCAGCACTACGTTCATGTTTTGCAGAACCTGCCTGTGCTACAGCATACACTTTATCGTATGCCATATCATGAATCTTTTTAGCTAAATCAGCATCTTCTCTTTCTGGCTCATACTCACGTACTTCTTTTTTACCGAAAGCTTCAGCTAATTTTACTTGAGCAGCACACTGTACTTTAATAGCTTCGTGTGCAAACTTAATTGCTTCAGTCATTTCTTCTTCAGAAATCTCATCCATTTCACCTTCAACCATCATAACAGAATCAGCAGAAGCACCAATCATCATATCGATATCAGACTCTTCTAATTGCGCTCTAGTTGGGTTTATTACAAACTCACCATTTACACGACCAACTCTTGCTTCAGAGATAGGGCACTCAAATGGAAAATCAGATAATTGAATAGCAGCAGAAGCAGCTAAACCTGCCATAGCATCTGGCATAACATCATCATCATGAGACATTAACTGAATCATTACCTGAGTTTCAGAATGATAATCTTTTGGAAATAACGGACGTAAAACTCGGTCTACTAGACGCATCGTTAATACTTCTCCATCACTTGGTCTAGCTTCTCTTTTAAAGAAACCACCTGGGTATCTGCCAGCTGCAGCAAATTTTTCTCTATAATCTACCGTTAATGGTAAAAAGTCTACATCTGCTTGTTTGTAGTTGGAAACAACTGTACACAAAAGCATACATTTTCCTGATTGAACAACAACAGAACCATGCGCCTGTTTTGCTAATTTTCCAGTTTCAATAGAAATCTCTCTACCGTCACCGAGGTCAATAACCTCTTTAAAAACTTGTGGAATCATAAATTTTTTCTTGTAATTCAAGCAAAGTGATGCTCGAATCATGTTAAACAATGGTCGTTGTGTTGTTGTGTGTAGTTGTTGTGTACGACAATAAATGTCTTGACCAATGAAAAACTATAACTAGCTTCTTCTAATACGTAGTTTAAACTCTTACGCAAGAGTTATATTAAAACAAAAAAGAGGCCGGAAAGCCTCTTTTTATTATTTTCTTAATCCTAATTCTTTTACTATAGCACGATATCTTAAGATATCTTTCTTAGTTAAGTAATCTAGTAAAGCACGACGCTTTCCTACTAATTTCACTAGAGAACGCTCTGTATTATAATCTTTACGATTGTTTTTTAAGTGTTCAGTTAAGTGATTAATTCTTTCAGTAAATAAGGCGATTTGTCCTTCAGCAGAACCTGTGTTCTTTGCGTCTTTACCGTGTTTTGCAAAAAGTTTTTCTTTTGCTTCTTTTGTTAAATACATGCTAATATTATTGTAAATGATTTTTATGTATACGAAAGCCTTTCTTTCGAGCGGCAAATATAGTAATTTTTAATGATTTGAAAGATTGTCTTAAATAAATAAATACAGATCAGAATTATTCTTTTGAAGTTTAAGCTCTCAAAGGTTGATTTAAAATCAAATCAATGTATTGATTTACTTTGTTCTTTAATTCTTTTCTGTGAGTTATAAAATCTAAAAACCCATGTTCTAAAAGGAATTCTGAAGTTTGAAAACCTTCTGGTAATTCTTTTCCAGTAGTATCTCTAACTATTCTAGGGCCAGCAAAACCAATCAAAGCACCCGGTTCGGCGATATTTATATCTCCTAACATGGCAAATGAAGCAGTAGTCCCTCCAGTTGTTGGATCTGTACATAATGAAATATAAGGTATGCCCTCATCAGCTAATTGTGCTAATTTAACAGAGGTTTTAGCCAATTGCATTAATGATAACGCTGCTTCCATCATACGAGCACCTCCAGATTTTGAAATAATCATGAAAGGAATATTGTTTTTTAATGAATAATCTGCAGCTCTTGCTATTTTTTCACCAACAACACTTCCCATAGATCCACCAATAAAAGCAAAATCCATACAAGCTATAACGAGGTCGTTGCCTTTAGATTTTCCAACAGCACAACGTACGGCATCTTTTAGCTTCGTTTTATTTTGAGCAGCTTTTAAACGTTCTGGATATTTTTTTGTGTCCTCAAATTTTAAAGGGTCTTTAGATTCTAAATTGGCATCTAATTCTTCAAATTGATTGTCATCAAAAAGTATTTCGAAGTATTCATTACTTCCTATTCGAACATGATAACCGTCTTCTGGACTTACATAAAAGTTCTTTTCTAGTTCTTCAGCATCAACAATTTTTCCGGTTGGTGACTTGTACCAAAGACCTCTTGGGGTGTCTTTTTTCTCTTCAGTGGTGGTAGTTATACCTTTTGTTTTTCTTTTAAACCAAGACATACTAATTTAAGATTTTTGCGAACAATTTTAAATGAAAATAGTTGTTAGCGTTAAGAATTTGCGTATTTGAAAAGCTTTTTTAGCTTAAAAACAAAAAAAGCATAACAAAAGCCTAAAAGCAAAATTAACTCTTTTTTTAAACTAGAGGCAATATGATATCAATTTTGTTGTTTTTAAAATTCTAACTGATTGTAATTTAGTTATATAGTTATAAAAAAAGACTCTGTTTTTAACAGAGTCTTTTTTGAGTTATTATATTTTGTATTAAATAACTTATAAAGTATTTACATTATTTAAATCTTCAAAAGCCTTTTTTAAACGTGTTACAAAAGTTTTTTCTCCTTCACGTAACCAAACTCTTGGGTCGTAGTATTTTTTGTTTGGAGAATCTTCACCATCAGGGTTTCCAATTTGAGATTTTAAATATTCAGATTTAGCACCCATATAATCTCTAATACCACTCATGAAAGCATATTGTAAATCGGTATCAATATTCATTTTAATAACTCCATAGCTAATACCTTCACGAATTTCTTCGACAGTTGAGCCTGATCCTCCGTGGAATACAAAGTCAATATGATTATGTTCTACACCATATTTCTCTGTAATAAACTCTTGAGAATTCTTCAAAATTTTTGGAGTTAATTTTACGTTTCCTGGCTTGTAAACACCATGAACGTTACCAAATGCCGCAGCAATTGTAAATTGTGGACTTACCTTACTTAATTCTTCATAAGCATAAGCAACTTCTTCCGGTTGTGTGTATAGTTTAGAATCATCAACATCTGTATTATCAACACCATCTTCCTCACCACCTGTAATACCAAGTTCAATTTCTAGAGTCATGCCCATTTTAGACATTCTTTCTAAGTATTGTTTACAGATTTCAATATTTTCTTCAATTGGTTCTTCAGAAAGATCAATCATATGAGAACTGAACAATGATTTTCCTGTTTCTTTATAATGCACTTCACTTGCATCTAATAAACCATCAATCCAAGGCAACAGTTTTTTTGCACAGTGGTCTGTATGTAAAATTACAGGAACACCATAAGCTTCTGATAATGTATGTACATGTTTTGCACCTGCAATAGCACCTGCGATTGCTGCTTTTTGACCATCATTACTTAAACCTTTACCAGCATTAAATTGAGCACCTCCATTGGAAAATTGAATAATTACAGGAGCGTTTAAATCTCTTGCAGTTTCTAAAACTCCATTTATAGTGTCTGAACCGATAACATTTACAGCAGGAAGAGCATAATTATTAGCTTTTGCATGGTTGAAAATAGCTTGTACTTCCTCACCTGTAGCCACTCCTGGTTTTATATTGTGTCCCATTTTATTGAATTAAATATGATTAGTAATTAGTAAGTATCAAAAGTAATCAATTTTTAAATAATTTAAGGGTATTTTTAAATTTGAAAATGGTAAAGGGACACTAAAACGTTATAGTTTTTCAATAATTATTATGTTAACTGATTACCAAGAATGATAACTTATTGAAATGCTTAGATTATATACTAAACTGTATTTTATAATTAAAAAGGATAGTTTATACCAATATTATAAACAGCGTTTCTGAAGTTGTAATCATTAAACCATCGGTTTTCATCTCTGTAAAAAGGGTCATAAGTTTTAAAACCAACATCAAAACGAAATACGAAAAAACTAAAATCATATCTAAGTCCCATTCCAGAACCAATAGCGATGTCTTTTAAAGAGTTAAAACTAGAAAATGTTGCTCTGTCGTCTTCTACATCATCCAAAACATTCCAAATATTTCCTGCATCTATAAAAACGGCACCGTTTAAGTTTTCGAAAATATTAAAGCGTTGTTCTATACTTAAGGCTAACTTTAAGTTGGCTTCGTTAAATTCATTTGTAGTTTCTGAACTCCCAGGGCCTAAGCTGTAGGCTGTCCAAGCTCTATTGTCGTTTGGTCCACCAGCAAAGAAACTTTTCGCAAAAGGGATGTTGGTTGAATTTCCGTAAGGGATTGCAATACCCAGAAAACTCCTCATGGCGAATACATTTTTTCTACCTAAATCCCAGTGTTTTACGTAATCAAACTCAGTTTTCACGTATTGAGAAAATGCAACATTAAGTAATTCATATCTACCATCTTCATCCTTTTCAAGGCCAATAAGGTTAGAGGCCGTTGCTAATAAATTTCCTGCCAATTCTAATTTAAAGCGGAAGATTGAGAAATTATTATCAAAAATATTAGTACGCTGATCTTTAACAAAACTAAAGCTAGAAGATAGAATTAAGTTGTTTTCTGTTAATCTGTTTTTACGTTCGTTTATACCATTTATAGTTTGCCTTTGTTCTGTTGATATCTCTGGTGGTGTATTTTCTGCTAGAGCATAATCTATAAATTCATCGGCTTCATTAACAGGGTTATCTGGGTTTGGAAGATTTAAATCATCAACAGTAAAATTAACATCTTTAGCTGTTTGATTCAACAAGTCGAAAGAGTTCTGGTAAACACCAAAATAATTATCTACATTTAAATTTCTAACATATTGAATATTAAATAAATCAAGTTTATTAGTTGTTTTGGTATTTGGATACCAATTATAATTAAAAGTACCAACAAGCGTTTGTTTGTCTAAACCAATATTGGTTTGACTTGTGGTTGATAAACTAATTCTTGTTGATGGCGACATGTATTTGGGGATGATATTTTCTGTGTAAAATGGAGAAAACAACCTTGGAATAGTAAGTTTTAAATCAATACCAATTTCGTTTATATCAAAAAAAGGATCACCATCATTCCTTTCATCTGATGAGCCAATAGCTGCAATACCAGATATTTGGAAAGTTTCAGCGCCTTTAAAAATATTTCTAATCAATAAACTGGGGTTTACAGATAATCCAACGGTTTGAATGTTACTTTGCGATACATCTGCACTTAAACCTAAACTGAATTTTTTTAGAGGAGTTAAACGAATAGTATCTGTTAGCGTATAGTCTGGATTTTCAACATACTCAATATTTGGGTACTTAAACGTGCGTAATTCATTAATATAACGATAGGTTCTAGTTCTATCTATATCTTTAAAAATAGTTCCAGGGTTAATAAACATAGCATCTGTTATTGCTTTTGGACGATATCGAATTTTATCATAAGCATAAAGATTATAACCGTTATAACGAATTGAATCTTGAAAAGGTTTTCCTCTATTCTCAAATGTATAGTCTGTGATAATATTTACTTCATCTATGTGGTAAACTTTGAAGGGTTCTCGCCTAATAGAATCTGGAGTTCGAATAGCTCTATCTTGAATTTGGATACCAACATTTACCTTTTTATCTGTTCCAATAGTATCTATCTCAAAAGAAACATAATCTTGATTAAAATGATAAATACCCGAGTTGCGAAGTTCAGATGATATTCTATCTCGTTCATTTTCAAAATTTGCTGTTTCGTATTGTTCACCAGATACTATTAAAGAGTTTTCTTTTATATTTTTGTATAGTGTGTCTATTGTTGGTGAGGCAACTTTACTAGATATAGAATCTAATATAAAACCTTTTCCTGTTTCAACTTTGTACTCAACTTCTGCACGCTGGTTTTCTTTTTTGTTAATGTTGTAAGTTGTTTTAACATTAAACCAACCGTTGTTTATATGATAGTCTTGTAATCTTTTAACCGTTTTTTTAGTTTTCTCTTCACTTACTATAACTGGAGCTTCACCGGTAGTTTTTAACCAATTATTAAAACCTAATACAGATTGTTGAAACTTGTCAACTTGCTTTTGAGAGTAAATATTCTTTAAGCGTTCTTTTCGTTCTGGTTTTTTGTTTAGCCAATTTTCAAAAAGCGAATCTCTATTTGGGCGTGCCATATTGTAAATATGTAATCGTAGTGGTACGCCTAATATTTTTCTATTGGGTTCTTGGTAGAGTAAACTGTTTATAGTCTCTGTATTGTCTTTTTTCTCGTTAATTAATACTGTGTTTTTAGTTAATAGATTCTTGTCTTCAGCAACTCTTTTAACAGCATCACAAGACGTAAAACATCTAGTGAATATTATAAATATTAGTATTTTTGAGAGTGTTTGCTGCAAAAGAAATTATAATTATTCGAGTTATAGGTATTTATTAAATTGAGTTAAAAAGTAATTAGAGTAAAAGCCTTATCATGGCCTCAAAAATACATTTTTTACTTTTAAAAAAATATTTAAATAATTGTGGTCTTAACTAGGCTTAACAATTATTTTCATTTTCTTTATAAATTGAAAAGAAAATATAAATTATAGATTGCATGCTATCTAAAAACCAAATAAAATTAATAACGCGTTTAAAGCAAAAAAAATATAGACAGCAAGATGGTTTATTTATTGTTGAAGGTATTAAAACAATAAAAGAACTTTTGCAATCTCATTTTAAACTTCATGCGTTATATACGACGGAATCATTCAATTTTGATGCCAAAGATGAAATTTTAATATCTGAAACCGACTTAAAGCGGATTAGTTTTTTAGCTACACCAAATAAAGCATTAGCAATTTTTGAGATTCCCGAGTTTAAATCCATACAAAATAATGGTTTAATTCTGGTTTTAGATGCTATTAGAGACCCCGGTAATTTAGGAACAATTATTAGACTTTGCGATTGGTTTGGAATACCCGATTTGGTTTGTAGTAAGGAAACGGTTGATTGTTTTAATCCTAAGGTAGTGCAAGCAACAATGGGCTCTATTACTAGAGTTAATATTACTTATTTAAATTTAATTCCTTTTTTAGAAAAAACTAATTTACCAGTTTTTGGTGCTTTTATGGAAGGAGAAAACGTTTATAAAAAGCAGCTTCCAGAAGAGGGAATTTTGGTTATGGGGAATGAAGCTAACGGTGTCTCTAAAGAGGTAGAAGCTTTAATTTCTGAAAAAATTTCTATTCCTAGATTTGGAAATATTCAAGAAACTGAAAGTTTAAATGTAGCCACTGCAGCTGCAATATTGTTAAGTGAGTTTAAGCGGTAAGTTTACTGAAACGTAAAATTGATAAAAACCCCGCGAGTTTTCATGTTACTAATATTACTTGTCCAAGGGCTATTTGGGTCTGTATCTCTAACCAATTCATCATTAATACCAAATAAACCACGAATTGACGGCGTAAACTTAAAATTGTACAGATAAAAGTCAATTCCAAAACCTATCTCATAAAAAATTGGATTGCTAATGGTTCTAAACTGTCCATTTTTATTATCGTTAGGATTTGTTTCGTTACTTGATAAATTAAGCGCTGTAGAAAAACCACCTACAATAAATGGTTTAAAATTATTAATTCGCTTTGTAGAAATTTTTACTAGCAACGGAATATGTATGTATGTAGATTTTACTTCTCGTGTTAAATCTGAGTCTCTTTCGGTACCATCAAAATAAGTGCGGCTATATAATAATTCTCTGGTGGTTATAAGTAATCCAGGTTCTAAACGTAAATCTATGAAACTATTAACACGTAAATTGCCAATTAAACCAACGTTAAACCCTGGACTTCTTCTTACGTAAATGTCCCTTAGGTTTTCATTGTAATCAAAATTAAAATCATAACTATTAAATCCAAGAAAATAACCCCAACGTAGTAAGTTGTTATCGGTAGAGCCACGACCTTGATTTGCATCATAAGTCACTTTTTCTTTTTTAAACAACTGGGCGTTAGTTGAATGGATTGTAAGTAAAAATGCTATTGCAGCAAAAACTTGTTTCATATTATTACTTAGATGATTTATAAATTGTTGCCACACCAAAAGTTTGTGGAAAATCTTCAACATTAATAAACCCAATTTCACGTAAAATATTGTTTAAAGCTTCGCCGTAAGGAAAAACAGATGCAGATTCGCATAAATATTTATAAGCACTTCTGTCTTTAGAAAAGGCTTTTCCTATTAAAGGTAAAATATTTTTTGTATAAAAATTATAACCTTGTTTATATGGTGTTTTGTTTGGAACAGATGTTTCTAGAATAATAAAAGTACCGTTTGGTTTTAAAACTCTAAATATTTCTTTCAATCCGTTTCCTAATGTTTCAAAATTTCTCACACCAAAAGCAACTGTAATAGCGTCAAAACTATTGTCTTCAAAGGGCATATTCTCGCTATCTCCTAAAATCATTTCAATTTTAGAATCTAAATCTTTTTTCTTAATTTTTTCTTTCCCTATTTCTAGCATACCACTGCTAATATCTAAACCAACAATTTTTGTTGCGTTGGTTTCTGCAAGGTTAATGGCTAGGTCGCCTGTTCCGGTAGCGATATCTAAAACTGTATCTGGATTAGCTGCCTTTACCATGTTTACAACTTTTTTACGCCATTTAATATCTATTCCAAAAGATATTACACGATTTAAACCGTCATAATCACCTGAAATGGTGTCAAACATTTGGGTAACCTGTTCTTTTTTTCCTAAGTCACTGTTTTTGTAGGGCTTTACTTTTGACAAATCTTGAAAATTTTGAGCAAAGATAAACTTTTAAAGAGGCATAACATAATTAGAATTGTAAATATTATATGGATTCAATTTTAATATCAGATATTTATTTATAGTATATTTGCAATACTTTTTATGATTTATAAAAGATGAAAATAATCATTGCTGGAGCTGGTGAAGTTGGATTTCATTTAGCAAAACTACTTTCCTACGAATCTCAGGAAATTACATTAATTGATACTGATAAAGAAAGTTTAGCCTACGCCGATACGCATTTAGATATTAAAGTAATTAAAGGTGATGCAACATCTATTGCTATACTTAAAGAGGCTCGTGTAGAGTTAAGCGATTTATTTATTGCTGTTACAGCGAGTGAAACAACAAATATTACCGTTTGCGTTTTAGCTAAACAATTAGGCTCTAAACAAACCATTGCAAGAATTACCAATACAGAATTTATAAACCACAAAGATGAGGTTGGATTTACAAAATTTGGTATTGATGAGTTAATTTCACCTGAATCTCTTGCAGCTTCAGAAATAGAATTGTCTCTCAAGCAATCATCATTTAACGATACTTATGAGTTTGAAGAAGGTGCATTAACCATGGTTGGTTTAACACTATCTAGTACTGCATCTTTTGTTGGAAAAACAGTAAAAGAGGCTGCTAAAATATTTCCAGAGATACACTTTGTGCCAATAGCTATTCAACGTTTTGGAACACAATACACCATAATACCAAGAGGCGATACTGAATTTAAAAGAGGCGATAATGTCGTTTTTATAACATCAGAAGGTGGTGCAGAAGAGCTTTGTAGACTCACTGGGAAAGCTAATAAAGAGATAAAAAATGTAATGATTTTAGGTGGAAGCCAAATTGGTTATAAATCTGCCCGCGATTTGAGTGATAAAGGCTTCAATGTAAAATTATTAGAAAAGAATAGAGAGCGCGCTTTTGATATTGCAGACGATTTACCTAATGTTTTGGTAATACAAAGTGATGGGAGAAATGTAGATATTCTAGAGGAAGAAAACATTAGCGATATGGATGCTTTTATTGCAGTTGGAGAGAATTCTGAAACCAATATCATGTCTTGTCTTGTTGCAAAATCTAAAGGTGTAAAAAAATCGATTGCTCTTGTTGAAAACATGGATTATTTTGAGCTTTCTCATTCTGTTGGTATTGAAACACTCATAAATAAAAAGCTTTTAGCAGCCAACAATATTTTTAGATACATTAGAAAAGGAGAGGTTGTTGCCATGACCAAACTAAGTAACATGAATGCTGAACTTTTAGAGTTTGAGGTTAAACCTTCATCAGTAATTTGTAATAAAGTTATTAGGGATATTGATTTCCCTAGATCTGCCATTATAGGAGGTGTGATAAGAAATGGTATAGGAATGATTGCTTTGGGAAGTTTTAAAATTCAAGAAGGCGATAGGGTCGTTGTTTGCAGTTTACTTCAATCCATAAAAGGCGTCGAAAAATTTTTCAGATAAAAACTAAAAATGAAACTCAATTACAAAATAATCTTTCATTTTTTAGGGTTGCTATTACTCTTTAATGGTGGTTTTATGTTGTTGTCGTCAATTGTAAGTTATTTATACAAAGATGATGTTTCACTTCAAATTTTTTTGGCAGGTATTACAACCCTAGTCATAGGTTTAATAGCTATGCTTTTTACAAGAAACCATAAAAAAGAAATTAACAAACGCGATGGTTATATTGTAGTTGCATTTGGTTGGATAATTATGGCATTATCTGGTGCTTTACCATATGTGTTTACCGGCAGTATTCCAAGCTTTACAAACGCCTTTTTTGAGACCATGTCTGGTTTTACAACTACAGGAGCCTCTATTTTAAATGATATTGAATCCATGCCTAAAGGAATTTTGTTTTGGCGTAGTTTGACACATTGGATTGGAGGCATGGGTATTATTGTTCTTGCTATAGCAATATTACCACTCTTAGGTATAGGAGGTATGCAGTTATTTGCTGCAGAAGCACCCGGGCCAAGTGCAGATAAATTACACCCAAGAATTACAGACACAGCCAAACGCTTATGGCTCATATATTTTGGTTACACAGCAGCTGAAACTTTATTATTAAGCGTTGCAGGTATGTCTTTTTTTGATGCTATTAATCATTCGCTTTGTACGCTTTCAACAGGTGGTTTTTCTACAAAAAATGCAAGCGTAGCTTACTGGAATGGGCAGCCAATGATTCAATATATCATCATTTTATTTATGTTTCTTGCAGGTACTAACTTTGTATTGAGTTATTTTGCTTTTAAAGGAAAGGTTCAAAAAGTTATTCAAGATGAAGAATTTAAGCTCTATTTTAAATTTATAGCAGTTTTTACAATTATAGCTGCATTAATTATTTATTTCCGAGCAGATGTTTCTGTATCTTCAATTGAACATCCAATGGTTTGGGGTGAGGGTGAAAGCGCTATCAGGCATGCATTATTTCAAGTTTTAGCCATTGTAACTACAACAGGTTTTGTAACAGCAGATTATACGATGTGGACGCCTTTTTTGGTCGTATTCTTCTTTGGCTTGATGTTTTTAGGAGGTTCAGCTGGAAGTACTTCTGGTGGTGTAAAAGTAGTACGTCATTTAATTTTAATAAAAAATGGTTTTTTAGAGTTTAAAAGAACATTACATCCAAGCGCTATTTTACCAGTTCGTTACAACAAAAGAGCTATTTCGGGAGATATTGTTTTTAATATTTTAGGTTTTTTTATCCTTTATATGTTATCCTTTATAATTGGAGCTTTAGGCTTTTCTATGATGGGAATAGAGTTTAAATCTGCTATTGGTCTAGCTGCCTCTAGTTTAGGAAATGTAGGTCCTGCATTAGGTGATTTTGGCCCAGTAAATAATTATTCAAATTTACCAAGTATTGGTAAATGGTGGTGTAGTTTTTTAATGCTTATTGGGCGTTTAGAATTGTTTACTGTGCTTATTTTATTAACACCTTTTTTCTGGAGAAATAGATAATTTATAAAATATTTTCTCTTTTAAATTTATTAATATTTATAGGTGTTTAGCGTATTTTATCTTTGATTTTTAATGAGTTATAAGTTTGTTGTATGTAACATTTTTGTCATATAAACGTCTTCTTTGTATAACCATTAAAAATAATCAATCATGGAATTAGCATTAAAAATTGACGATTTAGAACCATTGCCTAAACAGAACAAAGACTTAATTTGTGAACCTTTGGGGTTTTTAAATTCAGAGTACAAAAGTGTTGTAAAAGATAGTTTAAAATCTTCGTCTTCAAAATCAATTTTCGGTATTAAACAACGAATAAAAAGTAGAAGTTATTTAACATCTTGTGTTGCCGAAACAACTATAAAACTTTCGGTATTTCTTACTGTAATTCTTTTGATTTTTAACTAAAAATAATTTTAGATTATTAATTGTCTAAAAAAACAGAAGATTCATAAATAAAAAAAGCCGCTAAGTTATTTTTAGCGACTTTTAAAATTTTATATGTTGATATAATTAACTTACAACTGCTTTAATTCTTTTTATTGCTTCAATAATTTGTTCTTGTGAAGCAGCATATGAAATACGAATACAGTTAGGGTTTCCAAACGCCTCACCGGTTACGGTAGCTACCAAAGCCTCTTCAAGCAGATATAATGAAAAATCTGTGGCATTATTTATCTTTTTCCCTTTTAGCGTTTTTCCAAAGAAAAAAGTAACATCTGGAAATATATAAAAAGCACCATCAGGTGTATTGGCTTTAAATCCTTCAATATCATTTACTAAATCTAAAATTAAATCGCGACGCACCTTAAACTCATCAATCATGTATTGTACTCTGGATGGCGATTCATTTAAAGCAGTAATTACTGCACGTTGCGCTATACAGTTTGCACCGCTTGTCATTTGTCCTTGCATTTTGTTGCAGGCCCTGGCAATTTTTTCAGGAGCTCCAATATATCCAATTCTCCATCCAGTCATTGCGAATGCTTTCGAAACACCATTTACTGTTATGGTGTTATTGTACATATCGTCAAATTCAGCCATACTTGCATGCCCTTCTCCATAATTTATGTGCTCATAAATTTCATCAGAAACAACATAAATGTTAGGGTGTTTTACTAAAACATCAGCTAAAGCTCTTAATTCAGATTTGCTGTAAACAGATCCACTAGGGTTACATGGAGAACTAAACCATATCATTTTGGTATTTGGTGTAATGGCTGCTTCAAGCTGCTCTGCAGTCATTTTAAAATCAGTATCAATAGAAGTTTTAACCTCCACAGGAACACCGTCGTATAGTTTTACAATATCTGAATAGCTTACCCAATATGGACAAGGTAAAATAACTTC
Organism: Algibacter aquimarinus; assembly: GCF_039543265.1. Taxonomy (NCBI): domain Bacteria; kingdom Pseudomonadati; phylum Bacteroidota; class Flavobacteriia; order Flavobacteriales; family Flavobacteriaceae; genus Algibacter; species Algibacter aquimarinus. The sequence continues at coordinate 519,551 of NZ_BAABJK010000004.1, read as the reverse complement.
ATCTCCTTCATTTAACATCACACCAGCAATATTGGCTAAACATTGTTTAGCTCCAGTAGAAACTACAATTTGACTTGGTGAGTACGTTAAATTATTATCACGTTTAAATTTTGTAATTATGGCGTCTTTTAACTCACCATAACCATCAACAGGTGTGTAAGAGTTATAGCCATCATTTACTGCTTGGATTGCAGCTTCTCTTACAAAATCTGGCGTATTAAAATCTGGCTCGCCAAGACTTAACCCAATAATGTCTTTACCTTCTGCCCTTAATTCTCTTGCTTTTGCTGCCATAGCTAGTGTGGCAGACGTAGACATGTTTAAAATTCTATCTGATAATAATTGCATTTTTATATGGTTTGATCGGTATTTATAATTTTAGGCTAAACTAGGTTTTTGTCCTAACATTTTTAATTGATTATAATGCTCTGCGACAGCTTGCCAGAATGTATTATACTCATTGTAAGGTAAGCTAAATTCTTTAGCTGTTTCTTTAACTATTTTAGCTATTTTGTTGTAGTGAATATGACTAATATTTGAAAATAAATGGTGTTCTACTTGCCTGTTTAAACCTCCTGTATAAAACTCAACTAACCAGCTTTTAGGTGAAAAATTGGACGTTGTAAATAATTGGTGAATGGCCCAAGTATTTTTTATATTTCCTTTTTCATCTGGTAAAGGCATTTCAGTATTGGGCATAACATGCGCTAATTGAAATATAACACTTAAAATTATTCCTGCTGTGTAATGCATTACAATAAAACCTATTAAAACTTCCCACCAAGCGAAACCTAAAGATATTGGAAGTACCACCCATAGTGAATAGTATACAATTTTTCCAATAATAAGTTTAGTCCATTGTGTAGCTGGATGAGGTAATTTTCCGTAGGCTAATTTTCTTTTAAGGTATCTGTAAGTTTGAGTAAAATCAGTAGTGATGGCCCAATTAGCGGTTAATAAACCGTATAAAAAGAAGGCATAGTATTTTTGGTATTTATGAAATCTAAACCATTTAGAGTGTTTTGAAAATCTTATAATTCTACCAGCATCAATATCTTCGTCATGCCCTTGAATATTTGTGTACGTATGATGTAAAACATTGTGTTGTACTTTCCAATTATAGTCGTTACCAGCTAAAATGTATATGCTGCTCCCCATTAATTTATTAACCCATTTTTTACTTGAAAAAGAACCATGATTTGCATCATGCATAACATTCATACCTACGCCTGCCATACCAATACCAACAATTACCATTCCTAATATTTGAGCCCAAGCAGGTAAATCTATTGTTAAAATTAGTATAACCGGAACTAATAATAAAGCAAACATTACGATGGCTTTGGTGTATAATTTCCAGTTGCCAGTGCGTTTAATATTATTCTCTTTAAAATAATCGTTTACACGTTTGTTAAGCGTTTTAAAGAATTTAGCAGAGTCTTTTCTTGAAAATGAAAGTGTTTGTTTTGTCATGCTATTAATTTTTTAATGTAGTATTTGGTATAGTTGGATACAAAATATGGAGCAAAGATAGGTATAAAGCAACTTAAGTAATAACGTTTTTTTGTAAAAATATGTATCTAAAAAGCATATTTTTGTTGAAAATTTAACATCTATGAATCTTATTTTAAAGTATTTTCCTAATCTTTCTGAAGATCAAATACATAAGTTTAAGCAACTAGAGTTTTTGTATAAAGACTGGAATTTAAAAATTAACGTAGTTTCTAGAAAAGATATTGATGAATTGTATTTAAGGCATGTTTTACATTCTTTAGGTATTGCAAAAATTATTGAATTTAAAGAAGGTAGTAAGATCTTAGATGTTGGCACAGGAGGTGGTTTTCCTGGTATTCCATTGGCTATTTTATTTCCAGAATGTTCATTTCATTTGGTTGATAGTATCGCAAAAAAACTAAAAGTAGTAGATGAAGTAGTTTTGGGTTTAGGTTTAAAAAATGTAAAAACTACACACAGCCGAGTAGAAGCAATTAATGATACTTATGATTTTATAGTAAGTAGAGCAGTAGCTGCAATGCCAACATTTGTACATTGGGTGAAAGGTAAAATTGCTAAACAACAAAACCACGAACTTAAAAATGGAATTTTGTATTTAAAGGGAGGAGATTTAAACGAAGAACTTAAAGATTACAGAACAATTACTATTTATAAATTAACCAATTATTTTTCAGAAGATTTTTTTGAAACCAAAAAAGTAGTTCATTTACCGCTTAAGTACAGAGGTTAGTTTAATCTAAAAGACTATTTATCTGATTAAATTGTTCTTTAAAAAAGTAAAATTGATTTTGATACCAATATGTGTTTTTAAATAATTCAATATTATTAGTATCACCAGAATTGGTTTTTAATATATCTTTAGCTTTATTCAAATATAATTTTGTGCCCGGTAAATCTTTCATTTTATAATAGGTCATTGCTAAACCTAACATGGCATCAAAATCCAAAGAATCATATTTTAAGGCAGTATCAAAATCAGAATACGCCTGCTTGTATTTTCCTAATAGCAAGTTTGAGGCTCCTCTGAAAAAATAAGCAAACCCACTATTGCTATTCAGTCTTATTGCTGACGAAAAATCGGATTTTGCTTTCTTGTAATAGTTAACATTCATTAAAAAAACTCCACGGTTATAATAAGCATCAACACTTGGGTCTAGTAAAACTACCACAGTATAATCTTGAAGGGCTTTCTTATAGTTTTTTTTGTACGAATATATGTTTGCTCTTAGGGTGTAAGCTTTTGAATAATAAGGTTGAATTTTTATAACTTTATTAAAATCTGTTAAGGCGGAGTCAAAATCACCTAAATCGTACTTGGTGCATCCTAAACTATAAATTGCATCTACAAAATAAGGGTCAAGTTCAATAGCTTTTTCATAATCTTGTTTAGCACCTTCGTAATTTTCTAAACTATATCTAGAATTTCCTCTATTAAAATAGGTATCTGCGTCGGGCTCTGCAACAATCACTTTAGAATAGTCAACAATAGCTCCGTAGTAATCACCTAAATCGTTTTTCGCTATACCTCTGTAAAAATAAGCATCTAACTTTTCGGGTTCAAGTTCAATGGTTTTTGTTAATAGATCTATTTTTTCATTTAAGTCGGTTGTTTTAAGTGCTTGCCTTAAAAACTTATTGGCTTGTGAAAATGTAAGTAATGGTAATAAGCCTAAAATTAAAAGTATACTTTTTTTCATATGCAATTTATGCAACAAATAACATGCCGTTTTTAAAAAATAAAGTTAGTATAATTTTTACAAAAATTAGTTTTTTAACTTTTTATTATTTTCTACTTCATGATTTTTTGCAAAATTGCTTGACTATTTTGTGTTTTAGTAATTGTAAATTCTAATCTTTTTTTAACAAATTTTCTTTCTTTTTTTCAATGTAATACTTTTCTAAATTATTTGTTACGCTTTCAAGAGCTAAATCTATATACATTATTGCTTTGTTTTTATTGCCAGTATTTGTGTAATAATCAGCATAAGTGCCATAGAATAAGTATGTACGCTGTTCAAAATATTCTGGTTTTAATTGTTTTAAATATTGCTTTGCCATCCTATAATCTTCTTTTTGTATGCACACTACAGCCATGGTAAGTAAATTTGTTTGCATGGGTTTTAAAGTGTTTAAACATTGATAGAAGTATAGTATTTTATCCCAATTAGTGTCTTCAAATCGTTTTGCTTTTAAGTGTTCTGCAGCAATAGCTGCTTCATAATGATAGCAAGAAAATTCAGTATTTTCAACAGCTTTATGCATCATGGTATTACCTAATTGAATTAAGGGAAAATACCATTTGCTACGATCTTGATTTTTTAAATCTAGAAGTTCATTTTCTGCATTAGTTTTAGTCTCTATTCGTGCCGAGTGAAAACACATAAGTGCGCAAAGGGCATAGACTTCAGGTGCTCTAGTATGAGTGTTTTTTAATAGTATTTTTGTCAAGCGAATGGCTTCGCTACATAACTCTTTACGAATTAATTTTTCTTTTTTATTGGAATGAAAACCCTCGTTAAAAATAAGGTACAGTACTTCCATAACACTTTCTAAACGCTCTGGAAGTGATTTTCCTTGGGGGATTTCAAATTTTAGTTTTGATTTCTGAATAGTTTTTCGGGCTCGTAATAAACGTTTTTTTATAGTGTCTTCTTTAGTGAGTAATGCAGATGAAATTTCTTTAATGCTAAATCCGGAAACTGTTTTTAGAGCAAATGAAATTCGATCTCTAGACTCTAGTTTTGGGTGACAAGCCGTAAAAATCATGCGAAGTTGTGCGTCTTCGATTTCTGAATCTAAAAATAACTCATTTATAGCAATAGCATCCGTTCCTTGATTGATGTTAGGGAGGTGTTTTTGCTGAGTTTTTAGTTTTCTGAAAATATCTAAAACTCTGTTTTTTGCAGATTTTGTTAACCACGCTTCAGGATTTTCGGGTTGTTGATAGCGCCAACTTAGGCTAGCTTTAATAAAAGTATCTTGTACAGCATCTTCTATAATATCGAGGTGCTTAAGACCAAAAATTCGAGTTAATACAGAAACCATCTTTCCGCTGTGGTGGCGGAATAGATGGTCTATAAGTTTTGGTTCCATTAGCGGTCAAAAACCATGATTTCACGAATCTCTACAGTACCGCCCAAATCATAATCTGGAAAGTCTTGTGCAATTTTCTCAACAGCATCAAAATCCTTTGCTTCAACAGTATAGTAACCGCCAACAATTTCTTTTACTTCAGCTGATGTTAAATCTGTAACCGTTCGGTTTTCTCCAACAACTCTTCTAATTTGTGGAGTTAAAGCTTCTCCCCCTCTAAGAATACCTTGTTCTTCCATTTTGTTACCCCAAGCGAACCACTTACCCATACGAGATTGTAACTCTTCAGGTGAAAGACCTAAATCAGCATAATCAGCTCCAGTAAAAATCATCATAAATTGTTTCATAATTGTATATTTTTTATGGTTTATATTGTTAAGACGTTTCTCAAAATATAAATGGGACAGATTTTCAAATTTAATTAATTCAATTTAGGTTTTTGAATAATTTTTTAAGCAGTACCTTAGGAAGCTTAGCTGATCCTTATAATTCTTACCTTTATTAAGGATTCTTGTTTAGTTAATGTTTTGAGAAGTTAAAAGAAACTTTAACAAGGTCAAGTTAAGGAAATTTAATAAATAAAAAGGCCATCATAAAATGATAGACTCTTTATTTAAATGAGATTTGTAAATAGTTATATCCTTAAAGTAAAGGAGTATTACTAACCCAAAAATGGATAACGATAATCTATAGGTGTTACAAATGTTTCTTTAATCATTCTAGGCGATACCCAACGTAGTAAATTTTGGGCGCTTCCGGCTTTATCATTAGTTCCAGAAGCTCTGGCGCCTCCAAAAGGTTGTTGACCAACTACAGCACCTGTTGGTTTATCATTTATATAAAAATTTCCAGCTGCATTCTGTAAGGCTTCTGTAGCTTGTGTGATGGCATATCTATCTTTTGATATAATAGCACCTGTTAAGGCATATTCACTTGTTTCATCAGCAAGTTTTAAAGTTTCTGCGTAAGCATCATCTTCATAAATATAAATGGTAATTACAGGTCCAAAAAGTTCGGTACACATGGTTGTGTATTTTGGGTCTTTGGCAACAATAACGGTAGGTTCTATAAAATACCCTTTGCTTTTATCATAATTCCCACCAACGATGATGTCTGCATCATTATCAGCTTTTGCGCTATCAATATATTTTGCCAATTTATCAAAAGAACCTTCGTGAATAACAGCAGTAATAAAGTTACTCATCTCTTCAGGAGATCCCATTTTAAAAGACTTTACATCTTCTATAACATAGTTTTTTACATCCGTCCAAAGGCTTTTTGGGATGTAAGCTCTTGATGCGGCACTACATTTCTGGCCTTGAAATTCAAAAGCACCACGAACAATTGCTGTAGCAACTTGTTTAGCGTCAGCCGATTTGTGAGCAACGATGAAATCTTTCCCGCCTGTTTCTCCTACAATTCTTGGGTAAGTTTTATAATTATGAATGTTATTTCCTATTTGTTTCCATAGTTCTTTAAAGATATATGTAGACCCTGTAAAGTGTAATCCTGAAAAATCTGGACTAGCCATAACGGTATTGGTAATCATTACCGGATCTCCGAAAACAACATTAATAACTCCCGGAGGAACACCAGCTTCTTCAAATACATCCATAATTACTTTGGCAGAATACACTTGACTATCGCTAGGTTTCCAAACTACAACATTACCCATTAAAGCCATACAAGCTGGTAAATTTCCAGCAATAGCAGTAAAGTTAAAAGGTGTTACTGCATAAGTGAATCCTTCCAATGGACGATATTCAATTCTATTCCAAGCATCACTAGTGCTTTCAGGTTGTTCCATGTAAATATCTGTCATAAACTGAACATTAAAACGCAAGAAATCTATAAACTCGCAAGCCGCATCAATTTCAGCTTGATGTATCGTTTTAGATTGTGCAATCATGGTTGCAGCATTTATTTTTGCACGGTATGGGCCTGCAATAAGTTCAGCAGCTTTTAAAAAAATACCTGCACGTTGTTCCCATGGTATTTGCGACCATGTTTTTCTTGCTTCTAAGGCAGTAGCAATCGCTTTATCTATATGTTTTTGTTCTGCTAAATGGTAGGTGCCAACAACATGTTTGTGGTCGTGAGGAGGCGACATTGTACGAGTATTTCCGGTTTTAATATCTTCACCATTTATATATAAAGGAACATCAATTTTGCTATTAAACATTGTTTTGTAAGTCTCAAGAACTGCATCACGTTCTGGTGATCCTGGAGCATAAGATTTTACAGGTTCGTTAATAGCAATTGGTACATTAAAAAAGCCTTTTCCCATGATTTTTGGTTTTTTATTATTGAATTTTCAGTAAATGTGCTGCAAATTTACGAATAATTAAAGGATAATTTGTTTTAGATTACCCTTAAAATCTCGTTAAAATTTACTCGAATTAATACGCGTTATTAATATTAGAAACGCATAAAATTTATATATTTTTTGTAAGTTGCTAAACCTTTTTAAGACTAGAGGTTATATGTGTACAGTTACAATTATTCCCATAACTAATTCTGATTTTATTTTAACATCGAATCGTGATGAATCTCCAAAGAGAGTCTCGCTGGCTCCCGAATTTTACACGCACAACAATACTAAATTATTGTATCCTAAGGATGAACTTAGTGGAGGTACTTGGATTGGAATAAGTGAAAAAAATAGGGTTGTTTGTGTTTTAAACGGTGGTTTTGAAAGGCATGAACGACAATCAAGCTACAGGAAGAGTCGAGGAATTGTGGCTAATGATTTTATGACTGCAGATAACATAAATGAAGCTATTGAATTGTATAATCTTAAAAACATAGAACCCTTTACGATGGTTATAGCAGATTGGAATTCGGGTTTAGAATTCTACGAATTGGTTTGGGATGGAACCAACAAACACGTAACTAAATTGCCTTTTCAAGCTAAAATTTGGTCTTCATCAACATTATACAACACAACTATGATAAATGAACGTGTAAAGTGGTTTGAAGACTTTAAAAGTGAAAATAAGTTAGATGAAAATACTATATTAAAATTTCATAAAACTGCTGGTGGTAAAAATGATGATTACGGAGTTATTATGAATCGAGGTTTTGTAAAAACAACAAGTATTACACAAATTAAAAAGCATGGTAACTCACTTGGAATAAGCTATGAAAGTCTTCAAAATAAAACAATTACTACTCAAACTTTTAATATTCCTCAAATAATTAATGAATAGTACGGGAATAATTTTAACATTAGCATATCCAGATACTATAGTTATGGTTTCTGAAGAATGGTTTTCACCATATTTAAGATATCTTGGTGTTGGAAAAAAAGATTATTTACGAGCAGGTCATGCAGCACTAGTTTTAATTGATAAAGAAACTGGTGTTTTAGAATATCATGATTTTGGACGCTATATTACTTCAGAACCTAATGGTCGTGTAAGAGGTAGTGATACTGATAACGAACTACATTTTCCTATAACAGCTAATATAGAAAAAGGTTCTATTAAAAATTTAGATGCTATTTTAGAGTTTTTGGCTACTCACCCTAGACTAACTCATGGTGATGGAAAATTAGTGGCTTCGGTTTGTAATGCTGTTGATTATCAAAAAGCACGAACTCATATTACCCAAATGCAAAACAAACATTTTATACGTTATGCGGCGTTTATAAAAGATGCTTGTAATTGTGCTCGGTTTGTAACAGATACTTTAATAGCTTCAGTGACAGATTCGAAAATTAAAAAAAGTTTAGAAAACTCAAAGTGGTTTACACCTAGCACTGTTGGGAATGTATTATTAGCTGATACAGAAAATCATCCTTATGAAGTTTCTGAAAGCGGAGTGATTTCAAAATTTACTGGTTCTCAAAAAAGTGAAAACCTTCGTTGTTTTTTAGATAAATTAAAGGATCATGAGGTTAATTTAGTTGGAACTCAAAAACCTAAACCTCTAGATGGTTTGCATGAAAAAGCGCAATGGTTATCTGGTATTGCAGCAGGTGCTTGGTTTGAGTTGCATAAAACAGGACATGATGTAGAATTCAATTTTAAACGTATTTCTCCGTACGGGAATATAGATGTTCATGATAAGTTTACTGTCGATGATGAAACGTTCGATTATGATTTAGAATTCGAATTTATACATTATTCGAATTGTAAATTCTTTCACATTAAACAAAATGGAAAGGTTTATAGGTTTGAGCGTAAACTAGTTTATAGCAAAAGGAGCACTTAACTTAAACGTAGGGATAGTAACTTGAAATTTTTTGGTAGTGGTGAAATTAACCATATTGTAATGCCCCTGCATAGCACCAAACGGCGAGGTTAATAAACAACCAGATGTATAGGTGTGAGACTCTCCAGGTTCGATAACGGGTTTTTTACCAATAACTCCTTCTCCAGAAACAGTTTCAATGTTATTTAAGGCATCTAGAATTTCCCAATGGCGCGCATTGAGTTGCACAGAATCTTTGCTCTGGTTTTCAATAGTTACAGTATAACCAAAGGCGTAGTGTATTTTATAATTTTTATAAAATGAACCTTCGTATGTAGTTTCTACCGAAATTTTTATGCCTTTTGTAACTTGTTGAACCATTTTAAATTTAATAACCCTTATTTATTACGGGTGCTAAAATAATAAATATTAAGTGGTTAGTGTTAAACTTTAACGTATTAGAAAGAAATATTAGTTGAAATGCACGTTTAATTGGTGATGTTGGTAGAAGAGAGTTCGTTAAAGCCTACAATTCTATCGTAACGCGCTCCTAAATCACGATAATACACCAATACTTTGTAATTATTTTCGGTTTGCCAAAAGTCTCCACTTATTCTACCTTCATCCAAACTACCATCACGATTTACAACAACGTATTTATAATTATAAAAACCTTGTTTAAATTTAAAGTTGGTTTCGTAGCGTCCGGTATCGTAATTAAAAACCATTTCATTGTATTCTTCTAAAGCATAATTGTTGTAGTTACCATAAACATAAATACGTTCTCCGTTACTTAATTCAGGATAATCTAAAGTGAAATGCACTTGTGTGTAGTCGGCTTCGATAGAAACATCGTCCCGATCAATAGCCGTGATTTTAAAACGTCCATTTATGTCAGGATTAAAAGTATAAGGTAAATTGGCTCGCGATCGGTTACCAAACAGGTAACTATGATAAATATCTTTTAATTCAATAAACTGAACGCCTAATGACGCCGTACGGACATCTTTGGTTTCAAAAAACAAATATTCGTTACCGCCAGGAAAAGCAGTTTCATTAACGTATCTGTAAATAAGTTTATCGCCAATGGTATACTGAGGTTTTAAGTTTTTTATGGCTGTATTTAAATTTCTATTTTGAATAATTAATGCCTTAACTGTTTGTAGCGGATTGTTTAATTGATTGCCACCATGTATTTCTAAATCTACGGTTTGCATACTTTCTATTGTGCTAACATCTCTTGATCTTTTTATGCTTATTCCGGGTGTTACCAAATTTTCGTAAATCATAAATTTTCTTGAAAAAACTAAATCGTCATTACTATCGTGAATGGAAAGGATGTAGTTTCCTGAAACTTTTAATCGCTTTGTTTGTTGGTTTGGAATTGAAAGTCTGTAGTGAGAATAAAGTTGAAACGTATTAAACGAATTTCGATAATCTTGAATTCTAAAATTATCAACACCCAACAAAAATTCTGGTCTTACTAATTGAGATTCTGTCCAATCGTAATTATAGTGTTCTATTTTATAATAGAAGTCGGGTTCATTTGTAACAAGAGCATCAAATTCTAAATAAAAAGTTTCGCCAAGTTTTATTATGGGTAATTCTCCTAATTCGCTACTTGAACTTTTAAAGGTTATAGACTTTATGTAGTCTGGTGGATTAACTTCCTCAACTTGTGAAAAAACAGAAAATGTAAATAATAACAGAAAATAGAATGAATATTTTGGGCTCATGATATTGTATAAAAACAAATATAATCAAAATTCATACCCTTATTTATTAATATAGTTTATAATGATTATAAATAAAAAAGATGTGATGATTTGAAAAATATATTGGTATAAATTCGTATTTTTGCAGCGATTTTTGGATAACTAATTTCAATAAAAAAATATGTCAAACGACATTCGTATTAAAAAAGGTCTGGACATTAAACTTAAAGGTGAAGCTGAAAAAACCATTGAAAAGGCTATAGTAAGCAACTTTTATACGCTAAGACCGGAAGATTTCCACGGTATTATACCTAAACTTATTGCAAAAGAAGGCACATCTGTAAAAGCAGGTGAAACAGTGTTTTACAACAAAGACATTGAAGAGATGAAGTTTGTGTCTCCTGTAGCAGGTGAAGTTGTTGAGGTTGAACGTGGAGCAAGAAGACGTATTATGGCCATAAAAATACAAGCTGCTAAAACGCAGGAAAGTATAGACCATGGTAAGTTTAATTTTGAGTCTGCTGAAGCAGAAGCAATAAAATCACATTTATTGGCATCTGGTTGTTGGTCTTTTATAAAGCAGCGCCCTTATGATGTAATTGCAAACCCAAGTAAATCTCCAAAAGATATTTTTATTTCGGGTTATGCCACTGCACCATTAGCTGCCGATTTAGATTTTACGCTAAAAGGTAAAGAGGCTGAATTACAGGCCGCAGTTACAGCGTTAGGAAAACTAACTGAAGGACAAGTGCATATTGCTGTTGGAAAAAATGCTGACTCTCCTTTAGCAGGATTAAGTGGTGTTACTTTGCATAAAGTTTCTGGTCCGCACCCGTCTGGTAACGTAGGTACTTTAATAAATAAAGTTAACCCAGTTAACAAAGGCGAAGTAGTTTGGACGGTAAATGCACAAGATCTAGTAATTATTGGTGAGTTGTTGCTTACAGGTAAATTTAATGCAGAACGCATTGTTGCATTAGTTGGTTCTTCAGTTGAGAAGCCAAGATATTTTACTACCAAAATAGGAAGTGAAGTTTCAACAATGATTTACGATAAAGGTGTCTCTAAAGGAGGAAACGACCGTGTGATTTCTGGAAATGTATTAACTGGAAAACAAATAAAACCAGATGGTAGTTTAGATTATTACAGTAATGTAATTTCAGTAATTCCAGAAGGTGATGATTATGAGTTTTTTGGATGGAATAAACCGATATTTAATAAAATATCAACTTCTAGAGCTTTAACATTTTCTTGGTTAAACCCAAATAAGAAGTACGATTTAAATACTAACACAAATGGCGAACATCGTGCATTTGTAACTACTGGAACTTACGAACAAGTTTTTCCTCTAGATATTTTTCCAATGCAAATTTTAAAAGCTTGTATGTATCAAGATTTAGATGAAATGGAAGCCTTAGGAATGTATGAAGTAGCTCCAGAGGATTTTGCGTTAACAGAATTTGTTTGTGTGTCTAAACAACCGCATCAAAAAATTATAAGAGAAGGATTGGACTTAATGCTTAAAGAGATAGGATAATGAGTTTAAAGAGCAAATTACATATTTTAAAAAGGAAGTATAGAGGGTCGAAAATGGCACCAGCTTTTAATGCTATTCATACGTTTTTATACTTGCCAGATGAAACTACCCATAATGGAACTCACATTAAAGTAGCTGATGATTTAAAACGTACCATGAATACCGTTATTATGGCTTTGGTACCATGTTTAATATTTGGAATGTTCAATGCTGGATATCAACATTATTTAGCGTTAGGGGAAATTGATTCTGCAAACGGGTTTTTAGGAGCTTCATTTTGGACCATAGATAACCTAATTATTGGTTTATGGAAAGTATTACCATTGGTAGTAGTTTCTTATGGTGTAGGTTTAGCAGTAGAATTTTTATTCGCCGTTATTAAAGGACATGAGGTTGAAGAAGGGTATTTAGTAACGGGAATGCTAGTGCCATTAATTGTGCCAGTAGATATCCCATTATGGATGTTAGCCGTAGCAGTAATTTTTGGTGTTGTAATAGGTAAAGAAGTTTTTGGAGGAACAGGAATGAATATTTTAAATCCTGCATTAACTATTAGAGCTTTCCTATTCTTTGCTTATCCAACATGGATGTCTGGAGATAAAGTTTGGGTTCACGGAGCAGTAGAACGTGACCAAATGATTGCCGATGGAGCAAATTTAGATGCCATCTCTGGTGAAACTATTTTAGGTAGTTACGCACAAGGAAACTCGGTAGTTTATGATTACTGGGATATGTTTTGGGGAATTATACCAGGTTCTGTTGGTGAAACTTCAAAATTCTTAATTATAATCGGTGCTTTGTTTTTAATTTTTACAAAAATTGGAAGCTGGAGAATTATAGTTTCAACTCTAATAGGTGCTTTAACCATGGGGCTTATATTCAATGGCGTTGTAGATGCAGGTTGGATTGGAGAATCGAGCAAGTTTTACGGTCTAATGAGTGTTCCTTTTTGGCAACATTTAATCATAGGTAGTATTTTATTTGGAGCAGTATACATGGCAACAGACCCTGTAACAGCTTCACAAACTAATAAAGGAAAATGGATTTATGGATTTTTGATAGGATTTATTTCAATCATGATTCGTGTATTTAATCCAGCATACCCTGAAGGTGTATTTTTAGCTATTCTTTTAATGAATGTTTTTGCACCAACTATCGATCATTACGTAGTACAAGGTAATGTTAAGAAAAGAATGAAACGTTTAAAAGTTAAAGCAGCATAATTATGGCAGTTAACACAGATAAAAATTCATATACTATAATATTTGCTATCGCTATGGTATTAGTTGTTGGTTCGCTATTGGCGTTTACAGCATCGTCTCTAAGGCCTAATATTGATGAGAATAAGCGTATGGAAAAGCAACAGAATATCTTGTATGCTATGGGTGTAAACGGTAACGAAGGTGCAGGAGATATCACCTTTGTAGGAACCGATGTAGTTGCTGATGAATTTTCTAAATACATCAAGAAACAATTAGTCATTGAAAACGGAGATGTAAAAGAAGATGAAGAAGCTTACCTAATTGACATAAAGAAAGAACAAACTAGAGCTAAAAATGGGGGGACTAGAAGGTTGCCTTTATTTGTTGGTGAAAAGGATGGCGAAACATTTTACATTGCTCCAATACGAGGAAAAGGACTTTGGGATGCCATTTGGGGGTATGTTGCACTAGATAAAGATATGGTGGTAAAAGGTACATTTTTTGACCATGCCGGTGAAACACCTGGTTTAGGTGCTAACATTAAGCAACGTTATTTTATGGACGACTTTTATGGAGAACGTTTATTAACTGAAGCAGGCGCTTTTAAAGGTATTACGGTTGCTAAAGGAAACGCAGATCCAAAGAATGAAATAAAAGATGATTATGAAGTTGATGCCTTAGCTGGAGCAACTATTACTGGTGATGGTGTTTCAGCCATGATTAAGAATGACTTAAAATTATATTTACCTTACTTTAAAACGTTAAAATAATATGGGACTACTTTCAAAAAAAGATGCAAAGTTAATCACAGACCCGTTAGCTGATAACAATCCAATTACTATTCAGGTATTAGGTATTTGTTCTGCATTAGCAATTACTGCAGAGTTAAAAGCCTCTCTAGTTATGGGTATAGCGGTATTGTTTGTTTTGGGTATAGGTAACGTTGTTATTTCATTAATGAGAAATATCATTCCTTCAAAAATTAGAATTATTGTTCAGCTCATTGTAGTTGCTGCTTTGGTAATTATAGTAGACCAGGTATTGAAAGCATTTGCTTATGAATTGAGTAAAACTTTATCTGTATTTGTGGGACTAATTATAACAAACTGTATTATCATGGGACGTTTTGAAGCATTTGCTTTAGGAAACGGACCTTGGAAATCCTTTTTAGATGGTATTGGTAATGCATTAGGTTATGCAGTTATTCTAATCATTGTAGGGTTCTTTAGAGAGTTACTAGGTTCAGGAACTTTATTTGGTGTCCCTGTATTGGGAGACCCAATCGAAAAAACAGGAGTATACTCTATTGGTTATGAAAATAATGGATTTATGTTAATGCCTCCAATGGCATTAATAGTTGTTGGATTAATTATTTGGGTACAACGTAGTAGAAATAAAGCATTAATAGAAGATCATTAATCAGTATACAGTTATAGTCTTTTATAGCAATAGTAAAGACTGAGACTGAAAACTTAACATATATGGAACATTTAGAATTATTTTTTAAATCAATTTTCGTTGATAATATGGTATTTGCAGTATTCTTAGGAATGTGCTCATACTTAGCCGTTTCTAAGAAAGTTGCAACCGCAGTAGGACTAGGAGCAGCGGTAATATTTGTATTGGCAATTACAGTGCCATTAAACTGGTTATTAGATCAATATTTATTACAGCCAGGAGCTTTATCTTGGTTAGGAGAAGAATACGTAGATTACGATTTAAGTTTCTTATCATTCATCATGTTTATTGCAACTATTGCAACCATGGTGCAGTTGGTTGAGATAGTGGTAGAAAAATTTTCACCTTCATTATATAATTCACTTGGTATATTTTTACCATTAATTGCAGTAAACTGTGCAATTTTGGGAGGATCTTTATTTATGCAATCTCGAGAAATTGAAACTCTAGGGTTAGCATTTAACTATGGAGTTTCTTCAGGAATAGGTTGGTTCTTAGCCATTTTAGCTATAGCAGCTATTCGCGAGAAGATTAGATACAGTAATGTACCAGCTCCTTTAAGAGGCTTGGGAATTACATTTATTATTACAGGATTAATGGGAATTGGTTTCTTGAGTTTTGGAGGGATGCTTACTGGCGGTGATGAAGAAGAGAAGCCAGCAGCAACTGAAACCGTATTAGAAGATATTAAAATTGAAACTGAAAAAGCTAAAGAATTAGCTGAAAATACTAAAACTATAGACTAGTATGATGATTTTAGCAGCAGGAACAACAGGAACAGTTATAGCAACAGTAGCAGCGTTTTTATTAATTACGTTGTTACTTGTAAGTTTATTACTTTTTGTAAAACAAAAATTGTCACCCTCTGGACCAGTAAAAATTACTATCAATGGGGAGCGTGAAATAGAGGTAGCCTCAGGAGGTAGTTTGCTTTCTACGCTTGGAAGTAACAAAGTGTTTTTACCATCAGCTTGTGGTGGAGGTGGAACTTGTATTCAATGTGAATGCCACGTACTATCTGGTGGAGGAGAAGCTCTACCAACAGAAACACCTCATTTTTCGAGAAAAGAATTACAACATGGTGCACGTTTAGCATGTCAAGTTAAAGTAAAACAAGACATGGATATTACTATTCCTGAAGAGGTATTTGGTATTAAAAAATGGGAGGCAACAGTTGTAAGAAATTATAATGTAGCATCATTTATTAAGGAATTTGTAGTTGAAATTCCTGAAGATATGGGTTACAAAGCAGGTGGGTATATTCAAATTGAAATTCCACAATGTGAAATTAAATATTCTGATATTGATATTACTGCTCACCCAGAAGAGCATGAAACTCCTGATAAGTTTCAGGCAGAATGGGATAAGTTTGGGCTTTGGCCTTTGGTAATGAAAAATACAGAAACTGTTGAGCGAGCTTACTCTATGGCTTCTTATCCAGCAGAAGGACGAGAAATTATGCTTAATGTTCGTATTGCAACACCACCATGGGATAGAAATAAAAATGGATGGATGGATGTAAATCCAGGTATTGCTTCATCATACATTTTTGCTCAAAAACCAGGCGACAAAGTAACTATTTCAGGCCCTTACGGTGAATTCTTTATTAATGAGTCTGAAAGTGAAATGCTATATGTTGGTGGTGGAGCAGGTATGGCGCCTATGCGCTCGCACTTATATCACTTATTTAAAACTATCAAAACTGGTAGAAAAGTAACGTATTGGTATGGTGGACGATCTAAACGTGAGTTATTTTATATAGATCACTTTAAATCTTTAGAGAAAGATTTTCCTAACTTTAAGTTTTATATGGCACTTTCTGAGCCATTAGAAGAAGATAATTGGAAAGTAAAAGAAGATATAGACGCACCTGGAGATGGGTTTGTTGGGTTTATTCATAATTGTGTTATAGATAATTACTTAAGTAAACACGATGCTCCAGAAGATATAGAGTTATATTTCTGTGGACCGCCGTTAATGAATAAGGCTGTACAGAAAATGGGTGAAGATTTTGGAATTCCAGACGAACACATCCGATTTGATGACTTTGGAGGATAAATGAAAATAGCAGTATGCAAAACTTAAAAATTGGCTTACTGAACTTTATTTATTATTCTTAAAAAACAAAAAAACCAACTCTGAAGAGTTGGTTTTTTTGTTAATATTTTTATTGGACTAAAATATCAATTCGTATTTTGGTTTATCATTTTCTACTTCGAATAATTTGGTATAATCCATAACATTAGGGATTCTATCCATTTTACATAAAAGTTCTATAACACCGGATAAACCATGAAATAAAACATCTTTATTTGTTATGTTTTTAGGTTTATCATTTTTATAATAAAGAGGTAATTTATAACCACAAGCTTTTAAAAAAGTGGCCTCAATTTTTAATAATTCCAGTGGCGAATAGCCATTAAATTTTCTGCCAAAAGATTGATGCACTTTTCCAACATAATTAAGTTTTAAACTACCATGACTATCAGATAAGTGTTTCCAGCTATCTGTATTATCAAGTATATTTCCAACGGCACATTGCTTGCAACATTCTGGATTCAGCTCATTATTATGAAAAGCATTATATAGCTTTTTAATTGCGGAGTCTAATCTGTATGATGTTTTCATTATTTTTTACTTGTAATTTACCTAAAAAATATGATATCCAAAACTTTAAAAATTAATTACCTGTTGCGGGTGACGAAAACTTTGGAGGTGTAATATTTGTTTTAGTACCTAGCATACCCATTAATTCTTGAACTGCCCTTTCTAATTGTGGATCGTTTCCAGATTCTAAAGCTTTAGCATCTTGCCTCACTTTAATATCTGGAGCAATACCAATATTTTCTCCTATCCATTTATTATTTATAGGATCAAAAACTGCATTGTCAGGTGACGTAAGTGCGCCGCCATCAACCAAGCCGTAATGTACTGACGATTTTACTAACCCACCCCAAGTTTGCATACCTATAAGTTTACCTGCTTTTTGTTGTCTGAATACCCATGGAAAAAAATCTCCACCAGATCCAGCCATCTCATTAATAAGCAAAACCTTCGGGCCCAAAATTCCTGCTGGTAATCTCATGGGTTTCCCATTTGGTACTTCATTGGTAATGGCAGCTCTTAAACTTCTTGTCATTAAATCTACCATGTAGTCATCTAATAGACCTCCACCATTAAATCTTTCGTCAATTACTGCACCTTCTTTGTCTTGCTGTGCAAAATAGTAACGATTAAATGATACAAAACCAGAACCACCAGTATTTGGAACCCAAATATACCCTAAACGGCCATTTGATAGTTTTTCAACTAAGCGTCTATTGTCTTCTACCCAAGTACGTTGTCTTAAAGAATTTTCGCTTCTTATTGGTTTAACTATTTCTTTCCAAGAACCTTTAAATTCGGGCTTATTATTAATATGTAATACGGTTTGTTTATTAATAGTTCCATCAAGAAATTTATAAATATCATGGTCTGAATTAACTTCAACGCCATCAATTCCAACAATGTAATTACCTTCTTTAATGTTTAATCCAGGAGCGTCTAGCGGTCCAGATAGCCCAGGATTCCAACTTTCGGTAGTGTAAATTCGATTTATTTTCCAATATTTGTTTTCTGCGCTCAAATCTGCACCAAGTAAGCCAACCCGATTCGTTTCAGTCTCAGGGAAATCTCCACCAAAAACAAAACTATGGCCAACTGAAAGTTCTCCATTTACTTGGTCTAGAATATAGCTTAAGTCTGCTCTATGTTTTACATAAGGTACTAAAGGCGCATAACGTTTATAAACGGTATTCCAGTTTCTTCCATGAATGTTGGGGTCATAAAAATAATCCCTTTCATAACGCCAAGCTTCTTCGAACATTTGTTCCCATTCTGCTGCATAATCAACATTCATGGAAAGGTTTATTTTAACTTTTTTACCACCTTTTCCACTATCACCCGAAGTATTTATTACTTGCCAACTTCCAGAAACACTGGCAAGCATATGTTTTCCGTTTTGTGTTATAAAAACTCGATTTGCACCAGAGATAAACTCTTTTAGTTTTCTATCTTTTAATTTAAACTTATGAATTTTACTTCCTCTACTATTTGGTATTCTTTCGCCAATAAATAAAGAGCCTTTTTGTCCAGCCATAATTCCTTGATAACTTCTAACAGGAATTGGAAGTGCAATTATACGCCTGTTTAAATCATTAAAATCAATAGTTACTTTTTTATCTTTCTTGTCATCTTTTTTCTTATCGTCATTATTTTCTTCTTTTTTATCCTCTTTACCTTTGTCTTCATCATCTTTTTTTACCTCCTCTTCATCGCTCTTTGGTTTAAATGGAGAACTGTCTTTGGCATCTAAATTAATAACATAGGCTGCGTATCTTGGGTCTGAAGTCATAGCACTAGTATTAGCCCAACCAGAACCTAAAGCAATATCTGTACTAGCAAGAAAATAAAATTGCTTCATATTTAAATCCCAAGCAGGAGAAAAAGAATCTGCAAAACTATCAGTAATTGGTCTTTTAACTTTTTCTGATAAAGACCAAATAAACAATTGTCTTAAATTATTATTCCCAGATTTGGCATAAGCAATCCAATTTGAATCTGGAGACCAAGCCATTTCTATAGAGTTACGTTCAAGGTTGTTTCCTCCAGTATCAATAGTGGCTATTTTTTTAGTATCAATGGTTAATACTCTTAACCTTACATCATCATCTACAAAGGCAATGTGCTTTCCGTCTGGAGACCAAGTAGGATTCCAAGCCATTTTTGATTCTCCAATAGAAATACTTTTAGGTTCAGTTAGCCCATCTTGCGAAGAAATCATGAGTGCATATCCTTTTCTATCAGCATCAGAAAACCAAGCAAGTTTATCGCCTTTTGGAGACCAAATAGGAGCTCTGTCGGCAGCATTCGAGCTATTTGTTATATTTCTTGGGTCTCCAAATTCTACTGGAATAGTAAATACATCACCTCTAGACTCTACAATAACGCGTTTTCCATTTGGCGATAATGAGGCTGAACGTGATGAATTTGTAACGTTTTCCCATTTAGATTGTGCCCATGGAAAATCGCCAATTACGTTAATTTCAAGCTGAGAACTATTGTTGTTAGCTAAATTTAAGAGGTGTAAGTAACCATCTCTTTCATAACTTAAAGTGTTATTCTTGCCAGATAGCCACTTAACATCAGATCCCTTAAAATTGGTTATTTGATTTAGTGCTTTTGTTTTTGTGTTGTAAGACCAAATGTTCGAAACTAAATCTCTGTCAGATAAAAAGTATATAGTGTCTCCTAGCCACACGGGTTTTATATCTGTTGTGTTTACATGTGGTAGTAATTCTTCTTCATTTGTTTTTAAATCTAGAATAAAAAGAGGTGTGTTTTGCCCGCCTCTATAAGCACGCCACTCAGAATCCCACCTACTAATTTTATCAACAATTATTTTTTTTCCATCTGGGGAATATTGTCCATCAAAACCCCATTGTTTTGATAAAAGTTTTGATGTACCTCCATTTGATGAAACAGACCAAAGTCTATTGTGCGGAACAGGTGCCGTTTCTCTTGTGCTAGCATATAAAATATGTTTACCATCATTGCTCCATCCTCTAACACTAGCACTGCTTGGGTGCCATGTTAGTCTTTTAGCTTCCCCACCATTAGATGATACAATATAAACCGCTGTGCTTCCTGACCTATTTGAACTAAAAGCTATCCATTTTCCATCTGGGGAAAAGTGTGGATTAGATTCTACGGCACTAGTACTTGTAATTCGTTTTGCTTCAGTAGAATTTAACTCAGAAATCCAGATATCACTGCCATAAGTGTAAGTTATGTGTGTGTCGCTAATATCTGGTTGACGTAAAAGTCTGGTTCTTTGAGCCAAACAAATACCAGAAACAAATAGGAATAAGATACTTAATGTGATTAATTTTTTCATTTTGATTGATTTAAATGATTGGTTAATGTTTTAAAGTTACACTTTTTACAGTATTAAAAAACAAGTAGTAAAAAGAACTTAAATAAATATAATAGGTTTATTAAACTAACTCTATACTACCCTTTCTCTTTTCTTAATACTTCAAGAGGCGTTTTGGTAATAACACTTCTGCTATTTGATACTCCAATTATTAAAACTAATAAAGTAATTCCAGGTAATAATATAACAAAAGGAACTATTGAGGGTAAAAAAGGTGCTTTAAAAACTAATAAAGCCAATAGCTGACTACTAATTAGTGACAATAAAATACCTGTTAAACTTCCTATAATTGCGAGAAAAGTATATTCTAAAGCAACTATTTTTAATATTTGATTTTTTTTGGCACCTAATGTTCTGAGGATAACACTTTCCCTTACACGTTGATGTTTACTGTTTCGTAATGTACCAATTAGCACCACAATACCAGTTAGTATGCTAAAAAATGCCATAAAATTTATTATCCATCCAATTTTGTTTAACAACTTTTCAATAACACTTAATAATTGTCTAAGATCTAGAATAGATATATTTGGAAACATTGTTACAAGCTCTTGTTGTAAATAAGCGGAAGCTTTCTCGTTTGGGACATAGGTAGAAAGTACCTTAAATTGTGGCGCTTTTTCTAATACGCCTTTAGGAAATAGTACATTGAAATTCACTTGCATCTGACTCCAATCTACAGTTCTTATACTTCCAATTTCGGTATTCATCAAAACACCTTGAACATTAAAAGTTATCTTGTCTCCAATAGTTACTTTAGCATTTTCAGCAAAATTATCGCTAATAGAAATAGGTATTATACTGTTTGGTTTAGCATTTGGAGTAAATACTCCAGAACTTACAGTTTCAGATGACGTTAATGAATCGCGATATGAAACTCTAAATTCATGACTTAAAACCCAACCTCTTATAGTGGAAGTAGAATCTTGTCTAATCTCATTTACAGTTCTTCCTGAAATGCTATGAATACTCATTGTTACTATTGGGATACTACTTATTACGGGATGATTATTTTTTAATATAGTATTTGTAACCGCTTCATTTTGGTTGTTTTGAATATCTAGCAAAATCATGTTAGCATTGTCTGTTTTAGACTCGATAGATGCTTGCGATAAAAGTATATTTTTACTGAAATAGAGGGTGCTAATTAAGAATGTTCCAACGCCAATAGTTACTATTAAAATTAAAGTTTGGTTTTGAGGGCGAAATAAATTCAGTAAACTGGTACGAGCTATAAAACCCCAAGAATGCGGAAAAAACTTTTTTATTAATTTCATCAAACCATTTGCTATACCTCCAAGAATAGAAAACGTTACAATTAAGCCAATAAGAAAGCCTAATGCATACTTTAAATCTTTTAACAACCAATAAGCAAATATAAAAATGAAGATAAAAATTGCAGATAGTATCAATAAGCCGCCTATTTTAGTATTTGAATTGTTGTTTTCCTGAATACGTAGTGCCTGTAACGGAGAAATATAAATAGTGCCAATTAGTGGGTATAGTGCAAATAAAACTGACATGAAAAGTCCCAATAACAAGCCCATTATTATAGCTTGAGGAGCTAAAGTTATTTCAACATCTACGGGTAATAAACCTTCTAAAATTATTGGAAATAATTGTTGTAAAATGATGCCTAAGGATGTTCCCAAAACCCCTCCTAAAAGACCTATGAAAACGATTTGAATTAAGTAAATTAAAAACGTTTGTTTTTTGCTAGCACCGATACATTTTAAAATAGCTACTGAGCGTAGTTTTTCTTTTATGTAAATATGTACAGCACTTGCTATACCTATACAGCCTAATAATAATGCAATAAAAGCAACAAGATTTATAAATTTAGCAAAGTTGTTGTATCTCCTTCCAAGTCTTCTACTTGTACTTGTGTGTATATCTAAATCGGCATCTACTGTATCAAGTTTGTCATCAAGAATATTATCTAAATATTCAAAATCTGTTTCAGGCTTTGCAACAAAATAAAATTCATAATCTAACCTGCTACCTATTTGTACGAGTCCAGACTTTTCTATGTAACTATACGGTATAACTACTGGAGGAGCAATAGCGCTAAATAAAGAAGAACTGCCAGGGATTGATTTTAAAGCACCGCCAATATTAAGTTTTGTTTTTCCAATTTTTATAGTGTCTCCAACGTTTAAACCTAGTTGAAGCATTACAGTGGCGTCAACCAAAGCTGTTTCTTTTTTTTGATAGTTATAAGCAGAGGATTTAGGCTCAGTCTCTAGAGTTCCATAAAATGGAAAATCACCTTTAATACCTCTTACTTGAACAAATTTTGAAGAGGCTTTGTTAGGAAAAATAGCCATGGAAGAAAAGCTAATTTCTTGAGCATTGGCACCACCTAAAGAATCTATAATATGAAGTAGGTTTTCATTTGGAGTTTTATCTGTGTCAATTTTAAAATCACTGCCCATTATTGCTTTAGATTGTAAAGCAATATTGTTTTTTAAATTGTAGCTAAAAGACTGAATTGATACAACTGCAGCAATACCTAAAACAATAGAGGCCATAAAAAGTGTTAGCTTTTTCCAGCTAGCTTTTCCATCTCTCCATGCCATTTTGAATAACCAGCCCAAACTAGTTTTTGAAGTTTTTGTGATATCTACCATTATGTTAGTTTGATGTTTTCAACAACACTTCCTCCTTTAAGTTTAAGAATATGGTTGGTTTTTTGAGCGAGTTCAATATTATGGGTTACGATAACCAAAGTTGTTCCTATTTCTTTGTTAAGATCAAAAAGTAGATTGATTACTTTATCACCAGTTTCAGTATCTAAATTTCCAGTTGGTTCATCAGCAAAAAGAATATCAGGTTTATTTGAAAATGCTCTAGCTAGAGCAACACGCTGCTGTTCTCCTCCAGATAATTGAGAAGGATAATGGTCTAGTCGGTTTCCTAAACCAACTTTTTCTAAAAGTGAAGTGGCATTAACTATAGCTTTTTTATCACCTTGAAGCTCTAGAGGTACGGCAACGTTTTCTAGAGCAGTGAGAGTTGGTAACAATTGAAAATCTTGAAAAATGAAACCAACTTTTTCGTTTCTTAGTTTAGCACGTTGGTCTTCACTAAGTTTGCTTATATCTGTTCCACAAAGTTCTAAAACACCAGAATTGGGCCTGTCTAAACCTGCACATAAACCTAATAACGTTGTTTTTCCGCTGCCAGAAGGACCAACAATAGCGAAAGTTTCTTGTGCTTCAACTGAAAAACTAATGTCCTTTAATATGTTTAAAGACTTAGAACCACTAAAATAAGTTTTCTCTAAGTTCTTAACGTTTAATATCTTTACCATGAATTTTTTTTAACGCAATTTTGCTTTTTTCCAAAGTAAAAAAATGTTTTCAATAATTAAATTTTAGACTATGAGAAACCTGTTAATCTTTTGTTATTTTTTACTCTTTTTTATTGGTTTATCATGTAAGGAAACTAAAAAAGAAGATATTAATATTACTACTGATGATATTGAGGTTTCAGATAATTTACAAGCAGTTACAAAAAAGAGTAAAAGTATTTTGTTTTTTGGAGATAGTTTAACGGCTGGCCTGGGTTTAGATATAGAAGATGCTTTTCCGGCAATTATTCAACGTAAAATAGATTCTTTAGGGCTGTCTTATCAAGTAATAAACGCAGGTCTAAGCGGAGAAACTACAGCTGGAGGAAAAAATAGAATTGATTGGGTGCTTAAGCAAGATGTAGATATTTTTGTTTTAGAACTTGGAGCTAACGATGGTTTACGCGGAGTACCATTAAGTGAAACTAGAAATAATTTACAGGCTATTATAGATTTTGTACGCCAAAAAAATCCAGAGGTTAAAATTATCTTAACAGGTATGCAAATTCCACCTAATTTAGGTGTGGAGTATACAACAGAATTTAAAAAAATATTTCCTGAACTAGCAGCTAAAAATAAATTAGAACTTATTCCTTTTTTGCTTGAAAATGTTGCAGGAATTCCAGATTTAAATCAAGCTGATGGGATACATCCAACTAAAGAAGGACACAAGATTTTGGCTAAAAATACGTGGGAAGTTTTAAAGGATGTAATTTAAATCTAAACTTTTAACGTTTAAAAAATTAAAGGTAAAAAGAATTTAAATAAAAGTACTAAAAGGGCAACAGCAATAAGGTTAATTACAATACCTACTTTAGCCATTTGGCTCACTTTTACATAACCACTAGCAAATACAATAGCATTTGGTGGTGTTGCCATAGGAAGCATAAAAGCGCAACTACTAGCAATAGTAACTGGTATTAATAGGTGTAAAATAGGGACTTCCAATCCTATAGCAATTCCGGCAACCACGGGAACTAATACTGCTGTTAAAGCTACGTTGCTCATTAATTCAGTCATAAACAACATTAAAATAATAAGTAGTGTAGCCATTATTAAAATACTAATATTACTATTTGAAATACCTGTAGCAACTAAATCAACAATACCCGTTGAGGACATTCCCTTCGCTAATGCTAAACCACCTCCAAAAAGAATTAATATACCCCAAGCTAGTTTTTCAGTATCGTTCCATTTTAGAATAAAATCTCCTGTTTTTATATTAAATGGAATTGTAAATAGAGCTAAAGCACCCAAAATACTTATCATTGTATCTGTTAAACCTAGCGAAGGGATTATTGAATTAATGAGACTTCTAAAAACCCATAAAAATACAATTACACTAAAGGTTATTAAAACTTGCTTTTCTTTTCCAGACATTTTGCCTAGTTTTTCCAGTTCATCATTAATAACATTTTTGGAGGTATTAAATACTAAACCTCTATTTGGAAACATCCATTTTACTAAAACAAAATAAATTATAGTAATTAAAATAATTGAAAAAGGAACACCCATAAGCATCCATTTAAAAAAGGAAACCTCAATACTATATTCGTTTTCTAAAAGCCCTATTAAAACCGAGTTTGGCGGTGTTCCAATTACTGTAGCTATACCACCAGCATTTGCTGAAAAAGCAATACCTAACATAACGCTTAGTGCAAAATTTTGATCCTTTTTACTAAACCCATCTTCATCATCAATTAATAATTTTATTACAGATATAGCTATAGGAAGCATAACCACAGTACTTGCAGTGTTGCTAATCCACATACTCATAAAAGCAGTGGCTATCATGAAGCCAAGTATAACTTTATTAGGAGTAGTGCCTGTTTTTTTAATAATATTTAGAGCAATTCTTTTGTGGAGGTTAACTTTTTCTAGGGCTAGTGCTAACACAAAACCGCCAAAAAATAAAAAAACAATTGGACTTCCGTAATTAGCACCAACATCGGCAATGGGCATTACTTTAAATAATGGGAATAATAAAAGTGGTAATAATGCTGTAACCGAAATGGAAACAGCTTCAGTAATCCACCATAAAACCATCCAGAGTGCAGTAGCAATAACCGTATCAGCTTCTTTTGATATAATTTCTATAGAGAAAATTTGAAGAATAATAAACAATAAAGGACCTAAAAAAAGACCTATTTTTTTTGAACTTGGATGTTTTGTCATTTGTATTTTTGACTCAAAAAAGTGTATAAATATCGTTTTAAAGTTAATCAAAATTTTAATGAAATAGATATTAATAGTAATTTTGTAAAATGAGTAAACCACTTACACAACAAGAGCTTCATAATTTAGCAATGAATCATGTTGGAAAAGATTTAGAAAAGCGTGGTTTTGAGTTTATTGCTGTAAATAGTAAACTGAAAAAACATCCGCAATTTGTATGTATCGACAAGAATAGCCAATACTATTTTGTTATTGTTAGAGCAGTAATTTTACCTGATAATCCTAATAATTTTGATGTAGTTTGGATGGAATCTTTTAAAAAACATGCACGCGAAAAAGATGCTAAGGTGCTTTATGCTGGTGTAGGTTTAGGGAATAAGAACGATGAAAAAGCACCTATTTACTTAAACGAAGAATATTTGTTAGAATATAATGGTATTCAAGTTTTAGAAACTAATTTAAACTAGAATGAAGCACTTTTTATTTGTTGTTATTTTTTGTATTGCTTTTAGTAGTTGTAAGCATGAACAGAAAGAAGTTGAAGTACAAAGTTTTAAAAACTCTAAGATTGAAGGCGGTGTTTTTGGTACATTTTATCAAGTAACTTACGATTCTGAGATTAATTATAGAAAGCAATTTGATAGTCTGTTTTTTATTATAAATAAATCGATGTCAACTTATCAAGAAGATTCTGATATTTCTAAAATTAACAGAAATGAGAGTGCAACAATTGATAAACACTTTGAAAATGTTTTTAAAACTTCAAAAGCTATTTATAATGAAACTGAAGGCGCTTTCGATCCCACAATAGGAGCTTTGGTTAATGCATGGGATTTTGGACCAGAAGGAAAAATAGAAAATTTAGATAGTCTTAAAATAGAAAATTTAATGCTATCTGTAGGTTTTAATAGAGTTGCTATAATTGAACAAAAAGTGGTTAAACAACCTAATACATTTTTAGATTTCAATGCTATCGCCAAAGGCTACGCTGTAGATGTTATTGCTGATTTTTTAGATAGTAAAAATGTAGCGAATTATATTGTAAATATAGGAGGCGAACTTAATGCTAAAGGTGTTAATTTAGAAAAGAAATCTGGATGGACCGTAGGTGTTGAGAATCCAAATTTTGACGGTACTTATAGTTGGGATAAAATGTTAGTTTTAAAAGATGCAGCCATGGCAACATCAGGAACTTACAGAAAGTTTAAAGTAGATGAAGATGGTAATAGGTACGCTCATATAATTGATGCAGAAACAGGCTATCCAAGCAAAACAAATTTGTTGAGTATATCTGTTATCGCTGAAGACTGTATTATTGCAGATGCTTATGCTACTGCTTTTAAGATTATGGGTATTGAAAAAATAAAGTTATTCTTAAAATCACACCCTGAGCTTAAAGTGTTTTTGATTTTTGAAAATGATAGAAAAGAGTTGGAAACACTTTCGTTAAATAATTTTCCGGAGAGTTAAATCTATTTAAAACAAACAGGAATAATTTCGCCCTTAGCTAAACAGTATTTTTCAATATCAGTCTCATTGAGTTTAGATGTATAATCGACTTCATCTACTTTAAAACCAATACTTCTAAGTTTATTAAAGTAATCTCTACCATAAACACGTACATGGTCATACTGACCGAAAATTTTCGCACGTTCTTTTTTATCTAATATAGAATCATCCTCAAAAGTAGTTTCACGATTTAAATCTTGAGGAATTTGAAGAATAGCCATCCCTTTTGGTTTTAACACACGATATAACTCTTGCATAGCCTTAGTATCATTAGGGATATGTTCTAATACATGGTTGCATAAAATAACATCGTAGCTATCATTTTTAAAAGGAAGATTACAAATATCAGCTTTAACATCGGCTAAAGGAGAATTTAAATCTGTAGTTGTATATTTTAAATTAGGCATTTTTTTAAAACGTTTATAAAAAGCCTGTTCTGGAGCAAAATGAAGTACGTTTTTTTGAGAGGTGAAAAAATCTGTTTCGTTTTTTAAGTAAAGCCAAAGTAGTCTGTGGCGCTCTAAACTTAGAGTTGAAGGTGATAATACATTATTGCGTTGCGTTCCATATCCATAAGGTAAAAAGGTTTTAAAACTATTTCCATCTATTGGGTCTGTAAATTTTTCGCCTTTTAAAAAGAAAGCTAAAATTGGACGTGCAACGTAGCTTAACCTTATAAGTAATGGCCTTGGAATAATGTTTAAAACTAGTTTGAAGATTTTTTTCAAAAGCTGTTATTTATAATCTTCTCTTATAGGATAAAATGTATCTGTTACAACACAATCTGTTAAAGCAAAGGCACTGTGCACCACATTTGATGGAATTACTGTTATTGCTCCGGGTTCTAAAATTTGAGTAACACCATCAATTGTCATTTCTAATTTACCTGAAATTATTTGAGTTGTTTGCTCATGAATGTGGGAGTGAGCAGGAAGAACAGCGTCTTTATCAATATTTATAAAGCCAATGGTGTTATGTTTTGTATGTATGTATTTGCCGTTTATACCTTTGGCTAATTCTTTTTGAGGTATTTCAGAAATTGTGTATTTCATTTTTAAAGAACTAAAGTGTTTTTACGAAATTCTTCTTCCTCGTTACTTTCGATACCCAAAGCTTCATATATATAACCAAATGTAGAAAGCAATTCAGGTTTACCATCAATTAATGCTACATCATGCTCAAAATGTGCACTGGGTTTATTATCAAGAGTTGTAATAGTCCAACCGTCTCTGTGTTGTTTTATACGATGTGTTCCCATGTTTATCATAGGTTCAATGGCAACAACCATACCTTCAATAAATTTTTTGCCACGTCCTCGTTTACCATAATTAGGCATCTCTGGGTCTTCATGCATTTTACTGCCTAAACCATGTCCAACTAATTCTCTTACAACACCATAACCGTGGTCTTCACAATATTTTTGAATGGCATAACCAACATCCCCAACGCGATTATTAATTTTAAATTCTCGGATACCTACGTAAAGAGATTCTTTGGTTACTTGAAGTAATTTTTTAGTTTCAACGTCAATTTCGCCAACAGCGAATGTATAGGCATGATCGCCATAAAAACCATTTTTTAAAGCACCACAATCAATAGAAATAATATCGCCTTCAACTAAAGGGGTTCCGTTTGGAATGCCATGTACCACCTGAGAGTTCGGGCTCATGCATAGTGTATTAGGAAAATCATATAAACCTAAAAAACCTGGAATAGCACCGTGGTCTCTTATGTGTTCTTCAGCAATTTTATCGAGTTGTAACGTAGTAACACCTGGTTTTACTGCTTTTGCAATTTCGCCAAGGGTTTTAGATACAATTAATGCACTCTCTCGCATTAACTCAATCTCCTCTCTTGTTTTTACTACAATCATACTTAAAAAAATAATGGCAAAGATACTTAAAAAATCGTGTTTGAATCTTTAAAAACTAACGACTATCTATTGTCGCATATTTAAAGATTTAGCAATAGGATATTTTTAATTAAGTATCTATAAAAAAACGGCTTGAATTAAATAGACGATGTTGATAAAATTTAGCAGATATGGTTTACTTAAACAAGTCAAAAAAACCCTTTTTCTTTTCAGGAATTTGCGGACTTTCGTTAGTGAGCATTTGATAGATTTCTCCCCAGCCGATAAAACCACCAATATTTCTATCATCAATAAATAAGTCAGCGTGTATTTTTCGACTTATAGATTCATCGAATTTCTCTTCAGGAAAACTTTTATTTACAGCATAAAAATGAATACCATTTTCTTCACAGAATTTAACAGCTTCATCTAATCTATAACCACTTCTGTAGGTCCAAAGTATTAATCTATGGCCTTCATTTTGCAACTTTGTAAGCGTTTCGAATGCAAAAATTTGAGGTTTACCAATTTTGGGATAGGCATCCTCAACTATAGTACCATCAAAATCTACAGCAATTATAAGTGTTTCGTTAAAATTCATTATTAAATAGCGACTTGGGTTCTATGCAAAAATACGATAATTTATTTTTTACTGTTTTATACTAAAGCATTTTGCGTCATGGCTTCGGGCTGTTCAACTCCCATTAACTTTAAAATGGTAGGAGCCATATCTCCTAAAATACCATCTTTTATCTCTTTTAGTTCGTTGTCAATTAAAATTACAGGAACAGGATTTGTGGTGTGAGCTGTGTTTGGCGTTCCGTCTGGATTAATCATAGTTTCACAATTACCATGGTCTGCAATAAGCAAGGTAGAATATCCATTATTTAAAGCCGTGGTAACAACATCTTTTACGCATTCGTCAACTGCCTCGCAGGCTTTTATAGCAGCTTCCATTACGCCAGTATGTCCTACCATATCTCCATTTGCAAAATTTAAACACACAAAATCAACATCGCCTTTTTCCAATTCAGGGATTAATGCATCTCTCAATTCGAAGGCACTCATTTCTGGTTTTAAATCGTAAGTTGCAACTTTTGGCGAATTTCTTAAAATACGTTGCTCTCCATCAAAGGGTTTTTCTTGTCCTCCAGAGAAAAAGAAAGTTACATGCGGATATTTTTCAGTCTCAGCAATACGAATTTGCTTTTTCTTATTTTTTTCTAAAACTTCTCCCAACGTTTCTGTTAGATTATCCTTATTAAAAATAACATTTACATTTTTATAGGTGTCATCATAATTGGTTAGCGTTACATAATGCAAATTAAGTTTATGCATATTATGTTCATGAAAATCTGATTGAGATAAGACTTCTGTTAATTCTCGACCGCGATCTGTTCTGAAATTAAAAAAGATAATAACATCATCTTCTTTTACTTTAGCTATAGGATTACCAGAATCATCAACCATTATAATAGGTTTTATAAATTCATCTGTTAAATCGTTATCGTAACTTTTTTGCATAGTTTCAGTTACGTTTGTAGATTTTTCTCCAATACTATTTATAATAGCGTCATAAGCTAACTTTACACGTTCCCAACGTTTATCTCTATCCATGGCATAATAGCGACCTGTTACAGTGGCTAATTTTCCATTTGAGTTTTCTAAATGAGTTTCTAATTCAGACAAAAAGCCGTAACCAGATTTCGGATCTACATCTCTACCATCTGTAAAAGCGTGTACATATGTGTTTTCCAAACCAAAATCATCGGCTGCATCAATTAAACCAAAAAGATGGTTTATGTGCGAGTGTACTCCACCATCGCTTAGTAAACCTAAAAAATGAACATCTTTATTGTTTTCTTTGGCATATTTAAAAGCATCAACTAAAACCTTTTCTGTATTTAGTGATTTATTTTTTACAGCCAAATTAACTTTTACTAAGTCTTGGTATACAATACGACCAGCTCCTAAATTCATGTGTCCAACTTCACTATTTCCCATTTGCCCTTCAGGTAAACCAACATGTAAACCATCTGTTCTTAGAGTTGCGAATGGATACTTTTTATACAAAGAATCTATAAAAGGTGTATTAGCATGATCTATTGCAGAAACTTTAGGGTCTGGTGAGTTTCCCCAGCCATCAAGTATCATTAAAATAACTTTTTTGTTCATTATTTATACAAATTTAGTACAATACAAAGATACTTATTTTACTCAGATTAATGTATTAAAAACGCCTGAAAAAGTGCTGTTCTATTAGGTTTTAGTAAAACAATAACTGGCGACTTAAATCGTTAATAATATGTAAATTAAACGTTAAAAAAGTGTTATAAATAATTTTTAGTGTAACAAATTAGATTTTTTATCGTCTATTTAATATATCAAAAAACGTAATCATTAATCAAATTAAAATCTTTCATCATGAAAAAAACAATCATTATTTCCGCAATCGCATTATGCTTTTCAATTGTATCAGTTAATGCCACTCCACTAACTTCAACAGTTGAAACTTATGAAACTGTAGCTGCTTTAAAAGTTAATTCTTTTTGTGTCTCTATAGCAAAAGGTGATATAGAAACCGTTAAGAAATTAATTATTAGAGGCGAAGATGTAAACGAAAAGTCTAATGGCATGACTCCAGTGATGTATGCTGCAAAATTTAATAGAACTGAAATTTTAAAACTTTTAATTTCTCAGGGAGCTGATTTAAAAGCAAAATCAGACAAAGGTATGACTGCTGCTAAGTATGCTGAATTGCATGGTGCTAAAGACGCTGCAGTAATTATAAAAAAAACATTATCTGAAGCAAAAAAAGCTAAAAAGAGAAAATAATTATTAAAATATTTATATAATTATTTGAGCTAGTCACTCAAAAAAGCCTTGCTGTGCAAGGCTTTTTTTATTGTGTTCTATATTTTTCTATGGATTCTTGAATTTTTTCTATCCTGTTATCAGGGTCTGGGTGTGTACTTTGAAATTCCGGAACTCGATTTGGGCCAGCAGCAGATTTCAATATTTCCATCACACCAATCATTTCTTCAGGGTTATAACCAGCTTTTAGCATAAAACGAACACCTAAATCATCACTTTCCAACTCATCATCACGACCATTTGTTAATAATGTGTTTTGTCCAATTCCACTAATAACGCCTCCCATATCTGCTCCTACAGATCCAGCAGTTGTAAGGCCTTGCCAATACTCGCTTTCTGCAATTCTCTCGGCGCTATGTCTGCCTAATACATGTCCTATTTCATGCCCTAAAACACCAGCAAGTTGATCTTCATTTTCCAACTTAGAGAACAATGCAAAGGTTATAAATATTTGCCCTCCAGGAAGTGCAAAGGCATTAATTGTATTTGGGTCTGCTAATAAATGAAATTCGTATTTATATGGCGTTTGTTTAGCTATACTACTATTAACCAATTTGTTTCCTACGTTATCAACCAAGGCCTGATATTGGTTGTTTGAATGTAAGCCACCATGCTGTTGTGCCATTTGAGGAGCACTTTGTAAGCCTATAGCAATTTCTTCATTTGGGTTCATGGAAATTGTTTGGGTTCTTCCAGTATATGGATTAACTTCTCTTTGGCTACATCTTTTAATAACAAAAAAAAGTGCTATTGCTACTCCAATTAAAAGTCTATATTTTAGATTTTTACCTCGCATAAGAATGAATTTTTTGATAAAATTAAAGTTACTAATTTTGGCTTACATATTTATAAGACGCTTTTTTTCTGCAAAGTCACATTAACTAAAGCATTTTAAACATAGTATAATGTAATCCTATGTCTTTAATATTAAATGAATTACCAATAATTTTATAGTTGTTTCTCTTATAAAAATTTAAAGCTACTTCTCTTGCATTACACCAAACTATTTCAACGTCCTTTTTCTTGAGTAGAGATTCTCCTTCTTTCAATATTAAGTTTCCAAGATTTTTTCCTTGAAACTCTTTTAAAATTGCCATACCTCTTAATTGATATTGTTTAGTTTCAGAAAACGAAGAATTATTTTTTTCTAAAAAAGTAGAAATGCCAATGAGTTTATTTTTAGAAAATAACCCAAGGTGTATGGTAGTTTCAAAATCATCACCATCAAAAACACAAGATTCTATGGGTTTTCCAGCTCTTAATATAGGGTGTCTTACAGGATAAGTTTCCTTTGAATTAATAATGTTTATTGAGTATTCAGAATTGGTGTTATTTAATAAATTCTCTGACATGGCTTAATTTAAAAAAACGACTACTCAAACTTAAACAAAATTAATTTTTTAATTTAGTGCTAATGCTAAATTATTTAATTTTAATAAAAACAATTTCATGCCATTCGAGTTTAAAATTATAGATAAAAAAAGAATTGATGATATCATTCCTTTAGTTGAAAAACTTAATGAGAAATCTGTGTCTTATGCAGTTTTAAAAGATCGTTTTTCTGAAATGATAAATCAAAATTATGAATGTGCAGTTATATACGATAATGAAAAATTAATAGGTATTTGCGGTTTGTGGTTTTGTACAAGACACTATTCTGGTAAAAGTGTTGAGCCCGATCATGTTTTTATTGAAGACCAGTACAGAGGGCAAGGACTTGGAAAACAATTCTTTAAATGGATTTATAATTATGTAAAAGAAAAAGGGTGCGAATCTATTGAATTAAATACTTACGCTACCAATTACGCATCCCATAAATTTTATTACAATGAGGGGTTTAAAATATATGGTTATCACTTTTTAAAAAAATTATAAAATTTTACCGTCTAAACGGAAATAGATTTTATATTTGCAGCCTTAATGCGGGAGTAGCTCAGTTGGTAGAGCGTCAGCCTTCCAAGCTGAATGTCGCCAGTTCGAACCTGGTCTCCCGCTCAAAAGCTTCATCAAAACGATGAGGCTTTTTCTATTTTAAAGTATTCAATTCGGTATTGGGTTCAACTTCATATGGTTGTTTATTATACTCAAAAACCCTAGCGGTTAATGCTCCTTTTAATGTAATTGAATCATCTTTTACATATAACCAACTTCCTTCTCTTAAACCAACAACAGGATGAGTATTAAAATGATGAAACTCCTTAATTCTAGTTTCTCTAGTTTCTCCCATATGCTTACTATTTAAATCTGGGTCTAAGTAATGCGGATTGATATTAAACGGAACAAGAGCTAAAGCGTTGAAACTAGGTGGATAAATAATAGGCATGTCATTTGTGTTTTTAATAGTTAAACCACAAATATTACTTCCTGCACTAGTACCTATATATCGTGTGCCGTTGTTTATAGCTTTTTTTAAAACATCAATTAAATTATTTTTATATAATTGATTAGTTAAAACAAATGTATTACCACCACCCACAAAAATACCTTCTGCGTTTTTTATGGCTTTATTAGGGTTGTCAAAGGTATGTAGACCTGTAACAGATATATTAATTTTAGAGAATGCTTCCTTTGCTTTTTCTGTGTATTCATCATGAGAAATGCCACCTGGTCTGGCATAGGGAATAAAAATAATTTCTTTAACATCTTTAAAAAAAAATTCTAAATCTTCTAAAATGTATTCTAAATACCCGCTACCATGAAGTGTGGAAGTGCTCGCAATAATTATGTTTTTCATCAAAAAAAAATTTACTTAGTAAAGCTAGTTAAATTAAGTTTTTAACAAAAGTTTATTTTGCTTTTGAACTAGAATTAAGATTTTAAGTGGTATTTTTAAATAAAAATCAAAATGAAAAGAATTTTCACATTTATAATATTAATTTCTGCATTAAATAGTTTTTCTCAAAATTTAAATAGACTTGAGGTTAAGGGTAAAATTATTGTTGAAAGTAATGATGTAGCTGGCATTACTGTTTTTAATAAATCTTCAAATATTGGTACAATTACGAATGAAATTGGAGAATTTACTTTAAAAGTTACACTAAATGATATAATTGAAGTAAGCGCTTTGCAGTACCAAAGTCTCAGTTTTTCGGTTAATGAAGATATTATTGAATCAAGAAGTATGAAAGTTTTTTTAATAGAAGAAATTAATAAACTTGATGAGATTATTTTATTACCAAATAACCTTACGGGAAATTTGGACAATGATATGAGTAAAACTAAACGATTTACTCCAAAAATGGATGCTATTTATTTTGGTATAAAAAATAGTGATGAGTTTGATGTTCAAGATAATTACAAAACGGAAGTAAAAAATATGACCGTTAATACACAAAAAAATGAACTTGTAAATGGCCTTAATATTGTTAATGTAGTAGACCAGTTATTGTTGCCGTTATTCCGATCTGAAGTAAAGAATAAGAAAAAGACAGGTGTACCAGATGTTCCTGTAGAATCTATTAAATACTATTTTGGGTCTGAGTTTTTAGTTGATAATTTTAAAATCCCAGAGCATCGAGTAGAGGAATTTATTAGATATGTAGAGAGTGATGATTTCGATTTCTCTCTACTTAACTATGGAAAAGAAATGGAGTTTTTAGAATTGCTAAATAAAAAAAGTGTCGATTTTTTAAATAAATAATTCTCAAATATCAATTTAACAAAAGATTAAAATGGTTTTGTGTTTTATTTAAGATTCTAAATCCGTTCTTAGTGTTTTAAAGTCAGCATGTTAAAAACTAAGCATCTTGTATTATTAATATTTTTGTTTTGTTTTCAATTGGTTATTTCTCAATCTATAGAAATAAACGGTTACATAAAAAGTAAAAAAAACATAGAGAACATT
The DNA here is from genome assembly GCF_039543265.1 of Algibacter aquimarinus. Lineage (NCBI taxonomy): Bacteria > Pseudomonadati > Bacteroidota > Flavobacteriia > Flavobacteriales > Flavobacteriaceae > Algibacter > Algibacter aquimarinus. Next base: position 483,257 of record NZ_BAABJK010000004.1, on the reverse strand, counting down.
CATGTAATTAATAAAACCGCCAAAATTTTCACTGTTACAAATAATAAAGGTGAATTTAAAATTTATGGAAGCATCAACGATACGCTAACATTTACTTCTATTCAGCATAAACCTAAAAGTATAGTACTAGATAAGAATATTATTTCTTCAAAAACCTGTGAAGTAAACCTCGAAGAGCTAATAAACGAATTAGATGAAGTTACAGTAGGTAAAATACTAACGGGCGACTTATATTCAGATATCAATAACACAGATGGAGACCCACCAATTAATTTTTACGATGTAGGTATACCTGGTTACACAGGTAAAATAGCCACACAAAGCGAGAGACGACTTAGCGAAGCAGGAGAATTTAAACCTAAAATGTTATTAGGTCTTTTAACAGGAGGGATACCACTAAACCCTATATTAAATGGTATTTCAGGTAGAACAAAAGAGCTTAAACAACACGTTAGAATGGAGCGAAAAGCAGATTTACTTCGTACAATTAAGGTTAATCTGTTCGAAGATTTTTTTAGTATACACGAACTTGATGAGAGTTTACACGCAGATTTTTTCTATTTCTGTGAAGATGACCCAGATTTCTACACAAGGTGCAATGGTACAAGCGATATTGAAGTTTTTGAATTTTTAAAAGAAAAGTTAAAACAATACAAGCAAAATTTAAACACAAAAGACGATTAAACTAAAATGAAATGCTTTTTGAAATGTCAAAATAGTTATTTTAGCAATTAAAAAAATTAATGAAATTTCCAAAACAGATAATTATACTTTTAGTATTGCCTTTTTTTGCATTCAATGCAATGCATAAATATTACATAAGTGTTACGCAAATTAACTATGTGTCTGAAAAGCAATCTGTACAAATAACCTCTAGAATTTTTATTGATGATTTTGAAAATATTTTAAGAGAACGCTATGATGAAAGTATAACATTAGCAGGAAAGAACGAGCCGGAAACTGTTAATGCTTTTGTTGAAAAATATTTAAAAGATAGAATAGCAATTAAAGTGAATAATAAAGAGGCTAATATTGTTTTTATTGGAAAAGAATATGAAGCCGATATTATGCGCTGCTATTTAGAAATTGAAGGTGTTGAAAGTATTGAATCTATCGAAATTTCGAATAAAATATTATTCGATTTATTTGAAGATCAACAAAACATCGTAAAAACCAAAATTAATTCAAAGCAAAAAAGTGTTATTCAAACTTCTCAGGATAATAATTTGGTGTTAAATTTTAATTAAAAAAAAGTTAAAACCCTCTAAATTTATTACTTTCGGGTGTTTTTAGTTGAAAAACATTAGGTTTCTACAGCCATTATCAAAAAACTATTAATTAAATCGAAAATTGAAATGAAAAGAATCAGTTATTTCCTATTGTCCTTATTATTTGTTTCCTCATCACTATTTGCACAGGAGCAAGAAAGTAAGAAGCCTCAGGGCCATACCGATCAAAACAAATTTAGGCAAATGAAAGATGTTCTAGCTACACCAAATGAAACTAGAACAGCATCAGGAGCACCAGGACATGCATATACACAACAAAAGGTTGATTATGTTATGGATATTCGTTTGGATGAAGACAAACATCAGCTTTACGGAGATGAGAAAATAACATATCATAATAACTCGAAAGATTATTTGGAGTATTTATGGATTCAGTTAGATCAAAATATGAGAGCTAAAGATTCTAAAACACCAGATATCAATTCTGAGAGTTTTAATGCTGCATTTAATGGTCCTCGAACTTTTTCTAACACGAATTTAAAATCACGTTTTGATGGTGGTTTCAATATAGAGCATGTTAAAAACGAGGATGGATCAGATTTATCGCATACAATAAACCAAACAATGATGCGTATAAACCTACCAAAACCATTAGCTCCGGGTGAAGTTTTTAAATTTCAAATTAAATGGTGGTATAACATAAACAATCATATTCTTGATGGAGGAAGGTCTGGCTATGAAGCTTTTCCTGATGGTAATAGCACCTTTGTAATAGCACAGTTTTTCCCAAGACTTTGTGTTTATGATAATGTTGAGGGCTGGCAAAATATGCAGTTTTGGGGCAGAAGCGAATTTGCCTTAGAATTTGGAGATTATGATGTAAAATTAACAGTGCCTTCAGATCATAAATTAGAAGCCACAGGTGTTTTACAAAACCCAAAAGATGTTTTATCAAGAGAGCAACAAAAACGTTTTGCTACAGCAAAAAAATCGTTTAAAGATCCAGTTTTTATTGTAACACAAGAAGAGGCAGAAAAAGCTGAAACAGAAAGAAGTAAAAAGCAAAGTACATGGCATTTTAAGGCAGATAAAGTAAGAGATTTTGCATTCGCAACATCAAGAAAATTTATCTGGGATGCAATGGCGGTTGATATCAATGGAAAAACAGTAATGGCTATTTCTTTATATTCTAAAGAAGGAAATCCTTTGTGGGAAGAGCATTCTACAAGAGTTGTTGCTAATACACTCGAAGAGTATTCTAAACTAACTTTCGATTATCCGTATAACAAAGCGGTTTCTGTTCATGCGCAAATGGGGATGGAATACCCTATGATTTGTTTTAATTATGGTCGTCCAAACCCTGATGGAACTTACTCTGAAAGACTAAAACGGGGAATGATTGGTGTAATTACACATGAAGTTGGACATAACTTCTTCCCAATGATTGTAAATAGCGATGAGCGCCAATGGACTTGGATGGACGAAGGTTTAAATTCTTTTGTTGAAATATTAGCTGAGTTAGATTACGATCCAAACTTTATTACAGGTAATTTACCAAAAGATATTGTGCCTTACATGGGAGGCGATCAAAGTTATTTATCACCAATAATGTCGCAAGGTGATTATGTATATCAATTTGGTCCAAACGCATATACAAAACCAGCTGCAGGACTTTATATGCTAAGACAAACCATTATGGGGCCAGAATTGTTTGATCACGCTTTTAGAACGTATTCAAAACGATGGATGTTTAAACACCCAACACCAGCAGATTTTTTCAGAACAATGGAAGATGCCTCAGCTATGGATTTAGATTGGTTTTGGAGAGGTTGGTTTTATACCACAGATTATACAGATATTGGTGTGAAAGAAGTAAAAAGATATTACTTAACAGACCAACCAACAGAAAGAGCAAAAGAAGTTGCTAAACGTAGCAATTTAAACCTTGATGAATATAAAGATAAACTAGTGTATTTTGCAGAGGCTGAAGAAGGAGAAGTTATAGAAAATGAAAAAAGCGCTTCTGATTTTAAATTTTTAAATGATTACATAGAAACACTTCCTGAGGAATTTAAATCTCGAGCTAAAGAAGCTCCGAAATATTTTTATGAGGTTACTTTTGAAAAACCAGGCGGACTAGTAATGCCAATTATTTTGGAATTAACTTATGAGGATGGTACAAAAGAAAGAAAAACATATCCAGCGCAAATATGGAGGTATAATGAAAATGAAGTTAAAAAAGTTTTTAGAACACAAAAAGCTATTACAAGTATTGTAGTTGATCCAGACTTAGAAACTGCTGATGTTGATACTTCAAATAATACATGGCCTAAAAAAGTTAAAGAAAACAAATTTGACCAATTTAAAGAAAAGGTAAAAGGCTAATTAAAAAACAAACATTATAAATAAATATAATTAAGAATGATAAAATTAAAATATCTATTCGTTGCTGTATTTTTCATATCAGTAAGTGCTTTTGCTCAAAATAAAACTGAAGAAAGTTCAAAAACAGGTCATACTAACACGAACAAGTTTAAACAGTTATACGAAGAGTTTGCTACCCCAAATATGTTCAGAACGGGTTCGGGTGCGCCAGGTCCTGCTTATTATCAGCAACAAGCTGATTATAAAATGGATATTAAAATTGATGATGTTAATGCAAGATTGTTTGGTAATGAAACAATAACATATACTAACAATTCACCAGATGATCTTAAATATCTTTGGGTACAGTTAGATCAAAACATGCGAGCAAGAGACTCAAAAACACCATTAATTCAAAGTAGTAATTATAGACCAGCTACAACTGCCGATAGATTCGCTAAGCAATTTATGACTGAGGCTTTTGATGGTGGATTTAATATTGAAAGCGTAACAGATTCAAAAGGAAGTAGTTTACCTCATATGATAAATAGAACTATGATGCGAGTTGAGTTACCAAAAGTTTTGAAAAGTGGCGAACAATTCTCATTTGCAATTAAATGGTGGTACAATATTAACGACCATGTTAAAGACGGCGGACGTTCAGGATATGAATATTTTGAGGAAAATAATAACAGAATATATGTTATGGCTCAATTTTATCCAAGAATGGCAGTTTACAATGATGTTGAAGGTTGGCAAAATTCTCAGTTTTGGGGACGTGATGAATTTGCGTTACCATTCGGAAATTTTGATGTAAATATTACTGTTCCAGCAGACCATATATTAGATGGTACAGGTGTTCTTGTGAATAGAAAAGAAGTTTTTACTCAAACGATGATGAAACGTTTTGAAAAAGCTAAGAAATCTTACAAAGAACCTGTTTTAATTGTTACACAAGAAGAAGCTGAGGTTACTGAAAAAACAAAAAGTAATAAGACAAAAACATGGAAGTTATCTGCAAAAAATGTGCGTGACTTCGGTTTTGCAACGTCTCGTAAGTTTATTTGGGATATGATGGCTGTTAAAATAGGCAGTAAAGACGTTATGGCTGTATCGTTGTATTCTAAAGAAGGGAACCCACTTTGGGAACAATGGTCTACTAAAACAGTAGCTAGTACTTTAAAGTCATATTCAAGAATGACATTCGATTATCCATATCATAAAGCAATTTCAGTACATGCACCTATGGGAATGGAATACCCAATGATTTGTTATAATTTTGGACGTCCAAATAAAGACGGAACTTATAGCGACCGTGTAAAATATGGGATGATAGGAGTTATAATCCACGAGGTTGGTCACAATTTTTTTCCAATGATTGTTAATAGTGATGAACGCCAATGGACGTGGATGGACGAGGGGCTCAATTCTTTTGTGCAATATGTAGCGCAATTAGATTTCGGAAAATGGTATCCTGAAGCGCTTTCCGAAGGTGATAAAGAATTTCCACATCGTCGTGGTCCAGCGAGTAAAATTGTTCCATATATGGGAGGTAACCAAGATTTTATTGCACCCATTATGAGTAAAGGACTTAATACATATCAATTTGGGAATAATGCATATGGTAAGCCTGCTACTGCATTAAATATTTTAAGAGAAACCGTTATGGGACCCGAATTATTTGATTATTCTTTCAGAGAATATGCACAACGTTGGATGTTTAAACACCCAACACCAGAAGACTTCTTCAGAACTATGGAAGATGCTTCTGCTTTTGATTTAGATTGGTATTGGAGAGGCTGGTTTTATACAACAGACTGGGTAGACATAGGTGTAAAAGACGTAAAAAAATACTACGTAACATCTAAACAAAATGAATACGGTAAAAGAATAGCCAATAGGTTTAATGTTGATGCAGATAAATTAGTTTATCTGATTGAAGAAGGAAGCGAAGGTTTTGAGGAAGATATGAAAAAAGGTTCTCCATCAGAAAATTCACCAACTTTAAAAGAATATTTGATGGATAATTTCACTCCAGAACAACGTAAAACTATAAAAGAACCTAAATATTTTTATAGTGTTACTTTTGATAAACCAGGAGGTTTGGTAATGCCAATTATAGTAGAGTATACTTATGCAGATGGTAGTAGCAAACGAGAAACATATCCTGCACAAATATGGAGGTTAAATGATAAAGAGGTTACTAGAACAATAGCCTCTGAAAAAGAGATAGTAAATATATCTGTAGATCCAGATTTAAAAACAGCAGATATAGATACATCAAATAATTCTTGGCCCAAAAAGACAAAAGCTAATAAGTTTGATGAATTCAAAAATAAAATAAAAGGATAAAATTTTAATATTTCATTTTTTAAAGCCAACTCTTAAGTTGGCTTTTTTATTTGGTTTAAAAGACGAATAGGTTAAAATAAATAGGAAACCTATCATTAAATCCTTTATAGTAATAAAACAACTCATTATATTTGTATTGTGATACAACAAGCTACATTTTTATTTATATCAGGAGGTGAAATAGCATTTATACTATTTATAGTAATTATGGTATTTGGTGCAGATAAGTTACCAGAAATAGCGAGAGGTATGGGTAAAGGTATGCGAACGCTTAAAGATGCTACAAATGATATTAAGCATGAGATAACCAAAACTGCAGAAAAAAATGGTATCGATACTAGTATTACCTCAGATGTAAAAAAAGAACTTAACAAAGTAAAAGACGACTTAGAAGATTTTACTGGTTCTGTTAAGAGAAAGTTGTAATTTCCTTAAATTATTCCTGTTTGAGCTGAATTTTCGTTCAAACAACCTATGTTTTTAGTTTTTTGTCGATTTTTTGTTTCCTACCTTAGAAATGAAATTACATTTATAATCCCAAATCTAATTACATATACCAATGAAAACTTACCTATTAGTATGTTTCTTCTTGTGCTTTGCATTTGCATTTAGCCAAACCGAAAGGGATATTATTCATAAAATAGATAGTATTAATTCTTCGGCTCAACTACATTTTAATAATGATGAAATAGTTGAATCTTTTAAAGTATTTAATCTTGCTAATAAACTTTCAGATTCAATAAACGATAGTTATGGTAAGGCTATTTCTAATTTTAATTTAGGGAAAATTTATACAATGATGCAAGAGTTAGGTCATGCAGAAAATTGTTATAAAATAATGCTAGAGGAGGCTAAAAAAATTAATGAAGATTATTTAATTGCTCAAGCTTTTTTTAGATTAGGAGAAATTAAAATAATAGAAAAGTCCTCAGTTCAAGCTATTTCATATTTAGAAAATGCTCTTAAATACATTTCTAAATGTAATTCTAAAACAGACGATATTCATAATGAAATTAAATGCCAAAACATTTTATTGGATATTAGAATGAAACTTAGTGAGTTTTATCTTAAAACAGGAGAAGTAGATAAGGCATTAGTTAATCTTTTAAGAGTTGAGGAAAAAATAAAAAATAAAACAGATAACAATTCTTTGTACCTAAAAGGATTTTGTAATTATTTATACGGTATTTATTATGTGAATATTCAACTTTATAATACAGCTATTGAAAAATTTGAATCTGCAACAATTCATTTAAATTCTAATGGTATTACAAATAACTATGAGTCAGATTTAGTTTTAAGTAAGGTTTATAAAGAATTATCGTTAGCTTTTGAAAAAGCTGATAAACGCGAAGACGCTTATTTTGCCTTAATTAACTACAACAAGCACAAAGAAAAACTAATTAATGAAGCTAAATCTAATAATGAAATAATAACTAGAACAAAGCTTTTAATTGAAGGTTATAAAAACGATGCAGAAATAGCTATAGCAGAACAGTTTCATCAAAAGCAAGTAGCTAATAGCATAAAAACTATTAATTTAATTGTTGTTTGTGCATTAATATTTTTAGTGTTTAGTTTAATTACTTTATACAAAGGTTATGCTTCAAAAAGAAAGTTAACTAAGGTTTTAAGTAAGCAAAATAAGGAGTTAGAAATTGCTAGAAAAGCAGCTGAAAAATCATCAGAACTTAAATCTAAATTTATTTCTAATGTCACGCATGAGCTAAGAACACCACTCTATGGTGTGGTAGGAATTACCTCTTTATTATTAGAAAAAAATAATTTAAATACTAAGGACAGTAAGTTAATATCGTCTTTAAAATATTCGGGCGATTACCTTCTTAATTTAGTAAATGATGTGTTGCAATTTGGTAAAATGGAATCACAAACACTTGAGTTAAAAAATGTGTCTGTGAATTTGAGAGAATTAATAAAAAATAATTCAAACTCATTTAGTTTTAGGCTTCAAGAAACGAATAATAAACTAGAAGTATTAATTGATGATGATGTACCAGAGTTTATTAAATGCGACAGCGTTAGGTTGTCACAGGTTATAATTAATTTATTGGGTAACAGTATTAAATTCACAGAAAGCGGTCGCATTAAAATAAGAGTTAAAACACTAAAGTTAAGTAATGAAAAAGCTTATTTACGATTCGAAGTAGAAGATAATGGCGTGGGAATACCAAAAGAGAAATTTAAAACCATATTTGATAATTTCTCTCAGTTAGACGATAATATAAATATTAATTATCAAGGTACTGGTTTAGGCCTTTCAATAACCAAAAGAATAGTTGAATTGTTTGGAAGCCAGATAGAGCTTGAAAGTGAAGAAGGTGTTGGCTCAACATTTAGTTTTAATGTTAGTTTCGATATAGATAACACTATTAAAAAAACTGATATAAATAAGAGTAAGGCAGGTGTAAAAATAGTTGACCTAAAAAACAGATTTAGAATTCTTGTTGCTGAGGATAATAAAATAAATCAAATTGTAACTAAAAACCTATTATCTAAAAACAATTACGGTTGCAAGATAGTTGAAAATGGTTCAGATGCATTAAAAGCGGTAAAAGAGAACTCTTTTGATTTAATTTTAATGGATATTAATATGCCACTAATGAATGGAGTAGATGCCACTAAACTAATTAGGGAATTCGACACAAATATTCCTATTATAGCACTTACTGCAGCAGATATAGATCATGTTAAAGAAAATTATGATGACATAGGGTTCAACGGAATTTTAACTAAACCTTTTGATAATATTGAATTTTTCCAAATGATAGATTCTGAGATAGAGTTAAGTAAAAACTTTAGTAAAACATTAGAAAAAGTATCTTAAATTATAGTTTTCTACTTATAGTTAAGCCATCTCGAATAGGTAAAACAACCGTTTCAATACGTTTGTCATTTTTTAAAAGCTTATTATATTCAATTAAAGCTGGAGTAGAAGTGTCTTCTTTTTTAAACGAGGTATCTAAAACCTTACCGCTCCAAAGAACATTATCAGATAAGATGATTGCACCAGAATGTAATTTGTCGATAATTACATTAAAGTAATTTGAATAGTTTTCTTTGTCTGCATCTATAAAAACTAAATCGAAAGAAATATCGAGTTTAGGTATAATTTCGAGGGCATTCCCCAAATACTGATAAATTTTATTTCCATAACCAGATTTATCAAAGTATTTACGCTGAAAATCAACTAATTCTTCATTTATATCTATAGTATGTATTTCACCATTACTTTGCATGCCTTCAGCTAAACATAGTGCCGAATAGCCAGTATAAGTACCAATTTCTAATATGTTTTTAGGGTTAACAAGTTTAGAAATCATACTTAGAACCCTACCTTGATAATGCCCACTAAGCATTCTGGGTTGTAAAATTTTTTGGTACGTTTCTCTATTTAGTTGTTGTAGCAATTCTGGTTCATCAGCAGAGTGAGCTACTACATAATCGTCTAAGTCGTCAGGTATAAAATGCATTAACTTAAAATTCTGTTTACTAAATTATCTTTTGCTATTTTATCTTCACCGCATAACCATTGAATTACATTATTTTCCCAAATATCATCATATTCATTTTTGGTAATAATTTCTCTTTCTACAGCTAAGTCTAATATTTTCCCAGGGTATGATGATTGTTTATCGCTTTCCATTTCACCTAATGGATATGGGTCATCTAAACCCATAATTACCTGTTTAGAGCCATGATTTCTGATTAGTAACTCTAAACCACCAGTATCGTGTACTAAAGTGTCAAAGAAAATATTCTTATGTCCTACGGCTTTTCTAGGGTGGTGTTTCCCTTCAAATAAATCTGGTCTGCCATCAAACCCTTGAATACGTCTGCCTAAATTAATTTGAGCTAACTGTCCGCCATGAGCAAAACAAGTTCTCATATTTGGGAATTTTTCTTGGTAACCATTTAAAGTCAAAAAATGGTAGGCATCAGCACATTGTGCTAACATCCAAATTAAGTGAAAACGCCAAGAGGTGTTTTCTAATTTTATGAATTTCTCTCCATCATATGGGTGAATTTCAACTGCTAAATTATATTTGTCAGCCAATTCAAAAATAGGCTCGTTTTCTTCATCAAAAATACAACGCCAAGTCCCAATGGTATCCATATAATGTGTTGGTAGGCATAATAATTGCATACCATGATTTTCTACACAACGCTCAATTTCCCAACAAGCACTTCTAATAAAAGCAGGATGTACCACAAAGCCGCAGGTAAATTTACTTGGACTATCATGCTGAACTTTAGCATTAAAGTCATTCTGAAAGCGTAGTGCTTTTTTCATTTCTTCAACACGCAAACCATTACCATATAATTGCGATAAATTAAGAACCACGGCATGGTCTAATTTGTTGCGTTCCATCCATTCTAGTTTTTCATCTAGGAAAAAACTAGAATCAGTAACAGGGCGTTTCCATCCTTTTTGAAGCATGAATTTTCGGTCTTTATCTACCCAAAAAATACCTTTTTCACGCATGAATTCTGGAATTTCTTCTGGATAAGGCAGTAAGTGTGAATGACCATTAATTCTAAGTTTGCGTTTCATGTTCAGGTCCTGAGAGGTCAGGAATCTTTAGTTATGTTTAATCTATTTTTACTTTTTTTGGTGGTTGCATAATTTCTCCACAATTTGGGCAACTGCGCTTATTTTTATCACCATAATATTTGTCAAAAATTTTAGGCATATCTGTTTCTATATTGTCTAATGTAAAATCTTCTTCATAAAGTTTTGTCACACAATTTTCACAAAACCAAAGTAGTGCATCTTTAACGCCTTTTTCTCTAGGATACTCAATAACCAAACCAACAGTATTTGCTCCGCGCTGAGGTGAATGTGGTACTTTAGGAGGTAATAAAAATATTTCACCTTCTTTTATGTGAATATCTTTTGGAGTTCCTTTATCTATTACTTTTAAAACAATATCGCCTTCAACCTGATAGAAAAATTCTGGTGTTTCATTGTAATGATAATCCTTTCTGCTATTGGGTCCACCAACAACCATAACGATGAAATCCCCGTCTTTCCAAACCACTTTATTGCCAACAGGTGGTTTTAAAAGATGTCTGTTTTCTTCAATCCAAGCTTTAAAATTTATGGGTGATACTAAATTGCTCATGCTTATATATTTTATATCTCTTTAAAGTTACAAACTTTTTGTACGACCTCCATCAACAGGAACGTTAATTCCATTAATATAACTTGCAGCTTCGCTAGCTAAAAATGTAATGGCATTTGCTGTTTCTTCTGGTTTAGCAAAACGTTTCGCAGGCGTATAATTTTTCATAATCTCGGTCATGTCTTCTATAGAGCGCTCTTCAATATTCGCTTTAATTTTAATAATTTCAGTTAATCGTTCGGTGTCTGTAAAACCTGGTAGAACATTATTTACTGTAATACCAAATTCTGCAACTTCAATGGATAATGTTTTACTCCAGTTACCAACAGCTCCTCTAATTGTATTACTTACGCCCAGACCAGGGATGGGTTCTTTAACAGATGTAGAAATTACATTAATTATCCTTCCAAATCCTTCTTCTTTCATGAAAGGAATGGTTGCCTGAGCCAAAAGATGGTTGCATTTAAGATGCATGGTAAAAGCATTTTCAAAAGCTTCTAAACTGGCAGTTAAAATTCCTCCACTTCTTGGGCCTCCGGTATTATTTATAACAATATGGAATCCATGTTCCTTTTCAATAAATTTAATAACTTGCTCTTGTAATTCTCGTGGATTAGAAAAGTCAGCCACAATATAATTATGATTTCCTTGGTTTGGCAGTTCAGCTAATACTTCTTTAAGTTTCTCTCTGTTTCTGGCAACAAGGGTTATGTTTACGCCTTCTACAGCTAGTGCCTTAGCTGTTGCTCTCCCGATACCTTGTGTACTTCCACAAACTAACGCGTTTTTATTATTTAATTTTAAATCCATATTCTTTTCTATTCTCGCAAAGACAGAAGTCTTTTTAATTAATATTTTTATTCTTAGAGGTTGTTACCTCTATTTGAACTAGTATTTAATACATACGTTTTTGGGTTCTGTAAAAAAACGTAAGGCTTCAAAACCGCCTTCACGTCCAACACCTGAAGTTTTTATGCCCCCAAAGGGTGTGCGTAAATCACGCAGCATCCAAGTATTTACCCAAATAATTCCAGCTTGTAATTGGTTGCTCAAGCGCATCGTGCGTTTTAAGTTATTTGTCCAAAGTGTAGCTGATAAACCGTACTTTACTTTATTGGCCATTTCAAGCACATCGTCTTCGTTATTAAATGGCATAATAGTAACTACAGGTCCGAATATTTCTTCTTGGTTTACACGACATTCATTATTTGAAATTTCAATGACTGTAGGTTCTAAATAATAACCATTTTCATAATTGTCAACTAAAATTTGACGTCCACCACAAAGTATATTTCCTCCTTCTTTTTTTGCAATATCAATATAACCTAAAACTTTTTCTAAATGTTGTTTTGAAACTATAGCTCCAATATCGGTTGTAACTCTTGATGGATGTCCAACTTTAAGTTGTTTTACTTTTTTAACAAAATCAACTTTGAATTTGTCATAAATAGAAGTTTCAACAAAAATTCTGCTACCACATAAACAAATTTGTCCTTGATTAGCAAAGGATGAACGCACTGTTGTAGCCAACATATCATCGTAATCACAATCTGCAAAAATGATGTTTGGATTTTTACCACCTAATTCTAAAGATAACTTTTTAAACATTGGCGCTGCAACTTTGGCTATATGTGCTCCTGTTTGTGTACCACCAGTAAACGAAATGGCTTTAATCTCTGGATGCTCAACTATGGCTTGCCCCGTTGTTGTTCCTAAACCATGAACAATATTTAAAACTCCCTTTGGTAAGCCAGCTTCATTGCAGATTTCTCCTAATAGATAGGCTGTCATTGGAGTAACTTCGCTTGGTTTTGCAACCACACAATTTCCAGCAGCTATGGCTGGTGCTATTTTCCATGTGAATAAATAGAGTGGAAGGTTCCAAGGTGAAATACAACCCACAACACCAATAGGTTGTCGTAAAGTATAGTTTATAGCATCATGTCCAACACTTTCGTGACTTTCGCTAGCGAATTGTGTTATGGCATGTCCAAAAAAGCGGAAGTTACTTGCAGCTCTAGGAATATCTATAGCTTTTGCTAAACTAATGGGTTTACCATTGTCTTTACTTTCAGCTTCAGCAAATCTTTGAATGTTATCTTCCAATAACTCTGAAATTTTAATCAAAATTCTACTACGCTCTTCTAAAGTTGTTAAACTCCAGGACTTAAAAGCTGTTTTTGCGGCTTTAAATGCTTTTTCTATGTCGTCTTTTGATGAGCTAGGTATTTGTCCATAAACATCACCGTTTTCAGGACAATAATTGTCTAGCCATTCATTTGAGATTGGATTTTCGAATTTGCCTTTTATGAAGTTTTGGATTGTTATCAAAAATTATTGGTATTTGGTTTCTTTTAATATATCGTTTATAATTTCTTCTATTTCATTAAGTTTTCTTTCGGCCGAAAAAACTCTATACAAATAGTCGTCTGTAATATTTTCGAATTCAATATCGTTGAAAATTTCGTATTTATTTATTTGAAGTTTTGAGTTTTCTTTCCAATTTAAAGCTCCATATTTATCTATATCCTTTAATGCATAATTTTTTGATAAATAAGGAACTAATTCATTGTCAATCTTTTGTTCAACGCGTTCAAAACTAACATCTAAACTCTTTAAATCACTCTGCCATTGATATAATAATACTTTGAGTTTTTTATTTTCAAGCAGTTTTAAACGCCCAGATTGAATAAGATCATTTATCGTATTCTCACTTGGTCGAAACTCACCAGTTTCAAGAGCAATAAATAGGAGGCTATCAACATTATGTTGCCTTATAACGTCTTGCGGTTTACCAAAAAATGACATAATTGATATACCTACTTTTTTTGCAGCCTTAGATTCTAACTGTGTAGCTTTTAGTAGTTTTTTGTTTTCAGAAAACTCATCATGTAGATTTTGTAGAATAGAATGCTCTTCTTTTTTGTCTTTTCTGCTTTCATTCCAATTATTAATTTGAAGTGCAATCAAAATACCAATAACTACAAGGATAATTTCACCAATAGCATATTTAAAATATTTTGAATTTTTATTTTCCATGAGTAAGTTTTGACGAATTTTTCGAAAGAATTTAATCATTTACAGTTTTTTATAAGCCATAACCTTAATCTCAACCACTAAATCTGGATGCGGTAATTGATGTACTGCTACCGTAGTTCTAGTAGGACCTGTTTCTTTGTCAAAAAATGTTGCATAAGCCTTGTTGTAGCCAGCAAAATCGTTCATATTAACTAAGAACGAAGTTACATCAACCACGTCTTTTAAAGTGGCTCCTTCATTGGCTAAATTCTTTTCAATATTTTTTAAAACTTCACGAGTTTGAACTTCAATATTTAAATGTTTGGTTCCCATCTCGTCAATAATATCAACGCCAGCTATAGTGTTATCTGCTCTTCTAGAACTGGTTCCAGATACAAATATAAAATCGCCAACACGTTTGGTATGCGGGTATGCACCCCTTGGAGTTACTTTATCACTCATAGTTTTATTATTTTAATCCAGCAATTCTATCGTCTTCAAGAATAGCTTCAGTTTCTTGTGTTACTTTTTTTAAGGTCGTTTTTAAATCGTCATCCAAAGTTATTACACCATCTGTTAATAGATTTAAAATAGCCTTGTCTTGTGCGCGACCTCTAAGCATAGCTTCTCTATAACCAATATCTTCATTAAATGTTACTAATGAATATTTTGAAGAATAGTCATCCGGAAATGTTTTTTCTAAAGCCATTTCTAATTTACGCTTTTCTTGGAATATAGGGTTGGCAACATGGTCTTTCATTTCATGAAAGTTATCAATGGCTAAATCTGCTATGGAGTCTGTATCTTTTTTACGAGCCTTTTCAAAAGCTTTGAAGGTACTTTCCCAATCGGCTAAATTTTTATCTAAAACCTTATCAAACTCAACTACATCTTCAAAAGAAGCATTCATCCCTTGCCCGTAGAAAGGAACAATGGCATGAGCTGCATCTCCCATTAAAAGTGTATTTCCCTTATAATGCCAAGGTGAGCATTTTATAGTACCTAGGGGAGCTGTCGGGTTTTTGAAAAAATCATCCACTAAATTTGGCATTACCGCTAGAGTGTCTGGAAATTCCTCACGGAAAAATTCAAGAACCATATCTTGATTTATCAGGTTATTGAAATTGTACTTACCTTCATCATAGCTTAAAAATAAGGTTACCGTAAAACTACCATCTAAATTTGGAAGGGCTATTAACATAAAACTTCCTCGAGGCCATATGTGTAGGGCGTTTTTATAAATTTTATAATCACCGTTTTCTTTGGGAAGAATACTTAATTCTTTGTAACCATGCGTTAAATAAGCTTGAGAGAAACTAAATAGGAATTTTTTACCTAAATAATAACTTTTTCGCATAGCGGACCCAGCTCCATCTGTGGCTATAATAATATCAGCATCTTCAATAAAGTCATCTTCATTGTTATAATCTGTAAATAAGGCTGTGGTTTTTTCAAAATCAACAGATTTACATTTTTTATTGAAATAGATGTTAACATTATCATGCTTTTCAGCTTCATTTAAAAGTAATGCATTCAATTCACCTCTTGAAATAGAATTTATGTATTCATGGTCTCTACCGCTATAATTGGATTGAAAAGTTTTACCATGATCATCATGAATCATTCGCCCGTTCATAGGAATGCAAAGTGCTTTTACTTTGTCTTCTAAACCAACAAGTTTCATGGCTTTATTACCGCGATCTGAGAAGGCTAAGTTTATAGAACGACCTGCTGATATATCTACTTTTCTTAAGTCTTGGCGCATTTCGTAAACTGATACGT
The DNA here is from genome assembly GCF_039543265.1 of Algibacter aquimarinus. Classification (NCBI taxonomy): domain Bacteria; kingdom Pseudomonadati; phylum Bacteroidota; class Flavobacteriia; order Flavobacteriales; family Flavobacteriaceae; genus Algibacter; species Algibacter aquimarinus. Next base: position 467,368 of record NZ_BAABJK010000004.1, on the reverse strand, counting down.
TATATCCTCGTTGTCCCATTCGTAAAGCTAGTAATGAGCCACATAAACCTGCACCTATTATTAGGATGTTTTGTTTTTTATCCATTTAATATTGATTTCAATTTTTCAACCAATTTATACACGTCTTCAAAAGAATTATAAAGAGGAACTGGTGCGCATCGTATAACATCAGGTTCTCTCCAGTCGCTAATAATTCCAATCTCGGTTAATTTATTATGTAGTGTTTTATCTGCACTTTTAACTTGTATTGATAATTGGCAACCGCGTTCTTCAGGTTTGCTTGGTGTTATAATTCTGATGGTGTTTTCACCTAATTGTTTTAGCAAAAACTCAAAATAGCCCGTTAGTTTTTTTGATTTGACTAATAACTTTTCCATGCCAACGCTGTTAAACATGTCTAAAGAGGCTTTTATGGCCGCCATTGATAATATAGGGGGATTACTTAATTGCCAACCCTCAGCTCCTGGTAATTGGTCAAATTCTCCACGCATATTAAAACGTGTTTTTTTGTTATGGCTCCACCAGCCTGTAAATCGGTTTAAATCTTTTCTGTAAGCATGTTTTTCATGAACAAAACAACCTGCCAAACTGCCTGGTCCGGAGTTTAAGTATTTATAAGTGCACCACACGGCAAAATCTGCACCAGAATCGTGAAGATTTAACGCTACATTTCCTGCGCCGTGTGCACAATCAAAACCAACAGTGCATCCGTATTTATGACCTAGTTTTGTAATACGTTTTAAATCGAAAAATTGCCCAGTGTAATAATTAACACCACCAATCATAATGAGTGCGATTTCGTCACCTTGTTCTTCTAAAATAGTTTCTAAATCTTCATAATTAAGTAACTCTTCATTCTCTCTAGGTTTCCAAAGAATTAATCCTTCTTTATCATCATATCCATGATGGCGTAATTGAGATTCCACAGCATATTTATCAGAAGGAAATGCATCACTTTCAATAAGTATTTTATAACGTGCTTTTGTAGGCTTGTAAAACGATACCATCATAAAATGTAAATTGGCAGTAAGTGTATTCATCACAATAACTTCAATAGGTTTTGCACCTACTACTTTAGCCATACTTTCAGTTAAAAACTCATGATATGCTAACCAAGGGTTTTTTGCTTCCAAATGTCCTTCAACACCTAAATTTGCCCAATCTTCAAGTTCTTGATTAATATATAATTTTGTTTGTTTTGGTTGAAGACCTAAAGAGTTTCCCGTCATATAAATCCATTCATTTCCCATTTTGTCTTTAGGAATATGAAATTGATTTCTGTGCTCTTTTAATTCATCTTTTTGGTCTTGTTCTAATGCGTAATCAAGGCCTAATTTATAGTCGGACAAAGTGTTTTGGTTTTCGGTTTCTAACAAAAATAAGAATTATAAAGTTAGAAATGTATGCTGAGAACAGAAGTTTAAAAGGCATTGATTTTTTCGTATCTTTAGTAAAAAGTTAAGGTTATGGCAAAAATAAAAGAATATTCAAACGGAGAAACTACTGTGGTTTGGGAAGCAGAGAAATGCATCCATTCGGCAATTTGTGCCAAAGGTTTACCAAGAGTTTTTAGACCCAGATTAAGACCTTGGATTAAATTGGATGAAGCTGAAACCGAAGCTATTGTTAATCAAGTAAAGCAATGTCCATCTGGGGCATTACGTTATTATATGAATGATGAAAGCGATAAATCTACTGAGGTTTTAGAGACTAAAGTTGAGGTTTTAGAGAATGGTCCTTTATTGGTTTATGGAACCTTACATGTTGTTGATAAAAATGGGACGTCTGAAACTAAAAATAAAACAACCGCTTTTTGCAGGTGCGGAAAATCAGATAACAAACCCTATTGTGATGGTGCACATGTAAAAGCAGAATTTAAAGGTTAAAAACTCATTTAAAAAGGCAAAGCCCTTCAACTATTACTTGAGGGGCTTTGATATATATAGGCGCATAATGCGGAAAAATAATACTTTAATTTATATACGTTTTTGGTCGTTAATTAGATGTTATCATTACAACAAAAATCAAAAAATTTAATTTGTTTTTACTTTAATATCTGTAAGTGTTAAATTCCAGTCGCCTTTACCGTTCTTATGATCTGAAGCCATTTTAATGCCATTATAATTGTGGTAGTTTTCAAAAGTATTTGTTAATCCTGCCTGAGGTTTATTTCCTCTTCTAAATGCCCATTCTTTAATTATATAATCATCTTCAAAATAGATGTCATAAGCATCGCCAGGAGTATAGCCACCTTCAGAACTATATAGAAGTGTGATTTTATTCATTTCAATTTTACTAATTGGAGCTGTTTCTTTAATAGGGTCAGAAATTGTTGTTCCAGAATCCCAAACCAATTGAAACGGAATTAACAACCAAAACTTGTCGTTAATAAACCCTCGATCAGCTTTTAGAGATATACTATCTATTGATTTTCTGTTGTAGTTTATGGTGTCTTTTTCTGTGGTTAATGTAACATCATCTGTTTTTGGGTTCCATGTCCAATTCCTTTTTTTGTTGAAAGTAAAATGAATTTCGGATACGTTTTTCCAATGTTCAAAACCATGTGCGTTGGCTATTTTTTCAGCAGTACTCAATTCTGGTGAACTTAATACTTTCTCTTCTTTTTGTTTACATGAATAGCAAAGCGTTACCAAACAAAAAACGACTAATAAATTTTTCATAATTTAGATTTTTCACAAAGATATCATTTAGAAAATGACTAACAACGATAATTATTTTGAAACTAATAAAGCCACTTGGAATGATAAAGTGAAAGTACATGTTAAAAGCGATATGTATAATTTAGAAGCTTTTAAAAGAGGAAAATCCTCTTTAATGCCTTATGAATTGCAGGCTTTAGGTAATGTTTTAGGTAAGTCGTTATTGCATTTGCAATGTCATTTTGGACAAGATACTTTAAGTTGGAGTAGATTAGGTGCGAAATGTATAGGTGTAGATTTAAGTGATGAAGGTATAAAACTAGCTAAAAAATTAAATGATGAATTAAAGCTTGATTCGGAATTTGTGTGTTGCAACGTTCTAGAAACATCAGAATTTGTAAAGGATAAATTTGATATTGTTTTTACAAGTTACGGTGTAATTGGCTGGTTGCCCGATTTAAAACCTTGGGGAAAAATGATTGCTGAAAAACTAAAAAAAGGTGGCACATTTTTTATAGCAGAATTTCACCCGATAGTTTGGATGTTCGATTATTTAAATGAAAAACCTGTGATGACATATGGCTATATGCAAGATGAAGTGATTTATGAAGAATATGAAGGTACCTATGCAAACGAAAATTCTAAAATGGTAAGTAAAGAATATGGTTGGAATCATGGTTTAAGCGAAGTTGTTAATGCTTTAACAGAAGCTGGATTACATATTGATTACTTAAATGAATTTGATGAAAGTCCTTATGATGTATTGCCTAATTTGGTTAAAACAAATTCTGGAATGTATGTTACTAAAGACAAATTGTATCCTTTAATTTTTACTTTGAAGGCCACTAAGTTGTAACAGGGTTTTTTATAAGTTTGTTTAACGGTCTCGTATAAAAGTTAGAAACTGATTTTAATTTATTGTTTTTTGGTTAGATACTGACCTTAGCAATTAATTCAGAGTGGATATTGACGTATTAGAATTCACCGTATTTGCGCTTATAAATTATTGCCAACCGTTATTTTTTTTAATCAAGGTTTTGGTCGTTACAATGCTCGTTATATAACTTGACTAGCTTGATAATTTGTAATCGAGACAGTTTTTTATGGGGATACATGAATTCTTTTGCTTTCATACAATCGTCAAAGTACTCTATTTTTTTAGTCTTGATGAATTCTCTAGGCTCTCCTTTAAATAGTGTGCTTTTTTGTTCTCCTTTACGTTGAACATAGTAATAATAACGTGGTATATCAGGGTTGGTGTAGTTTCCGAATTTTAAATCAAAGGTTAGATTACATACCCCCTCAACTAAAAGGGGTAAAAGTTTTAATTTCCCATTTGGAAGTACTACAGTTTTACTTTGAGAACGAGAATGAACCCATACTTTTTTCTTATGGTTATTTGTTTTTGATTCCCAAACCACATCGTTTTTATTTAAAAATTTACGTTTTTTTTGATATATTCCATTAGTAACTACTTTGTCTATTTCCTTAAGAGGTGTAGCTATCTTTTTTAAGTCTTTATCTTTAATACTCTCTATTCTTTCTATACTTATTTCATAAGTACTTGTAATTAAATAGTCTTTATGTACAGTTATTGTTTTAAAATCGTCAATAATTTTAGTTCCGTCTTTTTTGACGATAGTGTCATTGGGTATGCTTTGAGAAAAAGAATTTAGATATGTTAGTAAAAAAAGTGTAAAAATTATATGTTTTTTTGACATAATTTGTTCAGTTAATGGTTGGCAATTTTAATGTTGTGAGTCCGTTTTAATGACTTATATCAGACGTTAAGCGAAGGTATATAATTTTTTTGCAAAGTCAAGAAGAACAATGCCTTATGTAGTTTATCATTTCAACAAATGAAAAATCACATTTTTAAATTATGTTATAACAGCGATTTTTAATAGATAATTTTTGTCAACCTAAACTTATGAAAGTATTTGATAGTCGTTGTCTTTATTCTCCTCTTCTTCTTTTTTATCTATTTGTTCAATTTTAAAAGAAGGTTGTTTGTCTTTTTTATGAAATTTAATTGGAACAGGAACCAAAGAAGCCATAACTATAAAAATTAAAAGCATCACAAAACGCAAGAATTTCTTTATTCTCATTATAAATTAATTTTTGGAATTAATTATTCTCAATTAGACTGATACCAGTACTAATTGGGTTATTTAATAGTGTCTATTTTAAATCAGCACTATTAAATACAATGAGATTTTTGAATTGAAATTTCGTTAATAGTTATTTGTAAAAAATCAGCTTTAAAGTTTAAAGCAATATGTTTTTGTGTACAGAATCTTTGTTGCAGTAATAAATTCTGATTACTAATTTGGTGTTTAAATTTAAGGGTTTTCTTGTAAAATGATTTGGGCTCACAACTTGAAAAAAAATGGGTAAACTGATCAAAATGAATAGAATCATTTGTAAGCTGTTGCGCGGTTAGTATCAGTTCAACATTATTGTCATTTGTTTTTGAATTTTGACTAGTTAAATATTCAAAAGATATACATAGGTTAATTATAACTAGTAAATAGAGAAATATTTTATTAATATTTTTAAAAAAACTCATTTCTAAATATACTACAGAATGTATTGCATATAAAATATTTTACACTTTAAATTTAATATTTAGCAAAGTTCTCTAATTTTTATGATTTAAGTAGGTAAGTTTAGCAATGGTTAATTAATGACTTACTTTTAATAGCTCTTTAGGAAACTTTGCTTTAAAACGTTTTAATCTAGGAATAGATACATTACGGATGTAAGGATTATTAGGATGTAGCTTTTCATAATCTTGATGATAATCTTCTGCAACCCAAAATTTCTGAAAAGGATACACATCGGCTGCAATTTTTACGTTTAGTGTTTTTGCTAAAGCTTCTCTTTTCTTTAAAATAATGTTTCTTTGTTCTTCATTTTGATAAAAAATAATAGAACGGTATTGAGGGCCTCTATCGTTTCCTTGTCCATTTACTTGTGTTACATCTTGCGAGGCAAAATATACATCAACTAAAGTTTCAAAGCTTACGACATTGGGGTTGTAAATAATTTCAACAGCTTCTGCATGTCCTGTTCTGCCAGTATTACTAGCTTCATAAGTTGGATTTTTTGTGTATCCGCCAGAGTATCCAGAAATGGATTCCTCAACACCCTTTACGCTTTCGTAAATAGCTTCAACACACCAAAAACAACCGCTTGCAAAATAGGCGCGTGCTTTACCGTTTTTTAATGAAACTTCCACAGGTTCAGCATTCATTACTGCTTCTTGCTCTTTATTTGTTTGCGCAGAGTTTTGGCAACTGAACAACAACGTAATAGTAAATAGTAGTATAAACTTTTTCATAGCAATATTTTTCTTTAATAGACGTATAAAAATACAAAACCTAATGCTTTAGGTTGTGAAAGTTTTATTAAAATAAAAAAGCCTTTCATTTACGAAAGGCTTTAAATTATATTGTAAAAATGGATTATAGTTTTGCTAACATTTTTTCCATTTTAGCTTTTTGTTCGTCAGCTAAGGCTGCATCAACTAAAATTCTGCCGCTGTGTTCATCAGTAATTACTTTTTTACGCGAGGCAATTTCTACTTGTACTTGCGGTGGAATAGTAAAGAAAGATCCACCAGAAGCACCTCTTTCAATAGGAACAACTGCTAAACCATTTTTTACGTTAGTTCTAATTCTTGTGTAAGCAGCTACTAAACGCTCTTCTATTTGCGTTTTGTAGTCTTCAGATTTTTGAAGTAACGCTTGTTCTTCTTTTTCAGTTTCAGCTAAAATAGCATCTAATTCACTTTTCTTGTGCTTTAAATGTGTTTCACGCTCTTTTAAACGCTCTTTAGTTTCAGCTATAACTTCTTTTTTCTGCTCTATTTGAACTTTAAATTCTTTAATATGCTTTTCTGCTAGTTCAATTTCTAACTCTTGAAATTCAACTTCTTTAGTTAAAGAATTATATTCTCTGTTATTTCTAACATTTTTTTGTTGCTCAGCGTATTTTTTCATTAGAGCTTTAGACTCTTCAATCAAGTTCTTTTTACCTTGAATATCGTTGTCAATTACCTCTAAATTAGAAACCAATTTTTCTAATCTTGTATTTAACCCTGCAACTTCATCTTCTAAATCACGAACCTCTAAAGGTAATTCTCCACGAACATTTCTTATTTCATCTATTCTAGAATCGATGAGTTGTAAATCATATAGCGCTCTTAAACGCTCTTCTACAGTTGCTTCTTTCTTTTTAGCCATACTTAAAAATACTTAACAGGATTTGTATCTGTGTTTGATAAAATGATGGCAAAATTAGTAATTTTTTTTGTAAGATAAGCTACTAAAAGGTTTTTTGTGAACTGCTCACTTTCATAATGTCCAATATCTGCCAAAAGGATACTGTTTTCTGCTGAGAAAAAATCGTGATATTTTAAGTCGGAAGTTATAAAAGCATCAGCACCAGATGCTTTAGCTGCTTGAATGGCAAAACTACCAGAGCCACCCAAAACCGCTACTTTTTTTATTTGCTTATTAAGAAATGCTGAATACTTGATAAAGTCTGTTTTCATTTTGGTTTTTAAATATTTTAGAAAGTCTTGTTCGCTCATGCCTTTCTTAAATTCGCCAACCATTCCTATACCAATATTTTGGTTCTTGTTTTCTAAGGTGGTTATTTCGTATGCTACTTCTTCATAAGAATGTACATTAAAAAGTGTTTTTATAATTCTGGATTCTAAATGTTTACTGTAAGTAATAGTTATTTTTGTTTCCTCTTCGGTGTGTGTTTTTCCTCTTTCCCCTTTAGATGGGTTAGAGTCTTCATTGCCTTTGTATGTGCCAAAACCATCGACATTAAAACTACACTCTGAATAATTTCCAATATTGCCAGCACCTATTTTAAACAAAGCGGCTCGTAACAATTCTGCTTCATTTTTTGGAATATAAGTGGTTAGTTTTTTAATAGTCTGGCTTTGCGGTATTAAAATACGTTTGTTTGTTAATTCTAATTGATTACAAATCATATCATTTACACCTTGCAAAGCATTATCTAAAGCGGTATGTATAGCGTATATAGCAATATCATGCTTGATAGCTTTCATAACAACACGCTCTACATAATTTTTCCCTGTTAGTTTTTTTAAACCTTTAAAAATAATGGGATGAAAGCTAACTATAAGGTTACAGTTTTTAGCAATAGCCTCTTCAACAACTGTTTCGAGGGTGTCTAGTGTTACTAAAACGCCAGTTACTTTTGCTTTTTTATTTCCAACCAGTAAGCCCACATTATCAAAATCTTCAGCATATGCGATGGGAGCAAGTTCTTCTAAATGATTAATTACATCTTGAATAATCATAATATTTTCATGATTTGATTATTAAACAAATATAAAATATTTACTTTGCTATCATGAAAATGTTGCGATACATATTATTCCCTATTGTGCCAGTTTACTATTTAGTAACTTGGTTACGAAACAAATTATACGATTTGGGCATAAAAAAATCTAAATCTTATAATTTCCCTGTAATTTGTGTTGGTAATTTAAGTGTTGGTGGAACTGGTAAAACACCTATGATTGAATATTTAATTAGTCTTTTAAAAAATGATCACAAACTTGCAACGTTAAGTAGAGGGTACAAAAGAAAAACTAAAGGATTTCAATTAGCTAACCAAACATCTTCAGTAGAAACTGTTGGTGATGAGCCTTTTCAGTTTTACAATAAATTTGGGAAAGATATTTTAGTAGCTGTTGATTCTGATAGGCAAAACGGGATTAAAAATTTAGAAAAAGAAAACTCAGATGTTGTTTTGTTGGACGATGCTTACCAACATAGAAAAGTAAAAGCTGGATTAAATATTTTATTAACTACTTACGCTAATCCCTTTTACAGAGATTTTGTTTTACCTACAGGAAATTTGAGAGAGCCTAAAAAAGGAGTTAATCGCGCCAATATTATTGTGGTTACAAAATGTCCGGAAAATTTGTTGGACGATGATAAAATACAAATAGTTAAAAGGATAAACCCAAATGAAAAGCAGCATGTGTTTTTTAGTTCAATAAAATATTCGGAGGAAGTAATTTCAATAAATAAAACAGTTAAATTAAAAGAATTATCGAGCTTTACTTTGGTTACTGGTATAGCAAACTCTAAACCTTTGGTTGATTTTTTAAATGAGAAAAACTTAAAGTATCAACATTTAAATTTTAAAGATCATCATGAGTTTTCTAAACAAGAGATAGAAAGTTTAAAATCAAAAGAATTAATTATTACTACAGAAAAAGATTTTATGCGATTAAAACAATATGAGTCTTTAAAAGAAAAACTGTTTTATTTACCCATTGAAGTAGTCATTGATAACCATCAAAAATTTGATAATATTATTAAAGAATTTGTGTCTAATTAAGCAGATTTATTGGCTTTACCAGCAAGTGCATTGTAAAGCTTTTTTTCAAACTCTTCTTGTTTAAATGGTTTTGGTATTATATCTGTAAATCCAGCTTCGTCAAATTCGTGCATTTTATCTTCAATAGTAACAGCCGTTAATGCAAAAATGGTAAGATCTTTATCAAATGCTCTTACACGTTTAGTAGCTTCCATTCCGCTAATACCGGGCATGTGAATATCCATTAAAATAATATTGTAATTATTGTTTTTTATCATTTCTACGGCATCTTCACCATTATCAATAATATCACATTGAAGATTCATTTTGGTAAGAATCTTTTTGGTAATCATTTGGTTTATTTTGTTATCCTCAACCACTAAAATTTTAACATTGGTTAAGTCTATATCTTCTGCATTGCCTTCAAAATAAGTTACTTTATTTTCTTTAACTTCCTTAACTGAGGTGTATTCTAAAGGAATTTCAAAGTAAAAAGTAGTTCCTTTTTCTAATTCACTTTTCACATAAATTTGACCCTTTAAAATATCAATTAATCCTTTTACAATAGATAGACCTAAACCTGTACCACCATATTTTCTATTAATTTGAATAGAACCTTGAGAGAAGCTTTCAAACATATTGTCTTGCTTTTCTTGGCTAATACCTATGCCATTATCTTCAACTTCAAAACGAAGAGTATAAGTATTTCCTTTTTGCTCTATTTTATAGGCTCTAATCCAGATATCACCATCTTTGGTAAATTTTATCGAGTTACCTATTAGGTTAATTAAAATTTGAGATATTTTTAATTGATCTGCAATAAAGTTTTCAGGTAAATCTTTATCATACTCAAAATGAAGTGTTACATTATTGTCATTTGCCGAATTATTTAAAGCTAAAATAATGTTGTTTATCTTCTTTCTTAAGTTGAATGATTCGGGCTCAATTTCAACTTTATTGGCTTCAATTTTATTAATCTGAAGAATATCATTAATGAATGTTAAAAGGTAATCTCCAGAAAACTTAAGAGATTTTAAGTGCTGAATTTGCTCAGGTTTTGGGTTCTCTTCAAGTAGCATATTACTTAAGCCAGTTACGGCATAAAGTGGCGTTCGAAGCTCGTGTGTAACCGTTGATAAAAAGTTAGCTTTAGTTTTTGATGCTAATTCTGCTTTTTCTTTTGCAATAATAAGTTCACCGTTTTTTTTGTGAAGCATATTATTTGTTTTTAATCTAATATTGTTGTTTTTATATAAAGACAGTGTTAATAACGACAAAATTGTAATTAATGCAACACTTAATATAGATGTTAATGTGTTTAGGTTTTTATCAGATTCTAAACTGTCTAATTGTTCAGCAACTTCTTTGTTTTTAGCATCCATTTCTTTTAATAGATGTTGCGTTTCTTGATCCTTTGAGGAGTATGCTGTTTTTAAGTTTCTTAAAGAGTCTGACAGTTGGATATGAGATTTGAGATACTGATTTGATAACTCAAAATTCTCAATACTTTGATTAGTTTTTCCAATAGATTTGTTTATATCGCTTGCCGTTAAATACCCTTCATTTAAAATATTTGTGTATTTATTTTGCTTTGCTATTTCTATACCTTCATCAGTATATGTTAAGGCTTTTTCAAGGTCTCCTAACTTACTGTACACAAACCCTTGAGTAATTAATGCATCACTTTGCAATTTTAAAGAGCCCATTTTTTTTGCTTCTGCTATAGATTGTTCAACAATAGATCTGGCTTTTCTATAATTCCCTATGTGCATATAGGTTTTACCTTCAGCAAGCAATGTTTCTGCTAAGCCTTCTTCCATACCTTCTTCTTGATATTTAGATTTTGCAGCCCTGTAAGAATCTAGTGCATTAGAATAATCTTTCTTTACCAAGTATACATCTCCAAAAGTTTTATAAGAATCAGCTAAGTTTTTGTTGTCATTTATAATGCGTTGAATTTCAATAGCTTTGTTTAAAGATTTTATAGCTTTATCCTCCTCTTCAGTTATAAGTTGTAAACGCCCCTTAAGCGTGTAAATAATACCCTCACTTTTTCTATTATCTAGTTTTTGAGCAAGCTCTAAAGCCTCATCTAAATTATTCTGGGCCCCAAAATAGTTGTACTGTTCTAGTGCAATTTGAGATTGTGTAATACGATAGTTTATACTGTTTTGTAGTATTTCAGGGTCTTCATCAATTGTTTTTTGTGAAAAAACATTGAGAGAAAGCAGCATTAAAGCTGTGAATATATAGTTCTTTATTTGGGACATTTCAACAAATATTACCGACAAATATAATTATTTTATCGACAAAATACATCTTTTTTCCGATAAATTACATATCAGGTCAATTATTCTAGAGGAATAGCCAGTTTCGTTGTCATACCAACCAATTATTTTAACCATGTTCCCAATTACAGAGGTCATGCCCGAATCGAAAATACAAGAATGTGTATTCCCAACAATATCAATGGATACTATAGGGTCTTCTGTATATTCAAGTATGCCTTTGTATTTGTTTTTAGAAGCTTTTTTGAATGTATTATTTATTTCTTCAATGGATACGGTTTGTTTTACATTAAAAGTAATATCTGTTAATGAGCCGTTTATTACAGGAACTCTAATACCACAGCCACCAATAACATCAGATAAATCTGGAAAAATTTTTGTTAATGCTTTAGCAGCCCCTGTTGTAGTAGGAACTATAGATTGGCTTGCAGCTCTCGAGCGGCGTAAATCAGGATGTGGTTGATCGTGTAAACTCTGGTCGGTGGTGTATGAATGTACTGTTGTAATATAAGCTTGATTAATACCACAAAGCGTATTTATAATATCAATCATAGGTGCTGCATTATTTGTAGTACATGAAGCATTTGAAATTATTTTTTCTGTTCCATTAAGCTCATTATTATTAACGCCTAAAACAATGGTTTTAATGTCATCTTCAATAGGAGGCACACTTAAAATTACTTGTTTTGCACCATTTTCAATATGATATTGTAAATCTTGTTTTGTTTTGAATTTCCCTGTGGATTCTAGAACAAAATCAATATTAAAAGGTTTCCAGTTTATATCTTTTGGATGTTTTTTGTTTAACAGAGAAACTTTTCTTGAGTTTACAACTATATGATTATCGTTATGAGAAACGTTACCGTTGAAAACTCCGTGAATACTGTCGTACTTTAGTAAATGGCTCAAAGTTTTAGCGTCTGCTAAGTCGTTTATAGCGACTATTTCGATATTAGGATAATCTTCTAATAACCGAAAAACTCTACGTCCTATTCTTCCAAAGCCATTTATAGCAACACGAATCATACTTAATTAATGTGCTTTTGCGCTTTGTAAGATGAACGTACTAAAGCACTACTTTCAACATGTCTAAAACCTAAATCAAGTCCAATTTCTTCGTATTCTTTAAACTGATCGGGGTTAATAAACTGCTTAACAGGTAAATGTTTTTTACTTGGTTGGAGATATTGCCCTATGGTAACTACATCAACCTCATTATTTCTTAAATCGTGAAGTGTTTCTATTACTTCTTCTCTAGTTTCTCCTAAACCTAGCATAATACCAGATTTTGTTCTTCGTTGCCCTTGTTGCTTTAAATATTTTAAAACGCCCATGCTTCTATCGTATTTAGCTTGAATACGAACTTCACGAGTTAGACGTCTAACTGTTTCAATATTGTGGGAAACAACTTCTGGAGCTACATCAATAATTCTGTCTATATGTTGCTCAATACCCTGAAAATCAGGAATTAAAGTTTCAAGTGTAGTTTCTGGATTCATTCTGCGCACAGCCTTTACAGTTTCTGCCCACATAATACTTCCCATGTCTTTTAAATCGTCTCTATCAACACTCGTTAAAACAGCATGTTTAATTTGCATGATTTTAATAGAACGAGCTACTTTTTCAGGTTCGTCCCAATCTACAGTTTCGGGTCTTCCAGTTTTTACACCACAAAACCCACAAGAACGGGTGCATACATTACCCAGAATCATAAAAGTAGCGGTACCTTCTCCCCAACATTCACCCATATTTGGACAACTACCTGAGGTACAAATGGTATTCAATTTGTATTTATCTACTAATCCACGTAGTTCTGTGTACTTTTTTCCGGTTGGAAGCTTAACACGAAGCCATTTTGGTTTAGCTTGACGTTCTGGTAAAATATTAGAAGTTGTTTCTGTATTCATACTATAAAAATCAGTCATGCAAAGATACGAAGTATTCTTTTAAAAAGTAATTACAACGTAGTAAGATACCAGAAACTAAAACCTAATAAAAAAGCAATTCCTAGCAAGCTTAAAATATGAAGTTTTTTTGATGGTCGCCAAGCTTCAGGTGTGTGTTTACTTGATATAAGTTTGTAACTAATTATTGCATAAAAAGGTGCTGTTATAAAAGATAGAATAGTAGCTATTTCTATTAATAAACCCATTTCTGAAGCTAAAAAAAGAAAGATTCCAATGGTGCCAATTGCTAATAGAATAATCCAGAATATGTAATTAAATTTCGAAGATTTTTTAAATAATAACTCCGTGGTTTTGGCCATGGCTCTTGGTGAGGCATCAAGCGTGGTTAATGTGGTACTAAACATAGTTGTAAATGCAGCAATACCGATTATTACATAAGCCCAATTACCCAAATTAGAGGTATACATATTAATAAGTTGTTTAGAAAAAACACTGGCAGAATTACTAAATACTTCACCACTATTAAACATGACTAAAGCTCCTAATGTTAAAAAACCAATTCCAAAAATAATGGTACTAATATAGCCTACATTAAAATCGAATAAAGCAGATTTTGGAGTATATAGCTTAGTCTCTTTATTTTTTTCAATAGCCCATAACGATTGCCAGACCGATATATCTAAAGGTGCTGGCATCCAACCCATAAAAGCAATTAAAAAGCTTATTTCTAGGGTGTTTTCAGGAAGTATTTGTTTTAGCGAAATAGGGTTAGTATTGTTGCTTAGTGCCATACTCACAGCTATAATGGTGCTAATTGTAAGCGTTATGATAATAATTTTCATCAATCGATCTAAGAGTTTATATTTCCCGAAAATTAACAAGCTTAAGCAAATTAAAATAATAATAACCGTCCATAATTTCACGCTTATAAAATCGCCAAATAATGAAGATGCTAAACCAGCAGTTACAATAGTTACTGCGGTTTGAATAGTAAACATAGTAGCAAAACTTAAAATATAGTAAGTTAGTAAAATACCATTCCCAAGTTTCTTATAGCCATCTAGCAAGCTTTCTCCAGTTGCAGTTGCATACCTAGGGCCAAATTGAAAAAAGGGATATTTAAAAATATTAACTAAAAGTAAAGCCCAGAGTAGACCAAATCCAAAATCTGCACCAGCTCGTGTAGATTGAACCAAATGGGAAACACCTATGGCTGCCCCCGCAAATAATAAACCTGGACCTAGATTTTTGAGTTTAGCAAACATTTAGTTTTTTTGAATAATTTCTGCAAGTAATTTTTTAGCCCGTAGTAACTTAACTTTTATATTACTCATAGGTTCATCAAGCTGTTTAGAAATTTCCTTATAGCTCAATTCTTGAAAATATCGCAAGTTTATTACTTCTTGATAATGGGGTTTTAACTTTTTAATATCACGCAAAAGTTTTGCTAAGTGCTGTTCTGTTATTAATTTATCTTCTGGAGAAGGCGACTCATCTAAAACATTGTAAACGTGTTTATCGTCTTTAGAAATAACTTGTGCAATTGAGTTTTTTTCCTTCCGAAGTAAATCGATATGTATGTTTTTAGAAATGGTAATCAGCCATGTTTTAAATTTAAAGTTGTCATCAAAAGTGGCAATTTTATCAAAAGCTCTGGAAAAACTTTGAATGGTTACATCTTCAGCATCGTTTTCATTTTGTATACGTTTTAGCTGAAATCCATACACATCGTCCCAAAAGGTGTCTAATAAAAAATTAAACGCTTTCTGGTCGTTTTCTTTAGCTCGTTTAATAGCTTCTTCTATTTCCAAAAATTGGGTTTTGAGATGAGATTATTTATAAATATAGTTAATTGTGCAAGAATTAAGAAAATTTCTAGGAATGGAATCCAAATTAATAAGTCAGTTTCGTTAAGTTTTTTTGATGAAAACCCTATGATTATAAATTGAATTGATAACCTGAAAATAAAAAGACTCAAAACATAAATCCAATTATGTGTTGAAATAAGAAGTACAACACTTAAAACCCAAAACAATAAATTGGAAGAATACAATAAAGCTAGTAAAAACTTGTGTTTCTTCTTATAATGTTTAGCGGTAGAAATATGACGCCTTTTTTGTTTCACCCAACTTTTAAAGCTTTTTTTAGGTACAGATTCTGTAAAGCTGTCTTTGGTAATACTAATGGTTGTATTTTTAGCATTAGCAATTTGGTTAATAAACAAATCATCATCTCCAGAACGTACTTGAATATGATTTATAAAGCCATTAGCATCAAAAAACTCCTTTTTTGTATAGGCTAAGTTTCTGCCAACACCCATATAAGGCATTCCAATTTTAGAAAAGGAAAAGTATTGTATTGCTGTGAATAAAGTTTCAAACCTAATTAGTTTGTTCAATAAAGAATTCTTGACTTTTGAATACGCTCCATATCCTAAAACAATACTTTTTTTATCGTTAAAATGAGAGGTCATTTCACTAATCCATTTATTAGAAACTGGCTTGCAATCTGCATCAGTGAATAAAAGGTGATTGTATTTTGAGGCTTTTATGCCTAGAGTTAATGCGTATTTTTTGTTACCCCAGAAGGCTTCAATATTTTTTACATCTACTATTTTGATGTTTTGATGCTTATCAGAAAAATTTTCCATAACCTCAAGAGTATTGTCTTTTGAGGCGTCATTAATTAAAACAATTTCAAAGTTCTTATAATATTGAGAAATTATTGATGGTAAAAAGGTCTTTAAATTTTCAGCTTCATTTTTAGCGCAAATAATAATTGAAACTGGAATATTTTTTTCATTTTGATTATTTGGTTTTAGAAAAGCAACCTTTCTAAAAAAGATTAAATAAAATATAACTTGAATAATAACTACAACAATAAATGCGTAGAAAAAGAAATCAAGTACGGTCATTTAATGTTTAAGAGTGTTGAGGTTCGTTGCAATCACTAAATTGGTCTGGAGTTTTTCCACAAAATCCACATGCTTCACCATCTTGATTTAGCATAGGGTTTTGGCTAGCACATGTACCAGCGAACTTGCCGTCTTTCTTGGCCCAAATTTTTATGGCAATTCCAGCAATTCCCAATCCTAATAGAACAATTGTGATTAAAAGAAGTTTCATTTTGAAAATTTTGTACAAAGATAAAGTTTTTACTTAAAAGAAGAATTAAATACAAGAATTTGATGCTTATGTGACAAACTACTGTTTTAGGTGTCTAAAGGATAATTATTTGTAAATTAACAATCTAACTAATTAAACTTTTATTTTATGAAAAAATTATTTGCAGAATTTTTTGGAACATTTTGGCTCGTTTTTGGAGGTTGTGGTAGTGCTGTTTTTGCAGCAGGATACCCTGATTTAGGTATAGGATTTGTTGGAGTATCTCTGGCATTTGGTCTTACGGTACTAACTATGGCTTATGCTGTTGGACATATTTCTGGTGGACATTTTAACCCAGCAGTATCTTTTGGTTTATGGGCTGGAGGTAAGTTTGAAGCTAAAGATTTAGTTGGCTATATTATTGCTCAATTAATTGGAGCGGTAGCAGCAGCAGGAGCTTTATATTTGATTTTAACTAATAAATCTGATTTTGTCACTATTGGTGGATTTGCTGCTAATGGTTATGGAGATTTATCACCGGACGGTTATTCGATGACTGCGGCTTTAATAGCAGAATTTTTATTGACAATGTTTTTCCTATTAATAATATTAGGAAGTACAAATTCTAGAGCGCCAAAAGGTTTTGCTCCAATTGCTATTGGTTTAGGTTTAACACTTATACATTTAATAAGTATACCTATTACAAACACATCGGTTAATCCAGCACGCTCTACAAGTCAGGCCTTGTTTGCTGGTGGAGAATTTACTGCTCAACTTTGGTTATTTTGGGTAGCACCAATTGCAGGTGCTATTGTAGCCGGGTTTATTCACAAAGCATTGTTTGATAAAGAGTAAGCATAAAATATTTAACAAGCAAAAAGCCTCATTTTAATTTAAAATGAGGCTTTTTAATGAGGGATTAAGCTATTAATATCTACTATTGTAAATCAATTTCTGCAACCGAATTTTCTAAAGAGGCTACGGTATTTCCTCCTTTAGGCTCTATAGTTATATTTAGAGCTAAAGCATTTTCTGCATAAGGAATATTCATTAGCTTTCTATCGGCTTCATTTAAAATACCTAAACTTACCATTTTACCTTGTAATTCTGCCCATATTTGATAGCATTGTTCTTCTGGTAGTTGTGGTAAAGACACGACATCGATCATAGATGTTTTTTCTTTAGGATTTATGTATGCAACTGTTTTTAAGTCTTTTGCTCTATCGTTTCCTGAAATAATGTATTTTTCAGTTTCAGGGTTATTAAGCTTCAACAGTTGTCTCATAACATTATCAAGCATTTTATTATTTTGCTCAATATCACTACGTAAATCAAAAATTTCATCTACTACCACTTGGTTTTCGTTGGATAATTTTTGATTTTGAGTATAAAATAGATAAGATGTTCCAGCGAAAATTAAAGCTGCAATACTTGCTGCAACGCTAAACTTATACCATTTTTTACTCTTGTATGATGTGTTCATCGTTACAACTGGCTTCTCGTCAAGTTCTTCTAAAATGTTATTTAGAATATGCTTTGGAGCCTCAACAGCATTACTTTTTGAAACAATTTCTAAATTGTATTGTAATGTGTTGTATGCGTTTTGTACTTCTGGGTATTTTGAAATATAGGATTCAACCATTTCCGTTTCGACAGAAGTAGTTTTTCCTAATAGATAATTTTCTAATAGGCCAGAATTTAAAAAAGTAGTTATTTTCTCATTCATGACTTTGTTTATTGAGGATCGTAGATTTTTTTAAGTTCTCTCAATCCAATTTTTAATCTCGATTTTATAGTACCTAGCGGAATATCTAATTCATCGCTAGCTTCTTGTTGTGTCATGCCCTCAAAAAAGAGTGCATTTATTACTATTTGATATTTTTCATCTAGACTACCTAAATGTTTTTTAATATCTAAAACATCTTGGTTTAATTCGTTCGATGTTATTTTATATACGGGAGAATTCTCTATTTGGACTTCTTTACCCGATTTATTTTTCTGCGATCTAACTTTGTCTATAGCCGTATTATAAGCTATTCTATATAACCATGTAAATAGCTTTGCTTTGCTGGAGTCGTATTTTTTTGCGTAACGCCATATTTTAACAAAGCTTTCTTGTAAAACATCCTGAGCTGTATCTTCGTCTGTTATTATTTTTTTTATAACACCAAATAATGAATCAGCGTAGTATTCGTAAAGTAGAGTAATAGCTTTTTTATCACCTTTTTCCAGTAGGTTAACTATTTCTTTTTCTATGGCTGAAATCAATATAAGGTTAGTTTAGTAAGTGTTAATTTATAATGTTTTATGATATCAAAGTTAGAAATTTCTTTTCTATTATAGAATATTAACTTCAGCTTCAATGGAAATATCGAAAAGTCTTTTTACTGTTTTTTGAATTAATTTAGAAAGATTTAAGATGTCGTCTCCTTTAGCATTACCATAGTTTACAAGTACTAAAGCTTGTTTTTTATGTACACCGTAATTGCCAATACGTTTGCCCTTAAAACCTGCTTTTTCAATAAGCCATCCAGCAGGAACTTTTACTTCGCTTTCAGAAACTGGATAGTTAGGTATATTTTTAAACTGTTTTTCTAAAACATTAAATTGCTCTTTAGAAATAACTGGGTTTTTGAAAAAACTTCCACTATTACCAATGTCTTTAGGGTTTGGCAATTTACTTTCACGAATAAAAATAACAGCCTTTGAAATATCTTGAATGGTTGGATTTTTAATTTCTTTTTTCTCTAATTCTGATGCAATAGTACCATAATTTATGTTTAGTTTGTGGTTGCGTTTTGTAAGCTTAAAAGTAACACTAGTTATAATAAATTTACCTTTAGCCTCTTGTTTGAAAATAGAATTTCTATAGCCAAAATTACATTCGTCTTTATCAAATGTTTTTAATGTAATTGTATCTACAGATAAGGCTTCACAGGATAAAAAGGTGTCTTTCAGTTCAACGCCATAAGCACCAATATTTTGAATTGGAGCTGTACCAACATTTCCTGGAATTAACGACATGTTTTCAATACCTCCAAAGTTGTTTTCTAAACACCATAAAACAAATTCGTGCCAGTTTTCACCAGCATAAGCTTTTACTATTGCAAAATCGTCGTCCTCAGAAATTATAGAAATACCTTTTAAGTTAATGTGAGTAACTAAAGTATTTTGATCTTTGGTAAGTAACATATTACTGCCACCACCTAATATGAGTTTATTGGTATAGTCTGGATGATTTAAGATAGTTTTCAAATCATCAATATTATCAATCGAAACAAAGTGTTTTGCTTGAACATCAATACCAAAAGTATTATATGGTTTTAAAGATATATTTTCGAGTATTTGCACTAGTCTTTATAAACTTTTAGGGCTTCTTTTAAAATATTAACAGCTTTTATTAAGCTTTCTTTTTTAAGTACGTAAGCAATTCGTATTTGGTTTAAACCAACACCCGGAGTTGAATAAAAACCTCCAGCTGGAGCAACCATAATGGTTTCTCCATCTACATCAAAATCTTCCAAAAGCCATTGTGCAAAATCATCTGAATTTTTAACAGGTAATTCTGCGATACAATAAAACGCACCTTTAGGTTTTGCTACTTTAATACCTTCAATTTTTTGTAATTCGTTAATTAAAGTGTTTCTGCGTTCTACATACTCTTCAATAACATCATCAAAGTAACTTTGAGGGGTTTCAAGTGCTGCTTCACTAGCAATTTGAGCTAATGTTGGCGGACTTAACCGTGCTTGAGCAAATTTTAAAGCCGTTTGTATAACATTTTTGTTTTTTGAAACTAAGCAGCCTACTCGGGCTCCACACATACTGTAACGTTTAGATACAGAATCTATAACTATAGCATTATTTTCTAAACTCGATTCTTGCATGATTGAATAATGCGTATTTCCGTCATAAGCAAATTCTCGGTATACTTCATCGGCAATTAAAAATAGATCATGCTTCTTTACAATAGCCGCAAGTTGCTGTATTTCTTGCTTAGAATATAAATATCCTGTTGGATTACCTGGGTTACAAATGAGGATTGCTTTTGTTTTTGGTGTAATTAATTTCTCAAAAGCTTCAATAGGCGGTAAAGCAAAATTATCTTCAATTTTAGAAATTACCGGTACAATATTGACCCCAGATGCTGTAGAAAACCCATTATAATTAGCGTAAAATGGTTCAGGAATTATAATTTCATCTTCCACATCCATTATACTTCCAAATGCGAAAAGTAGTGCTTCACTTCCTCCAGTGCTAACAATAATATCATCATGTTCTACAATTATATCATGTTTTTTGTAGTAGTTCGCTATTTTCTGTCTGTAAGTTTCAGAACCTTCAGATCTTGAGTAAGCAAGTACGTCTATTTTAGAATCCTTAACAGCTTGTAAAGCAATTTTTGGTGTTTTAATGTCGGGTTGTCCAATGTTTAAATAGTATATCGATTTTCCTTTTTTAACTGCTTCTTCAGCAAAAGGGACTAATTTACGTATTGGAGATTGAGGCATTAATTGCCCTTTTTTAGATATTGATGGCATCTATAATGTATTTGAATACAAAGTTGAGAAAATTATCTTAAAGTTTTTTTAAAAAACAAGTCTTATTGATTAAACTAATTTAAAGATTCGTAAATTCAGTTACATATAATTATCTACTCCATAATGAAAAAAGGATTTTTACTTATAATACTATCTTTTAGTTTGTTTAATTTTAGTTTTTCTCAAGATATTTTTTTTATTCAAAATAAAAAGAAATCAGACAAAATTAAGTTTAAGCTAATTAATAATTTAATAGTTATACCCGTTGAAATTAATGGAGTTACACTTTCATTTTTATTAGATACAGGTGTTACCAAACCTATTATTTTTAATTTTTTGAATGTATCTGATACGTTAAGAATAAGAAATACAGAGAAAATATTTTTGAGAGGTTTAGGAGAAGGTGAATCGGTAGAAACACTAAAATCTGAGAATAATGTTGTTAAAATAGGTGATGCCATTAAACTAAATCAAGACTTATATGCTATTTATGATACTAATTTGAATTTTGCACCAAGATTAGGTTTTCCTGTTCATGGAATAATCGGTTATGATTTGTTTAAAGATTTAGTAGTTGAGATTAACTATTCAAATAGATTTATCAGGCTTTCTGAACCTTATTTATACACATATAAGAGTTGTAATAAGTGTGAACGTTTAAATTTAGAGTTTTATAAAAATAAACCTTACATAAATGGGGAGGTTAATATTGATAAAAAAGATATATCAGTAAAGTTATTAATCGATTCTGGTGGGAGTGATGCTTTATGGTTATTTGAAGATGACTCATTGGGTATTAAATCTAGTAACAAGTATTTCAATGATTTTTTAGGACATGGTTTAAGTGGTAGTGTTTATGGTAAACGTTCTAAAGTTAAAACGTTTTCTTTAAAAAGTTTTAGCCTTAAAAATGCTAATGTAGCATTCCCAGACTCAGTTTATGTTTCACATGCTAAGAAGTTTAAAAATCGTAGCGGCAGCGTAGCAGGTAATATATTAAAACGTTTTAATGTTATTATAGACTATAAAAGAGCGATTATTACACTTAATAAAAATAGATATTTTAATGATAAATTTAAGTATAACAAAAGTGGTATAGAAATAGCTCATAGTGGTTTTAGATTTGTTAAAGAGAAGGATAATAACGTTACCAATAGTTATGGAGTTAGTACAAAAACAGACGCTACGAGTTTAGCTGTTAATAATCGTTATAAAATATCTCTTAAACCAACTTACGTCATTGTGGAGTTAAGAAAAAATTCGCCAGCTGAAAAAGCAGGCTTAAGAAAAGGAGATATAATTTTAAGTATAAATAATAAGAGTAGTTATCAATTTAAGCTAAATCAGATGATTCAAATGTTTTATGGCAATAAAGGAGATCGAATAAAATTAAGAATTGAAAGGAATTACAATATTATAGACTTTAAAAAAATTTTAACTTTTGAATTTAAGTTAGAAGATGTTTTTAACTAAAAAAAGCCTTAAAATTAATTTTAAGGCTTTTTTTAGTTAAAATCGTTTTTTATTGCTGCACTATACTTTTACTCTTTTTTTCAAGAACACTTTCTTTACTAGAGTCAACAACTAGACCTTTTATTTTTAGGGCAACAGTTGGAGTTTCAGCATTTGAAATAACCGTTATTGTTTTTCTAATAGGGTTTACTCGATTTGTGTCATATTTTACTTGAATTTCTCCAGTATCGCCTGGCATAATTGGATCTTTAGACCATTTAGGCACAGTACAACCACAACTTGAAGAAACTTTAGATACTATTAAAGGTGCATCACCAGTGTTAGTAAATTCAAAAGTTCTTACGCCATCGGCTCCCTTTTCAACAGTTCCATAATCTATGGTATCTGTCTTAAACTCAATTTTTGCTGCTTTTTCTTGCGCGTTTATTGAAAAACTTATTAATCCAATAAATAAAATAGTAATTAATTGTTTCATAACTTTATTTTTATTTTAAAATTTAGCACCGTTTATAATCGTTCATTTAATATGAGATGCTTGTTTATTAGCTTCAAATTCAAATCAAACATACTTACTTTTCCTATAATCTACAAAAAATTTAGATGTAATGCACGTTTGTTAACATATTCAACTAGATTAAATGTACATACAACTTTGTCGTTTTTATGGCTTTAGATTATAAAATCTTAGCAAAACTAACTTTATCAATAGATACATAACTTTCACAGAAAAAGAAATATAAGTACTTTTGCACATCATTATTCAAAAACTATTCCAAAGCATGGAAATTCCATCAAAATACGATGCAAGTCAGGTAGAAAGTAAGTGGTACGATTACTGGATGAAACACAATTATTTTCATTCAAAGCCAGATGAAAGAGAACCTTACACCATTGTTATTCCACCTCCAAATGTAACAGGGGTGCTCCATATGGGGCACATGCTTAACAATACCATTCAGGATGTTTTAATTCGTCGTGCACGTTTATTGGGTAAAAATGCGTGTTGGGTGCCTGGTACTGATCATGCTTCTATTGCCACTGAAGCTAAAGTAGTTGCTAAGTTAAAAGAACAGGGTATAAATAAAAATGATTTATCTCGTGATGAATTTTTAAAACATGCTTGGGATTGGACTGAAGAATATGGCGGCGTTATTCTAGAACAGCTGAAAAAATTGGGTTGTTCTTGTGATTGGGATAGAACCAAATTCACGATGGATGATGATATGAGTGAAGCTGTAATTAAGGTTTTTATTGATTTATATGAAAAAGGTTTGATTTATCGTGGTTATCGCATGGTAAACTGGGATCCTGAAGCAAAAACAACACTTTCAGATGAAGAAGTTATTCATGAAGAACGTCAAGGAAACTTATATTATTTAGAATATAAAATTGAAGGAAGTAATGACACTTTAACTATTGCAACAACTCGCCCTGAGACCATTTTTGGAGATACAGCTATTTGTATTAATCCAAATGATGAACGTTTTTCTCATTTACGTGGAAAGAAAGCTATTGTACCTATTTGTAATCGCGTAATTCCTATTATTGAAGATGATTATGTTGATGTTGAGTTTGGTACAGGTTGTTTAAAGGTTACACCAGCCCATGATGAAAACGATAAGAATCTTGGAGATAAACATAAGTTAGAAGTTATCGATATCTTCAATGAAGATGCGTCTTTAAATAGTTTCGGGTTACATTACGAGGGTAAAGACCGTTTTGTAGTTAGAAAAGACATAGTACAAGAGCTAGAAGGAGATGGTGTTTTGGTTAAAACTGAAACGCACATCAATAAGGTAGGAACTTCAGAAAGAACCAAGGCGGTTATCGAACCTCGTTTAAGCGATCAGTGGTTTCTTAAAATGGAAGATTTGGTAAAACCTGCAATTAAAGCCGTTTTGGAAGATGATGATATTAAGTTATTTCCAAAAAAGTTTGAAAATACATATCGCCATTGGATGGAAAATATTCGAGATTGGAATATTTCACGTCAATTGATGTGGGGTCAACAAATACCGGCATATTATTATGGTGATGGAAAAGAAGATTTTGTAGTAGCAGAAACTATTGAAAAAGCTCTAGATAAAGCTAGGGTTGCTGCTTCAAATGAGAAGCTTCAATTATCAGATTTAACTCAAGATAAAGATGCTCTTGATACGTGGTTCTCATCTTGGTTATGGCCAATGAGTGTTTTTGATGGTATACGTAACCCAGAAAATAAAGAAATTAAATACTATTACCCAACAAACGATTTAGTTACAGGGCCTGATATTTTATTCTTTTGGGTGGCACGTATGATTATTGCAGGGTATGAATATAAAGATGAAAAACCTTTTGAAAATGTTTACTTAACAGGTTTAGTACGTGATAAGCAACGCAGAAAAATGAGTAAATCGTTAGGTAATTCACCCGATGCATTAAAACTTATTGAAGAATACGGAGCTGATGGTGTTCGTGTTGGTTTGCTATTGAGTTCTGCCGCAGGAAACGATTTAATGTTTGATGAAGCTCTTTGTCAACAAGGAAAAGGGTTTGGAAATAAAATATGGAATGCTTTTAGATTAATTCAAGGTTGGGAAATAGATGAAACAATTCCACAACCGGAAACAGCCAAAGTAGGTTTAGAATGGTACGAAACAAAATTCCAAAAAGCTTTGATTGAAATTGAAGATCATTTTAGCAAATATCGATTAAGTGATGCTCTCATGGCGATATATAAATTAATCATGGATGATTTTTCATCATGGTTATTGGAAATTATTAAGCCAGCCTATCAAAAACCAATAGATGCTAAAACTTATAAAGATGTAATTAAAGCTTTCGAAAATAATCTTAAAGTATTGCATCCGTTTATGCCGTTTTTAACAGAAGAAATTTGGCAATATATTTCAGAAAGAACTCCAGAAGAGGCATTAATTGTTGCTAAATGGCCAGAATTTAAGACTATAAATGAGACTATAATAGCTGAGTTTGACTTCGCATCGGAAGTTATTTCAGGAATCAGAAACATTAGAAAACAAAAGAATATAGCTTTTAAAGATGCTATAAGGTTTTCAATGATAAACAATGAAAATACGAACACTACTTTTGATGGAGTTATTTCCAAATTAGGAAACTTAGAAAGTATAGAAGTTACCTCAGATGCAGTTGAAGGTGCCCTTACATTTCGAGTAAAATCAAACGAGTATTTTATTCCTATGGTTGGCGCTATTGATGTTGAAAGTGAAATTAAAAAGCTTACAGAGGAGTTAAATTACACTGAAGGGTTTTTAAAATCTGTACAGAAGAAATTATCTAATGAGCGTTTTGTAAATAATGCACCAGAACAGGTAGTGGCTAGTGAGAAGAAAAAAGAAGCTGATGCTTTGGCAAAAATTGAAACTTTGAAGACTAGTTTGGCGAGTTTAGAGTAGTTTATGTGGTAATTGAATTGATTAATAGTTATTCTCTGTACAGAAAGTAATTATTCACCAATTCTACATAAGTTCGTTTAGCATCATCTTCAGATATGTTTTCAACCTGAAATAAAGCGTTAGTTTTAAAGGCATTAATTATGGGTTTTTTACTGCTTGGTCTTCCATAATTATTGGTAGCTTTTTTATAGTAAGCGTATAGTTTGAGTAAGGTATCAGCAGGAAATGGTTCTGTATGCGAATTTACTCGTTTTACCGCATCTTGAAATTCTATGTCCAAATTTTCTTTACTCATTCATTTCAGCAATCACACTTTCTCCACCTCTAACTTTTTGGTTAAGTGCTACTTTTACGTTGGTGTCTAAAGGTAAAAATAAATCGACTCTAGATCCAAATTTTATAAATCCAGAATCGCTACCTTGTAAAGCCTTATCATTTTGTTTTGCATAATTTACAATGCGTTTAGCTAAAGCTCCAGCAATTTGTCTGTATAATACTTTACCGTAAGTTTCATTTTCTACAACTACTGTAGTTCGTTCATTTTCTTCACTAGCTTTTGGATGCCACGCAACTAAGTATTTACCTGGATGATATTTGCTAAATACCACGTTACCACCTACAGGATATCGAGTAACATGCACATTTAAAGGCGACATAAATACACTAATTTGTAATCGTTTTTCTTTAAAATATTCTTTTTCAAATACTTCTTCAATAACAACAACTTTTCCATCAACTGGAGAAACTACATGCTTATCATTACTTGATATATTACGTTTTGGGTTTCTAAAAAATTGTAGAATTAAAATTAAAAAAGCCAATAAAGTAATCATAACAATAGTTTGTATCCATTTTGTTGAAATAAAGCTATCAACTAACAGGAAACTGGCTACTGTAAAAACAAATGTTATAAATATAATTTTATGTCCTTCTTTATGAAACATATTGTAAAATTCTTAAAAATAGATAAATAAATGGTGCTGCAAAAATAATACTATCTAAACGGTCTAACAAACCACCATGACCAGGCATAATTACACCACTGTCTTTAACATTGGCTTGCCTTTTAAATTTAGATTCTATTAAATCGCCTAAAGTACCAAAAACACTAATTATAATACTTAAAATTAACCAGCTGTTAAATGTTAGTGTATTAGTAAAAGTAGCAATAAAATAACTTGCAATACAAGAAAAGAATAAGCCACCTAAAAAACCTTCAACTGTTTTTTTTGGTGAAATTTTTTCAAATAACTTTTGTTTACCAAAGTTTTTACCAACTAAATAGGCAAAAGAATCGTTAACCCAAACAAGTATAAAAGAACCTAATAATATGTTTGGATTATACTCGCTAAAATAGTTAGCAATTAAAATTAAAAATACAAAACCACTCGATAAATAGAATGTAGTAAGTATAAAACGTTTAGAACTAAATAGAGGAATTGTTTTTCCTGAAAATAAATCTTTGATTAAAAACAACTCTACAAATATGGTAATTACCATAAGTATTTGAGTAATTTCATCAAACCCATCATCTGTATTTAAAACTAATTGCCAATATGCAAAAACAGCATAAAGAAGTGTGAAAATAAAATATGGAATATTACTTTTTAACTGTATTAATTTTTTGAATTCTCCCATACTAATAAGTCCAAATATGAAGAAAAGAGCAATTAAAGCTTGTTCAAAACAAATACAAATAAGTAGCAGTATTACATAGATTAAACCAGAAAGAGATCTTACGAGCGTTTCTTTCATCTTATAAATCTTCTAAAAGCAGTAGATATAAATTTTTGGCGCTACTTCCATAACTTAAAAAATCTTTATCATCACCAGATTTAAAGTGTTTTATTGTAGTAATATTAGTTGGGATTTTTTCTCGGTTTTTAGATTTAATACCACGTAATCCCTCACCAATATTTTCAACAATTTGACTTGTAGTGGCAAAAACAACAAAATTGACTGGTAATTCAGGTAATTTTTTTTCAAATATTTGCTTCGAGGAGATGAGTAACGAACCATCATTAGCAATTAAATTCTCGCATGTGGTTAAGAAAAAAGTTGAGTCACTTATTCTTGATGAAGGTTTAATGTTTGAATTTTTAAATTTATCTTCTAAATTTTTATCTAACAATAAAACTTTTTTCTTTTGCCAAGAATTTTCATCAATAATATGATCTAGGTTTTCGTATATTTCATTTAAATTTTCGCAATATAGAAACTTGCCACCATTAGCCTTAAAGTTTATAGTAAACCTTTCGTCTATTGGTAGTTTTATTTCGGGCATATATTTACCCCTGTCATTTGATTTTAATTCATCATCTGAACGCTCAGATTTAGAACCGAAAATTTTTCTAAAAAGACTCATTTAGTTACTAGCTATTAACTATTTTCTTGAGGAATTTATCAAATATAAAAAATCTTAAATTAACCATACAGTTAATTTAAGATTTTTACTAAAAGCTTAACAGAATAAGATTAAATCTATTCCTCTGATACTTCTTTTTCTTCTTTTGGTGTTTCTTTTTGTTCTTCTTTTTCGAAAGGACGTTTGCCAAATATTTTTTCCAGGTTATCTTTAAAAATAACTTCTTTTTCTAACAATACTTCAGCAAGTTGTGTAAGTTTATCTTTATTAGCTTCTAGTAATTTAATAGCACGTTGATATTGTTCTTCAATAATATCTGATATTTCTTTATCTATTAATTCTGCGGTCTGTTCACTGTATGGTTTGGTAAAACCATATTCGCTTTGCCCAGAATCATAATAAGTAAGATTTCCAATTTTATCACTTAAGCCGTAGATAGTAACCATCGCTCTTGCTTGTTTGGTAACTTTTTCTAAATCACTTAGTGCACCGGTCGATATTTTGTCGAAAATAACTTTCTCAGCAGCTCTACCACCTAATGCAGCACACATTTCGTCTAACATTTGTTCTGGACGAACTATTAAGCGTTCTTCAGGTAAATACCATGCGGCACCCAATGAACGTCCACGCGGTACTATAGTAACTTTAACTAGCGGTGCGGCATGTTCTAGCATCCAACTTGTAACGGCATGTCCAGCCTCATGAAATGCAACAGCGCGTTTTTCGCTAGGTGTTATTATTTTGTTTTTCTTTTCTAAACCACCAATAATTCTGTCTACAGCATCAAGGAAATCTTGTTTGTCAACCGCTTTTTTACCATTTCTTGCAGCAATTAAGGCTGCT
Organism: Algibacter aquimarinus; assembly: GCF_039543265.1. NCBI lineage: Bacteria > Pseudomonadati > Bacteroidota > Flavobacteriia > Flavobacteriales > Flavobacteriaceae > Algibacter > Algibacter aquimarinus. Next base: position 438,399 of record NZ_BAABJK010000004.1, on the reverse strand, counting down.
TCGTTACATACGTTGGCAATATCTGCTCCGGAGAAACCTGGCGTTTGTTTAGAAAGGAAATCTAAATCTAAATCCTTTGCCTTTTTTAAAGGTCTTAAATGCACTTCAAAAATTTCCTCACGTTCACGAACATCTGGTAAATCAACATAAATTTGTCGGTCAAAACGTCCAGCACGCATTAAAGCTTTATCTAAAATATCCGCTCTATTTGTTGCTGCAATTACAATAACGTTTGTGTTTGTTCCAAAACCATCCATCTCAGTTAATAACTGATTTAACGTATTCTCACGTTCATCATTACTACCAGACATGGCGTTTTTACCTCTTGCTCTACCAATTGCATCAATTTCATCAATAAAAATAATTGATGGTGATTTTTCTTTGGCTTGTTTAAATAAATCTCTAACACGGGATGCTCCTACACCAACAAACATTTCAACAAAATCTGAACCTGATAATGAGAAGAAAGGGACTTTGGCCTCTCCTGCTACCGCTTTTGCCAATAAGGTTTTACCAGTTCCAGGAGGTCCTACAAGTAAAGCACCTTTAGGGATTTTACCACCAAGAGTAGTATACTTTTCAGGAAATTTTAGGAAGTCTACAATTTCCTGTACTTCTTCTTTTGCACCTTCAAGACCTGCAACATCCTTAAAGCTTGTTTTTACTTCTGTATTTTGATCAAAAAGTTTGGCTTTAGATTTTCCGATATTGAAAATTTGTCCGCCAGCACCTCCGCCAGCACCTCCAGACATACGTCTCATAATAAAAATCCAAACACCTATTAACAAAATAAATGGAAGAATACCCATCAATAGATTCCCCCAATCGTTTGTTTCAGTATCAAATTTTACAATAGGTTTAGTAGCTAAGTCTGCAGTAACTTCATTTAATTCGTTTTCAAAATTTTGAAGATCTCCAAATTCAAATTTGTAATTAGGTAATTTCGTTGCAGAGGGAATAAAGGTCTGAGGTTTCGAGTTTCTGTGAATCTCTTTATCTTGAGCTTCCTTAGTTAAATAAACTCTTGCTACTCGAGTGTTTTTAACAATATCAACACGTTCAACATCACCATCTTCTAAGTATTTAAAAAAATCTGATGGAGTAGTCATATTTCCATCTGTACCACTGTTACTAAACAGTTGAAACCCTAAAAATAAGGCTATTAAAATACCATAAACCCAATATGGACTGAATTTTGGTTTTTTATCTTTTATACTTTTTTTGTCGTTTGCCATTTCTTTTTTTTAGTAACTTGTTTCTATAACAGTTGTTTTTGCATCACCCCACAGACTTTCAATATCATAATATTCTCTAACATGTTTTTGAAAAACGTGCACAACAACATTTACGTAATCTATTAATACCCATTCCGAATTGTCTAAGCCTTCGGTATGCCAAGGATTGTCTTTAAGTTCTTTGCTTACTTTCTTTTGTATTGAATTTACTATGGCGTTTACTTGTGTGTTTGAAGTACCTTCGCAAACTATAAAATAATCACAAACTGTATTTTCAATGTCTCTTAAATCTAAAATATTTATTTCTTTACCTTTAACATCTTCAATTCCGGTAATTATAACAGATATTAATTGGTCTGCGCTTATTTTTTGTTTCGCCATTAATTTTATTTAATTTATGCAAAGTTATTATTTTTTTAGTTCTTTATACTTCAAAATAATCATAAGATTTTAAAGTATTAAAATAACCCTTACATGCCTATAATCAAACTTGATGCCATTGACTCTACAAATAGTTATTTACGGAGGTTAATTCATGAAACCGAAGTGTCAGATTATACCATTGTACAAGCCAAAAAGCAAACATACGGCAGAGGGCAAATGGGAACTGTTTGGAATTCTGAAGAAGGAAAGAACTTGATGTTTAGTGTGTTTAAAGATTTAAGTATGCATATTGTAGAGTTTCCTTTTTATATAAGTATGGCTATTTCTTTGGCTGTTTTTAAGGCTTTTAAAACCTTGAATATTCCTGATTTGCATATTAAGTGGCCTAACGACATTTTGTCAGCAGACAAAAAGATTTGTGGTATTTTAATTGAGAATGTCATAAAAAATAAATTAGACTACACAATTATTGGTGTTGGTGTTAATGTAAATCAGACCAATTTTGAGCATCTTCCCAAGGCTTCATCGTTAAAGAATATTACAGGTATTCATTACGACTTAGATGAAATTTTACACTTGATACTTAAATATACTAAGGAATACTCTTCACTTTTGGAGCATGAAAAATATGACTTTGTAAAAAATGAATACGAAAACAATTTATTCAGAAAGAATAAACCTTCTACTTTTAGAGATGCAGATGGTAATTTGTTTTCTGGTTTTGTAAAAGGGGTTACAAAATATGGAAAACTTCAAGTTATTTTAGAAGATGAAATTGTAAAAAAGTATGATCTTAAAGAAATTACTTTAATGTATTAAATTGCTTCAGGAATACTAGTTGCTAATGTTTCAATAAATTTTGTAATTGGTTTTTTAATCATCATTACCATCATGGGGTTGAAGTCGCCTGTGAAATCTAATTGTACCTCACTTGAGTTTTCATTAACTTGAGATATCGTTGCAATTAAAGAGAAATCAATTTTACCGCCTGCTGCTCCAAGAACAATTTTGTTTGGTGGAATTTCTTCTTTCTTTTTTAAAATAATTTCGGGCATTCCTTTTAATGCGAATAAAAATTTATCACTATCTAAAACTTCAAATTTGCTAATGTTTTCAGGCATTAGAGATTCAAAATTTTTGATATCAGCCAAAAAATCAAAAACTTGCTGAGGTGATTTACTAACGCTAATTTTAGGAGATTCTAAATTCATAATTTGTTTTTAAATAGGTATATCAATTAGCGTTCCATTCACTCGGATTGGAATTCCATTCTGATAAAGTTGTTATTTCGTTTTCAGATATATAATTTGTTTCTAATGCTTGCTCTAATAAGTTTTCATAATTACTTAAAGTGTTTAAAATAACATTTTCGTTTTTAAAATTCTCACTCGCAACTTCAAAGCCATAAGTGAAAATAGCAACCATACCTTTTACATTAATTTCGGCTTCTTTTAATGCCTTTACAGCATTTAAACTGCTTTTACCAGTACTAATTAAATCTTCAACTACAACAACACTTTGTCCGCTTTCTATATAACCCTCAATTTGGTTTTTTCTTCCATGCCCTTTGGCTTCTGGTCTTACGTATATAAAAGGTAAGTCTAGATATTCTGCAACTAACATGCCTATGCCAATGGCTCCTGTTGCTACACCTGCAATAACGTCTGGTTTTCCATATTTTGATTCAATATGTTTAGCCATAGTATCTCTAACAAAATTTCTTATTGGAGGAAATGATAATATAATACGATTATCACAGTAAATAGGAGATTTCCAGCCAGATGCCCAAGTAAAAGGTTCTTTAGGGCTAAGTTTAATAGCATTAGCTTGTAATAAAACTTCGGCTGTTTTTTTAGCGGTTTGTTTGTCAAAAATCATGAAACAAAATTAAACATAAATTTGGTTTTAAGAGTCTCGATTTTAATGAATAAAAATAATTTTTCAACATTTACTAGTTTCTTGTTAAAAATGATATTTTTACCAAAACATTACCGAATTTAAAGTATGTACAAAGTTTTTGTTGGAGACAAGCCTATAATTTTAACTACCGTTGTAGAACAAGAAACTAATTTTAAAAATTATTTGCTTGATACTGTTAATATTGGAAAAGTAATAAGAGAACTTAATACTGCATCTATACAGGAAGTTCGCCTCATCCATAAAAACGAAGATAAATTACTTAAGAAATTTCTAAAAAAACTTCCCAATGTTATTGCTGGTGGAGGTAAAGTATATAATCAGAATAACGAGATTCTATTTATTTACAGAAATGATAAATGGGACTTGCCTAAAGGTAAAGCTGAAGGTAAAGAGACTATTGAAGAAACTTCCATTAGAGAGGTTACCGAAGAAACAGGTGTTTCAGGACTTAAAATTGTAAAACAAATAGATACTACTTATCACATTTTTAAACGTAATGGTAAGCATAAAATTAAAATTACCTATTGGTTTGAAATGAAAACAAAATATAAGGGTAAATTAATTGCTCAAGAAAAAGAAGGTATAACAAAAGTAGATTGGTTAGATGATAATCAAGCTAAGGAAGCTCTTAATAATTCTTATGCTAATATTAAACTTTTAGTTTAATTTGCTTTTTTTTTAGTATTTGTTTAACCAATAATTATGTTTTAAAAGCTTAGGGCTTTGACTATTTTACCACATGAATTTTTTCTGTTATTTCCTTTAAACAAAAAAAGAATTTCTATGTTTTTTTATTAAACAAAATTTTACTTCCAGTTTTTTATTGTTGTCTTTATTCATCGTAATTATCTGTAAGCGAGTCTATTATAATTCAACTTTGCTTAGTAATCCTTTTGTGAATTTATTAGACGCATTATTTTTAAAGATGCATGAACTAAGAAAAAGAGCATTATCATATGTTAATAATAAATGTTTCAGAAATATTTTCTGACATATAACAGTGTGTTTTATTGAATAATATCGATGAAAGGTCATTTTATTTGTTTAACTATTTTTAACTTATGTTAAACAATATAAATTTTTGTTTAACTTTGTATAAAAATAAATAAACAAAAAAGTATCATGAAAGTAAAACTACCAATTAAACACCCCAAATTCAGATACCTATTTCTTTCATTTTTCATTTTAGTTTCTTTACAATCTTATGCCGAAATACTTTGTGGCAATATTGATGGTTTTGAATTTACTAATGGACATGAATCTGTAAATCTTAAAGATGGAGGTATTTATGCCTTCGATGAATTGCCAGGACATTTTTATGTGAATGCACACATTAATGGTAATTCACAAAGCGTAAAGTATAAAGTTCAAAATCTAGATACTGGCGAAATTTATCCTTCTACTATCGAGAATTCTCTACCTTATACATATCCAGCTGGAAACGCAGACTGGAATCTTGGTAAAGGTAGGTTTAAGGTAACTGCAATTTTATACAAGTTAGATTTTGGTTTTGGAAAGTGTGATACCAAAACAGTAATTTTCACCATAGGAGACGTTACTTGTTTAGCCGATGCAGGAACATTAGCTGCAGATTCAGATGCAGTAACGTTAATAGACGGTACGGCAACCATTAGTGCAACACCACAAGGTGATGCTTACGTACCAGACGGATACACACAAGCTTATGTATTAACCATGGGCGACGGCTTAGTAATAAAAGCCTTAGGCGGTGAGCCAAGTTTCGAAGTAACAGAAGCAGGGATGTACACCATTCACAGTATTGTATTCAATGCAGACACATTAGATACAGGAATCGTAGTACCAGGGCAAACAACAGGCTTTGATGTAAACGGATTACTAATACAAGGCGGTGGAACAATATGCGCAAGTTTAGATGTAGCCGGTGCCAAAGTAGAGGTAGAATCGTGCAAAGCAATGGCAGGCACATTAGCTGCAGATTCAGATGCAGTAACGTTAATAGACGGTACGGCAACCATTAGTGCAACGCCACAAGGTGATGCTTACGTACCAGACGGATACACACAAGCTTATGTATTAACTATGGGCGACGGCTTAGTAATAAAAGCCTTAGGCGGTGAGCCAAGTTTCGAAGTAACGGAAGCAGGGATGTACACCATTCACAGTATTGTATTCAATGCAGACACATTAGATACAGGAATCGTAGTACCAGGGCAAACAACAGGCTTTGATGTAAACGGATTACTAATACAAGGCGGTGGAACAATATGCGCAAGTTTAGATGTAGCCGGTGCCAAAGTAGAGGTAGAATCGTGCAAAGCAATGGCAGGCACACTCGCTGCAGATTCAGATGCAGTAACGTTAATAGACGGTACGGCAACCATTAGTGCAACACCACAAGGTGATGCTTACGTACCAGACGGATACACACAAGCTTATGTATTAACCATGGGCGACGGCTTAGTAATAAAAGCCTTAGGCGGTGAGCCAAGTTTCGAAGTAACAGAAGAAGGGATGTACACCATTCACAGTATTGTATTCAATGCAGACACATTAGATACAGGCATTGTAGTACCAGGCGAAACAACAGGCTTTGATGTAAACGGATTACTAATTCAAGGCGGTGGAACAATATGTGCAAGCTTAGATGTAGCTGGTGCCAAAGTAGAAGTAGAATCGTGCAAAGCAATGGCAGGCACATTAGCTGCAGATTCAGACGCAGTAACGTTAATAGACGGTACGGCAACCATTAGTGCAACGCCACAAGGTGATGCTTACGTACCAGACGGATACACACAAGCTTATGTATTAACCATGGGCGACGGCTTAGTAATAAAAGCCTTAGGCGGTGAGCCAAGTTTCGAAGTAACAGAAGAAGGGATGTACACCATTCACAGTATTGTATTCAATGCAGACACATTAGATACAGGCATTGTAGTACCAGGCGAAACAACAGGCTTTGATGTAAACGGATTACTCATTCAAGGCGGTGGAACAATATGTGCAAGCTTAGATGTAGCTGGTGCGAAGGTAGATGTAGAATCGTGCAAAGCAATGGCAGGCACATTAGCTTCAGATTCAGACGCAGTAACGTTAATAGACGGTACGGCAACCATTAGTGCAACGCCACAAGGTGATGCTTACGTACCAGACGGATACACACAAGCTTATGTATTAACCATGGGCGACGGCTTAGTAATAAAAGCCTTAGGCGGTGAGCCAAGTTTCGAAGTAACAGAAGAAGGGATGTACACCATTCACAGTATTGTATTCAATGCAGACACATTAGATACAGGCATTGTAGTACCAGGCGAAACAACAGGCTTTGATGTAAACGGATTACTCATTCAAGGCGGTGGAACAATATGTGCAAGCTTAGATGTAGCTGGTGCGAAGGTAGATGTAGAATCGTGCAAAGCAATGGCAGGCACATTAGCTTCAGATTCAGACGCAGTAACGTTAATAGACGGTACGGCAACCATTAGTGCAACGCCACAAGGTGATGCTTACGTACCAGACGGATACACACAAGCTTATGTATTAACCATGGGCGACGGCTTAGTAATAAAAGCCTTAGGCGGTGAGCCAAGTTTCGAAGTAACAGAAGAAGGGATGTACACCATTCACAGTATTGTATTCAATGCAGACACATTAGATACAGGAATCGTAGTACCAGGTCAAACAACAGGCTTTGATGTAAACGGATTACTCATTCAAGGCGGTGGAACAATATGTGCAAGCTTAGATGTAGCCGGTGCCAAAGTAGAGGTAGAAGAAGAAGGAGTATGTAACGCTGATTCAGGTACATTATATTCTAAAAGACCTATAAATTGTCTAACTAATGGTTCAGCTTACATTACTGCTAAAGCTAAAGATGCTGCAGTAATACCTGATGGGTATGAGCAATTATATGTTTTAACTGAAGCTTTTTCATTAACAATTTTAGATGTTTCTCCAACACCAGAATTTGAGGTTGACCACAGAGGTTTCTTTAGAATACACAGTTTGGTTTATAATCCAAGTACTTTAGATTTAAGCGTTGTTGTACCTGGGCAAACTACAGGTTTCGATGTTGTAAATTTAATTACAGATAACGGTATTTGTGCTTCATTAGATGTTGATGGAGCTGTTAACTTAGTTATAGGTTCAAGATGGTTTTGCTATTTCTTCAATAAATTCTTTAAGAAAGGAAGAACTGGAAAAACTAATAATTCAGGAAAAGGTTCTGGAAACTTAAATTTAAATGAAATTGTAAATAGTTATGACAGTTATCAAGCTTTTAAAGATGACTTTATTGCTGAAAACGGTAGAGTGAAATTCTTCCCTAATCCAGTGGTAAATACTTTAAGAGTAGATATGGAAATATTTGATGATGAAGTAATGAACTATAGTGTAATCGATATAAGTGGACGTAGAGTAATTTCTGGATCTGCTAAAGATTTAGAGTACGGTGCACAAACTGTAGATACAAGTAGATTAAAAGCAGGAATGTATTTAGTACAATTTACATCTGAATACAGAACTATTACAGAAAAAATAATAGTCAAAAAATAAAATAAAAAAGGAAAATTGATTTTAAAGAAGTCGTTGTTTTTCAACGACTTCTTTTTTTATTATAAAATTCTAAAAACAGGATATTGAAGATGTGCTTTTTCATAATGTTTACTTTGTTTATGTAACCAATCTAATTGCGCATACCAGCTATTTTTAAATTCTGTAATGTCTTGTTTTTTATGTTCAAATTCTACCTTTAAAGACGGGTTGCTTTCTAATAGTTCCAAAGCTTTATCTTCCCAAACATAAGGTGAAAAACCTTCCTTCTGTTGTAAAATAGTATCGAAAAAATTCCAATTAAAAAATGAATCTGTAGCTTGTGGCTCTAGAGTTTCAATAATGTACCTAATTGATGGTTGGTTGGTTTTAATAATTAAATCGCCTTTACGAAAGCTAATTTCTTCCATAGACTCTTCAATATTTACAGCGTAATGAAGGTAATGGCCTTCGTAAACAGATTGACGCGTTTTGTAATTAGAAATTTTATAAGATTCAACTTTAAGAGTTGAATCCTTTTTTAAAGATGTCATTTCAACTTGATTTAGCTTTAATAAATCAATAACATTATGCCAACCTTGTGGTATAATATAAGCTTTCGGTATTTTTACAGTAGCTGAAGGCTTGAAATAATTTTGATAATCAATTTCTTTTGTAAAAAGCTTTTTGCGATCGTACTTTAATCTCTCAAACCCCGTTACTTTACTTTTTACTACTTCGCCTTCAAAACCTTTAAAATTTAAAGTACTGGTTTTGGTAGTATCTACAATCCAATTAATTCCGTAAGTATTACTTTCATAAAGTTTAGTTAGTTTGTGTTTTCTAATTTTTGAAATTTCTTTACCATCTTCTTCAGTAATTTCAATCATACTTTTCATAAGTTCATAAGTACCTTCAACACGTTGTTTGTATGGTTTAAGCATATGTGTTTCAACCATCATTCCTAAAGTGTTAAATAAAGTGGTGTAGCCAGTGGAGTACCTTGGAGAATCCAAAAATTGAGAAAACCCTTTCTCTGGAACGTTATTAAACACATTTACATATGGTGTTATGTCCCAATCTTTTTTAGCTAGTTTTTCTTCAAGTTTAGGCATCATTTCTGTATGCAAATAGTTGCCTAAACCACCTCCTAATTTATTGTGTTGTGTAAATAAATGTGTGAGAGTGTATTGGTAATCGGCACCATTACTAACATGATTATCTATAAAAACGTCTGGTTTTACTAAATGAAAAATCTTAGTAAAAGTTCTAGCATTTTTAGTGTCACATTTAATAAAATCTCTATTTAAATCGTAGTTTCTGGAATTTCCTCTAAAACCATAACTTTTCGGGCCATTTTGGTTGGTTCGAGTTGAAGAATTTCTATTTAAACTACCACCAACATTGTATATTGGAATAGTAGCTAAAACGGTATTTTTTGGAGTTTTAATATTGCCTTCAAGAATGTCTCTAAATAGAATCATGGTTGCATCTATACCATCACTCTCACCTGGATGAATACCATTATTAATGAGTAATATGCGTTTGTTTGTTCTTATTTTTTCAAAATCAAATTCTTTGTCAGGATTTAGAGTGATTAGATGTAGTGGTTTACCAGAATCAGTTTCCCCAATACTATCAATTTTTATTTGTGGGTATACTTTAGCTAAATTGTTGTAAAACTTTATGGTTTGCTTGTATGTAGCAGTTTCTGTTCCTTTAGAAGTTTCAAATTGAGTTTGAAAATCGTAATGATCATTTTCATTAGAAACATTACAAGAAATGACTATCAGCAGAAGACTAAGAATTTTTTTCATAAATAATTTTTTATAAAGCTACAATTTCTAAATAAAACATCTTTCAGTAAGTAAAAACTTAATGAAAAATGATTAACTTGTATGAGTTGTTGCTATTATTCAATTTGTGTTTATAATTTTATATTAATCTCTAAAACAAGATTGACATGAAAAGTTATAAAATGACATTTGGAACCATTATAAAACATGACAGTAATTTAGCAGAAATTGTTGTTGGTGAGGGTGTTGAAATGGACTTAGTTCAAGTTAAAGAGTACCATAATTGTCTTTTAAGTAATCTAAAAGCACCGTTTTATGTTCTGGTAAATAGAAAATATTCTTATACCTATACTTTTGAAGCTCAAAAAGAAATTATGAGTTTTGATAAAATTAAAAAATTGGCAGTTTTGCTAGTAACCCATAGCGCATTAATGTCTACCGAAACTTTATTAAACTTAAATGAAAACATCAATTGGGAAATTGCTTCGTTCAGGTTAAAAGATGACGCTTTAGCTTGGTTAAAAGAGCATTAGTAAACATGTTTATCAAACATTTAATTGATTAAATACTTCAAAATATAAGACTTACTCTTGCTTCTCAATATATTAAATGTAAATTTGCTGCTTCAAAAAAATAAAGATGACCGAATTTATAAGAAAGCGAACAGCAAATGCTAAAAACGATATTTTAAGTGGACTAACAGTAGCTTTAGCTTTAGTTCCTGAAGCTGTTGCATTTGCTTTTGTAGCAGGAGTTGACCCATTAGTTGGATTGTATGCAGCATTTATGATTGGTTTGATAACCTCTATTTTTGGTGGTCGCCCAGGTATGATAAGTGGTGCTACAGGTGCTTTAGCAGTGGTTATGGTAAGTTTAGTTGCCGAAGGAAATGCATTTGGAGCAGAAGGTGAAAATTTAGGACTATATTATTTATTTGCTACAGTTATTTTAATGGGAATTATACAAATGCTAGCAGGAGTTTTTAAGCTTGGTAAGTTTGTAAGATTGATTCCGCATCCAGTAATGATGGGTTTTGTTAATGGTTTAGCCATTGTTATTTTCTTATCGCAATTAGGAATGTTTAAAGATGCCAGTGGGAGTTGGTTTACTGGTTCGCAATTATGGATTATGTTAGGCTTGGTTGCTTTAACCATGGGTATCATGTTTGGTTTACCAAAGCTTACAAAAAAATTACCTGAAGCTTTAATAGCTATTTTAGGAGTATCTGCAATAGCTATTTTTGGAGATTTTGATGTAGCTACTGTAGGAAGTTTTATTCGTGATGGCGGAGGCGAAGGCTTAAAAGGCGGATTACCTCAATTTCAAACAGATATTTTTAGTAAAGTACCTTTCAATTGGCATACGTTAAGTTTTATTGGTCCTTATGCGTTAATACTAGCGGCAATAGGTTTAATAGAGTCTTTAATGACGCTTAACCTTGTTGATGAACTTACAGAAACAAGAGGTAATACCAATAAAGAATGTTTAGCACAAGGTGGTGCTAATATAATTACAGGACTTTTTGGAGGTATGGGAGGTTGTGCTATGATAGGGCAATCTTTAATTAACATAAAAGGGGGCGGTCGTGGTAGACTCTCAGGTATTGTAGCTGCCCTTGCTTTACTAGGTTTTATTTTATTTGCATCAGGACTTATAGAGCAAGTACCAATTGCAGCTTTAGTTGGTGTTATGTTTATGGTCGTTATTGGCACATTTGCATGGAGTAGTTTCCGTATTTTAAATAAAATACCCATTAGCGATGTTATAGTATTAGTTGCTGTATCATCGTTAACCGTTATTTTCGATTTAGCCATAGCCGTTATTGCAGGAGTTATTATTAGTGCCTTGGTATTTTCTTGGGAAAACGCTAAACGTATTCGTGCTCGCAAGCGTTTACGAGAAGATGGTACTAAGGTTTACGAAATTTGGGGACCTTTATTTTTCGGTTCAATTATAGCATTTAATGAGAAATTTGATGTTAAAAACGACCCAGAAAAAGTTGAAATAGATTTTGTAGAATCTCGAATAAGCGACCATTCTGCTATAGAAGCTATTTTTAATTTGGTTAATAAATACGAAGAAGCAGGTAAACAAATTAAGCTTAAACACCTAAGTGAGGATTGTAAAATATTGCTTTATAAATCGAGTCCTAAATTCAGAGAAGTTATTGTTGAGGATATTGACGACCCACGCTACCACCTAGCCGAAAACCCTGAGGCATTCACTAAAGGACTTTCTGAATATAAGTTTTAGGTTTATTATTTGGGCGTTACCACAAGGGTCGGGCTTTACGCTATATCTTTTTTTCACATCATAGCAAAAAGCAGGCGTAGTAGCTATATGTTAAATTTTATTTCTAAAATAAAGGTATATCTATTTCTTTCAAAAAAGGATGCCGCTGCAATCCCTAACGCACTTATTTGCTAGTTTAGTTTTAAACTGAAAGTTGTTGTTGTTTTAAGAGGTTAGTTTAACGGTCTTGTGTATGGTTAGTTGCGTGGGTTAGCACTTAAATTTGCAAGTAAACACCAAACTGAAAATCCGCGAGGATTTTCAGAAGTAGGCGAGAACAAGCAATTACTTAAAGCCATTGTTAGCCTTTGTTTTTTATTGTCCGAATTCTCGTAAAGGAACTTCTGCTTTGTTGAATTCAATTCCTAATTCTTGTTTTGCTTTATCATTTCTGTAAACGATTTTACCATTTCCATTAGGTTTTTCGTTATTCAGCATTTTTGTAATGTCCGAAACTTTCCAGCTTTCACTGGTTAATAGATAGTTTTTTCCGTTTAATCCTTTTTTTATGGCCGAACTATAAATTCCGTCTGCAACATCTTTTACATCTACAATCGCAAATTCCGTATCTGTGTCAAATAACATTTGAACAAATGGATTTGGTGCAATTTTGTTTTTGAAAAGAAATTGTAAACCTGAAGAAGTTGAGTCTTCTCTTTGTGATAATGATTTACCCATAACAGCAACAGGTGAAACACTTGTTATTTCAAAATCAGCATTTGGATGTTCTTCTATAAATTTCTCTACGGTTTGGTTAGCAATATATTTTGCCTGTGCATAAGGATGACTTTCTTCACTCATAAATGGTTGGTCAGATTCATCAATTGTATCATCAGGACTCTTACCATTAGGAAGCAAAGGAAAATTTGTGTTAAACGATGCTACAGAAGCAATGAAAACGACTTTTTCAATTCCTTGCGTTTCGTTTATTACTTCAAGGAAATTTTCTGTTCCTTTAATAGTCGGGTCAAATAATTCAGTTTTTGGATCTTGCACATCCAACTGAAAAGGTGTTCCACCGTGAACAACTATGTCACAGCCTTTTGTGAATTCCTTCAACTGACTCTTGTTTTCAACTTTTAAAGGAAGAATTTCAAGGTTTTCGGCATTCGGTAAATTTTTTAAATGGTCATATTTTTCACTTTTGGAAATATCGGTAGCTGATACTCTTACCTTAAATCCTTCCTGCAAAAATTTCTTTGTGGTATGACTTCCAATGAAGCCTGAACCTCCAATAATTCCAACTGTTTTCATATTTTCTGATTTTGATTAATTATGTTTTTCTAAATAAAGGCTAACGTCTTGATATGAAATCGTTTTAATGTTTATATCTAATGTTAAACGAAGTTAGCTTAATTTTTTTACAAAGTCAATTTTACTATTACTAGCGCATTGGCCTTTTAAGCTGTTCTTTAACTCGATCAAACGATTTTTTACTCGCACGCTCCCAACGGTAAATGGTGTACTTTTTACCTTTGTTAGCTTCAAATTTAGCTTGTTTTTCACGAACATTGGTTGCCCAATTAAAACGTTTGTTTACTACGGCTTTAATGAGTTCATCATTTGGAGAAATCTTTTCCAAAGCATTTAAACATGCAATAGATACGTTTTGCACTTTATCATTAATACATTTTAATAATGCAGGAATAGAACATGGTTTTGCAATTTGTTCTAAAGCTTCGGCAGCTAGTTTTCTGGTTTTATAATTTCCATTTGCTAATGCATACTCTAACTTAACTGTATCATGACTATCCATCCAAAAGTATATAGTTTTGGCAGATGGCTGAATCAGATTGAGTTTAAAAAGTGAATATGTAATAGTGTGAAACATGAATTCTTAAATAAAGCGTTTATCTAATTAGTATAAAATATTCAAGAAATGTTACGAAATAAATGGCGAGGTAGTTATAAAACCGCTTTAGGAATAACTTTTCTAGTCCACGTTTTTAAACGTTTATAGTTTGATACCTCAGAGTCTGGATTGAAATCTAATGTGGTTTCCCAAGAGTTTTCCGGTTTAAATTCTATTTCCATACCTTTTAAAACACCTTCAGAGATTTTGTCAGATTCAACAACAACAATACATTCGGTATTTAAATTTGCACTCCTAGGGTCCAGATTAAAAGTGCCAATAACTGTTATTTTTTCATCAATAACCATAGATTTTGCATGAAGCCCAAAAATGGGTGTATACTCCAATTCTTCCTGAAGTTCGCCTGTCATTATTTTTTTTCGCTCTTCTGCATCAGGTTTAAACTCAAATATTCTTATACCCGTTTTTAATAGTGTTTCTCGGTCTGTTTGATAGCTGCTAAACGCTTCTAGGTTATCTGTTGACGCTAAACTATTTGTAAGGATTCTAACTTTTACACCTCTGTTTACAGCATCTTTAAATAAGTTTTGACTTAATTTTGAAGTAATTAAATATGGTGTTTGAATGTTAATAGATGATTTTGCATTTTTAACTAAATCGACTAATGCTGAAGTTGAAATACCACCGCCAACTAAGCTGGATTCTTTGTTGTTTTTACCTGGTAAATCAGAGATAAAACGAACATTCTCTGACCAAACTAAAGCACCAGAATTTTTAATAGCATCAAAAGTCTCAGGCAAATTTTCAATACGTTTTCTTACTTGAGGCCAGAAATTTTCAGGATTACAGGCATATTCATGCAGTTTATCAAATCTATTTTCGTCATCTATATTTTCAGGTTCATCCTTAATAACATCTGTAACATCTTTACTTAACTCGCTATTCCAAAAAGTATCAAAAGAGGATTTTACTTTTTGAGTTTCTTTGCCAATTAAAAGAATGTCTCTATCTCTAAAATTGTATTCATGGTCATAATCAAAATACTCATTAGCTATATTTCTGCCGCCAGTAATTACAACTTGGTCGTCAACAATAAAGGTTTTGTTGTGCATTCTTTGGTTAGCAGATTTAAAGTCTGTAGCAAATTTTTCAATTTTCTGAAAGATATTTTTTCCTAGGTTAACTCCAGGATTATAAATTCTAACAGAAATATTTTTATGAGAATTAAATGTTAGTATATCGGTTGCTTCAGCATCAACCATTATGTCGTCAACAAGTACACGTACTTTAACACCTCTATCTGCTGCTCTTACCAAATAGTCGCATGCAATAAGGCCTACATTATCTGTAGAAAATATAAAGTATTGAATATCTATAGTTTTTTCGGCATACTCGGTTAACCAAGCTCTGGCAACCATAGAACCGCTTCCGTCTTCAAGAACATAAACGCCTGTTTTATTATGTATTAAAGTAGAAAAATCTTCAAGTTCTTTTGCAAGTGTCATGCTATTATTTCTGATAATTTTTGAGCAAAAATCAGTTTCTGTTTTTAGAGTTTTTTTGTTAGTACAAGATACAAACAAGATTAAAAAGGCGATAATGTAATTGGCGTAATTTAATCTATAATTCATTCAAAAATTTATTGTTTAACTCTAACATTATCTGGAACCAACTTAGTGTAATCACCATTATTTCTGATGACATCACGTACAATAGAAGAAGCAATGTAAGACGTGCTTGCAGAGGTTAAAAGAAAAACAGTTTCAATAGGAGCAAGGTCTCTGTTGGTGTGAGCAATAGCTTTTTCAAACTCAAAATCGGCTGGATTTCTAAGTCCACGTAAAATAAATTCAACGTTAATTTCTTTACAGAAATCAACGGTTAAGCCTTTGTAAGTAACAACTTTTACTTTAGGTTCGTCTGCAAATGCGTTTTCAATAAAAGCTTTACGTTCTTCAAGCGTGAACATGTATTTTTTTGAAGCATTTACACCAATAGCCACTATAATTTCGTCAAAAAGTGTAACCCCACGTTTTATGATATCATAATGTCCTAATGTTAGCGGATCAAAAGACCCGGGAAATATGGCTCGTTTCATAATTTTAAATTTACAACAATTATTTCAAAGCCTCTTTAATGGCATTATCAAACAAATCAACCATGCTAATTCCAGCAGCTGCAGCTTGCTGTGGTAATATGCTTTCTTTGGTTAATCCTGGTACGGTATTCATTTCTAATAAATGTGGTTCGCCATCTTTAAAAATAAATTCACTTCTGCTAAAACCTGTCATTTTTAAAACTTCGTATATTTTTTTTGCTTCTTTAGTTACCTTTTCCTCTTGTTCTTTTGTTAGTCTAGCAGGCGTGATTTCTTGAGATTTCCCTAAGTATTTAGCTTCATAATCAAAGAAGTCGTTTTCAGAAACAATTTCAGTAATTGGTAAAACTTTAACCTTTCCTTTGTAAGTTATAACACCAACAGACACTTCAACACCGTCTAAAAAAGATTCAATAATAATTTCATCATCTTCTTTAAAAGCAACATCAATGGCATTTTGTAAATCTTCTTTTTTGTTAACTTTCGTTATTCCAAAACTACTCCCAGCTTTGTTGGCTTTTACAAAACACGGTAAACCAACTTTGTTAATGATATCTTCTTGATTTATAGTATCTCCAAGATTTAAATAAAAAGATTCTGCTGTTTTTATATCATAGGGTTTTAAAACGCTTAAACAATCTCGTTTGTTAAAGGTTAAACTAGCTTGGTACATACTGCAGCTCGTTTGTGGGATGTTTAAAAGCTTAAAATAACCTTGCATAAATCCATCCTCACCGGGAGAACCATGAATAGCATTAAAAACACAATCAAAGGTTGTTTTTTTGGTGTTTAAAGTAACTGAGAAATCATTTTTATCAATTGGATATTCATTGTTATCTGTATCAACATAAACCCATTTATCTTTAAATATATGAATGCGGAAAGCATTGTATTTTGAATTATCAAGCGTTTCAAAAACTACATTTCCACTTTTTAAAGAAATCTGATACTCACTTGAATATCCGCCCATAATAATGGCAATATTTTTTTTCATCAAAAAATGAATTAATTAAATATCAATCTAAAACCAACAATAAAACGTATCTATTATTAGTTAAGCTAAAATATCATATATATTGCAAAACAAAAAACAGTTCTGTTTTTATATATTTGTGTATTCAAAATTCTTTAAATGAGCATTATAAAATTTCTAACCAGTAAAATATTTTTAAAGCAAATTTTATTAGCTATAGTAGCTCTTGTTGTACTATGCTTTATCATTTTAAAATGGTTAAATGTGTCTACCAATCATGGTGATTTTGAAACTGTGCCAGATTTAACAGGGAAATCTATTAGCGTTGCTAAAATTGAACTAAAAGAGAATAATTTGGTTATGCAAATTCAAGATTCAGCAAATTATAATCCAGATTATCCAAAATTTTCAGTTATTGAACAAGAGCCATCAGCTGGAGAAAAAGTTAAAGAAGATAGAAAAATATATATTACATTAAACCCTTCTGGCTACAGAAAAATTCAAGTTCCAGACTTAACAGAACGTACCTTTAGGCAAACAAAACCAACACTTGAAGCATTAGGATTTAAAGTTGGTAAAATTACTTACGAAAATAATATTGGTAAAGATTTGGTACTAAAAATGACTCACAAAGGAAAAACTATTTCAGAAGGCGATAAGTTGGCCAAAACATCTGTTATAGATTTAGTACTTGGTAATGGTAACCGACCATAATTATGGACGAATATACACCACAGTTGCCAGACGAAAATAATCTTTACGAACACCACTCATTTACAGTAGATAAAGGGCAAACGCCACTTCGTATAGATAAGTATTTAATGAATTTTGTTGAAAATGCTACCAGAAATAAAATTCAGGCAGCAGCAAAAGAGGGTAGTATTTTTGTTAATGATGTGGCTGTTAAATCCAATTATAAAGTAAAACCTTTTGATAAAATTAGAGTGTTGTTTTCGCATCCACCTTTTGAGAATTTATTGGTAGGCGAAGATATTCCTATTGATGTTGTTTATGAAGATGACGACCTTTTAGTAGTAAACAAAGAAGCAGGAATTGTGGTACATCCCGGACACGGAAATTACTCAGGAACGCTCATAAACGCTTTAATTTATAAGTTTGATAATTTACCAAACAACTCTAGCGAACGTCCTGGATTGGTACATCGAATAGATAAAGATACTAGCGGACTTTTAGTGGTTGCCAAAACAGAAGAAGCCATGGCACACTTATCTGCGCAATTTGCAAACAAAACTAGCGAGCGCGAGTATGTTGCGCTTGTTTGGGGCAATGTTGAAGAAGAACAAGGCACTATTGAAGGCAATATTGGTCGACATTCTAAAAACCGACTTCAAAATGCCGTATTTCTTGATGATGAGGCAGACAAAGGAAAACCAGCAGTTACGCATTACAAAGTTTTAGAGCGTTTGGGTTATGTAACGTTGGTGTCCTGCAAGTTGGAAACTGGTAGAACACATCAAATACGTGTACACATGAAACACATTGGTCACACACTATTTAACGATGCTCGTTATGGCGGAGAAAAAATACTAAAAGGAACCACCTTTACCAAGTATAAACAGTTTGTAGAAAACTGTTTTAAAGTATTACCAAGACAAGCATTACACGCTAAAACCTTAGGATTTGAACATCCAACAACAGGTAAGTTTATGCAGTTTGACACACCAATCCCAGAAGATATGAAGCAATGTATTGAAAAGTGGCGAGGTTATTCAAAGCACCAGGAGATGTAAAAATTATGCTTATGCTTTTTCAATATTCTTAGCCTAGTTTATTAACTCTCAACCTGTTTTTTAGTTATAATGGTGAGATTTTTACTTTTTTACTGATATGTTTCAGTACTAAACAAAAATCAGCTTTGTAGACTGTGTTTTAATTTACTATTTTTGGCATCAAAATAATTTAAACTAAGAAAATGAAAACAATTAAATTTTTAAGTGTAGTAGCGCTAACAATCTCGTTAGTGTCTTGTAATAAAAATGGAGTTTCGAATAAACCATTACAAACTGAAATAGATTCAGTGAGTTATTCATTGGGATTAAACATTGCAGGAAGTGTTAAAGCAAACGCTTCTGAAATTGACAAAGATATTTTTATACAAGGTTTTGTAAATGGGATAGATTCTACAGATTTAAAAATTGAGCAAGATAAAGTTCAAGGAATTTTAAATGCTTATTTTCAAAAAAAGCAAGTTGAGGCTCAAGAAAAACAAAGATTAGAGGCAGAGAAAAAAGCTGAAGAGGAATATGGTGATGTAAAGGCGGCAGGAGAAAAGTTTTTAAATGAAAACATGACGAAAGAGGGCGTTGAAATTACAGATAGCGGATTACAATATATTGTACTTAAAGAAGGAACTGGTGAAAAACCAAATCCAACATCAAAGATTAAGATACACTACCACGGTACTTTGATTGATGGAACTGTTTTTGATAGTACTGTTGAAAAGGGTAAACCATATCAAGCTTTGGCAAGTCAATTTATTCCTGGATTCACAGAAGGGTTATTACTAATGCCTGAGGGTTCTAAGTATAAGTTTTTTATACCTCAAGATATTGGTTATGGTGCTTTTCCACGTCAAGGTGGTGTTATAAAGCCATTTGCTCCATTAATATTTGAAGTAGAATTATTAGAAATAATTAAGTAATTTAATACTTATTATTCAAAGAAAATGAAAACAGGAGGCAAATGCTTCCTGTTTTTTGTTTTAATAATTTTGTTTAAAACTAATTTCAAAATTATAGAGTGTACCTTTGTTCTTATTAATGAATTAAATTATGAATCATAAAGCTGGTTTTGTAAATATAATAGGTAATCCAAATGTTGGTAAGTCGACACTTATGAATGCTTTTATAGGTGAGAAACTTTCCATTATAACATCGAAAGCACAAACGACTAGGCATAGAATTTTAGGTATCGTAAACGGAGATGATTTTCAAGTTGTTTTTAGCGATACACCGGGTATTATAAAACCTGCTTACGAGTTACAAGAGTCTATGATGAGTTTTGTGAAATCTGCCTTTGAAGATGCAGATATTTTAATTTATATGGTTGAAATTGGAGAGCAAAATTTAAAAGATGAAACATTTTTCAATAAAATAAAAAATTCTAAAATACCAATTTTATTGCTTTTAAATAAAATTGATAAGTCTGACCAAAACCAACTTGAATCTCAAGTACAGCTTTGGGCAGAAAAAGTACCTAATGCAGAGATTATAGCTGTTTCAGCTTTAGAGGGTTTTCAGGTAAAAGAAGTTTTTAATAGAATTATAGAATTGTTACCTGAGTCTCCGCCTTTTTACCCGAAAGATCAATTAACAGATAAACCAGAACGGTTTTTTATAAATGAGACTATTCGTGAAAAAATACTTCTTCATTACAAAAAAGAAATCCCTTATGCTGTTGAAATAGAAACCGAAGAGTTTTTTGAGGAAGAAAAAATTATAAGAATACGTTCTGTAATAATGGTGGAACGCGAAACTCAAAAAGGTATTATTATTGGTCATAAAGGAAGTGCTTTAAAACGAGTTGGAGTAGAAGCTAGAAAAGATTTGGAAAAATTTTTTGGAAAACAAATCCACCTAGAATTATATGTTAAGGTGAATAAAAACTGGAGGAGCAATCAAAACCAGTTAAAACGATTTGGTTACAATAATTAGTAACTAGTAATAAAAACACCAGCACTAAATTAAAAGTGCTGGTGTTTTTATTTGATTATTTTAATGAAATGCATACTGCAAACCAAAGGTTAAATTGTAATTCTGTTTTAATTGAATACCATTTAAATCTTGGTAAATTGGTGTGCTAATTTCGGTTGCAAAGCGTAAGCCTTTTAATCCACCATTATTTATTAAATAGTTTAATCCAAATCCTGAGTTTATAAAAGTACCGCCAGAATTTTCAATGTCTGCTGTTGTAACCATCATTGGATTTAATAAAGTACTAGCGCCATTAATTTTATCTATAATCAAACCTTCTAGCCTAACAGAGATACTTAGGTTTTTGCCAGCTTTTGCAGAAATCCAGTTGTTTAGTTTATAGCGATTCCCAAACTTGTAATCTTGATCGTTATCATTAATATTTATCATTCCAGTTAATTGATGCCCCCAAGAAAACTTATTACATTGCCCTAAGTAAGTTAAGCCTAAATTAGCACCAAAAGAGCCTGTACCAGTTTGCATTGGGTAAGGGAGTTGCACTTCGTTATCCATGGACATTGGAAGTATATTTTTTTCTTCAATACTACCAGTTGGAATAGACATACCAACTTGCACATGCATAGCTTTTCTGTTTTTATTAAAGAGGCTATATAATGCGTTAATAGAAAAATCTCCAAAACCAGAAGTATTTGTTGCAAATGCATTTCCATTTCTCATCTGCAGGTTCATATCATTTTCTAGATAATTTGCCATGACCATAAGAGTTATTTTATTTGATGGTGCATACATAACACCCAACATGTGCATATTCATAGTCATATTCAAAGGTGCCACCATATAGTTGGTATGAGCAACAGATATAGTAGCGTCATCAGTACCTTGTCTTAATTGTCGCATATCCATAGTCATAAAGCGGTAAGAGAACATTAACTCACCTTTATGATGTACATGATCTCCCATTACAGATATTGGTGCATGCCCGTCTGGCCTGTTTGAAGACCATAAGTTTTCGGTTTCTTTTTCTTGAGCAAACGTCATTGTGGTTACAACGCATAGCGCTGCAATTAAAATATATTTCATTTTTTTAATTCTAAATTTTATGTAATAAGTTGTGTTTCTTCCAGAGATTTTCCAGAAGAAATTATAAAAAGATTAGTAAAGCATTACACTAAATCTGGTGGTTGAAAGGCACTATAATTGTAACTGAAATCGTATAGTTTTTGGTAGAATGAAATTTGATTTTTTCTTAAATTGGTAAAAAATGAAAAATCAGAGATACAAAAAATAGTTACAAAACCAATGGGGTAATTTTCAAGAGAAATTCTTAATGAGGTTAAAGGGTCCGTTTCTTGTTGTTTTTCTAATTGTTTTACTAAATGACATTTTCCATGACATTGCAATTCTGGTTTCTCTTTATTTATACATAAAAATTCAGCAATATAATCTTGATTAAGTATATATTCAACATAAGGTTGTACAGGCCTTAGCATAGCCAAAACATATAAGAAAACGAAAAAAGTAGCCTTTAGCTGATGCAAAGAAATAAATTTTGGCTAATATAGATTAAGATGCCAAAATGAGCCAAAACATGTGTGTTAAATTAAAAAAATATTTAATTTTTTAATTCATTTAAAGCTAAAGGTAAAATACGCTCTACAAATTTTGTATAAGCAAATTCGGAAGGGTGCAATCCGTCAGACGCAACAAAGTTTGGATTTATTAATCCTGCTCTAGTTATATCAGTAATATTAACAAAACTGATATTATTGATGTTACAATAATTTTTTGCGAAGTTATTATATCGGTCAATTTCATTTGAAATATTTGAATCTCCTTTTCCAAAAGGTGTAAAAGCATAATCTGGTATAGACACAACTATAACACTCTTTTTGTCTCCTTTAGCCTTGTTTATAGCTGTTGTAACAAGTTGAGGAAATTCGTTTTCGTATAAAGAAAAAGGTCTTTTTTGAAATTGATTATTAACTCCTATTAAGAGGGTTACTAAGTCGAAATCATTATTAATGTTTTCGGCATCTATAGCATTAATTAAATTGGTTGTAGTCCAACCCGTTCTTGCAATAACTTTTAAAGTGAAAGTTGTATCAGTATCAAATTTTAACCTTAAACTGTCTTTTAATTGTTCAGGAAATCTGCAGGTTTCGCAAACACTTTCACCAATGGTGTAACTGTCACCTAAAGCTAATAGTTTAAATGTGATGTTTTTAGGTGGTGTATTTCCTTGATTATCTTGAGGATCATCATCTTTATTGTCCATAACTTCTTCCTCAATAATAATTTCAGAATTTGCAGAACAATTTAAAAATAGGAAGAAGCCCAAACTAATACATAGTAAAGGAAAATTAAATTTCATTTTTTTATTTTAAAGATACAGCTTTGTATTTAAAAATTAAAATTCACTTTTATATACCTCATAAAAAAGCCCCACTCAAGGGGCTTTTAGTTTTTAATTAGTGTCTACTTTTTATACAACGGATCTGCTCCAATTGTACCTACTAGTCGATTTAAATAATGTGAAGATTTTACATCATCATATAATTTTTTCGTAGTATTTAAACGTGCTTTAATTTGCATATCTTCTACTAAAATATCATTGTGCGGATTTTTTATAAATGATTCTAAATAATCAATTTGAGAACCATAATATGCAATATCCTTTTGTTGTTTTAATGCTAATCTTTCTTTATACCAATCTGTGTTAATTACATAATCTCTATCAAAATATTGTCTTAATTCTGGGTCGCTAATGTCCTTGCCTTCATAATGTCCATAAGCCATAATGTTCAATAGAATTTTTAGCGGTGGAATAGCGGCTTCAATACTACCATCTTCAAAATAGTTTATTGCTACTTTTTGCTGAGCTTCAACAATGTTGTCAATGCCATCTACAAAATCTTCTAAATTTTGTAATTCAGGTTTTAACATACGCTCATTAAATACGGCTGTGGGTTCATCAAATAATCTATTTAAGCATAATAAAGAGAATGTTTTGGTAATCCTATAACCTAAACGGCTAGCTAAAACTTTTTTGCCTTCATGTTCGAAATCCTCTAGCTTTTCTAAAGAACCATTTGTAATTAAATTTTTAGGGTCTCTATCTTCTGGTGCCATTCTAGCCCAAATTTCTGGAATCAATAAACTAACATCGTGGTCTATTTTATTTTCTGCACCAACATAACCTGCTGCTGTACTAAACCCGTTAGATTCTGTTAATATGTGTGATAACAAAGCGTTATTTAAATCTGTTGTTGGTGTTAGCATATTAAATGGTGCCTTGGTTAAAGCACCTTCAGATCCAGCTCCTGTAGTAGATGGCGATTTACCTGTTAAGCTACAAATAAAATCCATAAATAATTCTGGAGTTTCCTGATAGTGTATTGGGTTATAAACCGCTAATGGTCTAATGCCAGCTTCTCTGTCAGCAGGGTTATTTCTTCGGCCAGGTAAAACAGCATTAACAACATGAATTACTGGGTCGTTTAGTTTTATCTTCCTTTTTAAACGTACACCAATATCAGAAATATAAGATGCTTCAGTCTCATTATAGAATTTATTTGGCTCTAAATAACGTGGGTTTTTAGTTGGTAAACCATCTTCAATAATACGAGGGTGTGATGGTAATACAAATTGAATATCTTCATCGTCACTGTTTATAATTTCTAAAATAAAATCTTTAACAGGTTGTGTATACTTATCATAATTTATAGTGTCTTCATAAATTGCAATAGCATCCTTTTTGGTCAATTTTTCGTAATTTGTTAAAAATCTACCGTCAGAAATAATATCTAATTCAGCACCTTTATCATAACCTCTTACAATAGCTTCATCGGGTCTTTGGAATAAATGCGCTTCGCAATTAGTTAATACCTTCACACTTTGGTTTTTGTATTCTGGATTTAAATTTTTAAACTGTTCTTTAGGAATTGTGATTGATGCAGTTATGTCATCTTCAGTTTGAATCTTTTCACATGCTGCAAAATCTGAACGTAGTTTATTAAGTAACCAGTTGCCTTCTTGGTTAAACCCGATACGCACATAACTACCAACCACAGGATTGTTATTATAGGTTAATGAAGTACCTTGAACACCATTTATAATTTCTACAGACATCATGTCTTTCCAATTAAGGTTAGCACCATGAGCTTGTCTAAATAAACGCTTTACAAATAACACTAAAGAGCGTACATGTACAGGGATATTTTCTAACCATTCATTAAACTCATCCGAGTTTTCTTCATTAGGCGTTAGTAATTTTACAACAGAGCCTAAGGTTCTTTTTTCACTTAAAAATGATCTTGATAGTGGTCTATTTGGGTCTTTAACTTTCCAACGGGTAGAGTAATTAAACTCAATTATTTCATCAGCCTTCTTAAAATCTTCTTCAATATCATGAATGTTAAATCTGCTATAAGTAATGGCATTCTGCATAGATTTAGAAATTTCAGATTTTCCTCCACCAGACACTGTACAAGGTTTATGGCAAAATACACCTTCAGGATAGGTTTCTATAATACGCCATAAATTAATAGACTTATGTTTTTCTAATCTTAGTTTATTACCAGACGGATGTATATAGGTTTTAAAAGGCGATAAGGTTAATTTTTGTTCTTTACCTTTATAACTCCATGTTATACTATTTGTATTGGTATTGAAATAAGACGATTCCGGGATGTAAACGATGTTAGGGTAATTCTTGTCTACGGCATAATTTTCGGGTTTAACCTCAATTCTATCCGCCAGTAAGTTTTTAACATCTTCAATAGTATGGTCTAAACCGTAATATTTATTATAATCTGTACAAGTTACAGTATCTCCCATAACACGTCTAGCATAGGCTATTGCTCCGCCTGCATGTTCTTCTTCTAGGATTCCGTATAAATTTGCTGAATAACTTATTTGTGTTTTTATTTCTTTTTTAGAATAACCATAATAGTTGTCAGCAATTAATGTTACAACAACACCGCTTTCGTCTCTACAAGTAATTTTGAATGCACCACCGTCATTATAAAGTTCATTTTCATCTTTCCAGCACATGCCATCTTTTTTCTGACGTTCAGTAGCATCATCAAAGTGAGGTAGACCAACTTCTTTCTTTTTAAGTGTTAATAGTTGTGGTGCGAGAATAATACATCCAGTATGTCCAGTCCAATGTTCTGGGTCTAAAGCTGCATCATTATGTGCTAAATTGGGGTCGCCAGCATTACCAAAAATAGATTCCACAAAATCTAAATTACTTACTAAACTACCAGGTGCAAAAAAGCGTACTTCCAATGATTTTTTTGAAATTACTCCCGCAACCTCAGGGCAAACCGTTGGTCTTAAAAGCATAGACACCATTGTTTTTGCTTGCTCTTCTTGGTTTGATGTAAATGGAAGTGTTTTTAAGTCATCAGAAGGGTTGAATGCAGCATTTAAAAAGTGACCCAACACGATTTTAGGAACTTCCTTTTTATCTAATGGAACAGGAAGTGGACCTTCTACAATATGAAAGGTGCCTTTAGTTGTTCTTTTGTCATGTAAAGGATTGTTTAAAATCCCTTGTTTTAAACGGTTTGATGTAACTAAATCACTTTTAAAAACTTTACCATTAGGTGGTAAGCTAGCTTCTCTAGCTTGTCCTTTTTTAGAAAGGATTAATGTGTTATTTGGTAATTGATATGATTTGTTAATCGATATGTCTTTTAAATAAGTATTTATAAAATTCTGGATTCTTGAGTCGGCAGGAGAGAGGTGACTTGCTAAAAGTCTTGACTTCTCTCTAAGACTCATAATAAGAGGTTTAGTAGTCTTTTCAAATTCAGGATCACAAAATTTTTCTGCACTACCTTCCTTATCTTTAAATGTTGGTTGACCAATCGATGCTAATTGTAAGTTTATAAACTGAATAATGTCTCTTCTAGATTCTTTCATGACGTTCTGCTTGTTATTATGGAATAATTACTTAAGCAAAACTATGTTATGAATCCGCGAAAAAACATGTCAAAAGTCATGTTACGGAATTTTTTTTACTATAACGATTGAGTTAAAAACAGTTTTAAAATTTTATTTAAATGCATTAAGGCCGGTAATATCTAAGCCAGTAATTAATAAGTGAATGTCGTGTGTACCTTCGTAGGTAATTACACTTTCTAGGTTCATAGAGTGACGCATGATAGAATATTCTCCTGTTATACCCATGCCTCCAAGCATTTGTCTAGCTTCTCTAGCAATATTAATTGCCATATCTACATTATTACGTTTCGCCATAGATATTTGAGCGGAAGTTGCAGTTTCATTTTCACGCATAACACCTAATCTCCAAGCCAGAAGTTGTGCTTTAGTGATTTCAGTAATCATTTCAGCTAGCTTTTTTTGTTGAAGTTGAAATTGACCAATAGGTTTCCCAAACTGTATCCGTTCTTTGCTGTATCGTAATGCAGTATCATAGCAATCCATTGCAGCGCCGATTGCGCCCCAAGCAATACCATATCTGGCTGAATCTAGGCAGCCAAGAGGTGCGCCTAAACCAGATTTATTAGGTAATAAATTTTTCTTTGGTACCTTAACATTATCAAAAATAAGTTCACCAGTTGCCGATGCGCGTAATGACCATTTGTTATGCGTTTCTGGAGTAGTAAACCCTTCCATACCGCGTTCAACTATTAGGCCATGAATGCGCCCACTTTCATCTTTAGCCCAAACAACTGCTATTTGTGCAAAAGGAGCATTACTAATCCACATTTTTGCACCATTTAATAAGTAATGATCTCCTTTGTCTTTAAAATTAGTAACCATGCCGCCCGGGTTACTACCATGGTCGGGTTCTGTTAAACCAAAACATCCTATCCATTCGCCACTTGCTAATTTTGGTAAATACTTTTTACGTTGCTCTTCATTACCATACTTCCAAATAGGGTACATAACTAATGATGATTGTACCGATGCTGTTGAACGAACGCCAGAATCTCCACGTTCTATTTCTTGCATTATTAAACCATAGCTTATTTGGTCTAAGCCGGCACCACCATACTCCATTGGAATATAAGGTCCAAAAGCTCCAATTTCTGCTAAACCACCAATAATTTGTTTTGGAAACTCTCCTTTTTGAGCGTACTCTTCAATGATAGGAGAAACATCGCGTTTTACCCATTCTCGAGCGGCATCTCGAACTAATTTATGTTCGTCTGTGAGTAACTCATCTATGTTGTAATAATCTGGAGCTTCAAATAAATCTGGTCGCATAAAGACTGAATTTAATAGTGGTTTAAAGAAAAATAATTAGTAAAACGATAAATTTTTTATCAAATAATCATATTTTACCTAGCAAATTTAAATAATCTTTATTGATAAATTTACATTTTCAAGTAGAAATCTTTTGTTAAATCAATGTAATCTTGGGTGTATTCATGTCTTTTATTTTCAATTACAAGTGTTTCATTAATGAGTTGGTTTTTACTAAAACTAAATTCAATACAACTCCGTTTTATTTCTGATGTTGGATTGCCTTTAACATGTAAAATTCTAGAAGCGTTTAGATTATATTTTGACGCTAAATCTATAAATGATAATTCTTCTTTGAAAGGAATTATTACTGAAAAAATACCTTCTGTTGTAAGTAACTTTGAAACACTTTCAACTAAATGTTCAAAAGGCATGGCGTCTTGAAATCTAGCTAAGTCTCGTTGTATGCTTTCCGTTTTAAAATTTTCAGAATAAAAAGGAGGGTTGCAAATTATTAAATCATATTTATCTTCAATTTCATTTGCAAACTCTTCCAAAGACGTATGATAGCAAAAAAGGCGATCACTCCATAAGGATTGCTCAAAATTATCAACACATTGCTCATATGCCTTATCTTCAATTTCAATACCATCTATTAGTTGCGCATTACTTCTTTGGGCTAAGATTAGTGAAATTATACCCGTACCAGCTCCAATATCTAAAATTGAAAATGGATTATTTTTAATATTTGTCCATGTTGAAATTAAGACACTGTCTGTGCCAATTTTCATTGCACAACGGTCTTGTTTGATTTTAAATTGTTTAAAATAGAACGGTTTATCGGACATTAAAGTTTTGTTTTTGTAGTGATAGCAAGGATTTTTTTGTAATTAACACAATTTTTATTACATTAGCTAATACCAAAAGAGATAAAAATTTATTTTACGTTTTTACCAATGTTTTGTTGCTTTAAATGTGCAAATAATTTTCTCAAATCTAAACCAACCCAACTTAACCATGAAAAAATCAAAACAAGCCCTTTCATATCTCAACAAGTTACTAGTTATTAATTACGAAACAGAACGTGTTTTTTTAAGTGTTCTAGATCAGGCTGAAAATCCGTTATTAAAAAACTTTTTAAGAGTTGCTGGATATGAAAGAAACCAGTTCATAAAATCTTTGGATTCAAGTATAAGACAAAAAGGAATTACTCCAACTTATCCTGAAGACTCTTTGAAAACTGATGTTAAATTAAGTTCTGGATTAAGAAAAAAGATTTCTTCAAACGATAACCAATCAGCATTAAACGAAATAGGAAAAATACAAATAAAAGATATTGAGAAGTATAAAAAAATTCTCAACAATACTGACTTTCCTGACGATTTAGAAAAATCGTTGAGTAAACAGCTAGATACAATAGTGAACTCATTATACTCCATAGAAGTTCACAAAGATTTGTTGTCCAGAAATCCGAACACTATTTCTATATAATAAGTTTTAAAATATTTTGGTATTGATTTATATCTTTAAAGATATAAATCAATAAGGCCCTCCGGCGTTTTTACTAAAATAGTTTTGTTATCTCTATCAACTTTTAGAATAAATTCGTCATTCATTGGTATTAAAACCTCGGTACCATCTCTATCTATTTCGAAAAGCGATTGTGCTGTTGAATCATTTATGGCTTTTATAACACCAACATTTCCAAAGTTTTTGTCTGTTATATTAAACCCAATAACTTCATGAAAATAGAATTTGTTGCCTTCTAGTTTTGGTAATAAATCTAATGGAAGATATAGTCCACTTTTCATGATGGCATCAGCATCTGCTTCAACATCAACATCTTCAAATTTTATTCGAAGTAATTCAGATTTGTGTAGTTGAGAGCTTTCAACAAAAAAAGGAACTAGGTTATTTCTCAATTCTAAAAAAATAGCATCAAGATTTTCGTAAAGTTCAGGTTGGTCTGTATCCAGTTTTGCTAGAACTTCTCCTTTGAAACTGTACTTTTTTACAATTTTTCCTAGGTAAAAACATTCTTCTTTTTTCATTGAAAAAGTAATTTTTTGTCATTCCCGCGAAGGCGGGAATCTATTTTTAAGTTTGTCTAGAAATTTACAAGATTCCCATCTTCATGGGAATTATTTAACCAAACTCGACAGTTTGAGATCCCGCTCTTCAGTGGGATGTGTTGAAACACGTATTTTGTCGAAAAACAAAATACTATTTTACACAAAAAACTCCGATATTTCTATCGGAGCTTAAAAGTATAAAAAATTTGTTTTTTATTCTTCTTCGTTTGAAGCTTTTGCTTCTTCAGTAGCCTCTTCAGTTGCTTCCTCAGCTTCTTCAACAACAGGAGCAGCAGCAGCTATTCTTGCTTCGTTTACAGCTTTTTCGGCAGCTAGAGCTTCAGCTTTTGCTTTTGCATCAGCATCAGATAAACCATCAGCTTTCGCTTGAATTTTAGCTTCTTTTTCTTCTAACCAAGCAGTAAACTTTGCTTCTGCTTGCTCTTCAGTTAAAGCACCTTTTCTAACACCACCTGCTAGATGATTCTTTAATAAAGCACCTTTGTAAGACAATAATGTTTTAGCAGTATCAGTTGGTTGTGCACCATTCTGTAACCATGTTACAGCACCATCAACATTTAATTCAACAGTTGCTGGGTTTGTATTTGGATTGTAGATACCTAATTTCTCTAAGTATTTACCATCTCTTTTTGATCGTGCATCAGCTGCTACAATCCAATAAAAAGGTTTTCCTTTTTTACCGTGTCTTTGTAATCTAATTTTTACTGGCATAATAATTAATTATTTGAGGTTCTCGACCTCGGTTATTAATGAGGGCGCAAATATACCATATTTTTTTAAAAACCAATACTTTATTAAACACGAATTTAAAATAATAAACAAATAGGTTCTGGAGTTTTAAAGTCATGCAAGTAAGTAAGTGTGCCAGCGTTTTTATCAATACTAAATACGGCAATATTTTCTGTTTTTAGGTTAGCAACTAATAAGAATTTGCCAGTTGGATCTATTGTGAAATTACGTGGCCAAGACCCATGAACAAACATACTTTGTATTTTATTAAGTTTTCCGTTTTTAGTATTACGTTCAAAAACAGCAATGGTATTCTCGCCACGATTAGAACCATAAACAAAACGCTCATCTTTAGATATATGAATATCTGCACATTTGTTAAATTCAGTAAATCCGGGCTCTAAAGTGCTGTCTTCATCAATTTGCTTAAATCCTTTTTTTGTTCTTTTAATGGTAGTTATTGTAGCACCATATTCGTTAATAAGGTAAATAAACTTTCCGTCTTTAGTTAGTTTAAAATGTCGCGGACCAGGATTTCCTTTGGTTTTTACTATAGCATCAGATTTTAGTGTGTAAGCGTCATCTTTTAATATGTATTGATATACAGCATTTCTTCCTAAATCAGCCACAAATAATTCATCATTAAAAAATAAAGCAGAATGTGCATGAGATTCTCTTTCCTTGATATTATGATTAAACACCTGAGAGGCTTCTGCTAAACTTCCATCTTCATTAATAGGATACAATGCAATAGTACCTCCAGCGTAGTTTGATACAGAAATAGTTGTGCCCTCTTTATTTATTGAAATATGGCATGGGCCTTTTCCCCTACTACTCACGCGGGTAAGTAAAACCAAACTCCCATCATCTTTTATTTTGTAAGAAGAAATGAATCCACTTTCACTGCCATTTGTAGAATATAGATATTTTCTATCTGGAGAATAGGTTAAGAATGAAGGGTTATCTATTGGTATAGCGAGTTGTAAGTTGTTTAATTGTCCTGTTTCGGTATTAAAGTCCACTTTATAAATTCCTTTGCTACTTCCTTTGGTATATGTGCCCACATACAATTGGGTAGTCTGTGAAAAGCAGTTTAAAGTGAATGTTAGGATTAAGAGGTGCAAGAATGATTTCATGATAACTGTTAAATATTAAAAATCTAATTTATGATAAATTATCTTAATTAAGGAGTTAAAATGTTAATGCTTCTTAAAAGTATTATAAAACCTGTTAAACTCCTTGACAAAACTGTAGTTTGGACTTATATTGTAAGTGTACGATGTGAAACAATACGCATCTTTAAAGAATTTATTGAAATTTAAAATGAAAATGAAAAATGAAGTACACAGAAAAAATTTCAAACAAGTTAAATGAATTATTAATTAAAAACTATGATGCCGAAAAAGGGTATTTAAATGCATCTGAAAATGTAGATAGTCCAACATTAAAAATTTTCTTTAAACGAAGAGCGACAGAACGAAGCGAATTTGCTAAAGAATTAAGAACAGAGATTCTTCAATATGGAGAAATACCCGAGGATTCAGGAAGTTTCAAAGGTACATTACATAGAAACTGGATGAGTTTAAAATCGTTATTCTCATCAAATGATGAAGAAGCTATTTTAGAAGAAGCTATTCGAGGAGAAGAAGCTAGTTTAGAAGAATACGACGAGATTTTAAAAGATAGAACATTGCCGCCATCAATAGATGCCATGTTATTCAGACATAGAAACGCAATTCAGTCGGCTATTAATACTGAAAAAGTACAAGAAGAGTTAGTATCATAAGATATTAATATTCGGTTAAGAAGAACGCAGCCCATCGGGTTGCGTTTTTTGTTTACAACTGTTTATAACTTCATTTTAAAAAAGTACAAATTCTACCTATTTTTATATGCTCGTTATTCTAGAATTAAAAGTTTAACAATTCAATAAATAAACACCTCGTATGTACTTAATTTTCGATACTGAAACCACAGGTTTACCAAAACGTTGGGATGCACCAATTACAGATACTGACAACTGGCCAAGGTGTATTCAAATCGCGTGGCAACTCCACGACAATATGGGTAACTGTATCGAGAGTCAGGATTATTTGGTAAAACCAGAAGGCTTTAATATCCCGTATGATGCCGAAAAAATTCACGGTATTTCTACAGAATTAGCTGAAGAACAAGGTGTGTCTTTGGCTGAGGTTTTAGATAAGTTTAATGAAGCCTTAGGTAAAACCAAATTTGTTGTAGGGCAAAATGTAAAGTTCGATTTAAACATAATGGGTGCGGAGTTTGTGCGTGGCGCTGTTGCAAACCCTTTACAAGAACTTCCTGTTTTAGATACCTGTACAGAACATACGGCAAGTTTGTGCCAAATTCCAGGTGGGCGTTATGGTAAATTTAAATTGCCAACACTTACTGAATTGCATGAATTTTTATTTAGTGTACCTTTTTCTGAAGCGCATAATGCTACTGCCGATGTAGAGGCAACAACGCGTTGTTTTTTCGAGTTGGTGCGTTTAGGAGAGTACACGAAAGAACAGTTAGATGTTCAGTCCGATTATTTTGAAAACTTCAAAAAAGAGAATCCAGATACCATTCAAACTATCGGATTAAAGCACATTAATCTCAAAAAAGAAAGTGCTAAAATTCGAGCCCGTTTAGAAAAAGCAAAAGCTGGAATTTCTACCCAAGATATCAATCAAAATGCATCCGATTTATCAGATGTAGAATTCGTGCATTTACACAACCATTCGCAATTTTCGGTATTACAATCTACCATGAGTGTTTCAGATGTTGTAGCCGCTGCCGCAGAACACAATATGCCAGCTGTAGCATTAACCGATCATGCAAATATGATGGGTGCCTTTCACTTTGTAAATGCTGTAAATAAAGCAAATAAAAGCATTAAAGAAAAAATAGCAGCAGCCGAAGAAAGTGGCGAATCTACAGATGCTAAACTTATAAAACCTATAGTGGGTTGTGAATTTTTTGTATGCGAAGATCATGCAGATAAAACCAGAAAAGATAATGGCTACCAAATTGTATTGCTCGCAAAAAACAAAAATGGCTATCATAATTTGGCAAAATTATCGTCTCATGCTTTTGTAGATGGGTTTTACTATTTGCCAAGAATTGATAAAAAATTGATTCAGCAGTATAAAGAAGACATCATTGTACTTACAGGAAACTTATATGGTGAAGTACCAAGTAAAGTGTTGAATATTGGTGAGAACCAAGCCGAAGAAGCATTGCTTTGGTGGAAAAATGAATTTGGAGACGATTTGTATGTGGAGTTAATGCGCCATAATCAAGAGGATGAAAATCGTGTAAACCCTACGTTAATACAACTTGCCAAAAAGCACGATGTAAAGTTAGTTGCCACAAATAATACTTATTATAGAAACCAAGAAGATGCCAATGCGCACGATATTTTATTGTGTGTAAAAGATGGTGAAAAACAAGCCACACCTATTGGTCGTGGTCGTGGGTATCGCTACGGATTACCAAACCAAGAGTATTATTTTAAGTCTTCAGAAGATATGAAGGCTTTATTTCGCGACGTGCCCGAAGCCATTGTAAATGTTCAAGAAGTGGTTGATAAGGTTGAGGCGTTTCAGTTAGCGCGCGATGTATTATTACCTGCGTTTGACATTCCTGAGGAGTTTAAGCATGAAGAAGATGAAGTTGACGGTGGTAAACGTGGTGAAAATGCATACTTAAAACATTTGGTATACGAAGGTGCTAAAAAGCGTTATGGCGAACCGCTTACTGAAGAAGTTACAGAACGCCTTGATTTTGAGTTGAGCGTTATTGAAAATACAGGATATCCAGGGTATTTTTTAATTGTTGAAGATTTTATTCGCGAAGCCAGAAATATGGATGTATCGGTAGGTCCTGGGCGAGGTTCTGCAGCAGGTTCTGTGGCGGCATATTGCTTGTGGATTACAAATATTGACCCATTGAAGTACGATTTACTTTTTGAGCGTTTCTTAAATCCAGATCGTATTAGTATGCCCGATATTGATATTGATTTTGATGATGAAGGTAGAAGTCGTGTCATGGATTACGTGATTGAAAAATACGGATCTAACCAAGTAGCGCAAATCATCACTTATGGTACGATGGCTGCAAAATCCTCTATTCGTGATACCGCGCGTGTTTTAGATTTACCCTTGTTTGATGCTGATAGGATTGCGAAGTTAATCCCAACCATGTCTAAGCTAGGAAAGATTTTTGGTTTAGATGAAAAAGAACTCGGAAAGAAGTTTAGGGCAGAAGATTTAGAGAAAGTAAACGAACTTTTAAATATTGCCGATGGTAGCGATTTACAGGCAGAAACCGTAAACCTTGCCAGAACGCTTGAAGGTTCGGTAAGAAATACTGGAATACATGCCTGCGGCGTCATTATTACACCAGATGATATTACCAAATTTGTGCCTGTTTCTGTGGCAAAAGATTCTGATTTGTACGTCACGCAGTTTGATAACTCGGTTGTAGAAGATGCAGGATTATTGAAGATGGATTTCTTGGGTTTAAAAACGCTGACTTTAATTAAAGACACCGTTAAAATCGTTAAAGCTAAGCATGATATTCAATTGGATCCAGAAAGTTTTCCTTTAGATGATGAAGCAACCTACGCCTTGTTTCAACGTGGTGAAACGGTGGGTGTGTTTCAATACGAATCGCCTGGGATGCAAAAACACCTTCGGGATTTAAAACCAACGGTTTTTGAAGATTTAATTGCCATGAATGCCTTGTACCGTCCAGGACCAATGGAATATATTCCAAGTTTTGTGCGCAGAAAACATGGCGATGAGGAAATCGAATACGATTTACCAGCCATGGAGGAATATCTAAAGGAAACTTATGGTATTACGGTATATCAAGAGCAAGTAATGTTGCTGTCTCAAAGTCTTGCTGGTTTTACAAAAGGTGAAGCCGATGTACTCCGTAAAGCGATGGGTAAAAAGCAGATTGCTGTACTTGATAAAATGAAACCTAAGTTTATTGAGCAGGCCAGTGCAAACGGACATGATGCTAAAATTCTAGAAAAGGTTTGGAAGGATTGGGAAGCTTTTGCGAGTTACGCCTTCAATAAATCTCACTCTACATGTTACGCGTGGATTGCATACCAAACAGCGTATTTAAAAGCGCATTACCCAGCGGAATATATGGCTGCTGTTTTGTCTAATAATATGAATGACATCAAGCAGGTAACCTTCTTTATGGAAGAATGTAAACGTATGAAGTTAGACGTTTTAGGGCCTGATGTGAATGAGAGTTATTATAAGTTCTCGGTAAATAAAGACGGTGCGGTACGTTTTGGGATGGGTGCCATAAAAGGTGTGGGTCATGGTGCGGTTATGACGATTGTAGACAACCGAAAAGAAGATGGGCATTACAGTTCTATTTTTGATTTCGCAAAACGTATTGACTTAAGAGCAGCTAATAAAAAAGCCTTTGAAAATTTAGCCTATGCTGGTGGTTTTGATGGCTTTGGCGATATACATCGTGCACAATATTTTCATGATGATGGCGACGGGATTACCTTTTTAGAAAAGGCGATAAAGTTTGCTCAAAAATATAAGGAGAATAAGAATTCTGCACAAATAGATATGTTTGGTGAGCAGAGCAGTGTGCAATTTGCAGAACCCGAAGTGCCACCATGTGAAGAGTGGGGCACCATGAAAACCTTGAGTAAAGAGCGCGAAGTTGTTGGGGTTTATATTTCTGGACATCCGTTGGATGATTTTAGCATAGAGATTAAGGCTTTATGTAATGCTAACGTAGCTATGTTTAATCATTTGGAATCGTATTTAAATAGTGAACTTACTTTTGGAGGTGTAGTAACAGATGTGCAACATCGTGTGAGTAAACAAGGGAAAGGTTGGGCAATGTTTACCATTGAAGATTATACTGATAGTTTTGAACTTAGAATTTTTGGAGAAGAGTATCTAAAATATAGACACTTTTTATTACCTAATAATTTTGTTCAAGTAAAAGCCTTTATTCGTGAAGGATGGACAAATAAAGATACAGGAAAGAAAAGTGACCCTAGATTACAGTTTAATAATTTTCAATTATTGCATGATATTCTAGAGAAGGAAGCAAAAAAAGTGTCTTTTCATTTTAAATTAAAAAATGTTGAGAAGGAATTTATAAGAAGTCTTAATGAGTTGTTGAATCAACATGAGGGAGATTGTAAAGTAGATTTTGTAGTATATGATGATGATATTACTGTCGAAGCTTTAAGTAGAAATACAAAAATCAAAATGTCTAAAGAGCTTTTAGATGATTTGACTGAAAAAGAAATAGTTTGTAAACTAAATAAAGTTTATTTAAACAAAATGAATTAAGAATAAAAATTAATATGAAATCAGAAATAATAAAATCATTGACTGATAATTTTGAAAACCATTCACAGACGACTGAGAATGGTATTGAATTTTGGTTTGCGAGAGATATTCAGCATCTTTTAGGATATTCAGAATGGAGAAATTTTCAAAAAGTAATAGTGAAATCTAAAATTTCTTGTGAAGCAAGTGATAATGTTGTTTCTGACCATTTTGTTGACGTCAACAAAATGGTAGCTCTTGGATCAGGAAGTAGTAGAGAAATTGAAGATATTATGCTTACAAGGTATGCATGTTATTTAATAGCTCAAAATGGAGATCCAAGGAAAGAGCAAATTGCTTTTGCTCAAAACTATTTTGCAATTCAAACGAGGAAATTTGAATTAATTGAACAACGTATTAAAGATTGGGAACGCTTACAAGCGAGACAAAAACTAACATTATCTGAAAAAGAATTGTCTGAATTGATTTATGAAAGAACAGGCAGCGATAAGAACTTCGGATTAATACGAAGTAAAGGTGATCAAGCTTTATTTGGTAGGTCTACTAGAGAAATGAAAAAAAAGTTGAATGTTCCGCAAAGTAGGGCATTAGCTGATTTTCTACCAACAATTACCATAAAAGCTAAAGATTTCGCAACTGAAATTACTGTTTTTAATACAAAAGAAAAAGGGCTGGCTACGGGACAGAGTATAACTACCGAACATATAAGGAATAATAGGGGAGTTAGAGGTTTGTTAAAAGAAAGAGGTATCAAACCTGAAGAATTACCTGCTGAAGAAGATATTAAGAAATTAGAAAGAAGAGTAACTTCAGAATCTAAAAAACTAGGAAAAAATCCAGATAAACTTAAATAGATTTATGAGTTTCGTTTATCCAAATAATCCCCCAAACTACTCAATTTATCATCCCAGAATTGCTCGTAGAGCTTTATCCATTTGTTAACTTCTTGTAGTTCTTTTGGGTTGGCATTACAAAAGCGTTCTCTTCCTTGTGAGTTAATGTAAACTAATCCCGCTTCTTCTAAAGTTTTAATGTGTTTGGTAACGCCTTGGCGCGTCATATCAAACTGATTTGAAATTTGAGTGATTGATAATGCTGAGGTTGCAATAACCAAGGCATGAAAAATATCACGCCTTGTTGGGTCTGCTATGGCTTTAAAAAGCCTGGTGATTTTATCCTGCATTAACTGTATCTTTTAAATAGCTAGTCAAACCGTTTATGCAATTGTCCCACCCGCCATTAAAGCTTTCGAACATTTCAATAGCCGTTTCGCCTGCATAGTTTGAAATACCTGTGTGTTCTAGGGTTAGTTTTGTGCCTTCAGCGGTGGATTCTAGTTCCCATTTTACAGTGGTTTCTGTTTCTGTTCCGCCAACAATCCATGTGTAAACTAAAACATAAGGATTTGCTTCTAAGATTTCTCCGCCAATGGTAGTACAGCCTTTTTCGTTTGGTGGAGATGTGAATAGGTATTTATATCCTTTTTCGGCTTTAAAATCGGCTGGGATAAACCATGTTGATATTTCTTCGGCTTTTGTAATGGCATTCCATACTTGGTCTATAGCGTGATTAAAAATTACTTCTTTTTTGATTGAATCTTTCATTATAGTTCGATTTTTGATTATTATGCAACTTTTTAGTTGCTTAACTGGAGTTTCAATTGGTATTCTGCACCCGCGCAAGGGATAGTAGAGGAAAGCCCACAGCGACCCCGTTTGGTGGGAGCGAGGACTTGTAACGGATAGCCCGACCCTTGTGGTTGCGCCCAAAACATTTAAATAAAACCAATTGATGCCATTATAGGGAAAACAAATTGCCTGTTTGTAAGCTTTGGGTTTTTTTTTGACTAATTTTGTGTAATTAAAATGATTTAAGAACTTATTAAAATATAAATATTATGGCATTAGAGATAACAGATGCGACTTTTGAAGAAACAGTTTTAAACAGTGATAAGCCTGTATTGGTTGATTTTTGGGCAGCTTGGTGTGGACCTTGTAGAATGGTTGGACCAATTATTGAACAAATTAGCGATGAATATGAAGGTAAAGCTGTTGTAGGAAAGGTTGATGTGGACGCGAACCAAGAGTTTGCTGCTAAATATGGTGTGCGTAACATACCTACTGTTTTAGTTTTTCAAAACGGAGAAGTAGTTGGAAGACAAGTTGGTGTTGCACCAAAAAATGCTTACACAGAAGCTATTGATGGACTTTTATAGAAAGTTTAATAAAAAGAAAGTTAAAAGGTTTGCCATAATGGTGAACCTTTTTTTATTTTAGTTGAATAAATATAAAAATAGAAATGAGTAAACCAATAAAAGTTCAGGACGCAATTAATAACAAATTTATAGAACAACGTAAAGTTTTTTTATGGGGTCAGGTAGATGATGAATCTGCTAAACATGTGATTGATAGATTACTCTATTTAGATGCTTTGGAAACTGCAGATATTCATTTATATATTAACAGTCCAGGCGGTTATGTAACTTCTGGTTTTGCTATGTATGATTGTATAAAGTCTTTAAATAGTGATGTGTCGACTATTTGTACAGGGTTGGCAGCTTCAATGGGGTCTATATTGTTATCGGTTGGTGCCAAAGGAAAACGTTTTATTCAGCCACATGCACGAGTGATGATTCATCAACCAAGTGGAGGAGCAAGAGGGCAAGCCAGTGATATTGAAATTACAGCTCAAGAAATTTTGAAAACTAAAGAGTTAAGCGCAAAAATTTTAGCAGATAATTGTGGACAAAGTTTTGAGAAAGTTATGAAAGATTTTAATCGAGACCATTGGATGGGTGCAGAGGAATCTGTGGCTTATGGGATTGTTGATGGTGTTATCTAATTTTTTAGAGAAGAGAAAATAGATAAGAGAATAAAGATGAGTTCCATTTTTGTTTGAAGTCTTATTTCTTGATTCTAATAGCGAAGTGGTCTGGCATCTTATAAAAAATGAATTTACAAAGCGAACTAAATAAAGCAGAAGGTTTTAAAAATCTTGAGTTACTTGCAAAACAAGTGGTTGAAGGCTTTATTGCCGGAATGCATAAGAGTCCGTTTCATGGGTTTTCAGCAGAATTTGCGGAGCATAAAATTTATAATCAAGGTGAAAGTACGCGACATATAGATTGGAAACTGTTTGCTAAAACAGATAAACTTTACACGAAACGCTATGATGATGAAACCAATTTGCGTTGTCATATTATATTAGATAATAGTAGCTCAATGCATTATCCGAAATTGGATTCGTTTTCGATTGATAGTTTAAATAAAGTTGGATTTTCAGCATTGGCAGCAGCCTCGTTAATGCAGATTTTGAAAAAACAACGTGATGCTGTTGGTTTAAGTATTTATAGTGATAATTATGATTATTATGCGCCTGAAAAAGGCAGTGAGCGGCATCATCAAATGTTGTTGAATCATTTAAGTGAAGCTGTGGTCTCAAAACCACAGAATAAACAAACAGAAACGTATAAGTATCTTCATGAAATAGCCGAAAAGATTCATAGACGCTCTATGATATTTTTGTTTACAGATATGTTTCAAACCTCTGAAGATGAGGTGAAGTTGTTTGAGGCTTTACGCCATTTAAAATACAATAAGCATGAAGTGGTTTTGTTTCATGTGTTTGATAAAGCTAAAGAATTAAATTTCGATTTTGATAATAAACCAAAAAGGTTTATTGATGTTGAAACAGGTGAGTATATTAATTTGTACGCCGATTCTATAAAAGAGGGTTACAATAAAACCGTAGACACTTATTTTGAAGCTTTACGATTAAAATGTGCTCAATACAAAATAAAGTATGTAGAGGCTGATATTAAGAAGGATTTTAATAACATCCTCACCACCTACATGATAGAACGTCAAAAGTTCTCTTGATAATTTTTTTCTATAAAAAAGAGAAAAAAGATTTGAGATATAAAAAAAGGCGTGTATATTTGCAACCGCAATAATGCAACGGTCTGGTAGTTCAGTTGGTTAGAATGTCGCCCTGTCACGGCGAAGGTCGCGGGTTCGAGTCCCGTCCAGACCGCAAAAATTGCAAAAGAAGCTCTGAGAAATTAGAGCTTTTTTAGTATTAAGATGTTGTGTTGTCCCAGAGGTGTCTGGGATGTAGTTTGCCAAAGTGATTTGGTAACCAATGGAAAGCTTTCCTTTTTCGAGTTATCGAAATTGTGAAGCTTTTTTGTTTTAGATCGCTTCAGGGATATAAAAATTTAATCAAGCATTTACGATCTGTAATAAATGTTACATAGAAAACTTCAATAAGTATTAATTTGGCTTTTAATTCTTTCAAACAAGGATTTGAAGGTTAATAGCTAGTATAAGGCGTATGTGTTTGCATATGCCTTTTTTTTGCTCTTCCTTAATTTACACTTCAATAAATTATACTATTAATTAGAAAGAACAAAAGAGAAAAATAAGGTTAACATGTGCGGTGTAGCTTTTCTTTTTTTATGTATTAGTTGTCAATTTTAAAATATGTTGTGATGAGTCTATCACAAGTTTTACAATCTTCACTATTTTTTTTAATAATACTTAGTCTATTAAATGCCTCATTGGGTTTATTATTAAACATGTCATAGATGGCATATTGTAAATAAAGGCGATAATAATCATAATCGGTTTTTGCTAATCGGGATGCTTTATTCATGTAATACCCTTCCAGAATAATATCTGTTTCCTCAACAAAGTCTGCATGCGCTTTTAAACGATAAATATCAAATTGATGTGAATTTATTTTCTCAGCTTCATTTATATAGAATCGGGTTTTTTCTATTTGATTTTCTAAAAAGTAGAATTTAGACAGGTTAATATAATCAGAAATAGATTTAACTTCAGGGTCTTCAATTTTTTTTAATAGTAAATTTTCGTATTCTGTCTTGTTATCTAAATAGCTATAAATGGATAATAAATTTGTATAAACTTCGTCTAGATTAAATTCGCCTTTTTTTTTGTTTATGGGGAAGATCTGTATTGCTTTTTGGTAATAATTAGTAGCGACCTCCGCGTCTTCAAAACAGAAGAAATTAATAAGTCCAAGGCATTTATATGCGGTATATGGATTTAACGTTTTATGCTTTAAGGAGCTGACCAACCAACGCTCTAGTTTTTTAATTTGTTTTTTTTCATTTTCAGAAAAATTAAAAAGTATTTTTCCACTTTCATTTTTATCAAAGAGGGTGACTTTTACAATAAGGTTAAAAAAAAACTTTAATTTATTCAGTTTTAAAGCGGCTTGCTTATCATTTAGTTTGTTACAGTAGATTTCGATGGATGACCAATCTATTAACTTGTTAAAATGCCTCTGACTTATTTCTTTTTTATAGGTCGGATCCATGGACATATATTTAGAAAAATGCTCTATGCTATTAATAATTATTAAATATAAAATAGAGATTTCTGGGAACGATTCGTTATTATTTAATCTATTAATGGTAAACTTTTTTGCCTTTTCATAGTTATTATTGGACAATAAAGATGTTAGGTATAATCCTAAAGATGCTTCTTCGTTGGGGTTTAAATTAAGCGCCTTTTTGGCGTCTTCAATGTA
This sequence comes from Algibacter aquimarinus, assembly GCF_039543265.1. Classification (NCBI taxonomy): domain Bacteria; kingdom Pseudomonadati; phylum Bacteroidota; class Flavobacteriia; order Flavobacteriales; family Flavobacteriaceae; genus Algibacter; species Algibacter aquimarinus. Next base: position 395,762 of record NZ_BAABJK010000004.1, on the reverse strand, counting down.
TCCTTGCATACCTAGTTTAAATTTTAAATAACCTCTGGTGCCATAAAATAATGCCGAATCACTCTCGAAAAGCTTAACATCAATTTGCTCTAAAGCGGCTTTGTAGTAATTGTTGCTGTTATTTTTGTCATGAATTCTGTCATAATAATTGCCTATATCAAAGAGTAATTTAGAATTCAATGAGTCCTTAGTTAGAGAGTCTTTCAACTTTTCAAGGTATTCAGGACTTATGGATTTTTCGTCTTTTACATCATTGAAGGATGCTGCTAAATCTCCTGTGCTTAAATTAAACGTAAAACTTTCTTCAACATCTAGAACCTCTTTTTTACACCCTAAGAAGTCTTTTTTATCTCTGTCTATTAAATTTTTATTTAATTGGTAGGTTTGACTTTTTACTGGTATTACGAATAATATGAATATTGAAATTAAAATTTGTTTCATTGCATATAAATTTATACCAAATTATAAAATAATGAAGTTTAGGAGTCCGAGAACCTATTTAGAAGATGATATGGGATAAGTTTCTAAAGAAGAAAATGTTGTAAAATTCAGAATGAATCGTAGTATTCATATTGAAAGACTTTTAATTTTAGAGGGAAATTAAATATCAAGTTCAGATTTCAAGATTTAACAAATTTTATGATTTTGAAGTGACTAAAATAAAAATAATAGTTTCCAAAATCTTACTTAATGTTAATTCATAAAAGTAAATACCTAGGAAACATCTTAACTTTTTAATAAATTAGCTACTAGGAGTATAAAAGTAATAGTTTAGTAAGAATCTATAATATGTTATATATAATTGGTGGTGCATCAAGATCTGGAAAAACTATTATTGCAGAAGAACTATCGGTTAAAATGAAAATTCCTTATTTATCGTTAGATTGGATTATGATGGGTTTTACAAATGGAATTCCCGAATATGGAATTCATGATTTATTATTTCCAGATGACATAGCAGAAAGATTATGGAGTTTTTTAAAAGCTATGCTAGAGAGAGAGTATGATATTCGCTAAAACAAACTGTATTATTGAAGGAGAAGCCATTTTGCCAGAATTGATAATTGAACTGTTAAAGGATTATCCTGAAGAAATAAAAATATGTTTTTTAGGCTATTCAAATGTAAATATTGACCAAAAAGTAAATGAAATAAGATCTTTTAGTAAAAAAGAAAATGATTGGTTATTGGATAAGTCTGATGCTTATATTATAGATCATGTAAAGAATATGATTACTCATAGCAAGCTCATAAGGAAATCATGTATCAAAGTTGGATTGCCGTATTTTAATATATCAAAAAGCTTTACCAATCAAATTGAAGGTGTACAAAACTATATGTTAAATACTATATAACTAATATTCGAAAAGAAAACCAAATATTAACATAACAACTAAAAAGCAAATAAATGAAATACATAATTTTTAAAAATCGTTACTTAATATTTATTTCTCTTTTTGTATTGCTTTGTAGTTGTAATGCGCAAAACAAAAAGAAATCCAAGACCGATATAACAAAATCTGAAATCCGACTTACAGATGGGGGATACCGTATTTTTTTAAATGGAGAGTCATTCTATATTAAAGGAGCAGGTCTAGCAGATAACGGTAACCTTGAGGCTTTAAAAAATCATGGAGCCAATGCCTGTAGAACTTGGAGTACAGATAATGGTAAAGAAATATTAGACCAAGCTCAAGAACTTGGTATGAAAGTTATGATGGGAGTTTGGGTTGGTTTAGAACGCCACGGTTTTGATTACAACAATGAAAAAGCTGTAAAAGAACAATTAGAAAGTATTCGCAAACGTGTAATGGAATTGAAAGATCATCCTGCATTGATGATTTGGGGAATAGGTAATGAAATGAACCATCAATCAAAAAACCCTAAAGTTTGGGAAGCAGTTAATGATATATCTAAAATGATTCATGAAGTAGATCCACATCATTTAACTACAACACCCTTGGCTGGAATCGATAAACGGAATGTAGATTTGATTGCAAATAGAGCACCAGATTTAGATTTTTTGAGTATACAATTATATGCGCCTATAGATGTTCTTCCTCAAATTATTGCGAGATCTAGTTATGAAGGACCTTTATTAATAACTGAATGGGGAGCAACTGGCTATTGGGAAGTAGGAAAAACCCAATGGGGAGCACCATTAGAAAATAATAGTTCTGTTAAAGCAGATTTGTATCGTAGTCGATATCAAAATTCAATTATATCTCAATCACAAGTTATGGGTTCTTTTGTATTTCTCTGGGGTCAAAAGCAAGAAAGAACACCCACCTGGTTCGGCATGTTTATGGCAGATGGGAATGAGACAGAATCAGTTGACGTAATGCACTATGTTTGGAATGGAAAATGGCCAGAAAACAGAACACCTAGATTACATGATTTTACATTGGAAGGACAAAGAGCGGTAAACAATATAAAGTTAAAAGCAGGTAAAGCTTACACTGCCCAAGTTGAAGTTTCTGATCCTGATAACGATAAACTAATCTTTCGTTGGGAAATTATGAAAGAAAGTGGATCAACTAAATCTGGTGGAGATGCAGAGTATATTCCAGATACTGTTAAAGGCTTATTTCCTGATAACACAAATGAAAATACTAAATTTTTAGCCCCATCCGAATCGGGTGCTTATCGACTATTCATCTATGTAGAAGATGGCAACAATCATACAGCTCATGCCAATATTCCATTTTGGGTAGAGGACTAATCTTTAAAATTCTGTTCAGTTTTTTTAGATCAGCTTAACCCAATCTAAGGAACGGAAATATTAGGTATATCGAAGAAATTTATATTATTGAAGGATTTAATTAATAGTGCTTATTTAGAAAGCATTTTAACTATCCAAAGAATTAAATAAAGTCCAATGCCTACACCAAAGAATAGTACAGCTACTACAAAAGCTATTCGGATATGAGTTGCTTTCCATCCTAATTTACCACTTAACCAATCTGAAACTCCTAAAATCATAGTTTTATTTTTTTTAGTAAATCAAATATAAACAATTCAATTTGTGTTGGTTTATTTAATTATATTTTTTGAGGTATTTACTACCAGCCAATTTTCAAAAAAATGTAAAATAGTAAATTAATATTGTTTAAGAAGTAAATCAAGAATTTGTTCTACACCTTCATTATTATTACTTAACGTTTCATAACGCGCAACTTCTTTAACATTATCATGAGCATTTTTCATGGCGTAACTAAAATGTGCAAGTTGAAGCATTTCTATATCGTTATTGTAGTCACCAAAAACCATAGTTTCTTCTTCCGTTATACCTAACTTTTTTTGAAGTTTATTTAAAGCATAACCCTTGTTAGCGTTGATATGAGAAATGTCTAACCAGTTTTTACCAGAAACAGTAACTTTTAATTTATTTGTAATGTTACTAATGTGAGGTAAAATATAATTTTCAGAAGATTTAAAATGATAAACTGCAATTTTTAAAAAATCATCATTTTCAACTTTGGTTAAATCATCCACAATATAGTAAGCGTTGTAATATTCGCTGAATTTAGAAATAAACTTTTCATTGTCAGTTTCTATGTATGCATATTCTTTACCACATAATACAATATAACAGTTTTTAATACTTCGTAACGTGTTTACAGCCATTAAGACGTCTTCAGAAGATAATTTTAATAAAGAATTTACTTTACCATTAAATTGTATAACACCACCATTCTCGGCAATAATTGAAATATCTTCTTTAATTGGATTTAATTTAGCAGTAATACTCTGAAATTGTCTGCCACTTGCTGCTACAAAATGAATATTTTGTTTTTTTAATTGTTTAAACAGATTGAAAAAACGAGAGCTTACTTCACCTTTGTTGTTTAGTAAAGTGCCATCCAAATCTGTAGCTATAAGTTTAACCTTTGAAAAGTCCATATTTTGTCAAAACGACAAAAATAGTATTCTTAAGATTGTTACAAGATTAAATTCTTTCATTTTCGTATAATATCTAATGTGTTTGCTTAACTTTTTAATCATAAATTTTGTAAAATGTTATTTTTGATACAAATTGATGATTAGGTTTTGTAAATTGCATGATAACGTTAAATAAATTGTAATACATATATAGTTAATGGTTACTTTAAAACAACTGGCTAAAGAGTTAAATGTTTCAATATCTACAGTTTCAAAAGCTTTAAATAATAGCGAAGAAATTGGAGAAGATACAGTAAAGCGTGTTAAAGAACTTGCAGAGCTTTACAGATATAAACCTAATAAAGTAGCTTTAAGTTTAAAGCAGAATAAAACAAAAACTATAGGCGTTATAATTCCAGATATTTTAAATCATTTTCTAGCAAAGGTACTTTTTGGAATAGAACGAGAGGCTACAAAACATGGTTACAATATAATTACATGTATATCAAATGAATCTTTAGATAAAGAAAAAGAGAGTTTACAGCTTCTAGCTAATGGAAGTGTTGACGGTTTTATTTTATCTGTTGCTGAAGAAACCCAAACGAAAAATGAAGTCGAGCATTTTAAGAGAACTATTAATCATGGATTACCCATAGTTATGTTTGATAGAGTTGCTCATGACGTGATGTGTGATAAAGTGATAGTCGATGATTTTGATGCCACTTACAATGCTACAAAGTATTTAATTGAAAAAGAAAATAGAAAGAAAATTGCTTTTATAAGTAATATTGATCAATTGAGTATTGGTAAGCTTCGTGAAAGAGGATATGCGAAAGCAATTTTAGAAAACACGAATTATGAACCTCTAATATTGAAGATTAACAAGAATAAAGATGCTCAGCAAAAAATAAAATCCTTTTTCAAAAAACATAAACCTATTGATGGTGTTATTTCTGCAGATAGTGCTTCAGGAATCATAGCTATAAATACCTCGGCTAAGTTTGGATTAAATGTACCAAAAGATATATCTGTTATTGGTTTTGCTAGTAAATCTGCATCAAACCTTTCTTTACCAAGATTAACAACTATAAGGCAGCATGCTAAAGTTATAGGAGCTAATGCTGCGCAAATGTTAATTGAAAGGATGCAAAACACCTCTAGGGAAGGCGATGTAAAAACAAAAATTGTGAAGACAAGTTTCGTAAAAAATAAATCTACTCTCAAATAGTTTTTAACAGGTTATCAACAATTCTTAATCAATACAACGCATTTAAACGTTAAAAAATAACATTTAATCGATTATTTTGTTTGTATTCTTGTTTTTTATTCTATTTTAGCCATTCTTAGTTTGTGCCCCAATAATATTCCCTTAGCAACTAAGTTTTAATTAATCCATTTTAAGACTGTTTGGTCGCAATCCCTCGCAAGTATAAAAATTTGTGCACTTATTTGTGTTCGGTTTTTAAGTTAATTATCCATTTTTCCCTCATGAAAGATTTTGTTTTACAAAGTCTTCGATCTGTATTTAATTATTAAACAAAGAGAAAAATAAATTAACCTTAAATCGAATAATATGAAATCCCTAAAAATTACCTTAATTTTAGCATTACTTTTAACCATGTTCTCATCTTGTACTAAACAAGATTTAAACGAGAATGATGTTTTAACTGATAACGAAGCTCAAGAGTATTTTACTGGAGGTCAAGTAAAAGACTAAAACGTAATATTGCAAATTATATAAGCCTCTTTACATAACATAATTTGTAAAGGGGCTTTTTAATTTATATAAATGAAAAATTATAAATACATTTGATAAATAAGTTGTTTAATTCATCAAGTTGAGGAATAATCTCATTTATATAACATTATTGTCTTGTTTCATTAATTTGGTGCAGGCACAAATAGATTTATCTAAAGTAGACTCAATTCATAAAAACATTTCTAATTTTAAAATAGTTGATTCCACTAAATTAGCAGAAGCCTACTATGATTTAGGTCATGAATATAGGCTTAATTACCTAACTGATAGCTCTTATTATTATTATAATAAAGCCGAAAAAATTTCGAGAAAACTTAATAGAAAACTACTCTTAGCAAAAACATTATACGGTATAAGTGCTATTCAATCTGATGAGAAAGATTATACAGGTGCTGAAGTGACTTCATTTGAAGCTATCTCACTACTTGAAAATTTCAAAGTTTCTTATGAGGCTGATATATGCAAATCTCATGTTTACAATAATTTGGGAATCAGTTTTAATGAACTGGGGCAATTTGATAAATCTATAGAATACCATAAAAAGGCATTACAGCTAAGAAAAAAGTTAAATGATAAAAATAGAGTTGATAATTCTTTGAATAACATTGGGTTCGTTTATAAAAATTTAAAACAATTTGATATTGCATTGGGTTTTTTTAATCAAATCTTAGCCAATGTAAACTTGATTAAAGAGCGACCTAGTTTTTATGCCTTAGTTTTAGATAATTATGCTAATACATTATATGAATCAGGGAAACTCACTAAGCTTCCAGATTTATATTTGAAGGCACTAAGCGTTAGTGAAAATTTTAGTGTAAATAACTATAACTCAATAATTATTAACCGCCACCTTGCAGAATATTACCATGACAAAAACCAAAAGGATTCAGCTTTGTATTATGCCTATAAAGCCAAAGATATTTCTGAACAGTATTATAACGACGATTTATTAAAATCACTTAAGTTATTATCAGAAATAGAAGAAGGTAAGGCATCTGCAAAACATTTAAATGCCTACGTAAAATTAAGTGATAGTTTAATAAAAGTTGAACGCTCTACTCGTGACAAATTGGCAAGAATTCGTTTTGAAACTAACCAAATAGAGCAAGAGAATGTCCAAATTGCGCGAGAGCGTATGTGGTTGCTTATAATATCAATAGTTGTAATTATTACATCTGTATTAATATATATCGTAATAAACCAAAGAAACAAGAATAAAGAATTAAAATTTGTGCAGCAACAACAGGAAGCGAATGAGGAAATATATAACTTAATGTTATCTCAGAATGAAGGCATAGAGGAAGCAAGGACGTTAGAGAAGCAACGTATTTCTGAAGAGCTACATGATGGTGTTTTAGGACGTTTATTTGGAACACGTTTGAGTTTAGATAGCTTAAATATGAATAATAGTGATGAAGCCATAAAAACACGAAGTCAATACATAAGTGAACTTAAAACTATAGAGGAGGATATTAGAAAAGTATCTCATGAATTAAATACAGACTTTGTTTCAGGTTCAGGCTTTATAGATATTATAAAAACGCTAGTAGAAAATCAGACAACAGTATATAATCTAGATTATAATTTGAATCATGAGGATGTTATTAGCTGGGATAAAGTATCTAATAAAACAAAAATTCACTTTTACAGAATAGTTCAAGAATCGCTTCATAACATCTACAAACATGCTAATGCCACACTTGTAAATATTGATTTTAAACTGAAAAATGATAAAATTTGCTTAACTTTAAACGACAATGGCTCTGGTTTTGACGTAAATAAAACTAAATCTGGTATAGGTTTAAAAAATATGAACTCTAGAATTAATGAAATAGAAGGAACAATACACATAACCTCGACAAAGGAATCAGGAACAACAGTTACTATTGAAGCCCCAATTGCATTACATTAAATTTAATGACCCAAAAGATTAAAATATTGATGATTGATGACCACCCTATGATTATAGAGGGGTATCAAAATACATTGCTTTTTACAAAAAAGGATAATCAAGAATTAACCATAGATATTGCCAATAATTGTGACGAAGCCATTCACTTTATGGACAAGGCTATGGAGCATGCAACACCATATGATGTCCTATTTGTAGATATTAGTCTACCACCTTCAACAGATGGTTCAATGAATTCTGGTGAAGATTTAGCAGAATATGCACGTAACGTGTTGCCTAATGCTAAGATTATTATATTAACCATGTTTAATGAATCTTTTAGAATACATAATATAATAAAGACTATAGATCCTGAAGGCTTTTTAATAAAGAGCGATTTAACATCGAGCGAGCTTGCAAGTGCATTTCAAGCCGTTTTAAATAATCCACCTTTTTATAGCGGAACGGTGAATAGTCATATAAGAAAAACAATTACCAGCGATATTGTAATTGATGAGAAAAATAGAAAAATACTTCATTTGCTTTCTCAAGGAGTAAAAACTAAAAACCTTGCCTCTCATTTAGATATATCTTTAAGCGCAGTAGAAAAGAGGAAAAAGCAGTTAAAAGACCTTTTTAATGTTCAAGATGGTCAAGATGAGACCCTTTTAAATGAAGCTAGAAAAAAAGGATTTGTTTAAATTTGTAAACAAAAGACTACCAAAAAAGGTGAAAAGATAAAAAGTTTAAATTTTTTATCTTTTTTTTTCAATCCAAAAAGCTTGTTATATCTAAGTTCTATAAATTAACCGTAAAAGCGTTACGGTTTTTCCACAGCTTGAAGATGAAAGTTCTATATATATTTGTACTATCAACACTTCAAAAATTAATTAATCCCTCAATTTTTTTGTTGATAATAGCAATTTACATAAGTCCTGTGGAGGTGAGAGACCCACAGGACTTCTTCTTTCATTAAAACTTAAAAATTATACTTCCGTAATCGATTAATATTCCAATAAAAAGTCCGAAGTATATAATAGCAACAATAAACTTTATAAAAGTAGAAGTTAAGAAGCCAATAAAAGAACCAAAAGCAGCTTTTAAGGCAATTTTTGAATCATTCTTATGAATAAGTTCTCCTACTAAAGCACCAAAAAACGGACCTAAAATAATACCGCCCGGTATTGGGGCTAATAAACCAACAATAAGACCAATAGTAGTACCAATCATTCCTGCTTTACTTCCTCCAAAGCGCTTTGTGCCAATTGCAGGAATTATATAATCTAAAACCCATATACAAACAGCTATAATAAAAGTAATAATTAAAAAGCTTTTGTTTATGGGAATTGCATTAGTAAAATGAGCAATAAGTAAACCAAGCCAGCTAGTTATAGGTCCTGGTAAAATGGGTAAAAAGCTTCCAATAATGCCTAAAAGCATAAACATAAAAGCTATAATGATTAGAATTATATCCATAAAAAATATTTGTGTTCTACATATGTTTAGACGTTTAAAAACAAGAAATGTTACATTATGTAACTAAAGAGTTAGTTTAAACTAAAAATTTAGTTATATTTGTTCAACTAAACATTTAGTTAAAAGTTAAATCAATAATAATTATGAAGCAACTTACAAAGGCAGAAGAAGACATTATGCAGATATTATGGCTGTTAAAAAAAGCGAATGTAAAAGCTATAATAGAACAACTTCCTGAACCAAAACCCGCATACAATACAGTGTCTACAATTGTTCGAATTTTAGAAAATAAAGGATTTGTTGATTACGAAAAAGCAGGAAAAGGGCATTTGTATTTTCCATTGATGAAAAAGCAGGATTACAGTAATCAGTCTATAAATAAGTTAGTTGATAATTACTTTCAAGGATCGTTTAAAAGTATGGTGTCCTTTTTTGTAAAGAAAAATGATATGGATATTAAAGATTTAGAATCTGTGTTAAAAGAAATTAATAAAAACGAGTTATAGTTATGTTACATTATATTTTACAAACAATAGCGTTTCAACTCATTTTTTTGCTGTTATACGATGTTTTTTTAAGAAAAGAAACCTTTTTTAAATGGAACAGATTGTATCTTTTATCTACCGTAGTATTGTCGTTAATACTTCCGTTTATAAAGGTTGATAGCTTTAAAAAAGTAGTGCCGCAAGATTATATCATTTCATTACCAGAAGTTGTTATAGGTCAATCTTCAGGAAAACTAAATAATACCATTAATTTGAATCCAGTAATCTTGGAACGAAATACTATATCGTTTTGGGAAATTATATTTTATATAGGTTTATCCATTGCGTTGTGTTTGTTTGTGTATAAGTTGATTAAAATTTTTGTTTTAATTATTAAAAATCCAAAGCAAGCTATTGGGAATATTATTTTGGTAGAACTGTTTAATAGTACTGCAGCGTTTTCTTTTTTTCATTACATTTTCTTAGGAGAACGTATTGATGCTGAAGAGAAAGAAACCATTTTAAAACACGAACTTATTCATACCCAACAAAAACACACTTTAGATTTATTGTTTTTTGAGTTGCTGCGTATTGCGTTTTGGTTTAACCCATTAGTTTACATTTACCAAAATAGAATGGCAACATTGCATGAGTTTATTGCTGACGCAAATGCAGTAAAACATCAAGATAAAAACGCTTACTATCAAAATCTTTTGTCTCAAGTTTTCGAGACTAAAAATATATCATTCATCAATACTTTTTTTAAACAATCATTAATCAAAAAACGAATCGTTATGTTATCAAAAGCAAAGTCAAAACAAAGTCATTTATTTAAATATGCATTGCTGATTCCAATGGTTTTTGCTATGCTAATTTATACTTCGGCAGAGGCTCAAGAAGCTGAAAAGGAAAATATTGATTTAAGTCAATACTCTTATACTTCAGTAAAAGGAGAAAAACCTGTTGGGGAAAAAAAGAAGATTCATGAAAAGTATGAGTCATTCCTTAAAAAAAATAAAGATTATGTTGGCTGGTCTAACATTGATAAAGAAAAAAACACTATCAATTATAGTGTTCATAATGTTAATGAAAAAGTTCCCGAAGGGTTTTCAAAAAGCGAGTTATCTTTTCCTGATGGAACGTCGTATGTAACCTATTTTAAATGGGAGCCTAAAGAACCTTCAACAAACTTTTCAAAGGAAAAAAAGGAAAAGGTGATAGAACTATTAAGGTCAAGAGCAAAATATAAAGATTCCACAGAAGTTCCTTTTGCGGTAGTAGAAGAAGCTCCGATTTTCCCAGGTTGTGAATCATTAACAACAAATAACGCTAAAAAAGAATGTATGTCTAGAAGCATATCTAGGCATGTAAATAGAAATTTTAATACAGATCTGGCTACAGAGTTAGGTTTAAAAGGGAGACAGCGTATAAGCCTTATTTTTAAAATAGATATAGAAGGCAATATTACAGGTGTTAAATCTAGAGCTCCCCATCCAAGTTTGGAAGAGGAAGCAATTCGCGTTATAAAAACCTTGCCTAAAATGATTCCAGGAAGACAGAAAGGAAAAATAGTAAGTGTTACATATTCATTACCTATAATTTTTCAAGTTTTAGATAAAGCAAATGATAACGAAACAGATTTAGTACTGCAAGATGAAGTTGAAGTTCCTTTTGCTGTTATCGAGAATGTGCCAGTCTATCCAGGTTGTGAGGATTTAGAGAATAATGCAGAAATGAAAAATTGTATGAATGAAAAACTTGCTAAATATGTAGTGGAAAATTTTGATACAAAAAAAGCTAGTGAATATGGTTTAGTAGGGAGACAGCGGATAAATGTCATTTTTAAAATAGATACAAAAGGAAATATAATAGGTATTAAGTCTAGAGGTCCACACCCTGTATTAGAAACAGAGGCAATTCGGGTTATTTCATCACTACCAAAAATGAAACCAGGGATGCAAAAAGGCAAGGCGGTTACTGTCCCATATTCGTTACCTATTATTTTTGATATTAAAGGCAAACAGGCTTCAGATAAAGTTAATGAGTTAATTGATAAAGAAGAAACTTTAGACGAAACGACACTGCCTTTCGCTATTGTAGAAGTGGCTCCAGTATTACCAGAATGCCAAGATTTAGAAAATGAAAACGAGAAAAGAGAATGTACTTCAATTGGTATTCAAAAATTTATAGCTGAAAAGTTTAACACCAAAATGGCACAACAACTAGGGTTAAAGGGTAAGCAACGAATAAATATTGTTTTTAAAATTACAAAAAAAGGTAGTATTGAAATTGAAAAATCTAGAGCTCCGCATCCCGATTTAGAAGCTGAGGCAATACGTGTTGTTAAATCAATTCCAAGATTAATTCCTGGTGAAAATAAAGGAGAAAAGATTGATGTGCTTTATTCTGTACCAATAATTTTTCAAGTAGCAGATAAAAAATAAATGATTAGATACTTAATAATATTTTTATTGATACTATTCAAAACCGAAGCTCAAACTTCGGTTTTGAACATTGCAGATAGCTTATATGTAAATGGTAATTATTCAAAAGCTATAGAGCAATACAAATTATATAATAACAAATATGAAGTTTTTGATAAGATAGCCAGAGCTTACATGGCTATTGGTAACTATAAAGAAGCTCTTGAGCATTATGAACTTAGTGTTAAAGCTAACCCAGACAATACCTTGATAAAATTTGAATATGCAAGGTTACTTTCAAGAACTAAAAAATATGAAGTAGCATCTCAAGTATTTGCAGATTTGATTAATAAAGATGATAATAATCCAAATTACCACTATGAGTTAGGATTAGTTTTGGAAAAACTAAAAGATTCTACTGCAATGAAACGTTTTCAAAAAACTTTCGAGTTAGATGAAACTCATCAAAAAGCCATTTATAAAATTGCAAAATACTATCTCCAAAAGCGTAAGCACGATATGGTAGATATGTACATAGATAAAGGTTTTGAAACTTACGAGAATAATATTGAACTCATAAGTTTAAAAGCACAAAACTATTATTGGAAACAAGACTATAAAGGTGCTATAAAATGGTTTGAAAAACTGATTGAATTAGGAGAGACCTCAGAGTTTATTTATGAAAAATTGAGTTTAAGCTATTACCAGCATTACAATATTGAAAAAGCTTTAGAAAATAGATTGAAGGCTTTAAAATACAATCCAAATGACGCTACTGCTAGATATGTAATAGGTACGTATTATAGCGAATTAGATAACTTCGAATTAGCCGAAAAATATATTTCACAAGCACTTTTAGCACTAGATCAACCGCTAGATAGAGAATATATGAAATTAGCCACCGTTTTAAATCGTCAAAAAAAGTACAAAGCGTCTATAGCTGCATTAAAAAAAGCTATAAAGGAAGAGCCGTCAAATGAGTTTGCTCATTTTCATTTAGCAATAACTTTGGAAGCCTATTATGAAGATTATGATGCTAAGATTAAAGCCTATGAAGATTTTAAGAAAAAGTTTTCAAACGGAAGGATGAGTAAGTTTGCTGATGAAAAAATTTCACAAATTAAAAAGGAAAAATTCTTGAAAACAGATTAAAAACCAAAAAAATCGTATTTTTCGGGCTTTAGCCAAACCATGAAACAAACTTTAGTCTTTATTATAGTTTTAATGCTTTTCTCTTGCGAGTATTTTAATGTGAAAAAGACATCATCTGAAGCCATTTTAAAAGAGGAATTACAGGTTTTTAATTGGAACGATGTTGATGAGTATCCAAGTTTCACTGAATGTGATTCTCTTTTATTAAAAGAAGAAAAAAAAGTCTGCTTTCAGAATGTTTTAACCACAAATATTTGTAAGTATTTAAAAGACGAAAAATTAATTGTTACACAAGACATAAAAGATACCATCAATTTACATTTTAAAATTTCTAAAAAAGGAGAAATATTTCTTATGGATTTTGATATGGACTCCTTAACTAAGCTTGAAATACCTAATATCAAAGAATTAATTAATAAAAGTTTAGATTCTTTTCCTCAAATTTTTCCAGCTATTAAAAGAGGCCAACAAGTAACTACAGAGTTTAATTTGCCAGTTATTATTAATGTAAACTAAAATCTAATAGCTAGTTTCCGCATTAATCTTAATACTTCCATATACAACCAAACCAAGGTTACAAGAAGTCCCCAAGTGGCTAACCATTCTTTGTATTTAGGCGATTTGTTTTTATGTCGTTCTATATAATCGAAATCTAGAAGTAACGATAATGAGGCGAAAATGGCTGCTATAATATTAAAAATTATGGCAGGCCATGAAGTACCCCAAATAAAAACTTTTATTCCAAAAAAGCTCAATATCAATGAAATAATATAGATTATAAAAATACTTGTAGCTACTGTAATTATAACGCTCCTCAGCTTTTTTGTAACAACAATAAGTTGTGTTTGATAGAGTAACAACATAACTATAAAAGTAACTACGGTAATAGCTATGGCTTGATAGGGTAAATTTGGAAACTGTGCGTGTGCATAAACTGTTGCAGCTCCCAAGAAAAACCCTTTAGCTATAGCATAAAGCGGAACAAGAATATGTGCCCAATGTTGATGTACAGAAATAACAATACTAATAATAATAGCTGCCAACATGCCACCTAAAGAGTACCATTTTATTTTAATACCTTCTTGATGAAGTCTCCACATACCAACAGATATGATGATTATAATAGCTATGGAAAACATGGATTTTATAAAAATACCAGTTACCGTCATAGTTTTTGACGGAGTCTTTTTCTCCTCAAAAAAGTAATTATTAAAGGCTGGATTGGAAGTTTTTTTAAATAAATCCATAAGAGATAAAACTAATAAAATTATTTTTTAAAGTAACGTCCTTTCCATTTATAACCACTAAAAGAAGAAGTAAAAGCTATATAAATACTAAAAAAAGGATATACAATGAATCCTGATATATAGCTTTTTAAAATATCTTTTTGATTAAAGAACAAGGATGATTTATAAATTAAAAAGAAGTCGATATTAAACTTTATAAATATGATGTAAAAGAAGGTTTTAAATTTTAAAACCCCAAGGAAAGACATTAACAAACCAATAATGATTAAAATATTCATTAGTAAAACAGCTAAGCCTGTTAGTTTTCCAAATAAATTATTGTAAGAACTTGTTTTTGCTGCCCAACGCCTACGCTGAGATATTAAGGCGCTCCAAGTAGGTTGCGATTTTGTTTTTACAATAGCTTTTTTGCATTTTAAATAATGAACTTGGGTTGGCTGTTTTTTATGGACTTTTTCAAGCAGAAAAATATCGTCTCCGCTGGCTATATTCGTGTTGCCTTGAAAACCATTTACTTCATTAAAAATAGACGCTTTGTAAGCTAAATTGGCTCCATTGCATAAAAAGGGTTTGTTTAGCCCAAAACCGCCAATTGTAGCACCTTGCAAACTTAAAATATCTAGTGTTTGAAAACGATTTAAAAATGAATTATTACGAGTATAACTAACTGGTGCAGCAATGAAAACTGAATTGTTTTTTTGAATAAATTCATCAAAGCTATCTAACCAGTATTTAGGTAAAATGCAGTCGGCATCTGTAGTAATTATCCATTCATATTTTGCTTTTTCTAAAGCTGAGGTTATAGCATCTTTTTTTGGAGAATTTGTTTTGCGATTGTTTAAAACAATTTGAATGTTTTCTTTAGTACCATTGAGAGCTTTTTTTATGATATCAACTGAATTATCCTCCGAATCATCATCCACAAAAATAATTTCAAAAAGATGTTTAGGATAATTTAAACACTCAATAGAATTTAACAAACTGGATAAATTTTCTGCCTCATTTCTAAAAGGAATTACTATTGAAAATTTAGTCTTAGAAGTAATGTCTTCAAGATGAAACACAGGAATTTTGTCAAAGCCAAAAATGAAACTTCCTATTAAAAGTAAATAGATAATTGTAATAAAAAGGCTAATTAAAATCATAGTTCATCTTTATCATTTGGAAAGTTAAAATTAACCACATAATAACTTCCAAAAATACTTGGAATAACAAAATTTAATAACCACATAATTGTAATAATTGATAAAATAATTAATTCATTTATTCCAATTAAAGTAAATAAATAGACGGCTACACTACCCTTTACAATAATATCAAAAATAAAAATAGAAGGAATTACCGAAGCCAATAAATACATTGAGGTAATTATAATCATGGCATCTAAATAGTTTAATTGCACATTGAAAATACACAATAGTACATAAAACTGAAAGGAAAAAATAGTATACCTAATTACAGATAATATAAACCCAGAGACCAGTTTATGTGTAGGGTATTGTATAATGAAATATTTGATTTTTTCTAATGAAAACCCTTTGATACTGAATTTACTTTTTGCTATTCCAAAACCCAATAAGATAAAAATCATTAAACCTAAAATCACAAATCGAGCTAGTTTATAATGATTTATTTCTGGATTGTATTTTAATATGTAAAAACTAAAACCAATAATTCCCAAAATAGTAGTAACGCTCATTTGTAAAAGGTTGCTCATTAAATTAACAAGCATAATGCGTTTTCTATAATGAGTAGCATAATAAATAGCTTTGGCGCCATACTCTCCAATTCTGTTTGGAGTAAATAAGGATGCGGTTAATGCTCCTAAACTTTGTTCTAAAGCACTTTTAAAACTTATTTTTTTAATAAAACTTGCTAAGGTTTGCCATTTTAAAATTTCAAAAAACCAATTTAAAAAACTTAAAATGATTAAAAAAGTGATGTTTTTGACTGAAAAAACCTTGTTTTTTGTTAAAATCTCTATAAAATTAGAAAAACTTAATGCGTCGTTATTTATTAATTTTTCATAAATAAAATAAAAAGCACCAACAACAATACTTAATTTAACAAGCACAAAAAAGAATTGTTTAGTTTTGTATGGAAGCGCATAATGCATTAGTGTTGCAAATTAAATTAATATTACCACAATGGCCTTAAATTTTAAATGGAATAATTACATATGGGTTTTATTAGTTTTACTTTTTAGTAGTTTTTCAAGTTTTTCCCAAGGTGATACCAGCACTATTAAAGCACAATTTGCTCTGGGTGTAAATAGCCCATCTTCAAATGGGTTTGTTACTGCTTTTGAGGCAAATTCAATTAATTTTCCAACAATAAATTTGGGGTTGCAATATATGTTTAAACCAAAATTAGGAGGCAAGTTAGATTTTGGTTTCAATCGGTTTTCAAACGCAGATAATTCTACAGAGTTTAAAGTTAATTATTCGCGCATTAATGTACAATTGGTTTATGATGTTTCTGAAATCACCAGTTTTTCTGATAGAATAGGAGCTTTTATTCATGCAGGTCCTGGATTATCTACTATTAAGCCTTTGGGGAATTATGGAGCAAATAAAACTTCTTATTTAAATATGCTTGGTGGTGTTGAGTTTCATTACGGTATATCAGACAAGCTTTC
This sequence comes from Algibacter aquimarinus, assembly GCF_039543265.1. Lineage (NCBI taxonomy): Bacteria > Pseudomonadati > Bacteroidota > Flavobacteriia > Flavobacteriales > Flavobacteriaceae > Algibacter > Algibacter aquimarinus. The sequence goes on along the minus strand of NZ_BAABJK010000004.1, from coordinate 378,810 downwards.
TATTTATTTAGACACCTCTTATATATTAGGTTTCGGTAAAGAATTTAATCCTATTTCTGATGGATTTGGTTCATTTAATGGAGATTTATTAACCATAACATTTGGCGCATCTATATCGTTAAGTGGTTGTTATTATTGTGGAGATTAATGCAAAAAGAAAGAATAATTTTAGGAATAGACCCTGGAACAACCATTATGGGTTTTGGACTTATTAAAGTAGTTGGAAAAACCATGGAATTTATGCAGCTTAATGAGTTGGATTTAAAAAAATACGACGACCATTATTTAAAACTTAAGCTAATTTTTGAACGCACTATTGAACTTATTGATACTCACAATCCTGATGAAATTGCCATTGAAGCGCCTTTTTTTGGCAAAAACGTACAAAGTATGTTGAAGCTAGGTAGAGCGCAAGGCGTAGCTATGGCAGCTGGTTTAAGTAGAGAAATTCCCATAACAGAATACCTTCCTAAAAAGATTAAAATGGCTATTACTGGGAACGGAAACGCCAGTAAAGAACAAGTGGCTAAAATGCTTCAAAGTTTATTAGGTTTAAAAACACTTCCTAAAAATTTAGATGCTACTGATGGTTTAGCTGCTGCGGTATGCCATTTCTATAATTCAGGAAGAATTGAAGTGGGTAAAAGTTATTCTGGTTGGAGTGCTTTTGTTAAGCAAAATGAAGGTAGAATTAAGAAATAATGGCCGGCATTTACATTCACATACCTTTCTGCAAGCAGGCTTGTTACTATTGCGATTTTCATTTTTCAACGTCTTTGAAGAAGAAAGATGAGCTCATACAATGTTTAGTTAAAGAATTACAATTAAGAAAAAACGAACTTCAAAATGATACCATAGAAACTATTTATTTTGGCGGGGGAACTCCAAGTTTATTAAATAGAGTCGAATTAGAATTACTTGTAAACACGGTTTATGAAAACTATCCAGTTATTATCAACCCAGAAATAACTTTAGAGGCGAATCCAGATGATTTATCAAACGATATTATTATTGAATTATCTGATAGTCCAATAAACCGATTAAGTATTGGAATTCAATCGTTTTTTGAGCGAGACTTAAAGTTGATGAATCGTGCACATAATAAGAACGAAGCTAAAGCATGTTTATCTGCCGCAACTCAATATTTTAATAATATTTCGATTGATTTAATTTACGGAATCCCAGGATTGAGTAATGAAGAATGGATTACAAATATAGAAACAGCTCTGTCGTTTAATGTACCGCACATTTCTTGTTATGCTTTAACAGTAGAGCCTAAAACAGCTTTAGAAACGTTTATAAAAAAAGGTATTATTGATAATGTTGATGACGATTTGGCTCAAGAGCAATTTCATATTCTTGTAGATAAATTAGAAACCTCAGGTTTTGTTAATTATGAACTTTCAAATTTTGGAAAACCCCATTTTTTTAGTAAAAACAATTCTTCTTATTGGCTAGGGAAATCCTATTTAGGTATTGGTCCATCGGCACATTCATTCGATGGTGACCAACGTAGTTGGAACGTGTCTAATAATACAAAGTATATTAAAAGTATTCAGAAAAATAAATTACCATCAGAAATAGAAATACTTACTGCAACAGATAAATTCAATGAATATGTAATGACAGGTTTAAGAACAATTTGGGGCGTGTCATTAAAAAAAGTTGAAAATGATTTTGGAACAAACTATAAAAAATACCTTTTACAGCAGTCAGAAATTTACATTAAGGAACAATTATTGTATATTGATGATGACAAATTGTTAACAACAAAAAAAGGTAAATTTTTAAGTGATGGCATTGCTTCAAACCTTTTTAAAATTAATTTAGTTTGATTGCAACAATACGATACAATTCTAGAAAATTACAAATAGATTTATCAAAACCACTAGATATTTCAATGCCACTCGTATCATCAAAAAACAATGTTAATGCATGGTATATTGATGAACCTAAAATAGAACCCGTTGAAGACGGTGAATGGATTGCTGCTGTAAGTGAAGGAGCTAGTATAAATTTCAATAATATTCAATTTAATCCGCATGCACATGGCACACATACCGAATGTGTTGGGCATATTACAGAAAAAGTATATTCTATAAATGAGCACTTAAAAACCTTCTTTTTTTTAGCAGAAGTTATTACTGTTGCGCCAGAAAATTTCATGAAAGATAAAGTCATTTCAAAAAAACAATTACAATTTGTGTTGGGAAATAAAAAAAGGGATGCAGTAGTTATTAGAACAATACCTAATACCAGAGACAAGTTTTCGAGGCAATATTCCAATACCAATTGGCCATATTTAAAGGAAGATGCTGTAAAATTCTTGGTAAATAAAGGTATTAAACATTTGCTCATAGATTTGCCAAGTATCGATAGAGAAAAAGATGGAGGAGAATTATTGGGGCATAATGCCTTTTGGAATACACAAGGTAAATTACGATTAGATGCTACAATTACAGAGTTTATTTATGTGTCCAATAAGATAGAAGATGGAGAGTATTTTTTAAATTTACAAATAGCACCGTTTGAGAATGATGCTACACCAAGCAAACCAATTTTATATAAAGTTATTAGTTAAATGGAAGTTTTTTTAGTCGCTATTATTGCCGTTTTAGTTACGTTAGGCGTTGTAACTGTTTTAAAATCTATAAAGAAAAAGCAGCTTGTAAATTCGCAATCCACCATTCTTTTAGACAAGATAAAAAAGGTGTGTAAATTTATTACAGTAGAAGGTGACTTTGCTGAAATTTATCATTACGAAGATGTAAAACAAAGATTTTTAAAACTCTTAACAAGTAAAAAGAAAGCACTTGTTGTAATTAATGCAAAAGCACATGTGGGGTACGATTTGTCTAAAATTGATTTACAAGCCGATACCAATAACAAGAAGGTCATACTTAAACACTTTCCACAGCCTGAAGTATTATCAATTGAAACCAATTTAAATTATTACGATAAATCTGATGGGTATTTCAATAAGTTTGAAGCAAATGATTTAACAGACTTACATAACGATGCCAAACAGCATATTCAAGATAAAATTCCTGAGAGTGGACTTATTCAAATAGCTCAAAAAGAAGCTTTAGAAACCATTCTTTTAATTGAAACTATTGTTGAAACTATTGGTTGGAAATTAGATTATACTGCTTTAGAAATAGAAGCCTCTGAGACAAAGAAACTTCAGAAATGAATATTGAACAAATTCGAGAACACTGCTTAAGCAAAAAAGGAGCCTCAGAAAGTTTTCCTTTTGATGAAGATACACTAGTTTTTAAGGTTTTAACCAAAATGTTTGTATTGGCACCGTTACGATTGTGGGACAAAGGAGAATCTACAATAACATTAAAGTGTAATCCTGAATATACTGAAGAACTCAGAGGAGAATACAAAAGTATTTATGCAGGTCCGTATGTAAGTAATAAACATTGGAATACTATAAATATTTATGAGGGCGAATTACAACCCGATTTTATCAAAGAATTGATTGACCATTCTTATGATATGGTTGTAAAGGGTATGACTAAAAAGATGAGAAATCAACTAAACGAATTGTGATATAAGCTTGATTTCAAATTTGAAACAACATACTATTCAAATATGTTTAGATCTTGATAACGATTAGTATATAAAGGCAAAGTTGGTACACAATAAATTGTAATTATTACAGATAACGTAAAGAGACTTTAAAAGGTTATCTTTCTAAATTCAGAAGGGTTAAAGTGTTTAATAGCTTTAAATTGTCTGTTAAAATTTGAAATATTATTAAAACCAGATTTTTCAGCAACTTCTGCAACTGAAAACCCTTCTTCCGAAAAGAGCAATTTACAGGCATTCTCAACTCTTAATTCATTCAAAAATTTAAAATAAGACTTATTAGTTCGCTTTTTAAAGTATTTGCAAAATGCATTTTTAGTCATAGCTGAAACTTGAGCAACATCATCCAAACTAATTTGTTGCTGGTAATTTTGCATGGTAAAATCCATGACATCTCTCATGCGTTTCCCTTCAGTGTCAGTATATTTTTTATCATAAATAAAAGACGATAAAGGTTGAGTTTTAGATTTAGAAAGAATTTTTAAGATTTCTAATAGCGAAATAAAACGTTGTAATTTGCTGCTTTCATTTAATTGAAAAAAATGATTTTCAAGCTTTTTTGATTTTGGAGTTACTTTAAAACCGTAATCTACTTTTTTAAAGAAAGATTTTAGCTCCCTCAATTCTTCTAATTCAAAGAAGGATGTTCCAAACGCATCATTAGAAAAGAAGAGTGACAACATTTCTGACTGTGTATTTAAGCTAGAATCACTTTTAAAAACATGTGGTAAATTACTGCCAATAGCCAATATGTCTCCTTTTTTATAATAGTTAATGGTATCGCCAACTATTAAAGTACCTTCGCCTTTTAAAATATAGCTTACTTGAATTTCTCTATGCTGATGAAACTTATCGTAAAATACTAGTTCTTTATTTTCTTGATAAATTAATGCATCATGCTCTGGTTTTGGTATTTGAAATGGTAATATTTTCACACAGCTAAAATATGCAAATAATATTCTTAAATATACAAATATTTTTATATTTGGATAATATTGTACATATTTTGGATAAAGCTAGATTAACTATCCAACGACTTCATAATGTAATTTTGTCTTAAATAAATTTTATTATGAGTTTAAAATGGAATGGCGTAATGCCTGCTGTATTTACATGGTTGAAGGAGTCAAAATCTGGCGCTCTTGAAATTGACTTAGATGCAACACAAAAACAGGCCGCAAGTATTTTACAAGCTCAAGGAAAGGGAGGAAGTAGAATGAGTGGACTTGTTGGTTCTGGTACTTTAGGTGAGAATAGCTACCTGACAACCAAACAGCGTCTTTCTTTATTGAAATCACTTTCTGAGGTGGCTAAAGAATACAATGTTCCTTTGATTAGTGGAGCTTCAGCAGAAACTAAGGAAGATCTTGCTAAAATCATTGAAGGGCTTGCAACAGTAGGAGTTGATACAGTTATGGTGATGCCGCCAAAAACGAAGGCGGTTCCGTCTGAAAAAGAAATGTATGAGTACTATGCACTTTCTGAAGCAACTGCAAAAGATGCAGGCGTAACAATTATGCCTTATAACAATCCTGATGCAGCTGGTTATCATGCGCTCTCAACTGATCTTCTTATGAGACTTTCTGTGCTTCCAAACATAACTGCTCTTAAAATATCGACTATAGATGTTTCAATTATTGAAACGCTGATGTTAGAGAACAAAGATTTAAAAATTTTAGCGGGAGTAGATACAGTTACTGTACATGCAGGACTTGCTGGAGCATGTGGCGGAATTACGGGTGTAGGTTGTATCTTTCCAAAAGCTAGTGTTACCATGCAGGAGTATGTTTTAAATGGAGAATGGACTGAGGCAAACAAAATTTCTCAGGCTTTAAATTCCTTATCCTATTTGGATGCTCAGCCACTGCTTATGGAATATCTTAAGCTTGCTATGGGAATTCATAATAATGATGTTGCTGGAGGCCTACGTACTTTTGGTAAGAAATTAACGAAACAGCAAATTGACAATGTTCGTACAAGATATATGTTGGCAAAACAAAGACTTGAAGTGCTAGACTTAATAAGTTGATGCTTTCAAATATTGAAAAACACCTATTATCAAAAAAACTAGCCAATAAGGGAGTAAATTTGACAAAAACATTAAAAAAATAAGTAAGATGATTACAGGAAAAAGCTACATAGGCAATCAAAAATCAGCCAAAGGAAATAAAACATACAAAACATTCAATCCAGTATTGAACCAAGAAAATGAGGTTGAATTTATAGAAGCTTCTTCAGAAGAGATTGAAGAAGCAGTAGATTTAGCATCTGAGGCGTTTCAAGAATTTAGAAGTATTTCTGGAAGAAGAAAAGCCGAATTTCTAAATACAATAGCAGACGAAATTTTAGCTCTTGATGATATTTTAATAGAAATGTATTGTTCAGAAACAGGTTTGCCTGAAGGAAGAGCAAAGGGAGAAAGAGGAAGAACTATTGGTCAATTAAGAAGTTTTGCAAATCTAGTAGATGAAGGTTCTTGGGTTGATGCAACTATAGATAAAGCACAACCGAACAGAGAGCCAATGCCAAGATTAGATATTCGAAAAATGAATATTCCTATAGGACCTGTTGTGGTTTTTGGGGCTAGTAATTTTCCTTTAGCGTATTCAACTGCTGGTGGCGATACTGCAGCTGCTTTAGCAGCAGGTTGTCCTGTAATTGTAAAATCACACCCAATGCATTCTGGAACAGGTGAATTGGTGGCTTCTGCAATCGTAAAAGCTGCTGAGAAAACAAGAATGCCAAATGGCGTTTTTTCTAATTTAAATTCAAGCGGAATAGAAGTTGGGCAACAATTGGTAGCCAACCCAAAAGTAAAAGCTGTTGGTTTTACTGGAAGTATAAAAGGAGGACGAGCATTGTATGATTTAGCTTCACGAAGAGAAGAGCCTATTCCTGTTTTTGCTGAAATGGGTAGTATTAATCCCGTAGTTTTTTTACCAAAAGCTTTAAAGAATAGACATGAAGCTTTAGCAAAAACGTATGCAGCTTCGATAACTCTGGGTACAGGACAATTTTGTACAAATCCTGGGTTGTTATTAGGTATTAAGGGTGAAGAGATGGATGAGTTTATTTCAAATCTATCGAATGAAATTATTAAAATTGATCCCTCTTGTATGTTACATCCCAACATTCTTAATGCATATAGCAAGAATAAGGAAGTAGCACTTTCTCAATCAGGTTTACAGGTAATTGCAAATTATGATGCTAGTGTTCAAAATAATTATGCTAAACAAGCAGTAACTAAAGTTGAAGGAAAAACATTTTTAGAAAATACTGCTTTACATCAGGAAGTTTTTGGACCATATTCTATGGTTGTAGAGTGTGATGATGCTGAAGAATTACAGTATGTTATTTCAAAATTAGAAGGACAATTAACAGGTACAATTATAGCTGAAGATTATGAGTTAAATAACTATACCAATATTATTTCTGCCTTGCAAAACAGAGTTGGTAGATTAATTTTTAATGGTGTGCCAACTGGAGTAGAGGTATGCCCGTCTATGGTCCATGGCGGACCATATCCAGCATCAACAGATTCTAGGTTTACGGCAGTTGGTATAAACTCAATTAAACGTTGGGTAAGACCTTTGAGTTATCAAAACTGGCCAAATTATTTGCTTCCAGATGAACTTAAAAATGAAAATCCGTTGAATATTTCACGATTAGTCGATAATTTAAATACAACAGATAAGATCTAATAATAATTCTAATCTAGTCAAAATGGCTAAACATATCTTTGAATGTATTGATGCCCACACTTGCGGAAATCCTGTGCGAGTAATAAAAAAAGGTGGTCCTGAGTTAGTTGGAAGTACCATGAATGAAAAGCGCCTTCATTTCATGAAGAATTACGATTGGATAAGAACAGGTTTGATGTTTGAACCACGAGGTCATGATATGATGAGTGGAAGTATTTTGTATCCACCACACAATCCAGAAAATGATTTTTCTATTTTATTTATTGAAACCTCAGGTTGTTTGCCCATGTGCGGGCATGGAACAATTGGTACTATAACCATAGCTATAGAAGAAGGCTTAATAAAACCTAAAACTCCAGGAAAAATAAGAATGGAGGCTCCTGCCGGTTTGGTAGAAATTGAATACAAACAAAAGGAAAATAAAGTAGAATGGGTTAAACTAACTAATGTTAAAAGCTTTTTAGCTGCAGAAGGTTTGACTATAGAATGTCCCGATTTAGGTGTAATTTCATTTGATGTGGCGTACGGAGGAAATTACTATGCAATCGTAGATCCGCAAAATAATTTTACTGGAATTCAAGATTTTTCAGCAAATATTATCATTCAGTTTTCTCAAATAGTCAGAGATAGAATAAACAAAAAATATCCTAATAAATTTATACATCCAGAAAATGAAACCATTAAAAATGTAACTCATATGTTGTGGACGGGTAATCCAATTAACCCAAAATCTTCTGGAAGAAATGCCGTTTTTTATGGTGATAAAGCTATTGATAGAAGCCCTTGCGGTACAGGAACATCAGCAAGACTAGCTCAGTTATATACTAAAGGGAAATTAAAAAAAGGAGAACCTTATATTCATGAAAGTTATATAGGTAGTACCTTTGTAGGTTGTGTTGAAGAGGAAACTACAATGGACGGCAAAGTAGCTATTATACCAAGTGTAAAGGGTTGGGCTAAGGTTTATGGTTATAATACAATATTGATTGATGATAAAGACGACCCGTATGCACATGGTTTTCAAGTAATTTAAATTTTGAAATTATATTTGATGTCTAAAAATGTTATAATAATAGGAGGTGGAATAATAGGTTTGTGTTCTGCTTATTATCTTCAAAAGGAAGGACACCAAGTTACTATTATCGACAAATCAAATCTTGATTCAGGAGCATCTTACGTAAATGCGGGTTATTTGTCTCCCAGCCATATTATTCCTCTATCTGCACCAGGTGTAATGAAAAAAGGATTAAAATGGATGTTCGATAAATCAAGTCCACTTTATATAAAACCAAGACTAGATTTAGATTTTTTGAAATGGACTTTAGCTTTTAATAAATCGTGTAATCCAAGACATGTAAATAAGGCAATTCCAGTTATTAAAGATATTTCACTTTTAAGTCAAGATTTGTATGATGATATAAAGCGAGATGAAAGCTTTTCATTTCATTATGAAAAGAAAGGTTTACTCATGTTGTGTCAAACAGATAAAATGCTAGAAGAAGAAATTAAAACGGCAAATTTAGCAAAGCAACAAGGTTTAGATGCAGAAGCAATTAGTTTTGAAGCATTGAAAAAGTTAGAGCCAAATACAGATTTAAATGTAAAAGGTGCTACTTTTTATAAATGCGATTCTCATACAACACCTCATGAGTTTATGGCAGAAATTAAAGCTTACTTAAAAGATAAAGGCGCTGTTTTTTATACCAACGAAAAAGTTGAAGATATTGAAATCAAAGGAAAGAAAATAACATCAATAAAAACAAACAAAAACGTTTTAAAAGCAGATGAAGTAGTTTTATCCGCTGGTTCATGGTCACCAATAATAACTAAAAAGCTAGGGATTAAGCTACTAATTCAAGCTGGAAAGGGGTATCGTATTAATACTAAAAATAATACAGGAATAACTATTCCGGCAATATTAACAGAAGCTAAAGTAGCTGTAACCCCAATGAATGGTTTTACACGATTTGCTGGTACAATGGAAATTGCAGGGATTAACCATAATATTAATAAAGTTAGAGTAGAAGCTATAGCAAATGCAGTTAAACGTTATTATCCTGAAATTAATTTAACACAAGAAGAAAAAAATGATGCAGCATGCGGCTTACGTCCTGTTTCGCCAGATGGATTACCCTATATAGGGAAATCTTTAAAATGTAAAAATCTAACAATTGCAGCAGGTCATGCAATGATGGGTTGGACTATGGGAACAGGAACAGGAAAGTTGGTATCTGAGATTATTTCTGAAAAGAAAACGTCACTTGGCTTATCTTCTTTTCATCCAGATAGAAAGTTCTGAATTATTCTAAATCAAAATTCTCTATATCTAAACGCATATTGATTAAATGTTTTTTAAAGCCTGCTTTTTCATAAGCTTTTATTGCAGGAATATTATCTTGATAAACGTCTAATCTAATTTCAAAAATATTCCTTTTTTTGCACCACTTTAGTAATTCGTCAACAATTAATTTATTAATTTTTTTCCCTCTGTGTTGTTTTGAAACAAACATAAAACCTAAATAACCTTGGTATTTATGTTTTAAGTAATGCCTGTCTGTTTTTATTTTTGCATAACCAGATGCTACTATTTCATTATTTATCTCAGCAACAAAAACATCAGAATCTTCACTAGTTATCAGTTCAGAAATATCGTAATAAGTTATTTTTCCTTTTTTTATTGTTGGATCAAAAGGACGTTCAGCTATTATTACACCTTGTTCAAAATCTAATAATATGGGTAGATCTTTTAATGTTGCTTTTCTAACGGAAGGTATCATGGTTTAACTAGACATGTCTGCAATAATCTTCCATTCGTCATTAATTTTTTTGAAAATAATCATAAAAAAACCATCGGCATTTCCAACTTCTCTTTTTAGATGATATTCCCCTAAAACATAATAAGCACCATCACTTATTTTAGATATATCGTTAATTTTAAAACTAAGAATTCCTGTGTGGTCTTTTGTAGGGTAGGCTTTTTTGTATCGTTCTAGAGTATTTTCCCAACCATAAGTAACGCCATTGCTGCCATAAAATTTTAGTGAGTCGCTTTTCCAGTAGCCCTCCATAAAGTCCTCAATATTATTTTTAGACCAGGCAATGCGTTGCGCTTTTAAAACTTTTTGAATCGCTTTTTTGTCTTTCTCTTCATCTTGAGAGAAGCCATTAAAAGCTGTTATTAGGCATAAAAGTAATATTAGTTTTTTCATTTTCAAATCTATTTTGCTTTGTAATTTAATATAAAATCTTCAATTAAAACTTTTCTTAAATAAAAGATAAGTTCTTTAACATTTTCGATGTTAAAAACCATTGGCGGCTTTATTTTTATAACATTATAATCGGGTCCATCAGTACTCATTAAAATACCATAATCTTTCATTCTATTTACAATATAACTGGCTTCATCTTTTAACGGATTTAAATCTTTATCAACCAATTCTATGCCAAGAAATAATCCTTGACCTCTTACATCGCCAATAATAGGTGATTCTAATGATAATTTTTGTAATTCAGTTTTTAAAAACTGTCCTATTTTTAGAGCGTTTTCTTGTAGTTTTTCTTGTTTTATAGTTTTTAAAACTTGAGTACCTATAGCACACGATACTGGATTTCCGCCAAATGTATTGAAGTACTCCATACCGTTGGCAAATTTATTTGCTACCTCTTGAGTACAAGCCACAGCAGCCAATGGATGCCCATTGCCCAGTGGCTTACCAATTGTAACAATATCTGGAATTACATTATGTAGTTGAAAACCCCAAAAGGTTTTTCCCATACGACCGCAACCTGTTTGTATTTCATCTGATATACAAATACCACCTGCTTTTCGAGTATAAAGATATGCCTTTTGTAAAAAGCCTTTTGGTAATTCTATTTGTCCGCCACAACTAATAATAGGCTCAATAATAAACGCAGCTACATTTCTGCCTTTTTTATTTATATTTTTAATTTGCTCATTTACTTCTTGAGCGTATAAATCTCCTGCATTTTCTCCTCTGTATTTACCTCTGAAGGTGTCTGGCAAAGGAAAAATGTGTGTATGTTTGGGGGCTCCGTTGCCTCCTTTTCCATCAAACTTATAAGAACTAATATCTACACAAATATTAGTATTTCCATGATATCCAACTTCTGAAGCTAATATGTCTTTCTCATTTGTTACTGCTTTTGCCATTCGAATGGCAAGCTCATTGGCTTCGCTTCCTGAATTTACAAAATGTATGGCATTCAAATCTGGTGGTAAAGTACTTATTAACTCTTTAGCAAAATGACTAATGTTTTCATGTAAATACCGTGAATTGGTGTTTAGTATGGCCATTTGCTTTTTGCCTGCATCAACTACTTTTGGGTGTTCATGACCAACGTGAGCTACATTGTTTATGGTGTCTAAATATTTACGTCCTGTCTCATCAACTAAATATTGCCCAGATCCACGAACAATTTTTAAGGGCTCTTTATACGAGAGACTTAAACTTTTACCTAAATGTTGTTTTCTATATTCTATTAAGCTGTTTTTCGAGACGAGTTTTTTTGGTTGAAGATTTGAGTTTTTGAAAAGCAAATTTGGATCTGGACAAATACTCTTCCAGACATCAATTTGATTATTGTATGCAACACCGGGAAAGTCATTTTTAAAATCTAATAGTGTAAGCATAACTTGAAAATGCAAATGTGGTGCCCAATTTCCGTTTTCAATACAATTCCCGAGTTCAGCTATTCTCTCGCCTTTTTTAATTTTTTTTCCAACATTTACTTTAGTTACACTGTCAACAGATAAATGCCCATAGAGTGTAAAAAACTCTAAGCTATTTACTGAATGCTTTAAAATAATTAAACCACCATATTCTTTATAACCAAAATCGTTAGTAACTATAACGATTTCACCATCAAAAAGTGCATGGATAGGTGTTTGTTCTGGTAGCCAAAAATCTATACCTAAATGTACAGTTCTACTTTCTTTGCCAGAATTTCCAATTTTATCATAGGCATTTGATGTATATATGGGTCGAGGTTCTAAATAGCCTCCAGATATAATTTTATTAGGGTATTCTTTTTGTAGCTTATTAATCTTGTATTGAAAAAAATCTAAATCATTAAACTCCACCTCATGTCCAATCCAAGTGCTCGAAACACTTAAGTCTAATGAATGGACTTTGTTACTGTTTACGCTCGGGAATAAATCTGATAAATTAAAATCTTGGTCTTTTGTCCAATTTTTATAATCCTTTTCTAGAGGATGTGGATTGAAACCACATGCGTTCCTGAAGCTATATAATGCAAATTTAGAATTTATCGTATACCACTTTTTAAGTAATTCCCAAGCTGGTTTTTCACTTATTAAAAGATACTTGTTTTCAGGTTCTTTAGTTTTATTTATTGCAGATTTTGTTACCGAAATAACTAATCGCATCGCAATAGCAATATATAAATGCTCTAACTCTTCTTTTTTTAAGGCGAATGATTTGTGATAACCTTCAATAATAGCTAATGAAGCTTCTAAGGGGTCATTAAAATCCATAATAGCATATGCACAGGCTACAGCTAAATCGTTAATGATTTGCGTATATATGGCGTCGCCAAAGTCGATAACAGATTTAACTTCTGGGTTAAGTAAATTACCAGAAACTACTATATTGTTATCGTTTGCATCATTATGAATAATACTTTTTCTTAATTTTATATAGCTTTTTTGACATGACTCAAATGATTTTTGAAACGCAGTAACTATAGTTTTTTCTTCTTCGGAAAAAAGGTGTAAATAATTTTTAGTCCAAAGAGATTGAGCAATATCCCAATCAAACTCATAATTTGCTTTTGGATGTTTAAAGTTTAAAAGTATTTTAGTTGTATTTCCACAAGTTTTACCTAAACTATAACGTAGATCTTTTAATTTTGGATTTACATTACTCCATAATCTTCCAGAAACCCATGTGAGTAATCTTACGTAACGTATTTTACCATTAGTGTCTGTAATCTCAGAAATAGTTTTTTCATTTTTGTCTTTTACAACCTTAGGAACTATTAAGTTGTCTTTGTGTAATTCAACATATTGAAGCAATTCTTGTTGAAAATCCAACTTGGAAATGTCTTGGTTTATACCTGAAATTTTTAGAATAAAACCATCTTCATTTGTAACTTTTATCCTGAAATTGAAGTCAACCTCACCAGGAAGTTTTATAGGTTTTGCTGTTATTCCGTAAAGTTTAAATAATATGTCCTCAGCTGTTTTACTTGATATCTTAGAATTCAATATATCGATAAAAGTTTAGGTTATCTTAATTAAGTAAAAATAAAGAATACTACTTTAAAAAGGTTACTCATCGATTAAATTTACACTAAATATTTTTTTAACTAATGTTAATTTGTGTTCATCGATTAATTAGTGGTGTTAGCTTCTAAGTTTTATACTTTTAATTCATTATCAAGTAATTAACTCTCCCTCAAGTTTATTATCTAATCATTAAAAGAAACTTTATTATGGATTTACAAATTACAAACTGTAACAATTTTTTTAAAATTAAAGGAACTTTAAATCGAAATAACTTAGATGTATTTCGAAATGAATTCCGAAATATTTTTGATAAAACCAATACGGTTACTATCAGTATTGAAGATATAGTAAGTATGGATCGTTATGGTGTAAATGCTCTAGCAGAATTACATAACGAATCTATTGAAAAAAATAAAAGTTTTTCAATTATTGGTTTAGGGTGTAAAGATTTATATAATCACTTTAAATCTCAAGTTGCTGCATAAACAGACTACAGCGCATTTTTTTGATTTTTATAAAAGGCATCTGCCTGCAATTGCATAAGTTCCCTCGCTTTTTTGCGCTTGTAATTATAAAGTTCATCTTCAGTTGCTATATCGGTATAAATTCGATCGTTTATAGCATGATCTGTTTTTAATAGAGCTTCTCTTTGATTTTTATTTTGAAGTACGTTAGTTTTAATTGCTGTTTCTTGATCTTCTAATCTAAAATCGTATGCACCCTTTGGCGATAATAGTTTCGCGAAAATAGGAGATGTTTCAATAGCTAAAAAAAGCATAAATATAAAAAAGGATGGAAGCCAAGGTAACTTTCCTAAAGCGTTAACACGAGCCATTAAACCATCAAAGCTATTAATAATAGGCTGTGTATTTACTACTTGTGCTTCATAATCGCCTTTAAGTTTTGCAATATCACTTTCAGCGGTTGCAATTTTTGCTTTATTTTCAGCTTTTAGTAGCTGTAATTCAGCTAAAAGCGCATCATGTTTTTCTCGTTTTTCTTTGTAAACAGGGCCCTTACCCAATAGTTTGGTGCCAGCAGTTCCTTCAGCTTCAGCAATGTAGGTGTCATACAGTTGGTTAACTTCTGCTTCTTTTGTATCAATTTGCTCTTGTAAGGCTAGAATATCATTATTTAAAGCTTCTATATTAGGTGTAAACTGTTCTGCAAGTTGTGTTTTATTAGCAAGTGTTAGCTCATTTTTTTGCTCTAATAACACTTGATTAATTTCTTTTTCAAAAATTTTTAATTCTAAAGGTTTCGAAATTACAACTGCAATAATAATAGCTAAAATAATTCTAGGCGATGCTTGAATGAGTTCATCAATGATATTTCCAGTTTTTTTAATGGTGGAAACAATATATCTGTCTAAATTAAAAATGAGTAGTCCCCAAATGAGACCAAAGAAAATAGAAGTGTAAAGGTTGTCAAAAACAGTAAAGAGTGCGTAGCTTGCAGCAATAAATGCCATAACTGCTGTGAAGAAAACGGTAGCTCCAATACCTGCATATTTGTTTTGTTCACCTACGGAACAATCCTCTAAAATATCTGTATCTGCCCCAGAGCAAATGATAAAAAAACGCTTTAACATAATTTGATTGTTTTTTGATTGATTGACTATTAGAACGTTAAAGCTAATGATTTGTTACATAATCGACTTAAATTTTAAGTGATTTTCCCCTTCTATAATTTCAGAAGATACTTTAAGTGATTTTTTATCAGAGATTAATTTAATAATTTTTTTTGGTGCTACCAATTGATTGTCTAAATAACAAATAGCACCATTTTTTATCATGTCTATAACAATTTGTTCATCTGATTTTTGAGGTGTAAGAAAACTAGGGAAAGGCTCAATTATTTTTTTTTGATGATCACTCATCTTAAGGTAAAGTTGATGTATTCGTGAAAAATCATTTAATTTTATAATTCTTTTGTTTTCTGGTTTTGCTTTAAAGTTTTTTGCTAAAGCATTGTATTCATCTATCTCTTTTTTACTTGCATTTTTTTGGAGTGTGTTTACATCATTTAAAACCATATTATTTAATTCCATTGCATTTACCCCAATCGTAACCTTCCAAGGTGAATTAGAGTTTTTAATATGGCTTAAATCAATAGTTTGATTATCTGAAATCTCTTTTGCTTCTCTTACTTTTGGTGCAGGAGGAGGTGGAGGAGGTAGTAAATAATCTTCTTTTTTAGCTAAAGTATTATAGTTTTTGTAAAGCTTCATGAGATTTTTGTACATCTCTTTTAATTCAGAAGTATTTCCGTTTTTTTGTTTTAGATATTTACTAATAGATTTTCCATATTCATTAGATACTTTTTCATATTCTTTTTTTAATTTTAATAGCTTAGGAGATAAATCTTTATCTGAATCTGTTAAGGGAGACGGTGGTGGCGGAGGTGGAATATTTGAAGGCTCTACTTTTTTTATATGTGGAGGTTCTGGTGGTGGTGGAATATTTGGGAAAGATTCAGCATTTGCCTTTTGTTCTTTTGTCATTAAACTATATAAATACTCCAAGCGTTTTACGTCTTTTAGTTTAATAATACGCTTGTTCTCAGGTTGAGTATTATACTTTTTAGCTAATTTATTATACTCAGCAACTTGTTCTTTTGATGCTCCTTTTTGTTTCACCGTGCTTGTAATAGCAAAAGGCTTGTTTCCTTTTTCACGAATTATTTCTTGGTTATAAGTAACAATCCGATGAAAGCCATAATCAATCACAGCATTATAGATAAACCAAACCTCTTTATCAGATACTACTTTACCGTTATTAACATGAATATTTATTATTCTATTTCGTATTTCAGGAGTAATATCTTGATGTAAATTATTAATAGTTGAGATAAATGTCTCTTTATTGGCGGAAATGCCATCTATTTTATATGTACCATTTTGGAACACTTCAATTTCAATACTCCTAGCTGTATGATTTATACCAGAAGTTTCTGAAGTAACATATTTTTCTACTTTTTTATAAGAACTAAAACTGAAGATAAGGATAGCTAGTAATGGTAAAAGTGCTAAACTCCTAGCCCAAATTTTTGTTTTTGATGTTTTTGTTTTCATAACTGTGAATCGTTTTTTGATTAATGAATAGTTTATGGTATTTACCAATTGGTTGTGAGAAGCATTTGATGAGAATGCTAATAATAATTGTTGATACTGTTTAGTGCTAGTACCATTGTTAATAACAGCTTGGTCTGCTAAAAATTCATGATTTAGTTTTATGTCTTTTTTTATGAAATGTAATAGTGGATTAAACCAAAAAACTATTTGTAGTATTTCAATAAATAATATATCTAAAGCATGCCTTTGTTTAGCATGAACTTGCTCATGTAAAAGAACCTCATTTGGGATTAGGTTGTTCTCGTATTTATTTTTATTGAGAAAAATGTAGTTGAAAAAGGTATGTGGATGTATTAAATCATGTAATAAAACGTTAACAAACTTTTCATTTTTAAACTTCGGGTTGGTTTTTATTTTATGAATAATTTTATAAAGATTTTTAAAAAACCTGAAAGAAAACAAAAGAGCTCCAATGACATAAATACTCCAAATAATTATTGGTAAATAGTTTATCTGTTCTTTAGCCCTAGTAGCATCAAATGCAACTTTGTTTATGTATCCAGTAGTTGAGATTGAGTTTTCTGGTTCTACCAAAACATACTCTGTAAACGTAATAAACGGAATACCGATTGAAATTAAAATCGCAATAATTAGGTAGTAACGCTTAAACGTATGCGCACTTGTTTTTTCTAAAAAGAGTTTATAGAATAACATCAAAATGGCTAAACAAGCACTAGATTTTAATAAGAACAAAAGCATAGTTATTTGTTTTTAATTTCACTATCGATTAAGGCTTTTAAATCTTCCAACTCTTCCTTAGTTAGATTCGTTTCTTTTGTAAAAAACGAAGCGAATTGAGAGGCGCTATCATTAAAAAAGTTTTTTATCAATCCGTTTACATGTTTTGAGAAATAATCTTTCTTTTTTACTAAAGGGTAGTATTGTCTTGATTTCCCAAACAACTTGTAATTTATAAAACCTTTGTCAGTCATACGTTTTAGTAATGTTGCTACGGTAGTATTAGCAGGTTTTGGCTCCGGATAAATGTCCAATAAATCTTTCATAAAAGCTTTTTCAAGCTTCCAAAGGTGATTCATTAATTCTTCTTCTGTTTTTGATAGTTGCATATTCTACAATATTAGAATGTTCTCTACAAATGTAGAATAAAAATATATATTCTACAAGTGTAGAGGTGTTAAAATTGAAAAAATTATGCTTTTTTAGACCGAATACTCTCTATGATTACTGTTGCTAGAATTAAACTTCCACCTATAAAAGTGTTTAGAGTTGGAATTTCGTTTAAGAAAAAATAAGCCATAATAATACCAAAAATAGGTTGGGCGCTACCAATAATACTTGCGGTACTTACCGAGAAATGCTTTAAACTACTTATAAATAAAGAATGCCCTAAAGCTGTAGTGACTAAGCCTAAGATTAAAAGAAAGGGGATTTGCGTTTGTATTTGTTCAATATTTATATTGAATAAAACAGGTATTAATAACAAGGCGACAATTGTACATTGTTGCATCATTAATACGGTTCCATCATATCGGGAAACATGTCTTTTTAAAATAAGATTTCGTAATGCATAACTAAAAGCGGAAAATACACCTAAGAGTATCCCTCTTAAATAAGTGCTTTCAAAATTTATCTCAGGAGCAAGAATATAAATGCCTAATAACACCATGAGGCCTAATATAACATGTATCGGGTTTAGTTTAGATTTTGTAAAAAAAGGCTCTAGTAAAGCAGTAATTACTGGAAACGTAAACATAGAAAGCATACCAACTGCTACATTACTTAATTTTAGAGCTAAAAAGTAAGTTACCCAATGTATACCAAGCAATACACCACCTAAGACAATGGTAGGTAAATCTTTTTTAGATTTGAGTTTAATATTTAACTTTTTGAATTTACAGAATAGAAACAAGAAAATGGCTGCTAAAGCACTTCTAAACCATATAATTAAAGGTGTTGGAAGATCTATATATTTTCCTAATACACCTGATGTACTTATGAATAATGTGGCGAGACCTAATAGTAAAAGGTGATTGGTATGTTGGTTTTTCATGTATATATTCTTAGCTAACTATTAAAGGGTCTGATATAAAGATTTCTTTGGTTTTTAAGTATGTTATAGATGTTCTTCCATTTTTGAAAGTTGCATATTCTTGCGTTTTGTAATACATTTTACAAATTGAAAAAAAATTCAAATTCAATAATTATTATCGATTAAAAGGACGCTCGTTAATCCAGTGAAAGCCTCTTGATTTTAATGGAAATTTTTCTAGTTCTATTTTAGTAAATATTATTGATAGGCTATCTTTTTCTAGTTTTCCATTTAGTTTAAGGTACTTAGAATTTTCAACTTCATATTTAAAGTTAAGACTATCTTTAGCATTGTTTTCATGGTATAGCGATATTCTGCTTCGGGTAGTGTCAGTTATAAATACGTGTTTTAGCAACTCGTCTGTCATCGTTTTAACAATAGCCTTGTCTTTTCGTTCGATTAATAAATAGTTCCATCTTGAATTATCTGTTGTCAATGGTGGAATAGTATCATAATTTCTAACAAAAGTTTTGACTTTCCAAATTCCGTATAATTCGGGTCTATGATTTTCATCACTAATATTCAATTGTCCTAAATAACTTAGAATACAACCAGCAACTAATATTATTGGGAGAAGAATTTTTTTAAAAATGTTTATAATTTTATGATAACCTTCAGATGTTACAGGATGATAATACTTGTATGTTTCTGTAGCTTTATTTGTTATGAATACAGAAGTAAACCGTTTAGCATCTGTCATAAATATTATAACAGCCATTAAAACAAGATGTATTGAAAATAGTTTAACCGGAATATCAAACATTAAATTCATCATGGCAACTTGCGTCATTACACCAATAATAATAAAAGCTCCAAGTGTAGAGGTGCGTCTCCAAATGAGTAAAACTCCACCAAGAATTTCCATTATGCCAGCAAACATTCCAAAACCTTTTGAGTATCCCATGTATGTCCATGCTAAACCCATTGGAGAATACTCACCCATTGGCTGAAGCAATTTAACAAATGAAGGTTGCTGAAACTGAATTTGAAATACTTTTACAAACCCATAAAGTAGCATTGCTGCTACTAAGAAAACCCTTAAGATTACCAAGAACCAATAAAACGACTTATTATAGGATTCCTGATTCTTGTGAAGAATGGACCAAAAAACAGTTATAATTATCGCTAATATAAAGTTTGAAAAAAGCGTAACATAAGCATATGTATTGTCGCCACTTCCATAACCACTTACATCATAGTCGTAGTTTAAACCGATTAGTGTTTTACCAATCCATTTAAAGGGAGTTTCAAACAATCCGCTAGCGAACATTAAAAAAATGTATAGTAAGAAGTAAGAAAATATAAACCTGAAAAACACTTTACTTCCGGCAGACCAATTATCTTTATATATCTGAGATAATAACATTTAATTATTTAATTCTGTGAAATATTTATAAAATAACGGAATAGTTTCGATGCCTTTAAGGTAATTCCATACACCAAAATGCTCGTTTGGTGAATGGATAGCGTCGCTGTCTAGACCAAAGCCCATTAAAATGGTTTTGCTTTTTAATTCTTGTTCAAATAATGATACAATAGGGATGCTGCCACCGCTACGTTGGGGAATTGGGGTTTTTCCAAAAGTGTCTTGGTATGCTTTACTGGCTGCTTTATACCCAATATTATCTATTGGGGTTACATAACCTTGACCACCATGATGAGGTTTTACTTTTACAGTTACTCCTTTTGGTGCAATGCTTTCGAAGTGATTTTCAAATAGTTGTGTTATTTCATGCCAATTTTGATGTGGTACTAAGCGCATAGAGATTTTAGCATAAGCTTTACTAGCAATTACTGTTTTTGCGCCTTCTCCTGTGTAGCCACCCCAAATACCATTAACATCAAGTGTAGGTCTTATAGAGTTTCGTTCGTTTGTTGTATAACTAGCTTCTCCGTAAACCGCATCGATATCTAAAGCTTTTTTGTAGTTTTCTAGACTGAAAGGCGCTTTTGCCATTTCAGCACGTTCTTCTTTGGAGAGTTCTTCAACGTTGTCGTAAAACCTAGGAATAGTAATATGATTGTTCTCATCGTGAAGTGATGCAATCATTTTTGTAAGTACATTTATTGGGTTAGCTACTGCGCCACCATATAATCCAGAATGTAAATCTCTATTTGGTCCTGTAACTTCTACTTCAACATAACTTAAACCTCTAAGTCCAGTAGTGATGGATGGAACATCGTTAGCAATCATCCCAGTATCAGAAATTAAAATAACGTCGTTCTTTAACTTTTCTTGGTTGTTTTTAACAAAGGTTGCAAGATTTGCACTACCTATTTCCTCTTCGCCTTCAATCATAAACTTAACGTTACAAGGTAATTGATTGGTGGCAGTCATAAATTCCATAGCCTTTACATGCATGTACATTTGTCCTTTGTCATCACAAGCGCCGCGAGCAAAAATAGCACCTTCAGGATGCTTTTCTGTATTTTTTATAACCGGTTCAAATGGTGGAGAATCCCATAAATCTATAGGGTCTGGTGGTTGAACATCATAATGCCCGTAAACCAATACTGTTGGTAGACTCTTATCGATTATTTTTTCACCATAAACAATAGGGTAACCATCAGTTTTACATATTTCTACAGTGTTGCACCCTGCTTTTTCTAAACTTATTTTTATAACATCTGCTGTTTTTAAAACATCATTTTTGTATGCAGAATCTGCACTGATAGAAGGGATTTTAAGCAGTTCGATAAGTTCATTTAAAAAGCGATCTTTATGCTCAGATATATAAGATTGAATGTGGTTCATATGTGTTTTTATAAGGATGTATTCAAAAGTATAAAAAAGAATGTTTTTTGATACTATAAAGTTTGCAATTTAAAAATGTTGTTTATATTTGCAGTCCTTTAGCGGGCGTGGTGGAATTGGTAGACACGCTAGACTTAGGATCTAGTGCCGCGAGGTGTGGGAGTTCGAGTCTCCCCGCCCGCACTGTAAAGTAAAAAAGCTTCTTGTAAACAAGAGGCTTTTTTTATTGAATTAAATATTAGCATTTTATCTTACATAATTATGCTAGAAACCTTAGTTTTAAAATTGTTTAGATACTGCTAAAACTTCATAATTAGTAAATATGCTAACATATCGCTATATTGTTTTTTGAAATTTAGATATTTTAGTTCATTAGTGTTTTTAGCTTAAAGAGCATGCATTAAAAATGTTTTGGTCAAACACTCGGTTATAAATAGTAAATATATGAATAGAGGTTATACCATTTTTATCAGTTTTGTTGTGGCATTAGGAGGATTCCTTTTGGGGTTTGATAGTGCTGTTATTTCAGGAGCCATTAATGGTATTACAATGCAATTCAATATGTCTGACTGGGAGCTAGGTTTCTCCGTTGGCTGTGTCATTTTTGGCGCAATGGCTGGTAATATAACTGCAGGACCTTTAAGTGATAGATTTGGTAGAAAAAAAGTACTAATTGTAACAGCTATACTATTTACAGTTTCTGCAACATGGTCTGCTCTGGCAACTAGTTATATTGAGTTTGTTATTGCTAGAATTATTGGAGGTGTAGGTATTGGAGGTGCTATTTTGATTGCACCAATTTATATAGCTGAAGTTGCACCACCAAAATTAAGAGGTAGTCTGGTATCTTTAAATCAGCTTAATATTGTTATTGGTATTTCTGTGGCTTATTTTTCAAACTATTTTTTGAAGGATTTAGAAGGTGAAAGTTGGAGATGGATGTTAGGTGTTGAAGCAATTCCTGCGTTTATTTATTTTATGGCTTTATTTCTGGTTCCAAAGAGTCCAAGATGGCTGATCCAAAAGTTAAGTTTAGTTGAAGCAGCAGAAAAGACTTTAATAAAAATAGGGGGCAATGAATATGCGATATCAACAATTGAAGAAATTAGGCGTGGCATTGCAAAAAAGGAAAATAAAGGAACTTTTTCAGATTTGTTTAGTAGTAGAATGCGTACCATTATTATAATCGCATTTGGTATCGCTTTTTTTCAGCAGATAACAGGTATTAATGCAATTTTTTATTACGCTCCCACCATATTTGAACAGGCAGGAGGAAGTACAGATTCTTCATTTCTTCAAGCTATTGTTGTAGGTTTAACCAATTTAATATTTACACTTATAGCTATTAGATTAATAGATAGATTGGGCAGAAAACCACTTTTGTTAATTGGTACAGCTACTATGGCTATTGCTTTGTCGATGGCAACCATAGCATTTAATAATGCTAGCTATAATTTAAATAGCGTTAATATTACTAAGGTTAAAAATATTGAGATTAAGTCTGCAATTAGTAATTTAAAAGGCGAGATTTTTAATTCTCAAAAAGAATTATTTAGTAATGTAGAACCCTTGTTAAATGAAACTCAATTGCATGAGTTTAAAAGAAATGAAGTCAAGAATTTTATATCTATAAATGCAAATTTAGTACTTATAGCAATTTTGTTATATGTTGCTGCATTTGCAATCTCATTGGGGCCAGTAATGTGGACTTTATTATCTGAAATCTTCCCAGGAAATATAAAAGGTATAGCAATATCAGTAGTTGGTTTTTTTAATTCTCTAGTAAGTTATACAGTTACTCAATTTTTTCCATGGGAATTAACAAACTTAGGTCCTACAGTAACATTTGCAATTTATGCAGGAATGGCAATTTTGTCGTTGCTATTTGTAATGAAGTTTGTAGTTGAAACCAAGGGTAAAAGTTTAGAAGAAGTTGAAGAGTTGTTACTATTAGACTAAATAAACTTCATTTAAGTAATTGCATTGTCCTTTTTACTAAATCAACCGTTTTCATCAGTACACAATAATATTATTACTCAAATTACTTTTTTAGATATTAAGTTAGAAACATCTTTCAACTAAAATATCGTTTTTGCCATCAAGTTTTGTTTAAATTATGGTAGGTAAAGAGGGGTTTTATAAAGATGTTAACATCTGTTATTAAATTATTTTCATCTACAGGATACATAAGCAATGTAAAGATTATATATTTGCAAAATGTGTGTATTTTAGAAGCTATTTTAACTTTTGAATAACGCATTTTATCCATTAAATATAAATCATAATTAAAAGAATGAACAAAGACATTAATTTACAAGCTGCAGATAACATACGGGCATTAGCTGTAGCTATGGTAGAAAAAGCAAAATCGGGTCACCCAGGTGGTCCAATGGGAGGTGCAGACTTTATGCACGTTCTATATTCAGAATTTTTTAATTATGATCCTTCCGATATGGAATGGCCGTTCAGAGATCGTTTCTTTATGGATGCTGGCCACTTGTCTACATTAATGTATGCACAGTATTATCTTTTAGGGAATTATGCTAAAGACGATGTTGCAAACTTCAGACAATGGGGTTCAATAACACCGGGGCATCCAGAAGTTGATGTAGCAAGAGGTATTGAAAACACATCTGGACCATTAGGGCAAGGACATACTATGGGTGTGGGAGCTGCAATTGCAGCTAAATTTTTGCAAGCACGTTTTGGAGATTGGATGAACCATAAGGTATATGGTTTTATTTCTGATGGTGGTATTCAAGAAGAGATTTCTCAAGGTGCTGGTAGAATAGCAGGTCACTTAGGATTGAGTAACTTTATTATGTTTTTTGATTCTAACGATATACAATTATCAACATCTACAGATGAGGTTACTAGTGAAGATACTGCAGCAAAATATGAAGCTTGGGGATGGAAAGTTGTAACTATTGATGGCCATAATCATGATGAAATAAGAAAAGCATTAAAAGATGCTAATAATGAAACTGAAAAGCCAACCTTAATTATTGGTAAAACAATAATGGGTAAAGGTTGTGTAACTGCTGATGGAAGTATGTTTGAAGGGCATTGCGAACTTCACGGACAACCGATAGGTGCAACTGGGGCCGATTATGAAAAAACATTATTGAATTTAGGGGCAAGTGTTGAGAATCCTTTTGATATTTTTAGTGAAGTAAGTGATTTTTATAAAAACATAATTTCTGAAAAAACGGAACAAGCAGCAAAGAAGAAAGCTGTAATTAATGCTTGGAGAAAAGATAACAGTGTTCTAGCAAGTAAATTAGATTTCTTCTTGTCTGGAGAACTTCCTGAATTAGATTTTGAATCTATTGAGCACAAAGCAGGTTTAGCCACTCGTGCGGCATCTTCTAATGTTTTAGGCTATTTAGCTGATAATGTTGAAAATATGATTGTGTCCTCAGCAGATTTATCAAACAGTGATAAAACTGATGGATTCTTAAAGAAATCTTCAGCATTACAAAAAGGTGATTTTAGCGGATCATTTTTACAAGCAGGCGTTGCAGAATTAACCATGTCATGTATAGCAAATGGTATTGCGTTACACGGTGGTTGTATTCCTGTAGTAGCGACATTCTTTGTCTTTTCAGATTATATGAAACCAGCTATTCGTTTAAGTGGTATTCAAGAGTTAGGTGTAAAATATGTATGGACTCATGACGCTTTTAGAGTAGGTGAAGATGGGCCAACACACCAACCAGTTGAGCAAGAAGCTCAAATTCGTTTATTAGAAAAGCTTAAAAATCACAGTGGAAAAAATAGTTTCTTAGCATTACGTCCTGCCGATTCAGCTGAAACTAGTGTAGCTTGGAAAATGGCTTTGGAAAATACAGATACACCATCAGGTTTAATATTATCTAGACAAGGTATAAAAGATGTTCCTGCTCAAGGAGAATCAAGGTATGAAGAGGCTTTAGCTGCAGAAAAAGGTGGGTATTTAGTAAAAGAAGTCGAAAACCCGGATATTGTTCTGATTGCAAACGGTTCTGAAGTTTCTACGTTAGTTGCAGCTTCTGAGATTTTAGAAAAAGAAAATGGATTAAAAGTGAATATAGCTTCAGTGATTTCTGAAGGGCTATTCAGATTACAATCTAAAGATTATCAAAATAGCGTCATTCCTAAAAACAAACCATTATTTGGACTAACAGCTGGCTTGCCAGTAAATTTGGAAGCTTTAGTTGGCGATAATGGTAAAGTGTTTGGTTTAGAGCATTTTGGTTATTCAGCTCCTGCAACTGTGCTAGATGATAAGTTTGGTTTTACAGGCGAAAAAGTAAGTAAACAAGTATTAGAATATTTAAAAACAGTATAAAACGAAACTTATGAAATTTTTTATTGATACAGCAAACCTTGATGACATTGCAGAAGCACAATCTTTAGGTGTTTTAGATGGAGTTACAACAAATCCGTCTTTAATGGCAAAAGAGGGTATTACTGGAGAAGATAACATTATAGCGCATTACAAGAAAATTTGTGAAATTGTTGAAGGCGATGTGAGTGCTGAGGTTATTTCAACAGATTTTGAAGGCATGGTTAGAGAAGGAGAAGCCTTAGCCGCTTTAAATCCTCAAATTGTTGTAAAATTACCTTTAATAGCAGATGGAATTAAGGCTTGTAAATACTTTTCAGATAAAGGGATAAAAACAAATGTAACTTTAGTTTTTTCAGCAGGTCAAGCGCTTTTAGCAGCTAAAGCTGGAGCAACTTATGTATCTCCGTTTATTGGAAGGTTAGATGATGTTTCAACAGATGGTTTAAACTTGATTGCTGAAATTAGACAAATTTATGATAATTACGGATTTCAAACTCAAATCTTAGCAGCATCTGTACGTCATACAATGCATATCATTGATTGTGCTAAATTAGGTAGTGATGTTATGACAGGAGGTTTGTCTTCTATCAAAGGATTGTTAAAACACCCTTTAACAGATATAGGATTAGCTAAGTTTTTAGCAGACTATAAAAAAGGGAATAGTTAAGTATTATTACCCGTTAAAGATTTAAAAGCTTCTTAATTCCAATTCGGAATTAAGAAGCTTTTTTACTTATTGCCACAAATAAAGTTTAGCAGCAAAACACAAAAAATTGCTGTTTCTTTTTGTAACATTTTTGGTGTTAGTAAGTCTACTTAATACAGACTAACACATAATTTCGTAATTTTGTTTTACAAAAATTTTCTTAGCATGGATATTAACGATAGTATTGAATCGCCAATGATGCTTAAAGTTGGGTTCAATAAGTTACTTAAGCATTATGAAAAGTTAGCTAAAAGTAATGATGATTTTTTATCAGCTAAGGCGAAGCGTGTTTTAAAATCTGCTGAATCTTACCCCGAATTAAGAGACGGATTTAGTGATATGCAAATTTTAAAAGATAGAGAGCACGAAATAAGTGTAATTCTTCAAGATTCTTTTGCGCCAGTTTTAACTACAAATGAAATAAAGACTGCATCTGTACCGTTTCATAATTTAATTTTCAACTCTTCAGAACGATTTAAAAATATTATAAATATAGCTGGAGAAGATTTTGAATTGAATATCAAAAATATGCCTGATGATGATAGGTATATTATTGCTTGTACAATTATTTTGAATTTTTGTTACGGATATAATTTAAATTTTAAACGCCCATTTTATTACGAAATACCAGACGCAAATGGTATTCTTCGTTATTATAAAATTCTTTATAATGCTGATTTTTGTGAAATTATTCCAACAGAAAAAGCAAAAAAAATAACTAAAGAAGATTATGATGAATTACTAGATAATTTTGAAAACGTAGCGCTATGGAAAGAAAAATTTCCACCCAATAGCTACATTTTTAAAGGTTTTGTTATCTCAAATATTTTTGATGTTACTGAAGACCAGTCAATTTCAAACATAAAGTCAAGTTTAATTGGTGATGAAAAAAGGAAAGAGGAAGGTTTCATGGATAGCTTTCATGATATTTTTAGATCCCTTTTAGGGATTAACGATATTAAAGTTGGTTTCTCCATTTATAATGAAGAAGAAGATGTTTTTGAGCGTGTATATGGAGTTGGTATGCACAGTTATCTTCTCGGAGAAACAGAGGTTAGACAATGTTCAGACTCATTATGTCATTGGTCCTATAACCGATTATTAAAAGAGAAAAAATATTTTTCAGTTTCTGATGTAGATAGAGATTTTGATATTTCAAAAGGAAAATCGCCACATATTGCCAATTTAAAGAAACAAGGTATTAAGAGTGCTATTTTTGCACCAATTGCCAATGATGATGAGTTAATGGGAATTATAGAGATTGTGTCTTCCACACCTCAAATGCTTAACAGTATTAATGCAAATAAGTTAATAGACGTTATGCCATTTATAGTTTCTGCTGTTGAGCGTTCTAAAAATGATGAAGAAAATTTAATTGAAGCTATAATTCAGAAGGAATGTACATCTATTCATCCAAGTGTACATTGGCGTTTTGCCAAAGAAGCGAAAAATTTCATTAAAGATGAAATGGAAGGAAAAGAAGCTTCTTTTAAAAAGATAGGGTTTGATAATGTTTATCCGTTATACGGTCAGATAGATATAAAAGGTTCCTCTCAAGCGAGAAATAAAGCAACAAAAGGCGATTTAACATTACAGTTAACTGCAGTTAAAAACATTTTAGAAAAAGCTTCTGTTCTAGAAACTTTACCTATATATGAGCAGTTTATATATCAAATTGATACCTATCAAAGAGGGCTTGATGAGAATTTTCAAGTAGATAGTGAACAACAAATTTCAAGCTTTTTTGAACAAGACATGGAACCTTTATTAAAGCATCTTAGTTCAGTTGATAGTTTAAAATATGAGATTCAAGAGTATTATGATAGTATAGATGGTAAAGTAAATATCCTATACAAATACAGGAAAGATTATGATGATACGATATCTAAAATAAATGTAGAAATGGCTTCTTTACTAGATAAAAAGCAAGTAGAAGCACAACAAATGTATCCGCATTATTTTGAACGTTTTAAAACAGATGGTGTCGAGCATAACATGTATATTGGTGAATCTATTACTAAAGAAGATAGTTTTAATCTTATTTACCTTTATAATTTACGTTTATGGCAATTGCAGGTTATGTGCGAAATGGAGAATAGCTATTATCAAATGCGATCTGATTTTCCAGTATCGTTAGATGTAGCGTCAATGATTTTAGTATTCAGCCAACCGCTATCTATAAGTTTTAGAATGGACGAAAAGCAGTTTGATGTTGATGGAACTTACAATGCTAGATATGAAATCGTTAAAAAACGTGTAGATAAAGCCTATATTAAGGGTACCACAGAACGTATTACGCAAAAAGGAAAAATAACTATTGTGTATTCTCAAAAGCAAGACGAACAGGAATATTTGCGTTATGTTAAGTTTTTACAGTCTAAAAACTATCTTGATAACGATATAGAGATTTTAGAACTGCAAGATTTGCAAGCAGTAACAGGGCTTAAAGCTATTCGTGTAAGTGTACTTTACCATAAAAATGAAGATGATAAAGCTTTTTATACTTACGATGATTTAATTAAAGAGATTAGGTCTTAAGTTTAAATATTATTTCTTTAATATCTTAGGTGTTTTTATGTATGATACATAGGAAATACTAGCGTTTTCATCAGGCAAAACATCTTCTAATTGTGCTCCATTTGATTTTAATGCAATGCCAAATGAAAGGACTGAAATAATCATCCCTATCATAAATATGGTATAGGTAATTCTTAAAATTCTATATTTTCGTTCTAATACTTTTCCCAAAAAATAAAGGTCTTTTGTGAGTGAGCTGTAAACATAATTTTTGTCTTTTAAAAGCTCTGTAACTGCCCAGTCGTATTCTTCTAAGCTCATCTTATGAAAATTTCCAAAAAAAGTAAGATTCACTTTTTTATTTTTAACATCTTCTTTAGTAAATTCTCCACTTGTTATGTTTGGTCTTGTAGCTATGATGGACAATACCATGGAAATTACACAGGATAGCGTAAATATTGCTGTTGGATATATTAGGTAAGCATTATTGTCAAGTTTTGAAATTAAATTTGCCAATACTAACGATATAATAATGGCATTTACAGATAGCAAGATATTGGCTTTAGTATCAGCAATATCGCTGAGCTTTATATGGTTTCTTAAGGCTACTCTGTAAAAGGTTTGAATGCCTCGTTCTGGACTTTCATTTTTATACTGAGCTTTGTATTTTGCCTTTAATTCTTCTGTATTTAATTTGCTTTTTCTTTTCTTCTTGGTTTTTAAAAGTTTAGCTAAATTTTTCTCTTTTCTTGGTTGCCAATTTTTTAAAGCATAATCAGTATAAAACTCATGTTTTTTTGTAAGTACTTTTATGTTTTCATTTCTCCATTCAGCTGGAGAATAACTTGCAATACCTTGTACTTCCAATTCTTTTCTTAAAAACTCACTAGCTTCTGCAAAATATTTTTTACCAAAATGCGATGCATCAGCATCTCTAATTATTTTTCCTAAAGATGTTTTAGGAGAGTCCTTAAATTTAGTTGCCATAATGCATTCATTTACGGCTTCTATTGTAGAACTATCAACCTTATTTTTTTCTAGAAAGTCAGTCGCAATTTTTACACTTTCTTCTTCATGCCCCTCTCTTGTTCTAGTGTATCCGGTATCATGTAATAATGCAGCTAGTGTTAATATTTCAGCATCCTTTTCATCAATATCTATGTTGTCCAGAATTTCTTTTAAACTTCTTACAACACGCTCTGTGTGAGTGTAATTGTGGTATATATAAGTTTGGTCTAATTCGTTTTTAAACAAATCAAATACAAATTCTTCTGTAGTTTCAGTTAATCTTGACATAAAAACAAGTTGATTTTTCCACCACAAATTACTAAATTTTAAATATATTATGGTGCTTTATCTTTAAAGATTTTAACTGTAAGGAAACGAAGTTAATATCGACTTATTATCTGTTGAAGCATATTATAAATTAACTAAAAAAAGAAAGGAAACATATTATGCTGACTTGGAAAGAAGTTATCAACTTTTCCGTAAAAGGAAACCCAATTCCAGACCAACGTGTCGAAAAAACAGAAGCCGAATGGAAGGCTCTATTAACTCCAGAACAATATAGAATTACCAGGCTTAAGGGAACAGAACGTCCGCATAGCGGAGCTCTTTGTAGTATTCATGAAGCTGGTAAATACAATTGCATTTGTTGCGAAACACCTTTGTTTGACTCTACTATTAAGTTTGAGTCTGGTACAGGATGGCCCAGTTTCACACAACCTATTAAAGAAAATGCCATTAAGTATGAACGCGATACGGCCTTCGGAATGGTTCGCGTTGAGGTGATGTGCAATACTTGCGATGCACACTTAGGGCATGTATTTCCTGATGGTCCAGAACCAAGTGGGTTACGTTATTGTATTAATTCAGAATCTATGCAGTTAGAGAAAGGTGTTGTAAATGAAAACTAATAATATTCAAATAGCCACAGTTGGAGGTGGTTGTTTTTGGTGCACAGAAGCCGTATTTCAGGAAGTAAAAGGTGTTGAGAAGGTAGTGTCTGGTTACTCTGGAGGTAACGTTCCAGGGCATCCTACATACCGTGAAATTTGCTCAGGTTTAACGGGGCATGCGGAAGTTATCCAAATTACTTTTGATACGAATATCATTTCTTATGAAGATATTTTGGTCATATTTATGACGACCCACGATCCTACAACTTTAAATAGACAAGGAGCAGATAGAGGAACACAGTATCGTTCTGTAATTTACTACCATAATGAGAACCAAAAGGAAATTGCAGAAGTTGTAGTGAAAGAAGTTATGCCATATTATGAAAACCCTATTGTAACGGAAATCTCGCCTTTAGATGTTTTTTATGAAGCTGAAAAAGAACATCAAGATTATTACAGAAATAATAAACAACAAGGGTATTGTAGTTTTGTAATTACACCAAAGTTGGCAAAGCTAAGGAAACTTCATGCAGATAAGTTAAAATAAAATAAACCTACAAGGCTTAGAAGCTTTGTAGGTTTTAAATCAATAAAAAATCTTTTGCCTTTATTGATGTCTAAAGCTACATATCTTATGAGACCAAAAATTATACTTTATGGCACTGAAAGATGTCATAAAAGTCAATATTATAAAAGATATTTAGAAGGCTTAAATTTAAATTATGAGTTTCTTGATGTAGAACAAAATGAGGCTAATGCCAATGCACTAAGAGGCTTATATGAAAATAGAAAACTGAATTTCCCAACCATTACTATTGGAGAAAAGAAGTTGAGAAACCCTTTAGATAAGGATTTAAAAAAGTGGATTGAAAAATTACTATGAACTTCAATATAAAAGATAAATTTAATAAAGAACTACCTTCAGACCCAGTTCTAGAAAATTCCAGAAGGCAAGTATCTGAGTCATGCTTTTCATTCGTTACACCAAAGCAAACTTCAAAACCAGAGCTTTTGCATGTGTCTCCTGAAATGCTTGAAAATTTAGGATTATCAGAAACTGATGCAAAAAGTGAAGAGTTCTTAAACCTATTTACTGGTAATAAAGTATTAACAAATACAGAGCCTTATGCTATGTGTTACGGTGGCCACCAATTCGGAAATTGGGCAGGACAGCTTGGTGATGGTCGTGCAATTAATTTATTTGAAGTGGAGCATTATGGTAAAAACTGGGCATTACAACTAAAAGGCGCAGGAGAAACCCCGTATTCAAGAACGGCGGACGGACTAGCTGTTTTACGCTCTTCAATTCGTGAATACTTGTGTAGCGAAGCCATGTTTCATTTGGGTGTGCCAACCACTAGAGCTTTATCTCTGGCTTTGTCAGGCGATGAAGTATTGCGAGATGTTATGTATGATGGCAATCCAGCTTACGAAAAAGGTGCTATTGTTTGTAGAACAGCCGAATCGTTTTTAAGATTTGGAAACTATCAAATTTTTGCCGCAAGACAAGACAATAAGAATTTAAAACGATTGGTTGATTATACAATAAAATACCATTTTTCAAATTTAGGCGAGCCTTCAATAGGCACTTATGTTAAGTTTTTTAAAGAAGTAACTAAACGCACCTTAGATATGATTATTCATTGGCAACGCGTAGGTTTTGTTCATGGTGTTATGAATACCGATAACATGTCCGTTTTAGGGTTAACAATAGATTATGGACCTTACGGTTGGTTAGAAGGCTACGATTATGGTTGGACACCAAATACTACTGACAGGCAGCATAAGCGATATCGCTATGGAAACCAACCCAATATTGGCTTATGGAATTTGTTAGAATTAGCAAATGCTATTTATCCATTAATTGAAGATACTGAACCTTTAGAAACTATTTTAAATCAATATAAAATTGATTTTGATAAAGGCAGATTACATATGATGCGTTCTAAATTAGGTTTGCAAATTGAAGATGATAATGATAAATCATTTATATTAGAATTAGAAGATATATTGCATTTAACAGAAATAGATATGACAATTTTCTTCAGAAATTTAAGCGATTTTAACAAAGAGAAAACATCTCATGGATTAAACATAATAACAGAGAGTTTTTACAAGCCAGAAGAAGTTTCAGGAAATATTGAAATGAGATGGTTTAATTGGTTTGAAAAGTATGCAGAAAGGCTTAAAATGGAAAATATTTCTGATAAGGTAAGAAAAGATAGAATGAACAGCGTAAATCCTAAATACGTGTTGCGAAATTATATGGCACAATTAGCAATAGATGAGACAGATAAAGGGGATTATAGTTTAATTGATGAGCTATTTACAATGTTAAAAAAGCCATACGATGAACAACCAGAATATGAAAAATGGTTTGCAAAACGCCCGGATTGGGCAAGAGATAAAGTAGGATGCTCTATGTTGTCTTGTAGTTCTTAATGGGACATATGACCAAAATAGCATTTGGAGGCGGATGTCATTGGTGTACCGAAGCCGTATTTCAATCTTTAATAGGTGTTTTAAAAGTAGAACAAGGTTTTGTAGCTTCAACACATAATAATAGTGATTTCTCAGAAGCTGTAATTGTTCACTTTGATGATTCTAAAATTTCAACAGAAGTACTTATTGAAATTCATTTACATACCCATAAAAGTACATCAAATCATTCTATGCGATCCAAATACCGTTCTGCAGTGTATGTTTTTTCAGAAAATCAAATGAATCAGGTAAAGTTACAATTGGAGTTTCTACAGTTTCAATTTAAAGATAAAATTGTTACTCAGGTTTTGCCTTTTGATACATTTAAAGAATCAAGAATGGAAATTCAAAATTATTATTATAATAACCCCAATAAACCGTTTTGTGAAAGTTTTATCAATCCAAAACTTCAAACTTTATTAAAAAAGTTTTCAAAATATACTGATCAAAAAAAACTAAAGCATTTAAACTATGAATCGTGAGAGATTAAGTATTCAAAATAAAAAAGGACACAAATTACAAGCATACCTAGAGTTACCGGCAGATCAAAAGCCACATTATTTTGCCATTTTTGCGCATTGTTTTACCTGTAATAGTAATTTGTTTGCGGTAAAAAATATTAGCAGATCACTAACATCTCATGGTTTTGGTGTAATTCGTTTTGATTTTACAGGCTTAGGAAGAAGTGAAGGTGAGTTTGCTGAGAGTTACTTTTCTGCTAATGTAGATGATTTAATTGCTGTAAATGATTACGTAACGCAACAGTATAAAGCACCCGGTTTATTAGTAGGGCATTCGTTAGGAGGTGCTGCGGTAATTGTTGCAGCTTCTAGATTAGAAAATATAAAAGCAGTAGCAACAGTTGGGGCTCCATCAACGGTAAGTCATGTTACTCACTTATTCTCTCATGGCATTGAAGAAGTAAAACAAAAAGGTGAAGTTGAGGTGAATATTGGCGGTAGACCTTTCAAAATAAATGAAGAGTTTGTGTCAGATTTTAATAAAATTAATTTACCGGAAATAACTAAAAATCTTCGTAAACCTTTATTAATTATGCATGCGCCTTTTGATCGAACGGTGGGAATCAATAATGCACATGAGTTATACCATAATGCTCATCATCCTAAAAGTTTTGTAAGTTTAGATGATGCAGATCATCTTTTATCGAACTCGCGAGATAGTAGGTATGTTGGTAATGTTATTGGAACATGGGTAGATCGTTATTTTGAGCCTCAAAATAATACCATGTTGGATACAAATGGAGAGCAATTAGTAGCGCATTTAGACTTAGTTGAAAATAATTTTACAACCTCAATTCAAACCAAAAAGCATCATTTTATTGCTGATGAACCTGAAACTATTGGCGGTGATGATTTTGGACCATCGCCATACGATTTTTTGAGTGCCGGATTAGCAGCCTGCACCGTAATGACTTTAAAAATGTATGCTGAACGTAAGAAATGGGACTTACAAGAGGTATATGCTTACATTACTTATTCCAAAAAACATAGTGATGATTTAATGTTAGATTCAAATAAACCAAAGCGTATTGATCATTTGCAAAAAAGGCTAAAATTTATTGGTAATTTAGACGATACTCAAAAAGCAAAATTGAAAGAAATAGCATCCAAATGTCCGGTGCATAGAACTCTATTATCTGAAACTATTATAGAAACTGAAGTAATTAATTAATGAACAAAAGCAATACAAAAATTGGATTGGGTTTAGCTGCCTTAGGTAGACCAGAATACATTAATATTAGAGATAATGAATCTATTGATAAATCTGAAACTGCTTTTAAGCAAAATACGTTTTCAGTCTTAGACGAAGCATACAAATTGGGAGTTCGTTATTTTGATACTGCACCTTCATACGGAAAAGGAGAAGCTTTTTTACAAGAATGGAATGATTCTAAGAATCATAAAGATATTGTTTTAGGTACAAAATGGGGCTATACTTATGTTGCCAATTGGGAATTAGGGTATGATGGAAAACATGAAATAAAAGAGCACTCATTAGAGAAATTATTAGAGCAATGGAAGGTTTCTAAAGCGCTGATGCCGAATCTTAAATATTATCAAGTACATTCGGCAACATTTGAAAGTGGGATTTTAGAAAATAAGGCTGTTTTAAATCAGCTATTAGAAATAAAAAAAGCTACAGGATTAAAGATTGGAATTACTACCAGTGGACCAAACCAAAATGAGGTTATTGCAGCAGCACTAAAAGTTTCTCTCGATGATGAAGCTCTTTTTGATAGTTATCAAGTAACATATAATATTTTTGAACAATCTACTTTTTCTGTATTAACTGAAGCACTTCAAAAAGGAAAAAAAGTTATTATTAAAGAAGCCCTAGCTAACGGACGTGTTTTTAAAAATGAAAAATTTCAGCATTATAGTAAAGAATACAAAATTTTAGAAGAGTTGTCAAAAAAGTATGATGCAGGTATAGATGCCATTGCTTTAAGATTTGTTGTAGATAGTTTAAAGCCAACTTATGTTCTTAGTGGCGCTTCTAACTCAATTCAGCTTAAACAAAACTTAAAAGTCTTAGATTTTAGGTTTTCTGAACATGAACTAAATTTATTGCAAACCTTAAATACTTCCGCAAAAAGTTATTGGGAAGAACGTAGCCAGTTGAGTTGGAATTAAATCAAATTCTTATCTTTAAACAAATAATCATCCATCAATGCAATTTCAAAGATCATCACTTTTAATATACTTCTTTTTTATTTTGAATGCTTGTGCAACCTATAAACCACATTACAAGGCTAAGAATTTGCAAACTAAATTTCCAGATAAAGAAATAGTGCATTCATTTTATCTTATTGGTGATGCTGGTATTTCTGCAGAATCTGAATCTTCTAAAGCAGTACAACATTTTAAAACTGAATTATCTGAAGCTTCACAAAACAGTACAGTTGTTTTTTTAGGAGATAATATTTACCCGAAAGGTTTACCAAAAAAAGGAGATGAAGGTCGTGCTTCGGCAGAAAGTCAATTAAATGCTCAAATTAATGCAGTAAAAGATTTTAAAGGTGAAACTGTATTTATTCCAGGAAATCATGATTGGTATAGCGACGGTTTAAAAGGCTTAAAGCGTCAAGAAAAATTTATTGAAGACGCTCTTGGCAAAAATACGTTTATGCCTGAAAACGGATGCCCAATAGAGCGGGTGAAAATTGGAGATGATATCGTTTTGATTGTTGTTGATTCAGAATGGTATATGACCGATTGGGATAGGCATCCAACCATAAATGATGACTGTG
The DNA here is from genome assembly GCF_039543265.1 of Algibacter aquimarinus. Classification (NCBI taxonomy): domain Bacteria; kingdom Pseudomonadati; phylum Bacteroidota; class Flavobacteriia; order Flavobacteriales; family Flavobacteriaceae; genus Algibacter; species Algibacter aquimarinus. Next base: position 342,103 of record NZ_BAABJK010000004.1, on the reverse strand, counting down.
AAATAAAAACAAGAACCAAGTTTTTTGATGAATTAGAGGGCGAAATAAAAAAGGCTAGAGGGAAAACAACAATTATTGCGTTACACCATCCTATGTTTACAAATGGGTCACATGGTGGGCAGTATTCTTTTGGCAGTCATATGTCGCCAGTGCCCGTTTTAGGAAGCATAAAAAATCTTATTAGAAAAACTGGTGGCGTAGTTACAGTTGATAATCAAAATAAACGTTATAACGAATTTAGAAATCATATCATTACCATGGCTCAAGAGAATGATAAAACCATTTTCGTGTCAGGTCATGATCATAATTTGCAGTACATCGTTGAGGATAATTTACCCCAAATAGTAAGTGGCTCAGGATCTAAAAAGATGGCGACACGAAATATTGGAGGCGGACAATTTTCATACGGTGCTATGGGGTATGCAAGATTGGACGTGTTTAAAGACGGGTCGTCATATGTTCGTTTTTATGCTGATGATGAAGTCGCATTTCAAACTCAAGTGCTTAAGGCAGACGATAAAAAAGTATTCACTACATATCCAACGTCCTATCCAAAAGATAAAGTAGCATCAATTTATACGGAAGAGGAAACTACCAAAGGTGGATTGTATAAATTCTTTTGGGGAGATAGATATAGAAAAGATTTTAGCGAAAAAGTAAAAGCTCCAACGGTTGATTTAGACACTTTATTTGGAGGCTTAAAAGTGATTAGAAAAGGTGGAGGACACCAGTCTATGTCCTTAAGATTAGAGGATAAAAAGGGTAGGCAATATGTAATGCGTGCGCTAAGGAAAAATGCAGTGCAATATCTGCAGGCAGTAGCATTTAAGGATCAATATATTGAAGGGCAATTTGATAACACCTATACCGAAGGGCTTTTATTAGATGTGTTTACAGGTTCTCATCCTTATGCACCATTTACAATTGGTACTTTGTCGGATGCCGTGGGTGTTTATCATACCAACCCTGTGTTGTATTATGTGCCAAAACAAAACGCGCTGGGGTATTTTGCAGATGAATTTGGTGATGCCTTATACATGATTGAAGAGCGTACCGATTCTGGTCATGGAGATAAAGCAAGTTTTGGATATTCAGATGAATTAATTAGTACAGATGATGTCCTAAAGAAGTTGAACAAAGATGAAGATTTTGTACTTGATGAAGAAGCTTATATAAGAGCAAGATTATTTGATATGCTTATTGGCGATTGGGATAGACACGAAGACCAATGGCGTTGGGCAGAGTTTAAAAAAGATGGTAAAAAGATTTACAGACCAGTGCCTAGGGATCGCGACCAAGCATTTTCAATTATGGCAGATGGTGCCTTGTTAGGTTTGGCTACAAAAATTGTTCCAGCGTTACGTTTAATGCAAAGTTATGATGAGGAATTGAAGAGTCCTAAATGGTTTAATCTTGAGCCGTATCCCTTAGATATGGCATTAATCAATCAGTCTGGGAAAGATGTTTGGGATGCTCAAGTAAAACGAATTTTAGAGGGCTTGACTTATGATGTAATTGAAGAAGCGTTTAAAAATTTTCCATCCGAAGTGAATCAAAACTCTGTTAAAGAGATAAAACAAAAGTTAATTGGAAGACTTGCAAATCTTCAAAAAATATCAGACAACTATTATCACCATATAAATAGATATGGCGTTATTAAAGGAACGAATAAAGATGATTGGTTTGATATTGAGCGACTAGCAAATGGGGAAACTAAAGTTGTTGTTTATCGAATAAAAAAGGGAGAAAAGAAAGATAAATTTCATGAACGTATTTACAAATCTTCTGAAACTAAAGAAATATGGATTTATGGTTTAGATGATGATGATAGGTTTGAAGTTTTTGGTAACGGCGAGAACCTTATTAAAATTCGAATTATTGGAGGGCAAAACAACGATGTGTATAATATTACTAACGGAAAACAATTAAAGATTTACGATCATAAAACAAAAGAGAATACGTTCTTAACAAATAAAGGCATAAGAAAGTTTACCGATAATTATGAAACCAATGTTTACGATCATAAAAAACTAAAAAACAGTTCAAATCAATTTGTACCATCTGTTGGTGCAAATCCAGATGATGGTTTCAAAATTGGTTTTGTAAATACCTTAACCCATTATGGTTTTGAGCGTAATCCGTTTAGTTCACAACATACAGTTTCAGCAGCCTATTATTTTGCAACAAGTGGTTTTGATTTAGGATATCATGTAGAATTCGCAAATGTTGTAGGACAATGGAATCTAGCGATAGATACTAAATTTACAAGTCCAAATTATGCTATTAATTTCTTTGGTTTTGGAAACGAAACTGTAAATCCGAATGCTGAAGATGATGATATGTTCGATCTAGATTACAACCGTGTAAAACTGAGAACTTTTAAGGTTGCTCCTGCACTAACATGGCGAGGAAAGTTAGGTGCAAGTTTAAGAATAGGCGTGTCTTATGAATCCAATGAAGTAGATAATACTGCAGGACGATTTATATCTCAACCTAATGTAATTAATACTTCTGTTTTTGATAATCAGGATTTTTATGGTGCAGATGCGAAATATGAATTTGCCAATACTGATAATGAAGCGTTTCCAACCTTGGGTATGTTGTTTGCTGTTCATGCAGGTTATAGAAATAATGTGAGTACTTCAAAAGGCTTTGGATATATCATTCCAGAGTTAGGGTTTGATTATAAACTAATACCGAGTGGGCAATTAGTATTGGCTACAAAACTTAGAGGGCACTTTAATTTAGGTGATGATTTTGAGTTTTATCAAGCAGCAAGCCTAGGAAGGAATAATGGTTTAAGAGGTTACAGGGACGAACGTTTTATTGGTAATTCTGCTTTTGTGCAAACTACCGATATTAGATTAAATTTAAGAAAAGTAAAAACAGGATTATTACCATTGAATATAGGGCTGTATGGAGGGGTAGATTATGGACGCGTATGGTTAGATGGTGAAGACTCTGATAAATGGAACAATGCTTTCGGTGGAGGTGTTTTTGCAAACGCAGCAGATATGCTGACTTTGAATCTTTCTGCTTTTAATAGTGATGACGGCTTACTTTTGGCGTTTAAATTAGGGTTTGGGTTTTAATACATAGTTTTTCCTGAACATGTTTAAGGGTTCTCTTTTAAAATGACTGTAATTTTCTTTGGGTTTTTACGTCAAAAATTCTGAAAAGTAAATCTAAAAAAATGAAAAGCAATTTTAACGATATAATCAATTCTGAAAAAGTAGTATTAGTAGATTTTTTTGCAACCTGGTGTGGCCCATGTAAAGCACTTATGCCAATTCTTAGCGAAGTGAAAGATGAAGTTGGAGATAATGTTAAAATTGTAAAAATCGACATTGATAAAAATAATCCGTTAGCATTAAAATATCAGGTAAGGAGCGTGCCTACTATGATGCTATTTGTAGATGGAGCACCTAAGTGGAGACAGTCAGGTGTTCTTCAAAAGAAGGATATTTTACATGTTATTCAAACGCATTCAAGTATCACAGCTTAGTATACATGTATCATTTATGAGTTTTTAAAGTGTTATCTTTTAGCAATGGAGCATTTAATTAAAAAAATGAAATTGTCAAGAAAAAGAATTAGTTCTATCTATATTTATAGCATAAACGAAATCAAAAAAACTCTATGGATTTTTACCTCATAGCAACCGCGCTAATTACATTATCAGCAATATTTGGTTATATCAATGTTCGGTTTTTAAAATTGCCAAATACCATTGGATTGATGCTGATAACTATTCTTTATACTTTAGGGGTATTCGCATTAAGCTACTTTGACGATACTTTATTAAAAGCTGAGGTAGCCTTAATCAAGCAAATTGATTTTAAAGACTTACTGCTTGACCATATGTTGAGTTTTTTGCTCTTTGCAGGTGCCTTACATACCAACTTTCAGCAATTAAAAGTACAGCGTTGGCCTATATTACTTTTTGCAACTTTAGGAGTTTTAGTATCTACGTTTTTAGTTGGAGGTATAATGTTCTATTTACTTCAGCTATTAGGACTTGAGGTTAAATTTATTTATTGTTTATTATTCGGTGCGCTTATTTCTCCAACAGATCCAATAGCGGTTTTAGGAATTTTAAAGAAAGCCAACGTACCCAAAAAATTAGAAACAAAAATAGTTGGAGAATCCTTATTTAACGATGGTGTTGGTGTAGTTGTGTTTCTAACTATTTATCAAATTGCGACATCAGAAAGTAGTGATTTTGATTTTTTAGGAGTCGCTGAATTATTTGGAATTGAAGTTATAGGAGGAATTGTTTTTGGATTATTATTAGGTTGGATTACTTACAGATTGCTCAGGTCTATTGACGATTTTGATATTGAAGTAATTATTACATTATCTGCAGTAATGGGCGGAACCATAATAGCTCAAAAACTACATTTATCTGCGCCATTAGCTATAGTAGCTGCTGGATTAGTTGTTGGGAATGATACGCTAAGAAACACGTCTATGTCAGAGACTACCGAGCTCTATGTAGATAAATTTTGGGAGCTAATTGATATTTTATTAAATGCAGTGTTATTTGTTTTAATAGGAATGGAAATGCTAGTTTTAGTTTTTGAAGGGAAATATTTTTTAGCAGGATTACTCGCTATACCAGTTATTTTAGTTTGCCGTTTTATTTCATTGTGGTTTCCAATTAAGTTGTTTAAGGAGAAACTAGATTTTGTGCCGAATACAAATTTAATAATGACTTGGGGAGGCTTAAGAGGTGGCATTTCTATAGCATTGGCATTAGGTTTGTCGTCAGAAATGCACAGAGAACTGTTTTTGGTAATTACTTATATAGTTGTGGTATTTTCAATACTAGCACAAGGACTAACCATAGGTGGCTTGGTTAAAAAACTTAACAGAAATTAAACGCTTTGATAAAAATCAATTAGTTGAGACTAAACTCATATAAATTACCACCTTCACTTTTATCTTTTTCATCAGTGATGTAAACAGAATTAGCACCTTTAAAGCAAATACCTTCCTTCTGGGAGTCATGGTTAAACTCTAGTTCTTTTATATCGCCTTTAAAAAAGTTGTCATCTTTAAATTCTGAAATTTTCCACAGTTTATCATGATTTAAAAGTACTATGGTTTTTTCATTTTCACTAATAGCGGCAGAGGTAACTTTGGTGTTTTTGCCTTTCATCTTAAATTCAGCAACAAACTTAGCGGTGTGCTTACCTATTGTGTTAGGAACTTTAAAAAGTTTTGTTGATTTGTTTTCTTTACTAAAAATGTAAAAGTGATTCTTTAAAAGAAAAAACGCTTCAAAATCTTCCGATTTCATTTTCTTAGGAAGTAAAAAATTGATGCGTTCTGCTTTGGTCTTATCTTTAGTTAAATCGGATACTTTATAAATTGTAAAATCATCACGATTTTTACTGTTATTCCCAAAGTCACCAATGTAAAGATTGCCCTTTTTGTCAGACGTTAAATCTTCCCAATCTATATTACTAGAGTTACTAATATCGATATCTTTTACGATGTTTCCTTTTAAATCTAAACCGTAAATATTGTTTTTGTTTCCAGAATCCTCTATTGTCCAAAGTAAACTTGAACTTGTAACTTTTTCTATGGCAGAGGCTTCTTTTAAATCACTATTAATATCAGCAAGAATTTTTAATTTACCCGTATTGCAAGCAAGAATTGAAATGAATAAAAAAACAAGAATTTTTTTCAAAATATAATTATGTAAATAATGGTAAATTTACAGTGTTTTTAAGATTTATGAAAGAATACGATGTTATAATTGTTGGCGGTGGAGCAGCAGGTTTTTTTGCAGCAATTAATATCGCAGAACAAAATTCAAGTTTAAGAGTTCTTATATTAGAACGAGGAAAGGAAGGGCTTACCAAAGTAAAAGTTTCCGGTGGAGGTAGATGCAATGTTACTCATGCCGAATTTATACCTCAAGAATTGGTGCAAAACTATCCAAGAGGAGAAAAAGAATTACTTGGGCCTTTTCATAAATTTATGACTGGTGATACCATAGATTGGTTTGAAAAACGAGGTGTTGAACTGAAAATTGAAGATGATGGACGTATGTTTCCAATTTCTAACTCATCACAAACTATAATAGATTGTTTTTTAAGTGAAGCCGATAAACATCAAGTTGAGGTCTTGTATAATCATTCTGTTAAGTCTATTTCTAATAAAAATGAAACTTTTCAAATTGAAACTACTCAAGGTGTTTTTTCATCTAAAAAAGTATTAATTGCAACAGGTAGTAATCCTAAAATATGGAAGTTGCTTGAAGGCTTTGGGCATAATATTTCGCAGCCAGTACCTTCATTATTTACTTTTAATATAAAGGATGAACGTATAAATGATATTCCTGGTGTAGTAGCTAAAGATGTTGAAGTAAAAGTTTTAGAAACAGATTTGTGGAGCGAAGGCCCATTACTAATTACGCACTGGGGTTTAAGTGCGCCATCAATTTTAAAACTTTCTGCTTTTGGTGCTCTAGAGTTAGCAAAAAGGGATTATAAGTTTCAAATTGAAATTAATTTTATAAAGAGGTCTTTTAATGATTGTTTAAGTGAGTTAAAAGAATTAAAACAAAACTTAGCTAAAAAAGCAGTATTCAAATCTACTCAGTTTCAACTTCCAAAACGTCTTTGGCATAAACTGGTTTTAGCATCCAATATGAATGAAGAAACGCGTTGGGCAGATTTAAATAAATCGCAATTGGAGCGTTTAGCAGGTCAACTAACTCAAGCTATTTTTGATGCTGATGGTAAAAGCACGTTTAAAGAAGAATTTGTTACCGCAGGTGGTATAAATCTCAAAGAGGTTAACTTTAAAACTTTTGAAAGTAAGTTTGTTAAAAATCTTTATTTTGCAGGAGAAGTATTAAATATTGATGCTGTTACGGGCGGTTTTAATTTCCAAAATGCTTGGACTGGAGCTTACATAGCAGCACAAAACATTTCTAATTAAATGAAAACATATATTGCGCTTTTAAGAGGAATTAATGTTAGCGGTCAAAAGAAAATCCCTATGGCCAACCTTCGAGAATTACTAGCTAATAATGGATTGGAAAGTGTACAAACTTACATCCAAAGTGGGAATATTATATTTAAATCTTCTGAAGATGATAAAGAACATTTACAATTAAAAATCCGTAATGCTATTAAAAAGGAATTTGGTTTTGAAGTTCCAGTTATTGTAAAAACACCCACTGAAATACAAAAAATTTTTGATGATTGTCCATTTAATGAAGAAGAGAAAATGAATAGCTATTTTATGATGCTCTATTCTATTCCAGATACTTATTTAGTTAATGAAACATCAAAATTAGAATACCCAAATGAAGAGTTTTTAATAACCGATGACTGTATTTATTTCTATTGCTCTGTAGGCTATGGAAAGGCAAAATGTGGCAACAATTTTTTTGAACGAAAATTAAAAACTACGGCAACAGCTAGAAACTATAAAACAATGGTAAAGTTATTATCTTTGTCAACTTAAAGATTATAAATGTTAGAAAAAGATTTTATTCCAAAACCTTATACAAATTTAGTTGAAAATGGCAGTTTTATTTGGTCTTCGCCCAGTAATATTGCACTAGTTAAATATTGGGGAAAAAAGGCACAACAAATACCTGAAAATCCTTCAATAAGTTTTACACTCGATAATTGTAAAACTACTACTAAACTAAGTTTTACAAAACGAGAGAGTGATAACAATTTTTCTTTTGAAGTGTTTTTAGATGATGAAAAAAAGGATGATTTTAAGCCAAAAATTGAAACTTTTTTCAGGCGTATTGAAGTTTACCTACCTTTTTTAAAGGATTACCATTTTAAAATAGAAACATCAAATACATTTCCACACAGTTCTGGTATTGCATCCTCAGCATCTGGAATGAGTGCTCTAGCATTATGTTTAATGAGTATTGAGAAAGAACTAATTAGTTCTTATGGTACTTCAAATACAATGGAGGAATCTCATTTTATTCAAAAAGCATCTTTTTTAGCTAGATTGGGCTCTGGAAGTGCTTGTAGAAGTTTGGAAGGCGATTTGGTTGTCTGGGGGAAGCACGACGATATTAAAGGAAGTTCAGATTTATTTGGTATTAAATACCCTTATGAGGTACATGCTAATTTTAAAAATTATCAAGATACAATTCTATTAGTTGATAAAGGTGAAAAGCAGGTGAGTAGTACGATTGGTCATAATTTAATGCATGGACATCCATTTGCCCAAGAACGTTTTAAACAAGCAAATAATAACCTAACAGATTTGGTTGACATTTTAAAAGATGGCGATTTAAATAAGTTTGTTGCTCTTGTTGAAAGTGAAGCATTAACTCTGCATGCTATGATGATGACAAGTATGCCATACTTTATTCTTATGAAACCCAACACGTTGGAAATTATCAATAAAATTTGGGGTTACAGAAAAAGGTCAGGTTCTAAAGTTTGCTTTACATTAGATGCTGGTGCAAATGTACATGTACTATATCCTGAAAATGAAGCAACAAAAGTTTTAGAGTTCATTAAGAATGAATTAGTTGCTTATTGTCAAAATGGACAGTATATTTGCGACATTATTGGTTTGGGAGCCAATAAATTATGATATTTTTAATCAAAATTGTTTAAAAATTTACTATTTTTGTTAGACAATATTTGATTCTATTTCAAATAAACACATGAAAGGACCTCTTTTTTACTCAAAAATTCTACTCTTCGGGGAATATGGCATTATTAAAGATTCTAAAGGATTATCAATTCCGTATAGTTTTTACAATGGTGCTTTAAAAAAAGACGAAAACCCTTCACAGGACGCTATAAAGTCCAACGAAAGTTTAAAACGATTTGCTGATCATCTAAAAAATATTGATGATACTATTGTTCGTTTTGATAATGACAGATTACAAGAAGATGTAAAATCAGGTATGTACTTTGATTCATCAATTCCTCAAGGCTATGGTGTAGGAAGTAGTGGGGCTTTAGTGGCAGCTTTATACGATAAATACGCCTTTGACAAAATTACAGTACTTGAGAATTTAACAAGAGAAAAGCTTTTAAAGTTAAAGTCAATATTTTCTGAGATGGAATCTTTTTTTCATGGTAAATCGTCAGGTTTAGATCCTTTAAATAGTTACTTAAGTATACCAATTCTCATCAATTCTAAAGATAACATAGAAGCTACAGGAATACCAGCTCAGCAAAGTCAAGGTAAAGGTGGTGTATTCTTATTAGATAGTGGTATAATTGGAGAAACGGCACCTATGGTTGGTCTTTTTATGGAGAAAATGAAGCAAGAAGGATTCCGTAGCATGCTTAAAAATCAGTTTATAAAACATACAGATGCTTGTGTTGATGATTTCTTAAAAGGCGATGTGAAATCTTTGTTTAGAAATACCAAGCAACTTTCAAAAGTAGTTTTAAACCATTTTAAACCAATGATACCTAAGCAATTTCATGAATTATGGAAAAAAGGTATTGAAACTAACGAGTATTATTTAAAACTCTGCGGATCTGGCGGTGGAGGATATATCCTCGGTTTTACTGAAGATATTGAAAAGGCAAAACAATCACTTTCTGGTTATAAATTAGAGGTAGTTTACAACTTCTAAACTTCATTATTATTATTATCTTTACTTTCGTTCTGAATGTTGAAAACAACATTCAAAAGAAATCTTTTTTTAAATGTTATCAAGAAGACAGAAACATATTTTGCTTAAGTTTTTCAGTATGTTTTCTGTGGTTAGGGGCTACAACATTCTTATTGTTGTTATAGCGCAATACCTTACAGCAGTTTACATTTTGGCTTATGATAAACCTGTAAAGGAAGTTGTTTTTGATTTAAATTTATTAATGTTGGTTTTAGCGTCATCAGCTACTATAGCTGGCGGTTACATTATTAATAGTTTTTATGATTCAGAAAAAGATTTAATAAATAGACCAATAAAGTCTAGACTAGATAGATTGGTAGGGCAAAACACCAAATTATCATTTTATTTTGTATTGAATTTTTTAGCAGCAATAATGGCAAGCTATGTATCATTCAAGGCCGTATTGTTTTTTTCAATTTATATTTTTGGTATTTGGTTTTATTCGCACAAGCTTAAAAAATTACCTTTTATAGGAAACTTAACATCTGCAATTTTAACTATTACACCTTTCTTCGCTATTTTTATGTACTATAAGAATTTTGAAAAAGTGATTTTTGTTCATGCTGTATTTCTGTTTTTAATGATTTCAATGCGAGAGCTCACAAAAGATTTAGAAAATATAAAAGGTGATATAGCTCAGAATTATATCACTATTCCTGTGGCTTACGGAGAAAAAACATCTAAAGTAATGTTAACCATTTTAGCGCTATTAACATTAGGACCAACTTATTTACTGTTGTTTTATTTTGAAGTAGGCTATATGTATTTCTTTTTTTATTTAAGCATTTTTTTATTAGTTGTTTTTCTATTGCTATTATGGCTATCAAAAACAAAAATTCAATATTTAATACTACATAATATTTTAAAATTTATAATTCTCGCAGGGGTTTTTAGTATCCTATTAATAGATGTGAGTGTTATTCTAAATCGTATTTAAATGCAAAATTTATTAAAGGTAGCATTAGCTCAAATTTCACCAGTTTGGTTGAATAAAATTGAAACACTTAAAAAGGTAGAGCAATCTATTATTGATGCTTCAAAAGAAAGCTGCGAGTTAATTGTTTTTGGAGAAGGTTTGGTTCCAGGCTATCCATTTTGGTTAGCTTTAACAGGAGGAGCAGAATGGAATAAAGATGTGAATAAAGCAATTCATGCACATTATGTGAAAAATTCCATCACTATTGAAAAAGGAGATTTAGATGGTATTTGTAGTCTGGCCAAGCAACATAATATGGCTATTTACTTAGGTGTAATAGAACGCCCTCTAGATAGAGGAGGCCATAGTATTTATGCTTCTTTGGTGTATATAAATCGAGACGGAGAAATAAAATCAGTTCACAGGAAGTTACAGCCTACATACGATGAACGATTAACATGGGCTCCAGGAGACGGCAATGGATTGAAAGTACATGAACTAAAAGATTTTACTGTTGGAGGTCTAAACTGTTGGGAAAACTGGATGCCATTACCAAGAGCGGCACTTTATGGTTTAGGTGAAAATTTGCATATAGCTGTTTGGCCAGGGAGCGATCACAATACAAAGGATATTACGCGATTTATAGCCAGAGAATCTCGAAGTTTTGTAATATCTGTGAGTAGTTTGATGAAAAAAGAAGAATTCCCGAAGCAAACACCGTATTTAAATAAGATTTTAGAAAAATCTCCTGAAGTTTTAGCCAATGGTGGTAGTTGTATAGCAGGACCAGATGGTGAGTGGATTGTTGAACCAGTATTGCATAAAGAAGGCTTAATTATCGAAACAATCGATTTTAATCGCGTATATGAAGAACGGCAGAATTTTGACCCTGTTGGGCATTATTCAAGACCAGATGTTACTCAATTACACGTTAATACAAAACGACAATCTACTGTAGAATTTTCAGAAAGAAACAAATCATAAATCAAAAATCGTATATCATAATTTTAAATCTATCTTTGCACAAAATTATAAGTGATGAATAGACACAAAGGGGAAAAAGGAAAAGGAAAACCATCAGGACGTGGTAATGAAAGTAAACGTTTTACCAGAAATGTTAAGGGAAATACGCCTCTGAAAAAGAATAATCCAGCACAAAAAAAATCGGGTAACCCTAACGAAATTCGATTAAATAAATATGTTGCTAACTCGGGTATGTGTTCACGTCGTGAAGCCGATGTGCATATTGCCACAGGATTAGTTGCTGTTAATGGAAAGATAATCACTGAAATGGGATATAAAGTGAAACCAGGAGACGAAGTGCGTTATGATGGTGCTAGAATAAACCCAGAAAAAAAAGCATACGTATTACTAAATAAACCAAAGGGGTTTGCAACTACTACAAGCGAAGGAAAAGGGAGAACGGTTATGGATTTAGTATCCAATGCCACCAACTCTAAAATAAAACCGATTGGGCGTTTAGGAAGAAACTCTAAAGGATTATTATTGTTTACTAATGATGATGCTATTACCAAAAAATTTACTAATTCTAAAAATGGAGTAGCACGTTTATTTCATATTGAATTAGACAAAAATTTAAAACTAGAAGATTTAAAAAAGATTCAAAATGGTTTTAAGGTAGAAGGAAAACTAATTGAAGTAGAAGAAATTAGCTATATAGATGGTGCTTCAAAAAAAGAAATTGGTTTAAAAATCAAGAATACCGGGAATACTATTATCCGAACTATTTTTGAATATTTTAAATATGATATTTTAAGTTTAGATTGTGTTGCTATTGGGCACTTAACTAAAAAAGATATTCCTCGAGGACACTGGAAACACTTAACAGAGCAGGAATTGAATACTCTTAACATGCTTTAGTTATTGTTGAATTCACCTATGTGCCATAAAATTCCAGAAGGGTCATGGATAAAATATTCATTTCCCCAGTTCATGTAATGAATTTCTGAGACTCTTACATTTTTATATTTAGTATCAAGATTTAACGTTGCAATTTCTAGTAAATGTTGTTCTAGGTTTTCAACCTCAAGAAAAATCATAGAATTATCAATCCAATCTTTTACATAAGCATCTTGTAAATAAAATCCAAAATCTCCTGATTTGAAATAAGACATATTATTTGAAATTTTAATTTCTTCAAAACCAAAATCAATATAAAATTGTCGAGATAAATGATAATCTTTTGCTCCAATAAAGGGTCTTATAGATTTTATATGATGATTCATATTTTACGATTTTGTCTTAAATGTAATTCTTTTTTCTGCCGTTTAAAACTTTTAAAATTATTTGTTTACTAGTATTTGTTTATCATTAAGTTAACACCAACTTAACTTTAAACATCTAAATTTAATCCTTTAAAATAGAATTTTATTACTTAAAATTTATCCGATTATTGTTGCATTTCCGATTTTTATGTATTTTAGGTTTATAAAAAACCAAATCAAATAGTATCCAACCATGAAAAATAAAAATGATAACCTAAAACGTGTTATTGTAGATTTTAAAAAGTTAACCCCAGAGATTTTGGCTTTACTAGTCGAAAAATACCCTGATGGTTATGATGATGACGATATTGTAACGTTTAAAAATCAGCACAACGAAACCATAGAAGCCGTAGATGTAATTACTGAAGATACCAAGTATTTGGTGAAAGTTAGCACAAAACTAGAAGTGACTATGGAGAATTATGATGTGGATGACTACGAAGATTTTGATAATGACGACCCTGAAGCAATTCAAGCTCCAGAAATTACTGATGAAGATATAGATAACGATTAAATAATTTTAGTATTATGAGAACTGCCGCTTTTAAATCCTACAAAAACGGTTTTTACAATTTTTGGTTTGAAAACGGTGAAGAATTAGCCTTTGAAGAAGTGCATCCACGGGTTTTAAAACAATATGATTTAAAAAATGATGAAAGCTTGATAGATAAAGATTTCAGAATTACGTTTGTTGAAGATGGTGATGAGGACAATCCTATTTACAGAGTAGAAAGTTTAAAGCCACTTTAGAAGGGCTCTGGTTTTAAAAAAACATTAAAAGGCTAATAATTATTTAGACTCCGTTTCAGGAGTATTCTTTATGTATAGTTCCCAAATAAAAACACCATAAACGATGGTGTATTCTAGAGCAATTATCCAGAGATTTTCAGATTTATCAGCTTTATTTAAATTAATATAAGCTAAATAGCTAAGTATGATGGCGCAGCTCCAAACCAACGGAAATTTATAATTTGTAAATACTGATAATATTAAAAGTGTTGCCACATACCAAGGATGTACTGTAGTGGTTGTAAAATAGTAAAACGATAGTGCCAATAACATGGCTGTTATAAGCTCAATAGGGGTTCTGTTCTTTCTAAAAAATGTAATACCTAAAACGAACAGAACTACAATAATAGGTGTTACTTTTCCAATGATAGCAATTTCGTTATAGCCTCTAAAAAGATAGCCAATTTCCCTTGCTATGTAGTACAGGCTTCCATTAAACTCAAAGTTTTGAAACCAAAGTGCTACGGTTTTAGAATAGTTGTTTATAAATTCTGAAGAATAAAAAGGGGCAAAAAGTAGAAATGTAGTAACAGCGATTATGATGTAAAAAGCAATTAGCTTTGTTAGATTGAGTGAAGTTGAAGCCTCATTTTCAAGTGTAGTACGCTTATTAAACCATTGAAAAAATAAAGGTAAAAAGATTAAAGGGATTAATTTAACGGAAACGGATAACGCCAATACCACAGCAGCCCATTGCCATTTGCCAACAAAAAGCAAGTACAAACTCCATACTAAAAAGAAAATCATAACGCCTTCAAAATGAAGGTTTCCAGTTAATTCAATAATAATAAATGGGTTTAAGATATACCAGAATATGTTGTGAGTTGGAAGCTTTAATTTTTCTAAAAGCTTTTTTCCAAAGTAGAGTGTCCCAAAATCAGCAGCAATAATAATAAGGCGCATCACAACTACAGAACCTAAAATACTTTTACTTGCAAAAACTGCAGAAATAACAAAACAGAGTTGATTTATTGGCGGATAATTGGTGAAGTGGCTAGCGTTTAAATCGCCCATTCCAGCGCGTAATTCTAGTGCTTCAGCAACAGGGAATTTATCTTGACTTATAAAATCTTCTACTGTAAATAAATATGGGTTTATACCTTCTAAAATAATACGACCATCCCAAATAAAACGATAAAAATCTTGAGATAAATTGGGTATTGCTAAAATAAAAGTAGCACGAAATCCAAAGGCTAAATAGGTTAAAAATGAAATATTACTTTTAAAACGTTGTACCAATTTGTAGAACAAAAAAAACAACGCACAATAAAGCATGATGAGTTTTACATAATCTGTTCTCACTAAATTGTAAGCAAAAGCCCAATAGAACAATACACTAAATAGTACCATCAATAATGGCAATTTATTAAGTTTTAAAAACGTTGGGTTTAAAAGCATGAACCAAATATAATACTATTTGTTTGTTGCTTTTTATAAAAGAAGCTTACTTGAATTTGTCAGAAAAAAACGATAACTTCGTTTAACATTAGATATAAAACACATGTGCTGAACTTGTTTCAGTATTAAAACGATTTCGTGTCAAGTCATTACAAAACATTTGATGAAACAGCTTATAACATTAATTTTAACACTATCAACAATCTTCTGTTTTTCTCAAAAACAATATGAATTTGATTACTTGATAGAATATAAACATACTTTTTACAATGATTCATTAACAGAGAAAACTATTTCCAGATATTATTTAACAAACGCAAAAAAAAATAGCTATTTGGCTGTAATCACGAACTTAGATAGTTTGAACTACCAAATGGATTTTAAGGATGAAAATGGATTATCATTTAATGTTAACTTTTTAAAATCTGATTTAATTAAAGCTGAACTTATTAACGTCGAATGTGATTACATTTGGAAATATCGGAATCCATATAAATTTCGAATAAAGGAATACGACTTTTTTAATCTAAAAGATACATTAATTAATGGAATTGTGTATGCCAGATATAAACTAACTTCAATAAAGCCAAAGAAAGAAAAGAGGAAGAAACTCGGTACTGAAATTTATATAATAGATAAGAATACAAAATTTCATTTACCGGTTTTATATTTTTCAACAGCTTATGAAGAATGGAGAAGCAAAAAAAACATTCCGAATGGAATTTTTAAGGAAAGGCTTCTATTTGAATATTCTGGAAAGCTAAGTATTAAAGAAGAAATAGTTGGTTATAATAAAATAAATAAAAAAATTATTATTAACGCGAAATGTGATTACACAGAAAATGAATAAAAAACGTTAAACGAACATATCCAAAAAATCTTCACTTTTTGGTTTAAAACGAAATTAGCTAATAAGCCCGCGTTAGCGATTGCAGCGGCATCCTTTTTTGAGGTACGAAAAAAAGATATAGCGGAAAGCGCGACCCTTGTGGTAACGCCCAATTAATTTACACCTTTGAAGCAAGAGACTTAAAAAATACATACCCAAAGCCAACGAATAACATAAGGTGGAATGGGAAGAGTCCGAAATCGCCACCTTGATTACCTACAATAAAGGCGCTGTACATACCAAAACCAAAATAAAGCATAAGAATACCCTCAAAAATAACGTGAACGGATACTGTTTTTTTCATGTACTTGTTGTTCTTCCAATTATCTTTATATTTTTTGATGTTGAATTTTGGCGTTCTCACAAATTCTGATTTTTTTCCTAAATGACCTTCTAATACAGCAATGGAATTATGTAATGAAAACCCCATAGCTATTGAAAAAAACACGAAGAACATGCCTATGTAGCGGATAAAATTTTTAAAGCCACCACCGTAAATATTTTTATACATAAACCAATAACACACAAAAAATATGATAGTGCTTAAAACGAAAGAACTCATGACGTAAAAATACGGTCTTAAATGTGCATATTCGTTTTTTATATAGAGCATAGGAATGCTTAAAACACCTACTATAAGTACGTTTAGAAACATGGTACTGTTTAGTAAATGTAGCAAACCATGTACTTTAGTTTTTGTTGAAATATTTTGATTTTTTACGACGCGACCAAGCATTTTTTGAAAGTTTTCTGCACCACCTTTATTCCACCTAAATTGCTGAGAACGTGCAGCGCTTATAACTATTGGAAGTTCGGCAGGTGTTTCAACTTGCTCTAAATATTTAAATTTCCAGTTTTTTAATTGGGCGCGGTAACTTAAATCTAAGTCTTCAGTAAGGGTGTCTCCTTCCCAGTTTCCAGCATCAATAATGCATGCTTTTCTCCACAAACCAGCGGTACCATTAAAATTGATAAAATGCCCTTTACTATTTCTCCCAACTTGTTCTAAAGTAAAATGGGCATCTAAAGCAAAGGCTTGAATTTTAGTGAGTATAGAATAATTTCTATTTATATGTCCCCAACGGGTTTGTACAACGCCTATATCCTTATCTTTAAAATAAGGCACTGTTCTTTTTAACCAATCTTTTTGTGGTAGAAAATCAGAATCAAAAATGGCAATAATGTCACCCTTTGCTATTTCTAATCCTTCTTTAAGTGCTCCTGCTTTAAAGCCTTTACGATCTATTCTAGTAATGTGTTTTATATCTAAACCTGTGGCTTGTAGTTTTTCTATATGTTGGCGTGTGCTTTCAACAGTTTCATCAGTTGAATCATCTAAGACTTGAATTTCGAGCTTGTTTTTAGGATACTCAATTAGTGCAATATTATCCAACAAACGTTCCATTACATACATTTCATTAAACACAGGAAGTTGAATGGTAACAAAAGGTATTTCGGCTGGATTTGATAAATCTAACTTAGGGCAATCATCTTTTAATCTTTTAGAAGACAGATAATTAAATAACAGATTAAGTTGCGCTAATGCATACATGAAAATAAGCAAAAGCGAAACGCTATATATGATTATGGTAATGGTTTCTAAAATCATTTTTTAAAACTGTATTTAAAAATCCAACCTAAGATTTTTATGCCTGCAAATATAGCACCTTTTACCGTACCTGAAACTTTAGAGATACCTATTCTGTTTCTATAATTTACTGGTACCTCGATGTATGTAAGTTTTTGCTTAAGGACTTTGAGTTGCATTTCTACAGTCCATCCATAAGTTTTATCTTCCATTTTAAGTGCTAATAGCTTATTATACTTAATAGCTCTAAAAGGCCCTAAGTCAGTAAATTTAGCTCCAAAAAAAAGGCTCATTAAAAAGGTGGCTAGCCAATTTCCGAAAACTTGAGGTATCGTCATGGATCCTTTTTCTCTCAATTGTTTCACTCTAGCTCCAACTACAAAATCTATATTATCATTAATTATTGGTGCTGTTATTTTAGTTAATTCTTCTGGGTAATCACTATAATCACCATCAAGAAAAACAACGATATTTGGTTTTTCATTTTGATTAGCAATGTGTTGCATACCTTTTAAACAGGCATAACCATACCCTTTATTACTCTCTTTTAAAACGGTAGCACCGGCGTTTCTAGCATTTATCTCGGTGTCATCAGTTGAATTGTTACTTACGACAATAATTTCATTAACATGTTTTGGGATATCGTTGATTACATGCGTTATAGAATCTGCTTCATTATATGCAGGAATGATAACTTTGATATTGGTCATTTAAGGTCGCTTAGTTTGTTTTCCTTTTTAAAGGATGCAAAGGTAGTCCATTCTTTTAATTTTTCCCCTGCTTTATATTTACAAGCTGATACTAGTTTTTCGTTTTCATACATTAAGCAATATCCATTTTTTTTATTGTCTTTTAATTGACATTTATGGTTTATTTTTTCTCTGTTATCATAAAACAACCACCAATCATTTTTCTTTCCATTTTTAAAATGACCTTCCTTTTCTAACTTCCCATTTATTGTGTAAAACTTCCAATATTTTATTTCTTTATCTGCTAAAAAGTGACCTTCTTTTTTTAGACTTCCGTTTTTGTAATAAAACCTCCAAAATTGAATTTTTTGGTTATTTTCAAGCCATCCTTCTGATTGAATATTGCCATTTTCGAAATATGTTCTATGGTATTTTTTTTCAGCGAAAGTGTTAAAAACAGTTAGAAATATTATGAGACAAAATAAATGTTTCATTACTTTTTGTTTACCAAATCCATTAAATCAACATCATTTCCTAATAGTATTTCAGTAGGGTTTATACGTCCTTCCATACCATCGTTCTCAAGTTTTAAAACACCTCTTGGGCAAACTGCAGAACAAATACCACAGCCAACACAACTTGAGCGTACAATATTCTCGCCTTTCTGCGCATAGTGACGCACATCAATTCCCATTTCACAACTATTTGAGCAGTTTCCGCAAGAAATACATTGTCCGCCATTAGTTGTAATTCTAAATTTAGAGAATAAACGTTGTTGAAATCCTAGAATAGCAGCCATAGGGCAACCAAATCTGCACCAAGAACGACTTCCTAAGATAGGATAAAAGCCTGTGCCAATAACACCTGAAAATATAGAACCTATGTATAAACCATATGCAGATCTTAGCGCACCCGATTTAATATAAAATATTTGATTTGTTGTTCCTGTAAAATGCATGATAAGTAATAATGCAATGACAACAAAGAAACCAATAGCACCATATTTAGCATCTTTACCTAATTCTTGTCTTTTAAAATACATAACACCTGCAAAAACTAATGTTAGGAACCCGATAACTAAAGAAATAAAAACACCTCGTGTTAACCAGAAATCATTTTTATCATAACCTAAATAGGTGTAAATCATAGCTACTGTCATCACTACAGAAAATACTAAAACAGTATGTATTAACCAGCGTTCTAGTTTCCAAGCAGACATTTTTTTAGAAGATAATTGTCTAAAAGAATCTCCAGCAGTTTCGGCTAAACCGCCACAACCACAAACCCAAGAACAATACCAGCGTTTCCCATATTTGTAAGTTAAAATGGGTGTGATTACAAAAATGGAAATGATACCAAATAAGATTAAAGCTAAACCAATGTTTCCGTTTGAAAGAAAGCCGTTTACAGACCATTCATCAAAAATATAATAGTTAAGTGGCCATACACTTTTTAAATCGTAATAAGGCAAATCGTTGTTCATAACATACATGAACTCTGGAATTAAAAAAGCAAAACCTAATTGAAAAAACATTACAGAACCTGTACGTAATTGTTGGTAACGATTGTGCCTGTATTTTAAAATAAATTTATATCCAAAGGCTAAAATAGCAACCGTGTAAAGTGTACCGTAAACAAACCACTGGCTTGCAGGTCTGCCACTTAATAATTTGCTTAAAGGGTCGAACAAGCTAATTAATCCCGTGTTTTCTGCGCCGTCTGTTCCTAATCCTAAATATTTAGGAAAGAAATATAATATGATGTAAAATGCAGTGAGTATAACACCAACAATCCAACCCCAAGTACCTCGTGAGGAAATGGATTTAAACCAAACTCCATCATTTTTTATACCCTCTAGCTTAGATAAATACGCTTCTCTCGAATAGATTATAATGCCGCCAGATATTAACCCTAAGGCAAGTGTTAAGAATAATCCTTTGTTTGGAAAGTCTGTATTAAAAAGAGCTAGTGTTAAAATTAATAACCCAATAATGCCTATTGCAAGAGCTATTTTTTGTTTGTTTGTAATGTCTAAAGCGTCTGGTTTAGCTAAAGACATGCTGTGGTTTATTTTATTACTCATGGTTATGCTGTTTGTAGTTGTTTGTTATAAGCTAAAAGAATATCGGCTTCGTAATGGCTGTAAAATTCAGGATCAAAATTGGCTTCAGAAAGATGATTTATTACATAATCAACATCTCGTTTCTCTGTAAGCCATGTGTCAAAAGTTTCATGACGCATTCTAATTCCAAAAGTATTAATACCTAAAAAGGCATTCGTGGTGGTATCATAACAAATGGTTATACATTTCGTATCGTCTTCATGTTTCCAATGAAAATGTGCTTCGTTTTCTCTTGGATTTGCAAATACCCATCCATAGGTTTGATATTCAATATCCATAAACTTAGCAGAGTTAAACCAATGCCCAGGATTATATTGTATTTTATTTCCACAGATAGTTTGTGCTAAAGTTTCTCCCATCATTCGTCCTGTGTACCAAACGGCTTCAATAGGTCTGCGACCATTTATACCTTCGTGTTGTTCTGCACAATCTCCAATAGCATAAACATCAGGGATATTAGTTTCTAAATAACGATTAACTTTTACTCCTCTACCAGTTTCAATATTAGAATCTTTTATAAAATCTATATTAGGAGATACACCAGCGGTTAAACCAACCACATTACATTCAATTTCCTCTCCGGTTTCTTGAATAATGATGGATTTTACTTTTCCGTTTTCATCGGATTTTATTTCCTTCAGATTCATGCCCAAACGTAAATCGATATGATGATTTTTTATATGACGATTAATCATTTCGCTTTCACCAGAAGGTAAAACACCATTCCAGAAACTGTCTTCTCTTACTAAAAATGTAACAGGAATACTTCTTGAATTTAGCATTTCAGCTAATTCAATACCAATTAACCCTCCGCCAACTATTACAGCGCGTTTACAAACCTCCTTATTAGGCGCATGTTTTTCAAGATTTTCTAAATCCTGTTTATGATACATGCCCATAACACCTTCTAAATCCTGACCTGGCCATCCAAATTTATTGGGTTTGCTACCAGTTGCGATAATAAGTTTATCATATTTTAAGGAGTCGCCTTCAGCAAAATGAAGTGTTTTAGCGTCTGTATCAATATTACTAACATATCCTTTTTTAAGATCGATTCGGTTTTTTTTCCAGAACCAATTCTCATAAGGTTGTGTGTGTTCAAATTTCATGTGTCCCATATATATGTACATGAGTGCTGTTCTTGAGAAGAAATATTCAGTTTCAGCAGATACAATGGTAATTTTTTTGTCAGACAATTTTCTAATATGTCTTGCTGCTGTTACACCAGAAATTCCGTTTCCAATAATGACGATGTGTTCTTTCATAATTTGATTGTTATAAAGGTTTAGGTCGTAGCTAAAGATAAGAACTTAAAGATAACTGGTAATTTAGAATGGGTTTAAATAGATTTTTTTTTGTAAGGATTGGAAAAGCAATAAGACCCGAAAAAAAGTTTGTTTAATGTGTAATTACCTGAATTTTAGTTCGACCTAAAGGCAGTTACTTTGCAGAGCTTAAAAATTTTAAAAACAGTCTTAAACAATAATAAGGCAAAACAATAACATAAAAATGAAAAAACAATTTATAGTAATACTAATAGCACTAATATCTTTTGAAGGGATTTCTCAAGATTTAAATACTTTTTTTAGTAAAGCAGATGCTTTTTTTAAAGCTAATGTCTCAAACGGAAGAGTGGCATATTCTAAAATACATGCAGCTCCGTCACAATTAAACGATCTTTTAGGTTTAGCTGAAGGGATTTCGGTTTCAAAAAGTGATGCCAACAATTATCAAGCCTTTTGGATTAACGCTTATAATTTATCTGTAATCAAAGGGATTATTGATAACTACCCAACAAATTCGCCACTTGATAATGCAGGTTTTTTTGATAAAACTAAGCATAGTTTAGGAGGAAAAAACATCACTTTAAATGATATTGAGCACAAACTTTTAAGAGGTCAGTTTAACGATGCGCGCTTTCACTTTGTATTAGTATGTGGTGCTGTTGGTTGTCCGCCATTAATTAATAAGGCATATTTGCCTAATACATTAAATGCGCAATTAGAAGCACAAACTAAAAAAGCAATTAATGGAGATTTTATTCGAGTAAATACAAAAAAGAAACGTGTAGAGGTATCACAAATTATGGAATGGTATAAAGGCGATTTCAAAATGAATGGAATGACTGAAATCGATTTTATAAATAAATACAGAACAGAAAAATTAGAAGGTAAATACAAATTAAGTTACTTTCCTTACAATTGGAAAGTAAATAAACAATAACAGAAATAACCAAAAAAGAATAAATAACAAACAACAAACCAAAATAGAAATAATGAAAAAAATAATCGCAATATTAGTACTAACAGTAATATCATATACAGGATATTCACAAGAAGATCAAGAAAACGAAGGAAGTGTTATTCAAACATATACACCTTCAAAATTATTGAAAAAAGGACAGTGGGATATTAAATGGTTTAATAATTTATATACCCAAACAAAAGTTGCAAATAGTAATGGAGACATAACTAAAAATTTAGATAGAGAAACATTTTTTACATCTAGTATAGATATATTTACTGGAGTTTCAGAAAACAGTAAAATCAATGTTGGTTTATTAGCTGAATTAAGATCTAATGTTATAGGAGATAGAAGTGCCTTAGATATATTTTCATTTGATGGAGAAAGAGGGACAGCCCGTTCTGGGTTAACTTCAATTGCACCAGTAATTAAATTTAACCCATTAAAAGACGTTAGTAATTTTACAATTCAGTCTGCATTTCATATTCCGCTCATTAGTGAGGAATCTGATGCTCAAGGCGTGTTTCTAGACCAAACGGCATATACGTTCCAAAATCGTTTTTTCTATGACTATACTCTGCCAAGTGGTAATTGGCAATTATTTACTGAGTTAAATACAGAATATAATTTTGGTGATGATGAAAGTTTTGCTAATGGTACTTTTGTGCTTGCTCCTGGTGTATTTATGAGTTATTTTCCAAGTGATAAATCTACAATCCTAGGATTTGTTCAGCATTTTCAAAGACTTGGAGATTTTGAACAAGATTTTACAGCAGTAGGTTTTGGAGGGAAATACCAATTAACAAAAACTTTAAATTTAGAAGCGCTTTATAGTAGCTTTGTTAGAGGTTCTAATTCAGGTATCGGAGAATCTTTTAACATTGGCTTAAGAGCATTATTTTAATGATAAATAGTAAATTAGGGGCTTAAACTTCTTTCTATGAGATTATTTAAGCTCCTAATTTTTTCATTAATACTGTGTACACAGTCTTGTAAAACTCAAACCAAAAAGATAAATGGTGTGAGTTTTGTAGCTTCAAGAGATGCCGTAAATGAGACTCATGTTAACCCAGTTGTAAATGTTAATGCTAATTATGCTGCCATAATGCCTTTTGGTTTTGTAAGGAATTTAAATAACCCAGAAATCATTCATAATACTGATAGACAATGGTTTGGCGAAACAAGGGCAGGGGCAAAGCAATATATAGGTGAGCTTAGAAAAAAGGATATTAAAGTCATGATAAAGCCTCAAATCTGGGTTTGGCATGGCGAGTTTACAGGGTTTATTGAAATGAAAAATGAAGATGATTGGAAGGCTTTAGAGGAATCATATTCAAGTTTTATTTTAGAATATGCCGAACTTGCAAATGAGGTGAATGCAGAAATATTCTGTATTGGTACTGAGTTAGAGAAATTTATAGAAAATAGACCTGAATATTGGAATGGCTTAATTGAAAAAATAAAAGCTAAGTATAAAGGAGAATTAACCTATGCAGCTAATTGGGACGAATTTAAAAGAACTCCTTTTTGGAGTCAGCTGGATTATATAGGCGTAGATGCTTATTTTCCTGTAAGTGATAGTAAAACACCAACAGTTGAAGATTGTTTGAAAGGTTGGGAAAAGCATAAACAGGTTATTTTTAGTTTACATAAAAAACACGATAAACCTATTTTGTTTACAGAATATGGTTATAGAAGTGTTGATTATTCAGGTAAAACACCTTGGGTAAGCGATAGAAGTTTAAATCAAGTAAATCTTGAAGCGCAAACAAATACCACACAAGCTTTATTTGAAACTTTTTGGAGTGAGGATTGGTTTGCAGGAGGTTTTATATGGAAGTGGTTTCATAAACATGATAAAGTAGGAGGGCCAGATAATTTTATGTTTACACCACAGAATAAGCCTGTTGAAGCGTTATTACGTAAAGAATATAAAAATGAATAAGATAATTCACATCATTATATGTTTTGCATTGCTGTTGTCTTGCTCTGAAGATAATGATGATGTCTTACAAACTTTAGCAGTATATACTCAAGGACAGACTATAGAGATGGGAGCCGTTATTGCATGTGCTGCAAGTGATAAAGATACTGGTGAAGTTCTAACTTTTTACTATCCAGAATTAGGAGCCTCAAACATAAGGTTCTACGAGACAGTAAACGCTGATGTAGATGAAAGTAATTTTGATAATTATACCAAAAATTCATTGAGCCCAGAACCATTTTTTAACGGTCATTTAGGAAAGTTTATTCAAAACGATTTAGTCGAAAAATGGATTATTATCACATTTGAGTTAGATGGTGAAATTAAAATATCAAACCCAATTAGAACAAAACAAGTTTCTAAGCCTACTGTTTGGAACGATTCTGTTACTATAAACCAATTATTAACTGGAATGCCAAATTTTTCATGGGAGGATGATTCTGAAGGTGATAATGCAATATATTTTCAAGTTATTTCAGATGATGAAAACAATCTTTTATCTGGCACTTATACTTTTGAAAATAATTTTCTGTACTACAATACAGATAATGTTGTTTTAAACGTAACAACCAATTCACCTCCAGATTTAATACTAAATAATAAATATAATTTCACCTTAATGGACGTAAGTCTAGATAATTGGGTAAATTTGGTTATCCAAAAATCATTTATTGCTGAATGAAGAAATTAGTAAACTTTATCTTTTTATTTGCCTTTGTAATTTCAGGTGTAAGTGCCCAAAATAAAATAGTTCACGATTTAAAGATACAAGGGAATAAAAAGCTAAAATCCTCATTCGTAAAAAGTATATCTTCAATTAAATCTGGTAGTATTTTAGATTCTACTATTATAGAGCAAGATATCTTACGTTTAAAAAGATTGCCATCAGTTTCTCATGCTTATTATCAAGTATTTCCCTCTGATGATAACCAATATAACGTCTTTTATAACATAGAAGAAAATTTCACATTAATCCCTTCTGCTAATATTTTTACAACCGATAATGATGAATTTGCATACAGATTAGGTTTGTATGAATTTAATGCTCTTGGAAGAAATATAACTTTCGGAGGTTTTTACCAAAAAGATATTTACGATAGTTATGCCATAAATTTCAGAGCACCATATTTATTTTCAAATAAAGTGGGTTTAGCTATTAATTTTCAAGATTTAACTACCCAAGAACCTGTTTTTTTTGATAATACATCTTCTAATTATAAATATAATAATAAGTCTATTGAAGTTTTAGGATTGTATGAGTTCAATTTTAGTAATAGATTAGAGTTTGGTATAAATTATTTTGTTGAAGATTATCAATATAAGTTTGGTGCTACCAATCCAAACGTACCACAAGAGCTGAATGTTCATAAATGGCTCGCTAAAGGTATTTACGAGTATAATAAACTAGATTATTTTTACCAATACGTTTCTGGTTTTAAAAGTCAGTTTAACTTTCAGTATGTTACTTCAACAAACGATATGCTTCCTGATTTTTTTATAGGATGGAATGACTTTTTTCTTTTTAAACGAGTAGGCGAGAAAGGGAATTGGGCAAATCGTTTAAGACTTGGGATTTCTACAAACGATGAAACACCATTTGCACCTTTTTCTGTAGATAATAACCTAAATATTAGAGGTGTTGGAAATACAATTGATAGAGGTACAGGTGCTATAGTTTTAAATACAGAATACAGGCAAACACTTATTGAAAAAGGTTGGTTTGTTTTGCAAGGCAATGCTTTTATTGATGCTGGTTCATGGAGAAACCCTGGAGGAGACTTTGGAGATTTTAGTAAAGATGATAATATTAAAGTCTATCCAGGACTGGGACTTCGTTTTATTCATAAAAAAATCTACAATGCTATTTTCAGAATTGATTATGGTGTTGGTGTTACTCCAAATTCCAGTAAAGGTTTTGTATTTGGCATCGGCCAATATTTTTAATTTACCTCCAAATTTAGTGTGCCTTCTAATTTAAATTCATCCGCAATAGCATTTTCTTTTAGTTTTTTGAAAAAATTTGGCGAATTAAATTTTATCCCGTATTTCGTTCGATCTAGTAATGTTTTAAAAGAAATAGAATTATAATTATCTTGAAGATTGATTGTGATGCTTTCTTGATAAGTTACGTTTTTAATGGTCATGTTTCCTGTTAGAACTGCTATATTATCTTTTATTGCTGACGGTTTAGTTAATTCGAAATTAGCTTCCTCAAATTTTTTGACCTCAAAAAAATCTTTACTCTTTAAGTGCTTTACTAAGTCTTTATATTCATGATTAATACTTTTCATATCAATTACCATGGTTAAAGCTATTATTCTGTCGTTTTTTATTTCAATTTCACCTCTTTTAGGTTTAATATGTCCTGTTAATGTATAAGAACTAAAAGCGGCTTTTCCAGTCCAATTCAAAAGGCTTTTTTCAATATTTATTTTTTTTATTTGTCCAAAAGATTGCAAAGTGAGCGATATAAATAAAAGTATCGCTAGAGATTTAGAAAGTTTCATATTATTTAATTTAAAAGATTTGAGGTTGTGTTTATAGTTTCGTATCCGCAAACTGTTTCACCTTTTTTGGTTGTGCCAATAAAATACCACATCGCCCAACCTCCAAAAAGTTTATTATCAATGCGCCAGTTGTTAGCCCAAACATAAGGTTGACCTTGGAGCATAAGTTGTTTTTTTGTTCCAAATGTTTTATCTAATTCCTTTAGTGCATATGTTTTTCTTAAATTCCATTTTTCATTGTAAAAAAGGAAAGCTCCGTATTCAGTAATAGTAATTTCAGCCTCTTTACAAAGAATGGCTGTTGCATGTTTCCAGTAATAGGCGTTTTTAATTTTTACTGGGTCATTCTCTTTTGGGAAATGTTTAACGTCAATAGCGACTCTAAGGTCTTTAATTTTTTTTGGTAACGGTATATTGTTAGTTGGAGTTCCGTAATTTGATTGTCCGAAACCAAACTGAAATGATACGATTAGGAATAAGATTATTGTTTTCATCATTTTATATTTTTGATGAAACAAAAGTGAGATTAAAAGTAATACTAATCGTCTCAATTAGTTAAATGAGACCTTTTTAAGTATTAGGAATTGTGTCAATTATCTAATTGGTACATTATTAAATTTGTTTTAAAGCACTAGGAGATTTTCCGGTTAATTTTTTTACTGCTCGATTGAATGATGCTTTAGAGTTGAATCCAGAATCGTAAGCTAACGCTAATAGAGTATATTGATTGTTATCAGGATTGTTTATTAATTTTTTCACTTCTTCTATTCTGTATTCATTAATGAAATCATTGAATTTTTTATTGAAGATTAAATTTAAACACTTGGTAGTTAAATATGGTTTTACGTTTAATGCTTCAGAAAGTGAATTTAAAGTTAAGTCTGGATTTTTGAATATTTTTTTCTCAATCATCAAATGGGATATCTTTTTAGATAATTCATCAAGTTGACTTTTCTCTTTAGAAGAGAGAACGATTTTAAGTTTTGAAGCTAATTGGTTTCGTTTGCCAAAACCTTCAATTCCTAGCCAGTAAGTTATTAAAGCCATGCCTATAAATAAAGGATAATGATACCATCTATTGAAGGCGTAGTTAAAGAAAATTAAGTCAATGAGTACAATAAGAATAATCAAAATTGAAAAGAACCTTAAAACCTTTAATAGACGTTTAATCCAAATTGTATTTTCAGAAATTATTTCGAAAACAGGATTATTTTTTATGTTTAAAAGTTTCTCAGATCTAAAGGAATAATATATGATTAGTAATCCTGAAATAATATACATAGTAGGGTAGTGCATCCAAATAATATAGCCGTAATAACCTAGCCATGATAAGCTTTCTCGAGTACCATCCCAATAAAAATTTTGAGATTTTATAAAATTACTCCAAAGAAACTCAATGCCAACGGGTAGAAAATGAATCCAATCATTTTTTAAATTCAATTTGAATTTTGGAGTAATATAAGCCTTGACAAAAAAGTAAATTAACGCTCCATAAATCCAATTATACTCTAGAAGAAAATGGTACCAAAAATCATAAAAGCCAATATTAAAAAGTTTCAGTATTTCAACAATTAAGCGATAGGAAAAGAAAAATAAAATAGCAGCTAGAAATTTGTTGGCTGTTCTATTTTGGCTATTATTGTTCCATAAAATGATGCCACATACTAAGCCTTGGATGGCTCCAATACCTAATAAAACAGTAAGTAGAACTTCTAGTGGTTTCATTTCTATAAAGATACATAAGTCATTAAATTCTGCAATAGGTTGTTTTTGTTAAACTAAATTTAATATTCAAAGCACGAATTTATACTGTAATCTATTAGTTTTGCCAAAAACTAATAGATATGCGCACTTTTGCTATTGGAGATATTCACGGCGGATTAAAAGCCTTAATACAAGTATTAAATAAAATAAAAGTTAAAGATGAAGACAAACTAATATTTGTTGGCGACTACGTAGATGGTTGGAGCGAATCTGCACAGGTAATTCAATTTTTATTAGAGCTTTCAGAAAAAATAAACACTGTGTTTATTAAAGGTAATCATGATGTTTGGTGTGAGGAATGGTTACGAAGCGGAGAGGTTAACCCAACATGGTATATGCATGGTGGAAAAGAAACTATAGAAAGTTATGAAGGTTTTTCTGAAGAAGATAAAAAAAGGCATCTAGGGTTTTTTGAGAATATGCCGTTATACTATTTAGATGAAAACAATAGATTGTTTTTGCATGCAGGTTTTACGTCGATGCACGGAGTAAAAAAGGAAGTTTTTGAGACTACACTGTATTTTGATAGAACACTATGGGAAATGGCTCTAACCATGGATAAACGAATTGAAAAGGATTCAGCTATTTATCCAAACAGATTAAAACACTACAAAGAAATTTACATTGGACACACACCAACTATCAATTTTAATTCTGATGTGCCTATGCAAGCTATTAATGTTTGGAATATTGATACAGGGGCAGCATTTACAGGGAAAATTTCAGGTGTAAATATTGATACTAAAGAAGTCTTTCAGAGTGATAATTTACCAGACTTATATCCAAATGAAAAGGGGAGAAATAAGTAAACCTTAGCTTAATTGCTTTTTGTAAAAATTATATAAAGCATTATTATCTGCTCCAAACCACTTTTTTACATAAATAGACCAGTAAATATATTGTAGTTTCCAAACCCCATGTTTTCTGTACATTCTTGCAGAAGACTTCAGTTTTTTGTTAATAACCACAAATTCATTTCTGGCGTATAACTCGTTTATTAAAATATTATCTTCATAAATAATGAAGCGTTCATCAAAGCCTCCTATGTCATCAAATAGCGATTTGGTAATGAATTGACTTTGATCTCCTCCACGGCAAGCACGCCATCTAAATTGGGTTAGCCAACTTGCTAAACGCAACCACCAATGGTTGCTGTCAAATTGCATTCTAAAACATCCCGCTTGATTACCTTTCTCAACCTCATCAATAATCAATTGGTCAAAGTTTTTAGGAGGAAGTGAATCGGCATGTAAAAAATAAAGAATACTTTTTGTTGTATTTTTAGCTCCTAAATTCATTTGTTTGGCGCGTCCCTTTTCTGAATTTAACAGTTGTATAGGAGCTATTAGAGCATTACTAGAAAGATTTTTTTTCTTTAGAACGGTAGTTTGATCTATATAATTAAATGCTGCAATATTATCAATGGTTGAGAAGTTTGAAAATGCTTTTATAATATGTTTTGTATTATCTGAACTACCACCGTCAACTACAATAATGTCAGAGATGTTTTTGGCTGAAGCATTAACCTGTAAATATTCTAAAAGTTTACCAATACAACCCTCTTCATTAAAAACAGGAATTATAATAGATATTTGATGACGTGCTTCGTGGTTTTTAGTCATTCAAATCCCAATTATAATCCATAAAACGTTTTGGTGTTTTTAGCGAGATTTTCACATTTGAATATCTATTGATATACTGAATAATGCTTCCTGTATTATTAATCAAAAAGTCTTTGTCAAACCAAGCAAAGATTTTAGATAATTCTATTTTTGTTGGTGTGAGGTAGTTTCTTTTAGGGTCATTTATAAAAGTTTTGGTAGCATTTTCAAGTTGTGATTCTAACTTCAAAGCATCAAAAGCTTCATTTTGTAGTTTAGGACAAGAAAAAGATGCACAGACAATGGCAAAATGAATTCTGGGTTCATTCATTTTTCTTAGAATCTTATGTTCAATATCATCTAAATTATACCATTTTTCATCAAGTTTCCAATAACGTTGGTGCCAAGGTTTTTTTATGTCTTTGATACTTTCTATTGGATAATGACGAAGAATTAAATCTATAGTCATAGCATTGTAGGCGTTTATCCAATAGGCAAGTTTTTCATCTTTAGTCCAGGTGTCAGTTGGGAGATTTTCACCTAAACTTGCTATATAATTTGATAGTGCTTTTCTGTCGGTTTTAAATCCTTTGTAATCAACATTTCCTTGGTTTGACACATGGTTTTTAAGCAGATTATTCCATTTATCATGATTAAAAGTGGTAGCTGGCTCTTCAATATTCTTTGTTATATTAGTTTCTGGTTCCAAAACTTTAATAGTGTCAGTTTTAACAATAGCTTTTGTAGTTTCAATTTCTGGAACAATAGAATCTTTTGCAATAACTACTGTTTTTGTTTTTGGTTTTTCAGAAGATGTTTCAGTGATACGTTTTGTGCTAGAGCAAGAACTAATAAAAAGAACAGTGATTAATAGTTGTAGGTATTTCATGTGAAGCTCAGTTTTTTAATTAATCAAAATCTTTGTTTTTC
This sequence comes from Algibacter aquimarinus, assembly GCF_039543265.1. NCBI lineage: Bacteria > Pseudomonadati > Bacteroidota > Flavobacteriia > Flavobacteriales > Flavobacteriaceae > Algibacter > Algibacter aquimarinus. Next base: position 310,763 of record NZ_BAABJK010000004.1, on the reverse strand, counting down.
GATAATATAGGATAAAGTTCTTGTTTTATAAAATCTTTAGGGAAAGTCTCATCACCAGAAAAACCCAATTCAATGTCTTTTCCATTATGTGGAATATAGTTTGTTTTAAAAATATAATCCCAAATACTTAATGTTAGTCCGTAATTAACACCAAACCTAACATGTTTTGGTAAAGCTTTGGCATGATGCCAAATATGCATCTTGGGATTATTGACGATATATTTGAATAACCCGTAGTCCCAACCTAAGTTAGCATGGTTTAAATGACCGATGGTAATTGTAAAAAAATAAACTATAGCAACGTCTTTAGCATCATAATTTCCAATAATAGCAATTGGAAGATAAAGTAACGATTTATAAACAACAGGCTCCATCCAATGGTAACGTAAATGTGCTGCAAATCCCATTTCTTTTACAGAGTGGTGTACTTTGTGAAAATTCCATAAGAAGGGTACGCGGTGTAATAAACGGTGTGTGTTCCATTGTACAAAGTCTGACACTATAAAGAACACAAATAGTCCCAGCCAATTTGGTAGATTATCTACATCAAAAATTTGAAGACTTTGTAATGATAACCCAACACTTGATAAAATATCATTTAAAAATTCAGCAGCAGTGTTTGAAAGCGCAATTAAGATAATAAGATTTAATAAAAAAAAATTGAAGAACATATAAAACGTGTCTAACCAAAAATCTTTTCTAAAAATAGATTGATTTTTACGCCATGGAAATAAAATTTCTAGACCCCAAACCAAAAGTGAAATAATGATTAAACCATAAAAATAGTTGTCCCAGTGGTTTTGGAAGAATATCTCATTTTTAAGATAATTCCAGTAACCAGAATAGGAGTTTTTTATGATGTCTATATATTTCTCCATCTTCGTTCCCTTGAAGGAGGGAATCTGTTACAATTCGATTTAATTAATTACTGACTTTAGCAGAAAATATTAACAACATCCCCCACCATCATAATGATAAGTAGATTCACTAATATAAATATCATCCCTATTAAGTGCAGCTATTGCTCCAGCAGTTTTATCACAAATAGCTAAGGGTTGATTTTTTAATAGAACGTGCCCTTTTTTATCATCAAAATAATCTTCAGAACCATAGTAAATAGCAGCTTTACCAGTAAAAATACAAGGGCCATCTTCTGGCATAGGGTCTTTGATAGCTGCTACTTCAATAGATTCTATATAGATTAATTCGTCTGTTGGATAATTTTTAGGATCTAAAATACGGTATGGCTTTCTAGCTCTAATTTCTATAGTTCCAAAACCAGCATCTGTTAATGCTTTAACATAATCAGCAATTGGTAAACTTCCGCTTAAACATAAGGCTCTTAAACGTTCATCGTTACGGAGCGTATCATTCATAGGCTGTTCGCAAGTAGGATCGCTCATTACTAAACGTCCATGTGGTTTTAAAACACGGTACATTTCTTCTATAGCTTTTTTTAAATCATCAGCTTTAAAAATATTGAATAAACAATTTTGAGCCGCAACATCAATACTGTTGTCTTCAACGGGTAAATTCATTGCGTCACCTTTTTTTAGATCTACAAATTCACTTTTAAACCAATCGTTTTGAGCTTCAGCTTCTATAAAGTTTTTTCTAGAAGCTTCTAACATTTCATCAACCACATCAATACCTACAACACCGCCTTTTTGACGATTGAAATATGAGAATTGAAGCAACTCCATACCTCCACCAACACCAACATAAAGCATCTTTGGATTATTTGTTAAATCACGAGCATGAACTGTTGAACCACAACCATAGTTCATTTCTTGCATTATTTTAGGGATTTTTAAACCCGGTAATTCCCAAATTGGGTTTGTAGTACAGCATAGTCCAACGTCTGGAGTTAGTGCTGCTTCTTTGTATACGTCGTGGGTTGTTTCTAAGTATGTGCGCATGGTATATTTTCAGTAAAATTTATCTGTATAAAAATAGTTGTTTCATAAGGGGTGTATGTAACCCTTATTACATAATTAAAGTGTTTTAATTAATTCCGTAAAAAGGCTTACCATATTGGGTTCTGCTTTTCCTGCCATTGCTATAATTTCACTAATGTCTACAGGTTTTAGATTGTCTGGGTCGCATTCATCTGTTAAAACTGACACAGCAGCTACTTTTAAATTTAAATGGTTGGCAACAATAACTTCCGGAACGGTACTCATTCCTACAGCATCAGCTCCCATTATTTTTAGCATACGGTATTCTGCTCTGGTTTCTAATTGCGGTCCAACAACACTTACATAAACACCTTCATGAAGCTTTATATTGTTGTTTTTCGCTATTTTTTTAAATTCTGAATTGATATTAGAATCATAAGGAGCACTCATATCAGTAAAACGCTCACCTAGAAGTTCAACACCTTTAAATGCCAGTGGAGAACTGCCTTGAAGATTAATATGGTCTTCAATTAGCATGAGTTCACCTTTTTTAAAGTTGAGGTTAATAGCTCCGGAAGCATTGGATACTAATAAGGTCTTTATGCCTAATTTTTCCATAATACGAACTGGATAAGTAACGTCTTGCAACGAATAACCTTCGTATAAATGAAAACGCCCTTGCATGACAATAACTTTTTTACCAGCCATATTACCATAAATGAGTTTTCCTTTATGAAACTCAACAGTAGCTGTTGGAAAGTTAGGAATATGATTATAACTAACCTCTTTTTGTATTTCTATTTCGTTTATTAATTGCCCTAACCCTGTGCCTAGAATAATACCCACTTCTGGGTTGTCAAAACCTTTGTCTTTTAAATAATCAATCGTTTCTTCTATAAACTTAATCATGTAATTGTTTAATTTTTTCTTGTAATTGTGTATTAAATTGATAAAACTTTGAAGCTATTAAATCCTCATAGGTGTCAATATCATTTAAAGTCTCTAAGGTAGTAAATGTGATGTGTTTTTCATTTAATTCTTGAAGTGTTTCCTCTAATAAGTGCGTTTGACTCCAAGGTTTATTTTCAAAAGCTAAGTTGTTCATTTTTGAAAGTCCAATTAAATAATAACCACCATCTTCAGCGGGTCCAAAAACCATATCATTTTCTTTCAAAGCCTCTAACCCTTTGTTGATGTGATTTGCTGTAATATCTGGTAAGTCTGAGCCTATTAAAACGATACGGTTGTAACCATCTTCAAAACCTTTCTTAAAAGCGTTCTTCATGCGCTCACCTAAGTCGATACCTTCTTGAACGGCTTTAAAATCTGATGACCATTTTGAGTCAACAACAGCATCAGAAAAATAAATACGTTTATCGGCAGTTAAATTTTTTGTGGCTTTTTCAGTAACCTTTACCAGCTCGCTGTAAACTTCGAAAGCTCCTTGGTTACCTATGGTTTTTGCAAGTCGAGTTTTTACTTTTCCAAGTTTTATGTTTTTCACAAAAACAATTACCAGTGCTTTATTCATATACTTTTATACCTTTTTTTAGCCATCTGCTCCATTCCTTTGAAAATGTGTGAATGGAATCTGTTGTTTTTTCTTGCGAATTTAGAACTTCTAAATCGTTGTTTTTCCATTCAAAAATACCACCATATAAATTGTAAACATTGGTATATCCTGCTTTTTTAAGTTTTTCTGCTACATCTTCAGAGCGAATACCTAAAGAACAATACACTACTATTTTTGAATCTTTATTTGGTAGCTTAGGTTGAATAGAAGCCAAGTTAAATGAGTCGTAACCCACACAAATAGCATCTTGTAAATGACTGGTTTTAAATTCTTTTTCTTCTCTAGAATCTAATAAAATAACATTTTCTTTTTCATTACTTAGAGCTTCAACAGATATATATGGAATCGTCTCTTGATTCTGTTGTTTTAAGAGTTTAGATAATTTTTTCTGTGAAAACCCAGAAATTGAAATTCCAATTAATATGAATAAAAATATGTTTTTCATGTCATGCTTTTAAGCAACGCTTCCTTGACAACTACTTCCTGCGCCAGCTGTACAACCATAACAATGCTGAGAAATAACAATATTTCGTCCTTCTAACAAGTCTTGGTTATACTCTGATATGTGTTTTGCTTTACTATTTACTGGAAGTTCTAACATTTGATTAAAATCGCAATCAAATAAATAACCATCCCAACTTACAGAGAGTGTATTGGTACACATTACATTTTCAACAGCAGCAGGATTATAGGCTTCAACTAGAGAATACATATAATCTTCATAATTTTCTGAAGCAATTAAGTAATCTAAAAAACGTGAGATTGGTAAATTAGTAATGGCAAATAAATTATGAAACTGAATGCCAAAATCTTCGAGTAATGCTTTTTTGAAATCTTTTTCCATAGCCATTTGGTCACCTGGTAAAAAAGCACCTGATGGATTATAAACCAAATCTAATTTTAGGCTACTTCCGGGCATACCATAACCAACAGCGTTTAATTCTTGAAGCGCTTTTATGGATTTATCAAAAACACCATCACCACGCTGTTTATCAGTTTTGCCACGTGTCCAATGTGGCATAGAACTTACTACGTGCACATTGTGTTTTTTAAAGAATTCGGGTAAGTCGTAATATTTTTTATTAGCTCTGATGATGGTTAGATTAGATCGCACAATAAAATCTTTAATACCAACTTTTGCAGCTTCTTCAACAAACCAACGGAAATCAGGATTCATTTCTGGTGCGCCTCCCGTTAAATCTAAAGTATGTGCACCTGTATTTTTTATAACGTCCAAACATTGTTGCATGGTTTCTCTGGTCATGATTTCTTTGCGGTCTGGACCAGCATCAACATGACAATGTTCGCAAACTTGATTACACATGTAACCTACATTAATTTGTAATATTTCTAGCTTTTTTGCTTTTAAAGGAAACTGATCTGTTTCTGATATTTTTTCTTTAAATGTTGGTAATTCTCCATTTTTAAAAATACCATTAGACAGAATTTCTAATTGCCTGTTGCTGTTTGCTAAATCGCTCTCGCGTTTGTGTAGTGACTTTATTGCCATATTTTGATTTGAGAATTATGAACTACAAATTCGTGATAAAAAATCAAAAAACCGTAGTTCAAAAGCTGTACCTTATTTTACCCGTCTAACTTGTTTACTTTATTCATCATTTGAACACCATGCACTAACGTTGCGCCGCTTTTTATAGCTGCACCAACGTGAATAGCTTCCATCATTTCTTCTTTTGTTACGCCACGTTGCAAACTGTCTTTGGTGTAAGCGTCAATACAATATGGGCATTGTTCAGTATGCGCTACTGCTAAGGCTATTAAAGATTTTTCGCGAGCTGAAAGTGCGCCTTCTTCAAAAACTTTGCCATAGTACTCAAAAAATTTGTTACCTAATTCCTCACTCCATTCAGTGATTTTTCCAAATTTTCTTAAGTCTGCAGGATCGTAATATGTTTTACTCATAAAATATTTTTTGGCTAAAGATAGAAATCTAAATGATTAAGTCGGAAGGTTTATTGCAACTTAACAAAAATCGCCAATTAATATTAAAAAATATTGCATGGCGATTTTTAAAAGTATGTTTAGTTATTACATTACTCTTTAATTAAACTTCTTGAAATCACAATTTTTTGGATCTCGGAAGTTCCTTCGTAAATCTGCGTAATTTTTGCATCACGCATTAAACGTTCTACATGATATTCTTTAACAAAGCCGTTACCACCATGTATTTGAACAGCTTCAACAGTGTGTTCCATAGCTACTTTGGATGCATATAATTTTGCCATGGCGCTAGATTTATCGTAGTTATTGCCTTGGTCTTTATCCCAAGCGGCTTTCATTACTAACATTCTAGCAGCTTCAATATCGGTATACATATCAGCTAATTTGAAAGCTATAGCTTGGTGGTTGCAAATTTCAGTACCAAATGCTTTTCGTTCTTTCGAATATTTTAAAGCTAATTCATAAGCTCCTGAAGCAATTCCCAGAGCCTGAGCTGCAATACCTATTCGTCCACCGGAAAGTGTTTTCATAGCAAAGCGAAATCCAGAACCGTTAACCCCAATTCTATTTTCTTTAGGCACTTTTACATCGTTAAATTGCAAGGTATGTGTGTCGCTTCCGCGTATTCCTAATTTATCTTCTTTTGGTCCAATGTCGAAACCTTTAGTGCCTTTTTCAACAATAAAAGCATTAATTCCGTGAGACCCTTTGTCTCTATCTGTTTGTGCTATAACCAAATAAACATCGGCACGTCCACCGCTTGTAATCCAGTTTTTTGTACCGTTAATTATGTAATGATCGCCTTTATCTATAGCAGTTGTACGTTGTGATGTAGCATCGCTTCCAGCTTCAGGTTCACTTAAACAGAAAGCACCAACAAATTCTCCAGTGGCAAGTTTTGTTAGGTATTTTTGTTTCTGTTCTTCAGTTCCATAGGCTTCTAAACCATAGCAAACTAAGGAATTATTAACGGAAACAATTACTGAGGCAGATGCGTCAATTTTTGATAATTCTTCCATAATCAGAACATATGAAATCGCATCCATACCACTTCCTCCATATTTAGGGTCTACCATAATTCCCATAAAACCTAAATCTCCCATTTTTTTAACAAGGTCTTTAGGAAATTCCTGTTTATTATCACGCTCAATAACTCCTGGAAGCAGTTCTGTTCTGGCAAAATCGCGAGCCGCATCGCGAATCATTATATGTTCTTCTGAAAGGCTAAAATTCATAATTCTTAATTAAATTAATGTTTTAATAAAAAATGTTTACAAATATAGCTTTTAATTGTGAATTCTTAAAAACTAAAAGCTTGATTTCACTGCTTAAATTCTTTATAATTTTAACTAAGATGATTACTTTTACTTTCTATGATGAAATCTGAGTATAATGTAATTGGTGTCATGTCTGGGACTTCTTTGGATGGAGTAGATTTAGTATTAGTCAATTTTCAGAAACAGAAAAATTGGGGTTTTGAGATTATTAATGCCGATACCATAAAATACAGTAAGAAATGGTATAGCGTATTAAAGTCTTTAGTTTCTTTCTCTTTTGAAGAATTACAAAATATAGATAAAGATTATACCGAATATCTTGGAGAGATTATTAATAGTTTTTTAGAGAAGAATAAAATAACCCATATAGATGCAATTTGTTCTCATGGACATACCGCTTTACATCAACCACACAAGTGTTTAACATATCAAATAGGTAACTTACCTGCTTTAGCAGATTTGTTAAATCAAAATGTGGTTTGTGATTTTAGAATACAAGATGTTAAATTAGGTGGTCAAGGTGCGCCCCTAGTTCCTATTGGCGATGAGTTATTGTTTTCAGAATATGATTTTTGTCTGAATTTAGGAGGATTTGCCAATATTTCAATGAATTTTGATGGTGAGCGTATTGCTTACGATATATGTCCGGTTAATATTGTTTTAAACAAATATGTAAATCAACTTGGGTTGCCTTATGATGATGAGGGTAGGATTGCGAAAAGTGGTAGTTTGAATTTTAAATTGTTAGATAAATTGAATAATCTAGAGTTTTATAATGAGGAACATCCAAAATCTCTAGGTTTAGAGTGGGTAAACCATAATATTTTTCCAATTATAGATGGTTTTCAACTTGATTTAAAAGACATTTTAAGAACTTTTATTGAGCATATCGCTATTCAAATTGCTTCAGAGACTAACAAAAAAGCAGAAGCTACTGTTCTTGCAACAGGCGGAGGAGTTTACAATACATTTTTAATAGAAAGATTAAAACATCATTCAAAAACTTCAATTTTATTGCCTTCAAATAGTATTATAGAGTTTAAAGAAGCACTAATTTTTGGTTTTTTAGGTGTTTTAAAGCTTAGAAATGAAGTTAATTGCTTAAAAAGTGTTACCGGTGCATCAAAAGACCACAGTTCGGGTAGAATATTTCTTCCTTAAAAATCACATAAAATTAATCTTAAAGGATTTTTAGTTTTTTATATTTGTTACATTAATAATAACTTAATAGATTTCTTATGACTCAATTATAGCTGCATTTAAACTTACCTCAGAATAAAAACTAAGAATGTTAGCTATAAATGAATCAATTTTAAATAGAAATGAAAGAATTATTAAAAAAATACGAAAATAAAACCCCAGAAATTGTCTTTAATTGGAAAGACTCTCAAACAGAAGCTGAAGGTTGGGTAGTTATAAACTCATTGCGTGGAGGTGCTGCTGGTGGAGGAACAAGAATGCGTAAGGGGCTTGATATGAATGAAGTTTTATCATTAGCAAAAACCATGGAAATCAAGTTTACAGTTTCTGGTCCAGCTATTGGTGGTGCTAAATCGGGTATTAATTTTGATCCTAAAGATCCTAGAAAAAAAGGCGTATTAGAACGTTGGTATGGAGCTGTTTCACCTTTGTTGAAAAGTTATTACGGAACAGGAGGAGATATGAATGTAGACGAAATCCATGAGGTTATTCCAATAACGGAACAAAGTGGCGTTTGGCACCCACAAGAAGGAGTTTTTAACGGGCATTTTAAACCGACTGAAGCTGATAAAATAAATAGAATAGGACAGTTACGGCAAGGTGTGATTAAGGTTATTGAAAACCCCGATTATTCCCCAGATGTTACAAAAAAATATACTGTAGCAGATATGATTACAGGTTTTGGAGTAGCTGAAGCTGCAAAACATTATTATGATATTTATGGAGGTTCCATTGAAGGGAAACGTGCTGTAGTTCAGGGCTTTGGAAACGTGGGAGCAGCAGCAGCATTTTATTTATCTCAAATGGGGGCTAAAATTGTTGGAATTATTGATATTGGCGGAGGCCTAATAAATGAAGATGGATTCTCATTCGATGACATTTGTCATTTTTTTGTTACCAAAAAGGGTAATACTTTAGTAGCAGAAAATTTAATCCCTTTTGAAGAAATTAATAAAAAGATTTGGGCACTAAAAACGGAAATTTTTGCGCCTTGTGCAGCCTCACGTTTAATTACTATTCATCAAATTGACGAAATGATTGATAGTGGACTAGAAGTTATATCTTGTGGAGCAAATGTGCCTTTTGCAGACAAAGAAATTTTCTTTGGACCAATCATGGAGCACACAGATTATAAAGTAAGTTTAATTCCAGATTTTATTTCAAATTGTGGAATGGCAAGAGTTTTTGCGTATTTTATGGAGCGTAAAGTACAAATGACTGATGAAGCCATTTTTAACGATACATCAAACATAATTAGAGACGCCATACAAAAAGTATACAATAATAATAAGTCAAAAACCGAAATGAGTGCAACAGCATTTGAAATTGCGCTCAAACAACTAATTTAACCATATATGGAAACAGTAATTATTTTAGTATTTGTAATGGGCTATTTAGCCATTACCCTAGAGCATAGTATAAAAATTGATAAACTTATACCAGCACTGGTCATGATGGCTATTTGTTGGGCGCTAATAGCTCTTGGTTTAGAAACGTTTCCGCAGTGGTTTGATTCTGGCAAGCACTTGCTTATGGAGAACTTTGGTTTATTAGGTCATGAAGAAAAAATGCACCTGATGGAAGAAACGTTGCTTCATCACTTAGGTAAAACTTCTGAAATATTAGTGTTTCTAATGGGTGCAATGACTATTGTTGAAATCATCGATTATTTTGATGGGTTTTCAACTATCAAAAGTTTTATTAAGACTAAGAAGAAATCTAAAATCCTATGGATATTTGCTATTCTAGCTTTTATTTTATCTGCAATAATAGATAACCTAACCGCTACAATTGTATTAATTTCTATTCTTCAGAAAATTGTAAAAGATAGAAATGTACGAATCTGGTACGCCGGTTTAATTATTATTGCGGCAAACGCTGGTGGTGCATGGTCTCCAATTGGTGACGTAACAACAACAATGTTGTGGATTGGTAAGAAAGTAACTACTGGTCACTTAATAGGATACTTATTACTGCCTTCATTTTTATGTATGGCTGTTCCAACATTAATCGCATCTTTTCTGCCAGCATTTAAAGGAGATTTACAAATGGAAGAGGCTGATGAGAAACCAAAATCTAGATTTAGTGCTACTATGCTTTATTTAGGTTTAGGAGCTATTGTTTTTGTGCCAATTTTTAAAACGGTTACTCATTTACCACCTTATGTTGGTATGATGTTGTCATTAGGAATAGTTGCCACATTTGCTGAAATTTATAGTAGCTCTAAGTTTAGTATGTCTGGGCATGATTCGGAAGAACATGAAGCTCATGCACATCATAGTCCAGTTCATTCAGCTTTAGCAAAAATAGAATTGCCAAGTATATTATTTTTCTTGGGTATTCTGATGGCTGTTGCTGCTTTAGAATCATTAGGAATACTGTTTAATTTTGCAACATCATTGCAAGATTCAATGCCTCAATTAGGAACTGAAATGCACTCAGGTGGTGTTTCAGATTTGGTAGTCTTACTTTTAGGTGTTGGTTCTGCCGTAATTGATAATGTACCGTTAGTTGCTGCTAGCTTGGGTATGTTTTCTGAGCCTACAGATCATGAATTATGGCACTTTATCGCCTTTTCTGCTGGCACAGGTGGTAGTATGTTAATTATTGGCTCTGCAGCTGGTGTTGTTGCTATGGGTATGGAAAAAATAGATTTCTTCTGGTATTTAAAAAAGATAGCTTGGTTAGCTGCTGTTGGATTTTTAGTAGGTTCAGCTGCATTCATGCTTACTAGAACAGTTTTTTAGAAATAATATTCAAAAGAATTATCTAATAAAATTATAGGAATCAAAAAATAACGAACTATACTTTTATAGAAAAATAAGCGTTATACAGTTGCAATAAATTAATTATTATATGCTAAACACAATATTACAAAACACACAACAAGGTACAGAAGTGCTTACTAATGGAGAATCTGTTGAAAAAACTCTTTCAATCATAGAATTAATAAGTAGTGGTGGTGCTGCTGGACAAGTTATAATTGCCATCTTATTCTTATTACTTATTGTAGCTACTTATATTTATTTTGAAAGGATATTTGCAATTAAAGCAGCATCTAAGGTTGATTCGAATTTTATGAATCAAATTAAAGACCATGTTAGTAATGGGAAAATAGACTCGGCGCAAATGCTCTGTGCACAATTAAATTCTCCAGTTTCACGATTAATAGGAAAAGGAATCTCTAGAATTGGGAAACCATTAGCCGATATAAATACAGCTATAGAAAACGCTGGACGTTTAGAAATTTACGGACTAGAAAAAAACGTAAGTATTTTAGCAACTATATCTGGAGCAGCACCTATGATTGGTTTTCTTGGTACAGTTGTTGGAATGATATTAGCAATATTTGAACTTGCCAATGCTGGCGGAACCATACAAATGGATGTTTTAGCTGGTGGTTTGTACACCGCAATGACAACTACAGTTGCTGGTTTAATAGTTGGTATTGTTGCTTATATAGCCTACAACCATTTAGTAGTTAGAACAGACAAGGTAGTGTATCAAATGGAAGCAAATTCATTAGAATTTTTAGATCATTTAAACGAACCAACCTAGTATGAATTTTAGAGGAAGAAATAAAGTAACACCAGAATTTAATATGTCGTCTATGACGGATATTGTATTTCTATTACTTATCTTTTTTATGATTGCTTCTACCTTAGTAACAACCAATGCTATTGATATTTTATTGCCAAAAGCAAGTGGTAAAACAGAAAACAAAAAATCTGTTGCAGTAAGTATAAAAAAGGATTTAACGTATTATATAGATCAAAAAAGAGTAGGAGAAAGCGTTTTAGAAAATGAGCTTTTAGCAGCACTGTCTTCTCAAGAAAAGCCAACTATAGTCTTAAGAGCTGAAAAATCGGTACCTGTTGAAAATGTTGTAAAGGTTATGGATATAGCTAATAGAAATAAATTTAAAGTAATTTTAGCAGTAAAACCCAATTAATGAAATACTTTAAAACCAAACACGAAAAAGATTCGGCAAAAATAACCACTTTAATAACAGTAATTATATTGTTGTTATTGTTTGTTGTTGGAGCGCCTTATATGGATCCTCCAGAAGAGTATGGTGTTGCTGTTAATTTTGGCAATAGTAGTGTTGGTAAAGGTAAAGTACAACCTAAAGCTCCTGTGAAATCAGAGCCTCTTAAAGTAGAGGAGCCACCCCAACCAGAAGCCTCAAAAGTAGAACCGACATCATCGACAGAAGCTAAAGAAGAGGTTTTAACAGCAGATAATGCTGAAGAAATAGCTATCAAAAAGCAAAAAGCAGCTGAAGCTAAGGCTAAAGCTATTGCAGATGCTAAAGCAAAGGCTGAAGCAGATAAAATTGCAAAAGAAAAGCGAGAACAAGAAGAAAAACGAAAAAAGCTAGATGCATTAATTGGAGGCGTAAGTAAATCTGAAGGTACTGAAACTGGAAGTGAAGGAAATGATAACAGAGCAGGAGACAAAGGACAATTAGATGGAGATCCGTATGCGCCTAGTTACTTTGGAGGCAAAGGCACAGGAAGTGGTGGTGTAGGTTATGGTCTAAATGGTAGAGGACGAGCAACTTATAAAACTCTTAAACAAGATTGTAACGAATCTGGAATGGTAATTGTTAAGATTATTGTAAACCAGAGTGGAAATGTAGTTGAGGCAGTACCTGGTGTAAAAGGCACTACAAATACGGCACAATGTTTATTAGATCCTGCAAAAAAAATAGCGTTATCTCATAAATGGCCTGCAGATTCAAAAGCCCCAGCAAAACAAATAGGTTTTGTTAAAGTAAACTTCAAATTGGGACAGTAAACAATGACGTATCAAGATACTCTTAATTGGATGTTTTCACAACTTCCAATGTATCAAAAACAAGGGAAATCTGCCTACAAAACGGATTTGAATAATACTATTTTATTAGTAAATCATTTAAAAAATCCACATCAAAAATTTAAATCCATTCATGTTGCTGGTACCAATGGAAAAGGCTCTACAAGCCATATGCTATCATCAATTCTTCAAGAAGCGGGTTATAAAGTAGGATTGTATACGTCTCCACATTTAAAAGATTTTAGAGAACGTATTAAAATTAATGGTAAAGAAATAAGTAAACAATTTGTAATTAGTTTTATTGAACGGAATAAGGTTTTTTTTGAAGATCATCAGTTATCTTTTTTTGAAATGACTGTTGGTATGGCATTCAATTATTTTTCAAAGCAAAAAGTAGATATAGCTGTTATAGAAGTTGGCCTTGGCGGTAGATTAGACTCAACAAATGTTATTACTCCAGAGGTTTCTGTAATTACTAATATAGGTTTGGACCACATGCAGTTTTTAGGCAATACTCTCGAGGCTATCGCTTATGAAAAGGGAGGTATTATTAAACCAAATATCCCTGTGGTTATTGGTGAAACTCAAAAAGAAACTCAACCAGTTTTTGAGAAGATAGCATCAAAAAACAATTCTGAGATTACTTTTGCTGATAAAGAAATTAGTGAAGTTTTTAAATCAGATTTAGCAGGTAGTTACCAAATTAAAAACACTAAAACAGCAATTCTATCCATAAACAAGCTTAAAGAGAAAGGTTTTAAATTAACAAAAGAGCATATTAAAAATGGATTACAAAATGTTGTAAAGAATACTTCACTATTGGGGCGTTGGCAAATTTTAAATGAAAAACCAAAAGTAGTTTGTGATACAGGTCATAATAGAGAAGGGTTAATCTATGTAATGAATCAATTAAAAGGAGAGATTTTTAATAATCTTCACATGGTTTTTGGAGTTGTTAATGATAAAGATATAAGTTCTATAATCGATTTATTACCAAAACAAGCCTTGTATTATTTCTGTAAGCCAAATATAAAACGAGGATTAGATGAGAATGAATTAAAAAGAATTTTTAATGATTATGGTCTAATAGGTGAAGCCTACAGTTCTGTTAATGAAGCTTATAATGAAGCTTTAAATAATGCTAGAAAAGAAGATTTTATTTTTGTTGGTGGAAGTACTTTTGTAGTAGCAGAAATAATTTGAAATTTTAGTAAAAAAGTTTTTGCAGTATTAAAAACTAGATTATATTTGCAGTCCAATTTAGAGGGCGCGTAGCTCAGTTGGTTCAGAGCACTTGGTTTACACCCAAGGGGTCAGGGGTTCGAATCCCTTCGCGCCCACACAAAAAACCTGATAATTTATTATCAGGTTTTTTTATACTCTTCATTTAGATTTGTTTTTTAATTGATTTGTTTTATCTTTTAAAAAAACTCTCACCTTAATGAATAAGAATATAAAAGATGTATACAGCGAAATTTTTAAATCTTATGGGCACCCGAGCTTAGATGAGCATATTCGTAAAATAATTGAGCTAGATGCTTATCTGCCTTATAGTTCTACTTTTTTTTGTATTACCAATACCCAAGATTTAACTTTTGAATATATAAGTAAAAATATGACTGCTTGTTTAGGTCTTGATAAAGAAACTCTAAAAAGTAATGGCATGCGTTATTTCTGGGGAAGAATGCATGAGGACGATGTGGAAAACTGGTTAAAAGCCCTCAATGAACTTATGATTTTTACCTTAAAAGAAATCGATGCTCAGGATAGAGGTAAAATGACTTATACTTGGAATTATAGACTAAAAAACGGGGATGATAAATATGTGAATATTATACAGAATACTACCCCGTTAGAATTTGATAAAGAAAATAAACCTATTATTGGCTTAGCGCACTACACAGTTTTACACCCAGACGTTAATTTACAAATTTGTGCTTCAGCTAAATTGCTTAATGATGCTAATGAGTATGAAACTAAATATTTTAGTAATTTTTCGCAAAAGCTATTATCAAATGGTATTACCAATAGAGAACGAGATATAATACGTTTATTAATCTTAAATTATTCAAGTAAAAAAATAGCCGAAAAGCTTAGTATAAGTTCTAACACTGTAGACACACATAGACGAAATATCTTGAAAAAATTAAACATCTCATCTACTGGAGAGTTAATTGGTATTTTAAAATTAAATCAGAATTTAATATAAGTTATTAAGCTGTTTTAAATGCCATTTTATCGAAAACCAGAAGTAAATACATTAAAATACTCAAATTGAGTATTGTAGATTAAGTCTTTAAGTTAGATATTTACAATGCTATTAATTAGTTCTTAGGGAGAATTATATAATATTAAGTGTTTGTTTTAGTAAATTAAAACAGGCACTTTTTTAATTTTATTAAATTAAATCTAAAACTCGTTCTAAAGCCATACCTCTCGAGCCTTTAATTAGAAAAGTAGTGTTTTCCATTTGAGATAAATCAAATTCATTTTTAAAATCATCAAATGTGTCGCATTGAAAGGATTTTTCAGAATTTATTTTTGATTCATAGAAGTTTTCTCCAATAAAAAATATTTGATCAATATTTAAAGAAATAGCCAAAGCAGCAATATTTTGATGTTCTAATTTAGCGTCTTTTCCTAACTCAAACATATCTCCTATAATAGCAATTTTATACCCTTGTTGTTTTTCAAAACTAACCAATGCAGCTCTCATACTTGAAGGATTTGCATTGTAGGCGTCTAAAATAATTTTATTAGTACCTCTTTTTATTATCTGGGATCTGTTATTTTTAGGTACAAAATTCTCAATAGCAGACTTAATATCATTAGGTTCAATTTTAAAATAATTACCAATTGTTATTGCTGCCGAAATGTTATTGAAATTATATTCGCCAATAAGTTGACTTTGAATTATAGCATTTCTAAAAACACAAGACACGAAAGGTTGTGCTTCAACAAAATTAATTGACACGTCGGTTCCTAAAACACTATTACCAAAAGTGAAAACATTTGCTTTTTTAGTTTTCTCAACTTGAATAGGGTCATTAGCATTTACAAATATTGTTTTCTTATTTTTAATTAAATAAGTATACATTTCGCTCTTACCTTTTATAACGCCTTTAACGCCTCCAAAACCCTCTAAATGAGCTTTACCAAAATTTGTAATATATCCAAAGTCTGGTTGGGCAATGTTACATAAAAATTCAATTTCCTTTTGGTGATTAGCTCCCATTTCAACAATACCAATTTCGGTTTTATCAGTTAGGGATAATAGAGTTAATGGAACTCCAATATGATTATTTAAATTACCTTTTGTAGCAGTTGTAACATATTTTTGAGATAAGACAGCGTTTATTAATTCTTTGGTTGTTGTTTTACCATTACTGCCGGTTAAGGCTATTATTGGTTTATCAATATAATGTCTATGAAACGTAGCAAGCTTTTGAAGTGTTTCTAAAGCGTTATCCACTAATATTGTTTTTGAAGAGGTGCTAAATTCAGTTTCATCAACTATAGCATATTTGGCTCCTTTTTCTAAAGCGATTTTGGCGTAGGTATTTCCGTTGAAGTTTTCTCCTTTTAAGGCAAAAAAGATATCGTTTTTTTGAATGTTACGAGTGTCTGTACTAACAGAATTACATTCTAAAAAAAGCTGATGTATTTGTTCTATTTTCAAAGGTTAAATTTTGAATTAAATGTATAAAAAAAGTCCTAACAATTGCTAGGACTTTTTGATTATTATTAAAAAACTTAACTAGTTTTTTGTTTTCGTTTTTGCTTTACTTTTAGATCCTACACGAGACATAGCACATCTGAAGCCGATGTAATCTGTAGCCATATCTTGAGGAAAATAACGACGTTGAGCTGGGTCTAACCAATATTCTCTGTCTTTCCAAGAACCACCTTTGTAAACTCTTACTTCGTCGTTAATTAAAGATGTTCTGTTATTTCCTTTATCATACTCTCTCACAATATTTCCAAGAGAATCTCTTGTTATAGAGTGTTTTGGAGAATTGTACATTTTTCTAGTTTCAGAATCTTTTTTCTCACCCTCCATTCCTTCATCATCATTAAAGCTTTCAAAATATCTAGAAGATCGCTTGTCACCATCTCTAAAGTTTATTTCATCACTTTTATCAAAATTAGTACGTAAATAAGTTTCATTTTCATCTACAGGAACTTGTAAAATTTCACCAGGTAAATTTCTAGCTACAACTTTACCATTAGATAAGGTATCGTAAACAATATCATCAATAGTAACAACTTTTACAGTACCATCATCATTAATGGCATTTTTTGTATAAACGTTACCACGGTAGTAGTTGAAATCATTAAATTCATCATCTACTATAGGTCTGTAAACATCAGCTACCCATTCAGCAACATTACCAGCCATATCATATAATCCAAAATCATTTGGTTCGTATGATTTTACAGCGTTTGTAATATCTGCACCATCATCTGACCAGCCAGCAATTCCACCATAATCACCTTTTCCTTGCTTAAAGTTTGCTTTTTGATCGCCTCTAGTTTTACGTTTTCCAGAACGTGTGTATTGTCCATCCCAAGGATATTTTTTACGCCCTCTGTACATATTATAGCTTCTTATCTCACTTAATCCTAACGCAGCATACTCCCATTCTGTCTCAGTTGGTAGTCTGTATTTAGGAGAAATTATACCAGTTTCACGAGTAGCATAAATATTAGTTTCATTACCATCAGCATCGGTTTGTACATTTCTTCTACCTCTACCTTGAGCATTTATAATTTCTTCGTTTCCACCGTATGTTAAAGTTGGTGCATTTATATAAGTGTCTGTGCTAAAGTTTGAATCAGCATTAACATCTAATATTTTTGCATCACGCTTTAAATAACCAGCTTTTTCTAAGTTATATTCGTTTACACGGTCTGAACGCCAGTTGGCAAATTCTACAGCTTGAATCCAACTTACACCAACTACAGGATATTCTCCATAAGCTGGATGACGTAAATAATTTTCCGTCATTACTTCATTGAAGCCTAAACGATTTCTCCATACTAATGTATCTGGTAAAGCACCATGGTATATAGCTCTAAAATTTTCATCCGATGGTGGGTAAACTCTTTTAATCCAATCTAAATACTCCATGTACATAGCATTGGTAACTTCTGTTTCATCCATATAAAATGATTGAACATGCTGTTGATTAGGACTATTATTCCAATCATGCATTACATCATCCTGAACTCTACCTTTTGTGAAAGTTCCCCCTTCAACAAAAACTAAACCTGGAGAAGTTTCTTGTTCTTTAAAATCTGCGTTGTATTGGAAACCACCTTCTCTTGAGTTGATATTCCATCCTGTTGCTCTTGAACTATTCTTTGAGCTAGAAGATTTTTTACAGCCAGTTGAAACAACTACAAGTGCTAAAACTAACAAAACCTTTAATGATACTACTTTTTTCATATCCATACTTTTAAGTAAGCTAATAATATTTTTGGTGCTGCAATATAAGAATTAAACCGAATAACGCAAGCTATTTTATGCATTTTAACCAAAAAAAAGTGTATTTCACCCTATTTTTCATGCATTACAACGATGTTTTTGATGTATTTTACCATTGTTTTGTGTTGTATTAACGCCCGATTTCATAATTTATTATTGTATTTTTGAAGCAGTTTTTAAAAATGTAGTTTTTTTAATAATAACAACATATTATAGACGTTATTTTAACAATGAAAGAAAAATTATTGCTATTATTTTTTATTAGTACGACTATTCTGTTTGCTCAACAGAAGAAATATACTATTAAATGGGAGGCTTCAAAAGTATTGTCTGGAGGTAATTTCAGTATTGAGATTCCATCTTTTGACAAAGAGTATTTTACTTTTGATTTTGATCAAGGGTTACAATTTGTTAATCAATTCAAAATTTTTAGTGAAATAAATGAAACTTCTACTACAATAAGTAATGTAGTGTATGAGTCTATTACAAAACAGGATTTAAAAGATTTAGATGTAAACTTAATACCAAATGGTGTAAAATTTAAATTAAAAAACACAAAATCTAGAGATAAACTTAATGCACTTCTTCAATTATCTCCAATAATAAAGGATGATAATGGTAATTTAAAAAAAATTACATCATTTCAAATAAATTATAACAGTAATAATACTAGAAAGGAGCTGTCTTCTAAAACAAGTAGAAACTCTAAAATTATTACTAATTCTGTTTTAAATTCTGGAGAATGGTATAAATTTTATGTTGACACTACTGGTGTTTTTAGATTATCTAGAAGTTTTTTACAAAGATTGGGGGTTAATGTAAATACCGTAGATCCAAGAAATATAAAGCTTTATGGTAATGGCGGACGAATGATTCCGTTCTCTAATTCTGTTGAGTACCCTTTTGATGTTCAAGAAAATGCTATAAAATTTGTTGGAGAAGAAGATGGTGTTTTTGATAATCAGGACTATATTTTATTTTATGCTCAAGGTCCTAAAGAGTTTAATGCAGAAAGTAATACCAATATTAATTGCTACACAGATAAAACTTACTATTATATAAATGTTGGCGCTGGTAACGGTAAAAGAATTCAACCCTTTAGCCAGCCAACGGGTCCTGTAGATTTGGTTATAGATACTTTTGAAGATTATAAATTTCATGAAATTGATCAATATAACATTGCTTCTATAGGAAGGCGTTGGTTTGGAGACCGATTTGACGTATCCAATAGCAAGACATTTGATTTTGAATTTCCAGATTTAATTACCACAGAACCAATTCAATTAAGAGTTTTTACAGCTGCTGCCTCAACCACGACAACTTCAGTTGATATTTCTGTTAATGGGACATCTGTTGCTAACAGATCATTATCTGGTTCTTCTACTCCAAGTTTGGCCAGTGAAGCTTTTTATGTTGCTAGTTTAAATGTAAATAGTTCAACTATTTCTGTAGGTATTGATTATGATAATCAAGGAAATCCAAGCGCATTAGGATATTTAGATTATATATCAATAGAAGCTACCAGAGCACTTAATTTTCAAGGAAATCAATTTCAATTCAAAAAGAGGGCTGTAGCTAATTTATCTGGTGTTGGCCAATACAGTATAAGTAATGCTTCACAAATTTCTGAAGTTTGGGACGTAACAGATATATACAATGTTTCTAGCTTTTTAAACTCCAATGAAGAGTCTAATCTTACTTTTACCTCTCAATTAGGGACTTTAAAAACCTATGTTGCTTTAACGCCTACAGACTATTTTGATCCTAAATTTGATGAAAATACAACTGTAACAAACCAAAATATAAAAGGTACAGTATTTTTAAATAGTGAAGGGAGTTTTGAAGACGTAGATTATATCATTGTTGCACCAAACAATATGCTTAATCAAGCAAATCGTTTGGCAGAAATTAATAGAAAACAATACAATTTAAACGTAAAGGTTTATAGTTTATCAGAAATTTACACAGAATTTAGTACAGGAAACCAAGACGTAGGCGCCATAAGAAATTTGATAAAGTATGTTTACGATAATGCAAGTACAACAGAAAATAAGATAAAGTATGTATGTTTATTTGGTGATGGATCTTTTGATTATAAAGATAGAATTCCCAACAACACTAATATTGTCCCATCTTGGTATTCTTACAATAGTTTTAATTTGACTAATTCTTTTGTATCTGATGATTTTTATGGGATGATGGATGAAAACGAAGGTACTATGGCAACTAGTGATAAGTTGGATATCGCTGTTGGAAGGATACTTGCAGATACTCCTCAAAGAGCAAAAGAGTTGGTAGATAAAATTGAATCGTATTATGCAAAGGAAACTTTTGGTAGTTGGAGAAATAATTTTGTAGTAATATCTGATGATGTAGACCGAAGTTTTAATCCCGCCACGGGAGTGACTTCAGATTGGGAAAAAGTTATTCAAGGAACAACAGATATTATTGGAGACGAGGTAACTCAAGAAAAACCTTTTATTAATGTGGTTAAAATTCATACTGATGCTTTTCAACAGGAATCTTCAGCTGGAGGGAACAGATATCCTCAGGTAAATAATGAAATAATTAATGCTGTTGACAATGGAGCTTTAGTAGTTAATTATTTTGGGCATGGAGGAGAAGAAGGCTTAGCAGGAGAACGTATTTTGTCAAAACCAGATATTTTGGCGTTTCGTAATTTTTGTAAACTCAATTGTTTTGTTACTGTAACTTGTGAATTCACAAAATTTGATAACCCATTTCGGGAAACAGCAGGTGAGTTTACATATTGGAGTAAAGAAGCAGGAGCTATAGGTTTAATAACAACAACCCGACAAGTATTTGTGACTTTTGGTATTAATATTAATGAAACCTTAGGGCAATATTTATTTTCATATAGTGATAATGATAACTTTGAAGATGATGAATATCCTTCTATGGCAGAAGCTTTAAGGTTAACTAAGAATGATTCTAGAATAACAGGGTCAGCCCAAAAACGCCTGGTGTTTTTTATTGGAGACCCAGCAATGAAACTAGCATTTCCTCAACCTAGTATTCGGTTAACAAAAATAAATGATGTTCCGGTAACTCAACCAACAGATACTTTAAAATCTTTAAGCTATATAAAACTTGCAGGTGAAGTAACAGATGTGTCTGGAAATGTATTAGATGATTATAATGGCATACTATCAGCAACAATTTATGATAAACTTGTTAATAGGCAAACTTTAGCAAACGATGGAACAACTGATAATGCTACAGGAGACTTAATAAAACTGGATTTTACTACTCTTGGTGAAATAATATTTAGAGGCCAAGCATCGGTTACCAATGGTCAATTTGAATTCGATTTTGTAGTACCTAAAGATATAGGAATACCTGTAGGCTTGGGTAAAATAAGTTTTTATGCTAAGAATGAGCAATTGCTTCAAGATCAAACAGGAGCAGATATAAGTACATTAAGAATAGGAGGTATAAATGAAAACGCTACAGAGGATAATGTAGGTCCTGTAATTACACTGTTTATGAACGATGAAAATTTCGTTTCAGGCGGTATCACTAACGAATCTCCTACGCTTTTAGCTAAATTGGAAGATGAAAATGGAATAAATACTGCAAGTGGTATAGGGCACGATATTGTTGCAATTATTGATGGAGACGAAACTAATCCTATAGTTTTAAATGATTATTACCAAACTGAAGTTGATGATTATCAAAAGGGTGTTCTTAGTTTCCCTCTTAGAGATTTAGAACCTGGTTTACACACCTTAACGCTTAAGGCATGGGATGTTTACAATAATTCATCAATATCAGAAATTCAATTTATTGTATTCGATGAAGATCAAGAATTGGTTATAAACAATGTGCTAAACTACCCAAATCCTTTTGTAAATTATACAGAATTTTGGTTTAATCACAATAGTTCTGAACCTTTAGACGTTTCTATACAGATATTCACCGTTTCAGGAAAACTAGTAAGAACATTAAATGGGCAAACTATTGGTGGTACAAAAGCTACCAGTTCACTATCGAAAGATATTATTTGGGATGGAAGAGATGATTTTGGTGATAAAATAGGAAAAGGAGTCTATTTATATAAGCTTACAGTGTATTCCAGCCTATTGAATAAAAAAGTAGAAAAAATAGAGAAACTTGTTATACTCTAATAAAAAATTATATTTGCTAAATAAAAATTATTACATGAAGAATCAAATATTGCTATATATAGCGTTCGCTTTCATAATTAAAGTAAATGCTCAAGAAACAATAATATTCCCTAACCAAGATAGAAGGGTTATTACAACAGGAGTGCCTTTTGTATTGATAGCTCCAGATGCTCGTGCAGCTGGTTTAGGAGATATGGGAGTTGCTACATCGGTTGATGCGTTTTCTCAACAATGGAATTCATCAAAATATGCTTTTTCAGAAACCAAGTCGGGTATTGGAGTTAGTTATACACCATACTTAAGCAAACTTGTAAACGATATTTTTCTAGGAAATGTTACATATTTTAATAGAATAGATGAACGTAGTGCTTTCGCAGCCAGTTTAAAATATTTCTCATTAGGAGATATTGAGTTTGTAACAGATGAATTCTCTGAAGCATTAATTCAAAGGCCAAATGAATTAACCATAGATGCATCCTATGCGTTGCGTTTATCAGATCAGTTTGCTATGTCGGTAGCTATGCGTTACTTGCGTTCGGATTTAAGATTAGATGGTGTAGATGGAGATGCTACTCCGGCAAGTACTTTTGGGGTAGATATTTCGGGATTTTATCAAGGAGAAGAACAAGCTTATTCTGACTTTAACGGACGGTGGAGAGCAGGATTTGCTATTCAAAATATAGGTCCTAAATTTAAATATGACGAAGGAGGGCAAGAAAACTTTCAACCAACTAATTTACGTTTAGGTGGTGGTTTTGATTTTATTTTTGATGATTATAATAAAATATCAGTTACTGCTGAGGTTGCAAAGTTATTAGTGCCAACACCACCTGTTTTAGGTTTTGTTGATACAGATGGTGACGAAGCTCAAGATGCAGATGAGCCAACAATTATAGTAGAAGGAAAAGATCCAAATGTGAGTTTTCTATCAGGTATGTTTCAATCGTTTGGAGATGCTCCTGATGGTTTCAGTGAGGAATTAAAAGAATTTACTTGGGCTTTGAGTGCTGAGTATGTGTATCAAGATTCATTCGCTTTCAGAGCGGGTTATTTCAATGAAAGTGAAGAGAAAGGAGC
The DNA here is from genome assembly GCF_039543265.1 of Algibacter aquimarinus. Lineage (NCBI taxonomy): Bacteria > Pseudomonadati > Bacteroidota > Flavobacteriia > Flavobacteriales > Flavobacteriaceae > Algibacter > Algibacter aquimarinus. Next base: position 287,322 of record NZ_BAABJK010000004.1, on the reverse strand, counting down.
TAGAAAATTTTTATCTCTAGGAGCAGGATTTAAAGCAAATGTTGTGAATATTGATTTGTCATATTTATTTTCGGCTTCCAAAATTCAGAGTCCACTTGAAAACACTCTACGCTTCTCGTTAACCTTTAATATTGGAGCAGGTGAGTATTTAGAGTACTAAAAAATATTCAAAATAAATGTATTTTAAAACTATTGTTCTATGAGCAATAGTTTTTTTGTTTTAAATTAGAGAGCAATAATCTATGTAAATGTTCTGATTTATGTTTGTAACTAGTAATTTACTTAACCTTATGGATTTATTGCTGGTGAATTTTAATGATAAATAATATTTTACACAATCGTGTTATGAAGGAAGTTATAATTGAATCAAAATTAATTGTTTATGAAAATTTAGAACAACTTCCTGAAGATATAATAATGCTTATGGAGAAAGCATTTAAAGCAAGAGAAAACGCGTATGCACCTTATTCTAAATTCCATGTAGGAGCAGCTATACTTTTAGATAACGGAGAAGTAATTACAGGCAATAATCAAGAGAATGCATCCTACCCATCTGGTTTGTGTGCAGAACGTACAGCAATCTATTATGCCGGATCTCAATACCCAGATGCTAAAATTAATAAAATAGCAATATCGGCAGGCTCAACAAGTAAAATTAATACAGAACCCATTCCACCTTGTGGTGCGTGCAGACAGGCTATTGCTGAATACGAAATAAAACAAAAGGAATCTATTGAAATATATTTTATGGGAGAGAAGGGCAATGTTATTAAATCTCATTCTTTAGCAAATTTATTACCTCTGGTTTTTGATAAAACTGTTCTCTAGTTTTAAATACATTAAAGTATTCATCGAAAAAAAATAAGAATTCAATAAAGTACACATCTTCATCCACTTTTTTTAATATTTTTTATACTTTAATCATATTCCATTTTTGCAATACCAATCAATGTATTACTTTTGTATTTCGCTTAAGTAAAACCTAATATTAGTCGATGCAAAAAATCACTAAAGAAACATACCTAAAATGGTATGAGGACATGTTGTTTTGGAGGAAGTTTGAAGACAAACTTGCTGCAGTGTACATACAACAAAAAGTAAGAGGATTTCTTCATTTATACAACGGTCAAGAAGCTGTATTAGCAGGAGCTTTACATGCTATGGATTTGACCAAAGATAAAATGATTACAGCCTACAGAAATCATGTACAACCTATTGGTATGGGTGTAGACCCAAAACGTGTTATGGCAGAATTGTATGGAAAAGTTACTGGAACATCTCATGGCATGGGAGGTTCTATGCATATCTTTTCAAAAGAACATCGTTTCTATGGAGGTCATGGTATAGTTGGAGGTCAAATTCCTTTAGGCGCTGGTATTGCCTTTGGTGACAAATACCATGATGTAAATGCTGTAACTTTATGCTGTTTTGGTGATGGTGCAGCAAGACAAGGATCATTACATGAGACTTTTAACTTAGCAATGCTCTGGAATTTACCAGTAGTTTTTGTTTGTGAGAATAACGGTTATGCTATGGGAACATCAGTTGAGCGTACTGCAAATCATGACGAAATATGGAAGTTAGGAAGAGGCTATGAGATGCCATCAGGACCAGTAGATGGTATGAATCCTGTAAAAGTTGCTGAAGCTTTTGATGAAGCTATTCAACGTGCAAGAAAAGGTGGTGGACCAACATTTTTAGAGTTGAAAACTTATCGTTATAGAGGTCACTCCATGTCTGATGCTCAACATTATAGAACAAAAGATGAGGTTGAAGAATACAAGAAAATTGATCCTATTACCCAAGTAAAAGATGTTATTCTTGAAAATAAATACGCTTCAGAAGAAGAAATTAAAGAAATAGATAAGCGTGTTAAAGCAAAAGTTTCAGAATGTGAAAAGTTTGCTGAAGAATCTCCATTTCCAGAAGTACAACAATTGTATGATGTAGTTTATGAGCAAGAAGATTATCCATTTATTCAACACAAATTATAAGATATGGCTATAGTTGTAAACATGCCGCGTTTAAGCGACACTATGGAAGAAGGAACTGTTGCTACTTGGTTAAAGAAAGTAGGAGACAAAATTGAAGAAGGAGATATTTTAGCTGAAATTGAAACTGATAAAGCAACAATGGAGTTTGAGTCTTTCAACGAAGGTACTCTACTTCATATTGGAGTTCAAGAAGGTGAAACGACTAAGGTAGATGAGCTTTTAGCTATAATTGGTGACGAAGGAGAAGATATTTCAAGTTTGCTAAATGGAGGAGGAAGTTCAGCAACAGAATCGTCTGAAGATAAAGAAGAAAGTGCCACTCCAAGTCAAGATGAGGAGTCTAAAGAAACAGAAGCGAAATCTCAAGATTTACCTGAAGGCGTTATAGTTGTTACTATGCCACGTTTAAGTGATACGATGGAAGAAGGTACTGTGGCTACATGGTTAAAAAAAGTTGGTGATACGGTAGAAGAAGGTGATATACTAGCTGAAATAGAAACAGATAAAGCAACCATGGAATTTGAATCATTCCAGTCAGGTACTCTATTAGAAATAGGATTACAAGAAGGAGAGTCTGCAAAAGTAGATGCTCTTTTGGCTATTATTGGTCCTGCGGGAACTGATGTTTCTGGTGTTGCTGCTAATTTTTCAGCGACATCTGCACCAGCTAAAAAAGAAGAAGCTCCTAAAACGGAAGTAAAGAGTGAAGCTCCGAAGGCTTCGCCAGCTAAAACAGAAACAAAAGCTAAAGCGCCTGCACCAACCCCTGTTACAGAAAATGGAAGATTATATGTGTCGCCTCTAGCAAAAAAATTAGCAGAAGAAAAAGGAATCAACTTAACCAAAGTTCAAGGATCTGGCGAAAATGGTCGTATCATAAAACGTGATATTGAAAATTACGAACCAGCTGCATCTGGTGCTTCGGTTGGTAAATTTGTGCCATCTGGTCAAGAGGATTTTGATGATGTTGATAATTCTCAAATGCGTAAAGCAATTGCAAAGGCATTAACGAATTCTAAGTTTTCGGCACCTCACTATTACTTAAGTGTGGAGTTTGACATGGAAAATGCCATGGCATTCCGTGCTCAATTTAACTCTATTCCAGATACAAAGATTTCTTATAATGATATTGTAGTTAAAGCATGTGCTTTAGCATTAAAACAACACCCTCAAGTTAATTCGCAATGGTTTGCAGATAAAATGCGATTAAATAACCATGTTCATATTGGTGTTGCAGTAGCTGTTCCAGATGGTTTAGTTGTGCCTGTAGTACGATTTGCTAATGAGCAAACCTTACCTCAAATTGGCGCTGAAGTTAAAGAATTAGCTGGAAAAGCAAGAAACAAAAAGTTAACTCCAGACGAAATGCAAGGCAGTACATTTACTGTGTCAAATTTAGGGATGTTTGGTATAGATACATTTACATCTATAATAAATCAACCAAATTCAGCAATTCTTTCAGTTGGTAACATAGTTGAAAAACCGGTGGTAAAAAATGGTCAAATAGTTGTTGGTCATACCATGAAGCTATCCTTAGCATGCGATCACAGAACAGTTGATGGTGCTACAGGAGCTATGTTTCTTCAAACATTAAAGGGATACATTGAAAATCCTGTTACTATGTTAGTATAAATGATATTACAAATAGATTATAATAGACCTGTTTCATTTGTTTGGAGCAGGTTTTTTTATCTTTAACCTTTATTATAAATTCAATTGAAATGAAAAAATCATGTTTAATTTTTTTACTTTTTCTAGTAGCTTCCTGCGCCATTAGGAAAAAAGCTGCTGATGGAAAACCTGGAGTTGCTGGTACTAGTGCTGTAAAACAAAACACTAATACCATAAATAATGAAGTTTTTAGTAAAGTAAGTGTCTCAGATGTTCAAAAAAATATGGAGTATTTGGCTTCAGATGAACTAGAAGGAAGAAATACAGGGACTATAGGCATTGAGAAAGCTGCAGTTTTTATAGAGAATCACTTTAAAAATAATAATGTTAAACCATATTTTAAAACGTTTAGAGACAGTTTTAATCTAAAGAAAATTATAGGTTACAATATAGTTGGTTACATTGAAGGGAATGACCCAAATTTAAAAGATGAATTTGTTGTTTTAGGAGCACATTATGATCATATTGGTACTGCAAAAGAAGTAAATGGGGATAAAATAGCCAACGGAGCTAATGATGATGCCTCAGGAACAGTTGCGATTTTAGAATGGGCAAAACATTTTTCAAATACTAAAAGTAATAAACGAAGTATACTTTTTACCTTATTCTCTGCTGAAGAAATGGGATTGAAAGGTTCAAGTCATTTAGCAAAAAGGTTGAAAAAAGAAAACTTGAATTTGTATACTATGATTAATTTTGAAATGATCGGCGTGCCTAGAGCAAAAGAAGAGATAATTGCATACATTTCAGGTTATGAAAAATCTAATATGGCTGAAAGGATAAATGAATACGCAGGAGATATAATAATTGGTTTTTTTCCTAGAGCCAAAGAACTTAATTTATTCATGAGGTCTGATAATTTTCCATTTTATAAAGTTTTTAAAAAACCAGCTCATGCCATTTCTACTTTTGATTTCTCTAATTTTGATTACTATCATCATGTAGACGACGAAGCAGATAAAATGGATTTTAATCACATGACTAACTTTATAAATGCAATGATTCCCGCTCTAAAAGGAATGATAAACGCCGCAACTGACGAAATAAAGATTAACAATGAGTAATATAATAATCACAGGAACTAGCAGAGGGATAGGTTTTGAATTGGTACAATTATTTGCTAAGGCAGGACACAATATTTTAGCGCTTTCTCGTAATGCGATGCCTATTAAAAATTTGCAATTAGAAAATGTTATAGCTATGCCTTTTGATTTATCAAATGAGGAAGAGTATTCTAAGGTTAAAACATATATTGATGAAAATTTGCAGACAGTAGATGTTTTAATAAATAATGCAGGAGCATTACTAAATAAACCATTTTCTGAAACTTCAATATCAGATTTTGAGGAAGTTTATAAAACTAACGTTTTTGGAGTATCAGAGTTAACAAGAGTTGTATTGCCATTCATGAAGCAAAAAAGTCATGTTGTAACCATAAGTTCTATGGGTGGTGTTCAAGGGAGTATGAAGTTTCCCGGATTAGCAGCATATAGTTCAAGTAAAGCTGCCGTAATTACTTTAACAGAGTTACTTGCTGAAGAATATAAAGACTCAGGTATTTCTTTTAATGTTTTAGCTTTAGGAGCCGTACAAACAGAAATGCTTGAAGAAGCTTTTCCAGGCTATGAAGCTCCAACTACTGCTCTAGAAATGGCTCAGTACATTTTTGATTTTTCGCTTAACGGAAATAGGTATTATAACGGTAAATTATTACAAGTATCCAATTCTACACCTTAACTTTATGAGTAAATACAAGTGTATCATTTTTGATTGTGATGGGGTATTAGTAGATAGTGAAACCATAGGGAATAAGGTTTTAGTCGATATGGCAAATGATTTAGGGGCTCAAATCGATTTAGATTACGCTATGAAACATTTTAAAGGTGGTTTTTTAAAAGGGTGTTTTGAGCAAATTTCCAAATTAACTGGATTAGATATCCCGGAAACATTCGAGGCTGAATATCGTAAAAGGAGTTTTCAAGCATTTAAAGAAGAGATAAAACCTATAAAAGGTGTTGAAAAAGTTTTACTAAACTTAAAGATACCATTTTGTGTAGCATCTAGTGGGCCAGAAAATAAGATTCGTCTTAATTTAAAAATCACAGGTTTGTTGCCGTTTTTTGAAGGTAATATTTTTAGTTGTTACGCTATACAAAAATGGAAACCCGAACCAGATATTTTTCTTTGGGCGTCAGAAACTATGGGATTTAAACCAAGCGAATGTTTAGTTATTGAAGATAGTGTGTCTGGTGTAAAAGCTGCTAAATCTGGTGGTTTTGATGTGTTTGGATATACCGAACATGATTATAATAATGAACTTGCTGCCTTAGCTACTAAAACTTTTGATGACATGCATGATTTAATTAATATGTTATAAATTCTTATTAGCATGCTTTTTTGAGCTTTGTATTTACTCTATTATTAAGATTATGTAAATTTTATTAATGAATTTAAAGATTTCTTTATTTTAGCAAAGATGCATCAACAACTTGAAGCGTATATACCAGAAAATGCTTTGTCTCAGGTTCTAAGACTTTTAGAACATGATAATTTGATAGTGAAAATAAAGAAGGAACGCAAAACACGTCATGGAGACTATATGCGTTTACCAAATGGAAAGCATCAAATAACTATAAATTCAAATTTAAATAAATATCGATTTTTAATAACTCTTGTTCACGAAATAGCACATTTTGAAGCTTATAAAACCTATGGTAAACTTATAAAACCTCATGGTATAGAGTGGAAACATACTTTTCAGCGTTTAATGCTCCCTTTTTTAAATCCAGAAATTTTTCCATTGGATTTACTACCACTTTTAGCGAAACATTTTAAAAATCCAAAAGCATCTAGCGATACGGATGTGCAATTAGCCTTAAGTTTAAAGCAATTTGACGAACCAAATGGCAAAACATACATTTTTGAAGTACCTTTCGGGAGTGAATTTAAATTATATAACGGAAAAGTATTTAAAAGAGGTAAAAAGCGAGTAAAACGTTTTGAATGTATCGAGATAAAAACAGGAAGGTTGTATTTATTTAATCCAAATGCAGAAGTAGAAATATTAAATTAAAAATATGAATAAGAATTATTATGCCATTTTAATGGCAGGAGGCGTAGGATCTAGGTTTTGGCCAGTAAGCACTCAAGATTTTCCAAAGCAATTTCATGATATGTTGGGTACTGGAGATACACTCATACAAAAAACATTTCACAGATTAGCAGATTTAATTCCAAAAGAAAATATATATATACTAACTAACGAACGTTACAACGATTTGGTTTTAGAACAACTTCCAGAAGTAACACAAAAACAAGTTGTTTTAGAACCTGCAATGCGAAATACAGCACCTTGTATTTTATATGCCTCACTTAAAATTCAAAAGGAAAACCCAGATGCGGTTATGATAGTTGCACCAAGTGATCATTGGATTGAAGATGAAACTACGTTTTCAAAAAATGTAGAGCAAGCCTTTAATTTTTGTTCAAAAAATGATGCGTTAATGACTCTAGGTATTCAACCAACTTTCCCAAATACGGGTTATGGCTATATTGAGTTTGATAAAGTTTTTAGTCATGCTATAAAATCAGTAAATCAGTTTAGAGAAAAACCAGATTATCAAACAGCAAAAGAGTTTATAGCTCAAGGTAATTTTTTATGGAATGCTGGTATTTTTATGTGGAGTGCTAAAAGTGTTATTAAAGCTTTTCAAAATAATCAACCTAAATTATATGAACTTTTCGAATCAGGAATTTCATCATATAACACAGAAGCTGAAAGTGGTTTCATAAAAGAAAACTACCCGAAAGCAGAAAATATTTCAGTTGATTATGCTCTTATGGAAAAATCTACCAATGTATTTGTAATCGCAGCTGAATTTGACTGGAACGATTTAGGAACTTGGGGTAGTTTGTATGACAAATTAGATAAGGATGCAGAAGGAAACGCCGTAGTGAATTCTAGAACTTTGGTAGATGATGCATCTGGTAATATGATACGGACTAAAAATGATAAAATTGTTGTTGTTGATGGATTGAATGATTACATAATTGTTGATAAAGAGGAAGTTTTACTTATCTTTCCTAAAACAAAAGAACAAGATATCAAAAAAACACTTCAGAAAGTAAAAGATAAGTTTGGAGAACAATATGGTTAATTATGAGTGAAGAAAGTAAATTCAATTTTTCAGAAGAAGAAGTTAAAAATCAAGAAGCTGTTGAGCAATCTAAAGAAGCCGTTAAAAAAGATGCTCAGGGTTTATTCAAGAGTATTAAAAACTTTTTTAGCGAATTATTGGATTTTCGTGATGACACTGATAGAGATGCCACCATACAAGCTATAAAAGGAGATATTCCTTTTAAAGGCGCTACAGCTTGGATTTTAATATGTTCAATATTTGTTGCTTCAATAGGGCTAAATGCAAACTCTACTGCAGTTGTTATTGGTGCCATGTTAATTTCTCCACTTATGGGGCCAATTTTAGGTGTTGGTCTATCTATAGCTATAAATGATATTGATACCTTAAAACGTTCGTTAATAAACTTGGCTACCATGATAGTGCTTAGTCTATTAACTGCCTTTCTTTTCTTTTGGTTATTTCCTTTAAGTGAAGAAACTTCTGAACTTTTAGGCAGAACCCGTCCAGATATCAGAGATGTTTTAATTGCCTTTTTTGGAGGTTTAGCTTTAATTATTGCTAGAACAAAAAGAGGCACTATTGCGTCAGTTATTTTTGGAGTTGCTATTGCTACAGCGTTAATGCCACCACTGTGTACAGCTGGTTACGGTTTGGCAAAAGGAAATTGGGCCTTTTTTGGTGGTGCTATGTATTTGTTCACAATAAATACGATTTTTATTGCATTAGCTACGTTTTTAGTATTAAAACTTTTGAGGTTTCCTATGCTTAAGTATGCGAACTCTAAAAAACGTCTTTTTATTTCAAGAATGGCAACCTTATTAGCTATAGTGGTTATGGTGCCTGCTGTTTGGACTTTTTTAAATGTTTTAAAAGAGAGTAATTTTAAGCGTGATGCTAGTATATTTGTAACTAATGAATTGATTACATTAGATCATTATGACTATTTGAAAAATAATGCAGTATATAAATATTCTGATGTTGGAGAATCTGTAATACAGTTAAATACTTTTGGGTTAGATGAAATTTCTGATGAGACTATTAGACTCTTAGAGGGTAGAATGAAAGATTATAGTGCATTAGCAAATGCTAAACTGAAAATAAATCAAAATAAATCTAAAAACCTAGATAATTTTAAATATATGGAAGAACTCCGAACTCGGGATTCTCTTGATTTATTATCTCAAACACAAAAAATAGCATACCTAGAAAACCGTGTGTTACAATTTTCTAAACTTGAAAAAAATTATATAGCTTTAGAGAAGATTTTAGAGGAGGTGAAAATTCAGTTCGAAAACGTAGAGCAGTTTTCTTATGCTAATGTTATAAACTCAAATTTCACAAAAATGGACACTATTTCTGTTTTTACAGTTAAATGGATTGATTCTTTAACTAACGAAACACTCAGAAAGAAAGATAAATTGAGATTAGAAAAATGGCTAAAATTTGAATTGGATTTGGATACTTTAATAGTAAATCGAGTGAACTAGCTATTTTCCTCTAAGTACATTTTACGTACTTTTTTAAACAAATTAGAGGAGTAAACAAAATCAGTAACCACTTCATTATCTGTTTTAAAAATAGTTTCTTTAGAACCTTCCCAAGCTTTTAAACCGTCTTTTAAGAATACTATTTTTTCACCAATTTCCATCACAGAATTCATATCATGAGAGTTTATAACTGTTGTAATTTGATATTCGTCCGTAATTTCCTGAATCAAATTGTCAATTACAATTGCTGTTTTAGGGTCTAAACCAGAGTTAGGTTCATCACAGAACAAATATTTAGGATTATTAACAATAGCTCGGGCAATAGCAACGCGTTTTTGCATACCTCCAGAAGCTTCACTTGGCATCTTTTTATGCGCATCAGGTAAATTAACACGTTTTAAAACAAAATCTGCTCGATCTTCCATCTCGCTTTTACTCATTTTCGTAAACATACGTAATGGAAACATAACATTTTCAGCAATAGTCATAGAGTCAAATAAAGCACTTCCTTGAAATACCATGCCTATTTTGGCTCTCATATCACGTTTTTCATCTTCGGTAAGTTTGGCGAAAATTTGTCCATCATAAGCAATACTGCCTTCTTCATAATCAAATAAACCTAATAAACATTTCAAAAAAACTGTTTTACCAGATCCGCTTTGTCCAATTACAAGATTAGTTTTACCTTTTTCAAAAGTAGTTGTTATACCCTTTAAAATATGAGCTTCACCAAACGATTTATTTAAGTTTTTTACTTCTATCATTAGCCTAGCATCATATCAGTTAATACATAATTTAGTAAAATGATAACTACCGAGGTCCAAACAAAAGCTGTGGTACTGGCTTTACCAACTTCAAGTGCACCGCCTTTCATAAAATATCCATGAAAAGATGGAATTGTTGCTAGAACTATGGCAAAAATGAATGTCTTTATAAAGGCATAAATAACATGGAATACCTCAAAATCTGTTTGTATACCAATTATATAATCGGCAAGTGTTGAATATCCTCCAAATACACATGCTGCCATACCGCCTAATATACCAAGAAACATACCGATTGCTATGGCAAAAGGGAATAGCATAAGTGCAATTGTTTTAGGGAAAACTAAATAGTTTAAGGAGTTTATTCCCATTACTTCAAGTGCATCTATCTGTTCTGTAACACGCATTGTTCCTATGCTAGATGTAATAAATGAACCTACTTTACCCGCCATAATAATAGATGTAAATGTAGGTGCAAATTCTAAAATTACAGATTGCCTTGTTGCAAAGCCTACTAAGTATTTAGGAATTAATGGGTTATCTATATTTAACGCCGTTTGAATAGTAATTACACCACCAACAAAAAAGGATATAAAGGCAATAATACCTAAAGAACCAATAATTAAATCATCAATATCTTTTAATATAAGTTGTTTCATAACACTCCATTTTGTGGGCTTGCGAAACATTTCAGCTAGCATTAAAAAATAAGCACCTATATTATTTAGATATGTCATACAAAATTTATGAATTGCTAAAGTAAAAAAAGTTAATGGTATTTAACCTTAATTTTAAACTATGATGTTTTAAAATATGTATTTTTATACACTTATTAAAATACCATGATAAAGAAAACCACATCCCTTTTTGTACTTTTAGTATTTGCCATATGTAGTTATGGGCAGCAAAATGTAAAAGCAGATTATTCAAACCCTAAACTTGTAATAGGAATAGTAGTAGACCAAATGCGTTATGATTATTTAACGCGGTTTTATAATAAATATGGAGATGGAGGTTTTAAAAGGATGATGAATGAAGGTTTTAATTGTAAAAACAATCATTTTAATTACATACCAACAAAAACTGGGCCTGGACATGCTTCTGTTTTTACTGGAACAACCCCCAAATACCATGGTGTAATAGCAAACGATTGGTATGATAAAGAAAATAAAAAAATGGTGTATTGTGCTGGTGACGAATCAGTTAAAGCTGTTGGAACAAGTTCTGATGCAGAGCGCATGTCGCCTCACAGAATGCAAACTACTACATTTGCTGACGAGAATAGGTTATTCACACAATTGAAAGGTAAAAGTATAGGTATTTCAATTAAAGATAGAGGTGCTATTTTACCTGCAGGACATTCTGCAAATGCGGCTTACTGGTTTAGGGGGAAGAATGAAGGAAATTTTGTTTCGAGTACATATTACATGGAAACTTTACCAAAGTGGGTTGAAGATTTTAATAATTCTAAAATTGTTGAGTCTTACCTTAAAGAATGGGATACGTATTATGACATTTCTACATATACTGAAAGTGGAGACGATTTAAATAGCTATGAGGGAGGTTTTGAAGGAAAGGAAACAGCAACATTCCCATATGATTTAAAAAAACTATTTAACAAAAAGAAAAATGCTGGTTTCGATATTTTAAAATATAGTCCTTACGGTAATAGTATTGTTGCCGATTTTGCGATTGAAACAATTAAAGCAGAGGCACTTGGTAAAGATAATTTTACTGATGTACTTACTGTTAGTTTTTCTAGTACCGATTATATTGGGCATAATTTTGGAGTTAACTCTAAAGAAATTGAAGACACTTATATTAGATTAGATAGAGATTTAGAGCGTTTTTTCAAGTTTCTAGACACCCAAGTAGGAAAAGAGAGCTATACTGTTTTTCTAACTGCAGATCATGGAGCTGTAGATGTGCCAGCTTATTTACAGAGTTTAAAAATACCAGCCGGATATATTAGTAATTCTGAAAGAAAAAATGAGTTCTATAAATTTTTGGAGAACAGTTACGGAACAAAGGATATTGTCGAGAATATAAGTAATAACCAAATTTTCCTAAATAAAAGAAAGTTAGAAGAGCTAGATTTAGATTTAGATGATGTACAAGAAGCTATAGCAAACGAGCAACTAACTTATAAACACATTTCAAAAGCATATACAGCTACAACAATGAATTCAGTTCATTTTACCGATGGAGTTGAAAGTTTACTACAAAAAGGTTTTAATCAAAAACGATCAGGGGATATTCTTTTAGTTGATGATACTGCTTATATTTCCTATTGGAAAACAGGTTCTACTCACGGAAGTGGTTTAAACTACGATACGCATGTACCTCTTTTGTTTTTTGGTAAAGGCATAAAAAAGGGACAAACACTTCAAAAAACAGAAATTACAGATATTGCCCCAACCATGTCTGCACTTTTGGGTATTAGTTTCCCAAACGCAGCTATAGGTAAACCTCTAGAGTTTGTTTTAGATTAATTGAATAAGCGAAAACTATATTCTGTAATCGCAATCCTAATTATTTTAGGAGTTTATGCTTATGAGCATTTTTTAGTTGAAGAAGAAAAAACTGAAATTGTATCAGAAGGTAAAAGTGTAAAAAAGAATACAAACGAATACTTTTTACCTACAAGTACAACAGGGCAAGTTGTGCATCACCAAGGGTATTCATTATCTTATAGTGAGCCGCATGAGCAAGCAGAATGGGTAGCTTATGAGCTCAAGAAATCGCATCTCACTAAAACAAACCATAAACGACCTTATTTTGAAATAGATAAAGCTGTAAAAACAGGAGCAGCCCATTGGCGAAATTATAAAAACTCAGGTTATGACCGCGGACATTTATGCCCTGCAGGAGATAAAAGATATAGTAAATCAGCTCATGATGAAACATTTTTAACCAGTAATATAAGTCCGCAAGAACATCAATTTAATTCTGGTATTTGGAATACTTTAGAACAGAAAGTACGCTATTGGGCAAGAAAATATGATGGTGTTTTTGTAGTTACTGGAGGTGTTTTAAACGGCAATATGCAAACTATTGGTGATGACCAAATTTCTGTACCAAATCAGTTTTATAAAGTTTTAATTGATAATAATTCTGGAAAAACAAAAATGATAGCTTTTTTAATACCTCATAAAAAATCAAATAAACCTTTATATAAATTTGTTGTTTCGGTTGATAAAATTGAAGCTCTTACTGGAATAGATTTCTTTCCAGAATTAGAAGATAGTTTAGAAAATAAGTTGGAAGCTTCTAACAATTATAAGAATTGGAGTTTTAACTAAACTTAGTAAGCATACCTTTCCAACGTAAATTTCTAATAAATTTACCTTCATCTGAAGAAACTAAAAAATCTAATTTTTCTTTTTTAGCTTTAAAATAACCTGCTAAATAATCTTTAAATAAAGAAGCACTCTTTTTCTTATATGCAAGTTTTAAAGCAGAAATCAATGTGATAATAAAACCATAACGCATTTTATACATGGCTTCTCCTTGTAAATATTTTGAAGCTCTATTGTAACTTATTCCTGTAGGTTTTAAGTGTTTTACGTGTAAAGATTCATCAGTTAAAATTTCCCATTCGTAATATTTGGCAAGTAATTCATCAACTGTATCCCAACCCATGGATGGTTTTAACTTTCCAATTTGTAAAAAGCACTCTTTCTTATATGCTTTTAAGGCTCCTCGGATATGGTCTTTTCTAGTTAAATTTTCTAAAACCCAATCTCCATTTTTTTCAATGTAACAAAAGCCAGCTGCCATACCTAACTCTTTGTTTTTTGAAAAATGAATTGATAGTTGTTCTAAGTAATTATTTGGAAAGATTAAATCCGCATCAAACTTGCAGATTATATCATAATTTTTATCCAAAGCTTCATAACCTTTATAAAACGCATTTATGATTTTTGAACCTGGTAAATGCTGATTTGAAGATTTGGAGTTTACTAATGAAATGAAATTGTGTTTTTCGGCGTAAGCTTCAACAATATCTTCTGTTTTATCGGTGGAATTATCATTAACCACAACTAGTTTTTTAGGTAAAAGTGTTTGTTTAGCTAAAGAGTCTAGTGTTAGTCCTATAGAACTTTCTTCGTTATGAGCAGGAATGATAATGTAGAAATCCAAAAATTTAAAGCTTAATATTCAAAGTTAAACTCTTTCAGCATATACTATGTAATATCTTGGTGTAAACCATCTTAAAATTGGTCTAATTCCAATTTTTTTAGTTGGGTTAGTCCATTTTTGTCTATCTATAATTTTCCAACCAGCCTTTTCTAATAACCAATCAAATTGCCAATCTTCAAACTCATGGTAATGTCTATCGAGCATATCAGTTTTACTTCTGTAAGCAGATGAAAACCATAACTTAAGTGGCACACTAGCAACTAATTTATCAGCTTTTATAGATTTTAAAACTGTAAAAGGTGAAAGTAAATGTTCGAAAATTTCAAATGCTGTTACAACATTTGCGTCTGATTTTTCAATTGTCGATACGTCAATATCTAAATCTTCCCCTTTAGTATTTTCAACTGAAAATCCATGTTGTTGCATTATTTTGGTAAAAGGATTTTCTACACCTAAATCCAATATAGCTTCAGAATTTGAAACGTGTTTTTCTAAAAACTGGATTGTATGTTTGAAGCGTTTATTGGGAAAACTATTTTCGTACATTATTAGTGTTTGTATACAATAGCATTAATGTTCATTCCAGCACCTACACTAGCAAAAATAATAATATCGCCTTTGTTTATATTCTGATTTTCAAAGTTGTCTTTTATAATCATATCGTATAATGTGGGTATTGTAGCCACACTAGAATTACCAAGCTTACCAATGCTCATTGGCATGATACCCTCAGGCATTTCCATATTATATAATTCGTAAAAACGTTTTACTATGGCTTCATCCATTTTTTCATTTGCTTGATGAATGAGTATTTTTTTAACATCAGAGATATCTATTTCGCTTTTATCTAAACAAGATTTCATAGCTAGAGGCACGTTGTTCAAGGCAAATTCATATATTTTTCGTCCATACATTTTAATGTATCGACGGTTATCTTTTATTTCTTGATTATTAGTTTCTCCAAAATATATGAAGTGTGCTTCATCTAAAGCGAAAGTTGCAGATTCATGAGTAATGATACCAGATTTATTATCTTGTGTAGACTCTACTATTACTGCTCCAGCACCATCACTATATATCATGGAATCTCTATCATGCGGGTCGATAACTCGAGATAATGTTTCGGCACCAATAACTAAACATTTTTTTGCAATTCCAGACTTTATAAACGCATTCGCCTGAATAACACCTTCTATCCAACCTGGGCAGCCAAATAGTAAATCGTAACCAACACACTTAGGGTTTTTTATTCTAAGAAGGTGCTTTACCCTAGAGGCTATGCTTGGTACTGTATCACTTTGTTGAGAATCACTTCTCACATCACCGTAATTATGTGCTACAATTATATAATCGAGCTCTTCTCGATTAATATTGGCATCTTCAATAGCTTTTTCAGCAGCAAAAGATGCTATGTCTGAGGTGTTTAAATGGTTTTTAGCATATCGGCGCTCATCAATACCTGTTATAGCTTTAAACTTTTTTACTATAATTTCGTTTGGTGCGTTTATTGTGGAACCATCACTATTTAAAAATTCATGATTATGAAAGTCTTCGTTTCTTTCAATATTAGCAGGAATATAACTTCCAGATCCAGTAATTTTTATATTCATAAAAAGAAAGTTGCCTTTAATTAGTCTTAGTGATAAGCAATATAAATACTTTCTATTTAAGGCAAATATATTTTGTTTTTATTTTACGATGTTCAAAAGGTGTTTTAAACCTCAGCATAAGCTTCAATAGGCGTACAAGAACAAATTAAATTTCTGTCTCCATAGGCATCATCAACACGTCTTACGGTTGGCCAGAATTTATTTTCTCTAACATAATCTAGAGGAAAAGCGGCTTGTTCACGAGAATAAGGGAAATACCATTCGTTTGCTGTAATCATATCTAAGGTATGAGGTGCATTTCGTAAAACATTATTTTCATCATCTTTTGAAACACTGTCGATCTCTTTTCTTATAGAAATCATAGCATCGCAAAAACGATCCATTTCAGCTTTACTCTCGCTTTCAGTTGGTTCAATCATCATAGTTCCAGCAACAGGAAAAGAAACTGTTGGCGCATGAAAACCATAATCCATTAAACGTTTTGCAATATCGGTTACTTCAATACCATGAGCCTTAAAAGGGCGGCAATCTATAATCATTTCATGAGCTGCACGACCCTGCTCTCCAGAATAAAGTGTTTCAAAACTACCTTCTAAACGTCGCTTTATATAATTAGCATTTAAGATGGCAATTTTGGTTGATTCTGTTAATCCTTGTGCGCCCAACATTTTTATATAACCATATGAAATTAAACAAGCTAATGAAGAGCCAAATGGAGCTGCAGATATAGCTGATATAGCTTTGTCACCTCCAGTTTTAATAATAGGATTTCCAGGTAAGAAGGGAGCTAATTGTTTTGCAACACAAATAGGTCCAACACCTGGACCACCACCACCATGTGGAATTGCAAAAGTTTTATGCAAGTTTAAATGGCATACATCTGCTCCAATATTTCCTGGGTTTGTTAAACCTACTTGAGCATTCATATTAGCACCATCCATATAAACCTGACCCCCATTGTCATGAATAATTTGTGTAATTTCTTTAATTGCAGATTCGTAAACACCGTGGGTAGATGGGTATGTTACCATAAGTGCCGACAAATTATCTTTGTGTAATAAAGCTTTTTCACGTAAATCCTCTACATCAATATTACCTTCTTCAGTAGATTTAGTTACAACAACTTTCATACCTGCCATTACTGCACTTGCAGGATTTGTACCGTGTGCCGAAGATGGAATTAAGCAAATATTTCTGTGAAAATCTCCACGTGATTCATGGTATGCTTTTATAACCATTAAACCAGCAAACTCTCCTTGTGCTCCAGAATTAGGTTGAAGCGAAGTAGCTGCAAAGCCAGTAATTTCAGTTAATTGATCTTCTAATTCTTTTAAAACGGTTAAGTAGCCTTTTGCTTGTTTTAAGGGAACAAAAGGGTGGATGTTTGCCCATTTAAAAATACTTAAAGGAAGCATTTCTGAGGCTGCATTTAACTTCATAGTACAAGACCCTAAGGAAATCATAGAATGGTTTAACGCTAAATCTTTACGTTCAAGAGATTTTATATAACGCATCAATTCAGTTTCTGAGTGGTAGGTATTGAATACAGCATCAGTTAAAAAATCTGAAGTCCTGCGAATAGATTCATCTATTGTATTTCCGCTTTCTATTGATGAAATAATAATGGTTTCTTTTTCTGCGGCTTCAGCAAAAACAGAAATTAAATAGTTTAAGTCTCTTAAAGAAGTCGTTTCATTAATAGAAATTGTAACGGTTTCTTTATTTGTGTAATTTAAGTTTACCTTTCTTTCAGTGGCAATTCGCTTTATTTTTTTTGCTTTTGTATTTATTTGAAGCGTATCAAAATAAGAGGTGTTAACTTGCTTGTAACCCAATGCTTTTAATGCATTTGCAAGTGTAACTGCCTTATCGTGAATTTCGTTAGCAATAAATTCTAAGCCTTTAGGTCCATGATAAACACCGTACATACTAGCCATTACAGCCAAAAGTACTTGAGCTGTACATATGTTTGATGTAGCTTTATCTCTTTTAATATGTTGCTCTCTAGTTTGCAATGCCATTCGTAATGCACGATTGTCATTTGCATCTTTTGTAACACCTATAATACGCCCTGGTAAATCTCTTTTGTAAGCTTCTTTTGTAGCAAAAAAAGCTGCGTGTGGACCACCATAACCCATAGGAATACCAAAACGCTGAGTGGTACCCACTACGACATCAGTACCAAATTTTCCGGGAGCTTCAAGTTTTATTAAACTCATTACATCTGCAGCAACGGCAACTTTTATTCCTGAATTAGTAGCTTGATTAATAAAAGATTTAATATCGGTTATTTGACCATTTTTACCTGGATATTGTAAAATAGCTCCGAAAAATTCTGTTGAAAAATCAAAACTTTCCTCATTGCCAACTACAAGTTCAATTCCAATTGGTATTGCCCGTGTATTTAATAATGAAAGCGTTTGTGGTAAAATATGTTCTGAAACAAAAAACTTATTAATACCTGCTTTTTTCTGAGCGCGCTCTCGAACTGCAAATAATAAACTCATAGCTTCAGCAGCAGCAGTACTTTCATCAAGTAAAGATGCATTTGCAATTTCCATTCCTGTTAGGTCTATAACCATGGTTTGAAAATTTAAAAGTGCCTCAAGTCTACCTTGAGCAATTTCTGCCTGATATGGAGTATATGCTGTGTACCAACCTGGATTTTCAAGAATATTTCTTTGAATAACAGCTGGCATTATGGTTGGGTGGTATCCCATACCAATGTATGTCTTGTAAGCTTTATTTTTTTTAGACAACTCGTGTATATGAAGTAAATATTCATGCTCAGTCATCGGGTCATCTAAATTCAAACCACTTTTTAAGCGAATATCACTAGGAACAGTCTCAGATATCAGTTGATCTAATGAGTCTACACCTATAGTTTCTAACATAAGATTTTGGTCGTTTTCTCTTGGACCAATATGACGCAAAGCGAAAGCATTTGTATTCATTCAATTACAATTTGATATATATTTTGCAAAAATAAGTAATAATTAACGTGTTTTATGGCATAAAATGGAAAGTTTTTAACCATTTAGAAACCTTATTAACAGTTTGTGTATTTTTACAAAATGAAGCGAGTGAAACAACTTTTCGACTTTTACATAAATAGTAGTATTCATGTGGCTTTAGCAGTATATTCTTTAAGCTATTTAACATTATTAGAGTATGATATTTCGTATGATGAAAACATACTATATTTTATTTTTTTTGCAACCATAACAGGTTATAATTTTGTGAAGTATTTTGGCATTGCTAAGTTTCATCATAGAAGCTTGACTAATTGGTTAAAAGCGATACAAGTTTTTTCCCTTTTCAGTTTTATTTTAATGCTTTATTATGTAAGTCAATTACACACTAATACGTTGTTTTATATTTTGATTTTCGCTTTAATTACTTTTTTGTATGCAATTCCATTTTTACCAAAACGCTTCTTTTTGGATGGTCAACATAATTTAAGAACAATTAGCGGATTAAAAATATATTTAATTGCTTTAGTTTGGAGTGGAGTAACTGTTTTTATTCCTTTAATTAATAATGACTATTATATAAATACTGATGTTGTAATTACCGCAGCGCAGCTCTATGTTTTTGTACTTGTTTTGATGTTACCCTTTGAAATAAGAGATTTGAGGTACGATAGTTTAAAACTCTCCACAGTTCCACAAAAAATAGGAGTAAAGCAAACTAAAATGTTAGGTGTTTTACTTTTAAGTGTATTTTTTATTTTGGAATTTTTTAAAAATGAAACATCATCAGCTACTAAAATTTTTATATTAATAGGGATTTTAACTCTTACAGCAATGTTAGTGTTATTTGCTAAAAAAGAACAGTGTAAATACTATAGTGCTTTTTGGGTAGAAGGTTTGCCAATTCTATGGCTTATTTTAGTATTATACTTTAATTAGAAACTTCATTTAGAGCTTTTTCAAACTCTTTTTTCATATCACTTTTAGCTGAAGTCTCAAGATATCCAACTTCCCCTTTTTTAATTGCTTTGGTGAGTTTAGTGTTATTTACAGTATATTTTCTGCAGGCTTTACAATAAATTAAATGTACATTTAATTTAATCAATTCCCATAGCGATGCCTCTTTGTATTGATTTTTATCACATACATGGTTAGCTTCATCACAAGGTATAAATATTTTATTTTTTTTACTCATAGCTTAAAACCAATTTGCTTTAAGGCAATCTGCCATGGCTGTTCTAGCTCTATGGATAATTACCCATAGGTTAGACGCAGTAATATTTAATTCATTACAAATTGCTTCAGTTTCATGATTTAAAATGGTTTTCATCTTAAAAACATCTGCTTGTTTTTTAGGTAATTTACCTAAACAATTATGGATAGCATCTCCTAACTCGTTGTTTTCTAAAGTGTCTTCTGCAGTTTTATCAAAAGGGTCTGCAACACGCTCTTCTAACCAATCACCTTCACTTTCAGTATCATTATAATTAATGCGTACTTCTGCTTTTCCTTTATTTGAGTTTATTTTTCTGTAATGGTCTATTATTTTACGTTTTAAAATAGAGATAAGCCATGTGCGTTCACTTGCTTCTCCTTTAAAATTTTTCATAGATTTTAAACCTGCAAAAAATGTGTCTTGAACCAAATCTTGGGCAATTTCTCTATCACTAACACGTGAAATAGTATAGTTAAAGAGGTAATCAGAATAAAGGTCAATCCATTTGTTAGGATCAATTTTATGGTTTGGCATTAGCGCAAATAATTTTTTTTGAATTCCAAAAATAAGCTAAAAAAATGAATTTTTAAATTGTTTATTAAATACTATGATTTATTTAGTAGCTGAAATAATAAAGTAACTAAAACTTTTTATGTGTAACCCCGATAATAATGCATAAAAAGAACCTTTTAAGTTATGTAAACTTTCTCTTTTTAGTTTTTTAATATTTATGAGTTGTTTTATTGCAAAGCCTATTATGGCAAACGGTACATGAAGAACAGAAGGCGCAACTTTAAAAGATGCATCTTCAATTTGAATTTTTTGAAACCCCTGTTGTTTTAAATTCTTCGCCATGTTCTCAATAGTTTCTAATTTTTCTAAACTCCAATGGTTACATAGTTTTTGATAAGCTAAATAACTTCCATTACAAAGTTTAGAAGGTTCTTTTTTAAGAAAAGCATCTGCAATAATAAGTTTACCTTTTGGTTTTAATATTCTAAAAGCTTCTTTTAATGAATTGCTGTCGTGTCCAGAATGACAAAAACTCTCTATGGCAATTGCTGAGTCGAAAAAATTAGATTTAAATGATGTATTATTATAGTTTTCTTTTAGAATAATTCCATTTTCTCCTCTTAATAATTTATTACCCTGTTTCACTTGAAAGTTTGAAAGTGTTACGCCGTAAGCTACCATGTTTTTGTATAACTTTAAAGCATGCCTCATAGTTCCTCCCATACCACAACCTAAATCTACTAACCTATATTTTGATGTTCCTATATCTAAACGGTTAAGCACCTGAGTATTCATTTGATTTAGCATGGAATCACGTTTAAACGGATTTGTTTTAAATGGGACGAAATATCCAAAGTGCATGTTGAAGTCTTTGCTCCAAAATTCATAATCTTCAGTAGCTTCGTTATAGAAATCTATCATTTCTATGCGATTGGTTTCCTTTTTACTTGCTAAATTTATTGTTAGTGATTTCATGATTATGTTTTAATTATTAATAAAATAACTCAGGTTATAAATAAATAACCAAGAATATACAATTGCAAAGAGTATGAATAATGTATTCATAAAATAGCTTCCAATTTTAAAAAGTGTTTTTTTTGGAATATCATACATAGGGTAATAAGCAAATTGAGTTGCTACTTTTCCAACCCAATAAGCTGCAATTAATCCTGTTAATGCTATGGCCAGTGTAGTATTATTTTTTAAATCAGTCGGAATTAAAATGGCTATCAATCCAAAAGAGAAGTTTAAACCTTGGATGTATCTACCATATGTTTTTGCAATTTCTTGGTTTAATGGTTTTAGCTGTTTTACATCATTATACCAATCAAAAACTTGATGCCTTATGTAAGGATAAATTAATGCAGTAAATATTTGACCACATCCTCCAAGGATGATTAGCCAATTTGGAATTTGATAGTTCATGATTTATTGATTTTATATATTTTAAACTTTCAGAAAGTATTGAAAGTATAGTTCAAATTTTTTATTTAAATAATTTCAGTAAAGATTTAGTAACCCAGTTTTGCTCTTGGTTTGCCACTTTGTTTAAAAGTGAATCTGCTGTATCTGCTAAATCATGCAATGCTTTAGTTTGTTTAATTAGCTCTTTCGTTTTTTCTGTACCATCATCATTAATAGAGGAGACTTCTTTTAAAACTTTTAATACAGGTTTAATTTCTCTTCGGCTGCGTTCTTTTGCTATATGTCTTGCTAATTCTTGTACATCTTTTTCAGTTGTAAAAAACTCTTTTCGTTCACCAGGAATTAATTCTTTAGTAACAATGCCCCAATCCATTAACTGACGTAAATTCATACTGGTATTACCACGAGAAATTTTTAGTTCCTCCATAATCTCTTCCATTGAGAGCGGTTTTATAGATATAAAAAGTAAGGATTGAATTTGTGCCATAGCCTTATTAATTCCCCAAAGAGTGCCTAAACTTCCCCAGGTACTAATAAATTTTTCTTTTGCTTCTTTATATTCCATGAGACAAATATATAAATAATTTCTAAACTTTCAATAATTATTGAAAGTTTATTTTTAAAAGATTTGAAACAAATAATTAAGTTGTTAATTCTTTATCTTTAATAAATCTAGATTTTATAAAAAGTTTTTTTTTAATGAACATCAAAACCTTAATACTTATAATAATAAATGGTTTAATAGCGTTGGTAGTTGCTGTATTATCATTTTCTTTCTACAAACAGTTTTCTAAAGTACTAAACGATCGTGTTTTGTTACAGTTAAATTCTATAAAAACCCTCAAACAAGTCCAAATTGAAAATTTAATAAAGGCTGAATGGGAAGATTTATTAAACAACCATGAAAACTATCAAAATATAGATACTCCAAGTTTTGTATTTCCTGATAGCATAACAAACTTAGAAGGGGTTTACGATTTTACCTCAAACCACATTCATAAAAAAACTTCAATAGGTTTTGTTTCTAAAAATGTTAACAAAACATATATCAAGATACTAGACTATAATAAAATAAAAGAAATATTGCTTGAGCGAACAGGTATGGGAAATAGCGGGGAGTCTTATCTAGTGGGAGAAGATTTTAAGATGCGTTCTCAATCACGCTTTTTCCCTGATAAAACACCACACTCTATTTTGGTTAAAACCGAAGGCGTAATTAATGCTTTAAAAGGCAATAGTGGAAGGGGGACATTTGATGATTATAGAGGTGTTGATGTTTATAGTGTATATAGTCTTATTGAAATTTCAAATCTTAAATTGATTATTCTTTCCGAGATAGATGTTAGTGAGGTTACCACGCCATTAAAAAACTTAAAAACAAGATTAATAACCTTAACCCTCGGTATTCTAATGGTAGCAATAATTCTATCACTTTTCCTTATAAGAATTATTACAGACCCGATAAAAAATATGCAAAGGAGCCTAAAGGTTATGGCAGAAGGAGATTACAACAAAAGCAATGAGTTTATTAAAAACTCTAATGAAATTAATGATATGTTTGATGCTTTGGCTAATTTAAAAGCTTCTTTACAAGGTGCTGTGAAGTTTTCAAATGATATAGGAAAAATGAACTTGAATGCCCAATATACACCAAAAAGCACTCACGATATGCTTGGTAAAAGTTTGTTGGTTATGAGAGATAAATTGGTAGAATATAGAAACAACGAAGAAAATAACAGAATAAATACAAAACGCTTATTAGTAAATGGTTTAGAAAGTGAAAGACGTCGCCTATCAAGGGAACTACATGATGGTATTGGGCCGTACTTAACATCTCTAAAACATTATATTGAAAATAAAGTTCAAAATGAAAAGCAAAAAACAGAAATGAAAAGGATAGTAGACGATACTATTTCTGAAATTAGGTTGATGTCTAATGCATTAATGCCTTCGTCTATTGACGATTTTGGGGTTGGTGTTGCACTAACTAATTTTGTTGAAAGCCTTAAAAATTCAACTCTTATAGCTATTCAGTATGAAGATTTAACTAAACACGATCAAACTAATATAACAAATCAACAAGGCATTAATCTTTTTAGAATTTGTCAAGAATTAATCAACAATTCATTGAAACATTCTAAAGCAAAAAATATAAGAATTACGCTTTCAGAATTTGATGAATTTATATCACTTTTCTATTTTGATGACGGCATTGGTTTTGATGAAAAAGAGGTAAAGTTAGGTTCTGGAATTATAAACATTAAAGAACGTGTTGAAATTTGCAATGGTAAAATTGTTATTAACTCTAAAGCTGGAAACACTACTTTTGAAATTGAACTACCTGTGGAATTATGAATGAAATTAAAATAGTAATAGCAGACGATCACGAACTTTTTCGAAAAGGATTAGCCGAATTGTTAAGAAAGCATGATGATATAAAAATAGTTAGAAGTCTTGCTGATGGTATTGAATTTATGGATGTGCTTAGGAGTGCGTTGGAGATAGATATTGTGCTTTTAGATATTACCATGCCAAAAATGGATGGTTTTCAGGTTTTAAAAGAAATAAAAACTTTAAAATCTAATATAAAACCTATTGTAATCTCTATGCATAGCGATGGGAACTACATAGCTAAGTGTGCTAAAAGTGGTGCTTATGGTTATTTATTAAAAAACACTGATGAAGATGAATTAACCTTGGCAATACGATCCGTAAGCAAAGGGAAAAAATATTTTAGTGCTGAAATTTCTGAAAAAATGATAAATTTTATGTCTACCCAAAGTGTAAGCGAAGACATTTTATCTAATAAAGAAACAGAGGTTCTGGGTTTAATTTCCGAAGGTTTAACTACTAAAGAAATTGCTGCTAAACTATTTGTGAGTTCAAGGACTATAGAAACACATCGAGCAAATATTTTAAAAAAACTAGAAGTAAAAAATACAGCTGAACTTATTAAAAAAGCAGCAAAAATAAACTTAATATAATATTTTAAAATCGCGTATCCGTATTTATACGGATACAGATTGGGTAGATTCTTATAATTCTAAACAGCTATAATGGTGCTTAATTTTGTCATGAACCATAAAAATAATTATCATGAAAAAAGGAGCATTAATTTTAGGATTTTTATTATTTGCTTTTGGAGCATCTGCTCAAGAGCAAAACAATGTAAAACGAAGTGATTTAAAAGGACCAGCATATAAAAACTACAAGCATGGGAATCATAGAACAGTACTAACTACAATTTATGTAGTTAATGAAAAAAAATTACTTAAAGGACCAGCTTATAAGAATTATAGACCAGGACAAAAATCATCGAAAGGGGAAGCGATTATAATAAATACTAATGGTCATGAAAGGCAAAAATTAACAGGACCAGCATACAAAAACTACAAGCCTTCGAAAAAAAAGGATAAATAATTATGGTTCGATAAGCAGCATGTGCGTGCAATGTGATTTTTTATTATCGAAAGTGTCATGTTGCTTATTCAAACTTCAAAAAAAGCATTTGAAATAATATAAATTTCAAATGCTTTTTTAGTAATAGATCTATAATTACCACCAAGCTTATTATTTTTAATATAAATTTATTTCAACAATCCAGCACGTCTTAACAAAGCTTCTGGTTGAGGTTTTTGCCCTCTAAAGCGTTTATATAGTGTCATGGGGTTTTCAGTGCCACCTTGACTTAATACATAATCTTTAAATTTATTGGCTACCTTTTTATTAAAAATACCTTCTTGTTTAAAATATTCAAAAGCATCAGCATCTAAAACTTCAGCCCATTTGTAGCTGTAATATCCTGAAGAATAACCTCCTTGAAATATATGAGAAAATGCAGTACTCATACAAGTTTCTTTTGTTTCAGGATAAAGAGATGTATTTTTAAAGACTTCTGTTTCAAAAGCTTTTACATTTTTAATGCTCTCTATCGTTTCGTTTCCATGCCAACTCATATCTAATAAACCAAAACTTAACTGGCGTAAAGTTTGCATGCCTTCATGAAACGTGGCAGATTCTTTAATCTTTTCAACCAAATCCATAGGGATCACTTCGTTAGTTTCATAATGCGTAGCAAACAATTCTAAGGCTTCCTTTTCATAACACCAGTTTTCCATAATCTGGCTTGGTAATTCTACAAAATCCCAGTGTACATTAGTGCCTGATAAGCTAGGGTAGATGGTATTAGCTAACATGCCATGAAGCGCATGTCCGAATTCATGAAATAAAGTAGTTACTTCATTAAATGTTAATAGGGAAGGTTTTGTTTTTGTAGGTTTTGTAAAGTTGCAAACTATGGAAACGTGAGGTCTGCTATTTTCTCCATTTTTAATGTATTGTGGTTTGTAGGATGTCATCCACGCTCCATTTCTTTTACCTGCTCTAGGAAAAAAATCTGCATAGAAAACAGAAATAAAATCACCTTTTGAGTTTGTTACTTTATAGGTTAAAACATCTTCATGATATTTATCAATGGTATCAATTTCTTCAAATTTTAAATCGAATAATTTATTTGCAATGGTAAATGCTCCAGCAATAACATTTTCTAATTTAAAATATGGTTTAAGCTTTTCATCGTCTAAACTAAATAATTTTTGTTTTAGTTTTTCTGAATAATATGATCCATCCCATTTTTCTAATCTATCAATACCATCTAATTCTTTTGCAAAGTTTTCAAGATTTTTAAATTCGTTTTCAGCAGCTGGTTTAGCTTTCTTTAGCAATTCATTTGAAAATTCAAGAACCGTTTCTGGTGTTTCTGCCATACGCTCCTCTAAAACAAAATGTGCGTGTGTTTTATAACCCAAAAGATTAGCACGCTTATGCCTAAGTTTAACTATTTGTAAAACATTGTTTTGGTTGTCTAAATCATCATTTTTAAAGGCCTTACTTCCCGCGGCAAGTGTTATTTTTTTGCGTAATTCACGATTATCAGCATAAGTTAAAAAAGGAATATAGCTTGGGTAATCTAAAGTAAATAGCCAACCAGTTTTCTCTTTTGATGTTGCTAATTGTTTAGCAGCTTCTTTAGTGCCTTCAGGGAGCCCAGATAAATCTTCTTCATTTGTAATTAGCATTTCAAACTTGTTGGTTTCTGCTAAAACATTTTCACCAAACTTTAATTTTAACTGACTCAGTTTTTTGTCAATTTCTCTTAGGTCACTTTTCTTTTCTTCAGGTAAATTGGCCCCATTTCTTGAAAAGCTTTTGTATTTCTTATCTAATAAAGTGTTTTGCTCTGTTGTTAAATTTAACTCATCTTTAGAGTTGTATACAGATTTTACACGTTCAAATAATTCTGTATTTAAAGCAACGTCGTTACTAAATTCAGACAACATTGGAGATACTTCTTGAGCTATTTTTTGAATCTCCTCATTAGTTTCAGCCGAATTTAAGTTGAAAAAAATACTAGAAACTCTATCTAATTGTTCACCAGAAAAATCTAAAGCTTCAATAGTATTTTGAAAAGAAGGTTTTTCTGAGTTGTTTACAATATCATCAATGTCTTTCTTTGCTAGATTTATGGCTTCCTTAAAGGTTGGAATATAATCTGTGTTTTTAATTTTTGAGAATGGAGCAGTATTATATTTGGTATTAAATGGAGTATTTAGATATTTCTTTATCATTTTTTTAATAAATATGTTAAAATGTAATATGCTATGTATGCATAATAAAATTTTTGTATTTTTGCCAGCAACAATTTGAAGAGTGACTAACTCAAGGAATTATTGTTAATAGCTAGAAGCCTCAAATTATATTTGAGGCTTTTTTTATTTTAAGTCTTTAGCAGATTCGTTTACTTTAATTTTTAATCCTTCTTTGTAAGTCATAATTTTATCCAGTACACATTTATCTGAAGACCCGATAATTTGTGCTGCCAAAATACCAGCATTTTTAGCTCCATTTAAAGCAACAGTGGCAACTGGAACACCACCTGGCATTTGAAGAATAGATAACACAGAATCCCATCCATCAATGGAGTTACTACTTTTTACAGGTACACCAATTACGGGAAGTGGGGATAATGAGGCTACCATACCCGGTAAATGAGCGGCTCCTCCAGCGCCTGCTATAACAACTGAGAATCCTCTAGTGTGCGCATGCTTTCCATAATCGAATAGTTTTTCAGGAGTACGATGTGCAGAAACAATATCAACTTCAATTTCTATATCAAACCCCTTTAAGATGTCTATGGCATCTTGCATAACAGGAAGATCACTTTTACTTCCCATAATAATTCCAACTTTGCTCATATTACTCGCTTATTACTTTAATTGATTTTTTAACTTGTTCTGCCACACGTCTGGCTTCATTTAAATCTTTATTTACAATAGTTACATGTCCCATTTTTCTGAAAGGGCGTGTTTGCTTTTTTCCATAAATATGAGGTGTTACACCATCCATTTTCATAATACTTTCTATATTCTTGTAAACCACATTTCCGGTGTAGCCTTCAGCTCCAACTAAATTTACCATAACACCACCAACTTTATTATCTGTTCTCCCTAAAGGTAAATCTAAAATTGCTCTTAGATGCTGTTCAAATTGTGATGTGTAACTTGCTTCAATAGTTTGATGACCAGAATTATGTGGACGTGGTGCAACTTCGTTTATTAAAATTTCATCCTCTTGAGTTTGAAACATTTCCACTGCTAATAATCCTACATGATTAAAAGCTTCAGAGGTTTTAAGAGCAATGTCCTGTGCTTTTTTTGCAACCTCATTAGAAATTCTAGCAGGACATATTACATATTCAACTTGATTTGCTTCTGGATGAAATTCCATTTCAACCACAGGGTAAGTAGCAATTTCTCCTGAAGCATTTCTTGCAACTATTACTGCCAATTCATTTTTAAAAGGCACTAAATTTTCTGCAATGCACTCAACATTTGGTAATCCTTTTAAATCTTCCGTAGATTTAACTATTTTAACGCCTTGGCCATCATATCCAAATTGAGCTGCTTTCCAAACAAAAGGCATATTTAATCCACCATGGTTTAATGCGTCTTCAATTTCTGAAGTGTACGCAAAACGAGAAAAAGGAGCGGTTGGTAAATTATGGTCAACATAAAACAGTTTTTGTTTTGCTTTATTTTGAATACTTCTCAACGTTTTTGAACCAGGGTATACTTTAATTCCTTCTTTTTCAAGAGCTTCTAAAGCATCAATATTTACGTTTTCAATCTCAATAGTTAAAACATCAACTTGCTTTCCAAAATTATAAACCTCATCGTAATCCATTAAATTACCAAGATGAAATTTATCACACGCAATTTTACAAGGCGCATCATTACTGGCTTCTAAAACACAAGTGTACACATCAAACTTTCTGGTGTTATAAAGTAGCATTTTTCCTAATTGCCCACCACCAAGAATACCGAGTTTGAAATTTGAAGAAAAGTAGTTCATTTAAATGCTTTTAACTGAAATAAAATTAGGTTACGCAAAAATACACTTAAATCTTAAATTACTCCAGAATTCCTAAATCAAAAAATCGTTATTCGCCAATCTATTGATTATCTTTGCGTCTGCAAAAAAAACAGAATAGTGATTAAGCTACACGATAAATTTTTTAAACCCTTTATTTCTGCTAAAGAAATTGATGAAGCATTAGCCCGCATGGTAAATGAGATAGCTAATGATATTGGTGATGAAATTCCTGTTTTTATTGGTATTTTAAATGGTTCGTTTATGGTAGTAAGCGATTTTGTAAAAAAATATCCTAAGCCATGTGAAGTAACTTTTATAAAATTAGCATCTTATGAAGGTGTTAAATCTACAGAAGATATTCAAAGACTTATTGGTTTAACGCAAGATTTAACTGGGCGTACGGTTATTATTTTAGAAGACATTATTGATACTGGAAATACATTAAACGAAGTTCATAGGATATTTAAAAATGAAAAGGTAAAATCGTTAAAAATTGCCACACTTTTTTACAAACCCGAAGCTTACAAGAAAGATTTTAAATTACATTATGTTGGCATAGAAATTCCTAACAAATTTATAGTAGGCTATGGTTTAGACTACGATGGTTTAGGAAGAGATATTCCAGAAGTATATCAAATAAAAGACACACAACACATGACAAATTTAGTGCTATTTGGCCCTCCAGGTGCGGGTAAAGGAACACAGGCAGAATTTTTAAAAGAGAAATACAATTTAGTACATATTTCTACAGGCGATGTTTTTAGATTTAACATGAAAAATGAAACCGCTTTAGGGATGTTGGCTAAGTCTTATATAGATAAAGGCGCTTTAGTTCCAGATCAAGTTACTATTGATATGCTTAATGCTGAAGTGGAAAAGAATGCTGATGCTAATGGTTTTATTTTTGATGGATTCCCTAGAACTAATGCACAAGCAGAAGCATTAGACAAGTTAATGGATAGTAAAGATTCTCAGATTAATGCGATGATAGCATTAGAAGTTGATGATGAAGTTTTAGTAAAACGTTTACTTGAAAGAGGAAAAACAAGTGGAAGAAAAGATGATGCAAATGAAGCTGTAATAAGAAACAGAATTAAGGTGTATTATGATGAAACAGCTATTTTAAAAGATTATTATACAGCACAAAAAAAATATTTTGGAGTTGATGGTATTGGCAGTATAGAGGATATTACGGTGCGCTTAAGTAGTGTAATAGATAAATTGTAATACAAGTTTGAACTTACTACAACTTACTACTAATTTGGCAATTGGACCTTGGCAAATGATAATAATATTTGTAGTACTAATATTATTGTTTTTTCCAATCATTGCACTTATCAGTATTTTAAAAAATGAATTTAAAAATAATGATAAAATCATGTGGGTATTAATTGTTTTATTAGTACCATTCCTTGGTACAATTTTATACTTTATTTTAGGCAGACCCAAAAGGATTAAGAAAAACTAAATATAATTTTTAGTTCTTAAACCATAATTATTCACTGATATTATGACTGAAGGTAACTTTGTAGATTACGTAAAAATGTTTGTTAGCTCAGGAAAAGGTGGGCAAGGATCTTCTCATTTACATCGTGAAAAATATATAGAGAAAGGCGGGCCTGATGGAGGAGATGGTGGTCGTGGAGGCCATATTATAGTTAGAGGAAAATCAAACCTTTGGACACTTTTACATCTTAAGTTTAAAAAACACATTCGTGCAGGTCATGGTGAGCATGGAAGCAAAAGTCGTAGTTCAGGTGCTGATGGAGAAGATTTTTATATTGATGTGCCTTTAGGTACTGTAATTAGAGATACCGAAACTAACAATATTCTTTTTGAAATTACCGAAGACGGAGAGGAAAAAATTTTAGCTGAAGGCGGTAAAGGTGGTTTAGGAAACTGGCATTTTAAAAGTTCCACAAATCAAACACCACGTTACGCACAACCTGGATTACCCATGGAGGAGAAGTATATAACCATGGAACTTAAAGTGCTTGCTGATGTTGGCTTAGTTGGTTTTCCAAATGCTGGAAAATCTACATTATTATCTGTAATTACTTCAGCTAAACCAAAAATAGCTGATTATGAGTTTACCACTTTAAAACCGAATTTGGGTATTGTAAAGTATAGAGACTTTCAAACCTTTGTGATGGCGGATATTCCTGGAATTATAGAAGGTGCAGCCGAAGGTAAAGGTCTTGGGCATTATTTTTTAAGGCATATAGAACGAAATTCTATTCTACTATTTCTTATTCCGTCTGATGCTAACGATATCAAAAAACAATATGATATTTTGTTAGACGAACTTCGTAGATATAATCCTGAAATGCTTGATAAGGAACGTATTATAGCTATTTCAAAAAGTGATATGTTGGATGAAGAACTAAAAGCAGAATTAAAAATGGAATTAGATAACGAGCTTCCTATACCTTACTTATTTATTTCATCTGTAGCCCAAAAAGGCATTACAGAGCTAAAAGACGTATTATGGAAGATGTTAAATAATTAATCGAATCTTTCTAGAATCCAATCTTTTATTATTTCAAGTGCAATAGGTGAAAAAGTTTCTTCTATCTGCCCGTATTCTTGTAAACTGCCAGTTTCAGCAGTTTGAAACATATGGTTTAAATCGTCTAATTCTTTTATAGTAACATCTTTATTATTTGCTTTTTCAAGCCCATTCTTTATACCTTCTAAGTTTAATTTTGGCAATACTTGAAAATCTTTACTACCATTTAAAGCTAAAACAGGGCAAGTTGTTTTTGCTAAGTAATCAGCAGGTTCTAACCTAATAAAATTAAGCATCCATTCTGATTTTAGAACACTTAATTGTTGTTTAATCATAGTTGGAGAGATTACTGAAGCTATAGGCGAAGTTGGATTATTTTTTTTAAAACCATTTAAAAAATTAGTAATTTCTGTTTTAATAATTTCTTCATCTGTATTATTTCTTATAATATCATAAATTTTAGATGATAACTTTTCATTTTCATCTAATATGTTTTTTTGTGCACCAGCTAATTCTGCAGCCCTTCTTGTTTGTGTTTCCAAAATTTTTCCGCCATTTACACCTGTGCCAGCTAACAATACGATAAAAGCAACATCTCTATTCTTGGATGCAACTATGGGTGCAATTAATCCACCTTCACTGTGACCTATTAACCCAATTTTTGAAGTATCAATATCTTTTCTCGTTTTTAAGTAACTAATTGCAGCTTCAACATCTGATGCAAAATCTAGAGATGTTGCACTACCAAAATCGCCTTTTGATTTGGCAACACCTCTATCATCATATCTTAAAACAGCAATACCTTGGTTTGTTAAATAATCCGACAATACTAAAAATGGGCGATGATTAAATTGTTTAACTTCTTCATTTCTGTTTTGTGGTCCAGAACCAGAAATTAAAATAGCAACAGCAGGTTTTTTCTTAGTTTTTGGTAATGTAAATGTACCCGCTAGTTTTATATTGTTAGCAGCAGTATTTGTAAAATATACATCTTCAGAAAGATAATTATAAGGCTCAATTGGATCTTGAGGTCTATTATTTTGAGAATAAGAGAATATTGATATTGATAATATTGCGATAATAAGAAATTGTTTCATAATAGGAGTAGTTTAGGAATTGTTTTGGAGTTTTTTAAATTCTAAATATGAATACACAAGTGGTATAACCGATATTATTATAGTTATAGTTATAAAAAAAATACCGTTAAAATTTTTGTTAGTAAGAAGACTTGAAATAATGATTGCTAAGCCACCACTAAACCATAATTTACCTGCTAAAGCATGTGTTTTTTTCCAAACCGTTTCGTTTTCTAAAGTCCAAGGTGTTCGTATGCCAATAAAATAATTTGTTTTAATTGTTCGCATGTAATTTCCAAGAATAATATATAATATACCTATTGCAAGTATTATAAAAGCTGGATTTGTAATAGATTGTTCTTTTACACTGTACAATATAAACATGGCCAGTGCAGACATAAAAACCGTCATTAAAAACTTTAAATTGTAAAATTTGTTTCCCATACCCTTTATTTTTTTCTTAGGATCAATAAAAGGAACTACAGTAAAAATTATATAGGTAAGCGCTGGTAATAAAAAGGTAATTAATATCAAGGATGATTTTTTACCCCAGCCATCAATTTCGCCTTTATAATTCCAGTGTGTTGGAACGGTTTCTGGTAATCCACTCCATATATAAGCCAAATAAAAAAATGGAATTAAAACAATTATTATAAGAGGTATTTCTTTTTTTAAATTCATCAGGCTATTTTTTTAAAGTTAAAATCCATTGTAAAACATCTTCTAAAATGGTTGTATTAATGGTATATGTTATAAACTGTCCTACTTTCTCACTAGATACCAAATCGGCTCTTTTTAGTATATCTAAATGATGAGAAATACTTGGTTTTGATATTTTGAAAGCATCAGCAATTTCACCAGCAGTCATGTCTTTTTCTTTTAGTAATTCCAAAATTTGCCTTCTGGTTTCATCATTTAACGCTTTAAAGAGATAGTTCATTAATTAGGTATTTAGACAAATATCTAAATACTATTTTAATTTTCCAAATATTTTAAGATTTCAACGCAGCTAAATGGAACAATTTTTGATTAAATTTATAAAAACTTTCTACTATGAAATTTGGAAAAACTATTATTTTATTATTGTTTATTGTATCCTGTTCTCCTATTTATGTAAACTATGATTATGATAAACAAACTAATTTCACCAACTATAAAACATATAATTACTATCGTGATATGCAAACGGGTTTATCTGAATTAGATACCAAACGTTTATTAGATGCTTTAGATGATAAAATGGAAGCTAAAGGTTACAAACTATCTAACACACCAGATTTTTTTATTGATATAAAAAGTAATGAATTTCAAGCCGCACAAAGAGAAACTGTTGGCGTTGGAGTAGGAGGCGGTGGAAGAAATGTTGGTGGCGGGATTTCTATAGGTTTACCTATCGGACAAAATAATATTAACAGACAAATAATTATCGATTTTGTTGATGAAAGTAAAAAACAATTATTCTGGCAAGCTATAAGTGAATCTGGTTTTAATCCGAGAGCAACTCCTGAAAAAAGAGAAGCAAGATTTACAGAGATTGTAGAAAAAGTATTTACCAAATATCCTCCCAAACAGTAGTTTACTTTTTTAGGAGTTTTCTACTCGAAATTAAAACGTTGTTGGCATAAAAATTAGTAACATAAATACCAGAACTTAAGTTGCTAATGTCAATTTGATTATTTTGATAATTGCTAATTCGTTTCGTTTTAATTTTTTTACCATCTAAAGCAATAATATCTATCTTTAATCGTGATTCAGTAATACTTTCAACCTTTAAATTTAATAAATTTTTGGCAGGGTTCGGATACATAGAAATGCTGTAAGTGTTTGTTTTACTTGTAATATCATTAATACTTAAAGCACTGTAGTTTATTGACCAACTCACTGTATAGACGTGTGTAATTTCATGGTTGTCAACTCTTAGTAATGCTGCATTATTGTCTGTTACAACTGCAGTTAAGGCATTAAAACCTTCAACTAAATCGATATCTGATAAACTTATATTACTTGAATTGTTTGAAAAATTTGCACCATTTAATGTCCAATCACTATTTAAAGTATTTGGTATAGGATTAATTAGTGTTAGGTTAAAATCTATTGGTAAAGATGGGTTATCTAATGCATTGGAAACTGGAGTAAAAGAGTTTATTGGAGAAACTAAATCGTGTATTTTTTCTACAATCCCTTCTTTACAAACGGCACAGAACGGAACACCTAAATATCGCATTTTACAGTTTTGATGAGGTCTATTCCAATTAGCAGCATTTCCAGAAGTAGCATAGGGGTAAATATCTACACCATTAGTCCCTAACCAATTTTTCCATTTTACTAAACTAGGATTAGTTTCTTGTGTCATATTGATAGCTTCTGAGGCTAAAGCATCACCTGGATAATATTCGTCCTTTAAGTTAAATAAAGAGTGTCCTAATTCGTGTATAGCAATTTCATTGGCACTAGCTGCTCTTGAAGCTATGGGGAATTCGCCACCAGAACCACCGTATACAGTTGAATTAACTATTATTAAAGCTTGGTCGTAAGTAGGGAAATTATCAGCTAAAACTGAATTTATTTTCGTTACTGCACTAGATGCATCTGCAAAATTAATTCCATAATATAAAAGTCTATGAAACCCAAAAGCATCAAAAGTAGCATTAAAATACGTATCTACATCTATTATTGGTGACGCTGGTTCACTGGTATCTGTTGCACTTCCAGGATGATCTGCACCACTTTCATTAGAGGGGACTTTAATGGCATAAACATTAAAATAATTACTGTACTCGGCAAAAGGAGATTGACTAAACATTTCACTAGTAAAACTATTCGCATCTGCTATAAATTGTGGTAGTTGAGCAGCTGTGTAGCCTTCACTTAAAATGATGAGGTTTATACGTTTATCATTATCCCCAGATATTTTGATGGCTTCAACATCAAAAATTTGAGCTAACATAGTGTTAGTCATTAAAAATAAAATTAATATGAAAACTAAGTTTTTCATTTTAATCTAGCTTTGTTTCAATTAGTGGATTTGTATTTTTTAAATCATCAATAATTTCACTAATTATAATTGATTTTGTTTTACTATTTAACTGTAATCTTAATGAAATTTGGGTGGTTGTTAAATCTATTTTTTTACTTTCAAAGATAAGGGAATCGTTTATAAATTCTATAGTTTTAGAAAAAGGGTTCTTTATATAAACGGTTTGAAGCTTATTAGAGTTTTTGTCTTTTTGTGTACATATAAAATCGCCCTTCTTTCCTGTTTTTAAATATTTATTACTACTATTTTTTAATCTACCATTCGCTATAGTTTTATTTATAAATACCATTTTTTTATTTCCATTTTCTTCTTTAGAAATTGAATAGATCAAAAAGATAATTTTAGGGTTTATTTCAAGTGGTTTTTGTTCTTCAGTAGTAGTTTTTCGTATACCGCAGGAGACTATCGATAAGAACAAGCATACCAGTAAGGGGTATATGATAGATTTAATAATATTTAGGGGCTTTATATTTATCAAAACTGGAGTTTTACAACAATAACAAAGATAATAATTAATATCAACTCATTTTTATGTTCTGTAAATCAGTTAATTGTCTGGTTTCAATATGTTTGAGTTTTATATAAATTAATTGAATTTCTTCTGTGATTAGAAAATTTAATTTGAGGTAACTTACCTTAATTCCGTTTGAGTATGGTATTTTGCCGTTCATCATAATTTGAGATTTTGGGGTTAACTTCTTAAATATATTACAAGTATCAATTAAAAAACAAGTTAAATGAGTGAATTATCTTCAGAGACAAAGTGGTCTTCATTAGAAAAAATAGGTTTTAGATTTATCAGTATTTACTTTCTATTAATTGTTCTGTTTCAAAATAATGGTGCATTTCCCTTTTGGTATAAAATATTTAAAATACCTCAAGGATGGTTAAATAAACTAATTCCTTGGATGGGCGCAAATGTTTATGGAGTGCCTTATGAAATTTCAATAAAACTCACTGGAAGCGGTGATACTACATTTGATTATTTGGTAATTTTAACAGCATTTTTAGTTGCTATTATTACTGCTATTTTATGGTCTATTCTAGATAGAAAAAGGAATAATTATATCAAATTATATTATTGGCTTACACTAGCCGTTCGCTATTATGTTGGTTTAATGCTAATAAGCTATGGTTTAGTTAAGGTTATCCAATTGCAGTTTTCTTATCCAGGGCCTTATAGGTTAATATCGAGTTATGGTGAGTCTTCACCAATGGGGCTTGCATGGACCTTTTTAGGTTTTTCAAAAGGGTATAATTTGTTCATGGGAATTGCTGAACTTCTAGCAGGTTTACTTTTGTTTAGGCGAACAATGACATTTGGAGCTCTTGTAACATTGATGACAGCAATGAATATTATGGCAGTAAATTATTTTTATGATATTCCAGTTAAAATTTTATCAACACATTTAGTAGTAATGACCTTGTTTTTATTATCACGAGATATAAAAAGGCTTACAATTTTCTTTTTTAAAGGCGTAAGTACAAAACTAGAGGTTATAAAAAGGCCCGAATTTAAAAAGGGAATAAATATAGCCATGAACGTTTTTAAAGGATTATTAATTGGTTATGTTTTTATTTACGGGTTTATAAATGCAATTGAAGCTGAAAAACAGTATGGTTCAAAAGCACCAAAACCAGATTTATATGGTGTTTACGAAGTAACTAATTTTGTTATAAATGGAGATACCATTACAAATTACAAAAACGAAAAACTTTGGAAAAGTATTGCTATTCAAAGGGAGGGATCTATGCAAATACGAAAATTTGATAATAGTAAAGAGTATTTTGGTATTGAAAAGGATAGTTTGGTAGCAGATAAGTTTAAGGTAACAAGTTGGAGTGATGATAGTAAGAGTTATGATTTCAATTATAAGAAAGTTGATAGTACTGGTTTAGATTTTGATTTTATTTTTGAAAGAGATACTATTTATGGGGCCTCAAAAAGACTCGATAAAAAAGATTTTTTACTAACAAAACGAGGCTTCCATTGGATTAGTGAATATCCTTATAACCGATAATTAAAATCAAATTTTTTGATTATAGCTAACACATGTTTAAGAGCTTTATTAAAATAAACACCATTAGCGTTAAGCATTTTACCACTCATCATAATTTGACTTTTTTTAGTGTATTTACAAAGTACATTTATATCATCAATCAATTATCAATCAAAAAACGAACAGTGTTATGGTTAATCTAATTAAAGTTCTAATTAGTTTTATATTTAATTTATTAGACACATTAATTCATCTAATATTCTAAATTATTAACTAAAGGATAGATAAAAATAATCAGTATTAATGTTTAATTGAGTTTTATAACATAAATTGATATCCATCTAAATGTAAGAGTAACATTAAAGTAGTATATGTAATGCACATCTATGTTAAACTCAGGTAACCAGTATAAATGATTATTTTGAAATAGAAGAAGTAAATGAAATTATCATTAAATAGATATTACATAACATTCGGTTTAATCGGCTGGATTTTATTATTTACAACTACTCTAGGCATACCCAAAATTTTTATAAGGTCAGATGAATTGATGTATAATATGAAATTATACTTCTGGGTCGAAAGTATTTTGTGTGGTCTATTTGCTTTTTTATGCAGCTATGTAATATCGTTAGTTATTGATTACAAACTTAAAATTTCCAATTTAAAACAAAATATTTGGAAGCTTGCAGCTGTTTTTATTGGAGTTCAGTTATTATATTCTTTTATAATCTGGCCAATTTTAGATTTCGCTGCTTTGCAAATTAGAGGTACAAATTCTACTGTTACATTTGAAGGTAAAATATTTAATTTCTTTTATTTTATAACTTTATATTTTGTTTGGTTTTTTGTGTTTTTAACAATTAAAATATACCATCAATTAAAAACTGTTAAATTAAAGCAAATACAATTAGAAAGTAATTTAAAAGAATCTCAGCTTAATACACTAAAGGGTCAAATTAACCCACACTTTATGTTTAATAGTTTAAATAATATTCGTGGTTTAATGTTAGAGGATGTTGACAAATCGCGTGTTATGCTAACTAGTTTGTCTGAAACATTACGCTATTCACTTACTAAAAGCGACTCAAATTCTATAGCTTTAGAAGACGAATTAGAAATGATAGAAAACTATGTGGCCATTTCAAAAATCCAATTTGAAGATAGACTCATATTTACAACTCATATTGATAAAGCCTCTTTAAATATTAAAATTCCGCCAATGATTATTCAGATGTTGGTTGAAAATGCTATTAAGCATGGTATTTCTAATTTAAAAGAAGGAGGAGAAGTACAACTCATTTCAAAAATTGAAGATAACCAACTACGAATTGAAGTATCTAATACAGGACAATTAAATCAAAATAAAAATGGTACACAATTAGGTTTGCAAAATATTGAAAGGCGTCTCGAATTACTCTATGGTGAAGAAGCTACTTTTAATTTAAGAAGGTTAGATAATAAGGTAGTTGCAACTATAAAAATACCATTAAAATGATAAGTTTAAAGGCCGTTATAGTTGAAGATTCTCGATTGGCTCGCAATGAGTTGAAAGAACTTATAAAAGAGTATAAAGAAATTCAATTGTTAGGTGAAGCTGAAAATGTAGATAAAGGGTATAATCTAATAATAGAAACAAAACCTGATATATTATTTTTAGATATAAATATGCCTGAAAAAGACGGTTTTGAGCTATTGGAAATGCTTGATGAAGTGCCTATAGTAATATTCACAACTGCATTTGATGAGTACGCTATTAAATCTTTTGAATATAATGCGTTCGATTATTTGTTAAAACCAATAAATCAAAAACGATTTTCGCAGAGTATTAATAAAGTAATAGAAAGGGCAACAGATAATTCATTACCTGAGGCTAAAAACGACAATACTTTAAGTTTAGATAAACAGATTTTTATTAAAGATGGTGAAAAGTGTTGGCTAGTTAAAATTCAAGATATTTCTATGTTTGAAATAGTTGGAAATTACACACGGGTATTTTTTGAAAACAATACACCTCTTATTTATAAATCGCTTGTGCAAATTGAAGAAAAATTACCTAAAGACGTTTTTTTTAGAGCTAATAGACAACAGATTATTAACATTAATCATGTAAAAAAAGTGGTGTCTTGGTTTAATGGAAAACTTAAAATACAAATGAATTCTGGGGAAGAAATAGAGATTTCTAGACGACAATCTTACATATTTAAAGAACAACTAAGCTTTTAAAAAATGAAAAAACTATTAATCTTTTTAGCACTTATTTTAATTTGTTTTTCTGTCAATAGTCAAGATAAAAAACAAATCTCCAGAACTTGGATATCATTTAGTCAATCAAAAGATGTAGCGTCTGATACTATTAAAAAGTTTAAAGTTATTGCTTGGGTAAAAGTTGATACTAAAGATGATGAGGCTTGGGCAGGTATATGGGCTAGAGTAGACAATAAACCAGATGAAGGTAGAGGCTTTTTTGATAATATGAGAGACAGACCCATAAAATCGAATACTTGGGAGTCGTATGTTGTCGAAGGTGTTATTGATTCAAAATCAAAGACACTTAATTTTGGTGCTATTTGTTTAAATAATGGTAAGTTTTTCTTTGATAAGTTTGAACTTTATATAGAGGATAGCAATGGTAATTATCAAGCAGTACCTATTAGTAATGCAAATTTCGAAGAACAGATAAAAGACAATGTTATTCCTAAATGGAATCAGGGTATTTCTAAAGGAGAACAATATAGAGTGAAGGAATTCACTTTTAAAACAAGTAAAGACAAAGTAGAGGGCAGCTATTCCGTTTTAGTTGAAGGGAAAGGCATATCAAAAAATACAGGAAGTGCAGAAGCAGTTTATCCAAATATTGGAATATTTATACTTTTATTGTACGCTTTAGTTTTAGTTTTTGCGTTAATGACGTATAGATCTTCAAATATTGAAAACCAATGGTCTAAAATTGGCCGCATCGGATTTAGGTTTTCATTTATTTACTTCTTATTAATAATTATTTTTGAAAACAATGGCGCTTATCCATTTTTCGAACTTCTGGCAGAAAAGCCTGTTGAATTATCACAGAATTTTATCACTTGGTTTGGTGAAAGTGTTCTGAAAGTGCCATACAAAATTAGCACTGGCCCTAACGGAAGTGGTGATACTACTTATGATTATCTGGTAGTTTTTATTGTTTTTATTGTTGCTTTAATTGGAACTTTAATTTGGACTTTACTAGACAGAAAAAGAACAAATTACGATAAACTCTATTATTGGCTAACAACGGCTATAAGATATTATGTTGGCCTAATGTTGATAAGCTATGGCTTGGTTAAAGTAATTCAATTACAGTTTCCAGAACCCAACTTTTACAGATTGCTTGAGCCTTATGGTGACTCCTCACCAATGGGATTAGCTTGGACTTTTTTAGGGTTTTCAGAGGGTTATAATATGTTTATGGGAATTGCTGAGGTACTTGCTGGATTACTCTTATTTAGACGTACTTTAACTTTAGGTGCAGTAATAACACTCATGACAACAATGAATGTTATGGCTGTAAACTACTTTTTTGATGTTCCTGTTAAAATATTATCTACCCATCTCGTTATCATGACCTTATTTCTTCTGTGGCGAGATATTAAAAAAGTGATACTTTTTTTACTTACCAATAAAGCTGTTACTAATGTAGTTCCTATAAAACGACCATCATTAAAAAAGGGTTTTAATATAAGCTTAAATATAATTAAGGTATTAATTCTTAGTTATGCTTTAGGATATGGATTTTATAATGCCAAACAATCACAAAAATCCTATGGTTCAAAAGCTTCTAAGCCTAAATTATATGGTGTTTATGAAGTTACCAACTATGTAATTAATGGAGATACTATTACTAACTACAAAAGTGATAAATTATGGAAGAATATTAGATTTGAAAGAGTAGGCAGAGTACAGATAGAAAAAATGAATAAAGAAAATTTATACTATAAAGTAGAAGAAGACTCTATTACTAATAAGATTACATTTTCTCCTTCTGGAAATACTTCTGAGGCTTTTGATTTTAATTACACAACCACAGAAAAAACTTTAGAATTTAGTTTTATTCATAAAAACGATACAATCTCTGGTCAAACTAAACGGCTGGGTAAAGAAGACTTTTTATTAACCAATAGGGGCTTTCATTGGATAAGTGAATACCCATATAATAGATAAGCACCGTTACTTTTAATTAACACCAAACTAAACTACCTAAAAGGTCTTTCAATATTATTGAAAGACCTTTTTTAATTAATCTATTTGAATCCTAGTTCCTTCACTATGGCTACTAAATTCTGGCGCATACATACTTTGAATAGTTGTAATACCATTACTCATATTACCAGCATTATTAACTCTTAAATCGTATTCAAAAATAAAAACGCCTTTAGGTAAATAATCAAAAAAGAAATTTGTAGAAGCATCCTTAGTACTTTCATAATAACCTAAACCATCTTGCCACTTGTATTTAGAAATAACGTTTACAGGCTCAAGTCCGGCAGCACGCATATCTTTCATATGAAGGAATTCCATATTTCTGTTACTACGTAATTCTATTCTAACTCTTACCAAATCACCAACTTTTAAATTTGTTTTAGATGTAATTTCTGAGATTTCTTCACCAGTATCACTATTCGTTTTAAGAAATAACTTTTTCTTTAATTTAAGTGGCGTTTCTGCCGAAGTGATTTTATCTAAATCTTCAAAATATTGCCAATATAAACTTCCCCAGGCAATACCACTACCTTTTTTGGTGAGTTGTACATCTCCCATTTCTGGCTTAATTTCCGAGTTATTCCATGATGTTTTGTAGTAACCTGTTCCAGCTTCAACTTTTACATCTTCAAGTTTCGAAGGTTCTATTTTTTTGCCACCCAAAATCACGTCAACCATATCTGTAACACTCAACCAATCACTTCCTTGAAGTAGTAATGCATACACAGCTTCGGTTGTTGCTTTAGTGGTTTTCCATTTATTAGTTTGTTTGTTTTTAAGTAACCAGATTTTTAAGTTATCAATAGTTTCAGTATCGTTTTCAATTTCAGAAAACGTTTCAATCATTAAGGCATGAGTTTCAATAGGCGCTTGATACCAATACCAAGAGTTTGTATTTGCTTTCCAATACATGCCTAATTCTTCTGTGGTAATACTTGTTTCTTTTAAGGCTTTTAGAATTTTTGAAGCGGTTTTCGAATCGTTATTTCGATGCGTTATTAACGCCATCATCCCTTTAGAATATAATGAGCGGCTTAACCAATACTTTTGAATTTGAGTTTGGTAATAGTTAATAATAGTTTCAACTTCTTTCGATTTGTTTATCTCTGGGTAAAAGCTTCGCATGTATAAATAATGTAGTTGTGTGTAGCTTAAATGGTCTTTATTTAAGTCTACTTTGGCGTCATATTTACGTATGTCTTTATATTCTTTTATGAATTTTTCATCTAGATAATTGATAGCCTTTTCTATCATTCTAGAGTTCTCCTCAGATTTTACGTTGAGTTGTTTCAAATGCCCAAAACCAGAAATTATATGTTGTGTAATATATCTGTTTTCACGCCCTCCATTAAACCAAGCCCAACCACCAGAAGACATTTGATTGTTTTTCAATTTATTAATGGCCGATTGTAATTCGTTATTCATTTTATTTAAATTGAATAATAAAGCTATCCGTTTTTTCTGTTCGGTTTCACTTTGTGCATCACGCAACCACGGTGTTTCTTGAATTAAAATAGACTTAAGTTCTTCATTCTTTTCAAGATTTGATATAAGTACTTCTTGAGATGCCCACTGATTAAAAACGTCCTGAATTCTAGGGTTCGAATTTGCTATATGACTCGCTAAAGCATTTGCATAATATCTTGAGAATGTTTGCTCATTACATTGGTAAGGATATTCCATTAAATAAGGAAGTGCCTGCACTGCATACCAAGCAGGGTTAGACGTCATTTCCAAAGTCAACTTATGGTGCTTTAGCGTTGTTGAGGTATTGGTTTTTAATTTGTCTAAGGTAAAAGTTCTTGTTTCGTTGGAGCGGA
Organism: Algibacter aquimarinus; assembly: GCF_039543265.1. Taxonomy (NCBI): domain Bacteria; kingdom Pseudomonadati; phylum Bacteroidota; class Flavobacteriia; order Flavobacteriales; family Flavobacteriaceae; genus Algibacter; species Algibacter aquimarinus. The sequence continues at coordinate 243,282 of NZ_BAABJK010000004.1, read as the reverse complement.
TCCACATGGGTAAAGTTTCAGTAACTAATTTACGGTTGCTAAGAATAGGTAGGGCATTTTGTTCGCCATCACTAAAGGTTTCAGATTTTGCAATTACTTTATATTGAATAGCTTGAACATCATCAGGAATTGATAAATTCCATGATGCTTGTGTGTTACCTTTTGCATCTACAGAAAAAGATTTAATGTTTTCAATATTGTTGAGGTTTTCATCAATTTTTTTTCCTGAAATAGCATCGGTTAATAATAGAATAGCTTGCCCTGAAAGTTCTTTATCTGTGAGATTTGAAATTTTTGTACTAATGGTAATATCATCGCCTTCTCGTAAAAAACGTGGTGCATTTGGAATCACCATCAATTCTTTTTGAGTTACAGTAGTTAAACTTGTTGTGGCACTTTCTAAAGTTTTAGTATGTGCTAATAATTGTAGTTTCCATTGGGTTAAGGCTTCGGGTGTAGAGAAACTGAAACTTACGTGTCCTTCCACATCTGTTTTTAAATGCGGAAAGAAAAAGGCTGTCTCTTGCAAATTTTTTCTAACCTGTACTTGAGCTAATTTTTTTAAACCTTCTTTTGTCGTTAAAATAACAACACCATCAGCACCTTTTGCTCCGTAAATAGCCGTAGCCGATGAACCTTTTAAAACGGAAATATTTTCGATATCATTGAAATCAATATCATTAATATCTTCAGGTACACCATCAACAAGTATTAATGGATTTCCAGAACCACTCCAGCTAGATAGTCCACGTATGAAAATTTCTTTATTATCGCTACGACTTTTACCAGTGCCTTGAATAGCAGTTGCACCGAGAAGGTTTCCTAAACTATCATCCATTGATTCTGTACTAACGGTAGAAACCGAGGAAGATAAATTAGCTTTTCTAGTTTGAGAAGCATAGCCAATAGTTACAACTTCTTCTAATCTTTCGATATCTTCAGCTAATGATATATTAAGTGAATTATTTTTAGTAAGATTAATTTGTTGAGTACTAAAGCCTACATAGCTTAGTACTAATATTTCTTTATTAGAAGCTTCGATACTAAAATTACCATCAAAATCTGTAGATGTTCCTCTAATAGTACCTTTTACAATAACACTTACCCCTGGTAATGGATTTCCTTGTTCGTCAAATATAGTCCCTGATACAAATCCTTTTTTTATAGAATTATCATATTTAGATTCTGTTTTTAACCTTAATGATTTTAGATAGTTATCATATTGCCATTTATTGAAATTGAAACTAAACCCAAACCAGTTTAGCTGGTCATAATAATTTTGTCCGTAATTAAAACTCCTTCTAGTATTATAAACTCTAAAGTTTTTTGTGCCAAAACTACCGTATGCATTACCGCGATTATAAGAACTATAGATAGGGTTTTGTATTGGATTAAATTCCCAATTATGCTGTTTGAATTGGTCTAAAGAAGCATCGTACATACTTGCTAAAAGTTCAGCACTTACTTTTTCACCTTGAGGCCCTTTAATTTTAAAACTCCAAGTTTCGTCCGTTCCGGGTTGTAATCTGTCTCTAAAGGTTTTTGTTTCAATATCTAGCTCGGTTTTAGGGTAAGGCACAGAAATATTTAGCGTTCCAGATTGGTAACTATTAAAAGTTGCATAACTGTAATGCAAAGAAAAACCACCAATATCTTCTTGCTGTACAGGAATAGAAATTATTTTTTTATTGTTACTTAATTCTATTACTTGTGTTTTGATAATATTTCTATCCTTTTCAACTTTAACAGTAACGTTTAAATTTTTGGAAGCTGATGCTAGAGTGATTAAAGCCATTTGTCCCGTTTTGTAATCAGTTTTATTGGTTGAAATATTAAATAATTTGTTGTCAGCTAAAGTCTTATCATCATTGCTATAAAGAGTTGTTTTTATTTCATCTTTAACCAATTGTCCAAATTTATCTTTAGTTTCTAAAGTAATAAGATAGGCACCAGATTGCCATTTTTTAATTCGACCTAATTTAAGTTGTTTAGTAATTTCTGTATTAAAGTCTTTTTCAAAAACTAATTCACCTTTTTTCCAATTATTTGGGTTTTGTTCATCTGAATATGCGTCATAAGGAAATAAGTTTTTAAAAGCTTCTTTACTAAAATTTTGATAATCTGGTGCTGCCCAAGGACGTTTTCTTAAAACGGTGCTGGGTGCTTTAAGTTTATATATTTTAACAATGCCTTGAGCTGGAACAAACTCGCCATTTAGGTTTTCAGTATTTATAGTTATAGTGTTGTCTTTTTTTGTTTTATCTAAAGTATTATTAAAAGTATTGTTAATAGATATGTTGGCAACTAGAGCATGATAACCAACATTTACTATAGTTTTAGCACTTCTAGTTTCACCATTTAAATCGGTTACATCGGCTATTATTTCATAATTAAAAATAGGTAAGCTCGATTCATCAACACTTTGGTCAGGTAGTGCTTTAAAAGTGATTTCAAATTCGCCTTTATCATTAGTTATGCTTTCGCCATGTGTTATTTCTTGAGGTTCGCTGTAAAAACTAGGGCGATACCAATAATACCAGCGTGGGTATTCTACTTTTCGGTGTACTCTATAAACAACTTTGGCATCGGTTACATTACTACCAGCAAAAGCCAAAGCATTTCCTTTTACTGTTACAGAGTCGTTAACTTTAAAAGTTTCGGTAACTGGTTTGAAATTTGTTTCGAATTTAGGTCGCTTGTATTCTTCTACAGAAAAATAATGTTCAGTAAATAAATCTTCATCTTCGCCATCAAATTCAATATAATATTCGCCATTTAAACCATTATTTGGTAGTATAAATTCTCCAGAAACAGATCCGAATTCGTTGGTTGTTAGTTCCAGTTTTTTTATTTCTTCATCATTTATATTGTACAATACAGCATAAACAGGTTCGTTTGCCAGTACTTTCGATTTACCCTTTTTAGTTTTCATTGCAATGGCTTTAAAATAAACTGTTTGCCCAGGACGGTAAATACTTCTGTCTGTAAATACAAACGATTTGTAATTTATATTTTCCCTTTCTCTTTTGTAAAATTTATTGATGTAGTAATTTCCGAAATAAGCTATATCATTACCATATTTAATTTTTGCTGTAATGTTTCTATAACGGTCGTTGTCTTTTTCAATTTTAATTTCACCATAGCTATTTGTTGTGAAGTTTTCTCTTTGAATACTTCTGTCATTATTCTCATAAAAACTTAGTTCAACATTTGCATTTTTTATGGGCTTTCCGATATTTCTGTCAATTATTTGGAAGGTTTTGTAATAGTCATTTTCTGTTTCAACTAAAGCTAAATTTGTAACTTGTATGGTGCTAAAAGCAAAAGTATCTTCATTATTTTCTAACGATGAAAAAATTAAATAACTACCATTGTTTAGTTTAGGAATGGCAATTTCTGTAGTATGAGTTTGGTAATCCTTTTCATTTTTTAATGTGCTTTTCCAATTTATTTTAGGGTCTAGTTTTTTAATAAATTTAAGCTGCTCGTCCTTTCTATATGTTTTATTAAAACGTTCTAATTCTTTTCTAGAGAGTTTAAAAATTTGAAAATTAAGTGAATCCAAATTTTTGTAACGCAACAATAAACGAGCGTTTTTTTGAATAGGAAGCATGTTTTCAGTGGTAATTTGAAGTGTTTGCTGCTCTATTTGAGATTTTAATACTTTACATTTTTCAGCGCCTTTACTTTCAGGAAATTTTGAAATAACGCTATTACAAATATCCATAGCATCTTTGGCTTTCCATCGATTATAGTCATTCGTTCTATTATATTTCTGACCTTGCTTATAATAGATAGATGCCATTTCAAAGTTATATAAACCAGAAACGTTATGCGTATTTAACTTTTCACTTTCAACTTTAAGAGCTTCTAACAAAATAGATTCTTTATTACTAAAGGTAGCGTGGTCGTTTATAAATTTTAATCGCTCAATATTAACATCACCCAATGCAGAAGGATTTTCATCTTTTAAATGAAATTTAATTAAATTTTGATAGATTTTTATAGCATTAAGTTGTAGTGAAGTTGAGTCTTTAGATGTGATTTTTAAAGCTGAAAACGTTTCAGAATCAGCTAAAAAGTCAGGATTATCAATCTCAAATTTATAGGCAGGTTTGGTAATATTCGTTTCATTGGTTTTGTAAAAAGATAAAGCTTGGTGACTCAAAAAATCAAACAAAGTAGGCCTGTAAATTTTAGAATCTTTTTGAAGGTTTAAAATCTCATCATAGTTACTTAAGTCTTCCTGCTGCAACATTAAACCACTTTCAAGCGAGTTTTGAAAATGTATATGAATTTCGTTAAAAAGTGTTTCTAAGTCCCAAGTTCTAAAATCTACAGCATTTATTTTTTCGGCAGTTTTCGTTCGGTTATAAAACGTCCAACGGTTTTTGTTAAAGTATTGCCAATACATATTAGCCAAAATACTTTCTAAAATATTTTTTGTTGGGAATTCGCTTCGATTTATTTGATTTTTAAAATCATTAATAATATTTAATTGGGCATCTTCTTCTAAAACTAAAGCGAATTTTCTTTTAAAAAGCATGGTTTTTACCAACTGAGGGTTGTTTTTGTCTTTTGTTGCTTGATTATAAATAGCATCAACAATTTTTAATGCAGATTTAGGCAAACCTTCAATTTCAAACTGTTCAACTTTTTCCCATAACTCAGAATAATTGGAGTTTTGAGCCTGAATAAAGTTTGAAAAAAATATAATTATTAAAATAGATAAAGCGTTTTTCATGTGTTTAAGTTTGTCATAAAAATACTTTCAAAAGCCATTCCAAAAAACAATAAATGCGTAAATGGTTTCGTTGGTTGAGTGAAGTTAGCTATTTTTTAAGTTAACAAGAAACGGAATAGGTTAAATTCTGATGAAAGATTAACTTTGCATTTTCGACCTAAATTTTATGAACAAGTTTTTATTCCTACTTCTATGTCCTATTTTGGCTTTTAGCCAATCATCGCTTAGTGGTGTAGAATCTCTTTTTCAAAAAAAGAAATATACAGAAGCTCAAGAAATTGTAGCCAATTATTTAGAAAAACATCCATATAATTTAGAAGCTATTGAGCTTTTAGGAGATGCTTTTGGTCATCAAAAAAAGTGGGATAGGGCTATAGAACAATATGGAAAACTGGTTGAAGCAAAAGAAAACATAGCTAATTACCATTATAAATATGGTGGAGCTTTAGGAATGAAAGCTCTAGAAAATAAGTTTAAGGCAATTAGTTTTATAGGTGATGTAAAATCTTCTTTTTTAAAGGCTGCAGAGTTAGACCAAAATCATATTGAGGCGCGTTGGGCTCTAGTGGAATTGTATATGCAGCTACCCGGTATATTTGGGGGAAGCAAAAGTAAATCTTTACACTATGCTGAAGAATTAGAAAACTTATCGAAAGTGGATGGATACTTAGCTAAAGGTTATGTTTATGAATACGATAAAGAGCCAGAACTTGCCGAGAAATTTTATAAAATGGCGATTAAAGAAGGCGGTTCTTTAACCTGTTTTGAAAAACTAACACAGCTTTATGAAAACGAAAATGAGCCTAAAAAAGCAATTGAAAACATAGAGAAAGCTCAAAAAAAACATAGTCGTAATGCATTACATTATCAAATAGGAAAAGTAGCTGCTGAATATAATATAGAGTTAAAAAAAGGTGAACAATGTTTACAAACTTATCTTAAAAATTATTCAGCTGAAGATGGCGTTCCTAAAGCTTGGGCGCATTATCGTTTGGCTCAAATACACATGCATAGACACAATAAAAATCAAGCTTTAAAACACATAGATTTGGCTATTGCAGAACTACCTAAGGTTAAACCCTTCAAGAAGCAAAAAGAAAAGATTTTAAGTCTTTAGTTAACTTTTTTTTAAATTTTTTTTTCATAATTAATTCAAAAAAAGTGTTTAATTTCAAGATGAATCATTCTCGAATTTATTGTAAATAAAGTATATTTGAACATCTTCAAAAAGAATTAAATGAACGTACATTTTATAGCCATTGGTGGTGCTGCAATGCACAATTTAGCACTTGCTTTACACAACAAAGGTTACCATGTAACAGGAAGTGATGATACTATTTTCGAGCCATCAAAATCTAGATTAGAAGCAAAAGGTTTATTGCCCGAAGCATTTGGTTGGTATCCAGAAAAAATCACATCAAATTTAGATGCTATTGTATTGGGAATGCATGCTAAAGAAGATAACCCAGAACTATTAAAAGCTCAAGAACTGGGAATCAAAATTTATAGTTATCCAGAGTTTTTGTACGAACAATCTAAACACAAAACCAGAGTAGTTATTGGAGGGAGCCATGGAAAAACTACTATAACGTCCATGATTTTGCATGTGATGCATTACCATGATAAAGATGTAGATTATATGGTTGGTGCACAATTAGAAGGCTTTGATGTTATGGTGAAACTCACAGAACACAATGATTTTATTGTTTTAGAAGGTGATGAATACCTAAGTTCTCCAATAGACAGACGTCCAAAATTTCATTTGTACAAACCCAATATAGCTTTGTTAAGCGGTATTGCTTGGGATCATATAAACGTATTTCCAACCTACGAGAACTATGTAGAGCAATTCAGTATTTTCGTAGATTCTATTGTAAGTGGAGGAAGCATTAATTATAATGAAGAAGACCCAGAGGTAAAGCGGGTAGTAGAAGCTTCAGAAAACACCATTAGAAAATTAGCATACCAAACACCAGAATACACCGTTGAAAACGGACAAACACTTTTAGAAACACCAGAAGGTGAATTGCCTATTGAGATTTTTGGTAAGCATAACCTCAATAACTTAGCTGGTGCTAAATGGATTTGCCAGCACATGGGTATTGATGAAGACGATTTTTATGAAGCCATTTCTACATTTAATGGTGCCAGCAAACGCTTAGAAAAAATTGCTGAAAGTAAGAATAGTGTAGCCTATAAAGATTTTGCACATTCACCAAGTAAGGTCGAGGCCACAACAAAAGCTGTAAAAGAGCAGTATGAAAACAGAACTTTGGTAGCTTGTTTAGAATTGCATACTTACAGCAGTTTAAATGCTGAGTTTTTAAAAGAATATAAAGGTGCTTTAGATGCAGCCGATGTAGTCGTGGTATTCTATTCACCACATGCCGTTGAAATTAAAAAACTACAAGAAGTAACTCATCAACAAATTGCTGAAGCTTTTGAAAGAGATGATTTAATTATTTATACCAACCCAGATGACTTTAAAGTGTTTTTATTTGAACAAAACTTTGATGATAAGGCTTTATTGTTAATGAGTTCTGGTAATTACGGTGGTTTGAATTTTGATGAGGTGGAGGGGTTGATTGGGTAATTCTGTCTATCCCTTAAAGACAGAAATGTATTTTTATTTTGTTATAATTTCATGTAAAAATACTTTTTTCAAGCAACTCTATTTACATTATCAAGCGCAGGAACAACATTTTCCATTTTAGCAAAACTTAAACTGAATTCTTCATCTCTAATATCATCCAATAGCCACTTGCCATCGGTGTATTCCATTATCCAAATTTTACTTTCATCACTAAAGCCTTTTTTCCCTTGAACAACTCTTCTTGTGTCTCTTTTAATCAGATAATCCTCAATATTAGCAGTAATTTCGAAAGCTATTTTAGAGCCTTCAAAATTGTCATTATCTGAAATTTCTAAGTACATAGGTTTAATGCTGCTTATATTTTGAAGTTTGCATACGTTTAAGAGGTTTTCTTTTTTCCATCTATCAAGATGCACAAGTTGCTGGTTTTGCCAATACCAGTGATTAACATATTCTGAAACTTCTTTCATGTTTTCATTCCCCCAAGCTAAGTAAACTCTACTAAATACATTCGAAACATTCTTTTGAATATTCAACCAAGAAAAATCTTTGTTTTTAAGAGCAAGTCTAGCGAGTTGTTTCTTTGCTTTTCTAACTGCAATAAATTCAATAATTCTAACATAAAAAACAACAGGAAGGAAAATAATTACTAAAACACTCATTAATAATTTACCCCACCAAGTTTTAAATAAAGCTTTGGCTACTGTACCACCAGGTCCAGCATAAACGGGATCAATAAATAAAAATAAAACGAATACTAGAGTAATTACCAGAGTAAGTTTATTGATTTTCATAAGTGTATTTATTTTAAAATCCTATAAAGGTCTGTGAAGCTAAAAAGAATTATAAATATAATATATTTTGATTGTTTGTTACTTAAACTTCTTTTTTTTATCCAAGATAACGCTGGGAGTAAAAAAATAACAGCAAAAATATATTGTATATAGGCTTCTCCCGTAGAGTTTTCATAAATCTTTCCAGATTCTTTTTTTGTGATTTTTGATGTTTCTTCATGGAAGTACGAAGTAGTGAGTGTCACGTTATCACCAACTTCAAAATCATTAAATATTTCTTTTGTAAACTGGTCATTATTATTTTCAAAATATATATTGTAAGTCGTTCTGTCAAATTTAGCACGATAACTTTCTTTTTTTGAAACAACTATAGTTTCAATATTCTTATTTGGTAAAAAACTTTCGCTTATTGTTAGCAACCCAATTAAAACAGGTATTATTGAAAGCACTTTAATGTGTTTATTATATTTTGATAGATTAAGCCCGAACATAATTATTAATTAAAATACTTTTGAATATTTACTCTATCTGATTTTGCATAATAGAAAACTTTATATCAAAATAAAAGTCGATTAGAGTGGTCAAGATGTAGTTTTTAGGTTAATAATAGTCATTTAGCTTTGGTAAATATAATATTTTTTAGAAAGAAGCTACTTCAACTTCTCCTTAAAAAAAGCAATAGTTCTTTTCCAAGATAATTTCGCAGCATCTTTATCATAACGAGGCGTGGTATTATTATGAAAACCATGATTTACATTTGGATAAATATAAGCTTGGTATTCAATATTATTTTCTTTTAAAATACTTTCAAAAGCTGGCCAGCCAGCATTTACACGAGTATCTAATTCGCCATATTGCAAAAGTAAGGGTGCTTTAATTTTTATAGCATCCTCTGCTTCAGGTTGTCTACCATAATACGGAACAGCTGCACCTAAATCAGGTAATTTTACTGCCATCATATTAGAAATCCAACCACCAAAACAAAAACCAACTACGCCAACATTCCCATCGCAATCTTCATGATTTTTAATGTGATGGTATGCGGCTATAAAATCTTCAAGCATTTCTGTTCTATTTCTCTTTTTCTGCATGGCTCTACCATCATCATCATTTCCAGGGTAACCGCCCAGAGGTGATAATGCATCTGGTGCTAAACTTATAAAACCTTCCTTTGCAGTGCGTCTACCAACATCTTCAATATAAGGGTTAAGTCCTCTATTTTCATGAACAACAATAACACCAGGTAGCTTTGTTTTAATAGCTTTAGGTTTCGATAATAGTCCCTTTATAGTTCCACCTCCTTTTGGTGAATTATATGAAATAAACTCTGAATCTAGAGTTGGATCGTCTGGTTTTACTAAGAGATTATCAATATAGTTAGGTGACATAAAACTCAGTAATGACGATACAGTTACTCCACCTACTGCATAAAGTGATAGCTTTTCTACAAATTGACGTCTATTAAGTTTATTATGTGCATAATCATCATATAAATCAAAAACATCTTGATTAATATCTTCTTTTTTTAATGGTTTCATAATACTAGTTTTTATTGCTACTGTAAATTACAATATTTATCTTTAACCAATGCAAAAAAAACCATCGTCATTTTCAATAAAAAACTGGAGTCAAGACGATCAACCTCGTGAAAAATTATTACATAAAGGAAAAGCCGCTTTAAGCGATGCAGAACTTGTAGCTATTCTAATTGGTTCGGGTAGCCGTGACGAAAGTGCTGTTGATTTGTGTAAACGTATTTTAGCAAGTACAAATAATAATTTGAGTGCTCTGGGAAAGCTTTCTATTAAGCAACTTATGGAGTTTAAGGGTATTGGTGAGGCTAAAGCCATAAGTATTATTGCAGCTTTAGAGTTGGGCAGACGCCGCAGAGGAGAAGAAGCTCTCGAAAAAAAGAAAATTACATCAAGTAATTCGGTTTTTGAACTAATGCAACCAGTAATAGGTGAACTTGAACACGAAGAGTTTTGGATTATTTATTTAAATAACTCCAACAGAGTTATTCAAAAAAATCAGCTTAGTAAAGGCGGTATTACTGGAACTTTAGTTGATGTGCGTTTGGTTTTAAAAAATGCTCTAGAGCATGGAGCAACAGGTTTAATACTGGCGCATAACCACCCGTCAGGAACTTTAAAACCAAGTGAAGCCGACAAACAAATTACTCTAAAGTTAAAAACTGCTGCCCAAAGTTTAGATATAAAAGTTTTAGACCACTTGATTATAACAGAAAAAGCATACTTTAGTTTTGCTGATGAAACCTTACTTTAATGCTTCTAGTTTATACACATAAAATTTCTCCTCGACTTAAATACGTTTTCAGGCATATTTGTACAAGAGTACTAGGTGTTAAAGTTGGTTTTACAAATAAAATTGAAGAGTTTATAGCCCACGATAGCTTAAAAATGTCGTATACAAAGCAACAACTAAGTAATGAGTTTTTTATAAAAAGTCATGACATTTTATTTGAGCAAGGGTTAAGTGATGTAGATATTAATATTCATGATTGGGGTAATTCAAAATGCTTTTTTTATAATGGCGAAAAGAGCACTATACCGTTTGATATTTTCTCTGCTGCTTTTTACTTATTATCTCGATATGAAGAGTATTTACCTCATGTAAAAGATGAATTTGGACGTTTTACTGCCAAAGAAAGTTTAGCCTATAAGCATGGATTTTTACAACAACCCGTGGTCGATATTTGGGCTTATAAATTTAAGGAAGCATTACAACAACAGTTTCCAGACTTTAAGTTTCCTAAGAAAACATATAGTATAAAACCTATTATAGATGTACCAAGCGCATACAATTATAAATTAAAAGGAATCATGCGTTCTTTTGGAGGCGCTACCAAAGACTTTTTTAAGTTGAGATTTAGGAGTTTATATAACAGATTTGGCGTTATTCTAGGCTTAAAACATGATCCTTATGATACTTTCAAGTACATAATAAATAAACAAAAACAGACTCCTTTTAAGTTCTTGTTTTTCTTTTTAATTGGAGATTATTCAACTTATGATAAAGGTATAAACCCTAACAAAAAGAAGTTTATTTCACTTATAAAACATATTGCAGATTATTCAAGAGTTGGCCTAAAAGCATCATATTTTGCTATAGATAATGCCTCTATTTTAAAGAAAGAAAAAATAAGAATGGAAGCTATAATAAATAAACCATTAACAGCTTCAAGACAATCCTTTTCAAGACTAAACTTACCAGATTCCTATCGGTATTTAATCGAGTTAGAAATAAAAGAAGATTACACCATGGGTTACGTAAACCATATTGGTTTTAGGGCAGGTTCTTGTACACCATTTTTGTTTTACGATTTAGATTATGAAATACAAACACCTTTAAAAATTCATCCCTATCATCTTATGGATTTTGCTTTATTAAAGAAGAAATCATTGTTGGATAAGAAAAAAGTATTGAATGAAATTATTAATCAAATCAAACAAGTAAACGGTGAGTTTGTTCCAGTTTTTCATAATTACACTTTTGTTAATGGTAATAGGTGGAAAGGCTTTAAAGAATTGTTTAATTTAATTTTAAATTCTGCAAATGAAGATTAATGGTATTACAGACGTGTTTTTCGATTTAGATCATACACTTTGGGATTTTGATAAAAACTCAGCATTAACATTCGAAAAAATATTTAAGTTAAATAATATAGAATTAGAATTAGATGACTTCTTATCACATTATAAACCTATTAATTTAAAATACTGGAAGCTTTATAGAGAAGAAAAAATTGAAAAAGAAGCTTTACGTTTTAACAGATTAAATGATGCTTTTTTAGCAGCTAATCACAAAGTTGAAGATGATTTAATTTTAAAAATTTCTGATGATTATATAAAATATCTAACAACGTTTAACAATGTATTTCAGGATACTTTCCATATTTTAGATTACCTCAAATTAAATTATAATCTGCATATAATTACCAATGGATTTGATGAAATACAGCATAAAAAATTAACTAAATCTAACATTAACCATTATTTTAAAACGGTAACAAATTCTGAAATGGTAGGTGTTAAAAAACCTAATCCTAAAATTTTTAATTATGCTTTAACAATGGCTAATACAGAGATTGACAAAAGCGTTATGATTGGAGATAGCTTAGAGGCAGATGTATTAGGAGCAACAAATATAGGTATGCAAGCCATTTTTTTTGATGTTCATAACACAGACTTAGATATAGGTATTAAACAAGTAAATAATTTGATTAGCTTAAAAAAGTATTTATAATATAATGAGTTGAAATTCGTTTTTGAATAACTATGATTAAGAACATTTGTTTTATTATATGTACTAGTTTTTTTGTTTTAGCTTGTACGGAAGATATTGATTTTGATCAAGCAAGAGATTTTGAAATAAATCCAGTTATAGAGTCAAGCCTTGTGTTTTTTAATGAAAATGCAAATGAGTTTTTAATTAATGGAAATGAAATTAGTGCTTTTCAAGATTTTGTAATTGTTGATATTTTTAATGATCAATTTATTATTGATAATTTAGTAAAAACAGAATTTAAGTTTGAAACAGTAAATTCTATCAACCGAGATTTTGAACTACAAGTAGATTTTTTAGATAATAATTCACAATTACAGCACACTTTTACGTTTATTCAAGAAGCATCAACTAATAATAATGATGTTTTTTCAAGCTATACTGAAACTTTTGAAGATGTTACATTAGAGGCTTTAAAAAGAACTTCAGTCTTAATATTCACGCTCAGAATACTCCCTGGACAAACAATAAATGAAAACTCTTTAGGTAGAATTGAGTTAAAATCCTTAGCAGCTTTTTACTTTAATATCAGAGACGATTCTTAATGAAACCAATAAGTACATTTATAATGCTTGCTTTGTGCTGTGTTTCGTTTTCACAAAACAAGCAAATACTTTACGGGTTTTCAGAAATACCACAATCACTAATACTCAATCCCGGTGGAGAGGTAAATAACGATTGGTATTTTGGTATTCCATTGCTATCGCATATTCATATTAATGGAGGTACTTCTGGAGCAACTATTTATGATGTATTTGCAAATGATGGTATAGATTTTAATACCAAACTTCAGAATGCGGTTAATAAGATGAATTCTAAAGATTTTTTTAGCATTAATCAACAATTAGAAATTTTTTCTGGAGGTTTTGCATTTGGAAGAACCTATGAAAAGAATGAGTATTTAAGTTTTGGATTATATCAAGAATTAGATGTAATAAGTTATTTTCCAAAAGATTATGCTATTTTGGCTTTAGAAGGAAATCAGAATAATATAAATAGAGTTTTTAATGCTGATCATTTTAGTGCCAATGCAGAGTTAATATCTGTTTTTCATGTTGGTTATAATAAAAAAGTGAATAAAAATTTCACCTATGGTTTTAGAGGAAAAATATATTCAAGCTTAATAAACTTAAATTCAACAAAAAATAGAGGAACTTTTGTTACTGAATTAGGAGATAATAATTTTTATAATCATATTTTCGATTTGAGTTTACAATTAAGAACCTCTGGTATAGTGAGTTTAACCGAAGATAGTTCTGAATTTGAAACTAAAGATTTAACCAAAAGAATTTTATTTGGTGGTAATTTAGGTCTGGGTTTTGATGTAGGTTTTACCAAAAAAATAACGAAACAATGGACTTTAGATGCCAGTTTACTTGATGTTGGTTTTATAACCCATAGTAAGGATGTTGAAAATTATTCTGTTCAAGGCAATTATAATTTTGAAGGGATTAATCCATTTTTTCCAGAAACAGAAAGTGGGCAAACGGCCGACGAATATTGGAGTGAAATAGAAGAAGATTTTGAAGAACTATTTACACCAGATACTACCAATACAACGTATACCACATGGAGACCCATTAAATTTAATACATCAATAAACTACGCTTTTGGAAAAAAAAGAGAAAAAGATTGTAATTGTATTAAAGATGAAAGCGGTTATTTAAACGCGGCGGGTTTACAATTATTTGCAATGAGTAGACCCAAACAACCACAAATAGCTTTAACAGCATATTATTATAGAAGACTTTTTAAAGGATTAAGCGCTAAAGCTATTTATACTATAGATTCTTATTCGTTTAATAATCTAGGGTTGGGGATTTCTGCTAATTTAGGAAACGTCAATTTTTACTTAATGGCAGATAATTTTTTACAATATAAAAACATATATAATGCACAAAGTGTATCTTTACAATTAGGGTTTAACTATATATTTAGCAAAAATGAAGACTAGTTTTTTATCAATAGTATTTGTTTGTTTTTTTATAACAAGCATGTTTTCTCAAACTAACTTAAACGAATATAAATATGTTATAGTTTCGAAAAAGTATGACTTTTTAAAGCGAGCAGATCAATATCAATTAAATTCATTATCGAAATTTTTATTTAATAAATATGGTTTTGAGGCTTTAATGGAAGGCGAACCATACCCAGCAGATTTAATAAAAAACAGATGTTTGGCTTTAAAAGCTGATGTGTTAAAGGGGTCTGGAATGTTTAAAACTAAATTAACAATTCAACTGACAGATTGTAATGACAGGTTGGTGTATACATCTGGCATGGGCGAAAGTAGGGAAAAAGAGTTTAAAAAAGCATATACAGCTGCTATTAGGCAAGCTTTTAAATCTTTTGAGGCTATGAATTATACCTTCGAACCAAAAGAGAGTGAAGAGGTAGTTTCAAACTCTACTTCTATTTCAGGAAATAATGAAGTTACAGATGAAATAAAGAAACTTAAACAGGAAATAGAAGTTCTTAAAAATGATAAAAAAGCTGAAATCACTGAAGTTAAAAAACCAGTTGTTACAATAACAGAAAAACCAACGCAAAAAGTAGAAGTAGTTAAAGCTGAAAAAGTTGTTAAGGAGAAATTAATAGAAGGAACGTCAAATGTGCTTTATGCGCAAGAAATAGATGGTGGTTTTCAATTAGTTGATAGTTCACCTAAGGTAATCTA
Organism: Algibacter aquimarinus; assembly: GCF_039543265.1. Classification (NCBI taxonomy): domain Bacteria; kingdom Pseudomonadati; phylum Bacteroidota; class Flavobacteriia; order Flavobacteriales; family Flavobacteriaceae; genus Algibacter; species Algibacter aquimarinus. The sequence goes on along the minus strand of NZ_BAABJK010000004.1, from coordinate 228,169 downwards.
TAAAATTTTTAAAACTGGTCTAAGCAATGTTTATTTAGTTGAAGATCAATCAGCTATTATTTATAAAGAAGGAGATAATTGGGTTATAGAGAGTTATGGAAGTAAGCAAGAGCTTAATGTGAAATTTTAATTTTCAAGTAAATAATTAATATCGGTATTTATCTTTCCAGCGTTTTTTTAAAAATTCCCGATGTGCATTTTCTCTAGCATTATCGCTGGGGTCGTAAAGTTTAGTATTCACTATCTCTTTGGGTAAAAATTCCTGATTTGCGAAGTTATTCTCGTAATTGTGAGCGTATTTATAGTTATCTCCGTAACCAAGCTCTTTCATTAGTTTTGTTGGTGCGTTTCTTATTTCCAAAGGCACAGATAAATCGCCAGTTTGTTTAACTAATTGTTGGGCTTCACCAATGGCCCTATATGCGGCGTTGCTTTTGGGTGAACATGCTAAATAGGTTGCACATTGACTTAATATAATTCTAGACTCAGGAAAACCAATAGTACTTACAGCCTGAAAAGTATTATTTGCCATAACCAAGGCTGTTGGGTTTGCATTGCCAATATCTTCACTTGCAGAAATAAGTAATCGTCGAGCAATAAACTTTACATCCTCACCACCTTCAATCATTCTTGCCAACCAATACACAGCTGCATTAGGATCACTACCTCGAATAGATTTTATAAATGCCGAAATAATATCATAATGTTGTTCACCAGTTTTGTCATAGCGAACTGTATTATTCTGAATTTTTTTTAGAACTTCTTCATCAGTAATCACTATTTTATCAGTACCATAAGAATTTACTATAAGTTCAAAAATATTCAATAATTTTCTAGCATCACCTCCAGAAAGTCTTAATAGTGCTTTAGTTTCTTTAAGTTTTATTGTTTTTTTAGAAATGTGTTCGTCACTTTTAATGGCTCTTTTTAAAAGTGTTTCTAGATCTGTTTTATCAAAAGCATTTAAGATATAAACCTGACATCTGGACAAAAGAGCAGGAATTACCTCAAAACTTGGGTTTTCAGTTGTTGCTCCAATTAAAGTAATCCAACCTTTTTCAACAGCTTGAAGCAAAGAATCTTGTTGAGATTTACTAAATCTATGAATTTCATCAATAAATAAAATCGGATTTTTGGTGGTAAATAAACCACCACTTTGTTTCGCTTTTTCTATAACCTCACGAATATCTTTAACACCAGAATTGATGGCACTTAAGGCGTAGAAAGGTCTCCCAGACTCTTTTGCAATAATATTAGCAAGTGTAGTTTTTCCAGTCCCGGGAGGTCCCCATAATATCATTGAGGGAATTAAACCATGTTTTATATGCTGAGTTAACGAACCCGTTTCACCAACAAGATGTGTTTGACTCACATAGTCTTCTAAAGTTTTTGGTCTTAAACGTTCGGCTAGAGGTTCATTCATAATTGTAAAATTAAAGTAAATTTTTATCTTATTTACGAGGCATTCATTAAAAAAGCAATATTTCCTTTAAGATGTAAATCTGTCAATTTAGCATCAAATATTAATTTGGATAACTATTTGCTATCTTTAGTTTAATGAAAACAAATGATCAGTTTAAATTCTCCACAGGTGTAATAGCATACCCAATATTTTTTGTGCTAATTATATGGTTGGTTTTTTGGTTTGAAGTGCGTTTCGGATATAATTTTAGTAAGTATGGTATTTATCCGCAAACAACTAAAGGTCTCAGAGGCGTTTTATTGAGTCCATTTATACATGGAGATATACAACACATTTATCATAATACCATTCCTTTATTCGTGTTGTCAACGGCTTTATTTTATTTTTACAGGCCCATTGCTTGGAAAGTTATCTTATTTGGAATTCTTTTTTCTGGATTGTTTACTTGGTTTATTGGTCGTTCATCATACCACATTGGTGCAAGCGGACTTATTTATGTTCTTGTAAGTTTTACTTTTTTTAAAGGTGTTTTTGCCAGTCACTATAGGTTAATTGCACTGTCCTTGCTGGTAATATTTTTATATGGGAGTATGATTTGGTATACTTTACCAATTGAAGAAGGAATATCTTGGGAAGGGCATATGGCAGGTTTAGTAACGGGTTTAATATTTGCTTTATTTTTTAGGAAGCAAGTAGCAAAACCTAAAAAATATATTTGGGAGCAAGAAAACTATAATGAAGACGACGATCCCTTTTTAAAACATTTCGATGAAAATGGAAATTTTATAGAGTCAATAGAGCCAGAAATAGAGCAGGAGGAACCTTTTGTAAATTACACTTATAAAGAAAATAGAGACTAGCTACGTTGCCTAACAACTTCATACAAAAAAGCGCCACAGGCTACAGAAACATTTAAAGATTCTATATCGCCAAGTAAAGGAAGTTTAGCTTTAGCGTCTACAACCTTTAATGTAGACGGATTTATACCTCTACCTTCAGACCCCATAATGATTGCGCATGGTTCAGTAAATGATATATCGTATAAAAAATCATTTGTTTTTTCTGTTGCAGCAATAACTTTTATACCAGACGCCTGCATATGAAAAACAGCATCTTTAATGTGGTCTACTTTACAAATAGGAATTTTAAAAACAGCACCAGCACTAGTTTTAATAGTATCTCCATTTACAGGAGCACCACCTTTTTTTTGAATAATTATACCATCAACTCCTGTACATTCTGCAGTTCTTATAATAGCTCCAAAATTACGAACATCACTTAATTGGTCTAGTAAAAGAAAAAGTGGCGTTTTACCAGACTCAATAACGTTTAGCACTAAAGTTTCAATATCATGGAACTCAATTGGCGATATTTGTGCTACTGCACCTTGATGATTTTTTTTTGTAAGACGATTTAGTTTCTCAACAGGTACGTAAGATTTATTGATTGATTTTTTATTCAATAATGTTTCTAATTCTTTAAAAAGGTCTCCTTGTAAGCCCTTTTGAAGAAATACTTTATCTATAGTCTCACCAGAATTTATTGCTTCAATAATAGCCCTAATTCCAAAAATTTGCGTTTGTTTTTCCATTTGAGGTAAAGGTATAAAAACTTAAATTTAGACTCGTATTTAATCATTTTTTTTAAAAAAAATATTATTGGTGTTTGTGTATGTTTTTTAGATTTTTTTTGTGAGATTATCTTATGTTAAATTTTTTAATCAAATCTAATGTTGTTATAATATTTCACTATTTTTGGTAAAAAATCAATAAAAATGAGAAAAATCACCTTTTTAAGTTTTAGTATTCTATTGTTTTCAAACTTTTTATTAGCACAAGGAGGGCTCTATGAGGTACCATTAGACGAACAAGTTAATAATTCGCAACTTATTGTAGAAGGTAAAGTAATTTCTACTGAATCTTTTTGGGATGAAGATTATAAATTAATATATACGCTAAATACAATTGAAGTTTCAAAATCTTTCAAAGGACAATCTAAACCTATAATTGAAGTTGTAACTCTAGGAGGAGTTGTAGGAGATACTGGATTATCTGTAACACACCATCTAGAATTATCCAAAAATGAAACCGGAGTATTTTTGCTCAACGATTCAAACGTTCAATTAATTGGAAGTGAAACTGATAATCCAAAATATAAGGTTTACAGTAGTGCACAAGGTTTTTATAGATACGACAATGTTACTAATAAAGTTAGTAATGTTTTTGAAACTTACGGAGATATTGAAGATGAGTTTTATGAGGCTGTTGAGAGTATGACAAAAAAGAAATTTACTGAAATAAAAAAAACAAGTAAGTTATCATTAGTCAAGGAAAGTAACAGTAGTTTAGCCATTCCTTTTGTTTCTAATTTTTCACCAAGTACAGTTACAGCAGGAACTGGAAATACAATAACAATTAATGGTTTTAATTTTGGTGCTACTCAAGGCACCGTTCAATTTACCAATGCTGATGAAGTATCAGGCTTTGTAGATGCTCTAAGTTCAGATATCACCAACTGGACTAATACTTCTATTACCGTAAAGGTTCCACATAGAGCTGGTACAGGTGTTGTTAGAGTTAGAAATGATGATGGTTTTAGTGATACTGGACAATTAACAATTCCATTTGCAATACAAAACAGAAACGGATTAATGATGCAACATTACGATACTGATAATAATGGTGGCTACACATGGCAGATGTCAGTTGAGTTTTTCAATAGTACGGCAAAGGCTCCTTTTTTACGAGCTTTTAATAATGTAGTTTGTTCCACAGGTATTAATTGGGTATTATCACCTACTAATACATCAGGAGGTGGGTTTTTTAGAGATGGTATTAATGTTATAGCTTTTGACCCTCCCGGAGATGAATTTGCTGCTGGGGTATTAGGTGCTGCTCTTAATTGGACAACCTCATGTGTCACGGGAGTTGTAGTAGATGAAATAGATTTTGTATTTGATAATGAACGCTCTAATTGGAATTATGGTCCTGGTTCTACTCCAGGAAATCAAATTGATTTTGAAACTGTAGCTTTACACGAATTAGGTCATGGTCACGGATTTGGTCATGTAAAAACAAATGGAGATTTAATGTTCAGATCAGTTGGTAATGGTGTAGATAATAGAACATTTGGTGTTGAAAATATAAATGGAGGAAATTTTATTAATATTGAAAGCTCTACTAATGCGCAATGTGGTAAAACGCTAATGAGCACAATAACATGCCCATCATTAGGCTTAGACGAATTAGCTTTAAATGAATCAGTTAATTTGTATCCTAACCCTACAAACGGCGTTTTTTATATAACCAATAATTTATCTATTAATCTACAAAAAATAGTTGTCTTTGATGTAAGTGGTAGATTGGTGTCAGAGAAAAACTATGCTAATACACAAAGTAATGCTACTAAAGTTATCAATTTGGAAGCAATGTCTAAAGGTGTGTATTTTGTAAATATCCATTCGGATGTCGCTAAAATTACCAGAAAATTAGTGTTAGATTAGAAATATATTTGTCAAGATAATCTATTATTTCAAGAATTAAATTAATCCCCAAAACAAAAGAAAAAAAATGAAAAAGTCTATTTGTACATTAAGTTTTATATTAACGTTTATTTCAGCATATTCTCAACTTATGGATTTACCTGGAGAGTATATAAGACAAAAAGTTGTTGGAAATAATTTACCAGATAATGTTAAAGGTTCGCCATATTTTAATGAAGCATTTGTTACAGGCACAATCTTCACTAATGATAATAAATCTTTCAAAGCACTTCTCAGATACAATGCTTATAATGATGAAATGCAAATGAAGCAAAATGGTAATATTATTGCCTTGTTAAAGTTTGAAGGTAGTAGAATAACTCTTAATGGTGAAACTTTTGAAGTCTATAATTATACTGATAAATCTGGAGCAAATGAAACTGCTTACTTTGTTAATTTGTCAAAACCTGGCAAAGCACAGTTATTAGTTCATAAAAGAAAAAAATATGTAGAAGGAACAAAATCTGAAACTACTTATGGTGTAGATGCACCTGCTACTTTTAGAGACGAAATTTCTTATTTTTTGTACAAAAATGATGAATTAAATTTATTAAAACTTTCTAAAAAGAATATTTTAAAATCTTTAGATGATAAAAATAAGGAGTTAAATAATCATATTTCTGATAACAAGTTAAAGTTAAAAAAGGATCATGAGCCATATATTAAGCTTATAGATTTTTATAATAATTTATAAATATTAGACTGACTTAGATTACATTTTAAGTTTTTTGCAATTATAGAATTTATGTTTATTTCGTTATTTAGTAAAAAACTATGAATTGCTATTTATTCTAAAATTTTAATTAGTAATAGAACATCTTAGTATAATACGTATAATGTTATGTATATACTTAGATGTTTTTTATTGAATTTAACCAACGCTCCTCATGTTATTTTTATCTATCTTATTAATAATCAAATTAATATGAATAACGTTATTAAAAATATTCTAATAATTTTTTTAGTATTCATAAATAGAATTCAAAATAGTTTTTATATAATAACTTATTAAGCTTATGAGTAAGCAAATAGTAATTTTTAAATCAGGATATTGGCTTATATCATCATGTTCTAAATAGTTTGAATATAAGGTAAACATCAGCAAGATTAAAATTAGAGTAATTTTAGTTTAATTAAAAGGGATAATTATAAACATAAAAAAACCTCTGAGTATCAAACTTCAGAGGTTTTTTTTAATGGTAAATAGTTATTAAATTATAATAACTATAATCTCTATTTACATTTTTGTGAATACAAATTCATAATCTCCAAACGTAGCTAAAGGACCTTCACATTTTATTACTTGTGGTGAATCTTCACTATATGAAGAAGCTGTATACTCAAAAGTTCTAAAAAGCCCAACAGTAGGAAAACCAGCATCAAATGTAAGAGTACCAGGACAAGAATTGAAAGACATTACCACTGGTCCTCCATCTCCTATATAAGTGTTAAAACCTGCACTATTAGTAATAATTACTTTTGTTCCACTAGTATCATTTGGGTCTAAAGCTATTTCAACTTGGTAACTTTCACTGAAAAAATCGCTTAACCCCCTTGGAGCGTTTTGACCTGCTGTAAACTGCTCAGATACCATGTACGTTCCAACAAAAGCATTAATATCTAGAGGACAATCATTATCAATTATGGTTATAGCTCTAGAAGCGAAATTAACTCCTTCGCCACCAATACCTACAGGTAAGCTACTGCTAGTTGATAAATTTATAACAAGTTCTACATCACCATCAACATCAAAGTTATCGATTGCAGTTATTGTAATATCAGCTGAAAATTCTCCTGCTGGTATTTCAACAGTACCACTAGCTGGACTAACAGAAAATCTTGAAGCATCGTCCGTAGTTATAGTAAAGTCTACAGAAACACCACTCGGATTACTTCCACTTCCTAGTATAACAGTTGATACTACATCGCCTGAATCTTCTGTAATTGCTGCAGATTCAGATGAAAATTGAACAAAGCCACCTGAAGCATCGAACACTACCGGATCTTCTTCACATGATGCGAATGAAAAGACTACTAGTAGAGCCATAAGTTTATATATATATTTTTTCATAATATTTTAAATTTTAATTATTATTAATAACCAGGATTTTGTTGCGCTCTTAGTCCAGGATTCCCATTAAATTCTACTGATGGTAAAGGTAATGTGAATTTGAAATCATCTGGGGCTAAAGTACAAGCACCATTAAACGCACAGTCAAGAGGATCCCTAGTAACTCCTTGATTAGCTCTTACACCTAATCTTTTTAAGTCTTTCCAACGGTGACCTTCAAATGCAAACTCTACACGTCTTTCATTTAAAATAGCGGCAAAAGCAGCTTGTTGACTTGAGTAAACAGGTAATGGTTGAGCTGACCCAAAACGAGCATCTCTTAATTCCTTAATTAACGCAGCAGTAGAATTTGTTGCACCATTGATGTTACCAGCATCTGCAAGACTCTCTGCTAATATTAATAACATCTCAGAAGATCTAAATACTTTTAAGTCGTTTACTAAAAGAGCACCTGAAATTCCAGGATACTTTTGTATAACTAATTTATCTTCTTCCACAAAATCAGCAGCATTTTGGTAATCTGGAGAAACTACAGATGTAGGTGCTACACAAACATCATATCTAACATCTGCAGGATCGAATAAATTGAATAAGTTTCTACTAAATTCAAAATAAACACCACCACCAATTGTAGGATTTACGAATGCATATATGTAACCGGCTCCACCACCAGCAGCAACTGAACCAGTTGCTCCTTGACCATCATAAGGGCCATTAGCAGTTCTATCTAGCTTAAAGATAATTTCAGTGTTATCAGTATCTAAAAACATATTAGTGTACTGAGTTCTGTCAGCTAAAGGATATTTGTCTAATAATTCTTGAGCAAACGTAGCAGCGCTTGAATAATTTTGTCTGTAAGCAGCCATTCTAGCTCTTAGTGCAGTAACAAAGTCTTTTGTAACAAGAATAGGTGCGTTTGCATCTAATAATAAATCTTCTGCTCTATCTAAATCAGCATTAATTGCAGCAAATACCTCACCATTTGTGTTTCTTAAAGGTTGAGCATCCGTACCTGGTACAAAATCAATAATAGGAACTCCTAATGCACTATCATCTGCATAATCAGTAGAATAGTAAGATAATAATTGAAAGTGTGAAAACGCTCTCAAAGCATATAATTGACCTAAAATGTCATTGTACTCATCTTCTTCGCCAGCTTCTGGAGTTATAGCAAGTGCAGCATTAATTACTATGTTACAAGAAAATAACTCACCAATGTAACCATTTGACCAAAAAGTAGTAGAGGCTGCTGATTGAGAATTTAAAATAAACGCTAAACTAGTAGTGAAACCTTGTCCGCCTCCAGCAAATCCAACAGCAACTTCATCTGTGTAAGCACCCATTGCTATTTCTGGTGTAAGGTCATAGGCATTGTAAACACCTAATAACCCCTGTTGCAAATCAGCAACATTTTCAAAAGCTCTATCTGGTGTTAATCGACCTGGTTGAGCAATATCAATAGCATCCTGACAATTAAAGAAGAATGCTAAATTTAATATAAGTAAATATTTAATTTTTTTCATTTTTATTTTTTTTAAAATCCGATTTCTAATCCTATAGACATAATTCTTGCTGTTGGGTATGATCTTGATCCTGCTCTTGCAGAAGGGTCAAAACCTCTAAATTCAGTCCAAGTAAATAAGTTTTCAGCGTTTCCAAAAATTCTAATACTTCTAATACCTGAGTTTTCAATTGCTTTTTGAGGTACATTATAACCTAATTGAAGAAAACGAAGTCTTAGGTAATCTGAATTCTTGATAAACCTATCACTTGCACCACCACCAATAACACCTAAGTTAGTTGCATCTAAACTAGGAATATCTGTTATTCTATTATCTGGAGTCCAAGCTCTTAATAAGTCTTGAGATAAATTAAAAACTCCAATATCATCTCTATCTATTGCATTTGAGTAATCAAAATCAAATCTAGTTATTCCTACTTCATAGTTAAATTGCGTAGTTAAAAAGAAGTTTTTATAGTCTAAGTCAAAACCAAAGCTACCTAAAAATTCAGGTACATTGTTTGTTTCTGTCCAAACTGCGTCTCTATCAAAATCTGGAGATTCAGTTGCATTTCCATCTATGTCTAAGTATAACAGATTACCATTTGCTGGATTAACACCAGCATAACGAACTAGTTTTCTTTCACCTAAAATACCACCGTTTCTTCCAATACCTATTATTTCACCTGTTTCATCTGGTATGTCTTGCAATTCACTTTTATTGTAATTACCTACAAAGTTTAATGTTAAATTAACGTCTTGTGTTTGTATTAAATCATAGTGTAAATCAAAATCAAAACCTCTATTGAAAAGTGAACCAATGTTTGCATTTTGAGCAAATGATCCTGTTACTGCCGATAATGGTGCGTTTTGGAATAAATCTTCAGTTTTCTTTTGGTATACATCAAAAGCTCCTCTAAATCTGTTATTCCATAAGCCAAAATCAAGACCAATGTTACTTTGTATTACAGTTTCCCATCTTAGTGTACTGTTTCCAATTTGACCTCTAAAAATAGCTTGATTATTTCCGTAACCTGCACCTACACCAAAAAATGTTTCAGATAAGTCTGGTCCAGACCAATAAGAATTACCAGTAATTCTTTGGTTACCAGTTTCACCATAAAGAACCTCTAAGTTTTAAGCTATTAAAAGCGGTATTACTCATAAAGTTTTCATCAGCTATATTCCAAAAAGCTGCAATTGACCCAAAAGTACCCCATCTGTTTGTTGAAGCAAAACGATAAGATGCATCTCGTCTTAAAGTAAGCGAAACACCATACTTAGCATCAAAATCATAATTAAGTGTTCCGAAGTAAGATAATAAACCAGCATTTAAAATATTCGCATTAATTTGATCAACCAGCGCATCGTTGTCTGGTCCGTCAGGAATAAAACCACTACCATCACCCGGGAACAATGTTTTCGGGTTTAAACCGTTCGCATCAAAACCAAAAGTTCTAAAATGTGCTTTAAAGTATTCTAAATATGCTCCAGCTCCAAAAGTATGTTTTCCAATGGTTTTATTGTAGTTAATGGATGTTGTATTTTGGAAAGAAAAACGTCTTGTAGTTTGCTGATCCTGAAATCCATCTACAAGTGTATTAAATCTTAATTGATTTCTTGAGACTGGATCTTGGAAATCTAAAAAAGTAATATGTTCGTAATCAACACCAGCATTAATAGAAGCCGTTAGGTCATCAGTTAATCTGTAAGAAGCAGAAAAACCAGCAATTAATTTCATCTCTTCTTCAAGAGCTACTGAAGTTGCTAATTTATCAATATTATAGAAGGGTGCATAACCCACTATGAAACTTTGAGCTAAAGTAGGACCTCCAGGATTATCTTGAGGTGTTAAATAAGGTAAACTAGAAAATGCACCAAAAAGAGGGTTTTGGTTAACTCCATTTGTTCCAATACTAGTAGGCTCATCATCTTTAGAATAGTTTAAAGATATAGAAGTAGTATAGTTAAGTTTTTGATTTTTGGTTGTACCACTTACATTGTTTCTTAAATTGAAACGCTGTAAATTACTACCTCTTAACAAACCTTCTTGTGCAAAATAACCTAAAGAGGTGAATGATGAGGCATTCTCGCTACCAGTTGAAAAGGTAAGCGTATGATTTTGAGTTCTAGCTGTTCCTAAAAAGAAATCCAACCAATCAGTGGTAGGAGAAGCTGCAATTTCAGCATCTGTTAATGGTACATTAGTTGCTGGGAATAAGGGACCTAATCCATCTCCAGCACCTCTACCTATGCCTACATTACGCTCAAAGGTTAAGATATCTTGAGAGTTTTCGAAAAGATTATACCCTCTTTCATTACTGTATTGTAAATTAGAAAGACTGGTTATACCAGTATAGTTAATTTGTAAACCAGAACCTTTTTTACCTCTTTTAGTTTTTATTACTACAACACCGTTTGCACCTCTACTTCCATATATAGCAGTTGCACCTGCATCTTTAAGAACTGTAACAGATTCTATTTCATTAGGGTTCAAACTTCTAAAGTTATCTTCGTTAATTGGAATACCATCCATAAGAAATAATGGTTCTGTATTACCGTTGATAGAATTGGCACCCCTTAATTCTATGGTAGAATTAGCTCCAGGTTGTCCTGAGTTGGTTGCAATATCAAGACCTGCAACTTGCCCTGTTAATGTCTGGACAAAACTTGCATTAGGTCTGTTTTCAATTGTTTCAGATGTAATTCTTGAAGCAGCTATATTAGACTTCTTTTTTGCTACAGTTGCATAACCAGTTACAACTACCTCCTCTAATGAAGCAGCATCCTCTGTTAATGTAGCATTAATTGTACTTGAAGATCCAATCACCATTTCTACAGTCGAGTATCCAACAAAACTAAACACAAGAGTAGCCCCTTGATTTGCTCTGATTGAGTATTTACCATCGAAATCTGAAGATGTACCAGAAGAAGTACCTTTAACTAAGACAGTAGCTCCAGGAAGAGGTAAGCCAGAATCATCTGATACCGTACCTGAAATTGTCTTTTCTTGTGCAAACGTAAGTTGCACGACAAACGCTAGTAATAGCGTTAGAATTCCACTAAACTTTGTTTTCATTTTATAATTATTTGAATTAGTCAATGCCAAAAATCATAATAAAAAGTTAATTAAACAATAAATAATGGTTAAAATTTGCTATTTGGGTGTAAATTTTAAGATAAATGTAAAAAAACACTAGAAATTTGTAGTCAAACTAATATGTATCTTAGAATTTGATAGTCTAAATTTTTGATTCTCTAATTTACCATTAGCATAATTAAATCTAAATAATCCTGCTTTTGTTAATAAACCAAAACCAAAACCGTAACCAAAGAGCTTTTCTTTCGTATTTGATACTTTATTTTCAAAATAAGCTACATCTGTAATAGAATGTATATATATACTATTGCTAAGTTGATATCTGTATTCGGTATTAATTAGGCCGTATAATGAAGAAAATAGACTATTCTCCTCAAAACCTCTGATAGATGTTATGCCACCAAATCTAAATAATTCATTTTCTAGGTAAGTATCAGAGTTTAATATAGAGCTGTTTACTCTAGTGTAAATGCTATTTTTTAAATTAAGGTTAAATATTTTAAAAGCATCAATTGTAAATTGAGATTGCTTTTGAGATTCGTTGGTTAATTTTCTTGTTCCGAAATTAGATTCTAAGTATAATCTTGACTTAATAGGAAAAAGTCTGCTTGTGTTTTGAGGATTCAAATATTCATAAGCGAACGAATAATATGAAGTTTTGTAATCTATAATACTTGCGGAGGTATTTTGGTTTAATAAGTTATTTGATTCAGAGTTAACTATTCCAGCAAAAATTTTATGTTTAGAATTTATTTGGTAGTGCAACTTAGTAAACTGATTTACAGTTGTGAATGATGAGTCCTTCTTAAATATCTGTAATTGTAAGTCAATACCAACAGGCGATTTAAATAAATAAGGTAAAGTAATATCTGTTTTAAATGTTTTCTGGTCATTTTCGTCACTCTTGTATAAGAGTTTAAATGTTTCTCCAAAATTTAAGTTATTTGTTAGGTTTAAATTAAGATAACCATCAAACTCCAAATTATTAGTTTCTTCATTGGTTCCAAAACCTAAAAAGCCATCAAAATTATTACTTTTTGCTTTTTCTAAATATAGATACAATGTTGTTGAATCTTTGGAAAACAAAACTTCAGGACTTTTTATCTGATTGGCAAAATTTAAATCATTCAGTAATTTAGTTCTATTTCTAACTCTATCTAGATTAAACGTTTGATTTGGTTTTATTTTTAAATAATGTTTCAAATAAGAACGAGGGAATTTCTCATATCCTTTTATTTCTATACTATTAATAGTTCTTTGTTTTTCTTTAGTTTCTATAACTAAGTTAGCAGTAAGTTTTTGTTTGTTGTTGACGATAATATCAGATAGGTATAGTTTAGAGAAAGGATAACCTTTTTGAGTGATTATAGAGTTAATTTGATTGAGTGCATCTCCAATCGTATAAAATTCTAATTCAAAATAATTATCAAAAACATTATCTGATATTAAACTCAAAGTTGATTTATCAGTAACGGAATTATTGTAGTGTATATATATGGTATTAAATTTTCTTTTTAAAGAAAGACGAGAATGAAAAGATGAGTCATTTATTTTTATAATTTCCTTAATATTATTTTCAATGTATCCTATTTTAAAAAGTCTGTTTTGTAAAGAATCAACTTCCGATTTAATAGAAACAAAATCATTGTGCTTTTTTAAATACTGTAATGAGTCTATAATGGCTGTTTCAGCTTCTGTTTCTCCATAAATTTTTAAGTGAAGATCTTGACACTCCCCTTCAAAAGAAAAAAGGATATATATAATAATGACTAAATAAGAAGTTTTATGCACGTTTACAACCGCTATTTTTTCTGTAAATCTAACGGAAAATATAAGCTTATAATATAGCTTATGTTATTATTTTTGAAAACTCTTAAAAATTAATGAATTAGGATTTGAATTTCAAATTTTAATTTCTACCTTTGCACGCCTCTTAGAAGAGGTTAATAAAATTTATATTATTATATATGCCAACAATTTCGCAATTAGTAAGAAAAGGAAGAGCCAAAATAACCAAGAAGAGTAAATCGGCTGCTTTAGATTCTTGTCCGCAAAGACGTGGTGTGTGTACTCGTGTTTACACAACAACTCCTAAAAAACCTAACTCAGCAATGCGTAAGGTAGCAAGGGTTCGTTTAACAAACGGTAACGAGGTTAATGCATACATCGGTGGTGAAGGACACAATCTACAAGAGCACTCGATAGTATTGGTTAGAGGTGGAAGGGTAAAAGATTTACCAGGAGTTAGATATCACATTGTACGTGGTGCTTTAGACACAGCAGGTGTTTCAGGTAGAACGCAACGTAGATCTAAGTATGGTGCTAAACGCCCTAAGAAGTAATTAAAACTTTAAGAAGAAGACATGAGAAAAAGAGCAGCAAAAAAGAGACCGCTTTTACCGGATCCAAAATTTAACGACCAGTTAGTTACTCGTTTCGTTAATATGATGATGTGGGATGGTAAGAAGTCTGTCGCTTTTAAAGTATTCTACGATGCAATTGATATTGTAGACTCAAAAAAAACTGACGAAGAAAAAACAGCGTTAGAAATCTGGAAAGATGCCTTGTCTAATGTGATGCCTCACGTAGAAGTACGTAGTCGTCGTGTTGGTGGTGCAACATTCCAAATTCCAATGCAAATTCGTCCAGATCGTAAAGTTTCAACAGCGATGAAATGGCTAATTAGCTATGCTCGTAAAAGAAACGAAAAATCAATGGCATTACGTTTAGCATCTGAAGTTTTAGCAGCAGCTAAAGAAGAAGGAGCAGCCGTTAAGAAACGAGTTGATACTCATAAAATGGCAGAAGCAAACAAAGCATTCTCTCACTTTAGATTTTAAGAAATGGCAAGAGATTTAAAATATACTAGAAATATAGGTATTGCTGCACATATTGATGCAGGAAAAACTACTACAACAGAGCGTATTCTTTATTATACAGGTGTTTCACACAAAATTGGGGAAGTACATGATGGTGCTGCAACAATGGACTGGATGGAGCAAGAGCAAGAAAGAGGTATTACAATTACTTCTGCTGCTACAACCTGTGAGTGGAAATTTCCAATCGAGAATGGAAATCCAACTCCAGAAACTAAAGGATATCACTTTAATATAATTGACACACCAGGTCACGTTGATTTTACCGTAGAGGTAAACCGTTCATTACGTGTACTTGATGGTTTAGTTTTCTTATTTAGTGCGGTTGATGGTGTTGAGCCACAATCTGAGACTAACTGGAGATTAGCTGACAACTATAAAGTTCCAAGAATTGGTTTTGTTAACAAAATGGATCGTCAAGGATCAAACTTTTTAGGTGTTTGTCAACAAGTAAAAGATATGTTAAAATCTAATGCAGTGCCAATCGTTTTAAACATTGGTGACGAAATAGATTTTAAAGGTATTATAGATTTAGTTAAGAATAGAGCTATTGTATGGCATGATGAAACTCAAGGGGCAACTTTTGATGTTATTGAAATTCCAGAAGAGCTTAAGGAAGAAGCTAGAAAATATAGAGCATTACTTATTGAAGAAGTAGCAACTTATGATGAAAATCTTTTAGAGAAATTCATGGAAGATGAAGATTCTATTACAGAAGAAGAAGTGCATGCTGCACTTAGAGCTGCTGTAATGGATATGGCTATCATCCCAATGATTTGTGGTTCTGCATTCAAAAATAAAGGTGTTCAATTCTTATTAGATGCTGTATGTCGTTACCTACCATCTCCAACAGATAGAGATAACATTGTAGGAACTAATCCAGATACAGGAGAAGAAGCCATACGTAAACCAGATGCAAAAGATCCGTTTGCTGCATTAGCATTTAAAATTGCTACCGATCCTTTTGTAGGTCGTTTAGCATTCTTTAGAGCTTACTCTGGTCGTTTGGATGCGGGTTCATATATCTTGAACAACCGTTCAGGTAAGAAAGAGCGTATCTCTCGTATCTATCAAATGCACTCTAATAAACAAAACGCTATCGATTATATCGAAGCAGGAGATATTGGAGCAGCAGTAGGATTTAAAGATATCAAAACAGGTGATACCATGTCTGATGAAAAACATCCTATTGTTTTAGAATCTATGGACTTCCCAGATCCAGTAATTGGTATCGCGGTTGAGCCTAAAACAAAAGCTGATGTTGATAAATTAGGTATGTCTTTAGCAAAATTAGCTGAGGAAGATCCAACATTTACAGCAAGAACAGATGAAGCTTCAGGACAGACTATTATTTCTGGAATGGGTGAGCTTCACTTAGATATTATTGTTGACCGTCTTAAGCGTGAGTTTAAGGTTGAAGTAAACCAAGGTCAACCACAAGTTGAGTACAAAGAAGCTATTACACAAGCTGCTGATCATAGAGAGGTTTATAAGAAACAATCTGGTGGTCGTGGTAAGTTTGCTGATATTGTATTTACTATTGAGCCAGCTGATGAAGGTGTTACTGGACTTCAGTTCGAATCTATAATTAAAGGTGGTAACGTTCCTAAAGAATTTATCCCTTCAATTGAAAAAGGATTTAAAATGGCTATGGTTAATGGTCCTTTAGCAGGTTACGAGGTTGATTCTATGAAAGTAACATTGAAAGATGGATCTTACCACGATGTGGATTCGGATCAGTTATCTTTCGAATTGGCTGCTAAACTTGGATTTAAAAATTCTGCAAAAGCTGCAAAAGCAGTAATTATGGAACCAATCATGAAACTTGAGGTAATTACTCCTGAAGAAAACATGGGTGACATTGTTGGAGATTTAAATAGAAGAAGAGGACAAGTAAGCGATATGGGTGATAGAGCTGGTGCAAAAACTGTAAAAGCTACTGTGCCATTATCTGAAATGTTCGGTTATGTTACTACATTAAGAACATTATCGTCAGGTCGTGCAACGTCAACAATGGAATTTTCTCACTACGCTGAAACACCTTCAAATATTTCTGAAGAGGTTATTAAAGCAGCAAAAGGTGTTGAAGCTTAAAATCTAAGAAAATGAGTCAAAAAATCAGAATAAAATTAAAATCTTACGATCACAACTTAGTAGACAAGTCTGCTGATAAGATTGTAAAAACGGTAAAAAGTACTGGCGCTGTAGTAACGGGACCAATTCCATTACCAACGCACAAGAAAATTTTTACTGTATTACGTTCTCCTCACGTAAACAAGAAATCAAGAGAGCAGTTTCAGTTATCTTCATATAAAAGATTATTAGATATCTACTCTTCGTCATCAAAAACTATTGATGCCTTGATGAAACTTGAGTTGCCAAGTGGTGTAGAAGTAGAGATTAAAGTATAAGTGAATTTTCAGCATTAATTGTTGAATAACATGTCCCACCGATGCGGTCGAGGGAAAAACGGATAAATACATTTCAGGGACGAAAGGTATTTTGTCCCTGAAATTTTTTAATAACAATGTTGAATTAAGTTTCAACGAAATAGTAATAATTAATAATAAATAAATATGTCTGGGTTAATTGGAAAAAAAATCGGTATGACCAGCATCTTCGACGAGAACGGGAAGAATATTCCTTGTACGGTAATTGAAGCTGGACCATGTATCGTTACCCAAGTCAGAACTGAAGAAGTTGATGGTTATGAAGCCATTCAACTTGGTTTCGATGACGCGACAGAAAAAAGCGCTACTAAAGCAGACTTAGGTCATGCTAAAAAAGCGGGTACTTCTGTAAAACGCAAAGTTGTTGAATTCAAAGGTTTTGATGAGGAGTACAAATTAGGAGATGCAATCACTGTTGAACATTTTAACGAAGGAGAATTCGTTGATGTAGCAGGAACGTCTAAAGGTAAAGGATTTCAGGGTGTTGTAAAACGTCATGGTTTCGGTGGTGTAGGTCAAGCTACTCACGGTCAACATAACCGTTTAAGAGCGCCAGGATCTATTGGAGCAGCATCTTACCCTGCAAGAGTTTTTAAAGGCATGAAAATGGCTGGACGAATGGGGGGAGATACTGTAAAAGTTCAAAATTTAAGAGTTTTAAAAGTAGTTGCTGATAAGAATCTACTTGTGGTTAAAGGTTGTGTACCTGGTCACAAAAACGCTTATGTAACAATTCAGAAGTAATGAAAGTAGCAGTTTTAGATATAAACGGAAAAGACACAGGTAGAAAGGCAGACCTTTCTAAAGATGTGTTTGCTATTGAGCCTAATAATCATGCAGTATACTTGGATGTTAAACAATATTTAGCAAACCAAAGACAAGGAACTCACAAATCAAAAGAGAGAGCTGAGATTTCTGGAAGTACACGTAAGATTAAAAAGCAAAAAGGAACTGGTACAGCTAGAGCAGGTAGTATTAAGTCTGGTGTATTTAAAGGTGGAGGTCGTATGTTCGGTCCAAGACCAAGAAACTACAACTTCAAACTTAATAAAAACTTAAAGCGTTTAGCGCGTAAATCAGCCTTAAGTATCAAAGCAGGAGAGAAGTCAATTACAGTTTTAGAAGACTTTAATTTTGACGCTCCAAAAACAAAAAACTTTACAGCGGTTTTAAAGGCTTTAGAGCTTGAAAACAAAAAATCTCTGTTTGTGTTGGGTGGGTCAAATAATAACGTATATTTGTCATCGCGCAATTTAAAAGGCTCTGAGGTTATAACTTCTTCAGAATTAAGTACTTACAAGATTTTAAATGCAAATCAAGTAGTACTTTTAGAAGGTGCTTTAGAAGGAATTCAAACAAACTTAAGTAAATAAGAAACAGATGAGTATCTTAATTAAACCTATAATCACAGAAAAAGCGACAGCGGATAGCGAGTTAAGAAACTGCTATACGTTCTCGGTGAACACAAAGGCGAATAAGGTAGAAATCAAAAAAGCGGTGGAAGCTGCTTATGGTGTTTCTGTTGAAAAAGTTCGTACTATAAATGTCCGTCCAGATCGTAGTACCAAGTTTACAAAAACTGGTATTCAACATGGTAAAACAAATGCTGTTAAAAAAGCAATTGTACAACTGGCGGAAGGTGAAATGATTGATTTATACAGTAACATGTAATTAAAGACTAATGTCAGTAAGAAAATTAAAACCAATCACACCAGGACAGCGTTTTAGAGTAGTAAACGGTTACGATGCCATTACTACTGATAAGCCGGAAAAGAGTTTACTCGTTCCGAACAAAAGGTCTGGTGGTAGAAACAATCGAGGAAAAATGACCATGCGCTATATTGGTGGAGGTCATAAGAAAAAGTATCGTATTATCGATTTTAAAAGAGACAAAGCAGGTATTCCTGGTGAAGTAGCTTCTATTGAATACGATCCAAACAGAACAGCTTTTATCGCTTTATTGAATTATCAAGATGGTGAGAAAAGATATATTATTGCTCAAAATGGACTTCAGGTTGGGCAAAATGTAGTGTCTAGTAAAGAAGGTGTTGCTCCAGAAATTGGAAATGCAATGCCTTTAAGTGAAATTCCATTAGGAACTATTATTTCTTGTATAGAGTTACGTCCAGGTCAAGGAGCTATTATGGCTCGTAGTGCTGGTGCTTTTGCTCAATTAATGGCAAGAGATGGTAAATTTGCTACGGTTAAATTACCTTCAGGTGAAACAAGATTAATTCTTGCTAACTGTATGGCTACAATCGGTGTTGTTTCTAACTCAGATCATCAATTATTAGTTGGTGGTAAAGCAGGTAGAACAAGATGGTTAGGTAGACGTCCAAGAACGAGACCAGTAGTAATGAATCCAGTTGATCACCCAATGGGTGGTGGTGAAGGTAAATCTTCAGGTGGACATCCTCGTTCTAGAAACGGTATTCCAGCTAAAGGTTATAGAACCCGTTCTAAATCAAAAGCGAGTAATAAATATATTGTAGAACGTAGAAAGAAATAAGACATGGCAAGATCATTAAAAAAAGGACCTTACGTTCATTATAAATTGGAAAAGAAAGTAGCTGTGAATGTTGAGAACAACAAAAAAACTGTAATTAAAACTTGGTCTAGAGCCAGTATGATTACTCCAGATTTTGTTGGGCAAACCATAGCAGTACACAATGGCCGTCAATTTGTACCAGTTTATGTAACTGAAAACATGGTAGGTCATAAGTTAGGAGAATTTTCACCAACACGTTCATTCCGTGGACATGCTGGTGCTAAAAATAAAGGTAAAAAGTAGTAAGCTATGGGAAGTCGTAAAAAACAAATGGCAGACGCTATTAAGGAAGCAAAAAAGCATGTTGCTTTTGCTAAACTTAATAATTGTCCTACATCACCAAGAAAAATGCGCTTAGTAGCTGATTTAGTAAGAGGCGAAAAGGTAGAGAATGCACTTAATATTTTGAAGTTCAATCAAAAAGAAGCATCTGGTCGTTTAGAGAAGTTGTTATTATCAGCAATCGCTAACTGGCAAGCAAAGAATGAAGATGCTGATGTTGAATCTGCAGAATTATTTGTAAAAGAGATTAAAGTGGACAGTGGATCTATGTTAAAAAGATTACGTCCAGCTCCTCAAGGTCGTGCACACAGAATAAGAAAACGTTCAAACCATGTAACATTAGTGGTTGGAGCTAACAATAACACACAAGCTTAATAAGAGTATGGGACAAAAAACAAATCCAATCGGAAATCGCTTAGGAATTATCAGAGGATGGGAATCTAACTGGTACGGAGGAAACGATTATGGTGATAAACTTGCCGAAGACGATAAGATTAGAAAATACGTTCACGCGCGTTTATCTAAAGCTAGTGTAAGTAGAGTAATTATTGAGAGAACTTTAAAACTTGTAACCGTTACTATCACAACGGCTCGCCCAGGTATCATTATTGGTAAAGGCGGTCAAGAGGTAGACAAGTTAAAAGAAGAGCTTAAGAAAATTACTGGAAAAGAAGTTCAGATTAACATCTTTGAGATTAAAAGACCTGAACTTGATGCATTTTTAGTAGGATCTAGTATTGCTCGTCAAATTGAAAATAGAATTTCATACAGACGTGCAATTAAGATGGCTATCGCTGCTACAATGCGTATGAACGCTGAAGGAATTAAAATCCAAATTAGTGGTCGTTTAAATGGTGCTGAAATGGCACGTTCAGAACACTACAAAGAAGGACGTATTCCTTTATCAACTTTTAGAGCCGATATTGATTATGCTTTAGTTGAAGCACACACTACTTATGGTAGATTGGGTGTTAAAGTATGGATCATGAAAGGTGAAGTATATGGTAAAAGAGAGCTTTCTCCGCTTGTTGGATTATCTAAGAAGCAAGGAAAAGGTGGAAGAGGTGGAAATAAAGGACCTCGTCGTAGAAAGTAATTTTTTATAAAGTAAAGAAAAATGTTACAGCCTAAAAGAACAAAATTTCGTAAACAACAAAAAGGACGTATGAAAGGTCTCTCTGGAAGAGGGCACCAACTTTCAAACGGAACTTTTGGAATAAAAGCATTAGACGCCACGTTTATTACTGCACGTCAAATTGAAGCAGCTCGTATTGCCGCTACACGTTACATGAAAAGAGAAGGTCAACTTTGGATTAAAATATTTCCAGACAAGCCTATTACAAAAAAGCCTCTTGAAGTACGTATGGGTAAAGGTAAAGGTGCCGTTGAATTATGGGTAGCTGTTTGTAGACCAGGTCGTGTTTTATTTGAAGTTGGTGGTGTGCCACTAGACATTGCAAAAGAAGCATTACGTTTAGCAGCACAAAAACTACCTGTAAAAACTAAGTTTATAATTGCTCGCGATTACGAAGCATAATAATTTAAGATGATGAAACAATCAGAAATTAAAGAATTATCAGTAGCCGAGTTACAAGAGAAGCTTGGTGAAACAAAAAAGAGTTATTCAGACCTAAAATTGGCTCATGCAATATCTCCTTTAGAAAATCCAATTCAATTACGTTCTATAAGAAGAACTGTAGCTAGAATTGCGACTGAATTAACTAAAAGAGATTCACAATAATTCTGCTGAAAGATGGAAATGGAAACAAGAAATTTAAGAAAAGAACGTATAGGAGTTGTTACTAGTAACAAAATGCAAAAATCAATAGTTGTTGCAGAGGTTAAAAAAGTAAAACACCCTATGTATGGAAAATTCGTTTTAAAAACGAAAAAGTACGTAGCACACGACGAAACAAACGATTGTAATATTGGAGATACAGTAAAGATCATGGAAACAAGACCTTTAAGTAAATCTAAATGTTGGAGATTAGTTGAAATTTTAGAAAGAGCTAAATAATTATGGTACAACAAGAATCAAGAATTAAAGTAGCAGATAACACTGGCGCTAAAGAGGTTTTAGTTATACGTGTATTAGGCGGTACTAAAAGAAGATACGCTTCTGTAGGAGACAAAGTTGTTGTTTCTGTAAAAGATGCAACTCCTAATGGAAACATTAAGAAAAAAGCAGTTTCTACAGCAGTAGTTGTTCGTACTAAGAAAGAAGTAAGAAGACCAGACGGATCTTATATAAGATTTGACGATAATGCTTGTGTTTTGTTAAACCCAACGGGTGAAATGAGAGGAACACGTGTATTTGGTCCTGTTGCTAGAGAACTTCGTGATAAACAATTCATGAAGATTGTATCATTAGCACCTGAGGTGCTTTAATACATTATAAGTAAGATGACAAAGCTTAGAATAAAAACTGGAGATACTGTAAAGGTAATTGCTGGAGATCATAAAGGGTCTGAAGGTAAAGTACAAAAGGTATTAATAGAAAAGAACAAAGCGATTGTAGAGGGAGTAAACATGGTTAAGAAACATACTAAACCAAGTGCACAAAATCCTCAAGGCGGAATCGTAGAGAAAGAAGCAGCTATTCATATTTCTAACTTATCGTTGTTAACTTCAAAAGGAGAAACAACTAGAGTTGGATATAGAATGGAAGGCGATAAAAAAGTAAGATTTTCAACAAAATCTAATGAAGTAATATAGTTATGGCATATTCACCTAGACTTAAAGAAGAGTATAAAAGCAGAGTAATTGCAGCTCTTACAGACGAATTCGGTTATAAAAATATAATGCAAGTACCTAAACTTACTAAGATAGTTGTATCTAAAGGAGTTGGTGCTGCAGTAGCAGACAAAAAACTTATTGACTATGCAGTTGAAGAGTTAGCTACAATAACTGGACAAAAGGCTATAGCTACATTATCTAAAAAGGATGTTGCATCTTTTAAATTACGTAAAGGCATGCCTATTGGTGCTAAAGTAACTTTACGTGGTGAAAAAATGTACGAGTTTTTAGATCGTTTAGTAACTTCAGCACTTCCACGTGTTAGAGATTTTAACGGAATTAAAGCTACAGGATTTGATGGTAGAGGTAACTATAATTTAGGAGTTACTGAACAAATTATTTTTCCAGAAATAAACATTGATAAAGTGAATAAAATTTCTGGTATGGATATTACATTTGTAACTACTGCAGATACTGATAAAGAAGCAAAATCATTATTAACTGAATTAGGATTACCTTTTCAAAAGAATTAAGATATGGCTAAAGAATCAATGAAAGCCCGTGAGGTAAAAAGAGCTAAAACAGTAGCTAAGTATGCTGAAAAACGTAAAGCTTTAAAAGAAGCTGGTGATTACGAAGCATTACAAAAGTTACCAAAAAATGCATCTCCTATACGTCAGCATAATAGATGCAAATTAACAGGAAGACCAAAAGGTTATATGAGAACTTTTGGAATTTCTCGTGTAACTTTCAGAGAAATGGCGAATCAAGGTCTTATCCCTGGAGTTAAAAAAGCTAGTTGGTAATATTATTTAAATAATCGGGTTTAAGGTTCGAAATAGTTCGAAAACCAAGACCACAAAATCAATTCATTATGTACTCAGATCCAATTGCGGATTTTTTGACAAGAATTAGAAATGCAGTGCGTGCTAACCACAGAGTGGTAGAAATTCCTGCATCTAATCTTAAAAAAGACATCACTAAAATATTATTCGAACAAGGATATATTTTAAGTTACAAGTTTGATGATTCTACTGTACAAGGAACTATTAAAATAGCCCTTAAGTACAATAAAGAAACAAAAGAACCAGTAATTAAGAAACTTCAAAGAATTAGTACACCAGGTTTACGTCAGTATGCTGGTGCTAATGAGTTACCACGTATCTTAAACGGTTTAGGTATTGCTATTGTTTCAACTTCTCATGGAGTTATGACAGGTAAACAAGCCAAAAGAGATAATGTTGGTGGCGAAGTTTTATGTTACGTATACTAATTTTAAAGCCAGAAAGAAATGTCAAGAATAGGAAATAATCCAGTAGCCATTCCAGAAGGTGTAACAGTTGATGTTAAAGATAACGTTGTAACTGTAAAAGGAAAATTAGGAGAGTTAACACAAAATTACGACTCTATTGAAATTAAAGTAGAAGAAGGAAATGTTATGGTAACACGTTCTTCTGATACTAAAGATCAGAAAGCAAAACATGGTTTGTATAGATCATTAATGCATAATATGATAGAAGGTGTATCTAAAGGATGGACTAAAGAATTAGAATTGGTAGGTGTAGGTTATAGAGCATCAAACCAAGGACAAAAATTAGATTTAGCCTTAGGATTTTCTCACAATATTATTTTAAACATTGCTCCAGAAGTAAAAGTTGAAACAATATCAGAAAAAGGAAAAAATCCAATAGTGAAACTCACATCATTCGATAAACAACTTGTTGGTCAAGTAGCTGCGAAAATCCGCGGATTTAGAAAACCTGAACCTTACAAAGGAAAAGGAGTCAAGTTTGTTGGTGAAGAAATAAGAAGAAAAGCAGGTAAATCAGCTTAATAATTAAGTTATGGCATTGACAAAGAACGAAAGAAGACTAAGAATAAAAAACAGAATCCGTAAGGTTGTTTCTGGTACAGAAGCAAGACCAAGATTAGCTGTTTATAGAAGTAATAAAGAAATTTATGCTCAATTAGTAGATGACGTAACTGGTAACACTATCAGTGCAGCATCTTCAAGAGATAAAGACATTAGTGCTGCAAAAGCAACTAAATCTGAGGTAGCTAAATTAGTAGGTAAAGCACTTGCTGAAAAAGCTTTAAAGGCCGGTGTAGAAACAATCTCTTTTGATAGAGGTGGATATTTATACCACGGTAGAGTTAAACAATTAGCTGAAGGAGCTAGAGAAGCAGGACTTAAATTCTAAGAAATTATGTTTAAAAAATATAAAAGTGCAGAATTAGTAAAACCAGGTGGGTTAGATCTTAAAGATCGTTTAGTTGGTGTACAAAGAGTTACAAAAGTAACTAAAGGTGGTAGAGCATTTGGTTTTTCAGCAATTGTTGTAGTTGGTGATGAAGCTGGTGTTGTAGGACAAGGTTTAGGAAAATCTAAAGACGTAGCTAGCGCAATTGCAAAAGCTGTTGAAGATGCTAAGAAAAATCTTGTACGTATTCCTATTATCAAAGGAACATTACCACATGAGCAAAAAGGTAAATATGGTGGAGCTAGAGTAAATATTATTCCTGCTGCTCCTGGTACAGGTGTAATTGCTGGAGGTGCTGTAAGAACTGTTCTTGAGGCCGTAGGTGTACACGATGTATTATCTAAATCTCAAGGATCTTCAAACCCTCATAACGTAGTGAAAGCAACTTTTGATGCTTTATTACAATTAAGAGATGCGAATGCTATTGCTAGAGACAGAGGTATTACACTTGAACAAGTTTTTAACGCTTAATACAGACAGAGATGGCAAAGATTAAAGTAAAAAAAGTTAAAAGCGCAATCAATCGTTCGCAAAGACAAAAAAGAACTTTAGAAGCTCTTGGTCTTAAAAAGATTGGTCAAGTAAAAGAGCATGAAGCTACACCAAATATTCTTGGTATGGTTGCTAAAGTTTCACATTTAGTTTCTGTTGAAGAAGCTTAAAAATATAAACTGAAAAATGGATTTAAGTAATTTAAAACCTGCAGAAGGTTCAGTAAAAAGCCAAGGTAAAAGAATAGGTAGAGGACAAGGTTCTGGTAAAGGTGGTACGGCAACACGTGGTCACAAAGGAGCAAAATCTCGTTCAGGTTATTCTAAGAAACTAGGATTTGAGGGAGGGCAAATGCCACTTCAAAGACGTGTTCCTAAATTTGGTTTTACTAACATTAACCGCGTTGAGTATCAAGGTATCAATTTAGATACATTACAACAATTGGTTGATGATAAGAAAATTAAAGATACAGTAGATTTTGAAATATTATTCACTAACCGTTTAGCTGGAAAAAATGATTTAGTTAAAATTATGGGCCGTGGAGAGTTAAAAGCAAAATTAAAAGTATCTGCACATAAGTTTACTGCTTCAGCAAAAGCTGCTATTGAAGCTGCAGGAGGAGAAGCTGTAACTATATAAGACTTTTTACAAGTATGAAATTTATAGAATCAATAAAGAATGTTTGGAAAATTGAGGAACTGAGAAACAGAATCATCGTAACGTTGAGTTTGTTATTAGTTTATCGATTTGGTGCCCAAGTTGTATTACCAGGTATTGATGCTGCCCAATTAGGTGGTTTGGCTGATAAAACAGATGGAGGAATATTAGGTTTACTTAATGCCTTTACTGGTGGAGCTTTTGCAAACGCATCTGTATTTGCACTTGGTATTATGCCATACATTTCTGCTTCTATTGTGGTTCAATTAATGGGTATAGCTATTCCTTATTTGCAAAAATTACAAAAAGAAGGAGCGAGTGGTCAAAAGAAGATTACTCAAATTACTAGATGGTTAACCATAGCAATTTGTTTATTACAAGCACCAGGCTACTTAGCTAGCTTACCAGCTTTAGGTATTCCACCAAGTGCTTTTTTATTAGGAACCGGATTTTTATTCTATTTCTCATCAGTTACGATACTGGTAACAGGTTGTATTTTTGCGATGTGGTTAGGAGAAAAAATTACTGATAAAGGTATTGGCAACGGTATATCACTATTAATTATGGTTGGTATTATCGCTACTTTACCACAATCGTTTTTACAAAATGCAGCTACTAGATTAGAAGGTAATAATGTAATGCTTATTCTTTTTGAATTGGTAATATGGTTTGTAATAATTTTAGCTTCAATTATGTTAGTAATGGGTGTTAGAAAAATTGCTGTACAATATGCAAGAAGAACTGCAAGTGGTGGTTATGAGAAAAGTGCTATGGCAGGATCAAGACAATACATTCCACTAAAGCTTAATGCCTCTGGGGTTATGCCAATTATATTTGCTCAAGCTATTATGTTTGTACCAAGTTTAATTGGTGGGTCTTCGTTTTTAAAAGAAACTACAGCTGGTGCATGGATGCAAACTAACTATTCAGATATGTTTGGTTTTTGGTATAATGTTACTTTTGCTCTGTTAATAATTGTATTTACATACTTTTATACAGCGATTACTGTACCTACAAATAAAATGGCTGACGATTTAAAACGTAGTGGAGGTTTTATTCCTGGAATTCGTCCAGGTTCTGAAACATCAGAATATTTAGATAAAATAATGTCTCAAATAACTTTACCAGGTTCTATATTTTTAGCGCTTATTGCTGTGTTCCCAGCTTTTATTGTTAAATTAATGGGAGTACAAGCAGGATGGGCTTTATTTTTCGGAGGGACCTCACTATTAATTATGGTAGGAGTTGCAATAGATACTATGCAACAAATAAATTCCTATTTGTTAAATAGACACTATGATGGTTTGATGAAGACAGGTAAAAATAGAAAAGCAGTAGCTTAATTATTATACTATGGCAAAACAAGCAGCAATAGAACAAGACGGAACTATTATAGAAGCGTTATCAAATGCTATGTTTCGTGTTGAATTAGAAAACGGTCACATTGTGACGGCACATATCTCTGGAAAAATGCGTATGCATTATATTAAACTATTACCAGGTGATAAAGTAAAATTAGAAATGAGTCCTTATGATTTAACGAAGGCTCGAATAACTTATAGATACTAATACGATGAAAGTAAGAGCATCAGTTAAAAAAAGAAGTGCAGATTGTAAGATCGTGCGTAGAAAAGGAAGACTTTACGTAATTAACAAAAAGAATCCTAGATTTAAACAAAGACAAGGGTAATTATGGCAAGAATTGCAGGTGTAGACATACCAAAAAACAAAAGAGGAGTTATTTCTTTAACTTATATCTATGGAATAGGTAGAAGTAGAGCAAAAGAAATTTTAGCAACGGCTAAAGTAGACGAAAGTACAAAAGTTCAAGATTGGACCGATGACCAAATAGCTGGTATTCGTGATGCTGTTGGTAGTTTCACAATAGAAGGTGAATTACGTTCTGAAACACAATTAAACATTAAAAGATTAATGGATATTGGGTGTTACAGAGGAATACGCCACAGATCTGGTTTACCATTAAGAGGACAACGTACTAAAAACAACTCTAGAACCAGAAAAGGTAGAAGAAAAACAGTTGCTAACAAGAAAAAAGCAACTAAATAATAATTAGAAATATTTGGTCTTTAGTATTTAGACGTTGGAAGGAATCTGTTTGAAATTACGGTTTAGGATTCTAGCGACTATCACTAAAACTAATCACTAGAAAATATGGCAAAGACAAGTACAAAAAAACGTAAAGTTATAGTTGATTCAGTAGGAGAAGCTCATGTTACAGCTTCTTTTAACAACATCATTATTTCACTTACCAACAAAAAGGGAGACGTAATTTCATGGTCTTCAGCTGGTAAAATGGGATTTAGAGGTTCTAAGAAAAACACACCTTATGCGGCTCAATTAGCTGCTGAAGATGCTGCAGGAGTGGCATCAGAAGCTGGATTGAAAAAAGTAAAGGTTTATGTGAAAGGCCCAGGAAATGGTAGAGAATCTGCTATTCGTTCTATCCACAATGCTGGTATTGAAGTAACAGAAATTATTGATGTTACACCATTACCACATAACGGATGTCGTCCACCAAAAAGAAGAAGAGTTTAATCACGTTTTAATTAACGCGAATTAAATAAAAGCAAATAGAAAATTAATGTCATCTGAATATCAGATGATGTTAATTTTTGTGTAAATTTGCAGACCGAAAAAATTATTAACAAGTATTAACGAGAGATCAACGATTATCGAAGGATAAGATTAAGACCTTAATTCATAATCACTCTCAAAACAAATTTAAAATGGCAAGATATACTGGTCCTAAAACTAAAATAGCTCGTAAATTTGGCGAAGCTATCTTCGGAGATGATAAATCTTTCGAAAAAAGAAACTACCCACCTGGTCAACATGGTAATAACCGTAGACGAGGAAAAAAATCAGAATACGCAATCCAATTGATGGAAAAACAAAAGGCTAAGTATACCTATGGTATCTTAGAGCGTCAATTTAGAGGATTATTTAAAAAGGCAAGAGCAGCACAAGGAATTACAGGTGAGGTTCTTCTACAATTATGTGAATCTAGATTAGATAACGTAGTTTTCAGAATGGGTATTGCTCCAACAAGAAGTGGTGCGAGACAATTAGTATCTCACAGACACATTACTGTAAATGGAGAATTAGTAAATATTCCATCTTACTCTTTAAAAGCTGGTGACGTTGTTGCTGTAAGAGAAAAATCAAAATCACTTGAAGCTATTGAAAGATCACTTTCAAATTCAAGTAATGTTTATGAATGGATTACTTGGAATAGTGATACTAAGCAAGGAACTTACGTTTCTGTTCCTGCTAGAATTCAAATTCCAGAAAACATAAACGAACAATTCATCGTCGAATTATATTCTAAATAATAAATTAATCACATTGGTATTTAGCCAAAGGATTTATTAGTCTTCTTCAAACTTTTAAATCGCGCAACTAAATAACAATTAAAACGAAGAACAATATGGCAGTATTTAATTTTCAAAAACCAGACAAAGTAATCATGATTGATTCTACTGATTTCGAAGGTAAATTCGAATTCAGACCATTAGAACCAGGTTACGGTTTAACAGTAGGTAATGCATTAAGAAGAGTTTTATTATCTTCTTTAGAAGGTTTTGCAATTACATCGGTTAGAATAGAAGGTGTAGACCATGAATTTTCTGCAATTGCAGGTGTGGTAGAAGATGTAACAGAAATCATTCTAAACCTAAAACAAGTTCGTTTTAAAAGACAAATTGAAGATATTGATAACGAATCAATTTCAATTTCAATTTCTGGTCAAGAAAGAATAACAGCTGGTGATTTTCAAAAATTTATCTCTGGGTTTCAAGTTTTAAATACAGAATTAGTAATCTGTAACTTAGATCCAAAAGTGAATTTTAATATGGAAATTACTATTGAAAAAGGTAGAGGTTATGTGCCTGCAGAAGAAAACAAAAAAGCTTCTGCCCCAATGGGAACAATCTTTACAGATTCAATTTACACACCAATAAAAAACGTTAAATACAGTATTGAAAACTATCGTGTTGAGCAAAAAACTGATTATGAAAAATTAGTTTTTGAAATCATTACTGACGGTTCAATAACGCCACAAGACGCTTTAACCGAAGCTGCAAAAACATTAATTCACCACTTCATGTTATTCTCTGATGAGCGAATCACTTTAGAAGCTGATGAAATTGCACAAACTGAAACTTATGATGAAGAATCACTTCACATGCGTCAGTTGCTTAAAACTAAGCTAATCGATATGGATTTATCTGTACGTGCACTTAATTGTTTAAAAGCTGCAGAGGTTGATACTTTAGGAGACTTAGTATCTTTCAATAAAAATGATTTAATGAAATTCAGAAACTTTGGTAAGAAGTCTTTAACAGAACTGGAAGAGCTAGTTAATGTAAAAGGATTAAATTTTGGAATGGATTTAAGTAAATATAAATTAGATAAAGATTAATTAATCATATTTTGCTCCTCGATTAACGAGTTTGGTAGCAAGATGATAAAACAAATGTCATGAGACACGGAAAAAAAGTAAATCACTTAGGTAGACAGACAGCCCACAGAAAGGCTATGTTAGCAAATATGGCTTGTTCTTTAATTGAACACAAGCGAATCAATACAACAGTTGCTAAAGCAAAAGCTTTAAAACAATTTGTTGAGCCAATGATTACAAAGTCTAAAGAAGATACAACACATAATAGACGTTTAGTTATGGCTCGTTTAAGACAAAAAGAAGCTGTTGCTGAATTGTTTAGAGATGTAGCTGCTAAAGTTGCTGACAGACCTGGTGGTTATACAAGAATTATAAAGCTTGGAAATCGTTTAGGGGATAATGCTGATATGGCAATGATAGAGCTTGTAGATTACAATGAAATCTATAATGCTGATAAAAAAGCTAAGAAAACAACTCGTAGAAGTAGAAGAGGAGGTTCTAAACCTGCTGTTGCAGTACCAGTTGAAACTAAAGCATCAAACGAAGAAGAGTAAATGTTAATAAGCATTTAATATATAAAGGATAAACTATTTTAGTTTATCCTTTTTTTTATGCAATTTTGTGAAACTTTTTAAATAAATATGAAGCATCTGTAAACTAAAGTTAGTATCAAAATTAGATACACAATATAGTGTTACATGTGACATATTTTTATAATTTAAACTAACAAATGAAATATCAAAAAAGACAAAAAGCCCTCATTCTATTAGCAGATGGAACCATTTTTTATGGTAAAGTAGTTGGTAATAAACAAGGAACAGCCTTTGGTGAGGTTTGTTTCAATACAGGCATGACGGGTTACCAAGAGATTTTTACAGACCCTTCTTATTACGGTCAGCTTATGGTAGCTACAAATGCTCATATTGGTAATTATGGAACAAATGCCGACGAGGTAGAATCTGACTCTATAAAGATAGCAGGATTAATCGTTAGAAATTTTAGTTACGAATACTCTCGTGTAGATTCTGAAGGTTCTCTAGAAGACTTTTTGGATAAAAATAATTTATTAGCAATTTCTGATGTAGATACAAGAGCCTTGGTTAGTTATATTAGAGATCATGGTGCAATGAATGCAGTAATATCTACAGAAATTGATAATATTGAAGGATTAAAAAAGCAGTTAGCCGAAGTACCTAACATGGAAGGTCTAGAACTCGCTTCAAAAGTTTCAACTAAAGAGCCATATTATTTTGGAGATGAAAATGCAACTTACAGAGTTGCCGCTTTAGATATAGGAATTAAAAAGAACATACTCCGTAACATTGCAAAAAGAGATGCTTACATTAAAGTATTTCCATATAATTCTAAATTTGAAGATTTAGAAGCTTTTAAGCCTGATGGCTACTTTTTGTCAAATGGACCAGGAGATCCAGAACCTCTGGTAGAGGCGCAACAAGTTGCTAAAGAAATTATAAAAAGAGATTTACCATTATTTGGTATTTGCCTTGGTCATCAAGTAATAGCACTAGCAAATGGTGTGTCAACTTACAAGATGCATAATGGTCATAGAGGAATCAACCATCCTGTAAAAAATATGATTACAGGAAAAGGTGAAATTACATCTCAAAATCATGGATTTGCGGTTAATAGAGAGGATTCTGAGGCTCATCCAGATTTAGAAATAACACATGTACATTTAAATGATCATACAGTTGCAGGTTTAGCAATGAAGAATAAAAATTGTTTTTCAGTTCAATACCATCCTGAGGCAAGTCCAGGACCTCATGATTCTGAATATCTTTTTGATCAGTTTATTGAAAACATAAAAAATAAATAATTTATAAGCCTCAAAATAGCTGTCTGTTTTGAGGCTTTTGTTAACTAAAACGTTGTAGAGGTGTTTTTGAATATTTCTTTAAGAACAACTAAAAATAAACAAGAATAAGCCGTAAATTTGAGGTAATAATTAAGATTTAAAACAAACCAATTATGAGTATAATAATTAATATTCACGCAAGACAAATTTTGGATTCAAGAGGTAATCCAACAGTTGAAGTAGATGTTGTAACAGAAAATAATGTTTTAGGTAGAGCTGCAGTTCCTTCAGGAGCATCAACTGGAGAACACGAAGCCGTAGAATTACGAGATGGTGGAGATACATATATGGGTAAAGGTGTTTTGAAAGCTGTAGAGAATGTAAATTCAATTATTGCAGAAGAATTACTTGGTGTTTCTGTTTTTGAGCAGAATTACATAGATCAAACCATGATAGATTTAGATGGTACTCCAAACAAATCTAAATTAGGCGCTAATGCCATTTTAGGTGTTTCTCTTGCAGTGGCTAAAGCAGCTGCAAATGAATTAGGCTTGCCATTATATCGCTATGTTGGTGGTGTTTCTGCAAATACTCTTCCATTACCAATGATGAATATAATCAACGGAGGTTCACATAGTGATGCACCTATTGCATTTCAAGAATTTATGATTATGCCAGTAAAGGCGAAAAATTTTACGCACGCCATGCAAATGGGTACTGAGATTTTTCATAATCTTAAAAAAGTACTACACGATAGAGATTTAAGTACAGCAGTAGGTGATGAAGGCGGATTTGCTCCAAATTTAGCTGGAGGTACTGAAGATGCTTTAGATACAATTGCTAAAGCTGTAGAAAATGCTGGATATAAATTTGGTGATGAGGTTAAAATCGCTTTAGATTGTGCAGCAGCTGAATTTTTTGTTGATGGAAAATATGATTATAAGAAATTTGAAGGTGATACAGGAGTTGTAAGAACAAGTAAAGAGCAAGCTGAGTATTTAGCAGAATTAGCTTCTAAGTACCCAATTATATCTATTGAAGATGGAATGGATGAAAACGACTGGGAAGGTTGGAGTCATTTAACAGAATTAATTGGAGAAAAAGTGCAATTAGTTGGTGACGATTTATTTGTTACAAATGTAGAGCGTTTATCTAGAGGTATTAATGAAGGTATTGCAAATTCAATTCTTATTAAAGTAAACCAGATAGGATCTCTAACTGAAACTATTGCAGCTGTAAATATGGCTAAAAATGCAGGTTATACATCTGTAATGTCTCATAGATCTGGAGAAACTGAAGATAATACTATTGCAGATTTAGCAGTAGCATTAAACTGTGGCCAAATAAAAACTGGATCTGCATCAAGAAGTGATCGTATGGCAAAGTACAATCAATTACTTCGTATTGAAGAAGAATTAGGATCTGTTGCTTATTTTCCACAAGGAAATGCGTTTAAAGTGAAACAATAATACTCCAATATTTTATATTTAAAAGCGATTACTTATTATTGAGTAATCGCTTTTTTATTTAACATAAATTTGCCGATTTGTTAATTGTTAAAAGCTTTGTTAATAGGTTTCTTAAATCGGCACTTATTTCGTAATTTAGCAATCCTTAAATAATATAAATTACAAGTACACATGTCAAAAAACGCGACCATAGAAATTGATGATAAAAAGTATGAATTTCCTCTAATTAAAGGATCGGAAAATGAAATTGCAATCGACATTTCTAAACTAAGAGGTGCTACAAATGGAGTGATTACAATTGATCCTGGATATAAAAATACAGGATCTTGTGAAAGTGCTATCACATTTTTAGATGGAGAAAAAGGTGTTTTGAGGTATCGTGGATATTCTATTGAAGGTTTGGCAGATAAAGTTGACTTTCTAGAAGTGGCTTATTTATTAATCTTTGGGGAGTTACCAACTAAAGAGCAGAACGATAAGTTTCATAATGATATTAAAGCGGAGTCTGCGGTAGAC
The DNA here is from genome assembly GCF_039543265.1 of Algibacter aquimarinus. Taxonomy (NCBI): domain Bacteria; kingdom Pseudomonadati; phylum Bacteroidota; class Flavobacteriia; order Flavobacteriales; family Flavobacteriaceae; genus Algibacter; species Algibacter aquimarinus. The sequence goes on along the minus strand of NZ_BAABJK010000004.1, from coordinate 194,010 downwards.
GAAGATATTAAGAAGATATTAGATGCATTTCCTAAGGCTGCTCACCCTATGGGAGTTATTTCTTCACTTACAAGTGCACTTACAGCATTTAATCCTTCTTCAGTAAATGTAGAGTCTGAGGAGGAAATGTATAAGTCAGTCGTAAGATTATTAGGTAAAATGCCTGTATTGGTAGCATGGACAATGCGAAAAAAACAGGGACAACCTTTAGATTACGGTGATAATTCTCTTGGCTATGTTGAAAACCTTTTAAAGATGATGTTTTCAAGACCAAATAGCTGTTATGTTCAAAATCCAGTTTTAGTTGATGCTTTAGATAAATTATTAATCTTACATGCTGACCACGAGCAAAATTGTTCAACATCAACGGTTAGAATTGTTGGTTCATCACACGCCGGTTTATTTGCGTCAATTTCAGCAGGAATATCTGCTCTATGGGGACCTCTTCATGGCGGTGCTAATCAAGCTGTTTTAGAAATGTTAGAAGCTATTCAAGAAGATGGAGGAGATACTAAAAAGTACATGGCTAAAGCAAAAGACAAAACTGATCCTTTTAGATTAATGGGCTTTGGACACCGTGTTTACAAGAATTTTGATCCACGCGCTAAAATTATAAAGAAAGCTGCAGATCAAGTTTTACATGATTTAGGAGTTGAAGACCCTATTTTAGAAATTGCAAAAGGTTTAGAAAAAGAGGCATTAGAAGATCCATATTTCGTAGATAGAAAATTATATCCAAATGTAGATTTCTATTCTGGTATCATTTATAGAGCTATGGGTATTCCAACAGAAATGTTTACAGTAATGTTCGCTATTGGACGTTTACCAGGTTGGATAGCACAATGGAGAGAAATGCGTTTACGTAAAGAGCCTATAGGAAGACCTAGACAAATATATATTGGAGAAACTGAACGCTCATATGTGCCTATCAAGAAAAGATAGATATATTTACCATTTTGAATAATATTTAAGTTTCACGATTTTTTCGTGAAACTTTTCTTTTTTTAGACAATTTTTTTAAGAATAATATAATTTCTTGTTGATAATTATTAGTTTTGATATTATAATATGAATATTGAATGCTGAAATTAAATGTAAAAAATGAAACTTCAACTTTACGGTCTGTTGTTTTAGGAGCTGCTAATAGTAACGGTCCTATTCCAAAGGTTGAAGACTGTTATGACCCTAAAAGTATCGAGCATATTCTGGCTGGTACTTACCCGTCCGAGGAAGACATGATTAATGAGTTAGATGCTGTAGTGGCGGTTTTTAATAAATATGATGTAAAAGTTTATAGACCCCAAGTTATAAAAGGTTGTAACCAAATTTTTGCAAGAGATATTGCTTTTGTAATTGATGATATTTTAATAGAAGCAAATATTTTGCCCGACAGAGAAGAAGAAGTACATGCGATAGATTATATTTGGAATCAAGTAGCGGAAGATAAACGTATAATACTCCCTGAAGAATGTCATGTAGAAGGTGGAGATGTTATGCCTTGGAATGATTATATTTTTATTGGAACATATTCAGGTGAAGACTATTCAGAATTAATTACTGCAAGAACAAATATTGATGCTGTAATAGCTATTCAGGAATTGTTTCCTAATAAGATTGTAAAATCCTTTGAACTCAGAAAATCAAACACAAACGCTAAGGAAAATGCGTTACATCTAGACTGCTGTTTTCAACCCTTAGGCAAAGGCAAAGCCATAATTCATAAAAACGGTTTTTTAATTGAAAAGGAATATCAATGGTTGGTAGATTTCTTTGGGAAGGATAATGTATTTGAAATTACTAAAGATGAAATGTATGAGATGAATAGTAACATTTTTTCTATTTCAGAAGATGTTGTTATATCAGAAAAAAGTTTTACCCGTTTAAATAATTGGCTTCGACAGGAAGGTTTTACGGTTGAAGAAGTTCCTTATTCTCAAATATCTAAGCAAGGAGGCTTATTGCGTTGTACTACAATGCCTTTAATTAGAGATTAATTTATATGCAACAAACTACAAATACTATTTTAATGATTCGTCCAATTAATTTTAGGATGAATGAGCAAACAGCTATAAATAACTATTATCAAGAACATATTGATGGCTTACTTCCCGATACAATAAGCGTTAAAGCGCAAAAAGAATTTGATGTATACGTAGAGAAGTTAAAAAGTATTGGCGTTAATGTAGTTGTAGTTAATGATACTGATGAATTTGATACACCAGACGCAGTTTTTCCAAATAATTGGGTGTCATTTCACGAAGATGGAACGGCAGCTATATATCCTATGTTTGCTGAAAATAGACGATTGGAACGAAGAGAAGATGTTTTTTTAAAATTAGAAGGTTCTGGTTTTTTAATCAATAATATTGTTGATTACACAAGTGCAGAGGAAGAAAGTTATTTTTTAGAAGGTACAGGTAGCATTGCTTTAGATAGAGTAAACAAAAAGGCATATTGCGCATTATCACCAAGAGCAGATGAAGATTTATTTATTGAGTTTTGCGAAGATTTTGAATATAGCCCAGTAATTTTTATTGCAAATCAAACAGTAGGAGGGGAACGAAAACCAATATATCATACTAATGTAATGATGTGCGTTGGTGAAACTTTTGCAGTTATTTGTTTGAGTAGTATTGATGATAGAAAAGAACGAAAAAATGTCCTAAAGCATTTAAAAGAAGATGGAAAAGAGATAATTGATATTACTGAGCAGCAAGTCAATAATTTCGCAGGAAACATGCTTCAAGTAAAGGGTTTAAATGATGAACGTTACTTAATTATGAGTCAAGCAGCTCATGATTCTTTAACATTAAATCAAATTAATATTTTAAAGAAACACACAAAAATATTATCTAGTTCCTTAGAAACTATTGAGACATGTGGTGGCGGAAGTGCCCGTTGTATGATGGCTGAAGTATTTTTACCTAAAACTTAAAAATAAATTAAGCATCGTTTGGTTTAGATTTTGGTAATTGAACATAAAAAGTACTACCTACATTCTCTGTACTTTCAACCCAAATTTTACCATTATTTAGTTCAACTAATTCTTTACAAATAGAAAGACCTAAACCAGTACCTTTTTCGTTATTAGTTCCTACTGTAGTGAACGTGTTTTTATTAAATAATTTATCGATATTCTTTTTAGAAATACCAATTCCAGTATCTGCAACACTAACTATACAGCTACCATTACTTATATGGTTAGAAACTGTAATTGTATCACCACTTCTAGAGAATTTTAATGCATTTGCCAATAAGTTTTGAATTACTATTTCAAACATACTTCTATCAGCATAAGCAAAATCTCTTAATGAATGGTCTACTAAATTAATACCTTTGCTCTCCATACGCTGCTCAACAAGTCTAATTTTTTGTTCAAAAACTTCTTGAATATCAAATAATGAAGGTTTAGGTTCTAAAGATTGCATTTGAGATTTAGACCAGTTTAATAAATTAAATAAAAGTAATGAGGCATTATTTGCGTTTTCACTTAATTCCGGAATTAAATTATCAAATTCTTCTCTAGATAAAGAGCCATCTTTTAGTAAATCTATAAAGCCATTTATAGATGAAAGTGAATCTTTTAAATCATGAGATACAATAGAGAAAAGCTTGTCTTTTACATTATTTACATTCTCAAGATGTTTAGTTTGTTCTTGAAAAGCATCGTTTTGTAATTCAATTTTGATATTCTTTTCTTCTAATTCTTGAGTGTATTTTATATTGTTATTCCTTTTTAAGTAGATAAGAATTAAAAAGGTTGAAACAATAACCAACGCAGCTAGTAAAGCATAAAAAATCAATTTAAACTTTTTGATTTCTTTTTGATTTATAGTATCACTTTCTGTAGGAGTAATATTATCTGAAGTATTATTAGTATTTAATTTGTCAAAACTCGGATCTAATTCTAATTTCGGAGGAGTAATATTACTATCTATTTTAACAACTTCTTGCTTTAGCGAACTTTTTAAATCATAGTATCTTTGTTGCCAAATGTATGCATTAGCAAATTTTCCTCTTGTAGAATCCAGGGATTTCATGAGTTCGTAGTGCCTCAGTAATTCAGTTTTATTGTTAATTTTTTTAGCAATATCTCCTGCTTCAAGCAATTGTTTTTCGGCAGTAGCTAATCTGTCTTCTTGTAAATTTAATTCTCCCAGATTATTTAAAACTATAAGTAAGTTAACATCATTTTTAAAACGCCTGTTTAAGTTATAACCTTTTATTAAATACTGAGTTGCTTTTTCGTAATCATTAAATTTCAGGTATTCTCCCCCTAGCTTAGGAAAAACAAGTCTCCTAATAGAATCTTCCTTTACATCATCTAAGATGGTTTCATAGTAGTCAATAGCTTTTCTGTGCTCTTTTTTATTGGAGTAAAGTTCTGCCAACTTTAAATTAGACTCGTTTATACCTTGTTGGTCATTAAGTTGTTCTTGAACGTTTAATGCTTTTAAATAAAACTCTATAGCTTTTTCGTATGCATTTATATTGTAATAAGCTTTTGCTAAATTACTATATGCTAAACGAAGTTCGTTTTTTAAATTTTTACTTTCCAGAACTTCAATTGCAGCAAGTGCATATTGTAAACCTTTATTATAGTTACCACGCTTAATTTCAATTAAACCAATACTGTTATTTACTTTGGCAATACCTAGTGTGTCATTTAATACCCCAAATAACTGTTTTGATTTTTCATATCCGCTAACGGCATTTATGTAGTCATTATTTTGAGCATATATTAAAGCTTTGTAATAACCTATTTCTGCAATTCCTTTTTTGAAATTTAAACTAGTAGCGAGTTTTTCACTTTGAATAATATATTTTAAAGCTTTGTCAAACTCATTTATTTCATATAGGGACTTGATTAAGCTTAAAGATGTTTCTACTTTACTAGAGTCCTGAGTTTTGTATGCTAATTCTATGGATAGGCTATCTATTTCCTTGGTTTGAGAGTAACCAAAGAGCACAAATAAAAATAGAAAGAAAGTAAAAATTATCCTCATACAACATTTCAATTACAACAAACAATGAAAGCAAAAATTAAATATATCTTAAGTTTGAGGGAAATAAGATGGCTTTATTAAGTTGTAATGTATTTGTTAAAATTTCCAGCTAGCCGGAAAGTTATTAATAGCTTTACAAAACAAAATTTGCAAAAAGGCTTATTAAAATCTAATTTCTAGGTTTTAATACCTATAAATTAGTTAAAAGGCTGTGTAATTAATAAGACAAAAATCGACGAATAGATTAACGGCAAAAATCATAGAAAAACAGCACTTTTATCGATGAAATACATCATGTTTTTAGTCGTTTCACTATTTTTTTTTGAACTACCACAAGAAGTCTGTTTTTCGAAGATTTTACTCAGTATTTAAAATAAAATTTAATAATACTACTTTAATAAAAATTTTATCTTTGCTCACTTAAAAGAGTAGCAATCCATGAACCTTCAAGAAACTTTAACAGCTCATGTAAAACAAGCTGTTTCAACAATTTTTAATATCAATTTAGAATCTGTAGAATTTCAAGCAACTCGAAAAGAATTTATTGGAGACATTACAGTTGTTGTTTTTCCTATGTTACGTTTTGTTAAGGGAAACCCAGTGCAAATAGGAGAAAAAATTGGTGAGTATTTGGTTGAAAACATAAACGAAGTAAAATCGTTTAATGTGGTTAAAGGTTTTTTAAATATAGAAATAACAGATTCTTTTTATGTAGATTTTTTCAATACTATAAAAGACAATAATTCTTTTGGATATTTAAAACCCTCAAAAGAAGATAAAGCTATTATGGTTGAATATTCTTCACCAAATACGAATAAACCTTTGCATTTAGGGCATATCAGAAATAACCTTTTGGGGTTTAGTGTTGCCGAAATTTTGAAAGCTTCCGGGAAAAAGGTTTATAAAACCCAAATCATTAACGACAGAGGTATTCATATTTGTAAAAGTATGTTAGCTTGGAAACTAAGTGGAAATGGTGAAACACCAGAATCTACAGGTTTAAAAGGTGATAAGTTAGTAGGAAACTATTACGTGAAATTTGACCAAGAATACAAGAAAGAAATTCAAGAGTTGGTTAAAAACGGAAGTACTGAAGAAGACGCAAAAAAAAATGCACCATTACTTTTAGAAGCTCAAAAAATGCTTCAAAAGTGGGAAGCTGGAGATAAAGAAACAGTAGTTCTTTGGAAGAAAATGAATGGTTGGGTATACGACGGTTTTGATATAACTTACAAGAATTTAGGAGTAGATTTTGATACCCTGTATTACGAAAGTAATACCTATTTGCTAGGAAAAGAGTTTGTAGAGGAAGGCTTGAAAAAAGGAGTTTTCGTAAAAGAGGAAGATGGCTCGGTTTGGTGCGATTTAACCGATGATGGATTAGATAAAAAAATTGTACAACGAGCAGATGGCACTGCGGTTTACATGACACAAGATATTGGTACTGCCATTCAAAGAATCAAAGATTTTCCAGATGTTGGCGGTATGGTATATACTGTTGGAAACGAGCAAGATTATCATTTTCAAGTTTTGTTTTTAATTCTAAAAAAATTAGGATTTGAATGGGCCGATAATCTATATCATTTAAGCTATGGAATGGTAGATTTGCCAAGTGGAAAAATGAAAAGTAGAGAAGGTACCGTTGTTGATGCTGATGATTTAATTAATGAAATGGCGGCTACAGCTGAAGAGATATCTGAAGAACTTGGTAAGCTTGATGGTTATTCTGAAGCTGAGAAAAAAGAACTTTATAAAACTATAGGTTTAGGTGCTTTAAAATATTATATATTAAAGGTAGATCCCAAAAAGCGTATTTTATTCGACCCAAAGGATTCTATTGATTTTCAAGGAAATACAGGTCCTTTTATTCAATATACCTATGCTCGAATTCAAGCTATTTTAAGAAAGTCTGATTTAACTAAAGATGTTACAATTAACTCAACTGATTTAGAACTTCATCCTAAAGAAAAAGAGTTGTTGAAGCAACTACAGTTGTTTCCTGAAGTTATTCAGAATGCAGCAGAGAATCATAGTCCTGCTTTAATTGCTAATTTTACTTACGATTTAGTAAAAGGCTTTAATTCGTTTTATCAAAATGTTTCCATTCTAGGAGCTGAAACAGAACCAAAAAAAGTATTCAGAGTTCAGCTTTCAAAAACAGTTGCTCAAACTATTAAAAATTCATTTAGTGTTCTAGGAATTCAAGTTCCTGAGAGAATGTAACATCTCATATATGTAAAACATAAAAAAGCTACCGTTTATGGTAGCTTTTTTTATTTAATACTTCTTTCTAAAAGCTAAATATCATTCAATTATACCTGCACAACTTACTCTAGCACCAGCTGCACCTGAGGGTTGAGAAGTAAAGTCATCAGCTCCTGCATGAACAATAACACCTTTACCTAGTATGTCTTTAGTATCATCTCCACAGCCAATACACCATTCATCTGTAGAAAAGGAAACTGTTGCGTTCCCACTTTCGTCTGCTGTAAAATTCCCTATATCACCTTTATGATAACCTTCAGCAGCACCCCATTTTCCGTGTGGTGTGTTAGTTGGGTTCCAATGTCCACCAGCCGATTTACCATCTGGTGATGAGCAATCAGAAGACGCATGTATATGTATTGCGTGTTCACCAGATTCTAAGCCGGTCATAACCGCTGTCATACTAACATTACCATTTTCTTCTGTAAAAACTATATTTCCAGTTACATTACTATCACTTTTAGATGCTAATTGCATAGTGACTTTTTTGGGAGTAACAACTTCAGATTCTACTATCTCTTCTATTTCTTCTTCAACAATGGTTTCTTTTTTCTCACTTTTACAAGCAATTATACTCATAGCTAATAAGATTACTAGGAAGTTTAATTTTTTCATTTTAAATATTTTTTTATTTAATCGAAAGTTAAGCGTTTAAAAAAACAATTGCAAATATTCTACATGACATATATCATATTTTTAAATTGACCTTTGGTCTATTTTTGAATTATAAATGTTAGGTATGTTAAGTTCGTTAATAAATAAATACAATGTAGCGGGACCTCGTTACACAAGTTATCCAACGGTTCCGTATTGGAATCAAGACACATTTTCATTAAAGAAATGGAAGAATTCTTTAAAAAAATCTTTTAAAGAAAGTAATTCTACAGAAGGGATTAGTTTATACATTCATTTGCCATTTTGTGAAAGTTTGTGCACATTTTGTGGGTGTAATAAACGAATTACTAAACAACATAGTGTTGAAACTCCATATATAAGTGCAGTTTTAAAAGAGTGGTATTTATATTTAGAATTGTTTGATGAAAAACCAATTATTAAAGAATTACACTTAGGTGGCGGTACCCCAACATTTTTTAGTCCAGAAAATTTAAAACACTTAATTAATGGAATTTTAAAACCTGCTGTACTAGCAAAAAAATATGAATTCAGTTTTGAAGGCCACCCAAATAATACTACAAAAGAGCATCTACAAGCATTATACGATGTTGGTTTTAGACGTGTAAGTTACGGTGTACAAGATTATAATGAAACTGTACAAAAAGCCATAAACAGAATTCAACCTTTTGATAATGTAAAACGTGCTACAGAGTTGGCGAGAGAAATTGGATATAGCTCAGTAGGACATGATATTATTTTTGGTTTACCTTATCAGAGCATAGAGCATGTTAAGGAAACAATTTTAAAAACTAAGGCGTTACTCCCAGATAGATTAGCTTTTTATAGCTATGCACATGTACCCTGGATTAAAGGAAATGGGCAGCGTGGATATAATGATTCTGATTTACCAACAGCAGAGTTAAAGCGAAAACAGTATGAACTAGGAAAACAATTACTGGCTGAAGTTGGATATAAAGAGATAGGTATGGATCATTTTGCTTTGCCAACAGACGCTCTATGTAAGTCATTTTTGAACAGTAAATTACATAGAAATTTTATGGGTTATACAGCATCAAAAACCCAAGCTATGATTGGTTTAGGTGTATCTTCAATTAGTGACAGCTGGTATGGATTTTCTCAAAATGTAAAAGGAATAGAGGCTTATTATAATCTATTAAATCATAATACTTTGCCGGTTTACAGAGGACATATTTTAAATAATGAAGATTTAATTATAAGAAAGCACATTCTTAATTTAATGTGCCAATTTAAAACCTCTTGGACAAAAGATAAACTCTATTTTAAAGAGATTCCAGATATTTTAATACGATTAAAAGAGATGGAGGAAGATGGATTACTCAATATTTACTCTAATAGTATTGAGGTGACAACTAAAGGTCGACCATTTGTTAGAAACATTTGTATGGCTTTCGATTTATTATTGCAACGAAAACAACCAAATGCAGAGTTGTTTTCAATGACTGTTTAACCCTAAAAAAAGAAATCATGAAAAAAATTATAGTACCCATCGATTTTTCTGAATATTCAGAATATGCACTTGAAACAGCAGCTAAACTAGCAAAGAAATACAATGCAGAATTGTTAGCGCTACATATGTTAGAAATGTCTGATATTATTTTGTCTGCATCAGACGGATTACAAAATCAAAAAACAGCATTCTTTTTTAAATTGGCTGAACAAAAATTTGAGAATTTTTTAAACAAACCTTACCTAAATGATATTAAAGTAACTCCAATAGTTAAACATTTTAAAGTGTTTAGTGAAGTTAATGATGTTGCAGAAAAACATGAAGCAGATCTTATTGTGATGGGGTCTCATGGCACTAGTGGAGTTATGGAGTTTTTTGTTGGTTCAAATACAGAACGAGTAGTTAGAAATTCAGATGTTCCTGTTTTAGTTGTTAAGAATAACGTATCACAAATAAATTTTGACGTGGTAACTTTTGCTTGCGACTTTTCAGAAGACTCAATTGAGCCATATAAAAAGGCGATTAATATATTTGAAAAATCGGGATCAAAAGTATATTTGGTTTATGTTAATTTGCCTAATGACAGGTTTAGAAGTTCATTAGAAATTGAAAAACGAGTGGTTGATTTTTTAATACAAGCTGATGGAAATGTGGATAGAATGGAAGATGTAAATTACGTATCTGACTATACAATAGAAGATGGTATTTTAAATTTCTCAAATAAAATAGGCGCAGATATTATTGCTATACCTACCCACGGAAAAAAAGGATTAGCACACTTTTTTGAGGGTAGTGTAGGTGAAGATGTTGCAAACCATGCAACGCTTCCTGTTATGACGTTTAAAATATAATTTACTATAACTAAACTAACTTGCAAAAAGGAGTGACTTAAAATGGTTACTCCTTTTTTAATTAGTTTATATCTATATCAGAAATTGCCAATACATTAAAAAGGCCAGCTTTTGTATTAAAGAAATCATTCTCTAAGGCAATAGCTTTTAATTTGGCATCAATTAGTTTTGATTCTCTAGAGTTCACAAGGAATAAAGAGCTTTCACCTAAAAAGAACTTACGTTCTTCAGCTTGAAGCATAACCCCATAATCACTAACTATAACTCTTGTAAATTCATTTTGTGCAATGAATGATTCAAGTTCTTGGTTTATGGCATCAATTTTATTCTTTAAAGTAACTTCTGTTGTTTGAATTTCAAACTTTGTATCTTGCATTTTAATTTTGGCTAGTCTTAAGTCTCCACGTTCTTTTCTTAAAAATAGTGGAAAACTAATATTTAGTCCACTTTTATAGGCTGAAGTACTAAAAGATCTTGCTATTTCTGGAGTTTCAGACAGGAAATTATATTGCAAATCTATTTTGGGTAACAAATTATTAAGCTTTAAACGCCTTTCAATATTAAGACTCTGTAGCTTATAGTCTAAAGACTGAAGCTTTGGGTGATTCGTAATATCTAAACTTTCTATATCTAATTCAGAGGTGTTTAAAGTAACATCTACAGTTTGGAAAGTATCAATATCTGGAATAACATTGTCTCTTATTTCTATAGGTGTATTCTCATTTAACCATAAATAGTTCGATAATTCTAAAGATGATTTTATGAATTTAATTCTTGATTTTTCAAGGTTTAGTTTTCTGTCGTTTAATGCAATTCTTGCTTCAAGTGTGTCAATAGCTGGATTTTCTCCTACTTCATAACTCTTTTTAATCCCGTTAAAACGTACTTCTGCATTTACTAAAAACTCTTCATAAACGCGTTTTTCGTTATAAGTTTTTAACCATTTAAAATAAGTAAGTGTAGCTTCATATAGTATATTATTTACCAGTAATTGCCTGTCTGCTCGAGCCTGTTTTACAAACATTTTAGATTGCTTTAACATAGCCATTCGCTTATTTATTAAAAATCCACGAGCTAACGATACCGACACACCAGCGCTATATAACCCTCCATCTGGGATGTCTGCTTCTGGGTTTAAAAATACACCGTCATTCTCTTCAAAGTTTCCTTTAAATTCTACACCATACCAAGTAGGTATTTTAAAAGCAGCATTTAATTTATCAAAATATTCAGTATTTTTAAATTTCTTTCTATCATAGTCTACTTCTAGTTTCGGGTCAAATGCTCCACGAGCTTTCAAAAGCTTTGCTTCACTTTCATTAATTATTAAGTTAGCTTGCTTAACAATTGGATGATAAGATTTCACATAGCCTAAATACTCAGAAAGAGAAATGACCGAAATTGAATCTTGAGCAGTAACAAAACCACTCAAGAGAAGTAATATTATTAATATGAATCGTCTCATTTTTTAGAGTCTTTTTTACCAGATTTACCACTGTCCTCTGGTTGATAATAATTAGGAGGGAAACTGTTAATTTGTCGCCATAATTCAAACCAAATTGGTACATCTTCTAACAATGCAATAGTTCTGGCTCCAGAACCTGCACGAATAGCTTCAGGCCACTCATGGTCAGTTTCATCAGGTGCTAAAAGAACTCTATACTTGCCATTGTTACTTATAAAACGCTCAATTGCAACAACTTTAGCACCATATGTTCCGTAGGATACATTAGGCCATCCGCTAAATACAATAGCAGGCCACCCATCAAATTGAACACGTACTTCTTCGCCTAAATGGAGTAGCGGTAAATCTATAGGTCTTACAAAGGTTTCAACTGCTAAATCAATTTGTGCAGGCATAATGCCAACTAATTCGGCACCTTCTTTAAAAGTGACTCCTATACCACCTGTTATGGCTCTATTAATATAACCACTTTGCGGAGCCTTTACATACAATAGATCACTACGACGCTGGTAATTTGTAGACGCATTTTCAAGTTTTGAAACTTGTGCTTGAGTATCAAAACCACTAGATTGAGCTGTAAACATATCACTTTGCGCTTTTGATATTTTATCAGCAAAAGCTGCATTGGTTCTAGATAGTTCTAGTTGCGCATTTATCACTTCATTTTGACTAGCTAAATATTTATTCTCTTGCGAAATAAATTTGGCTTGTGTTTCTTGAAGTTTTAATCGTTTTTCCTCAACATCTTTTACCGCTTTTAAACCCTCATCTTGTAATGTTTGAATACGATTAAATTGGGTTTCAGCAATTTTTAAATTTGTTTTTGCAGCCTCCAAATCAATACTATCGCTTTTTACTTTTAAACGCGACTGCAACAATTTATTTCTGGTTTGTTTTATCTTTAAGTCTTGTTCCTTTCTTAAAGCAGAAATCTGTCTGTTTAAAGCACTTACTTTTCCGTCATATGCTACAACTGAAGAGGATTTAGCTTGTATTTGTTCATTTGTTCTTTCAACCAGCTTATCATCAAAATAATCACTTTTTACCTCTGATATTCTTAGAATTGTATCGCCTTCTTTTACAAAATCCCCTTCTTGAACAAACCACTCTTCAATACGCCCAGGGATTTGAGATTGGATATGTTGTGGGCGTTGGTCAGGTTTTAAAGTTGTTACTAAGCCTTGGCCAGTAATATTTTGTGTCCATGGCAGAAAAAGCACTATTAATAGAATAATCGCAGCAGCTAACAAAAACCTGTTAAAGTATTTGTAGTAATTTTTATTCATTATATCTTTTCCAGACTTGTATTTGCCTAGATCGATTTTTTTATTCAATTGGTTATGAGATATATTAAGCATAACTATATTTTTTAAGATTTAATTCTTCCTTTTTCAAGCGTGATAATTTCTGTGCATTTATCTATCCAAACTTTACTGAAACTAACAACTACAAGAGCCCACGGTCTATCTGGATGAGACAAATAATCTACAATGGTCTTTGTTTCTCCTCTATTAAAACGGTCTAATGCGTCTTCAAGAATAAGCACTTTTGGCTCTTTTAAAATAGCACGAGCTAAAACAATTTTTTTAGATAATGTGTACGACATTTGCCTACCATCTGGGTCTAGTATGGTATTTAATCCATCAGGTTGATCTTTTAAAAAATCTTTTAATCCAACAACACCAAGTACTTCATGAATCTTTTCATCAGAAATATTTGTATTGCTAAATGTTAAATTGTCTCTAATAGAACCTTCAAAAGGATTTTCGTCAGATAATGACAATCCCAATTGCGATCTGTAAAAGTTTAAGTGCAAGCTGTTAATAGACATATCGTTTACATAAACATGGCCTGCAGTAGCTTGAATAACGCCAGAGATTAATCGTAACAATGTGGATTTTCCAGAGCCACTTTCACCAGTAATTAAAATTCTACTTTTTGAATTTATTTTAAGTGATACATCTTTTAGAATATGCTTCTCTCTATTTGAAACTTCGTAAGCAACATTTTCTAATTCAATGGAGATACCTTTACTAAATTTTGGGGTTTCTCCTGTTTGACTCTCTAAATCTTTATCTACAATTTGCCCTATTTTCTCTAAAGACGTTAAGGTGTCATAGAAAGATTCCAAACCAAGTATCAGTTTTTCAACAGATGCAATGACCAATAAAATTATAATTTCTGCAGCCACAAACTGACCAATATTCATTTCTTGATTTAAAACTAAAGCTCCACCAATTAACAATAAACTTGCTGTTACTACAACCTTGAAACTTATCATTTGTATAAACTGTAGCATCAAAATTTTAAAGTGACTTTCTCTTGCTTTTAGGTATCCGTTAACTAAATCATCATTTTTATTTACACCTAAATTAGTGCTTCCAGAGAGCTTAAAACTAATAACAGAGCGTGCTATTTCTTGAATCCAATGTGCAACTTTATATTTGTTTTTAGATTCGTTTAAGCTAGTTTCTAAACCTTTTTTCGCAGTAAATTTGAATACTACAAACACAAGTACCAATAATAAAAGCCCAAAAATAATGAAGAATGGGTGGTAAAATGACAACAGTATTAAAGCAAATAAAATTTGTAAAACCGCTGTAGGTACATCTATTAAAATTTTTGATAAACTCTTTTGAATAGTTAACGTATCAAAAAAACGATTCGCTAATTCTGGCGGGTAATAATTACGTAATTCCGACATTTTTATTTTTGGAAAGCGATAAGCTAATTCAAAAGAAGATCTAGTAAAAATACGTTGTTGTATGGTTTCTATAATTCTTAGCTGCATTAATTGTAGTGCGCCAGAGAATGCAACACCAAGGGTTACTATAACTACCAAAACTATCCATGAAGTTGATATCTGTGCACCTTGAATTAAATTAATTATGGCTTGAATACCTAATGGTAATGATAGCGCAACAACTCCTGCGAAAATAGCATAGTAAAAAATCTGTAAAATATCTCTTTTCTCCAATTGAAGCAAGCCTACTAGACGTTGCCAAGGAGTCATTTTTTTGTTTTCCATAGTTAGGATTTCAAAGTGTTAAGTACTAAGTTTTTCATAAAATCTGTTGGCGTTAAAGACTCACCACAATCTGTAATTGATGTGAAATGGTCTTTTAAGAAATGCTGATGTAAGCTACCCTCTATAATTGTACTAGCTAAACTTGATGGGAATTTAAACTCAGGTTTTATCGCTTTTATCATATCTCTTAACCGGTGAACAATGCGTTTGTAAATAACGAAATACCCATCTTTGTTTTCTTGATCTACTTCTTTAGTTAAAAAGGACTTTGAATTTTCATTAACCATGATGCGGTTTAAAATTACCTCGTTAATATGTGAGAAGTTAGAATCTTCTTTAATTTCTCTGGTTACAATTTCGATGGCTTTTTCTACCTTATCTTTTGGTTGTAAAGTATGCGTTTCAAACACCAATTGATATTCCATCCATGCCCAGTACCATGAAGATAAATAGAGTAATAGTTTGTGTTTACTTTCAAAATAACGATAAATTGAACTCTCGTTTGAGCCTATTTTATTTCCTAGTTTTTTAAAGGTAAAACTGTCGAAACCAATGTCGTCAATTAGTATTATGCTGTGTTCTATAATACGTTTACCTAAGTCTGAAGATTCAGGATCTTTTACGTATATTTTTTCAGGAACAGCAATCTTTAAATTTGAAAGTAGTGAATCCATAATCAATAAATTTGATTGCAAATATAATAGTAATACTATTATAATAGAATATATAACTATTGATTTTGTAAATATTACTCATAAATAAATCTTATGGATAAATTATTTGTACACTTAAAGTATTGATAAACAGCGTTTTTTAATAGAATACCTGTTTTGAAGCTATTGAAAACTTGAAAAATAAAATATTAATGACAATCCATATTATTAGATACCAAATCATAAACTGGCGTAGGAGAGAGGTAAGGAATACCTAAACCCAAGCCTCGAAGGATAAATAGTGCACCTATAATTACAACAAAAATGGGAATAGCTTTTTGAATGCGTTGTCTGGCAGTACCTTTTAAAAAGTGGCTAAAGTAAATAGCAGTTGTCATTAAAGGTATTGTACCTACACCAAAAACAGCCATATAGAGACTACCACTTGCAGCATTTCCTGAAGCCATAGCAGCAAAAAGTGCCATGTATACCAATCCGCATGGTAAAAAACCATTTAAAAAACCTATGGTTAAAAACGTATCCATAGTTTTTTTCTTGAGAGCTAAACCTAAAGCAGATTTTACTTTTGAAATAATGTTATAAATAGGTTTTGAAAAATTGTATTTGTTAAATGTTTTCTGTGGAATTACCACTACCAAAATCATCAAAATACCAATTATAATAGAGAGTTGTTGTTGATAACCAAAAATAAACAGACTTTTTCCAATAAGTCCGAACACTAACCCAATTAAACTGTAAGCAATTAATCTACCAAAATGATATATACCAATTTGAGATATTTTTTTTACTTGATTTGTTCTGTCTACAGGTAACATAAACGCAATAGGGCCGCACATCCCTACGCAATGAAAACTCCCTAATAATCCTAATATGATGGCTGATAACAGCATGTTAATAGTTTATAGATTCTTTAAATAAATAAGATTTTCCCTTATATTGCCAATCCACTTTAATGTTCCAACGGCCATCTACCAAACGTTTGTCAGGTATGAGCAAATATGGATTAGACAAAGAGATAGCAGTCTCAAAGTCTAGTTGTTTGTTAGATGGCCTATATAGGAACAATTTTCCAGTAATATCTTTATAATTTACAGTTTCAGGAAAGTGTATCAAAAGCCCCGCGGCTGTTTTTTCGTAGCTTAAATTTGTCTCTAAAGTGTTCGCGTTTTCAAGCTTATTTATATCGTTTTGGTATTGCAATTCATCAGCATAATAATCCTCGCTAACCAAGTCGTGGTCGTACTTATTATCCACATTCATGGTAATAATAAAGTACATAATAAAGGAAATAAATCCAATAAACGCTAATACAATTCCGGTACCCCAATTAAATTTCATAATTTCTATTTTTTTATGGCATTACCCTGTCGGGTCGGGCTTTCCACTATATCTTTTTCTCGTGCCTCAAAAAAGGATGCCGTTTCAATCCCTAATGCACTTATCCGCCAAAGTCACTTCCAACTTCAAGCTTCCAACTTACTTATAACTCCTCGGCCCTAAAAAATTAGCCGTAGTTGTTTCAATGAGTTTTTCGCCTTTATAAACGCCAATTTTAATTTTATTCCTATCTCCAGACAATGCCGAATTATTAATCTCGATAAACAAAGTCCCTTCTGCTATCCCTTGACTTGGTACTATAAAATCGTCACTAGTCGATACCAATTTCAATTCGCCTTTATGAGACATCAATTTAAAACTCACATCTTCAATATCTGATGAGGTTTTATTTACCAATTTATAAGTAAACACATTACTGATAATATTACCATCTTTATGCTCGTATAATTGCCCAGGCAATCTTAGTACATTGGCTTCAACATCGTTTCTTAAAAACAACATTCCAATTAACAACCCAACCATTATAGAGAGTACAGCTATATAGCCTTTTATTCTTGGTGTAAGTTTGAACTTTGTTTTCTTTTCTATTTCCTCTTCACTAGCATAGCGAATCAAACCTTTTGGTAAGTTGATACTTTCCATAATATGGTCGCACTCATCAATACAAGCTGTACAGTTTACACACTCTAATTGAGTACCGTTTCTAATATCAATTCCTGTTGGACAAACATGTACACATTGTAAACAATCAATACAATCGCCATGACCTAAGGCTTCACGATCTTCATTTTTTCTAAATTTCTTTCTGCCGCTTTCGCCTTCTCCTCGTTTATGGTCGTAAGCCACAACAATAGATTTGGTGTCAAGTAAAACCCCTTGCAATCTTCCGTAGGGGCAAGCAATAATACAAACCTGTTCTCTAAACCATGCGAACACAAAATAAAATACTGCAGTAAAAATAAGCAGAGAAATTAAGGTGCTTATATTGTTTAATGGCCCTTCAGTTATATGTTCAATAAGCTTATCACTACCAATTAAATACGCTAAAAATACATTTGCTATAATGAAAGAGATAAGCGCGAATATGATAAATTTAAGCCCTTTTTTTCTTATTTTTTCAGCATCCCATTTTTGTCTAGCTAGTTTACGTTGCTTGTTTCTATCCCCTTCAATCCAATATTCAATTCTGCGAAATACCATTTCCATAAAAATGGTTTGCGGACAAATCCAGCCACAAAAAATTCTACCAAATGCCACCGTAAATAGTGTGATAAAAACAACACCAATCAGCATAGAAATTACAAACAGATGAAAATCTTGAGGCCAAAACGGGAAACCAAAAATATTAAAACGACGTTCTAATACATTGAACATTAAAAACTGATTACCGTTTATTTTTATGAAAGGAGACAGTAATAAAATAGCCAGTAAAAAGTAGCTTACATATTTTCTGTATTCATAAAACTTTCCACTAGGTTTTTTAGGGAATACCCAAGCACGCTTACCGTCTTCTGTAACCGTACCAATAGAATCTCTAAAATTTTCGTTATCTGGGGTTTCCACAGCTTTTTTGATTAAGACCCAACAAGAGTTAAAATGATCCTGTTAGGTCTGGTGTTTAGCTTAGTTTGATATGGTTTGTGTCGTGTCTATAACAGTTTC
Source organism: Algibacter aquimarinus (assembly GCF_039543265.1). NCBI lineage: Bacteria > Pseudomonadati > Bacteroidota > Flavobacteriia > Flavobacteriales > Flavobacteriaceae > Algibacter > Algibacter aquimarinus. The sequence continues at coordinate 175,617 of NZ_BAABJK010000004.1, read as the reverse complement.
AGCTGGTACTTCAGCATTTTCATCTATCCAAATATCGCCTTCTGCAGTTTTTGGGTTTGCAGATGTTGTACCTTGAAAGGTTAATACATAACTAGCTACTTGAGCCATTTCTAGTGGTTTTAACTGTGTTTTCCAAGGAATCATTCCTTTTCCTGAACGTCCACCTTCAGATACCGTTCTAAACACGTTTTTTATGCCGCCACCAAGTATCCAATATTCGTCAGTTAAATTTGGTCCAATACCACCGCCTCCATCAGCCATATGGCAAGCCACACAGTTGGTTTGGAAAATAGTTTTACCAGCACTTAAATCTGCAGCATCTGTAAGTTGTGTAACCGTATTTATGTCAACTAGGTTCTTAGCTGTTTTTTTATAAGCTTCTATCGCAATTCTAGCATCCGCTAATTCAGTTTCTAACTCATCAATTTGGTTATCGCCATCAAAAACATGATACTTTACTAAGTAAACAGCAGCAAAAATGATAGAAGCATAAAAACCATATAGCCACCATGGTGGTAAATTGTTATCTAATTCTTTTATACCATCATAGTTATGGTCTAAAATAATTTCTCCTTCTTCTTCAATAGGCTTTTGCCCAAGAAGTTTTTGGTACGTTTCTTTTAACCAAGTAAATTTAAACGACTTTTCTTTTTCAGCTAAAAAACGGGCTTTAGCTTCTTCATCGAGTTTATGAAGCATTACGTTTTCTAGGGCACCAATAATGGCTTCAATAGCTATGAGAATTAAAAGCACTAACAGTAAAAAAAGTAATACTGCAGGATATTCGATAAATGCAGGTTTTTCTCCAGAATCGATAAAGAATTCTACGGCTCCGAAAATAATAAAGAATGCTACTGGAACACGAATCCAGGATGGGATTAAATTTCGCATGATATATCGTCGTTTTGGTTGTCTAATGGTATATTACTAACAGTTTTTATATAGTCTTTTTTAGCAGTTACTACCCACCAAAAAAGTGCAACAAAAAAGATGAAAAAGATGAGCAGTGATATAATAGGATAGATTTCTATGCCTGTGATACTCTCCATGTGGTTTTTTACAAATTTCAACATAGTCTTAAATTGTTTTGATGGTTATTGTTGCTGTTCTGGTTTCACTTGAATATCAGTTCCTAATCGCTGTAAATAAGCAATAAGTGCTACTATTTCTCGGTTTTTCATCTCTATAAAATTTTCGCCATTATCAGCAGCATATTTTTTATCAGCTTCATAGTTTTTAGCAAAATCAGGATCGCTGTATAAGTTTTGCTCAATTTGAGCCCCTTGGTCTAACATATTCTGTTGTGCATTGGCAATATCTTCCTCCGTGTAAGGCACACCTAAAGTAACCATGGCTTCCATTTTTGCTTCTGTCATTGATTTATCTAACTCACTACTGCTACCAGTAATCAACCAAGGATAACGAGGCATTATTGAACCCGATGAGGTACTCTGCGGATCATACATGTGGTTAAAGTGCCAATTGTCAGAATACTTAGAGCCAACACGGTGTAAGTCTGGTCCGGTACGTTTACTACCCCAAAGGAATGGATGATCGTAAACAAATTCTCCAGCTTTTGAGTATTCGCCGTAGCGTTCTACTTCACTTCTAAACGGTCGAATCATTTGAGAGTGGCAACCAACACAACCTTCACGGATGTAAATATCTCTACCTTCTAATTCTAAAGGCGAATAAGGTTTCACACTAGCAATAGTTGGGATATTCGATTTTACCATAATGGTTGGCACAATCTGAATAATACCCCCAATTAAAATAGCTACAGTAGCTAAAAGTGTTAATTGGATTGGACGTCTTTCCAACCAAGTATGCCATCCTTCGCTAGCTGTACGCTTTTTAGTCACACGCTCTAAAGCAGGAGCTTCAGCCAGCTCATCTTGTACTTTGCTTCCGCTTCTTACGGTAGCAATTACATTGTAAACCAGTATAAACATACCAACAATATAAAGTGTACCACCAATAGCACGCATCCAGTACATAGGCATAATTTCAGTAACTGTTTCTAAAAAGTTACCATAAACTAAAGTGCCATCAGGATTAAACTGCTTCCACATACTTGCTTGTGTAAATCCAGCAACATACATTGGTAAAGCGTATATAATAATCCCTAAAGTACCTAACCAAAAGTGTAAATTAGCTAGCCCCAAAGAGTATAATTTCGTTTTAAATAACCTTGGAATTAAGTAATAAATAATACCAAAAGCCATAAAACCATTCCAAGCTAATGCACCAACGTGAACGTGAGCAATAATCCAATCGGTAAAGTGGGCAATCGCATTTACGTTTTTAAGCGATAGGGTAGGGCCTTCAAAAGTTGCCATACCGTAACCCGTAATGGCTACCACCATAAATTTTAAAACTGGGTCAGTTCTAACCTTATCCCAAGCACCACGTAGTGTTAAAAGTCCGTTTATCATACCACCCCAAGACGGCATCAATAACATCACAGAAAAAGCAACACCTAAGTTTTGCGCCCATTCTGGTAAAGCGGTGTATAATAAGTGGTGTGGTCCAGCCCAGATATAAATAAATATTAAAGACCAAAAGTGGACAATAGACAATCTATAAGAATACACAGGTCTATTCGCTGCTTTAGGAACAAAATAATACATCAATCCTAAAAACGGCGTTGTTAAAAAGAAAGCTACCGCATTATGTCCGTACCACCATTGTACCAAGGCATCTTGTACACCAGCGTAAACCGAGTAACTTTTTAAAGCACTAACAGGTAACTCCAAACTATTAAAAATATGAAGTACTGCTACTGTTATAAAGGTTGCGATATAAAACCAAACAGCAACATATAAATGGCGTTGTCTACGTTTTAAAATTGTCCAAATCATATTCACACCAAAAACCACCCAAATTAGTGCAATGGCAATATCTATAGGCCATTCTAACTCAGCATATTCTTTAGATGTGGTGTAACCCAGCGGCAACGAAATAGCCGCAGCAACAATAATTAATTGCCAACCCCAAAAGTTAATATTACTTAAAAGGTCGCTCGCCATACGCGTTTTTAATAGACGTTGTAGCGAGTAATAAATCCCTGCAAACATCGCATTACCAACAAAGGCAAAAATCACAGCGTTTGTGTGTAAAGGTCTTAACCGACCAAAACTAAGCCATGAAATCCCATCTGTAAGGTTCGGGAATAAAAACATAAAAGCAAGTAGTAAACCTACTGCCATACCCACAACGCCAAAAACAATGGTAGCGTAAATGAATTTGGTAACGATTTTATTATCGTAATGAAATTGTTGCATTTCCATATCTAAAAATTTATTCTTCTTTGGTTAGTATCGTTTTTTCTGGTTTATCTTTAACTAATTCGTCTTCAAAAAGCATGCGAACAGACGGTGTGTAACTATCGTCAAACTGTCCACGTTTTACCGCAACAATAAAGGCTACAAAAAAGCCAATAGCTACTACAATGCTTATAGTCAATAAAATATATATAACACTCATACCTACTTGAAGTTATGGTTCAAAAGTACTTTTATACTTATTTTTAAAAGATGACATTTGTCATGTTCTATCGTTTATTTTAATTTTTTTGGCGTTACCACAAGGGTCGGGCTATTCGCTACAAGTCCTCGCACTTCCTTCGTCAGGCTGTGGGCTATCCGCTGCTATCCCTAACGCACTTATCCGCTAAAACCTGTCCCAATTCCTATTTCAATTTCCGTCCTAAAACATTCGTACAAATGGTTGTAAAAACCACAATACTAATCGAACTTAAAGGCATTAAAATAGCAGCAATTACAGGTGCTAATTGTCCAGTAACCGCAAAATAAAGCCCGATACAGTTGTAAATAAGCGACAGTAAAAAACTCCATTTTATAATTTTTATAGCCTGTTTTGAAGCCTTAATGAAATGATATAGTTGATTAAATTTTGTAGCATCCAAAATCGCATCACAAGCCGGCGAAAACACATTAACATTCTCTGAAATAGCAATTCCAACATTACTCTGCGCCAAAGCACCAGCATCATTTAAACCATCTCCAATCATCAACACTTTAGCACCCGAATTTTGATGGTGTTTTATATATTCTAATTTATCTTCAGGCTTTTGATTAAAAAACAATTTTGTTTTAGCAGGAAGTAGTTTTGTTAAGTTTTCTTTTTCTCCAGAATTATCGCCAGAAAGAATCACTAAATCATACTCCTTTTTCAGTTTATTAAATAACTTAGATAATCCTTTTCTATACTTATTGTAAAACGTAAAGGATCCTTTGTATCTGTTATTAGTACTCACATGAACCGCCGTGTTTAACGCAGCTGTTTCAGAAGTGTAACCCACAAAAGGAGCAGAACCAATTTTTATTGAATCTTGGTTGTGTTGTGCTTCAATGCCTTTACCGATATGCTCTTCGTAAGTATCTAAAGTCACAATATCATTTTCATTCAAAAGAGAATATAAAGACCTACTTAACGGATGATTAGAATTTCGCAATGTACTTTTCAATAACGCTTCTTCATCTTCTGAAAGTTCTAATCCATTATATTCAATAGACGTTTCTTTATTAGCAGTAATGGTTCCTGTTTTATCAAAAATGATAGTATCAACAGCCGCTAATTGTTCAATAACTGAAGCGTTTTTAGCATAAAATTTCAGCTTTCCAAATATGCGTAACAAGTTTCCAAACGTAAAAGGAGCAGCCAAAGCAATAGCACAAGGACAAGCAATTATAAGTACAGATGTAAATACATTCAATGCTTTAGAAGAATCTGTAAACATCCAAAACGATGTTGCAATAATGGCAATACTCAAAACAGAGATGGTAAAACGTTTACTAATAGCATTAGTTAATGTAGTGAAACCATCCTCTTTATTCTTGCTAAACACATCGTTACTCCAAAGTTGGGTCAAGTAACTTTGCTCAACCGTTTTTAAAGCATCAACTTCAATACTACCATTCAACTGTTTTCCTCCAGCAAATAATTTATCGCCAGATTGTTTCGAAACTGCTTCAGATTCGCCAGTTACAAAACTGTAATCAATGCGAGCTTTTCCTTTAATCAAAATACAATCTACAGGAATCAATTCTTCATTTCTAATTAAAAGTCTGTCGCCTTTTTCAATGTCATAAACCTGAATAGACGTTTCAGAATTATCAGATAAAATTTTAGTAATTCCAATCGGGAAATAGGATTTATAATCGCGCTCAAAGGATAAAAAAGTATAGGTTTTCTGTTGAAAAAACTTCCCGAGTAATAAAAAGAAAATGAGTCCAGATAAACTATCAAAAAAACCTGTACCAATATCTAAAACAATTTCGGCGGTACTTCTTATAAATAAAACTGCTGCACCCAAAGCAATAGGCACATCAATATTTAAAATTTTAGAGCGTATTCCTTTATAAGCTGAAATAAAATAATCTTGAGCCGAGTAAAAAACAACAGGTAAAGAAAACACAAACATTAACCATCTAAAAACGGGTGCATATTTTTCAATCCAAAATCCACTCACCTGAAAATACTCAGGAAACGACAAAAACATAATGTTACCAAAAGCAAAACCAGCAACACCTAGTTTGTAAATTAGTGAGCGGTCTACATTCTTTTTTCCAACGCTATAATCATCTAAACTTATAAAAGGCTCATAGCCAATGCTGCTTAGAAGTTTTACTAAATCTTTCAAAGAAAAATGTTCCGTATTGTAATTTACCCGAACTGTTTTCTTTCCAAAATTTACAATTGATGAACTTACAGAAGGATGCAGTTTATTCAAATTCTCAAGAATCCAAATACAAGAACTGCAATGTATATGCGGAATATATAAAGTAACGATTTGCGTTTTTTCGTCATTAAATTCCAATAAACGTTCAACTATTTTAGGGTTGTCTAAAAAATTATATTTGCCTTCAATCTCTTTTGGTGTAGTACCTGGAGCGTTTTGTAAATCGTAGTAACACGTTAAATCGTTTGCAGAAAATATCTCGTAAACAGTCTTACAACCATTACAACAAAATGATTTGTCATCATATATAATTTCGGAAGTTGTAGAATCTAATCCACAATGGAAACATGTTTTATGTTCCATAATTTTTTATTTGCTCATTTATACCTGAGACAAAAGTGATAAAACAACTGTGTTTTAAATATGATAATTGTCATGTTTTATCTATTTTTACATTACAAACAAACAATGTGTAATGAGTAAATGTGAGCAATGCATTATTAAACAATTTAATTCACTTAAATCCTTGACCAAGGATGAGTTAATTAGAATATCTGCATGTAAAACTTCTAAGACTATTAAGAAAGGAACTATTCTTTTTGACGAAGGTGATACCATTAACGGTGTTTACTGCGTAAAAGATGGTATTTGTAAACTATCTAAATTGAGTGAAAATGGGAAAGATCAAATTGTAAAAATGGTTGTAAAAGGACAATTAATTGGTCAACGCTCTTTAGTCTCAGATCAAAGCTCAAATTTACAAGCAACAGCTCTAAATGATATGGAAGTTTGCTTTATTCCTAAAAGTGAAATTATTGCAGATCTTCAAAAAAACCCTAAGTTTTCTTATGACATGTTACAAGACATGGCTCGGGATTTAAAAGAAGCTGACAATATTATAGTAAATATGGCTCAAAAATCTGTTCGTCAACGTTTAGCCGAAACACTTATTTATATTCATGAAAGTTTTGGAACTAATCCAGATGGTACACTAAGTGTTTTACTTTCTAGAGAAGATTTTGCAAATATTGTTGGTACTGCAACAGAATCTGCAATTCGAGTTTTGTCTCAATTTAAAAAGGACGGTATGATTTCGACTCAGGGTAAGCATATAAAAATCGAAAATTTAAATGACTTAAAACGTATTGAATAACTTTTTATCGTCTTATAAAAATATATTAAAGAGGTTTCAAAATTCAATTTTGAAACCTCTTTAAATTTATACATAAAAATTATTTTTATTTGTCCATACTAAATACTTTAACATCTTTGAATGTAGATAAGTTTATAGTTTCTAAGGTGTTCCTATAAGCTTTCCATTCTTCATTAAAAAAGGTATTGGTTTTTTCTAATCCATTTTGCAAAGCATTTTTTGCATGTTCTATTAACCTATTTTCAGTAGCGGTTATTCCATTCTGTCTAGACCTTACGTATCTATTTGCTAAGCTTAATCTACCGCTAATATTTGGGTCCGTACTTCTAACTAATCCTTGACGTTTATCTTCTTTACCTAAAAATAAAGCTAGTACTTCATCAATTTTTTTAGTAATATCTTTAGATGATTTAATTTCGTCTTTATACTTTTCTTTATCAAGTATTTTTAACTCAGATTGATATTTTGAAGCTATTTTTTTACTTTCAACTAACTGTTTTACTGCATCAGCAGATAGTTGCGACATATTTTCAATTTCTTTAGAAGTATTGTAAACTTCATTAATAGAATTCATTGATTTGTTTAAACGCGGGTCGTTCTCAACAGTAATCATTTGTTCAGACATTTTATCTCCAAAGTGTAAAGCTATTTTGTAGGTTCCTGGTTTTACTCGAACACCTCCTGGTTCATTAGTTCTTTTTCTAATAGTTCTTGATAGTCTATCAGCGCCTTTTTCGTTAAGATACCATGTCCATTTTTGAAAACCAGTTTCTTTTGGAGCTTTTCTTTTTAGTGTTCTTATTAATCGGTCTCCATCATAAATTTTCATAATTAAAGAGTCCCATTTTATTTTAGAATCATCTTTTTCATCTTCAGAATCTTCTTTTTCCTCTTCTTTTTCTGTTTTTTTGTTTTTATCTATAGTTACATAATAAGATATTTGTGCCCCAGAATTTCTGTTTTCTCCGTGGTACAAAGCATCAGCTCCAAACCTGCTTCCAGTAGGTTGTTGATAAGCTGCTAAGTAAGCTGTTGGTGGTTTAAAAAGTTCTAGTTTTTTGTTAAGAATGTCTTTGTTTTTGGCAATCGCTCTCAGTGGGCGAATATCATCTAAAACCCAAGCTGCGCGACCAAATGTACCAATTATTAAATCTTGTTCTCTTGGATGAATAACTAAATCTTTAACAGATACCGTTGGGAAACCTTCAGTCCATTTTGTCCAATTTACACCATTATCAAGTGTAAGGTATAGACCGTCATCGGTTCCTAAAAATAAAAGATTAGAGTTTTCAGCATCTTCAATAATCGAGAGCGTATAACTTTCAACATCATTTTCGTCTACAATACGCTCCCAGGTTTTTCCATAGTTTTTGGTTCTGTAAGCATAAGGTGTATAATTAAATCTTCTATAATCATTTGCAATTAATAAGGCTTCACCTTTATTCTTGTTGGAAGGCTTTATTTGTGGAATCCAGCTACCAGCTGGTAATCCTTTTATGTTTTTAGAAACATCTGACCAAGTATTTCCACCATCTTTTGTAATATGTACTTTTCCATCATCGGTACTAACCCAAAGCATATCTTTTTCAATAGGAGAAGGTTCAATAACTAGAATGGTACAGTGGTTTTCTGCTCCTGTCGCATCAATGGTTAATCCACCGCTTTCACTTTGCTTTTGTTTTTCAGGGTTATTTGTTGTTAAATCTTCAGAAATGATATCCCAGGTTAAGCCCTTATCGGTTGATTTATGAACAAACTGACTTCCAAAATAAATAGTGTTATCATCAAAAGGATCTATATTTATAGCTGCATTCCAATTAAAGCGTAATAAAACATCTGGATTAGGATGAGTTGGTTTAACACCAAAATTATTACCCGTTTCAGAATCATAATAACTTACATTTCCTTGTTGACTCATTGACCAACCAAAGCGGGCGTCTTTTTTATCGGGTACAACATCAAAACCATCACCAAAACTAATTTCTTGCCAGTACGAATTTCTGATGCCTTGTGCACGCCAAACATAGGCAGGTCCTTTCCAAGACCCATTATCTTGCATACCACCATAAACGTTATAAGGTATTTCATTATCTACTGCTATATGATAAAATTGAGCTACTGGTAAGTTACCAATAAAACGCCAAGTTTTACCACCGTCTTTGGTAATGTTCATACCTCCATCATTTCCATCAATCATAAAATCTCCATTTTCTGGGTGAATCCACCACGCATGATGGTCTGGGTGGATACCATTATTTGCGCCATAAGCTGGCATTAATTGTGTAAAGTTTTTACCACCATCTTCGCTAACATTAACATAAGTAAATACAGAGAAAACACGATTTTCGTTTTGTGGGTCAACATAAATTTCTGAGTAATAGAAAGGCCTATTTCCAATATCGCTCTTATCGTTTATCTTTTTCCAATTAAAACCACCATCTTCACTTCTGTACAAAGCATTTTTCTTAGATTCAACTAGAGCATAAATTATGTTTGGTTTATTTCTGGCAATAGCAACCCCTATTCTTCCTAAATCTCCTTTTGGAAATCCATCTTCATCGGTTACTTTTTTCCATGTGTTTCCGCCATCATGTGTTATGTGTAAACCAGAACCTACACCACCAGAATTAAAAAACCAAGGTTCGCGTTTATGTTCCCACATGGCTGCTATAAGTTTGTTTGGGTTCGTAGGATCCATAATTAAATCTGCTGCCCCAGTTTTATTATTTGCAAAAAGTATTTTGTTCCATGTTTTACCACCATCGGTAGTTTTAAAAACACCACGCTCTGGGTGTTCTCCCCAAGGTGAGCCTATTGCAGCTGCGTAAACAATATTGGGGTTTGTAGGGTCTATAATGACACGATGGATGTGGCGTGTATTTTTCAATCCCATGGCTGTCCAGTTTTTACCTCCATCTAACGAGCGATAAATTCCAAAGCCACCATTTAAACTATTCCTTGGATTACCTTCTCCAGTTCCAACCCAAATTACACTAGGATTAGATTGTTGGATAGCAACTGCACCTATAGAAGCGGTTAACTCTTTTTCAAAAATAGGTTCCCATTTTATGCCTCCAGAGGTAGATTTCCATAATCCACCCGATGCTGTTCCTACATACATAACATCTGGATTTGAATGTACAACATCAATTGATGTTACTCTTCCAGACATGCCTCCGGGGCCAATATTTCTTGGATGCATATTCTTCAATAAATCCATTGATAAATTTTGACTGAAGGCTGAAATTGAAGCTAATAAAAGGAGTAATAAAATAGATTTTTTCATTGGTTAAATTTTTATCAACCGAAAATAATAAAAACTTATCATAGAATTATTTAAATAGATGTTAATGTTAAGTGCTTTTTGAATAAAATTATTACTTTTATAGAGCTATGAAAAAGAATGAAACTATAAGAAAAGGTTTTGTGTTTAAAAAATACGAAACACCTTTTCAATCCCCTTTTGATAAACTTTTTGAAGTCTTTAAAGAGTTAATTACGCACACTTCTGGTGATTTTGATGAGGCTATAGATTGGTTAAGGGAATTAGATAAGGAATATAAGCTTACTACATCAGAATATACTATTGATGATTTTATTGAAGACCTAAAAAAGAAGGGCTATTTACGTGAAGAAATAGATTCTGATGGAAATGGTTCTTTAGAAATTACAGCAAAAACCGAGCGAGCCATTCGTCAACAAGCTTTAGACCATATTTTTGGAAAAATAAAACGTAGCGGACAAGGAAATCACAAAAGTAAAAGCCCTGGGCTAGGTGACGAGCATACAGGAGATTTTAGAGCCTATCAATTTGGAGATGCTTTAGATAAAGTATCCATCACAGAAAGTTTAAGGAATGCTCAAATAAGTAACGGTATTGGAGATTTTACATTATCTGAAGATGATTTGGTAGTTGAAGAAACATTGCATAAATCTCAAATGAGTACGGTTTTAATGATAGACATTAGCCATAGCATGATCTTGTATGGTGAAGATAGAATTACACCAGCCAAAAAAGTAGCCATGGCTTTGGCTGAATTAATTACCACAAGATATCCAAAAGATACTTTAGATATTTTGGTTTTTGGTAATGATGCTTGGCAAATAGAAATTAAAGATTTACCATATTTAAAAGTTGGTCCTTACCATACAAATACAGTAGCGGGTTTACAATTAGCTATGGATTTGTTGAGACGTAAACGAAATACGAACAAACAAATTTTTATGATTACCGATGGAAAACCAAGTTGCTTGCGTTTACCAGACGGACAATATTATAAAAACAGTAATGGTCTTGATAAACATATTGTCAATAAATGTTATGCTATGGCTCAACAAGCAAGACGGTTACATATTCCAATTACAACTTTTATGATTGCAAAAGACAGTTACCTTATGCAATTTGTAAGAGAGTTTACCTATGCAAATCAAGGAAAAGCTTTTTACACTGGACTGAAAGGTTTAGGTGAAATGATTTTTGAAGATTACGAAACAAACAGAAAAAAAAGAATTAGAGGATAAATATGAAATTAGAATTAATAAAAACATTAGGGCAATTAAAAAAATTTGGTTACGAAAGTAAATCTATAAAAGACGAATTACGAGATAACCTTATTGAAAAAATAAAGAATAAGGAAACAACCTTTGAAGGCGTTCATGGTTATGAAAATACAGTAATACCAGAGTTAGAACGCGCCATACTATCAAGACATAATATTAATTTGTTGGGCTTACGCGGTCAAGCAAAAACGCGTTTAGCACGATTGATGTTAAACTTATTAGATGAATATATACCTTTTGTAGAAGGTTCAGAAATTAATGACGATCCTTTAAAACCTATTTCTCGTTATGCTATCGAATTAATTAAAGAAAAAGGAGATGATACACCAATTAAATGGATGCACAGAAGCGAACGTTTTGCAGAAAAATTAGCTACACCAGATGTAACTGTTGCTGATATTATTGGAGACGTAGACCCAATAAAAGCTGCAAATTTAAAGTTGAGTTATGCAGATGATAGAGTAATTCATTACGGTATGATTCCTCGAGCTAATCGATGTATTTTTGTAATAAATGAATTGCCAGATTTACAAGCAAGAATTCAAGTAGCGTTATTTAATATTTTGCAAGAAGGCGATATTCAAATTAGAGGTTTTAAGTTAAGGTTACCTTTAGATATTCAATTTTTATTTACGGCAAACCCAGAAGATTATACCAACAGAGGAAGTATAGTAACGCCATTAAAAGATAGAATAGGTTCACAAATTTTAACACATTATCCTTCAGATATTGAAACTGCAAGGCAAATTACACAGCAAGAAGCTAGATTAGTTGAAGCTCAGAAAAACTCAGTAATAGTTCCAGATTTGGCCAGAGATTTATTAGAACAAATTGTTTTTGAAGCCAGAGAAAATGAGTTTATTGATGCTAAAAGTGGTGTAAGTGCACGATTGAGTATTACAGCTCTGGAAAATTTACTAAGTACAGCAGAACGGCGAGCATTAATTTCTGGTGATAAAATAACCATGTTACGCCTAAGTGATTTTGTTGGTATTATTCCAGCCATTACCGGAAAAGTGGAATTAGTTTATGAAGGTGAGCAGGAGGGAGCTGCTGCGGTTGCTTATAATTTAATAGGCGAAGCTGTAAAAAGTTTGTTTGGAGAGTTTTTTCCAAAAATTGAAAAACTTCAAAAGCAAGAAAACGAAAGCCCATATGATGATGTTGTATCTTGGTTTTTTAACCAAAAAGATGGTTTCGAGTTATTAGACGATTTACGTGATAAAGAATATAAAAACCTTTTGGATTCCATTTCTCCATTAGATGATTTATTAGGTGAATACCAACCAAATTTAAACAAACAAGATAGCTATTTTGTAAAAGAGTTTGTGCTTTGGGCGCTTGTTGAATTTAAACAACTTAGCAAGTATAGGTTTTCTGAAGGCATTCAATTTAAAGACCCTTACGGGAGTTTTATAAGCGGCATATAAAAATAAAAAGGGAAACAAATTTGCTTCCCTTTTTATTTTCATTTAGGCTCAAAAACCCACCAAATTTGTTTGCTTTTTGGATTATAACTTAATTTTATTATTCCTGAATCAGAATATATTAGGTATTTACCATTTATGTGTAATGACACGCCGTTTAGTTTGGCAACAACTTTTTCATCAGTATAACTAAAAATAACACCATTGCTAAATTCTATTATTACATTGCTTTCTTCTTCATTTAATGTAGAGTTTGTAAAAGTTGTTTTAACTAATGAAATTCCGTTAGATTCATGTTTCACTCTATTTTCAATGTAGTTACTGTCATAACTTGGATTATATATTAATTCAATTTTTCCATTAGTTAGGTTATAAACATCTTTCTCTTTTTTGTAATCTGGAAAAACATCAAGTGTATAAGGTTCATCGATTTTAAAAACTAGTGGTGTGTTACTCTCTTTTAAAATATAATAGCCCTCTTTGTTTTTTAATACAAACTTTGTTTCTGGAGGATAGCTAATAGATGTTTTATTATTTTCAGTTATTTTTAAGTAGGTGTTTTGAGTGAAACAAAAGTTGCAACAAGTAATTCCTATGATAATTAAAATGCTTTTCATATTTATTGTTTTAAATTTATATTCTATTTTTTTCATCTTCAATTCCGGTATCTCTTTTTCTAGCTTTTTTAATTTCGTTTCTACCAAAATTATAAGTTAGATTTAATTGAACTTGCCTGCTATCACTACCTCCATTTCCATTAATTCTTAAAGCTCCAAACTGTGTTACGCCTCTCCAAGGTGAAGTAAAAAGAATATCATTAAAACCTAATCGAGCACTTAGTTTATCATCTAAAAACTTTTTTTGAAAAGCAATGTTTAATGAGCCTAAACTTTTGGTTTCATATGTGCCACCCCAAACTGATGGCGAACTATACCAACCAGATATTTCGGCGTTAAATGTTTTACTTAATTTAAAGGTGTTTTGGGCGTATAAACTCAACGTGTTTTGCTTTGTTGATAGAAAATCTTCATTTGTTGCCTCGTAAATACTTCTAAAAGCATTTAAACTGAAATAAATACTCCACCATTTATTAAAGCGGGTTGGATAAGAAATACCTAAATTGATTATTTTTTGATTTGCTACGTTTCGAGGACTTAAAAAATTTCTATTTTCTCCAACCGCCTCTGTTACTTGAGCTGAAAAATCTTTTATGAAACTATAACTTATTGAGGTGTTCAATCTGTAATTGTAAGTATGAGAAAACTTTAGATTATCAGTGTACTGAGGTTGTAAAAATGCATTTCCTTTACTAAACGATAATTCATCTATTTGGAATTCAAAAGGATTTAAGCTTCTATAATTAGGTCGTTGTATTCGCTTACTGTAAGTTAAAGAAAAAGCATTTTTTCGATTCATTTGATAGGTTATTCCGCCACTTGGAAACCAATCAGTATAATTTCTTTTTACCCTATCATTTTGTTCTTCCTGAAAGCTTTCCAAAACACCATCAGATATAGTTTGCTCTACTCTTAAACCAATTTGAAAATTGAATTTTTCATATTTTTTATTAAAATTTACATAAGCAGCATTAATATTTTCGTCATAATTAAATGTGTTAGATCTGCTTCTGTTTATTATATCTACATCGTTAATTCTATCGAAAAAGTCAAATTGATTATCTGTTATTATTTTAGAGTATTTAGCACCTAATGATAGTTTGCCCTTTAAGAAATTTTGTTCGTAGTCAATTCTTGCTGTAAGTATATCAATAGTAATTGGCGTATTCATGAAGTTAACAGATTCGCTGATTATCTGTGTTTCATCACCATTAAAATAAGTATTAGGCTGTAAATTAGTTCTATCTTGATTGTATTTTCCATAGTCTAAATCAATGTTTAATGAGGTATTGTTTTTGAGTTTTAATCTGTAGTTTATGTTGCTATATAGGTTAGATGTTTCTGCATTAGCATTACTACCTGCTACTAAAACTTCATTTGGGGAAGTATTACCATTGGGTGTAATTGGTGTTCTAGAATTACTCGTATTTTCATTATCACTAAAATTCCCCGTTAAAATAACACCGATGGTTGATTTTGAATCAACAAAATAATCAAATCCTAAACGAATATTTTTGTTGTTAAAATCTGCGTTACTTTTTGTCCGAGCATCGAAATTAGTATTATTTTGGGTACGATTTAAATTTATAAATCCGGTACTCTCGCCAAATCTATTACTAAAGGTGCCGTATAGACTCGTTTTTTTATTTCGGTTATTAATAGATATTGTATTGTTATATCTGGCAAAATCTCCCACTGTAATACCAGATGCTAAATTTCCATTTGTACCTAAACTTTTATCTCGTTTAAATTTTATGTTTATAATACCTGCATTTCCTTCGGCATCATATTTTGATGATGGTTGAGTTATTATTTCAAGTGCATCAATTTCTGTAGCTTGAATAGTTTTCAAGTAATTTACTAAATCTTGACCGCGCAGTACGGTTGGTTTATCATCAATGTAAATTAAAACACCAGCCTTACCTTCAACGATTATATTTTCGGTATTATCAATAAGTACACCCGGCGCTTTTCTTAGTAGTTCGAACCCAGAATCTCCTGCAACGCTTATAGAATTTTGAACATTAAAAACGGTTTTGTCTGCAAGTACCTGAATTAGTGGTTTTTCAGCGGTTACAGTAACCTCTTCTAGTGCTTGTGTGTCAGGTAAAAGATTAATATTATTTAAACTTATATTTTCATCTGATACAATAATGTTATTAGAGTTATAATCTTTAGCACCTAAATAAGTAACAAGAATTTTATAAGTGCCATTACCAATGTTTTTTATAACAAAGTTACCAAGCTCGTCAGTTATTGAGGCTTTTACAAAAGTATTGTTTTCAATTGTTAATAATGACACTACTGCTGCGTTAACAGGAGTTGAATCTGAATCTGAAATCGTTCCTTTTATGCTGTATTGAGCAAAAGATATATTAAAGATTAATAGACTAAGAATTAATAATAATGATTTCATAACTATTCGTTTTTTGATGATACAAATATGAAATCATGGTGGGGAATATACAATTGAAAACAGTTTAGTTGAGCTATGAGTCGATGAGTGGGAAAAGTCAGTTCATCTGTATATGGGTCGACTCAACGATTAGTATTATCTATTTTAATGTATTAAATTTATTTTTGTGTAAAACATTAATAGATGAAGAATAAATTTTTGAAAAAACACTCTTTTGGAGTCAGACATGACGAGCTTTTAGCGTTTGTTTGTTTTTATATACTATTTGCTTTATTCTATCATTTTACTTTAGAAATAAACTCGCTGGGTTATAATAATAGTAATTATAATCTTTTCAGTTTTTTAGATTTTTTTGATGGGAGTGGATTGGGTTATACCATAAAATTTATTTTAACAGTACCAATTTGGTGGTTAATTTTCAGGAAATTAAAAAACTGGCCATTAAAATTTAGGTTATTACTTCATGTTTTCTTTTTACCGCTTTTTGTAATTATTTGGCAAACTGTATATTACGAAATTTGCGAATTACTAGGTTTTTTTCACCTTCAAGGTTCAGGAAAGATTTGGGATATTTATATTCCTGGATTATTCTATGTTTTACAATTTGGCATTCTTCATGCCTATAATTATTACAGAGAGAATCAACGGAAGTTAGTCTTAGAAGGAGAACTTCGTAATGCAGCTTTAAAGAGTGAATTATCTGCTATAAAAGCTCAGTTAAATCCACATTTTTTATATAATATTTTCAATACAATAAGTGCTTCGGTCCCAGCAGAAAATGAAAAAACAAGACATATGATAGCTGAATTATCAGATTTATTTCGCTATCAATTAAAAGCATCGCAAGTAGATTTGGTTCCTTTAAAAGAAGAATTAGACTTTGTAAAAAAGTATCTAGATTTAGAAAAAGAACGTTTTCAAGAACGTTTGCAAATAGAAATAGATGTTGATAAAAATTTAATGAATGAACAAGTTCCTCCTATGCTATTGCAACCTTTGGTGGAAAATTCAGTAAAACATGGTTTATCGTCTTTAATAAATGGAGGAACAATTTCAATAACGATTCTTAAAAAAGAAGGGAAGCTTGCTTTTGAAATATCTGATAGTGGTGTTGGAATTAAAGATAAAGAACAAGTTTTTGGTAAAGGAATTGGCTTAACAAATACGCGTTTACGCTTAGAGAAAATGTACCAAAGTTCGCTGAAGTTAAGTGACAATAATCCGCAAGGATTAAAAGTTATGTTCGAGTTATGAGAAAAGTAATTATAGTTGATGATGAAGCTTCTGGCCGTAAATTAATAAAAGAATATTTGCAGGATTTTGACGATTTAATTCTTTTAGGTGAAGCTAATAATGGAGTTGATGCTGTTAAAATCATTAATGAGTTTAAACCAGATTTAGTTTTTTTAGACATACAAATGCCTGGAATTACGGGTTTTGATGTTTTAACACATTTAGAAGAACTACCTCAAATTATATTTTCAACGGCTTACGACCAATATGCCTTAAAAGCTTTTGAAGTACATGCAGTAGATTACCTATTAAAACCTTATACAAAAGATAGATTTAAGGTTGCTGTGGAGCGTTTATCAGAATCTATACAAGTTAATAATGCAAGACCATTGGCGGAAAGCTTGCTTATTGAGAATTCAAAATACCCAGAGCGTATTTTAGTTCAAAAGCAAAACAAATTAATAACTATATCTACAGAAGATGTTATTAGAATTGAAGCTTTTGGAGATTATTCAAAATTAATAACAAAAGATAATACCTTCCTAAGTAACTACGGTATTTCAATATTAGAAGAAAAACTAAATGATGCTATTTTTATTCGAGTACACCGTTCTTCAATTATCAACCTTAATAAGGTAAAAGAGTTAAATAAATATACCAAAAGTTACGATGTGACTATGCAAAACGGTGATGTTGTTCGCGTAAGTAGAGGGTATATGGATAACATCAAAAAACTGATGTATTAGTTACTAACTTTTTTAAGTGTATACAATTACTTTATTTATTCTAGAGTTTAATAAGCCTTTTTTGTGTTATTAAATATACAAAAATTCAGGAATTAATTTTTTAATTTCTTAGTGTAATAGTTTCTATTTAACACATCAAGAATTGATATAAGAATAGTATTTCTTTTCTTGCTTTTTAAGGCTTAAAATCTTAAATTTTGGAAAATTCATACCTTAATTTTACAAAAAATAGTATTATATGAGTAAAACAGAAGATAATATTAAGCCTGATATAAAACTTCTTTCTTTTGATATTGATAACACTCTAATAGATTTTCACACACATAAAAGCAATTTCCCTAAGGTTTGGAAAAAATTTAAACCCGAGGGGGTTATTCTAACTTATAATACAGGACGCTTAATTGATGATGTTCTAAATTTAATAGACAAAGGTGTTTTACCTGAGCCAGATTATATTATATCAGGAGTTGGAACACATATTTACGACTTTGATAGAAAAAAGGTAGTTAAAGAGTTTAATGATGTTTTAGATGAAGGTTGGGATATTGATGCTGTTGAAGAGATAATTCAGAGTTTAGATTATCCAATAAGTGAACAGCCCATAAGATTTCAACATTCTTACAAGAGAAGTTATTTTTTTCATGGTGCCAGCGAAGAATTAATAAGTAGTGTTGAAAAAGTATTTGCAGATTCTAAGATGTATATCAATGTAGTGTATTCTGGAGATAAATTTTTAGATATTTTGCCTAAATGGGCTAATAAAGGAAATGCACTAATATGGTTATTAAGGAAGTTAAATTTAAAATCAAGTCATGTTTTAGTTGCTGGCGATAGTGGCAATGACTCTGCCATGTTTAGTGTTGATGGTGTAAAGGGTGTTGTAGTAGCTAACGCTCATCAAGAACTTTATAAGTTTACAAAGCATCGTGAAGTATATCATTCAGAAAATGAAAGTGGCGATGGTATTATTGAAGGTCTTATTTACTTTGGAATATTTCCTGATGATGCTAAAATTATTAATGAAGAAAATCATACAGATGATTATATCATTCAAAAGGAATTAAACACGATAGCCGAAGAAGATGATGATGAAAAATTAGAGCTTATTAAAGAAGGTTACGAAAAAGCTATAATAGCACTTAAAAAGAATATAACACCGTTGGGTTTTTCAGCCTGTTCAATAGAAGATAATATTACTAAAGGTACTGATGCAAATTATCATAGTGTTTGGGCAAGAGATGGGGCTATAACTGTTATAGGTTCTTTATCTTTAATTCATGATAAAGAAATTCATAAATGTCAACGCCAAACTTTAGTAACCTTATTTGAGCATATTACTAGAAACGGACAAATTCCCTCTAACGTAAGAATAAAAGATAATGTAGCCGACTATTCTGGAGTTGGTGGTATATGTTCTATAGATAGTGGTATTTGGGTAGTAATAGCTTTTTATGAATATGTAAAAGTCACTAACGATATCGATTTTCTTCGCGAGTATATATCCTCTATAAAAGAAACTATGCGCTGGTTAGGAGCTCATGACAGTAATAATGATGCCCTTTTAGAAATTCCTGAAGCTGGAGATTGGACCGATTTATTTGGAGGAAGTTACAACATACTTTATGATGAAATTCTGTGGTACCGTGCTAACGTTTGTTACGGTAGAATGTTAGAAATGCTGGGTGATTATGAAGAAGCTGGAGAAAATATAAGATGGTCTCAAGTTATTAAGAAGGAAATATTACAAAATTTTTGGCCATCAACGCAACAGAAATTATTTCAATCAGTTTCGTTTGCAGAGCGTCAATTTACGTTGGGTGATACCTCATACTTAATCCAGCAAACATCGCCATTCGATTTTAGCTGGCGTTGTGATGTTTTTGGCAATGTTTTAGCTTTTTTACATGGTACTATTGATGCAGAAAAAGCTCATCAAACTTTTAAATTTATGTTGGGTGTTGGTGTTAACGATCCCTATCCTGTTACAAATGTTTATCCTGTTGTAACACCTGGTGATCCCGATTGGAAATCGTATTACACCGTAAATTTATTGAATTTACCTAACCATTATCACAACGGTGGTATATGGCCTTTTGTTGGTGGTTTTTGGGTTAAGTTTATAAGTAAACTAGGTCTAAGAGATGTTGCTATTTCAGAGTTGCACAAACTAGCATTAATAAATAAAGAAGGTTTAACTGAAGAGTGGGAATTCACAGAATGGGCACACGGAATTACTGGAAAAGCTATGGGTAAAGCATATCAAGCATGGTCTGCTGCACAATATATTTCCGCATGTCATGATTTAAAAATAATTAAATAATAACTAAAATTTAAAACTATGAAATCAATATTAATGATCTCCCTACATGGCTATGTGGGGGCAAATGCAGAATTCGGAAAACCAGATACAGGTGGTCAAGTAGTTTATGTTTTAGAGCTTGCTGAACGTTTTAGCAGGTTAGGCAAAAAAGTAGATTTGGTAACCCGTCAGTTTGAAGATCAACCAGAATATGACCATGTAGATGAAAATTATAGTGTATGGCGAATTCCCTTTGGAGGTAAAAAGTTTATCCGAAAAGAGGATATGCACGATCATTTAAAAAAGTTTGTCACCAATTGTTTAGCTGCTATTAAAAAAGAGGGTAAAAAATATGATGTTGTTTATTCTCATTATTGGGATGCTGGTTTTGCTGGACAAAAAATAGCGGAGGAACTTGGTATATCTCATGTACACACGCCTCACTCCGTTGGTTGGTGGAAGCAGCATACCATGGGTAGCGATATGGACGAAAAGGAAATGGAGAAAACATATCGTTTTAAAGAACGTATTCAAAAAGAATATTTTGTTTATCAGATGTGTAATTATATAATTGCAACAACTTTACCACAGGTAGATTTATTGACAAAGCAGTATGATGTTTTGCCTAAAAATTGTGGTATGATTCCTCCTGGAATTGATGAAAATCGCTTTTTCCCTGTTCCATCAAAAGAGAATGATAAAATTAGATCTAAATACGATATTCAACCAACCGATATTCTTGCTCTGGGTAGAATGGCACATAACAAAGGTTATGACCTATTAATACAGTCGTTACCAACAGTTCTCGAACTTTGTCCGGAAGCAAGATTAGTAGCCGCAATTGGTAGTGATAAATCCGATCAAGATGATGAAGGTGTTGCAAAGTTGAAGAAACTAGCAAATGAATTAGGAGTAATGGATAAAATAAAATGGAAAAATTATATAGCAGACGAAGATTTAGCAAATGTTTACAGATCTGCTAATATTTTCGCAATGCCATCTAGATATGAACCTTTTGGCATGGTAGCTATTGAAGCCATGGCGTGTGGTACACCTAGTGTAATTACTGTTCACGGTGGTCTTTATGATTTGATTGATTTTGGTAACCAAGCATTGTTTGCTGACCCACATAGACCTTTAGAGTTTGGAGCAATGATGTCTATGCCGCTTTTATATCCTAAAATGCGTAACGAACTTTCTGTGGAGGGTGCACGTTTTGCTAGACGGAATTTTGGATGGACGGGCATTGCAAAACGTATGATTGAAGTATTCAAAAGCTCAATTAATCAGCGTACTATGGAGTCAAATCTTTTTTATTAAAATTTTCAAGAATGCCTAATATTGTATGTTTTGGTGAAGTACTATGGGATGTTTTTCCTCATGACAAAAAAATTGGTGGTGCGCCACTTAATGTAGCTGTACGGTCCAAATTATTTGGGAATGAGGTAAGTATAATTAGTGCTGTTGGAAATGATAAATTAGGAATATCCATATTAGACTATTTAAAAGAAAATAAAGTTAATACAGATTGTGTTCAGTTACTTGATAAATACAAAACGGGAGAGGTTAAAGTAACTTTAAATAGCAAAGGATCTGCGTCTTATAGTATAGAATATCCTAGTGCTTGGGATAAAATTTCAATCACAGAGCTATCTAAAAACAAAGTAAAAAAGGCGGATGCTTTAGTTTTTGGAAGTTTAATTACCCGAGATAATGTTTCAAAAGAAACACTTTTTGAACTAGTTAAATTAGCTAAGTACAAAGTTTTTGATTTAAATTTAAGACCACCTCATTTCAAAAAAGATATATTGATACATTTGATGGAGCAATCTGATTTTATAAAATTGAATGATGAGGAATTATATCAGGTGAGTAATTTTCTTGGGTCTAAGTTTAATTCATTAGAGCAGAATTTAAAGTTCATAGCTAAAAAAACAAACACTAAACATCTTTGTGTTACCAAAGGATCTTTTGGGGCTGTATTACTTTACAATGAAAAATTATATTATAATAGTGGTTATAAAATAAAGGTTGACGATACAGTTGGAGCTGGCGACTCATTTTTAGGTTCTCTTATAAGTCAGTTGTTAAGTAAAGAGAATCCACAAAAAGCTATAAATTTGGCTTGTGCTGTTGGGGCATTGGTGGCACAAAATAAAGGAGCTAATCCTGAGTTAAGTTTCGAAGATATTGATTCTTTTATGAACCCTCAATAGTGTTATTGTGGTTTTAAAATGGAGTAAGGATTTAAATGTCCTCGCTTCAAATTCTCACACATAATTAATGATTTATCTATTTTAGTTTGGCTGTTTTTATATCTTGAAATAGCGTAAATAATGCTTCTCTTTTTTCCGGGGGTTAAATTTTCAAAGATTTTAAATGCTTCATAATCGCTTAAAAAGACAGCATCTAATTCTTCTGGAACATCAACGCCATATTTGGAAGTGTCTTCAAAAAGTTGCATTTCAAAGTAGTCATTTTGAAATATATTTAGTTCTTTTTGAAGCCTTTTGCCAAACATCATTTTATAATCTCCCGTGTTTTTATCCTTTTTTATAGCAGCATAAAAATGAATAGTTTTATTTTTAAAAGTAGCGACTACTTTTACTCTATTTTGCTTTGCTTCTGCAAAAGATTTAAAAATTTTTTCAGGTATTGAAATATGAAATTGGTCTAATAAACCCACAGTGAATTTTTTACTTTTCATAGCTTACCAATTTTCTCTAGATTTAATATTTTTAGAACATAATTCTATAATTTGATTTATGCGTTTTTCTCTCGTTTCTTTGCGTTTAGCACTATGAAGCCAGGATAAATAATTTTTTCTGTAACCTTTAGAAAAGTTTTGATAATTTTCAAATGAACGTAAGTTTTCATCAAATGCTTTTTGCAAGTCATTGGGTATAATACCATTTTCAACATCATCCATTTCTGTCCATTTACCAGTTTTTTTGCAAGATTAATCATTTTACGACCAGATTCATGTATTAAACCTGCTTGGTCTAATTCCTCCACATACTTTTTATTAAGAGCACTCCATGTACTTTTCGGATTTCTTGGACAAAAGTATTGGCGTCTTTTTCCATTGCCTAAACTTTTTACAGTTGAATCAATCCAACCAAAACAAATGGCAACTTTTACAGCCTCTTCCCATCGCATAGTTGGAATATTCATTTCTAGTTTGTAAAAAATAAGATATACAGCTTTTTCTTTGCTATGGTTGTTTAGCAACCAATCATACCAATCGGTATCGCGTTCAAAATGGATTTCTTTAAACTCCAAAGTATTTATATTTGTTTAGAATAAATGTAAAAATCTGGGTCTATGGTAAGTGGAGCATTTTTAGTTTCTAATTCCATTGTTTTCCATTCGGATTTTGGAAACAGCCATTGTTCTTTTCCATCTATTTTTACTTGAACAGGCATGTCAAATTTGTCAATAATATTGGTCCAACGGAATTTTAGTTCTTTCTTGTTTATTGAATATTCCAAAGTAGGAATACGTGTGTCTCTTAAATATTGGTTAAAAAATTCGGTTAAATCATAACCAGTTTCTCTACTTATAAAATTTTCAATTTGTTGTGTTGTAACAGTTTTATGATAAAATTCAACATTCATTTTTCTCAAAATTTTCCTCCATTTTTCATCATCCTCAATAAGTTGACGCAGTGTGTGAAGGATATTGGCGCCTTTGTAGTACATATCTCCTGAACCTTCTTTGTTTACATTATAGAATCCAATTATTGGGCGGTCGTTTTTTATAAGCTGTCTTGTACCAATAACATACTCAGCTGAAGCTTCTTTACCATAATAATAGTCCAAAAACAAATTTTCTGAATATGCTGTAAATCCTTCATGAATCCACATATCTGCTGCATCCTTATAAGTAATGTTATTTGCAAACCATTCATGACCAGATTCATGGATAATAATGAAATCGAACTTTAAACCCCAACCAGTTCTAGATAAGTCGTTTCCTAAATAACCTTTCATATATTGGTTTCCATAGGTTACCGAACTTTGATGTTCCATTCCTAAATAAGGAACTTCTACTAATTTAAATCCGTCTTTATAAAATGGATATTGACCAAACCAATGCTCGAAAGCTTTCATCATTTTTGGTGCGTCTTTAAAATGAACTTTTGCTTTTTCAAGATTATCTTTTAAAACATAATAGTCCATGTCTAAATTTCCTGCCATACCATCGTAAACTTCTGAGAAATGAGCATAATCGCCAATATTTATATTTACGCCATAGTTGTTAATTGGATTACTTACAAACCAAGAATACGTTTTTGTATCTCCAATTTGTTCCACTTTTCTCAAGCGTCCATTAGATACATTCGTTAATTTAGAAGGGACATTTACGCTAATAAGCATGCTATCTACTTCATCATACATGTGGTCTTTACATGGCCACCATACGCTAGCACCCAAACCTTGGCAAGAAGATGCAATAAAATGATTACCATTGTTATCTTTTTTCCAAGAGATACCACCATCCCAAGGCGCTCGAACAGCTTCTTTTGGATTACCCTCATAGTATACATCTAAGCTAAGAATATCATCTATATTTTGATTTTCCTTTAAGCTTATAAAGTGTGCATTACCATCGTGTTTAACTTCTAATTCTGTGTTGTTCTGAACGACTTTAGTAATTTTTAAAGGGGGTTGTAAATCTATTTGCATTACAGAATCATTTTCAAGAACTTTATACCGAACAGTATTTTTACCGGAAATAAATTTATTATCTGGGTCTACTTTTATGTCTAGATGATAATAAGTTAAATCCCACCATTCGCGTTCTGGAGTTATAGAACCTCTTAGTGTATCTTGTCTTGTAAAATTAACTTTTTCTTCTAAAAGCCCTTGAGAATAAGCGGTTAACGATATACTTGAGATTAAAAAAATAAAGAAGAATTTATGATTATTCATTTTTAGCGATTTTACTTTTAATATATTTTTTTCCTAGAATTGAATCTAGAATAATAGGAATAGATTCAATTCCATTTGTTGTTGCCTTAAAAACTCCAAAATGTAAATGAGGTGTCGTTGTCAATCCTGTAAAGCCAGATAAGGCAATGGGTTGATTTCTTTTTACGGAATCACCAACTTTTACCAATGCACCATACTGTTTTAAATGTACATATTGTGCAAAGGTATTATCATTATGATGCACCATAATATAGTTGCCAAAAGGTTTAAACTTTTCGGTGGTACCTTGTTTATTATGCTTTACAATTACTTTGATAACAACCCCATCTCGCGTTCCAACAATTGTATCTCCTATTTGTAAGTTAAAATCAATAGTATATCTGGAAAAGTTTGTGTTATGTGTGAAATCACCATTGTATCCTTGAATTATTTTAAATTGTTTGCCTTTCGGAAAGGGTAGAGCATAATTAAAAAGTGTATCGTAAGCTTGTTTTTCCTTTTCGTAGTAACCATAATAATGAGCGAATTTATATGAATTTAAAATGGAAGTAGAATCTTTTTGTTCTGTTTTGAATTGCATAATTAAGGATGTTTCTTTTGGAATTGATTGTACAAAATCTATAGTGTTATCCTTTAAATTTTCAATTTTGGTAAATACAGGACAGAGCAAGCCATTTTTGTACAACACTTTTGTCGAATCACCCGAAATTTCAAAGAAGATATTCCCACGATTATACTTGTCTTTCGAACAGCCGAATACAAGTAGAAAAAAAACAACCAAAAAATTGAAACATCTCATGTTATCTCATTACAGAATTTGGAAATACCACTGGGCTTTCGAAACCTTTTTCTCCAACACTTGATATTCCAAAGAAATAATTATCAATAACAATACCATCCAAAGTGAATTCTGAAATATCACCAACATATCTACTGTTATCCCAAGTTGGTGAGGTAGTATCTCGCCAGTATATTTTATAACCTTTTGCACCATCAACTTTCTCCCATTTTAATTTGGCTGAGGCTTCTACAATACCGCCAATAGCAACAGATTTTGGAGCAGGGGGTGCCCAAGCTAGATTTGCTAGATTAATAGCATTTACAGCAGTTAGTTTTTTCGCATAATCAAAATTAACATGTTCTATAACATCACCATATTTAATGCCATTTTCTTCTCTAATATCTTGATGTTGTTGAGTGTAATTTTCATGAGCTTCCATAATTCTAATCCCTGCAAAGCCTAAATCGTTAAATGGACGATGGTGGCCGCCACGACCAAATCTATCTAATCTATAAATCATCATAGGATTCATTTCCGGCATATATGTTTTTACATTTTTATGAATGTATCGTGCTAATTGACGTGAAATACCATCAACTTCACCACCGTAAAATCGGCGCGATTTTCTTTGTCTTTCTGTTTCATTAGCAGGTACCGGTTCAGAAAAAATTCTAAAGGTTCTATTATCAATAACACCATCAACACCTTTAATGTTTCCTATCATATCATTATTTAAAATACCAATAATATCCCAATCTTTTTCTTTGGCATATGCAGCTAATCCGGCACCCCCAAAAAGACCCTGTTCTTCACCAGAAAGCCCAACGTAAATAATACTGTTTTCAAACTTATATTTTGATAATACACGCGCAGCTTCAATAGTTCCAGCCATACCAGAAGCATTATCGTTAGCTCCTGGGGCATCAATTGTAAAATTCATGGTATTACTAGCACGAGAATCAATATCTCCACTCATAATCACATATCTATTTGGGTATTTTGTTCCTTTCTGTACAGCTACAACATTTACAACCCAAGCATCATGTGGTACACGTCTGTTACCTTCTTTTGATACAAAATCTTTTTGATAAAAAACGTTTAAACAATTATTACAACTTTCAGAAATAGTTTCAAACTCAGATTTTATCCATCGTCTTGCAGCGCCTATTCCTCTTGTTGTTGATACGGTATCGCTAAAGGTGTTTCTTGTTCCAAAATTTACTAGTGTTTGAATGTCTTTTTGAATTCTTTCTGCAGAGACATCATTTATAATATCATATATTTTTTGATTGTTTTGTGCTGTTGCAAAATAAGTAAGAAGTAAGAGAGAAATAAATAGTAGTTTTTTCATGGTTTAATTTTTCTCTAAATTACAGAAAATAAAAAACGCTTCAAAACTAAGTTTTGAAACGTTTTTTTTTAATTGAGTTAGTCACAATGTATTTTAGAAACAGTATTTGTTTTCTTTTGTTACTTTATCAGCAATAATATGTCGCAATTCAATAATGTTGGGCATGTTCACATATTTTAAATAACGTTTTAAACCCATTAACATCATCCGTTGCTCATCTCCAGTTGAAAATGAAATAATAGAGTGTTTTCCTGCTGTTTCAATAACATCAATAGCATGAAATAAATTTAGCTTAGCCATAGCTATTTGTTCTTTAGCTTTTTCTTCACCATCTTTTTTAGCCATTTTTTCAGCACGTAAAATAGCTGATTCTGCCATATAAATCTGAATTAAGATATCTGAGGAGGCCAACATTAACTGTTGATGCTTTTCTATTTCTTCTCCATATTTTTGCAATGCAGCACCAGCAACCATTAAAAATAATTTTTTAAGGTTTTTAATAATGCTTTTTTCTTCAGAAAATAACTCAGAGAAATCTGGAGTATCAAATGAAGGTATTCCTGTTAGCTCATTAGCCACAGCAGTAGCTGGTCCTAATAAATCTACATGACCTTTCATAGCTTTTTTAATAAGCATACCTATACTTAACATTCTGTTAATTTCATTTGTGCCTTCATAAATTCTTGCTATTCGAGCGTCTCTCCAAGCCGATTCTATAGGAGTTTCTTCAGAAAATCCCATACCACCAAAAATTTGAATGCCTTCATCAGTACAATTTTGTGTATGCTCTGAAACTGCTACTTTTAGGATTGAACATTCTATTGCATATTCTTCAACACCTTTTAATTCTGCTTCTTGATGAGTGTCTTTACCATTATTTTGGCGAATTGCAATACGGTCTTCTATATTTTTTGCTGCTCTATAACTTGCTGCTTCACCAACCCAACAGTTAGTTGCCATTTCAGCAATTTTTTGACGAATAGCACCAAAACTAGAAATAGGCGTTTTAAATTGAATGCGTTCGTTAGCATATTTTATAGACTCTGTAATAGTACGACGTTGGGCGTCCAAACAAGCTGCTGCTAATTTAATACGGCCAACATTTAATGCATTCATAGCAATTTTAAATCCGTTGCCTCTAGTTGAAAGCATATTTTCAACAGGAACTACAGTGTCGCTAAAAAATACTTGACGTGTTGAAGAAGCTCTAATTCCTAGTTTATGTTCTTCTTCACCCATAGTGATTCCATTAGGGTTTTCAGGATCATATTCAACAATAAAACCAGTAATGTTTTTATCATCTTCAATGCGAGCAAAAACAATCATTAAACTACAGAAACCAGCATTTGATATCCACATTTTCTGGCCTGTTATACTATAAGTTTTTCCATCGTCAGATAAAACGGCTTTGGTTTTTCCAGAATTAGCATCACTACCAGCACTGGGTTCAGTTAAACAATACGAGCCAAACCATTCGCCAGTAGCTAATTTTGGAACATATTTTTTCTTCTGTTCTTCATTTCCGTATAGTGTAATTGGCATAGTACCAATACCTGTATGTGCACCAAAAGCAGTACTGAAAGAACCTGTTGCTCCAGATATATAATCGCAAACTAGCATGGTTGAAACAAAACTCATTCCCATCCCACCATATTCTTCTGGCACTGAAACTCCTAAAAAACCCATTTCTCCAGCTTGTCGCATACAAGATTCTGTTAAGGCGTAATCTTTAGCTTCAAAGCGCGCTTTGTTTGGCCAAATTTCTCGGTCAACAAATTCGGTAACAGCTTCTTTCATCATTAGCTGTTCTTCATTAAAATCTTCGGGTGTAAAAATGTCTTCACATTTTGTTTCCTTCACTAGGAACTGACCACCACGTAAAATATCTTTTTCTGTTGCTTCCATTTTTATTCTTTTCTTTTGTTGTCTTTTTAATTTAAAAATTCGAAAATGCCACAGGCACCTTGTCCGGTTCCCACACACATAGTAACGGCTCCATATTTTCCTTTCATAGTACGTTTTCGCATCTCATCAAATAATTGAACAGATAATTTTGCTCCTGTACACCCAAGTGGATGCCCTAATGCAATAGCACCACCGTTAACATTAATAATATCTGGGTTTAAATTTAGTTCTCTAATAACTGCTAAAGATTGCGATGCAAAGGCTTCGTTTAATTCTATGAGTTCTAAATCATTTTGTTTTAAGCCAGCTTGCTTTAGTGCTTTTGGAATAGCTTTAACTGGCCCTATACCCATAATACGAGGTTCTACACCAGCAGCTGCATAATTAACTAAACGTGCCACAGGCTCTAGATTTAACTCTTTAACCATTTCTTCACTCATTACCATAACAAATGCTGCACCATCACTCATTTGTGATGAATTTCCAGCAGTAACACTTCCACCAGCCGCAAAAACTGGTCTTAATTTACCTAAAACTTCTTTACTTGTTCCAGCACGAGGCCCTTCATCTTTTGTTACGGTGTAAGACTTTGTTGCTTTTTTTCCGTTTGAGTCAATGTAAATTTGCTCTACATCTATAGGGACAATCTGATCTTGAAAACGATTTTCAGCTTGTGCTTTTAAAGCTTTCATATGAGAGTTGTATGCAAATTCGTCTTGATCTTCTCGAGATACTTTAAATTGGTTGGCAACTGCTTCAGCGGTATTTCCCATGCCCCAATAATAGTCTTCATGTCCAGCCTTTACAGTGTCATAATTTAACTCTGGTTTAAAACCTGTCATTGGTACTGCACTCATGCTTTCTGCACCACCAGCAATAATACAATCAGCCATACCCGCCTGAATTTTTGCTGTTGCAATACCTATGGTTTCAATACCTGAAGAACAAAAGCGATTTACAGTTACACCAGGAACATCAATACTATTTAATCCAATTAATGATATGAAACGTGCCATATTTAAACCTTGAGATCCTTCTGGCATTGCATTACCAACAATAACATCATCAATCCTAGAAACATCAAGATTTGGTAGTTCTTTCATCATGTATTGGATGGTTTCAGCACCCAATTCATCAGCTCTTTTAAAACGAAATACGCCTTTTGGTGCTTTACCAACAGCTGTTCTGTATGCTTTTACTATATATGCTTGTTTCATTTTTTTTAGTTTCTTAAAGGTTTACCTGTTTTTAGCATGTGCTGGATACGTTCTAAAGTTTTACGTTCTGTACATAAACTTAAAAATGCTTCGCGCTCCAAATCCAATAAATATTGTTCGCTTACTAAAGTTGGTTCAGATAAATCACCACCAGCCATAACGTAAGCTAATTTGTTAGCGATTTTTTGATCGTGTTCACTTATGTAATGACTAGCATTCATAGCATCCGTACCGACTAAAAACATACCTAAAGCTTGTTTTCCAAGAACTTTAACATCAGTTCTTTTAACGGGTTGCGTGTAACCAGCATCTGCCATTAATTTTGCATGTGCCTTTGCGGTTGCTATTTGTCTGTCTTTATTAACAACTATGACATCTTTTCCTTTTTGGAGTAAACCTAAATCGAATGCTTCATAACCAGAGGTTGAAACTTTAGCCATACCAACTGTTAAGAAGTATTCTTGTAGTACATTTAATTCTACATCACCCTTTCTAAATGTGTCTGAAGCTCTTAATGCCATTTCTTTTGATCCAGCTCCTCCGGGTATTACACCTACACCAAATTCAACTAACCCCATGTAAGTTTCTGCTGCTGCAACTACTTTGTCTGCATGCATGGAAAGCTCGCATGCACCACCAAGAGACATGCCATGTGGTGCGGAAATTGTTGGAATCGATGAATAACGCATACGCATCATAGTGTCTTGGAAATACTTAATGGCTCCGTTTAGTTCATCATATTCTTGCTCGACAGCCATCATGAAAATCATTCCTATATTAGCGCCAACAGAGAAGTTAGCTCCTTGATTTCCAATAACTAGTCCATCAAAATCTTTTTCAGCCAAATCAATAGCTTTGTTTATTCCTGCCAAAACATCACCACCAATAGTGTTCATTTTAGATTGGAATTCACAATTTAAAATACCATCGCCTAAATCCTCAATAACAACTCCAGAGTTTTTAAATACTTCGTTTGATTTTCTGATGTTATCTAGAATAATAAAGGCATCCTGACCAGGTATTTTTTCTTGTGTTTTCTTGGGAATATCGTATGCATAAGTTGCACCATTATTAATTGTATAGAATGATGAACTACCAGATGCTAACATATCATTTACCCATGAGTTAGGCTCTAAATTTTCAGCTTTCATGAGTTCAATACCTTTTTCAACACCAATGGCATCCCATATTTGGAAAGGACCATGTTCCCAACCAAAACCAGCTTTCATGGCATCATCAATTTTATAAAGGTCATCAGTTATTTCTGGAATTCTATTAGATACATAGGCAAACAAAGCGGCAAAACTTTTTCTATAAAATTCACCTGCCTTATCTTTTCCGTTAGTTAATATTTTAAAACGATCTACAACCTTATCAACCTGTTTAGTCAATTCTAAAGTTGCAAATTTTGCGCTTTTTTTTGAGCGATATTCTAATGAGTTTAAGTCTAGAGAAAGTATTTGTTTTTTACCTTCAGTTGTTACAGTTTTTTTGTAAAATCCTTGTCCAGTTTTACTTCCTAGCCATTTGTTTTCCATCATAGTATTGATGAAATCGGGTAGTTTAAATAACTCTAGTTGTTCGTCATCTTTACAATTTTCTGCAATGCCGTTAGCAACATGTACCAAAGTATCTAAACCAACTACATCAACTGTTCTAAAGGTTGCAGATTTTGGTCGGCCAATTACCGGACCTGTTAATTTATCAACTTCTTCAATGGTTAAATCCATATCTTTTACGGTATGAAACAAACTCATGATACTGAAAATACCAATTCTGTTTCCAATAAATGCTGGAGTGTCTTTTGCGACTACTGAGGTTTTACCAAGAAATTGCTCGCCATAGCCATTTAAAAATTCTAAAACTGAATTACTTGTTTTTGGACCAGGAATTATTTCAAATAACTTTAAATAACGTGCAGGGTTAAAGAAATGAGTTCCGCAGAAATGTTTTTGAAAGTCTTCACTTCTCCCTTCACTCATAAATTTAATTGGAATTCCAGAAGTGTTACTAGTAATTAAAGTTCCCGGTGTTCTGTGCTTTTCTAATTTTTCAAAAACTTGTTGTTTTATGTCTAGACGTTCTACAACTACTTCCATAATCCAATCAACGTCTTTTACTTTTGTAATGTCATCTTCCAAATTACCAGTAGTAATTCTATTTGCAAATTTTTGATGATAAATAGGAGATGGTTTTGATTTTAAAGACGTAGTAAGGGCGTCATTAACTAACCTATTTCTAACTACTTTATCGTCTAAAGTAAGCCCCTTAGCCTTTTCTTTGTCATTCAGTTCTCTAGGTAAAATGTCTAATAATAAAACATCAACACCAATATTAGCAAAATGACAAGCTATACCGCTCCCCATTATTCCTGAACCAATAATGGCCACTTTTTTAATTCTTCGTTTGCTCATTTTATTTTAAAATGCTTTCGTTTTGATTGTATATTTTTTTGTTTAAAACCATATCATTTATAATTTTCGCAACTTCATAAAAATGATTTATTTTTTCTGCTGAGATATTATTCTTAATGGTTTCATTAAATATTAAAACTTTTTCTTTCGAATAATCTCTTTTTTCACGACCAAACTCTGTTAATTTTATAATAACACCTCGGCCATCATCAGGATTTGGATGACGCTCAATTAAACCCCTTTTTTCCATAGTCTTTAATATTCTTGAAAGACTAGTAGCTTCCATGCCCATTTTTGGACCTAAAGCTGTTGATGGAGTTCCATTCTCTGGATCAATACTTAAAAGTGTAAAACCTGTGGCCATAGTGCTTTCGAACTTTGAGGCTTCCTCATTATACATTTTTTGGACTGTTAACCATGTTGTCCTTAATATATAATCTATAGTTTTTTCTTTCATTCTATTTATGGTTGGTGTTGTCAAATATAATAAAATTTATTATGCATGCATAATAAATTAATAAAAAAACACCTCCATATAAGAGGTGTAATAAAAGTATTTATTTTAAAATTATCCTAATTTACCATTTACTAGACCTATCACACCACCTATAATGGCTGTCATTACTAATGATATGCCAACATCTAATGCAGCAAGTTGCATTGTAGCATCTGGTCCCATAGCTAAATTGAAGAAATTATAGTAAATCCCTACGAATAACCCAATAATTACTCCAGCTTTTACGCCTGTGGCAAAAGTAGAAATTTGCGCCCATTGTGTATATATATAGGACACAAATAGCCCAAATGTTAGGCATCCTAAAAATATAAACAACATAGTTTCTGAGCTTTCTTCTGGCTGTGGAAATGTGTCTAAAAATATAATTCCGTAAAATAGCCAACCCAAAAGAAAGTCTACTATTCCGCCAACAATTCCAGCAATTAAAAAATTCTTTGTTTTCATTTTTTTTAATGGTTTATTGATTAGTTGTCAATAAAAGTATTAAAAAAATACGAATTACTTACATAAATACTTAAAAATCATTAATTTGATAATTTCTTGTAAGGCAAATTTTATGATTTTGTTGGAACTTAATTTCTATAAATTTTTTCAATAAGGTTAGAGTAGATTTCTTTTATTACTTTACGACGCATTTTCATAGTAGGTGTTAAATGTCCTGCGTCGATAGACCAGATGTCTGGTGTAATTTCAAACATTTTTATTTGTTCCCATTTGCCAAAGTTTGAATTAGCATCGTCAATTTCTTCTTGTATACGTTCTATTAAATTAGAGTTTGTAATGATCTTTTCATTGGATTGGTAATCTATATCATGGCGTTTTGCCCACTCCTTTACAAATTCAAAATTAAGTTGAACCAATGCAGCAGGCATTTTTTCACCTTCTCCAATAACCATTATTTGTTCTATGAATCGAGATTGTTTAAATTGATTTTCTAACAATGCTGGTGCAACATATTTACCGCCTGAGGTTTTAAACATTTCCTTTTTACGATCTGTAATTTTTAAAAATCCATCTGAGTCAATTTCGCCAATGTCTCCTGTATGAAAATAATTATCAGTCATAACTTCAGCAGTCTTTTCAGGGTCTTTATAATAACCCATCATAACATTAGGTCCTTTACAAAGGATTTCTCCATCTTCGGCAATTTTTATTTCAACATTATCAATTATCCTTCCAACGGTTCCAACTTTAAAACCACCATTTCTCATATCGTTAACAGAGATAACAGGTGATGTTTCGGTTAAACCATAGCCTTCCATTATGGGCAAACCTGCAGCTGCAAAAACTCTAGTTAGCCTTTGTTGTAAAGCAGCGCTTCCAGATACCATAAGCTCTAAATTACCACCCAAACCTTCTTGCCATTTACTAAAAATAAGTTTTCTAGCTAATTTTAATTGCGTTTCATACCACCATCCATTTTTTCCGTATGGTTCAAACTTTAAACCTAAATTAACTGCCCAAAAGAAAAGTAATTTTTTAATACCGCTCAAATCTGCTCCTTTAGCTATTATTTTGTCATATACTTTTTCATATAGTCTTGGAACTGCTGTCATAACAGTTGGCTTAACCTCTTTAAGGTTATCGCTCATTTTTTCAATAGACTCAGCAAAATATATTTCAACACCACAATATTGGTATAGATATAAAATCATGCGTTCAAAAACGTGGCAAACTGGAAGGAAGCTAAGTGCTTTAGATTTTCCTTTGCTAAATGGTACACGTTTTTCGCTATCTAAAACATTGGAAACCAAATTGCTATGCGATAACATAACACCTTTTGGTTTTCCTGTTGTTCCGGAAGTATAAATAAGAGTTGCTAAATCTTCTTCTTTAACACTGGTTTTTCTAGATTCAACTTCATTTTGGTTACTGTCATCTTCACCAAGTTTTAAAATAGCTTTCCAATTATTTTCTCCAGAAATATCATCAAAAGTATATATGCCTTTAAGTTTTGTATTTTCTTTAATAGCATTTAATTTTTCTAAAACTTCTTTATCTGATACGAAACAGTATATAGATTCTGAATGATTTAAAATATACTCGTAATCTTCAGCACAAATTGTTGGGTAAATAGGTACATTTTGAGCACCAGTTTGTAAAACGCCAATATCTAAAATATTCCATTCCGTTCTATTGGTGGATGAAATAACTGCAATTTTATCATTTGGTTTTACCCCAAGTCTCAATAAACCTCTACTAACAGCATTGATTTTTTCTACATATTCTTTAGAAGAAATAGATTGCCATTCACCATTATATTTTGTTGTAAAAGCTTTTTCTAAATTGAATTTTTCTAATTGATAATAGGGAAAATCAAAAAGTCTAGTAATCTTATTCATAGGTTTTTTTTATAGCAGTGATGCAAAATATGAAAATAAAAAGGATTTTCAAATACATTAAATAATTAGAAAATTAAAAAATAGATTTTTTGTGTATTTTGAAATTATCATTTTTTTCTTATTTAACTAATAAAAACGCAAATACTAAATAGGTTTTTTAGGTTTTTGATAAAATAAGACGAATATTTTGTCAAGTATTAAAATCTCTAATTTTCAATGGTTTACTGATAAATGTCATAATTCTTTACTGGGGTAGTATTTAAATTTGAATAGTCAAAATAGATACAATTTTTACAAAATATTAAATATATAGAGATGGAAGTAAAAGAATTTAAACCCGGAATTTGGATTGATGAGATTAACGTTAAAGATTTTGTTTACAAAAGCGTTACACCTTATTATGGAACAGATGAATTTTTAGTAGGACCAAGTGCAAAAACAAAGCGTCTATGGGACATCTGTAAAGATGCCACAAAAGAAGAACGTCAAAATAATGGTGTTCGTGCTTTAGATACTGAAACTATTTCAACAGTTAGTGCATTTAATGCTGGATATATAGACAAGGAAAATGAGGTAATTGTTGGATTACAAACAGATGAATTGTTAAAACGTACTATGAAACCTTTTGGTGGTTTTAAAGTGGTACAAAAAGCTTTAGCAGAACAAGGTGTTAAGCCAAATGATAACCTTACAGAATTATTTTCCAAATATGTGAAAACACATAACGATGGTGTGTTTGCAGCATACAATGACGAGATTAAAAAATTCCGTTCGTTAGGATTTTTAACTGGTTTACCTGATAACTATGCTAGAGGTAGAGTTATAGGAGATTACCGTCGTGTGGCATTGTATGGTATTGATGCTTTAATTGAAGCAAAGAAAAAAGATTTGGCAAATATCACGGGACCTATGACGGATGCTGTGATTCGTCTTCGTGAGGAAGTTTCAGATCAAATTAAGGCGCTTGAAGAAATGATTGTTTTAGGTGCTAAATATGATTTAGAACTAAATCGTCCTGCAGAAACCGCTAGAGAAGCTGTACAATGGACTTATATGGCATATTTAGCTGCTGTTAAGGAGCAAGATGGTGCTGCAATGTCTCTTGGTAATGTGTCTACATTCCTTGATATATACATTGAAAACGATTTACAAGAAGGTTTAATTACTGAAGAAGAAGCTCAAGAATTTATAGACCAATTCGTGATGAAATTGCGTATGGTACGTCATTTAAGAATGAGTGCTTATGATGAGATTTTTGCTGGAGATCCAACATGGGTTACAGAAGCTATTGGTGGTA
This sequence comes from Algibacter aquimarinus, assembly GCF_039543265.1. Taxonomy (NCBI): domain Bacteria; kingdom Pseudomonadati; phylum Bacteroidota; class Flavobacteriia; order Flavobacteriales; family Flavobacteriaceae; genus Algibacter; species Algibacter aquimarinus. The sequence goes on along the minus strand of NZ_BAABJK010000004.1, from coordinate 138,704 downwards.
TGTTTGATGATGGAAGAACAAAAGTAACAAAAACGTCTTTCCGTTTCTTAAACACATTATACAACTTAGGGCCTTCACCAGAGCCTAATATGACTATTCTTTGGTCTGAAAAACTACCACAAAACTTTAAAGATTATTGTTCTAAAGTTGCAATTGACACTTCTTCAATTCAGTTTGAAAACGATGAAATGATGAGAACAAATCGAGGTTCTGATGATTATGGTATTGCGTGTTGTGTGTCTTACCAAGCTTTAGGAAAGTCAATTCAATTCTTTGGAGCACGTACCAACTTAGCTAAAACACTATTATTAGCAATTAATGGTGGTAAATGTGAAATTACAGGAACGCAAATGGTGGAAGGTATTGAACCATGTGACTGTGAGTATTTAGATTTTGATAAAGTTATGGCTAATTTTAAAATTGCCATGAAAGAAGTTGCAAGAGTTTATAATGATTCCATGAACATTATTCACTACATGCACGATAAATACTATTACGAAAAAGCACAAATGGCTTTAATTGATACCAATCCAGAAATTAATATTGCTTATGGTATTGCTGGATTATCAATTGTTGCAGATTCACTTTCGGCTATTAAATATGCGAAGGTAAAACCAATTAGAAATGAGGAAGGTTTAACCGTCGATTTTAAAATTGAAGGCGAGTTCCCATGCTATGGTAATGATGACGATAGAGTTGATGTTTTAGCTGCGAAAGCTGTTGCCGATTTTAATGATGAATTGAAAAAATTACCTGTTTATAAAAATGCAGAACCAACGATGTCTGTATTAACTATAACATCAAATGTGGTTTACGGTAAGAAAACTGGAGCTACACCTGATGGTAGAGCAAAAGGTATTCCATTTGCACCAGGTGCAAACCCAATGCATGGTAGAGATTCTCATGGTGCTATTGCTTCATTAAACTCTGTTGCAAAAATAGATTATAAAGATTCACAAGATGGGATTTCAAATACATTCTCAATTGTTCCAAAATCATTAGGAACTAACGAAGAAGAAAGAATTGAAAATCTTGCATGTATTTTAGATGGTTATTTTTCTAAAAATGCACAACACGTTAATGTGAATGTTTTAGATAAAGAAACCTTACTTGACGCGATGGAGCATCCAGAAGAATATCCACAGTTAACCATTAGGGTTTCTGGATACGCAGTAAACTTCGTAAGATTAACTAGGGAACAACAAATGGAAGTGATTACCAGATCGTTCCACGAATCAATCTAAACTAAACTCTATTTATATTTTGTAAGCATCTGAGAAATGAAGCGTATAAGCTTCTTTTTTCAGATGCTAATTTTAAAACCTAAAGTCATCCAACACAAAGACAACATATTACGAGTTCATTCAATAGAATCATTTGGCACTCATGACGGACCGGGAGTAAGAATGGTAGTGTTTTTACAAGGTTGTAAACTAAAATGTTTGTATTGTCATAACCCAGATACTATAGATACTCATGGCGGTAAGGAATACCAAATTGAGGAATTGGTGCAAATGGCCATAAAAGAGAAACCTTATTTCGGAAAAAGAGGGGGTGTTACTGTTTCAGGCGGCGAACCTTTGTTACAATCCAAAGAACTGGTTCCATTTTTCAAAAGATTAAAAGAAGAAGGTATTCATACTAATATTGATACAAACGGTAGACTTCTTAATCATTTCACAGAAGAATTACTAGATAAATATGCGGATTTAGTAATGCTGGATATTAAGCATATGACTGAGGAAGGTTATGAATACATCACAGGTCAGAAAAACAAGGAGACCACTTTCAATTTCGCAAAACACAGAGAAGCTTCTGGAAAAAAAATGTGGTTACGGTATGTGTTGATTCCAGAAATAACAAATAAACCAGAGTTATTACATCAAATGGGGGTGTATTTTAAAGATTACAAAACCATTGAGAAAATTGAAATTCAGCCCTATCATAAGTTAGGCGTTCATAAATGGGATGCTTTGGGTTGGGATTATCCCTTAAAGGATGCAAGAGAAAATACTCCAAAAGAAATTGATGCTGCAGTAGAGATATTGCAACAGTATTTCAAAGAAGTTAGAATAAATTAATGAGTAAGCAGAAAGCAAAACTCTAACAATTAGTATTATGAAAACACAAAAACTAAAAAACCGTTGGTTAATAGCTGCTTCAGCGGTAGGAATACATATTTCAATAGGATCGGTATATGCGTATTCAGTAATGACCAACCCTGTAAAAGACATATTTGATGTTGATGGCAGCGTCATAAAATGGGCATTTAAAATTGCTATTTTATTATTAGGTTTATCTGCAGCATTTTTAGGAAGATGGGTAGAAAAAGTTGGTCCAAAAGTTAGTGGTACAACAGCAGGTATATTTTACGGTATTGGTATTTTAGGTTCTGGATTAGCAGTACAACTAGAAGCCTTATGGTTATTCTACTTATGCTACGGTGTTATTGGTGGTATTGGTTTAGGATTAGGTTACATTACCCCAGTAAGTACATTAGTAAAATGGTTTCCAGATAGAAGAGGGTTAGCTACAGGAATGGCGATTATGGGCTTTGGTTTTGCAGCGTTAATTTTTGGTCCTGTAATGCAATCACTTTTTGATGCTGTAGGTGTTTCAAATGCATTTTACATTTTAGGATTGATTTACATGGTATTGATTTTATCTTCTGCAAGGTATATTGAAAGACCACCAGAAGGTTATTTGCCAGATGGTTTTAAACCAGGAGAAGGTAAAACAATCAAAAAAGATATGGCAAATATTACGGCTAATGAAGCCTTAAAAACATCACGTTTCTACTATATCTGGATTATGATGTTTATCAACATCGCCTGTGGTATTGCTATTATTTCTGCAGCAAGCCCAATGATGCAAGAAAAGCTAAACTACACACCAATGGAGGCAGCAGCTATAGTTGGTTTAATAGGCGTGTTTAATGGATTGGGTAGAATCATGTGGTCTACCTTATCTGATTATCTGGGGCGAGCAAACACCTATATCATTTTCTTTGCATTTCAGATTTTAGCATTTTACTTTTTACCACAGATATCAATGGAATTAGCATTTTTAATTGTGCTTTTTACGGTAATCACTATGTACGGTGGAGGATTTGCAACATTACCAGCTTTTTTAGGCGATTTATTTGGCACAAAACAATTAGGAGCTATTCACGGTATGGTATTAGCGGCTTGGGGATTAGCTGGTGTTATTGGACCAACTATTTACGATATGGTTAAAAATGCAACAGGTTCACTCGACACTACACTCAAAGTATTCGCGATATTATTCATTGTTGCTTTTATGGTGTCTTTGTTAATGAAAAGAACCGTAATGAAATCCTATAAAAAAAGTGAAAAAAAAATTGACAAAAAATTGAAGTTTGCTTAAACTTTAATAGTTGATTTGATTAAAAAGCACTTCTGAAAACGGAAGTGCTTTTTTTTAGTAAAAATAAGGCTTAACATGATTTTTGTCATGATATTTTTTATTCATAATAGCTACTTTTATTTCACTTTTTAAGCAAATAAAAAATTAAAACAAATATTATGGAAATACTAGAAAATGTTAAGGCTCGGGTTTTCAAGTTTGGTAACAAAACTGCCGATGGAAATAGTACAATGAAAAACCTTTTAGGAGGGAAAGGAGCGAATTTAGCAGAAATGAGTTCAATTGGAATTCCTGTACCACCTGGGTTTACAATTACGACTGAAGTTTGTACCGAATATAATTTATTAGGACAAGGCGCTGTTGTAGAAATGATTAATGAAGATATTGAAGACTGTATAGCTAATATTGAGTCTCAAATGGGTACTATTTTTGGGGATAAAGATAATCCGCTATTAGTTTCAGTACGTTCTGGAGCTAGAGTTTCTATGCCAGGAATGATGGATACTGTTCTTAATTTGGGTATGAATGATGAGGTTGTATTAGGTTTAGCTAAAAAAACGAATAATGAGCAATTTGCTTGGGATTCTTACCGTCGTTTTATTCAAATGTATGGTGGTGTAGTACTTGGAATGAAACCTGCTTCAAAGGATGATATTGATCCTTTTGAGGAAATTATGGAACATCTTAAAGAAAAGCGAGGTATTGAATTAGATACTGAGTTTACAGTTCAAGATTTAAAAGATTTGGTTTACGATTTTAAAGATGCTGTAAAGAAACGAACAGGTCAAGATTTTCCAACAAATCCATGGAATCAGCTTTGGGGCGCAATTATAGCTGTATTTAATAGTTGGAACGGTGATAGAGCAATTTATTATAGAAACATGAATGGCTACCCAGCAGACTGGGGAACAGCAGTAAATGTTCAAGCTATGGTTTATGGTAATATGGGCGATAATTCTGGAACAGGAGTTTGTTTTACTCGAGATGCTGGAACAGGAGAAAATGTGTTTAATGGCGAGTATTTAATAAATGCACAAGGTGAAGATGTAGTTGCTGGTGTTAGAACGCCACAGCAAATCACAAAATTAGGTTCACAACGTTGGGCAGAATTAGCAAAAGTAGAAGAAACGGATAGAGCCAAAAATTATCCTTCGCTTGAAGAATTGATGCCTTCAATCTTTAAAGAGCTTAATTCGTATCAAGATATTCTTGAAAAACACTATCGCGATATGCAAGATATGGAGTTTACAATTCAAGATGGAAAACTATGGATTCTACAAACCAGAAATGGAAAACGAACAGGTGCTGCCATGGTAAAAATTGCTATGGATTTATTAAAAGAAGGTATGATTAATGAAAAAGAGGCTATACTATTAGTAGAGCCAAATAAACTAGATGAATTATTGCATCCAGTTTTTGATCCAAGTGCACTTAAAAAGGCTAATGTAATAGCTCAAGGATTACCAGCATCTCCTGGCGCCGCAACAGGTAAAATTGTGTTTTTTGCTGATGAAGCAAATAAGTATAAAAACAGTATTTTAGTGCGTATTGAAACATCTCCAGAAGATTTAGAGGGAATGAATATTGCTAAAGGTATTTTAACGGCAAGAGGCGGAATGACCTCGCATGCTGCTGTAGTAGCACGTGGTATGGGTAAATGTTGTATTTCTGGTGCTGGAGCTCTAAAAATTAATTATAAGAAAAGAACTTTAACCGTTGGAGATCATATTTATCATGAAGGCGATTGGATTTCATTAAACGGCTCTACAGGGAATATCATTGAAGGAAAAGTAGCTACTATCGAACCTGAGTTGAGTGGCGAATTTGCTGAAATTATGAAGTTGTCTGATAAGTATTCAAAAATGAAAGTGCGTACAAATGCAGATAGTCCTAAAGATGCAAAAGTAGCACGTGGTTTTGGCGCACAAGGTATTGGATTAACAAGAACAGAACACATGTTCTTTGAATTGGACCGAATTAAAGCAATGCGCGAAATGATTTTGGCAGATACCGTTAAAGGAAGAAAACAGGCACTTGAAGATTTATTACCTATGCAACGTGACGACTTTGAGGGCATTTTTGAAGCTATGGAAGGTCATGCTGTAACTATTCGGTTACTTGACCCGCCACTACATGAGTTTGTTCCTCATCAATTAGCTACCCAAAAAGATTTGGCAGATGAAATGCATATTTCTCTACAAGCCGTTAAAAATAAAGTAGCCGAATTGGAAGAGTTTAACCCCATGTTAGGACATAGAGGTTGTAGATTAGGAAATACTTATCCAGAGATTACCGAAATGCAAACACGTGCTATTATTGAAGCAGCATTAAATTTAAAAGAAAGGGGTGTAATTTGTAAACCAGAAATTATGGTACCATTAATTGGTACAGTTAAGGAGTTTGAAGCTCAAGATGCCATTATTAGAACTACAGCAAACACTATTTTTGAAGAACGTAATGATAAGGTTGAATACTTAGTAGGAACCATGATTGAAATTCCAAGAGCGGCACTTATGGCAGATTTAATAGCTGAAAAAGCCGACTTCTTCTCCTTTGGAACAAACGATTTAACACAAATGGCATTTGGTTATTCTAGAGACGATGCTGGTAAATTCTTGCCTATATATATCGAAAAAGGAATTCTAAAAAATGATCCTTTCGAAATTTTAGATCAAGAAGGTGTAGGGCAATTAGTGAAAATTGGAACTGAACGTGGTAGAAGTACAAAACCAAATTTAAAGGTTGGTATTTGTGGAGAGCATGGTGGCGAACCTAGTTCTATAGAGTTCTGTTACAATACAGGGATGGATTATGTAAGTTGTTCACCTTATCGTGTGCCTATTGCAAGACTAGTTTCTGCTCAGGCTGCTATTAAGGCAAGTTTGTAATTCCCTTTATCTATTCTATTATAAAGCCCGAAGTAAATTATTTACTTCGGGCTTTATTATGATTTTATTAAAAAGGATTATTTCTTTTCTAACCAAAGTCTGGCATTAACAAAAGCTTCCAGCCAAGGCGAAACTTCGTCTTTTCTACCATCAGGATAATTAGCCCAGTTCCATTGGAATGTAGAACGTTCAATATGTGGCATGGTTACTAAATGACGTCCTGTTTTGTCACTCATCATCGCTGTATTAAAATCAGAACCATTTGGATTATGAGGATAGCCTTCATAACCATATTTAGCTACAATGTTGTATTTGTCTTCAGCGTAGGGTAAACTGAATTTACCTTCACCATGCGAAATCCAAACGCCTAAAGTTGTACCAGCAAGTGTTGAAAGCATTACCGAATTATTCTCTTGAATTTTTACTGAAGTAAACGAACTTTCGTGTTTTTGTGACTCATTATGATGCATTTTACCATGAACTTCATGGTCTGGATTGATGAGGTCTAATTCCATCCAAAGTTGACACCCATTACAAATCCCTACAGATAATGTATCTTCTCTAGCAAAGAAGTTGTCAATAACAGCTTTTGCTTTAGCATTATATTTTATAGCACCAGCCCAACCTTTTGCAGAACCTAAGACATCAGAGTTTGAGAAACCACCAACTGCTCCTAAAAACTGAATATCTTCTAGGGTTTCACGACCAGAAATTAAATCGGTCATATGTACATCCTTCACATCAAAACCAGCTAAATACATAGCGTTAGCCATTTCACGTTCAGAGTTTGAACCTTTTTCACGAAGTATGGCAGCCTTTGGTCTATAACTTCCAGATACAGGTAATTTACCCGTAAAATGTTTGGGGAATGTATATTGTAAAGGTTGATTTTTATAATTATCAAAACGGTCTTGTGCTAAACCATTTGCCGTTTGTTTTTGGTCTAATAAGAACGATGTTTTATACCAAACATCACGCAATCTTGAAACGGTTAAAGTAAATACATCAGTATTGTTAATGATGCTTAACGTATCGCTTTCAGTAACCTTTCCTATGTTGAAAAACTCAATATTAGCATCAGTTAAGATGTTTTCAATTGAACTGTCTTTGGCCTGAATTACAATGCCAGAATTTTCAGAAAATAATAGTTTTACAGAATCACTTTCATTTAATGCAGAAAGATTTAATGCAGCACCTAAATTCGTGTCAGCAAAACAAAGTTCTAATAACGTAGTAATTAAACCACCAGAGGCCACATCGTGTCCGGCAATAATTTGCTCATTCTGTATTAATTCTTGAATGGTATTAAAAACGGTTTTAACATACCCAGCATCTTTTACGTTAGGTGCATCGTTTCCAATTTTATTCAGTACTTGCGCAAAAGAGCTTCCGCCTAACTTAAAATCATCTTGAGAGATATTTATGTAATAAATACCGCCACCATTTTTCTTAAAAACAGGTTCAACTACTTTAGAAATAGCGTTACAATTGGCTGCTGCAGAAATAATAACGGTTCCAGGAGAAATCACATCCTCATTAGGATATTTTTGTTTCATGGAAAGCGAATCCTTTCCAGTAGGCACATTAATACCTAAGTCAATCGAGAATTCTGAAATAGCTTCAACAGCCTCATATAATCTAGCATCTTCCCCTTCATTTTTACAAGGCCACATCCAGTTTGCAGATAACGATACCGATTGTAAACCATCTTTTAAAGGCGCCCAAATGATATTAGTCAAGGCCTCGGTAATAGAATTTCTACTCCCAGCTACAGGATTAATCAATCCAGAAATAGGCGAGTGCCCAATAGACGTGGCAATACCTTCTTTTCCTTTATAATCCAAAGCCATAACGCCAACATTGTTTAGAGGTATTTGTAACGCGCCAACACATTGTTGTTTGGCTACTTTACCACCAACACAACGGTCTACTTTGTTAGTTAACCAGTCTTTACAAGCCACGGCTTCTAGTTGTAACACCTGCTCTAAATAGTCATGGAAATTATCAGAATTATAAGCAACATCAGCATAATTACGCTGAATCGTTTGGTCTGTCATCACCGTTTTTGGCGAACTTCCAAACATGTCTTCCATAGCTAAATCCATAGGTTTGTTACCTTTGGTTTTAGACTGAAACGTAAAACGATCATCACCCGTTACATCACCAACGGTATACATCGGTGAACGTTCACGGTCTGCAATTTTATGTAAGGTGTCAATATGTTTTTCTCCAATAACCAATCCCATACGTTCTTGAGATTCGTTACCAATAATTTCTTTATCAGAAAGCGTCGGGTCGCCAACAGGTAATGCATCTAAATCAATTTTTCCGCCAGTATCTTCAACGAGTTCAGATAAACAATTTAAATGGCCTCCGGCACCATGATCGTGAATAGAAACGATAAAGTTTTCATCACTTTCTACCATACCGCGTACTGCATTGGCAGCACGTTTTTGCATTTCTGGGTTAGAACGTTGTACTGCGTTTAATTCAATTCCAGAGGCAAATTCACCAGTGTCAGCCGATGATACCGCAGCACCACCCATACCAATACGGTAATTTTCACCACCAAGAATTACTATTTTATCACCCGTTTTTGGGGTGTCTTTTAAAGCTTGATTTGCTTTGCCGTAGCCAATACCACCGGCTTGCATAATCACTTTATCGAAACCAAGTTTTCTAGCATCTTCTTCATGCTCAAAAGTTAATACCGAACCACAAATTAGAGGTTGCCCAAATTTGTTACCAAAGTCTGATGCACCGTTAGATGCTTTAATTAAAATATCCATTGGTGTTTGGTATAACCAATCACGTTCTTTAACACCTTTTTCCCAAGGTCTATTTTCTTCCAAACGAGAATAAGATGTCATGTAAACTGCAGTTCCAGCTAAAGGAAGCGAACCTTTTCCACCAGCAAGTCTATCTCTAATTTCTCCACCAGAACCTGTTGCAGCACCGTTGAATGGCTCAACGGTAGTAGGGAAATTATGTGTTTCTGCTTTCAAAGAAATTACAGAATCAAAATCCTGAGTTGTATAGTAATCAGGAATATCGGCGCGTTTTGGTGCAAACTGTTCCACTTTCGGGCCTTTTATAAAAGCCACATTATCTTTATAAGCCGAAACAATATCGTTTGGGTTTTGTTTCGATGTTTCTTTAATTAATTTGAATAACGAGGTAGGTTTCTCTTCGCCATTAATCACAAATGTGCCGTTAAAAATTTTATGTCTACAATGCTCAGAATTTACTTGCGAAAACCCAAACACTTCAGAGTCTGTTAGCGGTCTTCCAATTTTTTTTGCGACACCTTCTAAATACGTTACTTCTTCATCGCTTAACGATAAACCTTCCTGGGCATTATACGTCGCAATATCCTCAATATTCAAAATCGGTTCAGGTTCAATATCAATCGTAAAAGAGTCTTGATTCAAGCCGTCAAATCGCTCCGAAATCATGGGGTCAAAATCAGCAAAATCTTCAGCAACAGCTTCAAATTCCTCAATTCTAATAATATCCGTAATCCCCATGTTTTGCGTAATCTCAACCGCATTAGTACTCCAAGGTGTAATCATCGCAGTACGAGGACCAACAAAAAAAGCATCCAAAGATGCTTGCTTAATTTTTGGTTGGTTGCCAAAAAGCCACGTTAATTTCGAGATGGTTTCAGTTGATAATTCTTTTGTTGTTTGAACAGCAAATACTTTGCTGGCTACGTTTCCAAAGAAATGAATCATTAGGTCTTTATTTGTGAGTGTTTAAAGAAAATGCAAAAATACACTTTTTTCATGATTTAGGATTGCTTTTTTCATGAAAGCGCAGTTGGTTATCAACAGTATTTTAACAACTAATTTTTGGGTTTAGTTGTTATAAGGTTTTTGGTGGTACTGGTTTACAATAGTTTCTTTTGAGGTTCAGTTTTGCAGGTATTTGCCAAGGCTCAAGAGGATTTTCAGAATTATGTAAGAATTAGCAATTAGTTATAGCAATTTTCCAGTAGTATTATTTATTTACAAACGTTTTTTCTTCCGATTTCTAAAATTTCCTCAATTCCAAATTCATCAAATCGCTCAAGTAAAGCACTCGCTCCATTCTTTTTCTTAAATTCCAGTTCCTCTTTATAAAGTGGAATTAATGTATATATGTCGACTACCTTATCATTTTCTATTTCTATTTGAGTAAAATCGTCTGATAATTCCATTGAATAGGCCAACATTACAGAATTAAATCCAATTCCTTCTGCAAATTCCTCGGCTTCTTCGTGTCCGTAAGTGTGTCCATATCCAAACCAAGTTTTCTTCTCATGAGGTAACATCATTATTTCTTTCATAATTCTAATTGGCCAATAATTCTTCTCATCGCTGAAAGATTCGTATTTTAAAGTCCATTCTTTAGGAAGTAAAAACATTATTTCAACAAACTCGGATGATTCAATATCTTTAGGAATTACCATCGGTAATGCACTCATTCCGCAACTTAATAGGATGTGATATGGTCTGTCTTTTGTTGCTTTAATGAAAAATATATCTCGATGAATTATTTCAGATTCTTTCTCATCAAATACTAATATATCTGTGTTTTCGTCAAAAAATAAGTCTAAATGACCATCAACAATTTCGACACTATTTGGAACTTTATTATTCATGGTTTTTTCTGATTCTTGAGAATAGCTGTACGTTGAAACTAAAATTAAAATGATTATTTTATAGTTGTTTATTTTCATTCGATTTCGGTTTTCTAATATAACGGGCAACGGTATTGTGTATGATTGGTTGCGTTTTCACGTTGGAGGATTTTTTAGAGGAAAATAAGATTTAGAAAACATGTAACTCCATTTGATTACCCACTAAATCTTAATTGTTTTTACACATTTCTGGTAACAGTATTTTTTAATTTTCAGCCAATTCTTTTTCATCAGTTTCTTCAGATGAGAATCGTGCAATTAACATTGGTGTCAAAATACAAACAATTCCCATTATTGATTTCAATTCGAAATCTCCTATAAAATTCATAACAATTAAGTAAATTCCACAAATCATAAAAATTATGTTAGTCAGTCTTTTATCCCAAATAAAACCTCCGACTACATATACAATTCCGATTATAGTAAACATTCCGGTGTTCAGAATTTGATTCGTTTCGTCACTATAATTCAGAAACCAATTTGATATTTTTCCGATTAATATTATTCCTATTAAGATTCGGAAAACTGTAAATAATGTTCTTTTCATTTATAGCGTTTTGTTAAGATATTGTTGCCAACTCGTTATATAACAACTTTTATTACGCTTATCCCACAAATAAGTCATAAAACAAGAAGTTAATGTTGTTGCTATCAAGTAAAGGTAAATAATTTTTCCCACAGATAAATCAAAAAAAATCCTGATAGTTTTCTATCAGGATTTTTAAATATTCTTATTAAGAATGATGAGATTCACAAGTTGTACTTTGGTAGTCATCAGAATGAGAAAAGGTTACGCTTTACGTTCCATCAAGGCCATATAAAATCCATCATAACCCTGTTGGTGAGCAAGAATTTTTTTGTCTTTTACCAACTCAAAATTTGTACCACCTTCTGATTTTAAAAAGGCTTTTACTTGGTCTTGGTTTTCTGATGGTAATACAGAACAGGTAGCATAAACTAATTTACCGCCTTCTTTTACCATTCTAGAATATTGTTGTAATACCTCTTGTTGGGTTACTCTAATGTTATCTAAAAACTCCGGTTCTAGTTTCCATTTGGCGTCTGGATTTCTGCGTAAAACTCCTAAACCAGAACATGGTGCATCAATCAACACCCGGTCTGCTTTATTATATAATTTTTTGATTGGTTTTGTAGAATCAATCACTTTTAAATCAATGTTATGTGCACCGTTTCTACGGGCTCTTACTTTTAGTTTTTTAAGCTTGCTTTCGTAAATATCCATAGCCACAATTTGCCCTTTGTTTTCCATTAAAGAGGCTATGTGTAATGTTTTTCCGCCGGCGCCCGCACAGGTGTCAACCACTTTCATACCTGGAGCAACGTCTAGAAAATCGGCTACCAATTGAGAGGAAGCATCTTGCACTTCAAAATAACCTTTTTTAAAGGCGTCGGTTACAAATACATTAGCACGCTCAACCAATTTTAATGCAGCGTCGTAGCCTTTTATAAATTCGGTTTCTATGCCGTCATCAGCTAATATATTCTGTAATTTCTCTTTTGTAATTTTTAGTGTGTTGGTTCTTAAAATAACGTCTGCCTTTTCATTTTGCATCGCTATTTCTTTAGTCCATTTTGCTTCTCCTAATTCCTTTACGCCAACTTCATCAATCCAATCTGGAATAGATTCTCTAAGTTTTCTAACTTTAGAAAGTTCGTCAAAACGTCCTTTTATTTTACGTGTTGGTGTGTTTTCAAAGTATTTCCAATCTGGTAATGTAATGCCTTTTAAGGTTGCCCATACGGCAAACATACGCCATAGGTTATCACGATCGTAAGGTTCTTTTACTTCTGCTATTTCTGCATATAGGCGTTTCCAGCGTACAATGTCGTAAACGGTTTCGGCCACAAAGCCTCTATCGCGCGAGCCCCAACGTTTATCTCGTTTTAATAGCTGTTGGATAACTTTATCGGCATACTTACCCTCATTAAATATTAAGGTTAATCCGTCTATAACGGCAAAGCAAAGGTTTCTGTGTAATCGCATGGTATTTTATTGAGGGTGCAAAGGTACATTTTAAATGTGTTATTTGATAAGTGCCAATAACTTATTTCTCTAATAAATAGCATTTTATATAAATTTGAAAAACTTACCTAAACAAGTGCGAGTTTTTTCCTTTTTGTGCTTTTAAAATCAGACTTTATTAAAAAACACATTGTTGGTGTTATTAACAATTTGTGAGTACGTCATTTTCAGAAGTTCAGTCTGAGAGTGATATATCATTTTAAACCTTTTTTTACTTTAAAGGTCTAAAAACAAATTGTTATAAGAATGAAATCTACATTTTTCAAATTATTATTTATTCTGATTGTTTTTTGTTCATGCAGTAATATCGAAGAAGTCAGTATTAACGAAAATGAAGAGGAGCAAACCGTATCTACTAAGCCAAATATTTTATTAATCATAGCTGACGATATGGGTTTAGATGCCACCCCTGGCTATAGTGTTGGGGCTATACAGCCTAATATGCCAAATTTGGAGTCTTTAATGACAAACGGTATTACCTTCATTAACGTCTGGTCATCGCCATTATGCTCGCCTACTAGAGCAGGTATAATTACTGGGAAATATGGTTTTAGAACAGGTGTAACTAATGTTGGGCAAACCTTATCAAGCAGCGAGCAGTCTATACAGCGTTATTTAGATGATATGAATTCTGGTTATAGTCATGCTGTTATTGGTAAATGGCATTTATCTAATAGAGATGTAAATCACCCTAACGAAATAGGTGTTAATGAGTATGCTGGAGTTTTAGGTGGTGGTGTACAATCTTATTTTAATTGGGACTTGGTAGAAAATATGCAAACTGCAAGTTCTACAGAATATACTACAACAAAATTTACGGATTTAGCTATTAATTGGGTAGACAGTCAAGATAAGCCTTGGTTTTTATGGTTGGCTTATAATGCGCCACATACACCATTTCATTTACCTCCAAACGAATTACATAATCAAGGGGTGCTACCTGCAGATCAGGCAAGTATTGATGCAAACCCACTGCCTTATTATTTAGCAATGATAGAAGCTATGGATGTTGAAATAGGACGCTTGTTAAACGCTATGTCTCAGGAAGAGCTTGATAATACTGTTATTATTTTTGTAGGCGATAATGGTACACCAAACCAAGTAGTACAGACTTACCAAAATAGGCGAGCAAAAAATAGTGTGTACCAAGGTGGTATTAATGTGCCTATGGTAATTTCGGGTAAAAATATAACACGACAAGGTGCTAAGGAATCTGCATTACTTGGTACTACAGATTTATTTGCAACCATTGCAGGTATTGCAGGTGCTGATATTACCGATATACACGATAGTAAAAACTTTAGTGCTATGTTTAGTATTTCTGGTGTTAGTGTTAGAGATTATGTATACTCAGAAATTGGAGATGATGCAAATAATTTAGATTTTACAATGCGAGATAACACTTATAAATATATTTCATTTACTAACGGTAGTGAAGCCTTCTATAACTTGATTGATGACCCTTTAGAGACTACTAATTTGTTAAATGCAAACCAATTGCCATTGTCTAGTGAAGCTGCTCTATCTAAAAACAATATTGAAGCAGAGCTTATTAAAATAAAACAATAACTTTTAAAAACCCAAAAACTATGAGACCACTTAAACTTTCAATACTATACATCATATTACCTTTTTTAATCATACTAGCATGCTCTAATACTGATGATAATCCAGTTATGGAGCAGGAGCAAGATGATATGGAAAACACAACCAATTATGATATTAGTAGTATTCTTTCTAAATTTGAGGGTACAGGTTTATCATATGCTGTAAATGGAAATACGGTAACATTTACTACTCAAGATTTACCAAATCATACAAGTCCGTATTGGCCAACAGATAATCCTTTACATGCAGATTACAACGGTACTAATTCTAATTTTCGATTAAACCCCAATAGAATTGCAGCGCAAAATATTGTATTTACCATAACGTTAAATCCAGAAGAGGCCACTAACAAAGAAGCAACGCCAATGGGACCAATAGGAATTTCAAGAAATGGCGTGGTATTTTTTAACCAGTATGCAGCAGGCGGTTCGCCGTTAACCAATGAAATTGATTCATTTGATCAGTATTTAGGACATCCCGCAGGACAAGATAACTACCATTATCATATTGAGCCTACTTTTTTAACGGAACAATTTGGAGAAGATGCCTTTTTAGGATTATTGGCAGACGGATTTCCTGTTTACGGGCCTTTAGAGAATGGTACAACAATTACAAATTCAGATTTAGATGCATATCATGGACATACATCAGCAACGGCAGATTTTCCAGATGGTATTTATCATTATCATATAACTAACGAAGACCCTTATTTAAATGGTAACGGGTTTTTTGGAACCTCTGGAAACATCTCTCGATAATTGAGATATCTGTTATTATATATTATTGCTATTGTCTTTTTTTCATGTGAAAAGCATAACCCTCTTGTACTAAATTTTTCTAATGAAAGTTTAGAATTACATAATGGTGTTTTAAAGTTCGAAGACCAACCTTTTACAGGTAAATTGATAGCTTATTTTCCTGATGGAAATTTAAAATCTGAAGTTTATTATAAACATGGTTTAAAAGAAGGTTCTGAAAAACAGTGGTATGTTGATGGCAAACTTGCTTTAGAACGGTTTTATATTGAAGGTATAAAACAAAGTATCCACAAATCGTGGTGGGAAAATGGTAATGTAAAATTTGAATATCATTTTAATGATAAGGGAGAATTTCATGGAATAGTAAAAGAATGGTATGAAGACGGAATTCTATTTAGAGATTTTAATTATGAGAATGGAAAAGAAACAGGAAGCCAGCGGTTATGGAAACCCGATGGTAGTATAAAGGCAAATTATGAGGTAGTAAATGGAGAGCGTTTTGGTTTAATTGGTTTAAAAAAATGTTATATGGTAACAGTAAATAAAGATGAAATTGAATAGAATATATATACTATCTGTTTTATTAATTGTTTGCTTTTGCTCGTGTAAACATAATACCAAAGAGACAGATTCGAAAGAAATTGAAGCGCTACCATATTTTAATGCTGCAGATTTTACTCCAGAATGGAATACGCCAGAACATAAAATTCCTGATTTCTCGTTTACCAATCAAAATGGAGAAGAGGTAAATAATAAAACATTTGAAGGCAAAATATATGTAGCAGATTTCTTTTTTACCAGTTGTCCTGGTATATGCCCAAAGCTTACCAAAAATATGGGGCATATTCAAGAAACTTACAAAAATAATCATGATATTATGTTATTGTCTCATACCGTAATGCCTTGGAGAGATTCCGTACCTTTATTAAAACAATATGCAAAAAAGTATAATGTAGATTCAAATAAATGGCATTTAGTTACTGGTAGTAAAGATGCACTTTATACTATTGCTAGAACAGGTTATTTTGCAGATGAAGATTTTACAAAAACTCAAGATGAAAGTAATTTTATTCACACTGAAAATTTTGTTTTAGTAGATAAACAAGGTTATATACGTGGCGTTTATAACGGTACATTAGAAATTGATGTAGAGCGTTTAAAGCGACATATTAAAATTTTAAGGAAGGAAACTTAATTTGGTTGGTTAGTTTTTTTCTAAAAAGCTTCACGATTGTTCGTGGAGCTTTTCTATTTTTATGGAAATTCGAAATTTATGAAGTATTTTATTGTACCCTTAGTAGTTGTCTTTTTCTTTTCTTGTGGAAAGAAGGAAACTTTTAAACCAAGAGATTTTTCTGAGGTAGAAATTGAACATTTAATGCAAGATTCTTTGTTGAATGTCAGAGCAATTGAAATAGATTCGTCTAAAAGTTTAGGGTTTGCAACTTCAAATGGAGAATTTGGAGGAACTGTAGCTGATTTTAAAGGTGAGAAAGCAATTGTGAATACTAAGTTAAAGCATGATACAATAATTCCAAATTTCCGTGCATTAGGAGTTACAAATAGAGCAGTCTTTATTTTTAGCATTTCAACTCCAGCTCTATTATACAAAGTCACCCATGACTCAATAAATTTGGTATATCAAGAAAACCACCCTAAAGCCTTCTATGATTCTATGGATTTTTGGAACAATCAAGAAGGTATAGCAATTGGTGATTCAACTGATGGTTGTTTAAGTGTCATCATTACCCGTGATGGCGGAAATACTTGGAGTAAGCTTCCATGTGACGAATTACCAAAAGGATTAGAAAACGAAGGTGCTTTTGCTGCTAGTGATACGAATATTGCAATTATTGGAGATAATACTTGGGTTGCAACTACCGCTGGCCGTGTATATTATTCGCCAGATAAAGGTGAAACTTGGGAGGTTTATGATACACCAATAATTAAAGAGCAAGAAACCGAAGGTATTTATTCTATTGATTTTTATGATGAATTAAACGGTTTTGCGATTGGTGGTGATTACACAAAACCTAATGAAAATACAGCAAATAAAATTAGAACTACAGATGGTGGAAAAACTTGGAAAATTGTTGCAGATGGAATGAACCCTGGATATAGAAGTTGCGTTCAATATATTCCAAATAGAAAAGGAAAAGAATTAGTCGCCATTGGTTTTAAGGGAATAGATTACAGTAATGATTCCGGAAATTCATGGAAGCATTTAAGTGACGAAGGATTTTATACAATCCGCTTTTTAAATGATAGCATAGCTTATGCTGCAGGAAAGGGGAGGGTATCTAAATTAATATTTAGAGAAAAAAAAGATAGAGATTATTAAGGTTACCCTTTTTTTCGTCTTTTTAATTCATTAAGCATTTTTCTTTTAAAATCATCTTCTGCTACTTTTAGTAATATCATTTTTCTTGGAGAAATGATACCAGAAAGCTTTTCAAAAAGACCTGTGTGTAATTCATGTAAACGGTTTTCAGATTTTCTGAGTTTATCTAAAAGTTCACTTGCTTTTTCATCAGACATATTATCTATGTTTTCCTTTATTTCTTTACGAATAGCTCTTATTTCTTTATATCTAATATTTGCACTTTTAAGCTCAAACTCATTATAAACAGGCCAAAATTTTTGAGCTTCAATTTCAGATAAGTTTAATTTTTCAGTAATAAAGGCCACTTTAAGTGCTTTTATTTGTTGTCTGTTACCTTTTTGTGCCATTACATTCAACGACAGTAAAAGAAATATTATAGGGAGTAGTTTTTTCATATGAATAAATTTTATTCTACCATTAAATCTTCAATATCGGCATTGTTTATTAAAAATTCTTGAATGTTATCTTCATCAATACTATAATCAATGGTAATGTTTTCTTCAATTTGTTCTTGTGTTAATAAAGCTGCAATTTCGTAAGAACTTATATTTTCATCAATAATATAATTTTCTACTGTTTCAGTTTCTAAGTTATCAAAAGTTTCTGTGGTCCTTCCAAAAATAGAAAGATTAAATAATAGCAAAATAGCTGCAGCAATACTTGAAACATAAATAATAGTTTTTCTACTTACTAAAGAAATAACTTTTGTATCATTTTTCTTAGAAAGCTTATTTAATATTTTATCTTCTAGATTATCAAAATAGTCTTTCTTAGTTTTAAAACCAGTGGTCTTAACAGTATTTAGAGTTTTTTCTGTTTTAAGTTTATTTAAAAGGACATCATCAAAAGACTCAAAATAATTATCTGGAGTTTTAAAACCTGGTGTTTTTATATTATTTAAATTTTCGTTTTTCATTTTTTACTCACACTTATTAATTTGACTAATAATTAATACAAAGGTTTAATTACTAGTTAAATATGCTTCTATTTTTTTTACTGCTATATGATATGAGGCTTTTAAAGCACCTTCGCTCGTGTCTAAAATATCAGCCATATCTTTATATTTTATATCCTCAAAATATTTCATATTGAAAACTAATTGTTGTTTTTCTGGTAATGTAGCAATAGCCTTTTGCAATTTTAGTTGAATAGCATCTCCCTCAAAATAAACATCTGATGTTAAATTATTTATAGCCAATTGTTGAACTTCTTCATTAGTAGTTTGCAAACGTTTAGCTTTTTTATTAATAAATGTTATAGACTCGTTTGTAGCTATTCTATACATCCAAGAAAACAATTTACTATCTCCTTTAAAGTTATCGATATTCTTAAAAATTTTTATAAATGTGTTTTGAAGGACATCATCAGCATCATCATGAGATTTTACAATATTTCTTATATGCCAATAAAGGCGTTCTTTAAAGAGTGTTATTAGGTCTCTAAAAGCTTGCTCTTTTTGAGTGTCAGATTTTAATTGTATTACAAGTTCTGCCTCGTCTGTCACAAAAATATTTTATTATTAGACTATTAAATATACTAAAAGTTTAAGGGAGATTTTTTTAAATTTTTTTAAAAAAATAAACACTTGTTTATCAGTGGTTTATAATACTAATAATCGATTAAGTGTGAATTAAACACGATAAAATGCATTTTTTCTTGTAGGAAATGTTTTTTTATTATAAGTTTGTATCAGAAACCTACTTATGTTGTTAGTCGTCCCCAAGTCTAACAATGAACAAAAAAAAGGATAGAAGCCCAAATCTCTATCCTTTTTTATATTTCTAAAAGTAAGTTTTTATTCAAAACTCTGCATATCTACAAGTTTTTTATAGACACCTTTTTTAGACATTAATTCGTTATGCTTCCCTTGTTCCACAATTTCACCTTTATTTAAAACGACTATAACATCTGCATTTTGAATGGTAGATAATCTGTGAGCAATAACGATAGATGTTCTGTTTTTCATCATATTTTCTAAAGCAATCTGTACTAAGCGTTCACTTTCTGTATCTAAAGCAGATGTAGCTTCATCCAACACCATAATAGGTGGGCTTTTTAGAACCGCACGTGCTATACTTAAACGTTGCTTTTGTCCGCCAGAAAGTTTGCCACCTCCATCACCAATGTTGTACTCAAGTACACCTTCTAAATCTTTTACAAATTCCCATGCATTAGCTACTTTGAGAGCTTCAATTACTTCCTCATCAGATGCTTTTTCATTACCAAGTTTTAAGTTGTTTTTAATACTATCATTAAACAAAATAGCATCTTGAGTTACAATACCTAATTGGCTTCGTAGAGAATTTGTTGTTAAATCTCTAATATCAATATCATCAATTGAAATAGATCCTTTATTAACGTCATAAAAACGCGTAATTAGATTGGCTATTGTAGATTTACCACTTCCAGATTGACCGACTAATGCTACTGTTTTTCCTTTTTGAATAGTTAAACTGAAATTTTTAAGTACATAATCATCTTTATATTTAAATGAAATGTTATTGAATTTTATTTCAGAAGTAAACCCATCTTTTACAATAGCATCAGGTTTATCTTTTAATGGATTTGGTGTGTCAATTATTTCCTGAATTCTTTCAGCAGCAGCACCACCTTTTTTTATATTATATAAACCACGAGAAATAGCTTTTGCAGGAGTTAGAATATTATAAGCTAAACCCATGTAAATAAGAAAACTACCTCCGTCTAGAGCTAAGTTTGTATCATTATTTAATACTAGGTTACCACCATACCAGAGAATTACTGATATCATACAAATACCCAGAAACTCACTTGCAGGTGATGCAAGGTTTTGGCGGTTAAGTAGTTTATTGGAGAAATTATAAAATCTATTGGTTGATTCTTGAAATTTAGCGTTGAATTTTCCTTCAGAACTAAAGCCTTTAATGATTCTCAATCCAGTAAGTGTTTCTTCTAAAGTAGATAAAAACATACCTTGTTCTTTTTGAACACGATCTGATTTCCGTTTTAAACTTTTACCGATTTTAGAAATTACAAATCCCATTAAGGGAATAAAAATAAATACAAATAAGGTAAGTTGGGGACTAATATAAACCATTGCAATTATGGTAAATATAATTGTTAATGGCTCTCTTACAATAAGTTCTAATACAGATAAAAATGAATATTGTAAATCTTGAACATCTCCTGTAACTCTGGCTAAAATGTCCCCTTTGCGTTGGTCTGAAAGGTAAGATAACGGGAGTTCTATTGTTTTTCTATAAACTCTATTTCGAATATCACGAATTACACCATTTCTTAAAAATACTAGAAAGTAATTAGCTAAATAGCCAAAAATATTTTTTAGTAAAAACATAGCTACTATTAAACCAATAGTAAACATAAGAGCTTTACCTTTGTCTCCTTCAGTAAATTGATACATTTCGTAGTTTAAATAATCACCTGCGAAATCTGCTAGTTTATCTAGACCTGTATATATTGGTTTTTCAGTTGGAATGGTTTTTTCATTATCGAAAATAACATCCAACATTGGTTTTAAAGCAACGAATGAAAGTGTGCTAAATAACGCAAAAAACACATTAGAAATAATGTGTCCTGCGGCATAATTTTTATAAGGCTTTGCGTACCTTAGAATATTTGTAAAATGGCTCATTAAATAAGGTTCATATCTTTAAAGATATTTTCTGCTTTGGTATTTAATTCAGCTTCTATAGTTTTAAAATTTTCTGTAGTATCTAATTGGGTATTTACACTAACGTAAAACTTTATTTTTGGTTCTGTACCACTTGGTCTTAAGGCTACTTGACTTCCATCTTCGGTATAATAAATAAGTACGTTTGATTTAGGCACATCTATAGAGGTTTCTTCACCAGTAGACATGTTTTTAGCAATTGATAAATCGTAGTCTTCGATTTTAGTAACTTTTGAGCCATTAATTTCCTTGAAAGGATTTTCGCGAGCATCAATCATCATTTGCTTAATTTCTTGAGCACCTTCAATACCTTTTTTTGTGAGTGAAATTAACTTTTCTTTGAAACAGCCATGCTCAACGTAAAGTTTAATTAATTCACTAAAAAATGAACTACCGTTAGATTTTGTAATTGCAGCAATTTCACAAGCTAAAAGAGTGGAGGTAACAGCGTCTTTATCTCTTACAAAATCACCCACCATAAAACCGAAACTTTCTTCTCCTCCTCCAATAAAATCTAATTCTGGGAAATCTTTAATAAGTTTTGCAATCCACTTAAATCCTGTTAAAACAATCTTATTATCTACATTATACGCGTCTGCTAATTTGTTTAGCATAGGGGTTGATACAATTGTAGTTGCAATAAATTCTTTACCTTTTATTTTGTTTTCAGCTTTCCATTTTTTCAATAAGAAATCGGTCATCATCACCATAGTTTGATTTCCGTTTAGTAATTGCAATTCGTTTTCAGAATTACGAACAGCAACTCCCAATCTGTCGCTATCAGGGTCAGTTCCAATTACTATATCTGCATTTACTTTTTCTGCTAGTTCTAAAGCCATTTTTAGTGCTTCTGGCTCTTCAGGGTTAGGTGATTTTACTGTTGGAAAACCGCCATTTGGTTCTTCTTGTTCTTTTACAACATGAACATTTTTATAACCAGCGCGTTTAAGAGTTTCAGGAACAGCAGTAATAGAGGTTCCATGAATAGAGGTGAAAACAATTGTTAAATCGTCTTTTGCAGATTGTGATGCACCAACATCTCCATTTTTTACTGATGCGTCAATAAAAGAATCATCAACATCTTTACCTATATAATGTATTAAACTCTCGTTCGCTTCAAATTTTATATTGGCATATTCTAAATCGTTAATCATGTTAATTAAAGCACTGTCGTGAGGTGGAACTAATTGTCCGCCATCTTGCCAATAGACTTTATATCCATTATATTCTGGTGGATTGTGTGACGCTGTTAAAACAATACCACAATGGCAATTTAAATGTTTTACGGCAAATGATAGTTCAGGGGTAGTTCTTAAATCTTCAAAAAGGTAAACTTCTATACCGTTTGCTGAAAAAACATCAGCAACAACTTTTGCTAAAGTTTTACTATTATATCTACAATCATATGCTATAACAGCTTTTTTAGTCTCTCCAGGAAACTGTTTTTGTAAATATTCGCTTAAACCTTGAGTGCTTTTTCCTAATGTATATTTATTTATTCTATTGGTACCAACACCCATAACGCCTCGCATACCACCTGTACCAAACTCTAAATCCTTATAGAAACTTTCTTCTATTTCTTTAGGACTATTAGCTATGGCGTTTTTAATTGTATTTTGTGTGTCTTGATCAAAAGTTGGAGTTAACCATGTATTTATTCGATCTAAAATTTTTGGTTCGATGTGTATCATAATTGTATTAAATATTGAACAAAAATAAACAATTGCTTCTTAAAATATTTGTTAGAGTATCTATTTTGGTTTAAATGAAAACCATTTTTAAAGTATTCGAAAATAATTTAGGTTAAATTTAATTTATCTTTAACTAAATAGCGCTTTTTGTCAGGACGATTCCTAAGTATTATTTCTCCTAAAAAACCTGCCACAAAAAACTGAGAACCAATAATCATTGTAGATAGAGCAATGTAAAACTGGGGGCGTTGTGTAATTAATCTGCCCTCAGGATTTAAAAATAGTTTGTCAATTCCCAAATACACAGAAAACCCAAGACCTATTGTAAACATAATAACCCCTAAAGCACCAAATAAATGCATGGGTCTTTTGCCAAAGCGCGATAAGAACCAAATGGTGATGAGGTCTAAAAAACCATGTACAAATCGATTCATACCAAATTTAGTTTCACCGTACTTTCGAGCTTGATGTTTTACTACTTTTTCGCCAATATTAGAAAACCCAGCGTTTTTTGATAGTAGTGGAATATAACGATGCATTTCACCATTAACATCAATGTTTTTTACTACATCGGTATGGTAAGCTTTTAAACCACAATTAAAATCGTGTAGTTTAACTCCCGATGTTTTTCGAGCTGCCCAATTGAAAACTTTTGAAGGTAGATTTTTAGTTATTACAGAATCGTATCGCTTTTTTTTCCAACCAGAAACCAAATCAAAACCATCGTTTTTAATCATATTATAAAGCTCAGGTATTTCGTCTGGGTTATCTTGTAAATCAGCATCCATAGTAATTACCACGTCTCCTTCTGCTTTTTCAAAACCAGCATGCAATGCTTGCGACTTTCCAAAATTTCTTAAAAAACGAATGCCTTTTACATTTTTATCTTTTTCAGATAACTGGGTAATGGTTTTCCATGAATTATCTGTACTTCCATCATCAATAAAAATTACTTCGTAAGAGTATTTTTTGGTATACATCACCTTGGCAATCCATTCATGTAACTCTATCAAAGAATCTTGCTCATTAAGTAGTGGAATAACTACTGATATATTCATTTATGAAAGTTTGATTTATTAAAATACAGTTTCAAAAATACTGAATTTATTTGGTGTCTGGCTTATTTTTTTGCATTGCTGCTGCAACTAATAAACCTACAATACTTAAAGGAACTAAATAATTAAAAATTAAACCTTTAAAGACATTTGAAATGGAATATAAATTACCTGATTCAGCCATTTTAATTGACGATTGAATTTCTTCATCGGGCTTTTTCATGGTTTTAAAAACTTCAATCATTTTCTCGATACTTTTTTCTTTTAGAGCATCAGCCGCATTAGTATCTATAAAATTAAATAAAATATAACTAGCAAGAGAACTGAGAGATAGCCCTATTGAAATGGTAATAAAATATGAAGTAAAAGCATTTTTAAAAGATAAGATGCCATCAAAATTAACTTTCGTTTTTATTACAGCAATTATTCCAAAAGCTATAGTAATTAAATAGATAGAAATACCATACCAGAAATTCACAAACAGATTTAGATTAAAAGCATAAGCCAAAATCATTATTATCGTTAAGGTTCCGCCTAAGTATAAACCAAAATCTTTAGCAATAAATTTCAAAGATTTTTCCATGTGTTTTTTTGATGTTAATTATGGATTCAAATATACCAAATCAATACATTTGTTTGGTTAAATAAAAATTATAAAAAATATTGCTTATTTATAAAAAATACTTAAATTTGCACTTCCAAAATTGAAACGAATAAAAGTATTTAGTGATGAGAAAAGGTATACACCCAGAAAATTATAGAATTGTAGCGTTTAAAGATATGTCTAACGATGACGTTTTTTTAACAAAATCTACTGCAGATACTAACGAAACTCTTGAAGTTGATGGTGTTGAATATCCTTTAGTAAAAATGGAAATTTCAAGAACATCACATCCTTACTATACTGGTAAATCTAAATTAGTAGATACGGCTGGTCGTATTGATAAATTTAAAAACAAATACGCAAAATTTAAAAAATAATTTCAGCGTTACATCATACACTAAAAGCCTTTCAATATTGAAAGGCTTTTTTATTATAATCAATTCATCTATTTTTGTTTAAACTTTAGTTCAATAGTTGTAAAGTTGGTAAAACTTTGAGCTTCTAATATCCAGATTCCACATGAATTATATTCTTTTTGACGGTCCGTTTCGAAACAATTTATTGCCTTTTACATACACAAGACCGGTTGCAGATATAAGAGTTGGCATTTTAACCATTCGTGAAAAATGGGAATTTGTTTTAAAGACCACCACCACAACTGTAACTGAAGATTATCTTTCTGTTAAATACCCGATGGTTGAAATGGAAGAAAATGTGATGATAAACGCTTCTTTTTTTCCAAGCTTAGAATTAACAGAAATAATACAAAACTTAAAAGAAAACCAAGCTATCTTTAAAGGAGATGATATTATTGCATTTTTTACAAAAGAATCACAAGATGATATTGATTTTGATACTTTTGAAATAATAGAATTTAATCATGATAGTTTAAAAATTGAAAATACCTGGGATATTTTTTCAAAAAATGGACAAGCTATTCAAGAGGATTTTAATTTGATTACAAAAGATAGAGAATCGCAACCTATTCCATCAAGTAATAATATAATAGCCGCAGAAAATATTTTTATTGAAGAGGGAGCGAAGCTCGAATTCACAACTCTTAACGCTTCCAACGGACCAATTTATATCGGTAAAAATGCTGAGATTATGGAAGGCTCAATCATTCGTGGAGCTTTAGCTTTGTGTGAAGGCGCAACTATTAAAATGGGCGCTAAAATTTACGGACCAACAACTGTTGGGCCTCATAGTAAAGTAGGAGGAGAGGTAAATAATTCGGTTGTTTTTGGATATTCTAACAAAGGTCATGATGGCTTTTTAGGTAATTCTGTATTGGGTGAATGGTGTAATTTAGGCGCTGATAGTAATAATTCTAATTTAAAAAATAACTACGCCGAGGTAAGACTTTGGGATTATCAAACTGAAGGTTTTGCTAAAACAGGATTACAATTTTGTGGTCTCATGATGGGAGACCATAGCAAGTGCGGTATTAATACCATGTTTAATACAGGTACGGTTGTTGGTGTAAGTGCAAATATTTTTGGAAGCGGATTTCCAAGAAATTTTGTACCAAGTTTTAGTTGGGGCGGAAGTAGTGGTTTTACAACCTATTTAACCAAAAAAGCATTTGAAGTTTCAAAAGTAGTTATGTCTAGACGTAAGATTGAATTTTCAAAACAATATGAAGATATTCTAGAGCACGTTTTTGAAGAAACCAAGAAATACAGACGGAACTAAAAACTTTTATTAACTTTAACTTCTGTCAAGAGTTTAGTTATGAGGGGTTTGTTGTTTTTTTTAGTTTTTATAATGGTGTTGTTTGTAAGTGCACAAAAAGAAAGTTATTCAATTTCCAATTTAAAAATAAACACAGAATACCCACATTTTGGCTTAATGTTTATTGAAAATGATACAAAAGTACTTTTTACATCGTATCTACTTGATAAAAAAGGGAGGTTTAAGCGCTCATTAGGAAATCCTATCTTAACTATTTATGAAGGAAGTTTGTCAAACACAGGACAAATAGAGAATGTAAAACATGTGGTTATAGATTCTAAGCAAAATATCCCTCAAATTACATCAGCAGTAAAATCGTCAGATGGTAAACAGCTTTATATAACTACAACTTATACTTATAAAAATAAACCAGAAGGAATATTTAAAGAAACCAATTTTCATATTTCTGTTGGTGAATATATGAAAGGTGTTGGATGGACTAATTTTGAAGTATTACCATTTTGTAATCCTAAGTTTTCCTATGCGCATCCTGCTTTTAGTAAAGATGAAAAAACACTATATTTTACTGCAAATATTAGAGGTGGAAAAGAAACAACTAAAGGAGGTTCAGATATTTTTAGTGTAACTATTTTAGAAAATGGTAAATTTAGTAAGCCCAAGAATTTGGGAAGTAGAGTGAATTCTTATGGCCGAGAAATGTTTCCCTTTATTTCAGAAGATAATGTTTTGTATTTTGCATCAAATAGACCAAATGGTTTTGGAGGGTTCGATATTTACAAAAGTATAATAAACGAAAATGGCGATTTTGAAAAGGCAGTAAAAATGCCAAAACCCATTAATAGTAATAAAGATGACTTCTCTTTAATAATTAAGAGTAATTCGGGTTACTTATCATCAAAACGAGATAAGGGAAAAGGTGATGACGACATCTATTATTTCAAGAAAAATTAAAAGAATATGTTAGGAATAATACTCATTTTATTTATAGGAAAATACTACTATGAGCTTGCTCAAGACTATTATAAACACAGATGGTTATATGGTATTTTAGGAATTGCAGTGTATTATGTTGGTACAGCTGTAGGTGGATTTATTTTAGGTGTAGCAAGCGAATTATTCGAATTAAATTTGGATTGGGAAAACACTTTCACTCTAAGTCTAATGGTTTTGCCATTTGGAATATTATTTTCTGTGATAATTTATCTTCTTATCAAGAGACAATGGCAAAAAACAATACCAATTGCTAAAGATGAAATTAAAGATATAGGTAATATTGATAAAAAGAATTAGTCTTTTTTTACAAATCTTAAATCCAACATATTAATAGGATTTATGCCTAATCCCTTTACGCCTTTTCTTGTAAAACGAATTACTTCGTCGTAATATAAAGGTACCATTATAGCGTTATCCATGGCCAGAGAGTCTATGGTTTTGTATAGATATTTACGTTTTTCAATATCTGTAATAGTAAATGCTTTGTTGTATAAGCTATCAACTACGCTATTTTTAAAATGAAAATAATTTGAACCATCTGGTGCAAAATTTTTACTGTAAAAAATGGATAAATAGTTTTCCGCATCTAGGTAATCAGCAATCCAAGAGCTTCTAAACATATCTACTTTTCCATTAGAACGTGCAGATCTTAAGGTGGCTTCTGGCATAACATCAACATTAATAGTTAGTCCGGTTTTTTCAAGTTCTCGCTGAATAAACTCGCAAAAGCTTAAATAATTACTAGTTGTTGTTAATGTAATTTCTGGGTTAGAAATACCACTTTCAGTTTTAAATTGCTCAACCAATGCTTTTGCCTTTTTTGGTTGATAGGTAAACCCGTTAGATTTATAATATCCAGGAAGACCGATAGGTATAAACCCACCATCAGCAGGATTACCAATACCATTTCGTAAATAGATCATCATTTTCTTTCTATCAAAACCATAATTAATAGCTTTTCTGATATGTTTAGATTGTATTTCTGGTGTTTTAGAATCTAAATAAAAACCTAGATATTCAGTGTTTAAATACGGACCACGTATCATATCTACATCTTTGGTATAGGTTTCTCTAAGTCTACCATCAGCGGTTAATAATTCATCTTTATAAGAAGCATCCAGACTATTTAAAAAATCTAAATTACCCTGAATAAATTGCAGAAATTCACTTTGTTTATCGGGTAAAAAAGTTAATGATACAGCCTCCAAATAGGGTAATTGTTTTCCGTTTTTGTCATATTCAAAATAATTCTCATTTTTCCTAAAAACCATTTTTATATTCTCTTCCCAACGTTTAAATTTAAAAGGGCCAGTGCCAATGGGGTTACTCCTAAATTCAGTGCCGTAAAATTCAACAATTTCTTTGGGAACCACAGAACAATACTTCATAGTTAATAAACCAATAAAAGCAGGAAATGGTTGTTTTAATTCTATTTGAAAAATGGTATCGTTTAAGGCTTTAAAGTCTTTTACTTTATTTAGTACCCAACTACCGGGTGCCGCAATTTTTTTGTCTCGTAGTCTGTTTAAACTGTATTCAAAATCTTTCGCAATTACAGTTCTTGTGGAGTCTTTTCCGAATAATTCATGTTTATGAAAATAGATGTCATTACGCAATACAAAATTGTAAAATAGACCATCACCAGAAACATTCCAATTTTTAGCAATACACGGTAAAATGTTTAATTCGTCATCTAATTGAACTAAGCCGTTGAATAATTGATTGCAGACTGAATTATCTTGAAGTGTTCTTGAAAAAGCAGGGTCTAAAGTATTAATATTAGCATATTCGTTATAACGAAAAACAAGATGGTCTCTATTTTTGTTTTTATTTCCGCTACATGAAACTGCTAATAAAATACTGCAACTAATTGATAAATAGTTAATTATTTGTGATAGATTAGGTTTTACCATATAACTAATTAGTTGTAGATTTGCAGTCTTTTAATTGAATTAGGTAAATATAATGAGATTTCCATGTTCGAGGAAATCGCAAATCAATATATGAGTAAAAAAGTAGCATTTTATACTTTGGGTTGCAAACTGAATTTTTCAGAGACATCTACTATTGCAAGAGACTTTAGCAATGAAGGTTTTAGTCGTGTAGATTTTTCAGAGAAGGCAGATATTTATGTTATAAATACGTGTTCGGTTACCGAAAATGCTGATAAACGTTTTAAAACCATTGTAAAGCAAGCCCAAAAAGCAAATCCACATGCTTTTGTTGCTGCTGTTGGTTGCTATGCGCAATTAAAACCACAAGAACTGGCAGATGTTAATGGTGTAGATTTGGTTTTAGGCGCTACAGAAAAATTTAAAATTACAGATTATATAAATGACCTTTCTAAAAACGACTTTGGAGAAGTACATTCATGCGAAATAGAAGATGCTGATTTTTATGTAGGTAGTTACTCCATAGGCGATAGAACCAGAGCCTTTTTAAAAGTTCAAGACGGTTGCGATTATAAATGTACCTATTGTACAATTCCTTTAGCAAGAGGTATTTCACGTAGCGATACTATGGCGAATGTATTACATAATGCCAGAAAAATTTCTGAACAAAATATAAAAGAGATTGTTCTTACTGGCGTTAATATTGGAGATTATGGTAAAGGGGAATTTGGAAATAAAAAACACGAACATACATTTTTAGACTTAGTTACCGAGCTTGATAAAGTTGAAGGAATTGAGCGTTTACGAATTTCATCAATTGAGCCTAACCTGCTTAAGAATGAAACTATCGATTTGGTTTCAAAATCTAGAGCTTTTGTGCCTCATTTCCATATTCCATTACAATCTGGAAGTAACGAGATTCTCAAAAAAATGAAACGCAGATACATGCGTGAATTATATATAGATAGAGTTTCAAAAATTAAAGAAGTAATGCCACACGCTTGTATTGGTGTAGACGTTATTGTTGGTTTTCCGGGAGAAACAGATGAGCATTTCCTAGAAACTTATAATTTTTTAATTGATTTAGATATTTCATATTTACACGTGTTTACTTACTCAGAACGTGATAATACTGAGGCTGCAGAAATGGATGGCGTAGTTCCAAACAATGTGAGAAGCAAACGCAGTAAAATGTTAAGAGGCTTATCAGTTAAAAAGCGTCGTGCTTTTTACGAAAACCAGATAGGAACAACACGTACAGTATTATTTGAAAGTGAAAATAAGGGTGGTTACATTCATGGCTTTACTGAAAATTATGTTAAAGTAAAATCACCATGGAATCCTGAATTGGTTAATACTTTACATCAAGTTGAACTCACTAATATAGACGATGATGGCTTAGTAAGATTTGACTTTTTAGAAGTTTTATCAAGCTAATATGATTGTATTTCAACTAATAAACCAATAATTTAAGTCGTTCAGCCTTTTTTTTGTGTAGGCAACAATCACGAACATACTTTTACAAGTAATTAATCATGCCCCAATATGAAAAAATTACTTTTTATTCTATTAACACTATGTATATTAGCATTTACTAGCTGTTCCTCTGAAGACATTGAAAACCCAAATAATTCAAGCATTGTTGGTGTTTGGGAATTAACTGCTTGGAATGTTGTCAATGGATTCGATTTTAATAACGACGGTATAATTAGTACTAATCTTTTAAATGAAATAAATTGTACTAAAGAAGAGACTTTAGTATTCGAAGCAAATAGTGTTGTTTCGCTGAATACTACTTTTAAACCAGATATTGAAATTGCTCAATCAAATAGTATAAACTCAGAATACAGTTTTAATATTAGCTGTGATACTGATGGTGTTGTAAGTTTAGCAACGTCATATACCTTTGATGGAAATAACATTGTATTTGGAGAAACTATTGCTTCTATTGATGGCAATCAAATAACGATTGTGTTTATGGATACTATTGAAATATACAATGAAGATGTTACTGAAGTTATAGAAACTAGAGATTTAACATTGGTTTACACTAAACAATAAATTACGAAACAAAAAAATCCGAAACATTTCAGTTTCGGATTTTTTTGTTTTGTATCTAAGCACAAACTATATTCTAACCCCTACAGGAAGCATACGTTTGTATTTTCTATTGCTTCTTACAAATTTTGCAATTTCAGGACTTGTTGGAACAACGCTAAGGTTTCTACCTTGAATTTGTTCAAAAACTGCCGCTAAAAATTCTTTTCTAAAATTATCGTCTTTGATGTCTTCAGGAATAATTAATTTGGTTAAAAAAATCTTTCGCTCTTGTAAAGAGTATTCAATTTTAGCAAGATTATCATCAATTTTAAGTTCAAATTGACGTAAAAAATCATTATCAATTAATTCTGCAGCTTCAACCATGGTATGTTTTTTTATTTAATTTCTTAGGAATTTTAAATAGTGAGTACTATTTATCTAACTTTGTTTTGCAAAAGTACAAAAAATAATCAGCATACTAAAGGAAAAACAGGTTAATACCTTATGAGTCAAGAGATAATACATGTTTATTTAATGCCAGGTATGGCAGCTAGTCCAAAAATATTTGAACACATTAAATTGCCAGAAAAACAATTTAAAATTCATTATTTAGAATGGATAATCCCACTGGATAATGAGTCTATTGAAGACTATGCATTACGAATGACTCAGTATATAAAACATGAAAATATCGTATTACTTGGGGTCTCTTTTGGAGGTGTTTTGGTGCAAGAGATTAGTAAGTATATAAGTGTTAGAAAGTTAATTATAGTATCTAGTGTTAAATCTGTAAATGAGTTACCAAGGCATATGCTATTAGCTAAAATTACTAAAGCTTATAAATTAGTTCCTACACAACTAGCTAGTAATATTGATGTTTTAGCAAAATATGCTTATGGCACTAAAGCCAGTAAACGTTTAGAATTATATAAAAAATATCTATCTGTTAACGATAGTAAATATTTAAGTTGGGCTATCAAAAATATGGTATGTTGGAGTCAAGAAAACTACAAATCAGATATCGTTCATATTCATGGAGATAAAGATGCAGTTTTTTCTATTAAATACATTTCAGACTGTATAAGAATAGAGGGAGGAACGCACATAATGATTATTAATAAATACAAGTGGTTTAACTCAAATTTGCCAAATATTATTTTGAATGATTAAAATAATTCAATTCAATTATTTTTTTATAACTTTAAACAAAACTTTTTATAGATGAAGACAGTACAGAAAGCACTGGCGTTTGTAGGATTATTAAGTTTATGCACCCTATTTATTTTTGCCCTACAAGATGCCCCAACAGATGAAAATTTTGAAACCAAACTTATAAACGATTATAACGTTTATGCACTTCAAGTTCCAGACGATTTAAACTTTGCTGGTGAGCTTGTTCCTCTTGAAAATCCTGATATTCTTGAACGTATGGATAGAGAATTACTAGTTAATACCTATTGGCAATCTAACGGTTTATTGATGTTTAAAAGGGCAAAAAAATATTTTCCAATTATAGAGCCAATTTTAGAAAAGAATAATATTCCTGACGATTTTAAATATCTAGCAGTTATAGAAAGTGGATTAACAAATGCGGTTTCTCCAGCAGGAGCCAGAGGTGTTTGGCAAATTATGAAAGCTACCGGTAGAGAAAATGGTTTAGAAGTAAATGATAATGTTGATGAGCGTTATCATCTAGAAAAAGCTACAGAAGTTGCTTGTAAATACCTTTTAAAATCTAAAGAACAATTAGGGTCTTGGACGTTAGCTGCTGCAGCCTATAATGCTGGAAATGCAGGAGTTTCTCGACGTTTAAGAGAACAAGGTGTATCAGATTATTATGATTTACTTTTAGGTGAAGAAACCGGACGCTACTTATTCAGAATTATAGCACTTAAAGAAATATTATCAAACCCTGCTAAATACGGTTTTAACTTTAGAGAAAAGGATTTATACAGTAATGTACCAACTTATAAAGTTGAGGTTGATACTGCAGTAACTGACTTTACTTCTTTTGCGGAAAAATTTGGAATAAATTATAAAATACTTAAACTGCACAATCCTTGGTTGAGAGAGCCGCACCTTAATAATAAATCTAAAAAGTTATATCAAATAGATATTCCTAAAGACGGTTATTACCAATAAATAATTACTTTTTTCGGTTATCTACCACGCCTTTTTTGCGACCTAACAGAACCGCCAGCACCATAATGTTGATTAGGACCAACAGCTTGCTTCATGTTCTGCTTCATCATTTTAATTTGGTCGGTAAGCATGCCTTGTTTATCTAATTTAGTAGCTTCAGTCAATAATTTTTGAGCTTCTTGTTTTCTTCGTTTCGAAAAAGCAATACCAGCTAAATTTAACTTAGCCATAGCTAAATCATGATCCATTGATAACCCAAGTGAAATAGCTTTCTTAAAGTATTTTTCAGCTTCGTTCATATTATCTTGCGATACCATAATACCATGTAAATAATTATAATAACCTTGTTGTTTGGTTACTAGAGCAGATTCTGGATTCTTTATTTTATTTAACCATTTTTTTGCTCCCTCAAAATCTTGTTTGCGTAATCTTAAAAAAGCCAAGAGAATAAATTCATTTTTAAAATAAAGAAATATAAAAACTAAAGACAAAAATATAAGTGCTATACCATTACCTATATAGCCTTCTGTAAACTGATAAACAGCAAAAGCAATAATTCCTATAGCAATAATGAGTTTTATTATTTTATTATACATATTATAAATTTTCGAATAGAGAAAAGTGAATTTGTATGTAAAACAAACTACTTTTTAGTTTTTAGACTGCAAAGAAACTAAATTTTTATCAAAATCTGTGCATGGGTATTTAACAAAATAAGTCCTTAACCTAAATAAAATAAGGTATAACCTAGGGTTTTAAACTTTAAAAAATATTTCTAATTTTTTTTAAAAAATGATTTGCAAACTAATAAAGGCTTCGTATATTTGCCCTCGGTTTTAACAAGCCATATTTTTCAAGAATTACAATTCAGTTTTAAAGATATAAGATAATGAGTAAAAGAACATTTCAGCCTTCTAAAAGAAAGAGAAGAAACAAGCACGGTTTCAGAGAAAGAATGGCTTCTGCTAACGGTAGAAAGGTATTAGCGCGTAGAAGAGCTAAAGGAAGAAAAAGATTATCTGTTTCATCTGAAACTAGACATAAGAAATAATGATTAACAATTGTTGATAATTAAAAGGTGTTACTTAAGTGTAACGCCTTTTTTTATATCTACTGATTACTATTTTTGCTACATATTAAATTACAACATATAACTAATAAAAAATGCCAAAAAATCCAAAACTAAAATCGATACTAATTATTGGCTCCGGACCTATTGTTATAGGACAAGCATGCGAATTTGATTATTCAGGCTCTCAATCTCTAAGGTCGCTTAGTGAAGATGGAATCGAAACAATTCTTATTAATTCTAATCCAGCAACAATTATGACAGACCCTTCTATGGCTGATCATGTTTATTTGTTGCCCTTGAATACAAAATCGATAATTAAAATTTTAAAAGAGCACCCTCAAATTGATGCGGTCTTACCAACAATGGGAGGGCAAACAGCATTAAATTTATGTATTGAGGCTGATGAAAAAGGTATTTGGGAAGATTTTGGGGTTGAATTAATAGGTGTTGATATTAATGCTATTAATATTACAGAAGATAGAGAGCAGTTTAGAGAATTAATGGGCAAAATTGATGTTGGGATGGCGCCACAAGCTACGGCAACATCATTTTTACAAGGAAAAGAAATTGCCCAAGAGTTTGGTTTTCCTTTATGTATTCGTTCGTCATTTACTTTAGGTGGTGCAGGAGCGGCAATTGTTTATGAAGAAAAGGATTTTGATAAATTGTTGCGCCACGGATTAGAAGTTTCTCCAATTCACGAAGTGATGATTGATAAAGCTATGATGGGTTGGAAAGAATACGAATTGGAATTACTTCGAGATAAAAATGATAACGTTGTAATTATCTGTTCTATTGAAAATATGGATCCAATGGGAATTCATACTGGAGATTCTATTACAGTAGCTCCAGCAATGACATTAAGCGATAGAACGTATCAAAAAATGCGTGACATGGCCATTAAAATGATGCGCAGTATTGGTGATTTTGAAGGTGGTTGTAATGTTCAATTTGCCGTAAGTCCGGATGAAAAAGAAGATATTATTGCCATTGAAATTAATCCACGAGTATCGCGTTCATCTGCATTAGCAAGTAAAGCAACAGGTTATCCAATTGCTAAAATTGCAACAAAATTAGCTATTGGTTATACTTTGGATGAATTAGATAATCAAATTACTAAATCTACTTCAGCATTATTCGAGCCAACCTTAGATTATGTTATTGTTAAAATACCACGATGGAATTTTGATAAGTTTGAAGGATCAGATAGAACTTTAGGGCTACAAATGAAAGCCGTTGGAGAAGTTATGGGGATTGGGCGTTCTTTTCAAGAAGCTTTACATAAAGCAACCCAATCTTTAGAAATTAAAAGAAATGGTTTAGGGGCAGACGGAAAAGGTTATAAAGATTACAATCAAATCATAGAAAAATTAACTCACGCAAGTTGGGATCGTGTATTTGCCATTTATGATGCCATTGAAATTGGAATTCCGTTAAGCCAAATTTACGATATCACAAAAATAGATATGTGGTATTTAAAACAATATGAAGAGTTATTTCAATTACAGAAGGAAATCTCAACTTTTACTATAGATACTATAGATAGAGACTTACTGCTTGAAGCAAAACAAAAAGGATATGGAGATCGTCAGATTGCTCATATGCTAAGTTGCTTAGAAAGTCAGGTATATAATAAAAGAGATGAATTTAATATTCAGCGTGTTTATAAATTAGTAGATACTTGTGCGGCAGAATTTACAGCTAAAACACCATATTACTATTCAACTTTTGAAAATATGGTTGAAACTGCTGATGGAGAAAAGTATGTTCATAACGAAAGTGTTGTAAGCGATAAAAAGAAAATAGTTGTTTTAGGTTCTGGACCAAATAGAATTGGCCAAGGAATTGAGTTCGATTACTGCTGCGTTCATGGGGTGCTTGCAGCTGCAGAATGTGGTTATGAAACCATTATGATAAACTGTAATCCTGAGACTGTTTCTACAGATTTTGATACAGCTGATAAATTATATTTCGAGCCAGTTTTCTGGGAGCATATATATGATATTATTCGTCATGAAAAACCAGAAGGTGTTATCGTTCAGTTAGGTGGACAAACGGCTTTAAAGTTAGCTGAGAAGCTTACTAAATATGGAATTAAAATTATTGGTACTAGTTTTGAATCTTTAGATTTAGCTGAAGATAGAGGTAGTTTTTCTAGACTACTAAAAGAAAATAACATTCCTTATCCTGAATTCGGAATTGCAGAAAATGCTGATGAAGCTTTAGCTTTAGCTGAACAATTAGATTTCCCTATTTTGGTCAGACCATCATATGTTTTAGGAGGTCAGGGCATGAAAATTGTTATTAATAAAGAAGACTTAATTGAGCATGTAGTCGATTTATTAAGAAGAATGCCTAATAATAAACTTTTATTAGACCACTATTTAGATGGAGCTATTGAGGCAGAAGCTGATGCTATTTGTGATGCTGATGGAAATGTTTACATAATTGGTATTATGGAACATATAGAACCATGTGGTGTACACTCTGGAGACTCTAATGCAACGCTACCAGCTTTCAATTTGGGGGATTTGGTAATGCAACAAATTATAGACCATACACACACTATTGCAAGAGCTTTAAATACTGTAGGTTTAATTAATATTCAGTTTGCAATAAAAGATGATACGGTTTACATTATAGAAGCGAATCCAAGAGCATCTAGAACGGTACCATTTATTGCAAAAGCATATAAAGAGCCTTACGTTAATTATGCAACTAAAGTGATGTTAGGAGAGAAGAAGGTAACTGATTTTGATTTTAATCCAAAATTAGATGGTTATGCGATTAAACAACCCGTATTCTCTTTTAATAAATTCCCTAATGTTGATAAGCGTTTAGGACCAGAAATGAAGAGTACAGGAGAAAGTATTCTTTTTATTGATAGTTTAAAAGACGATGAGTTTTATGACTTATACTCAAGACGAAAAATGTATTTGAGTAAATAATTAAAATAAAAAAAGCCGCAGAAAGCGGCTTTTTTTATTTTAATTAGCTATTGTTAAATATTAAAGTTTTAAAAAGCGTTTAGTTTTTACATTTCCATCAGTATTTACTCTTATTAAATATATACCAGATGTCCAATTAGAGCTGTCAATTTTAGAGTTTAAGCTATAATTTGATTTGTAAATTTCTTCTCCAAGAATATTATAAATACTAACATTTACTTCTTTAATTGAATCTGGTAAATTAAGTTCAAAGACTGATTTCACAGGATTTGGTTTTACATAAAAATTATTTAAAGAAAATTCATCAATACTTAACGGCATTGAATATGTAACCTCTAAAATAGGAGCGTTAGTACCTGAAGCATCAAATCTTTTTGCAGTAGTTCCATTACTTTCTTGAGCTAATAAAAACCAACCAAAATTATTTGATGTGTTACTTATCCAATCTTGCACATCAGAAATCATATTGGTTGAAGACCATTCGTAACTTCCTATTCCAGATACAGATGTAGTTGCGCTTGCTGAAGTATTAAAATCGCCTCCAGTTGAAGTCCAAGATGTTATACAGGTAGAACCATTCATACTAAAACTACAATTCCAACTAGCGTCATTCATTGTTGATGTAGTTCCAGCTCCTTCTTGACCACCGGCGTCCGAGGTTCCTTGTCCCCAATCAACTAGAGTTTTATGAAGAGTAACATTAGTTGAACCTGCAATAGATCTTGACATAAAAAGTGTTAGTTTAGCCTCAGTTACCGTTGCATTTGTTGGGATGCTAGACAAATCAAATTGTAATAATCCACGTCTCAATTTATTATCCATAGGCGCAGTTCTACCAGCAAATAAAAACGAACCACTCCCATTACTAATATTACTTGTTGATTCGTATAAGGTGTTATATTTATTTGGAGTAAAGGTATCTACAGTTTGTGCGTTTACCTTCATTGAAGTAGATAAAGAAAACATTATTAAAAGAAACAGTAATTTTTTTTTCATAGGTATTTACTTGGTTTCTGTTGAAATAGAACTTTCAAATTTTCTGGGTTATAATTCTAATTTCGCATTTTGAGTTTTAATAATTTCTAAATACTCTTCAATTTTAAATTCTGAAGTTTTAAAGCGAGACGACCTTTTTCTGGCTTGTTCTTGTCTAACTATACTTCTAGAAAAACGTCTAACAGCCTGTTTTGTGTCTAATATAATTCCGGGTACTGTTGCATTTTTTCCATTTTCATCTTTAGCAACCATTGTAAAATATGACGAGTTACAATGTTTGGTTTTTCCTGTTTGTATGTTTTCTGATTCTACGCGTAGCCCAATAACCATTGATGTTCTTCCTGTATAATTTACTGAAGCTTTGAGTGTAACTAATTCGCCAACTTCGATTGGGTTTAAAAAGTCTACACGGTTTACCGAAGCTGTAACACAATAGTGTTGTGAGTGCTTAGAAGCGCAAGCAAACGCAATTTGATCCATTAAGTTTAAAATATGGCCACCGTGAATTTTTCCACTAAAGTTAGAGTGCGATGGTAGCATGAGTTCTGTAATCGATACTTGAGATTCTTTTGGGTGTTTAAACATGTTTTTATGTTAATACGGTATATAAAATACCGGTAATTATTGCAATTCCAAAACTGATTAAAGTGCCTATTAAAATATATTCTGTCAGCTGCCTGTCTTTTGACTCTTTTAAGTCTCCAAACCTGAAAACAGACTTGGCGGTAATTAGAAAACCAACAGCTTCCCAGTGGTTTAATATTATAAAAATAAACACTAAAATACGCTCTAAAATACCAATATATTTCCCTGCATCCTTTAGTGATTCATTATTTTTAGTGAGTTCTGAAATATTCCACTTCAAAAAAATGGTTTTCATAATTATAGATACGGGAATGGTTAAAAACAATAAACAGGTAATTAAGAGAAGTATGTTTTCAGATATATTTATCCTAGTAATAGAAGCATATTTTGAAAACCCGTAGTAACACCCAATAATTACAAGAATATGAAGTAATTGGTCTATGAAAAAGAGTAAACGCTTTGTTTTTTTCTTTTGAAATGAAAGTTTTAACGCATCAATTATAAAGTGAGAAACTCCTATGATTAAAATTACTGGCCACAGTGATAAATCCCATAAAAGTATAGTTGTAATTAGAACATGTATTAAAACATGAATATATAGTTTGGGTGATTTTAGTTTTTTCTTTTCATTTTCTTTAACCCATTTAGTAGGTTGAAGAAAAAAATCTCCTATTATATGTGCTAGAAATAATTTTATTAAAATCATAAATAGTGTTTTGATATTTTTTCTCGATACATTAAATCCAATTCTTCAATTTCTTCTAGGTGCGCCCGTTTTTGTCTAGTACTTATCGCATTTTGATTTATACCGATCATCTTACCTAAATCACTTTGTAATGCATTAGGGTTTTCGATGCTAAGTTTTACAATTTCTGCTGAATTTTTAGTCCAATTATCCATGAATACTAAAGCTAATTTAAAATATAAATTTAACTCTTGATCAAGCTCAAAATGATTTGTTTTAATTCGGAGGTTTTGTTTTTCTTTCTTTAAAGATTCTATTGTCTCCCCAGAAAATATAAAAGCCTCTCCATTGGACTCAGTTACATTTTCTCCATCATAGGTTTTATTGCCAATACCGATAGCCAGTCTAACATCTAACCCATGAATTGATTTTATACATGCTTTGATGTAAACTGCACAGATAAAGCTTTGATACCAATTTCTTATTTCTATTTGAAAACTATCACCTCTATATATATCCCAATATTTTTCATCAGAACTTATATTTGATAATGTCTTTTTTAAAGTTTTAATCCAAATATCTGGGTTTACTTGACTCCTAGATTTAATTACATCACCTGTAATAACACTTGTAATCATAATATCACGTTTTTAAGTGATAAACAAATATATCACGTTTTTAAATGATAAACAAATATATCGCGTTTTTATATGATATTTCAAATAATGGTTTTAAAAAATAAAGATTTTATTCGTCCTCTTCTGCACGTTTTATAATGGCCTCAGGTAACGATTTTTTAGCTTTAGCACCCATTTTCTTGAGCTTTTCAACACTTGTAATGAGGTTTCCTCTGCCATCCACTAGTTTATTCATTGCTGAAGAATAATCACTTTTAGCAGCATCAATCTTTTTACCAACACCTGTTAAATCGCTAACCAAACCTTCAAATTTATCATAAAGTGCACCAGCTTGTCGAGCAATTTCAATAGCATTTCTTTGTTGCTTTTCGTTATTCCACATGGTGTCAATAGTTCGAAGCGTCGCTAAAAGGGTAGAAGGTGTTACAATAACAATATTCTTTTCAAAAGCTTTGTTGTAAATCATGTTATCTTCATTTACAACAATAGCAAAAGCAGGTTCAATAGGAATGAACATGAGAACAAAATCTGGTGATTCAATATCGTACAAATCTTGATAATTTTTTTCAGAAAGTTGGACTACATGTTTTTTTATGGAATTAACATGAGCTTTCAAAAATTGTATTTTATCGTCATCATCAGCATTTACTAGACGTTCATAATCTGTTAAAGAAACCTTGGAATCTATAATCATCTTTTTTCCATCGGGTAAATGTAAAACAACATCTGGCATAACTCGAGAGTTATCATCTCGAGTAAAGCTTTGTTGTACAAAATATTCTCTATCTTTTTCTAAACCAGATTTTTCTAGAACACGTTCTAATACCAATTCTCCCCAATTCCCTTGCATTTTACTATCACCTTTTAGTGCTCTAGTTAAATTGGTAGCTTCTTTTGTCATTTGTTGGTTGAGGTCTTTTAAACCTAATAATTGCTCTTTTAATGCGGAATGCATACTGATGCTTTCTTTTTGAGATGCCTCAACCTTTTTCTCAAATCCTTGAATTTTTTCTTGAAGCGGATTTAAAATATTTTTGATATTCTCTTTATTCTGCTCTGTAAATTTATTCGACTTTTCTTCTAAAATTTTATTGGCAAGTAATTCAAAATCTTTACGCAATTGTTCTTGACGTTTTTCAAGCTCTGCATCTCGCTTTAAGTTTTGTTCTTGAAGATTTTCATATTCAGAATTTTTTCTAGCTAATTCTGTGTTTAAAAATTCTTTTTCACGACGAATATCTTCACGTTCTTTTTCTATTTTACTAAGATTTTGCTTTAATTCTTCAATGGTTAATTGCAGTTGGTTTTGGCGTTCTTCAAGAGTGCTTTGTTCACTTTTGTTTTTAAGTTTTGTAAAAAGGATGCCTAAGTAACCACCAATAGCTGCAGCAATTAAAATGGATAATATGAGAATAATACTGTCGTTCATTTGGAATTGAAATATAACCAAAGATAAATTTTTAGTTTGAAGTTAGAGGCATGATACACCAAGTTTTTAAGTATAAATTGAACTAATTCTGGAAACTATTTCTTGACTCTAAAACTCCCTGTTTTTTCATTAAAAGCAATCAAATCATTTGGGAATAAACTTCCAAAAGTGCCTTTGGTAATTAAATTACATGGGGCATCGGAAACTACTTCATTATCTGTCATCACTATTAAAGTATCGCAAAGTTGAATGGTTAGATCAATTTCGTGTGAAGAAAACAAAATAGTTTTATTTGTTTCTTTGGCTAATTTCTGAAGTAGTTTTAAAATATAGGCTTTATGATACATATCTAGATGGGTAGTTGGTTCATCAAGAATAATTAAATCGGTATCTTGGGCTAAGGCACGGGCAATCATTACTTTTTGTAATTGCCCATCGCTTAATTCAAAACATTTTTTATGTTTTAAATCCAATAAATTAGTTTGCTTTAAAGCCTTATTAACTATTTCAATATCATTACCAGACAAATTACCAACCCAATTTGTATAAGGCTGTCTGCCTAATGCCGTCAATTCAAAAACAGATAAATTTTTAGATGCAATTTGTTCGGTTAAAACCAAACTCAACACTTTTGCTAAGTCTACTGCACTATATTCAATAATGTTTTTTTGGTTAATTTCAATACTTCCATTTAAAGGGTTTTGAACATTGGTTAGCGTTCTTAAAAGTGTTGATTTTCCAATACCATTTGCCCCTATTAACCCAATTAACTTTCCCTTTT
This sequence comes from Algibacter aquimarinus, assembly GCF_039543265.1. NCBI lineage: Bacteria > Pseudomonadati > Bacteroidota > Flavobacteriia > Flavobacteriales > Flavobacteriaceae > Algibacter > Algibacter aquimarinus. Next base: position 96,039 of record NZ_BAABJK010000004.1, on the reverse strand, counting down.
CTAGTTGAATATTAATATTTGAAGCTACTATGTTTTTCTCTTTTCTAGAGGAATATCCAATAGAAAGTTCTGTAGTTTTCAAAATGATATTTTTGATATTACTTGCCATTAAAAAATCATTTTTCGTTTTCTAACCAATAACCAAATTACAACAGGAGCTCCAACTAACGATGTTATAGCATTTATAGGTAAAGTGAAATCACTGTTTGGTAATTGTGCAATACTATCACAAACAAGCATAATGATAGCGCCAAATAAAAATACTGCAGGCAAAAGTATTTTATGATTTGAAGTGTTAAAAACTTGTCTGGTTAAATGCGGTATGGCTAAGCCAATAAACGCAATGGGGCCTGCAAAAGCGGTGATAGTTCCAGCTAACAAACTAGTTGCAATAATTATGGTAAGCCTACTTTTTTTAATATTTAAACCTAAACTTTTAGCGTAATTTTCACCTAAAAGTAAAGTGTTTAATGATTTAATGGAAGTAATACTTATTACTATACCAACTGTAAAAATTAAAAAGAATATAAAAATTTCGTCCCATGATAAATTTCCTAAACTCCCAAAGCCCCAAAAGATATATTGTTGTAATTGTTGTGCTGATCCAAAATAAGAAAGCACGCTTACTAATGCAGCTGTAATGCTTGCAAACATGAGTCCGATAATTAAAATGGCCATAGTATCTCTTACTTTTATAGATACCATTAAAACAGATAATAAAACTAAAAAACTACCTAAACTAGCAGCTAAAACAATACCCCATTTTGAGATAAAAAGAGAAGCAAATATACCACCAAAAATACCAGAACCTAATATAACAATGGCTACACCTAAACTAGCTCCTGAACTAATGCCTAGTACAAAAGGACCTGCTAGCGGGTTTCTAAATAAGGTTTGCATTAGCAAGCCTGAAATACCCAATCCAGAACCAACAATAATAGCTGTAATGGCCTTTGGTAATCTGTAATTCTGAATAATGTGTTGCCAAGTTTCTTGCTCGGTTGCAGTACCAATTAAACTATTAAAAACGCCTTTTAAAGGAATGTAAACAGAACCCAAACTAATATTGGTAAAGAAACAAATAACTAGTATTAAGCTTAATACCAGAAAAGGTTTGGTATATGTATTTTTTTTATCCAATTATTTTAAAGGCTTAAAAAAGTGAGTTGAGTAATTTTTTAGTAACTCTGGATGACAAACTTTAATAATATCTTGTAAAACTAAATCTGGTCTAGTCATTCCTAATTCATAGTATAAAACACCACCACTTTCTCCGTTGGTATTGTTAAATGAATATACATTTTTATTTTGAAAAGCTTTAAACATTGCATGTTGCGAGTTTCCGTTTTTTAAGCTTTCCAAACTATTATAATTTGAAGGACTTAGCCAAATATCGGCATCTTTTGCTTTTACAAAAACCGACTCGAAATTTAATTGTAAACTACCAATTCCTTTGCTGTCTTGCCATAAATAACTAACATTAGCGTCTTTTAAAAATTGTGCTTCTGTACTACTGCCATTAGGTAAATACCAAACATCGTTATGCATGGCACCACTTAAAACAGTAGGTTTATTTTTTATATTTTGGGCAAGTTGTTTGGCTTCTAAATAATTTTTTTCAATCGTATTAAAAATAGAGTCAGCTTCTTTTTCTTTGTTAAAAAGAACACCAAAAAACTTAATCCATTCTGCTTTTGCTAAAGGAGAACTTTCAACCCAATCTCCATTAAAAATTACTGGAATTCCAGATTTTTTTATAATCTCTAAAGAACGATTATTACCATCAATACCAAACCCTACAACTAAATTAGGATTTAATTCTAGTAAAACCTCAGTGTTAATACCATCATTTTTTCCTAGTTCTCTTATTAAATCATTTTCTATACGATGTCTAGTTTTTTTAGAGGATACATAATCTGTTCCTGGAAATCCAACCAAGGTTTCTTCAGTATTTAAAAGCTCTAAAGCTGGAATATGCGTTGTGGAAGTAACAACTATTTTTTTAATGGGTTTAATTATAATTCCATCAAACTCATTTTTGCTAAAAGTAGATTTTATAGCATTTTCTTTATCTATTAAAACATACCGGTAGCTCTTCTCTGCTTTGGGCCACGGGTTTTTTATTTCTAAGAATTTATAGGTTTTATAATCTTTAATTGAGAAGCCTTTTGCATATTTTATGTGTGCAAAATTCTTGTCAATAACTTCTTCAGATTGATTAGATACCTCATTTTTACATGAAGTAAAGAAAATTAATACCAGATACAAAAAAGCTAATCTCAATTTTAAATTTTTAATTCTTTCAAAAGTAAGATTATTTAAAGTTTTAAGATAATCATTCAACAGAATGTTTACATTTGCACCGAAATTTGGTTTTATTCACTTCACGTGGATGGATTAAAAGGGAATCTAGTGTAATTCTAGAACTGTTCCCGCAACTGTAAGCTACAAAGCTTCATGTTAAACTTCAATGTCACTTAAGAGTAATCTTTGGGAAGACCAACATGAAGACGCAAGTCAGGAGACCTGCCATTTTCAAAACAAATAAGTTAAACTTTCGGGATAAAAGTTTGCGTATGATAATCCATGCGATTCTCGAGTAATTAATCATTTAAAATGAACAAAAAAACAAAAGCATTAGGCATACTATGCTTAGGTATGTTTGCATTTGGATTTGCGCAGGAACAGGTTGCAGATTCAACAAAATTAGAACAACTTGATGAAGTTGTAATTTCAGATTCACGATTTAAATTAAAACGTGAAAATTCTGGTAAAACGGTTATTAAAATTTCTAAAGAAGAAATTGAACGAAACCAAGGAAGAACCATTTCAGAATTAATTAACACTAAAAGTGGTATTGAAATTAATGGAAGTAGAAGTGTTGAAGGACAAAATTTAGGATATTTTGTTAGGGGTGGAAATAACCGACAAGTATTGGTTCTTATTGATGGTATTCAAGTAAATGACCCATCAATAGTTGCTAATGATTTTGATTTGAGATTATTGGATTTAAACACCATTGAGTCTATTGAAATAATTAAGGGGGCAGCTAGTACACTTTATGGTAATGCTGCAGCTACCGCTGTAATTAATATTACAACTAAAAAGGTTTCAAAAGACACTATTTCAGGAAGTTTTTTATCTGTTGTAGGTACAAACCAAACCCAAGACGATTTAAATTACAATGGCTCTAGTTTTACAAATAATGTGTCGGTAAATGGTACTGCAAATAAAGTAACATATTTGGCAAGTTTTGGTAATCGTTATGTTGATGGTATATCAGCAGCAAAATCAGATAACCCCGAAATAGATCCTTTTTCAAGGTTTAATACGAATTTAAAAATTGGTTATGAAATAAGTGAAAATATAAACATTACAGCTTTTGGAAGTTACGATAAATTTAAAACAGATATTGATGGGTTTCCACCACCATCTTTTACAATTGCTGATACCAATGATGAATATATTTCAGAACAAACACGTTTTGGATTGTCGCCAAAATTTGACTACAAAAATGGAAGTTTTCAAGTAAATGCAGCTTTTTCTAAAATAGATAGAGAAACTATTTCTGCATTCTCTACTGTAAATGAGGCTGAAAGTTTTGTTTTAGATGCCTTTAATAAATATACTTTTAATGATAAGTTTTATACTATAGTAGGCTTAAATTACGGCGATTATAAAAGTTTATTTGCAGAAGAAGAAAGTTATACCACCGCAGACCCTTATTTAAATGTTGTTTATGTTTCAGATTTTGGATTGAATTTGAATGCTGGTGCGCGTTACAATAACCATAGTGAATACGGTTCACATTTAGTTTATAGTTTAAACCCTTCTTACAAAATTAATGTAAATGAAGGTTATGCTAAAGTGTTTGGGTCTTATGCCACGTCGTTTATTGCACCAAATTTATCTCAGTTGTTTGGTTTTTTTGGTCCAAATCCTGATTTAAAACCAGAGGAGAACACAACTATAGAAGCTGGTCTAGAATTTAATACTAAAAAGGGATTACGATTAAATGGCGTTTTCTTTAATAGAAAAGAAGAGCATACCATTATATTTGGTTCTACTTACGAAAATGCTACTACAGATGCTACAGTACAAGGTTTTGAGTTTGAAGCTGAACTTAGTTTAGTTAAAAATTTGAATTTTAGTGCAAATTATTCTTTCACTGAAGTAAAAGATGGTGTTCGTTTACGTGTACCTAAGCACAAAGCAAATGCAAGTTTGGGTTATAGTATTTCTAAAAATACCTTCGCATCTTTAAATTACCAATTTGTGGGTAGTAGAGGTGATATTGATTTTTCTACCTTTGAGAATATAGATTTAGATTCTTTTTCTTTAATTGATTTATATTTAAGTCATAAAATCATAAAGAATAAAGTGAAACTTTTTACTAATATTACTAATCTCTTTAATGAGGATTATTTTGAGATTTTGGGATATACTACAAGAGGTAGAAATATAAGTCTAGGATTGAATATTATGTTATAGATAAAAAAAGCTCTGAATTTAAAATTGAAATTCAGAGCTTTTTTTAATTCTTAGTCAATAATCATGCCTCCTTCATGAGGATTGAAATCATTACTGTCTTTTAATAACTTAAACTGTAATCTAGGTTTAGATTTAATTTCGAAAATTTTACTAGTTGAGTTTTCAATATCTGCTAAAGCTATGGCTAACATGGGTTCAGTAACATCACCTAAAACACCATAATTAAGTGGTCTTTCATTATATTCAAACCCAATAGATGGCGGTAATCCAGTACCAGGAACTGCAACGTCATTTTTGTTTAAACCATTTGCAATTAGAGGTTGCATAGCATAGGTATGACTTGGGTTTGCACCTTGTCTTTGAAAATCAGAGGAATCATAAAGCGTTCTAGAAGCTTGTGTTTTCCCAGTCGTATTTATACCTATTTGTATAACATTTATATAAGGATTTAACCCATTAATCAGCCCTTCACTGGCTGATGCACTTCTACTAGTAGTTAGTACATATAATTTGTCAAGGCCTAAACTATTTAAAGCATTTCCATTGTCTAATTCATTTTGAAAAGTAAAATCAGCATTTTGAGATTGGAAGTTTTCATTATAAACAAGTTTAGTAAAAACTTCACCTGTAAACTGGCCAGTAATCATGCTGGCTAAATAGGTTTCAGTAGCTACACTTCCTCCAGGGTTATAACGTAAATCTAAAACTAGATGCTGAATGTTATTTGATTTAAAATTATCAAAAACTGTATTTAACTCGTTTTCAGAACCAGAAGTAAAAGCATTATACATTAAATAACCTACATTTTCGCCACCTACATTTATAATTTGTGTTTCAAAAATTGGGTTTTCAGTATATAAAACTTTAGTTAGTGTAACATTTTCATTTAGTGGGTCTATAGTATCGTCGGCTGTTTCTATGGTACCTTTGTCGTTATAAAAACCAAGGTTTAGAGTGTATGTTTCTTGGTTTAATAAAGTATTTATATTGTTGTTGGTAAGCACTTGTCCATCAATGGCATAAAAAATATCGCCTCGTTTTAAATTAGCATTATCTGCAGGACTATCTGGTAACACCAATCTAATAATACCAACGCCTTCATTAGGGCTATTTGGGCTTGTAAAAAAGCCGAATTCTATTCCATTTGTACCTGTAATGCCCTGAAATTGCTGTTCTAATTCAAAAAAATCATCAACAATCCAACTAAATCTATCAACAGTTTCTCTTTCGTAAATTAAACTTTCAAATAAGTTTTCAGGTGAAGAAAAACTATTTAAATAGTCTGCATAATCTGAATTGTTGGTAAATCTGTCATTAGCAAGATTAGGAATATTCTCTTTATACAAGTAAAACAAGTTCATACCTTTCCATACAAAATCGTTTATTTCGTTTGCAGAAACAGTATCATCATCATTATCATTAAAACAACCTATAGTAGAAACAGAAACTATAAGTATTAGTAATAGGGCTTTTAATTTTCGCATTGCAATTCTTTTTTATAAGTAGTCTATTAAACCCTAAATTTACTTACAATATTGTACAATAAAAAATAAATTAGTTTTCTGTGTAACAAAATTGATATAGGGTCGTCGTAATATCAAACAGCATAAATAAAGCTATTTTAAACCAAAGCCAACCAAAAATGACTCAAACGGAGTTTTTAAATATTGTAATGCCTTTTAAAGATAAAGTGTTTCGTTTAGCAAAACGATTACTGGTATCTACTGAAGAAGCTGAAGATGCTACGCAAGAGGTATTATTAAAGCTGTGGAATAATAAAACGAAGATACAAGAGTATAAAAATATAGAGGCGTTTTCTATGACAATGACAAAGAATTTTTGTTTTGATAAGTTAAAATCGAAACAAGCACAAAATTTAAAAATTGTACATAGTAATTATGAAGAAAAAGGAACACCGTTACAAAAACAAGTTGAATTAAATGATAGTGTAAACTGGGTATCTAAAATAATTGAAGATTTACCAGAGCAACAAAAAATGATAATTCAACTAAGAGATATAGAAGAATATGATTTTGATGAGATTGCAAAAATGCTGAATATGAACAATACAGCGGTACGCGTAAACTTATCAAGGGCAAGAAAAACAATAAGAGAAAAATTAACTAATACACATAATTATGGTATTAAATAATATAGAAAAATTACTAGAGAAGTACGATAACGGAGAAACATCGCTTAAAGAAGAGCAAGTGTTAAAAAACTATTTTAAAAATGACACAGTTGCACCACATTTAGAAATGTATAAACCCATGTTTGACTATTTTTTGGTAAACCAACAAGAACAATTTACTAAAGACGTTCCATTAAAAACTAAACGAACTTTTAATTACAAATGGATTTCTGTCGCAGCCGTAGCTGTTCTTATGTTAGGTTTTTATTTTGGAACTTCAATAGGTGCCAATGAATTAGGCACATATGAAGACCCACAATTAGCTTTCAACGATTTTTCGAAATCTATGGAAATGATTTCAAGTCATTTTAACAAAGGTACGTCTACCGTAAGTTACTTAAACGAAGTAAATAAAGGAACGTCGGCACTAGGTTACCTAAATGAAATTGAAAACACAACAAGTATAATTTTTAAAACAAAGTAATTAAATAATGCAACCCTTAAAAACAAGTAAAATGAAAAATAGATTATTAGTATTCGTAATGGCAATAATGTTAATGCCACTAACAGGTATGGCTCAAAAAGATGTTTTTGAAAAGTATAGTGATAATTCTGATGTAACTTTTGTCTCCATCAAGCCAAAAATGTTTCAAATGATAGCAAAAATGGGCATCGATATAGATGATGCTGAAGCAAAAGCATACATGGATATGGTTAAAAGTATAACGAGTTTTAAAACCATAATTACCGATAAGGCTGAAATATCTTCAGATCTAACAAAATGGGTAAAGTCTCGTTCTAGTTCTTTGGAAGAATTAATGGAAGTAAAAGATGATGGTACCGAAGTAAAGTTTTATGTAAAAGAAGGTAAAGATGCAGACCATGTAAAAGAACTTTTAATTTTCGTAAATGGTGTTGGTAATGTTATGAATGAGAAAATTGAAATTAATGGAAAAGAGCGTAAAATAGAAACTGTTCTAGTATCACTTACAGGAGATATAGATTTAAACGAAATATCTAAATTAACGTCTCAAATGAATATTCCAGGAGGAGAGCATTTAGATAAAAAGAAATAATAATTCATCTATAATCATGAAACGAACAATCAACCATATAGTAGCTTTATCACTTATAGTATTAATTACGGTAAGTTGTAGTAGTGGAGCAAGTTTACAACGTTATTTTGTAGATAATCAGGAAACTAAAAACTTTATTTCGCAAGATATTCCGTTATCAATGATAGAAATAGATAAGTCTGCTTTTTCTGAAGAACAAAAAGAAGCTTATAATTCTGTTAGTAAATTAAATTTTTTAGGATACAAAGCTGATGAAAATAGCGCTGAGGAATTTAAAGCAGAAATAGAAACTGTAAAGGCTATTTTAAGTGATAGTAAGTATAAAGACTTAATGGAATTTAGCGATAAAGGCAATAAAATTTCTGTGAAGTATATAGGTGATGATGATGAGGCTGATGAAGTTATACTTTTTGGAAGCTCTAAAGATATGGGTTTTGCTGTTGTTCGTATATTAGGAAACGATATGAGTCCTGATAAAATGGTAACATTAGTAAGTGCTATGCAAACTGCTAATGTTGATGAAAATCAAATTCAAGATATTATGAATTTCTTTAAGTAAATTTATAGTTATATGTTAAAAAAGGTTTACCGATTAGGTAAACCTTTTTTATTTACTGTAGTTTTATTTATCCTTTTCTTCCTCTGTATCTGGTTTCTTTCTATTGATAAAAAGATTAATAATAATAGTGAGGAAGATAAGCGTTAGAATAGTAAGAAGTATAAAGTTATCTAAAATATCAAGCAAACCGCCAGCAAAAAGACCAAAGGTCATTAAGCCACAAAGAGAAAGCGATTGTTTATCGTTTAACATATTAAAAATTAAATACCTGTATAGTTGCTAGGTGTAATACGTTTTAATTCTTCTTTTATTGTGTCAGCCACTTCTAAAGTATCAATAAAATTAGAAATTGAAGTTTGATTTATTTTTTCGTTAGTTCGTGTTAAACCTTTTAAAGCTTCATAAGGATTTGGGTATGCCTCACGACGTAAAATGGTTTGAATAGCTTCTGCAACAACAGCCCAGTTATTTTCTAAATCTGCTGCAAATTTAGCTTCATTTAGCAAAAGCTTGTCTAAACCTTTTAAAGTAGATTTAAAGCCAATTAAAGTATGCCCAAACGGAACACCAACGTTACGTAAAACTGTGCTATCTGTTAAATCTCGTTGTAATCTTGAAATAGGTAGTTTAGCTGAAAGGTGTTCTAAAATAGCATTTGCAATACCTAAATTTCCTTCAGAATTTTCAAAATCAATAGGATTTACTTTGTGTGGCATTGCAGAACTTCCAACTTCACCAGCTTTAATTTTTTGTTTAAAATAATCCATAGAAACATACGTCCAAATGTCACGATCTAAATCAATAACAATGGTGTTAATACGTTTTAAAGTATCAAACAATGCAGCCATATGGTCGTAATGTTCTATTTGAGTTGTTGGAAAAGAGTGTTGTAAACCTAGTTTTTCTTGAACAAATTGACTTCCAAAAGCTTTCCAGTCAATACTTGGATAAGCCACATGATGTGCATTAAAATTACCCGTTGCACCGCCAAATTTTGCAGCGCTTGGTATATCATTTAATAAATTAAATTGTTCTTCTAAACGTACTACAAAAACTTCAATTTCTTTGCCAAGTCGAGTAGGAGAAGCAGGTTGCCCATGTGTACGAGCTAGCATTGAAATTTGTGCCCAATCTTTTGATAGGTTTTTTAATTTTTCTAAAACCTTAAAATATTCTGGAACATAAACATTGTTCATTGCTTCTTTAATACTTAAAGGAATGGCAGTATTGTTTATATCTTGCGACGTTAATCCAAAGTGAATAAACTCTTTATATTTAGTTAAATTAAGTTTGTCAAATTCTTCTTTTATAAAATACTCAACAGCTTTAACATCGTGGTTAGTAACACGCTCTATTTTTTTAATAGCTAAAGCATCTTCAGATGAAAAATCTTTATAAATGGCTTTTAAATCATCAAAAATAGCATTGTCAATATCTGATAATTGAGGTAATGGAATTTCACATAGTGCAATAAAATATTCTATTTCTACCAAAACACGGTATTTAATAAGTGCTTCTTCAGAAAAATAGGGTGCTAATTCGTTTACTTTACTTCTATATCTTCCGTCAATTGGAGAGATAGCATTTAGTGGAGATAATGACATTTTTGTGTTCTTTTTTTAGAAGTTGCAAAGATAGAAAAGAAAGTTAGAAGAACGAATTGTAGAACAATAAGTTATTTCTTGTTTTTCTTTATTTTATGTAATATTCGCTTAGCTCTTGCTTTAAATCCTGCACTTTGTTTCTGGAAGTCTTGTTCTAGAATTAGTGCGAGTTCATCATGTATCCAACCGTTATCTTTTCCAAGTAAAAAAAGGGTTTGCATCGAGTAAGCTTTTGGAGCCACCTTTTGGTCGCTTATCATCCAATCAAAACAAGCTTCTACAATTAATTCTCTATGACTCGGAGAAAGTGCTTTTTGGAGAGTATTTGGTGTTTTCGAATAATAGGTAGTGGCAATAAGTTCGCAAACTTTAGCAACGGGTCTAACGGCAGAATCTAAATGTATGCTTTTTAAATGAGTAGTAAAATGGTCTAAATAAGGAATAATAGCATAAATATATTTGGTACAAACAAATTCAAAAACCCAAGCTGCTCTGCACGATACTTTATCATCAACCATAAAAAGAATATCAATAAGTTTAGGAAATAAAGTCATGTCGTTTAACACCATATTCGCATATCGCAACCGGTTTTCTCGTAAAGCGCTTATGTTACTAATTTCTTTATATAATTGTTCTGAAGTCATTTTATATTTTACTACTTTTAAGCTTCTAAAATACTATTTAAAAACGTAAATTTCTAAACATGAAAATAATAAAAAAGATACTATTGTTATTATTAGTTGTATTTATAATTGCCCAGTTTTTCGGACCTGAAAAAAATGACGGTGATTTAGCTTCAATTGATGCCTTTATAGCAGAAACCAATCCGCCTGAAGACGTAAAACTTATTTTAAAAGAAACCTGTTATGATTGCCATAGCGATTTTACCAGATATCCTTGGTACAATAATATTACACCAGTAAATTATTGGTTAGCTGACCATATAAAGCATGGAAAAAAGCATTTTAACGTATCAAAATGGGAAGGGAACTCAATAAAACGAAAAGACCATAAATTTGAAGAACTTATTGAAATGGTTGAAGAGAAAGAAATGCCTTTAAATTCTTATACATGGACACACTCTGAGGCAAAACTTACTGATGATCAAATAAAAGCAGTTGTAGATTGGGCTAAAATGGTTCGACTAAAGTATGGTTTAGAGCCAAAACCAGAGTAGTAAAAAACAAATGCATAAGCATGTATTAATTATTGGTTTTGTTTGGCCAGAGCCAAAAAGTTCTGCTGCTGGTAGTAGAATGATGCAATTAATTGAAGCTTTTAAAAGACACAATTATCAAATTACTTTTGCTTCAGCTTGTGCTAAAACCAATAATGCTTTTAATCTAGAAACTATAGGTGTTTCTCAAAAAAACATAGCATTAAATAGTTCTACTTTTGATGATTTTGTTAAGGTATTAAATCCTGAAATTGTAATCTTCGATCGTTTTATGACCGAAGAACAATTTGGCTGGCGCGTTGCAGAGCATTGTCCAAATGCATTACGTTTTTTAGATACTGAAGATTTACATTGCTTAAGAAGAGGCAGACAACAAGCCTTTAAAGACGGTAAATCTTTTGATAAAACGTATTTATTTAATGAAACCGCAAAACGAGAAATAGCGAGTATTTATAGAAGCGATTTAAGTTTAATTATTTCTGAAGTTGAAATGGAAATTCTAAAAAACGATTTTAAAATAGATGAATCACTTTTATTGTATTTGCCTTTTATGCTTGAGCCGATTTCAGAGAATAAGAAAAGCTTACTTCCAGATTTTGAATATAGAAATCATTTTATAACTATTGGTAATTTTTTTCATGAACCTAATTATAATGCGGTTTTATATTTAAAGGAAACTATTTGGCCGTTAATTAGAAAACAATTACCAAAAGCAGAGCTACATATTTTTGGTGCTTATGCAACACAAAAAATTAATCAGTTGCACAATGAAAAACAAGGTTTTTTAATTAGAGGCTTTGCTGAAAACGTAAATGATGTAATGCAAAACGCTAGAGTGTGTTTAGCACCTTTAAGATTTGGAGCAGGTTTAAAAGGTAAATTGGTTGATGCTATGCAAAACGGAACACCTTGTGTTATGACTTCAATAGCATCAGAAGGTATGTTTGGAGATATGGATGCTAGTGGTTTTATTGATGATGATCCAGAATTATTTGCTAAAAAGGCTATTGAATTGTACGAAAATAAAAACCTATGGAAACAAATACAAAGTAAAGGTTACGAGGTAATCAATAAGCGTTTTGATAAAACAAATTTTCAAAAGGTACTGCTAAAACATATAGAATTAACAATTCAAGAACTCAGTAAAAACAGACTAAATAATTTTACTGGTCGAATGCTTCAACATCATCAATTACAAAGCACTAAGTTTATGAGTAAATGGATAGAGGAGAAGCATAAAAACAATTCATAGCACTTGATTTAGTAATATAATTAAAATGTCAAATCTTTGGATATCATTTAGCTCTCGCCGAATTATATGAAAATAATTAGAACAAATTTTCAAAACCCGGAGTTTATAAAACTTATAGAACTATTAAATTTAGATCTTGCTAAGAGAGACGGTGAAAATCATCCTTTATCTCAGTTTAATGATGCTACTAACTTAAATTATGTTGTTTTAGTATTCAAAAAAGGCGAAGCTATTGGTTGTGGAGCCATTTCTGAATACCATGATAATTCTATGGAGATTAAAAGAATGTATGTATCTCCAGAAGCAAGAGGTCAAAGAGCTGGAGAAAAGATTTTATTAGAATTAGAAAACTGGTCTAGAGAATTAGAAAAATCAAAATGCTTACTTTTTATGGGTTCAAATCAACCTGAAGCAAGTAAACTTTATCAAAGGAATGGTTATTTTTTTATTGAGAATTATGGTAAACTAAAAGATATACCAGATAGTATTTGTTTAGCAAAAGATTTATAATAAGAAAGACGAAAATAACTTAATTTTCGTCTTCAGGTTTGATAAATTCAGAATGATATTTTTCTAAAAATTTCTTCTGTCTGTCAATCATTTGTTGTTCTATTTTATCAATATTCATAAAGTCTTTTCCAAAATCACTTCCAAAAAAATCATCATTAAAAAATCGTTTACTAAAAAGAGAATCTTCAGAAAACATATCTTCAAATCCTTGGTTCTTAAAACTTGAAAAGTTTGTAAAAAATCTTGACTTTAAAGTTTGCATCAAACTATCTCTTTCTATAGACGAAAGATGATTCAACTTATTAGAAGAAGACCAAGAATAAATACTATCATATCTGATTAAATTTCCATTTTCATCAAATTCTTTATTTACTTCCCAGTTGCCTTTAGGTTTTTCAACTATATTTTCTTTTGTTTCTGTTTTTTTTATTTCATTTTTTTGACCATTACAACTAACACTTAAAAAAACTGTCATAAATAATAGAATATACTTTTTCATTTTTTTTAAATTTAGAATTATACATATTTTGACAAAACAATAAGTACTATTATTTAGGATGAGGCCAAATATTAGCCTCATCCTCAAAACTTAACTATAAAATGAAATCTAGTTATGAAATTTTAATTGTTCTTGCAGGCTTTTGTTTAGCCTCTTCTTTTTTAGGTAAGTGAATATTTAAAATACCTTCATTATAACTTGCCTTTATTTTGTCTTCATCTACAGTTTCTGGTAAGCTAAAGGTTCTTTTAAACGAAGAATATCCAAACTCTCTACGAGTGTAATTTTCGTCACTATGCTCGTTTTCATTTTTGGTCTCAGTTGAGATAGATAAAGTTTGATTATCTAAGTCAATATGAAAGTCTGATTTTTTAAGACCCGGTACTGCCATTTCAACTATAAAGGCATCAGCTGTCTCTTTAATATTTACTTTTGGTAAAGTAATTCCAGTATTAAAATTTGAGGTGAATACGGAAGGAAGGTCTCTATTAAACATTTCATCTATCCAGTTAGACCAACTCGGGAAGCTTGCATTTGAATTCGTGTTTGCTAAACTTCCGTTTTTAGGAACATTTACTAAATTGCTCATAATTACAAAATTTTAAATTAAACATTATTTCAAATTTGAAACCTTAATGATTTCATTTATTAAGTAGCAAATAAAATACCAAAAGAGGTGAAGCTGTATTTTTCTATTTGTGTTTGTGAAATTTAGGAGTGAAAATGTCAAATATTCAGAGTTGTTATCATTTTTTTTGTCAAATAAATGTCAAATTGACATTTTAATTACCTGACGTTCACTCTCTTATTCAAAACTTAAATCTAGTTACTCAAGCAATCATTTATATAACATCTCAACAACTTTGCTAACTCCAACCGTAGCAGGTTCGACAATAACAGTTAAACTAGCTTTACTGTCAATACTAGGTTTGGGATCTATAAAATAAGTAGGGGTGTTTTGTGGTACATAATGCATCAAACTAGCTGCTGGATAAACTTGCATAGAAGTACCAATTATTATTAAAATATCGGCAGTTTCACAAATTGTAACTGCTTTTTCAATCATGGGCACATCTTCACCAAACCAAACAATATGCGGACGGAGTTGATATCCTTTTTCACATGTATCACCTAAAACCAGATCGGTTTCCCAATGTTTTATATCATTATCATTATACGTGCTTCTAACTTTTAACAATTCACCATGCAAATGAATTACATTATTGCTTCCTGCACGTTCATGCAAATCATCTACATTTTGTGTAACAATACTTACTTTAAAAGCGTCTTCTAATTTGGCTAAATCTACATGTGCTTTATTAGGCTTAACTTCAAAAAGCTGACGTCGTCTTTGGTTATAAAAATCTAAAACCAATTCTGGGTTTGCTTTAAATCCCTCAGGAGTAGCCACTTCCATAACATCATGACCTTCCCATAAACCATTAGCATCTCTAAATGTTTTAATGCCACTTTCGGCACTCATACCAGCTCCAGTAAGTACTACAATGTGTTTCATACTATAAAAATAGACATTATTTGTCATTCCAGTAAAGGCAGGAATCCACTCATTTTTATTAAATTAGATTTTTAGCATTATTATGACCGACCTAAAGCTTCTTGAACACCTTGAAACTTATCTTACAGAACATAGAAAACAACGTTTTGAGAACGTATTATCTCAACGTACAAAACATTTTACAGTAGCCACAGAAGATGTTTATCAATTGCACAATACAAGTGCTGTTATACGAAGCTGTGATGTTTTTGGGATACAAGAAGTAAATATTGTTGAAGAGCAAAACTCTAAGCGTATAGATAGAGAAATTGCTATGGGGTCTCAAAAATGGGTAGATTTAAATAGGTACAAAACTGTACATGATTGTATTAATGATTTAAAAGAGAAAGGTTACCAAATTGTTGCTACCACACCACATACTAACGATACACTTTTACATGAATTTGATGTTACTAAAAAATCTTGCTTTTTCTTTGGGCGAGAAACTGAAGGGCTCTCAAAAGAAGTTTTAGATGCTGCCGATTGCTATTTAAAAATACCAATGGTAGGCTTTACCGAGAGTTTAAATATTTCTGTTTCTGCCGCCATTATTTTACAACATGTAACCACTAAATTAAAACAAACAGATATTGATTGGCAACTTACTGAAATTGAAAAGCAAGAAAAACGCTTTGATTGGATTAAGAAAACTATAAAGAGTTATGATGATATTGTAAACCGCTATTACAATAATAAATAGCTAACACAAAAAAAAGTGTATTTAATCCTTTAATAAGTTGCCGTTATTTTTTTTATATGTGTTTAGGATAACTAAAAAATCTTTACTGTAATTAATTACTCTATCTAAGAGTAAAAACTCATTTTTATCTAGCAGTAGTTTATCATCTATATTTTGAACCTCGCAATATTCAAAAAACAATGGAATATTAATTTCGGGTATTTCTAAATCATTAACTAATAATTTTTTATTAAATAATTTATGTTTTGAGAATAAAGAATCTAAAGACTTATATGTAATGGTTTTTGTTGCAATATTTTTCTTTTTTTTCTTTTTAAAAAGTTTAGCAATACCAGAGAAAATCTGGACGAAGTCCAAACCATAATTTGGTGTTGCTCCATACAAATAAGGTCGATTTTTTATGTCGTTTTGTATTTGTAATGCTAAGTTTTGGGTATACTTTTCTTCACTAAATTCTTTATTTTCTAATGTTTTTGTTAAAAGAACTTCATCTAGGTCGTTAATTATCTTTTTTAATTCTATTACGATGGTGATTTCAAAATCTTTACTAGAAACTTCTATTGTTTTTTCTTCATGAAATAGAGAAGTAAATACCAGGGAATCATTTATAGAAGCGGGAATATTAAAATTTCCCGTTTCATCGGTATAAGTAAAAATGTTTTTAGTTTTATTATTGATTTTTGCTCCTTTTATGTTGGTCTCAGCGTCATAAACTTTACCTGAAATATTTTGAGACAATATTATAGAAGGAAAAAATAGTGAAACAAATATAAGTCTGTGCATGTTTTAGTCAAGCAATTACATTACAATCAAATTAAAGGTATTTTAAAATATTTGCGTTTGGCTTTAGGAGATTTTAACAGCTGCTTTAATAAACAATTAACTTTTTATTCAATAAAAAAAGAGGCTAAACAGCCTCTTTTTTTAAAGTATATACTTGATGTTTTTTTAAATTTTTCTGCTTCTACCTCGACTTAATACTTTATACTCTTCATAGCATTCGCTAATAGCGTCAAGTATTTGTAAATCGTTTGCAGTTTGTATAAAACCTTTTGAATAGTTGCACTGACTCACAATTTCATCTAAATCTACTCGATCCACTTGAAGTAAAACGGTTAGCATTTCTCTATCAAATCGACCAGATAAAAGATTCCTAATTTCATCATCTTCTTTCATCTTTTTAAGCTTACGTAATTCGTTTGGCTTTTTTCCAAACATACGATGTAAAAAGTCGGCAGGATTAAAAATAGAACCTATAATTTTACTTACTGTTCCTGGTGCTCCAGCCTCATAGCCTGCATTTTGCAAACCAGAAATACTATAACGGTAATTGTTATTTATTATTGGTACTTGTTTTATGTCAACTTCTAAATATCCAGTAAGTTTTAGTTGGTTTACAACAACTTCTTCCAGAGCTAATGCCAATTCGGTTAATTCAATTTTAGAACTTCCAAATTTTAACCAATCATTAGTAACCCTAACTTTTAGTGATTTAAACCCTAAATATGAAAAGTGAAGCGTATCATTTGCTTTTGCATAAATTTCAAACTCACCTTTTTTATTGGTAGTTGTACCTATAACTTGATTAAGGTTAACAATATTAACGCTCTCTAAAGGCTCTCCGTTTGATGAATTAACGACAACCCCAATTACTCTATCTTCTTCTTGTGCTAAACAAAAAGTAGAGCTAAGTAAAAATATAAAAAGGAGTATGCTATTCTTCATTCTCTTTTAAACAACGCTTATTTTTCTATAAAAGTACTAAAGAAAACTTTAGTAATTCTATTATGTTTTTTATTTTGACTAAATATTAACAAAATAGTTTAAGTCTATCTTCTTGAACGTCTAGGTCTAGAATTACCAAAATCACTTGAATTGGAGCGTCTAGGTTTAGAATTACCTTCGCTTCTTCGTCTTTCACTTCGGTTCCCAGAAGAAGCACCTTTTCTATCATCGCGTCTTCCTCCGCCTTGTCTGTCGTCACGTCTTTTTCCACCATCACGTCTTCCACCGCCGCCGCGTCTATCTCCACGTCGTCCTCCACCACGGTTTTCTGAAACTTCAACATTTACAAAACGTCCTTCGTGTTTAAAGTCGGTAAAATGGGCTAATACTTTCTCTTTAAGTTCGTTTTCTGTATTAAAAAACGAGAAGCTGTCTTTAGTTTCCACTTTAAAGACATCATCTCTACCAAGGTCTAATTGCTCTTTCAAGAAGTCTTTTAACTTCATCCAATCAAAACCATCTTTTCCACCTACGTTTATAAAGTAGCGTGTAGATTTTCCACCTCTGCTTCTCCCTTCGCTACTATCAAAAGAACCTTCAGCGATATTTAAATCTTTGGATTTTTGGTAGTAATTATAGAAACGTGTAAACTCTACAGAGAAGAATTTTTTAATTAATTCATCCTTGTCTGTATCGGCAAATAATTCATTTATGTTAGCTAAATGCTTGTCAATTTCATGATTTATTTCTGTGTTGTGAATTTTATTGGCAAGCGACATTAATTGCACCTCGCAAATATCTGCACCATCAGGAATATCTTTTTTCTCAAATTGTTTTTTTATAATACGCTCTATACTCTTGATTTTACGTACTTCACTTTTTGATACAATAACCATTGAAACTCCAGTTTTTCCAGCACGCCCAGTTCTGCCAGAACGATGAGTGTAGGTTTCAATTTCATCTGGTAATTGGTAGTTTATTACGTGTGTAATATCGTCTACATCAATACCACGTGCAGCAACATCGGTAGCTACAAGCATTTGTATTTGTTGGTTTCTAAACGATTTCATTACCAAATCGCGTTGGTTTTGGCTTAAATCGCCATGTAATGCGCCTGCACTATAACCATCTTCAATTAAGTTTTCAGCAACTTTTTGAGTGTCGCGTTTTGTTCTACAAAAAATAACCGAAAAAATATCAGGGTTTGCATCACTTAAACGTTTCAAGGCTTGGTAGCGGTCTCTAGCATTTACTAAATAGTACTCATGCGATACATTGCTTGTACTTTCGTTTTTATTTCCAACAGTAATTTCCTGGGGGTTATACATGAATTTTTTAGCAATAGTAGCCACCTCTCGAGGCATAGTTGCAGAAAATAACCACGTATTTTTATCGTTAGGTGTGTGCGATAAAATATCGGTAATATCCTCTTTAAAGCCCATGTTTAACATCTCATCAGCCTCATCTAAAACCGAATACTGTATTTTAGAAATATCAACTAAACGTCTGTTAATCATATCTTTCATACGGCCTGGAGTTGCCACAATTATTTGTGCACCACGTTTAATCTCACGCGCTTGGTCTGTAATACTAGATCCACCGTAAACCGCTACCACATTAAGCCCTTTACAATATTTACCATACAATTTCATCTCGTTGGTAATCTGTAAACAAAGCTCTCTGGTAGGCGATAAAATTAAACCCTGCGTGGTTCTACTAGCTACATCAATTTTCTCTAACATCGGGAAACCAAATGCGGCGGTTTTACCCGTTCCGGTTTGGGCCAGAGCCACTAAATCGGTTTCAGATTCTAATAAAATTGGGATTGCTTTTTCTTGTACTTCACTAGGTTTTTCAAATCCTAAATCTGTAATGGCTTGTAATAGGTCGTCATTAAGACCTAAATCTTGGAATGTGCTCATTATTGTTTAATGTATGCGATATTGTTATGTGGTGTTACATAAAGAAGCGCATCGACATACAGATACCTTTTTAACTTCAAAATAGCACTAATAAATTGTTTCTTTTTCGCCTGTTCTTCGTTAAAAAAGAGAACCGGAGCGATGCTATGCTTTTATTTTTTGCCTCAAACAAACAAAAAATAATACAATTTCTATACGCACTATTTCAAAATTAATAAGGTATTAACCTTAAACTTCCAGTAACACATCCTCACCCTGAGGAGTAAACTCATTTTGAGTTTCAAGGCGCAAAGATAGATAAATAATCGTCATTCCCTCGAAGGAGGGAATCTTTTTAAAATTAGTTGGTTTCTTATAATTATTTGGGCGTTACCACAAGGGTCGGGCTTTTCGCTATATCTTTTTTAACGTCATTGCGAGGAGTTTTCGACGTGGCAATCTGCCTAAACCTAATTCTAAATAAAATTTTTGGGTGTTTTAAAAAAAAGGATGCCGCTGCTATCCCTAACGCAAGTATCTGCCAACGTCATTGCCAAGGAGGTACGACTGTGCTAATCTGTTTATGCTTTTTTGTGTAATTTTGAAGTTTCGTTTAACTTATGCGGATATGACAACGTTTTAATGTTTTATATCCGACGTTAAACGAAGGTAGATGAAAATTTTTACAAAATACAAGTATTAGCTTTACGATTTAGCGCCTTTGCAGGAGATAATTCTTGAGATTGCTTTCCCGAAAAGTACTCGGAACTGGGTGTGCCTTAAAAAAACGTTATTTCCTCAGATTCCCAATCCGTTCCAAAAGTGTAGGATGCGAATAATGCATAAATACATAAGCAGAATGGGCTACTTAAATTTCTTAAAACGAGCCTTTCGGATGTGTTAGCTGGAAGCTTGATGCTCTGAAATCAGAGAACTGAGAAGCAATAGCTTCGTATGCCTCATCTTGATATCCAATGCTAGCCATACGAAATGCTGGAGCGAGAATTTCTGGCAGAAACGGAACAACCTGTTTGTAGTGCCAAACCCTAGGCGGAGAACCTTCGGGTACTTCTTCAACATAAGGTCTAAGGAACTCCAGCGCTCGCCTTATGCTCCGGCCATCTGCTGTCTCGTAGGACCACAAATTTACTCCAACCCACTCTCCAAGTGTCGCTAGTTCAGTAAGCCCCGTTAAATTCATTTCGGAGTAGTTAAAAGACTTGGTGCGTCGCAGCTCCATGGGTTGGGCACCATCAGGTTCTATTTGGCGAGCAATACGGTTCTCTTTTACCAATTCTAGCCTTTCGCGTGCTAGTTCGTATTTACCCAAAGCTAGCGCTAAGCGCACGACTCTTACATCGAACATAGTGCCATGGTTCTGTCGCATCTGAATTTCTTCTTTACCATACTCGCTATTTATAAACCAATCCAGAAAGTTCGTTATCCAAATATCTAGTGCTGCTCGGTCGTTTTTGCTCCAATGTTTAGATCCATCTAAAAGACCAGCAGCATCCACTGCTTGTACTACGCCACCTGCTTCAATCATTCCAATATAACGTCCTTGGTTTCTACCAGGTACAGCTTGTGCATACTTAAGGTGTGGGTTCATCCGCGTAGTAGAATCGATAAACCAAACACGAAGGCATCTAGCTGCATGTGCAGCGTACGATTCTTTACCCGTGAGGTAATATGCGAGGGCAAGCGATTCGACTAAGTGGCCAATTTCTTGACCGCGTGAATAGTCCGCAAAATCGGGGTTTCGAGATTCCGGATTGATGATACCGTCCTTTGGTAGGTATGGTAAACCGTCTGGCTTTGAAGGATCGGGCCAGAGGTAAGGCGCCTGAGTGTAATAGTCATTCAGATTTCCGCTAACAGGATGCCGTTTTTTATCAGTTACCGTTGGAGGTTCAGTCGCTAAGGCTTTATTGGCTGTGATAATTAGAGCGTTATAGGCTGGCATAAGTGAGGTGTCACCTCGCGCAATGTCTTGTTTCACAATTGGTAAGGCTCCGCGTCTTGCACCAAAGAAATGAGGATGCTCTTTCACAGCTAAAACCGTGGCTGACTCGTCTTGTGCAAAACCAGCTTGCGAGAGAACAAATGGACTCATCACTAAAAATAGAATTTTCAGCAGAGAGAAACGAATTGGTATTATCTTATTTATCATTTAGTTACAGCTTCTTTTGATTCCATTAGTTCACAACGCGTACCATCGAGATCGTGCACATTGCACACCCAGCGGTTGTTACGGGCAACCAAGGGTTCGTAACGTTCAAGATCAGGTAAGGCATTAAATAACATATCGCGATGCGCTTTTTGAATATCATCAGTTAAAAGGCACATATGATGCATTGTGCCCATTTGCCTTCTACTCAGTTTTATATCGTTTATAAGAATGTACTCAACGTAGTCACCGCTATCTCCCGGTAACTGCATATTCACCCAAGCATCTGGACCACCATCTTTACGCGATCCGCGCCAAATCTCTTTAAAACCTAAAGCATCTCGATACAATGTGTTTGCAGCCTTTTCATCAGTAATAGTGATACCTACATGCAGCAAACGATCGGAAACTCGCCTAGACCCTAAATGCTTGCCTTTAGCTAGTGTTTGCTTGGAATTAGATGTGTATTCAACAAACTTAAGGTTATGTCCGTCTGGATCTACTAGAACACTCGCTAAGGTACCATCGGAATTTTTTTCTACAGGCGTTGGGTTGAGCCCTCTGTCTTTGAGCATAGCAATAGTAGTCTCGATATCTGAAACTTGAAATGCGATTTCAACTAACCGGTTGTCATCTGTCCCCTCGGGTTTTGAGACTAACTTCACAAACTGGTCGTCGTTTATTTTTAAATACCAAGCCTCTTGATCTTCATACGCAGCAAATGCAAATTCAAATCCATAAAAAGCCGTATAGAATGCACGCGATTGCTCTAAACTTGATACTTGAAACGCCACATGGGCTATTCCTAAGATGGGGAGTGCTTTTTCAGCTTTTGTTCCCATTGATAGACAAGATAGTATTAGAATTAAAAGGATTGCTCTCTTCATATATTTTGCGATTTGCATTGGATTTGAAAATTTCAATAATTAAGTTAAGATACTAAATATTATTAGATATGTAGTTATGATTCAAAAATGAGAAAAGAAATTACTTGTAATAAATTGTGTTGTTCGAAGCTGTAATTGCAAGCAATGGCCCGTAGATTTGTGTCCTTTTAATACTAAAATAAGTTCAGTAGAAGATACTTTAACCTCAACGTTAAATGAAGCAAGCCGAAATCTTTTAAACAAATAAAGTAAATCAAAATCATTTTACAACTTGTTGATATAAAATTTTCTGAGATTATATCGTGCCTCGCAATGATCTTATTTCCTCAAATTCCCAATCCGTTGCAAAAGCGTAGGATGCGAATAATGCATAAATACATAAGCAGGATGTGGCGTTAAATTACTTAAACTATTTTTAGAAAGTTTTTTTAGTGATGTAATAAGTGGTTCGCTCTTATACGTGTTTTTAGCATAATCATCCGCTTGGTATTCAAACTTCCTAGAAAATACATTCATAATCAACCCAGTAATTTCAGAAATAGGCGAGTAGAGTAGCCCAAAAGCAATTAGCCCAATATGAAAACTAGGAGTTTCAACACCCAAAGCCTGAGATAACATCGGATTCGAAATAAACAACGATAAAATATAAAGCGTCAAACCCGTCAATAAAATAGAAGCAAACAAATTAAAAATAATGTGTTTTTTCTTGTAATGTCCAACTTCGTGTGCCAGAACAGCAACAATCTCTTCATCTTCTAAATCGTTAATTAGAGTGTCATAAAGCGTTACGCGTTTTTCACTACCAAACCCAGAAAAATAGGCATTGGCTTTGGTGCTTCGTTTAGAGCCATCAATAACAAAAATCTTATCTAATTTAAATCCAACCGTTTCTGCGTATGTCGAAATTTTATCGCGCAAGGTGCCCTCTTCTAAAGGTGTTTGTTTATTAAAAAGCGGCACAATAAGCTTGGAATAAAACATATTCATAAACAACGTAAAAATAGCCACTAGAGCCCAAGCATATAACCAAAAGTGTTTCCCTGTAGCTTGATAAAACCAAATAATCAACGCCAGAATACCACCGCCAACAATAGCCATCATGAGCCAACCTTTAATTTTATCTAAAAAGAAAGTTTTTACTGTGGTTTTATTAAACCCAAATTTTTCTTCAATAACAAAGGTGCTGTAGTAGGAAAATGGTGTGGTTAAAATATCACTACCAATCATAATAATTCCAAAGAAAATGAGTGCTACAACAATCGGGTTTTCACTATAATTTCGAGCTATGTTATCTACAAACTCAAAACCATCAAACCATAAAAACCCTAAAGTTAAAAGAATTGAAAATGTTGAGGTTAACAATCCAAATTTATAATTCGTAGCCTTATAGTTCTGCGATTTTTTGTATTCAGCATCATCATAAACATCTTGTAATTCTTCAGGAAGTGCATCATTAAAATGTTTTGCATTTAACGCGTCAAGTACTTTATCAACTATAAAATTAATAACAATAATGGCGATGATGATGTAAAATAGGGTAGTTGCAGTCATTAGCTTTATTTAAAATTTCGTTGCCTTTTAGCCTCAAAAATAAGAATTCCTGCAGCAACCGATACATTCAAAGAATCTATTTCACCTTGCATTGGAATAATTATGTTTTTTGTTGTATTTTTTCGCCATTCGTTACTTAAACCGACTGCTTCTGTACCCACTATAATTGCAGTAGATTTGGTAAAATCTTGAGTATGATAATCAACCGATTCCTGTAAAATTGCAGAATAAATATTAATATTTTTTTCTTTCAAGAATTCTATAATTTCAGAAGTTGTTCCTGTTGCAATTTGATTGGTAAATAAGCAACCCACACTGGAGCGAATTATGTTGGGATTATACAAATCTGTTTTTGGATTTGCAATAATTACTGCATCCACATTAGCAGCGTCAGCTGTTCTTAAAATAGCACCAATATTACCAGGTTTTTCTGGAGCTTCAGCAACTAGAATTAATGGATTTTCATTTTTAAAAACCAAATCACCTAAACTATTTGTCTTTGATTTTGCAACTGCCAAAACGCCTTCAGTAGTATCTCTGTAAGCTAATTTTTGATAAACTTCTTTTGAAATTTCTATACAATCTGTTTGTTGATTTGTTAATTCGTTTAGCTGCACTTCAGAATACAATTCAGGATAAAATAAAACGGTTTTTAATTTATAACCACCTTTTATAGCCAAGGAGACTTCTCGAATACCTTCAATTAAAAAAGTACCAGTTTTTTTTCGCTCACGCGACTTGTCTTTTAACTGAACAAGTTGTTTTATATAGTTATTTTGAGGGCTAGTTATTGCTTTCATAATGAGTTTAACAAAAGTAATTGTTTTTATGTAATTATATTCTACTAACTTCGTCAAAGACTAAAACCAAAATAATTATATCAATGAAAAGAATTATTCTTTTTGCTATAGCAATTTCAATATTTGCTTGTAAAAACAAAACAACACCAACAGTAGATTATTCTGAAGAAAGTTTAGATGTAACAACAAGCATCTATCCAGAAAATATTTCAAAAGTCTTTGATGCTCACGGAGGTTTAGAGAAATGGAATGCGATGAAGACTTTGTCTTTTACTATGGAAAAGCCTAATGGTAAAGAAGTAACTACGGTAGATTTAAAAACTAGAGCAGAGCTTATAGATATGCCAACGCATATGCAAGGTTATGATGGTAGCTCGATTTGGATTAAGGAAAAAGCGGATAATAAAAACGATGGGAGTAGAGCTAAGTTTTACCGAGGTTTGATGATGTATTTTTACGCTATGCCTTTTATAGTTGCCGATGATGGAATTATATATGAAGCTGCAGAACCACTTAATTTTGAGGGGAAAAACTATCCTGGAATTCTTATTTCTTACGAGGCTGGAGTAGGGACTTCACCTGATGACCAGTATATAATTTATTATGATGAGGAAACAGGACAAATGGAATGGTTAGGATATACTGTTACTTTTGGCAAGGATGAAAAGAGCAAAGATTTTCATTTTATAAGATATAATAATTGGCAAACGGTAAATGGTTTGGTTGTTCCTAAAAGCATAGATTGGTATAAATATGAAAATAATTTACCAACTGAAAAACGTAATACTGTAGAATTTACAAATGTAATTCTTTCGGAAACTGCACCAGATGGTTCAATGTTTACAATGCCAGAAGCAGCTAAAGCTATTGAATAATAATAAATGAATAGAAAAAAAGCGGGCCAATTGGCCCGCTTTTTTAATTACTAGTTTTATATTTTTCAGAATACCGTTTCCAAAGTTTGGTTTGGTGAGTTTCTAAACTTAAATCCCTACCATCAATATACGCCTTTGATACTATATTTGTTCGCATATCTAAAGCATCACCATCACTAATAAAAAGTGTAGCACTTTTACCAACTTCTAATGTGCCATACATATCATCAATACCCATTATTTTTGCCGCATTTTGAGTAATTAACTGCAAAGCTTGTTCTTTTGTTAATCCATAGGCTACAGTTGTACCAGCATAAAATGGAAGATTACGAGAATTCATTCTTTCCATTTGTCCGCTAGGTTCTAAAGAGACTAGAATACCAGCATCAACAAGTTTTTTTGCTTGTTTAAAAGTGTAATCATAATCATCATCTTCTAATTCAGGTCTGGTATGAACACGTCTAAGCATTACTGATACATTATTCTGTTTTAAGAAATTTGCAACATTACCAGCTTGATATCCACCAACAATAGTAATTTTAGATACCCCTTGAGATTTTGCAAAATTTACAGCATCTGTTATTCCTTTTTCATCATCTGCATTAATATATAGATGTTTAGAGCCGTTAAATAAACCTGCTAAGGCTTCAAAAGGTAAATGGCGTTCACTCATGCTACCTTTATTATAACTTTTAGATTCATTAAAATAATCGGCTAATTCTTTTACTTGTTTTGAGTAGTCTTTATTAGGTTTTAAACCAGGATCTTCACCAAGCCACCAACGACCTCTGCTAAAACTACTTGGCCAGTTTACATGAATACCATTATCCATTTTAATAGCGGCATCTTCCCAGTTCCAAGCATCGTATTGCACTACTGAAGATGTTCCTGTAATACGACCGCCTCTTGGTACAACTTGCCCTAAAAGCACACCGTTAGGACGCATAGATTCTACAACTTTAGATTCAGCATTATAAGCTATAATACTTCTAATGTGTGGATTGTAAGTTCCCATTTCAGATAGGTCATTAGAGGCCTTAACGGCATCAACTTCTACCAAGCCTAAGGTTCCGTTAGAAACTATAAAACCTGGATAAATATGTTTGCCTTTAGCATCTATAATATCCATGGTTTGCATGGTAATAGCATTAGGCTTGCTATTATCTAACACATTTTTTATTTTACCATTACCAAAAATAACAATGCTATTTTCTATAACATCTCCATTTCCAATGTGAGCCGTAGCTCCAACAATTGCTATATCTTTTATTTGATTTGGTGCAGGTGTTTGTTGTCCGAAACTTAATGTAATACACAACAAAAATAATACAATGTTTATTTTATTTAATCTTTTCATTTTTAAATAGTATTAATTGTGGTTATGTATTGATTCTTGATTATCCATTGTGTCGCAATGCATCAATTCTTTTACTTTCTTTTTTATAGGTTGCGTTTTTAAACCTTTGTTTTTGTCTTGAAGCATCAAATTAATTAATTCACTTTTTTCTTTCTTAACAGCTTCACGCATTTGTTTGTCTTTTTCTATATCAAAATAAGTAACACCTTCAATAATCGTTTTTTCAGCTTTAGCATAAATTGAAAGTGGATGGTCTGACCATAGTACAACATCTGCATCTTTTCCAACTTTTATACTACCAACACGGTCATCTAAATGTAAAAGTTTGGCAGGATTGAGAGTTACAAATTTTAAGGCTTCTTCTTCGCTAATGCCACCATATTTAACTGATTTAGCAGCTTCTTGATTGAGTCTTCTAGACATCTCCGCATCATCACTGTTAATAGCAACTAAAACACCAGCATTGTGCATAATGGCTGCATTGTAAGGTATAGCATCATTAACTTCATACTTGTAAGCCCACCAATCGCTAAACGTTGAGCCGCCTACTCCATGATCTTTCATTTTATCAGCTACTTTGTATCCCTCAAGAATGTGAGTGAAAGTGTTAATATTAAAGTTGAATTTATCAGCAACTTTCATGAGCATATTTATTTCACTTTGTACGTAAGAGTGACAAGAAATAAAGCGTTCTTTATTTAATATTTCTGCTAGTACTTCCATTTCAGCATCTTTACGATAAGGTTTACCACTTTTCTTAGCTTTATCATAGGCTTGTGCTCTAGAGAAATAATCCATAAAAACCTGCTCTACACCCATACGAGATTGAGGGAAACGCTCATTTCTACTTGAGCGCGATTGTTTTACGTTTTCACCTAAAGCAAACTTGATGAATTTTGGTGAATTGTTATAAACCAAATTATCAGCAGATTCTCCCCATTTTAACTTAATGATTGCTGAGCGACCTCCAATAGGGTTTGCAGAACCATGTAGAATTTGGATTGATGTAACACCACCCGCAAGATTTCTATAAATATCAATATCTTCATCATCAATAACATCTTCAATGGTTACTTCAGCTGAGGAATTTTGTCCACCTTCATTGATTGAGGCTGCTGCAATGTGTGAATGCTCATCTATAATTCCTGCCGTAACATGTTTACCTGTAGCATCTATAACTTTGGCATTTCTATCTGATAAATCTTTTCCAATTTTGGAGATCTTTCCATCTTTAATAAGCACATCAGTGTTTTCTAAAACACCATCACTTTCGTTAGTCCAAACTGTTGCATTTTTGAACAGTAGAACTTCAGATTTAGGTTTTTCAGTAAATCCATAAGCTAAGTTCGGATAGGTAATAGGACTCATATAAGTATCCTTAGACTCAGAATCCTTTTCTTTTTTATCTTTACTTTTTACTTCTTCTTTTGCTGTTTTACTTGCAAAAAATGAGAATTCACTACCAGTTGGCATAATCGCTTTACCACTTAAGCTATTTCCAGTAGCTGAATTTGCAACAACTCTTATAAATTCTTTTTTGGTGCTATCTGCTGTTTTAAATGTTAAGTGAACCCAATCGTCCAAATAATTCATTTTAGTACCTAAACCTTTGTCACCACTTTCAAGTTTTGCTTTCGGTTTAGTTGTGCTTCCGGAAATTGATAGTTTGTAATCGTTACCTGCCAATTTAAAATTGTAGTCGCCATCAATATTTTTAGTGTTCATTTGTTCTAAAACATGAGGGTGACCTTGTACCCAATTTTCGTAAAGTTTAGTTTCTTTATCAAAAATATCTCCAGAAGTAATTAAAAAATTAGCGTAGCTACCAGATTTTAAAGTGCCTAAAATATTTGATTTACCTAATAAATTGGCTGGAATTGTGGTTAGTGCCTCTAAAGCTTTTTGTTTGGACAATCCGCTTTCAATGGCTTTCATTAAATTTGATTTAAAAGATTTTTTAGACTTTAAACCATGAGTTGTTAAAGCAAATTGAATTCCATTTTCATCTAACAGTCTTGGGTTATGAGGTTCTTGATTCCAAGCACGCATATCACTTAAAGACATGGTTGATGCCAGAAACGGGTTTTCAACATCATATGCCAATTGAAAATTAATAGGCAGTATAATGGTTGCATTTGTTGCTTTTACTTCATCAATACGTTCGTATTCGTCTCCACCGCCAACAATTGTATATTGAATATTAAAAGCATCTCCAACTTTATCGGCACGCATTAAATTAGCTCTACTACCAGCCTCAAAAATCTGAGGTAAGCTTTTGTTGTTATTTAAGGCTTCTAATGATAAATCTTTAGTATTTATATTTCCAGCTGCGTACCATTTTGCATCATTGTACATTTGGCGTAATAATGCCATACTTCCCATAATAGATGAAGGATATCTTTGACGCGATGTTACACTTTTATTAAAAGACAAGTGTTGTGTAGTTTCGCCATCTATAACACGCATAGAATTATCTGCATCGTTATTTAGAGCTATAAGTGCACCAGTTCCTCTTACAATACCATCAGGCATGTGTGTGTTAACAACTCCAAAACCAAGCTTATGCATTTCTGAAGCTGTTTTAGCATTGTAATTAAAAGTAGCCATAACATCTTGTTCTGGCATTACATGATCATTCCAATAAAAACCACTTCTACTGGCTCCATATGAGGGACCATTACCACCTCGTTTTGGTTTTTCAACTCCAAAATCTGTGTAGATATCAATAAATGACGGATAAATACTTTTTCCATCAAGGTTAATTACAGTCGTGTTTTTTGGAATAGAAATGTTAGTTCCCGATGAAATTACCTTACCATCTTTAATTAATAAAGTTCCACTATCAATGGTTTGACTTGGTGAAACATGAATTTTTGCATTTGTAAATGCTGTGTAATTGGTGTTTGTCGTTTTTACGCCGTCATTTTTTGGAAAATATTCTTGTCCGAATAAACATGAACAGCATAAGAAGCCTATTGCTCCTATGAAGTTTTTAATCATAAATAAAAGGGGTTAGTCAGTTTTTCTTTTAAAAATAAGGATATATCTAAAATTAACGCTTAATTAAGAAGGTTTTAACGTTTGTTTAAGATAATTTATTCTTTGCCAAAGTAGTTAGTAATTAAAGCTACCACATAACTGTAACTTTCCATGCCCTTATTTTGTTTATTAGCTTTTAAAAAGTTACTGTAAAACAGTTTGAAGAAGGGTTCAGCAGGGTTTTGATGAACTTCCCAAAATTTTCTAACTTCCTCGTAATTTTTTAAAACACCTTTGTTTAGGTTAGTTATTAAATCTTCATAAATTTTTTCATCTCGTCGGTAAACTTCATTTAAACAATAGCGCAGTCCAAACGTGTAACCTGTATATTTAAAGTAGATATCGGTATGATTTATAGCGGCTAAACATCCTATAAAATTAGCTTCATTTTCTGCGGCATATCCTAATTGATGAGCAATTTCATGTGATGCCGTTGTTGGGAATTTATACTTAGGAATTAAAGCATCAACCTGAGCTTCATTTGTTAATGGGTTTAAATATCCGCTAAAACCCATGTAAGTTAAAGGGTAGCTAAATAAAGATTTTTTGATGCTTTTTGGATGATATTTTAAATGAGGAAATAGCTCTTGTAAATTTTTGTATCCGATTGGGGCTAATTTCAAAATTTCACTTTTAGTATAGGGAACATCAACTTTTAGGGTATCACTCTTTACTAATTGTAAATGAATTTCATTAGACTTTTCAATAAGTTGTTTAGTAACCTTAACGAGTTGTTCAGTGGTATAATTAGCCTCCAAATTCAAATTTTTGTGCAATGGTAAACGGTAGTAGTTTAAACCCCAAAATAAATGAAATGTAAAATAAATGAGCGATATTGTAGCAGCTACATCTATAAACCAGTTTTTGGTATCTTTTCTTATACGTTTAAGGTTTTTAATAAACCATCTTATTATATAAATTATGCTAAAAGCATAAACTAAATCACCAAACGAAAAAGAGAGCCAACCTAAGGTATATCTGAAGAGTTTCGATATGAATTGATAAAATCCATTACTATAATATTGCTCAACAAACTCAGGAAAGTTTGAAAGTAATTTTACTAAAAAATACTGCGGAATTAATAATAATGCAAGTATAGTTTTTTTGTTCTTCAACATGAATCAAAAATAGTTAAATGTTTATTAATCCAATAAACTAAAATGTATCTTTGTTTTAACATATTTTCAAAATAATGAGCTCAGATATAAGACAACTACAACCACAAGCTATTTGGAACAAATTTGTAGATTTAAACGCAGTACCACGTCCGTCAAAAAAGGAAGAACGTGTTATTGCTTTTATGAAAAATTTTGGCACAAAATTAGGTTTAGAAACCATTGAAGATGAAGTTGGTAACGTTATCATTAAAAAACCAGCAACTGCAGGAATGGAAAATAGAACAACCGTTGTAATGCAGTCGCATTTAGATATGGTTCATCAAAAAAACGGAGATACTGTTTTTGACTTTGATACTCAAGGTATAGAAATGTATATTGAAGGCGATTGGGTAAAGGCAAAAGGCACTACACTTGGTGCAGACAATGGTTTAGGTGTAGCAACTATTATGGCAGTTTTAGAAAGTACAGAGATAGAACATCCAGCTATAGAGGCTTTGTTTACCATTGATGAAGAAACCGGAATGACTGGTGCTATGGGATTAAAAGGCGGTTTGCTTTCCGGAGGAATTTTATTGAATTTAGATACTGAAGAAGATGACGAAATAGGAGTAGGGTGTGCTGGCGGAATAGATGTTAATGCAACAAGAACTTATGAAGAAGAAGAAACTCCTGAATTTAAAATAGGTTATAGCATTTCAGTAAAAGGTTTACAAGGCGGGCATTCAGGAATGCAAATTCATGAAGGTTTAGGGAACGCCAATAAAATAATGAATCGAGTACTTTTTGATGGTTTTGAGAATTTTGGGTTGCGTATATCCGAAATAGATGGTGGAAGTTTACGTAATGCCATACCAAGAGAAAGCAATGCTATTGTTGCGATAGATGCTATTCATGAAGACGCTTTTTTATCAGAAATGAAGCAAATAACTAATACTATTAAAAAAGAATTAAAAACCATGGAGCCAGATTTAGAAATTAATATTTCTAAAACCGAAACACCCAAAAACATTATGGATTTAGGTGTACAAGAAGGGGTAACTAGAGCTTTATACGCAGCTTTAAATGGTGTTTATAGAATGAGTGCGGATATTCCTGAGTTGGTTGAAACCTCAAATAATATAGCCAGAGTAATTATTAAAGATGGTAGCATTAAAATAGGATGTTTAACACGCTCATCTGTAGAAAGTTCTAAAATGGATTTGGCCAATACATTAAGAGCTACTTTTGAGTTAACAGGTTGCGAAGTTGAATTTTCTGGCGATTACCCAGGTTGGACTCCAAATATGGATTCGGCTATTTTAAAAGTAATGAAACCATTGTATGAAAAATTAAATGGAGAAGAACCACATGTAGCAGCATGTCATGCAGGGCTAGAATGTGGCATTCTAGGGCAAAATTATCCAGATATGGACATGATTAGTTTTGGACCAAATATAAAAGGAGCTCATTCACCTGATGAGCGTGCTCAAATTTCATCGGTTCAAAAATATTGGACCTTTGTTTTAGAGATTTTAAAGGCTATTCCTGAGAATTAATTTAGTACCAATAAAATAACTTTCCAAAAAAATTGTATGAACAAATTCGTTTATATAGTTTTAGTAATAGGTTTTATTTTAGACAGTTCCTCTGCTTTCTTAATATCTGATAGTTTTCTTGAATATTTTCTACCATTCAAAAATTTTCCAATAAATGTACCCCTAACTAAATAGTGATAGCTTACAAAACATATAATACCTGTAGTTATTAGTACAAACAAGAATTTTAAAGTAGCTGGTATTGGCCAATCAACGATAAAGCTGGGAATAATTGCAGTTAAAGATAAATGAACCAAATAAACCCAATAGGATGAATCTGATATATAGCGCATTTTTAACGAATGATTACTACCATATCTAATAAACAAACCTGTAATTCCAAAAATAAAGAGCCATACCATTATAGATTTTATAGTTATGGTTAATTCATAATTTAAAGCGCTATACATGAAAAAAGAGACTGAAAACAATATTATTCCTAAAATTGTAAAAACCCAGTCATATTTCATAAAGCTATCTAAGTGATTTTTGGATTTAAATAGTACCCATCCAGTGATATAAAAAAGGAAGTAATAAGTAAAAGTATTTATATCTGGTTTAAATGAAACCGATGTTTCAACCTGTGCCGTTCCCATTAAAAAATAACATAAAGCTGTTATACTAGCAAAGACTATAATACGTAAGATGGTTTTTTGAATAATCCAACTAAAAACACTAGAAATATAGCCTGATAGAGTTGGTAATTTATTAAATATTAAACCTAAAATCACTGATATAAAGGTAATTATGGTTAGATAATATAAAAACCATAAATGAAATGTTGTTTGAGGAATTAGTATGCCTAAGTTTGAAAAGATTGAAATAGTTTCTGAATAAGCATTAGCATTACCATTGAAAATAGATTTTGTGTATTCAAAACCAAAAACAATTGTTGGCCAAAGTATTATAACAAATACTATAAATGGAAAAACAATTCTTGATGTTCTATTTTTCACCATTTTTAATGGTTGTCTTTCATAAAATAACAAGGCTCCAAAAAAACCAGCAACTACAAAAAATATTTGCATTCTAAACGCATGGATAAAACTTACTATAAAATCATTTGAGAGGCTAACCGTTTCAGGGTCTTTTAAACTCCATGCATTACCATAATCAATAACACCATAAGTAATGGCAGAGTGTATTACAAGACCTAATAACATCATTATAGCACGCAAGGAATCTAAAGAGTGAATTCTTTCAGTTTTACTTGGTTGGGTTTGCATATGGTTTAGTTTGAATTTTCTTTATATTCAGAATATGATACCTTTTTTTATAAGTAATATCTTTATAACTATTTTAAAGTGCAGTTTTATTTTAATCTTCTTTGGTATACACAATTTCACCATCAAAAACCGTCATAACCACTTTAGTATCTAAAATTTTATTTTCTTCAACAGTCATTAAATCTTGATTGTATATCGTAAAATCTGCTAATTTACCAATAGTAATAGAACCTTTAATGTCTTCTTCAAAAGCACCATAAGCAGCATCTAAGGTGTATGATTTTAAGGCTTGTTCTCGTGTCATTTTTTGTTCAGGTTCGTAGCCACCTTCAGGGGTGCCTTTTAGTGTTTTTCTACTTACACTGGCATAAAAACTAGCTATGGGGTTTATAGGCTCTACAGGAACGTCTGTTCCATTTACAATAGGAACGCCACTTTGTAATAAATCTTGCCACATGTAAGCACCTTCTTTAATACGCTTTTCACCTAAACGCTCTATAGCCCAAGGTCTATCTGAAGACATATGAACAGCTTGCATTGCAGGTATTACTTTTAATTCTGCAAAACGCGGAATATCTTCAGGATGTAAATGTTGTGCATGTTCTATTCTATATCTGTGGTCTGTTATTGCTTCAGGTATTTCTTTAAAAGCGAGTTCGTATCTATCAAGAATTTCTCTGTTAGCTCGATCTCCAATGGCATGCGCACATACTTGGAAGCCATGTTTTAGGCCATTTAAAGCAGTTTCTTTTACAAACTCCATAGGTAATGTCTCATGTCCGAAATGATTAGGTCTGTCTGAATAAGGTTCTAGTAACCATGCACCACGAGATCCTAATGCCCCGTCGCAGTTTAGCTTTACAGATCTAATTGTAAAAAGATGATCTGGGTCTATAGATACGCCTTTCTCGTACCAGTTGTTTAGCAACTCTTTATCCCAGCCTGTTAGCATAGCATAAATACGGGTATTCATTTTGCCTTCTAATTTCATTTTTTCATAAAGCGTTATGGTTTCTTTAGGGATACCCGCATCATGAAAACTTGTGATACCATTTTTTTGACATGCCTTAACCGCCAAATCAAAAGCTTGTATATCTGTTTCGGGTGTTTTTTCTGGAATATGTCTAGTAATTAAAGTTTGAGCACGTTCATTAAAAACTCCTGTTGGCCTACCAAAATCATCAACAATAGTTTCGCCACCTTCTATCTCATATTTTTTAATACCCTCTTTTGCTAATACTTGTAAGCCTGCAATTTCCATAGCTTTGGCATTAGCAAAACCAGCATGTCCACTTGCATGACTTAAATATACGGGGTTGTTTGGTGACACTTCACTAAGTCTATTGTGTGTTTGAAAACCTTTTATCATTTCTGTAGGTAAAGAATCCCATTTACTTTGGTGCCAGCCTCTACCTAAAATCCATTCTCCTGGTTTAGCAGTTTCAACTCGTTTTGCAACAGCATCTATAATTTCTTGGTAACTCTTTGTATTAATTAAATCTAGATTTAGTTCATTATACCCTAATCCCATAAAATGACCATGACCTTCAATTAAACCGGGTGTCATGGTTTTTCCTTTTAAATCTATAAGTTGGGTGTCATCATTTTTAAATTTTTCTGCTTCATCAAGACTTCCAGTAAAAATTATACTATTGTTTTTAACAGCTACAGCCTCAACAGTAGCGTCATTATCATCTACGGTGTAAATAGTGCCACCATAAATTAACATAGTTGCAAATTCTTTTTGTGGGCTAGAGCATGCAGAAATAATGAGCATAATTGCTGCAATACATAGAAAAGGTAATCGTAATTTCATAAGGTTAATTTAATTAGACCTTTAAAATACAATAATTATTAAAATTAAGGAGTATGATATTTTTTAAGGAACGGGGTCGTATCCTGAACCACCCCATGGATGACAACTAAAAATACGTTTTATTGCCAGCCATCCACCTTTTAACAACCCATGCTTTTGTAATGCTTCTTTACTGTAATGTGAACAGGTTGGGTTGTATCTGCAAGTAGCAGGAGTTAAAGGCGATATCAAAGTTTGATATAATTTGATTAAAAAAAGAAAAGGAAATATTAGAATTTTCTTCATTTTATAATTCTAAAACTTAAAACAGATAAACTTATTAATTTACTGAAAAAGTTGTTCCTTCTTTTCCATCTTTAAGTTGAATGCCAACTGCTGCTAATTCATCACGAATTTTATCAGATAAAGCAAAGTCTTTATTAGCTCTTGCTTCTTGCCTTAGTTTTATTAAAACATCTACAGCTCCTGAAAGTTTATCTGTTCCTGAATCGTTTTTAGAAGTGTTTTTTAAACCCAAAACATCATAAACAAAGTTGTTAATGGTCTCAGTAAATATATTTAAGTCTTCTTGAGATAAGGTTTCAGATCCTTCTTTAACTAGATTAATGTATTTAGCTGCTTCAAATAAATGCGCAATTAAAATAGGGGAGTTAAAATCGTCATTCATAGCATCATAACACTTTTGTTTCCATGCTTTAATATCAATAGTCGATTTATCAGAAGGGCTTAAATTCTCTAAAAGGTTAACGGCATCCATCAATCTATAAAAGCCTTTTTCGCTTGCTAATAAACCATCATCGGTTAAATCTAAAACACTTCGATAAGAGGATTGCGCATTAAAGAACCTTATTACACTAGGGTTATACGCTTTACTGAAAAATTTGTTTTTTCCAGATAATAATTCATCTGGATTAACAGTGTTTCCTGTGGTTTTGGACATACGTTGTCCGTTTAACTCCAGCATATTAGCATGCATCCAATAATTAACTGGACTTATACCTTTTGCAGCTTCATTTTGTGCAATTTCGCATTCGTGATGCGGAAACTTTAAATCCATACCACCACCATGTATATCAAACTGTTCGCCCAAATATTTTGTGCTCATAGCTGTACATTCTAAGTGCCAACCTGGGAAACCATCACTCCAAGGTGAAGGCCAACGCATAATGTGTTGTGGTTCTGCTTTTTTCCAAAGCGCAAAATCTTGAGGATTCTTTTTGTCACTTTGTCCGTCTAACGTTCTTGTGTTATGTATTAAATCTTCAAGTTTACGTTTACTTAATTTTCCGTACTCATTCGTTTCGTTAAACTTATGTACGTCAAAATAAACGGATCCATTCACCTCGTAAGCAAATCCATTATCAATTATTTTGCTAATCAATTCAATTTGCTCAATAATGTGCCCAGTAGCTGTAGGTTCTATGCTAGGTGGTAAAAAATTTAGTGTATTTAAAATATTGTGAAAATCAACAGTGTAGCGCTGAACTACTTCCATTGGTTCTATTTGTTCTAAACGCGCTTTTTTGGTAATTTTATCTTCACCTGTATCAGCATCATTTTCTAAATGACCAGCATCGGTTATATTCCTAACATATCTTACTTTATAGCCTAAATGTTTTAAGTATCTGAAAACCATATCAAAAGACATAAAGGTTCTTACATTACCTAAATGTACATTACTGTAAACAGTAGGACCACAAACATACATTCCTATATGTCCTTCGTTTATAGGTTTTAAAATTTCTTTTTTTCCAGAAAGAGAATTATATATTTTGATTTGCTGATTTTGGAATAATTGCATTCTGACTAATTGGTTGTTGAAAATTAGCTTAAAACTTCGTGTCTAACTTTATGTAATCTAAAAACTCACGTCTTACGGCTTTGTCTTTAAATTTTCCGCCAAATTCTGAGGTTACCGTGCTGCTCTCAATATCTCTAATACCTCTTGAGTTTACACACAGGTGTTTTGCGTCAATTACACACGCAACATCTTGAGTATTTAAAACCTCTTGAAGCTCTTTTACAACTTGGATAGTAAGACGTTCTTGAACTTGAGGACGTTTAGCAAAATAATCGACTATTCGATTCATTTTTGATAAGCCTACTACCGTTCCGTTAGAGATGTACGCAATATGTGCTTTACCAACTATAGGTAATAAATGGTGTTCGCAAGTTGAATACACGGTAATGTTTTTTTCAACAAGCATTTCGCCATATTTATATTTGTTATCAAAAGTAGATGCACTAGGTTTTTTATCTGGGTTTAAGCCACCAAATATTTCGTTTACAAACATTTTGGCTACGCGGTTTGG
Source organism: Algibacter aquimarinus (assembly GCF_039543265.1). Lineage (NCBI taxonomy): Bacteria > Pseudomonadati > Bacteroidota > Flavobacteriia > Flavobacteriales > Flavobacteriaceae > Algibacter > Algibacter aquimarinus. Next base: position 58,137 of record NZ_BAABJK010000004.1, on the reverse strand, counting down.
TGTTCCATTTAAACTGTCATCAGTTAAGTCTAAACCTAGGGTCTCCATAATATGGCGTACATCGTCTTTTATGATGTCTATTTTCTCTTCATTAGAGAGTTTAAAAGCATCATTACGCATGGGTGTATTCGAAGACGTGCTAATATGGTCGTCTCCTAAAGATTCAAATTCTTCTAAATTATTTCCAAATTTCATAAGTAAAAATAAGGGTTTTAGGCTGCAAAGATAAGCAAAACAGTTTTGTTATGTTTTATCTTAACAAACAATTATATGGAAAGATTAGTCTTTGTTTTGGGTTGTAAATTACATAAAAAAACAAAAAGCTTGAACTTATGATGTCCAAGCTTTATTAAGTTTTTAAATGAATACTTTATTAAATATTGAAACTTAGTGATAAAGTAATATTTGAGTTTTTTCGATCTAAATTTGCAGCTGGTGCATTGTCAAATTCTAAATTATAAAATTCATTTACAAAAGATTGTTCTGATGCATCATAAGTAAGATCTATTCTAGTATTTCCAAAATTGTAACCAAGACCTAAAGAGTACCCTGTTAAATCGCCAATTGTAAATCCGTTTTCATAAGGGCTTTCTTCAAAGCGATAACCACCTCTAAAACTAAATTGCTTTACTTTATATTCGCCACCAAGTCTGTAAGTAGCTGCATTGGTTAAATTATTACTAATATTTTCGTTTACAGATACAAAATCGCCTTCTGGTCTCAATCTTGCAGCACTGTAATCTTTTATAGAATAGTCAAAACTAATTAAACCCTGCTTTGCAAAAACATAGGCTAAACTACCTGTTATTTTAGCGGGAGTTGTAAGTTTGTAGCTAGGATAAATGTTTACAACATCTGGATTTATTTCGGCAAATCCATTATCTCCATCAGTAGCTAAATATTGACTTGTTTCTTCATCAATAGTATACCAAGTTGGAGAGTCATAGGTTAAACCTACTCTAAATTCTTTTGTTAATTTTAAAATACCTCCTAATTGAAATGAGAAACCACTACCTGTGGTTGATAAATTGTTTTCAAACTCAACACTAGTTACTGTAGATCCTAAATTAGTATTGTCTTCAAATAATAAAGTGGAACGCTGAAAATCTATAAAATGAGAATTTATATTAAGACCTAAATACAGATTATCTTCATATTGGGTAGCTAAATTAAGGGTTACTTTACCGTTATATCCAGATGATACGTAAGTATAATCATGGTCAAAACTACCAGGAGAAATATTTGAGAAATAATCAACGTTAGCATCATTGTCAGCATCTGGATCTAGAATAAAAGATTCAAAACCTAAAAATGCTTGTTGATGTCCAAAACCAAAAGCACTACCAATATCTTGATATGCTTCACTTAAAGTTTCATTTGGTAAAGTAGAAATTTCATCAAGTCTTTTACCGTTTGCAAAATCAAAAAAGTAACTTGCTACAGAATTATTAAAATTAGGGTCGTTATCGGTATTTCTTCCAAAAGCAAACCAGTTATCGTCAAAACTATTAGTTTTTTCGTAGGCTATACCAACTGTAAATTTCCTCCAAGGTGAACTATTATTACTTGCAAAAACAAATACAGCTCCACCTTGATTAATATCAAAATTAGATTCATTAGTGGTACCAAAACCATCAAAATATTGTGTATTGTTCTCTGTATCTATGTTTGATAGCGAAAACGAAGCATGACTTTGACTAAAAATTGCAGAGCCAGCAGGATTTGCACTAACAGCACTCATATCTCCACCCAAAGCTCCAAAGGCGCCGCTTAAAGCTCTAAAACGAGCAGTTCCTTGAATCTCACTTTGTGAGTAGCGTAAGGCGTCCGTTATATTTTGAGCATATATTGTGGACATAGAAAGTACGCCTATGAATAGTAATTTGAACTTTTTCATATGTTAAAATTTAGTTTATTTTGAAATGAATTATCTACGACCTCCAGATCTTCTGCCACCACCACCACCACCAGAACTTCTACCACCGCCAGAACTTCTACTACTGCTTGAAGAACGGGCTGAAGAACCGCTTGATCTTGAACTAGATGAACTTCTACTTGGGCTATATCCAGAGCTTCTTGAAGAAGATGAAGATCTGTTAAAGTTAGAGCTTCGACTTGTTCTACTTGTACCTGAAGGACTATATCTTGAGCTAGAATTCCTTCTTATGGTAGATGATGAAGACCTACTAGTTGAATTAGATGAAGGTGTTCTTACAGACTGGCTTCTGCGCATCGTACTATTCGAATTATTTATTCTAGGGTTATAGTTTCTTGTTGCTCTAGACGTATTATTATCTGTACCTCTTCTAACACCAGTATTACTATTAATTCTTGAGCGTGAATTGTTGTTATTCGCTATTGATGTGTTACTACGTCTTCTTGTTGTGTTGTATTTAGAAACTCTATCTGTGCTTCTAGAAGAAGTTCTCGAGACACTGCTTCTCCTGTTTATACTTGTTGCTCTACTACTAAAATCTCTATTACTTCTTCTACCGTTTAAAGCTGCATAATTACCTCTTCTACTAGCGCTAAAAGATGCATTTCTACCATAGAAACCACCATTTCTCCAGCCATTATTCCAACCCCAGTTGTTCCAACCCCAACCGAAACCACCGTTCCAGCCCCAATTGTTCCAACCCCAACCAAAGCCACCATTCCAGCCCCAGTTATTCCAGCGGTTCCATCCCCAATTGTTCCATCTATTCCATCCCCAATTATTCCAACCCCAGTTGTTCCAACCCCAGCCAAAACCACCATTCCAGCCCCAATTGTTCCAACCATTATCAATATAATTGATGGTTACGTTATTACTGTCTTGTCCCCATCCAGCAAAACCTTGGTAAGTATTATCTACATACAAGGAGTCGTTTTCAGTAAAATTATTGCTTTCATATGAATCAATATCAGTAAAAATTTCACTGTTATTAGATATCATACCTTCATATTCAAGGGCTTTATTTGTAAAATAGTTTTGATAATAATCACTATTTGCTGTATTTGGTATTTCAACAATAGCTTCTTCACGTTGTTGTGGATTAACAATTACTTCTGGTTCTCCATAAATTCCATCGTTGTCAACACCTACGTATTGATATGAACCACATGATGTTAAACCAATAAATAGAGCAACTGCTGCTAAATATGGCATTTTCTGTACTAAGTAGTTGTATAATTTCATATCTCTTTCAATTTTATTGTTGAACATAACAAAAATAGTTAGTTTTGCTGAACTATTTTTTTATTTAACATAGTCACAATATTTGTGCCAAAAGATATATATGAGCAAAAAACTTACCAGTAGAGCAGAAGATTATTCAAAATGGTATAACGAATTGGTTGTAAAAGCAGATTTAGCAGAGAATTCAGCAGTTAGAGGATGTATGGTAATTAAGCCTTATGGATATGCTATTTGGGAAAAAATGCAGGCAGAGTTGGACAGAATGTTCAAGGAAACAGGACATCAAAATGCATATTTTCCTCTTTTTGTTCCTAAAAGTTTATTTGAAGCTGAAGAAAAAAATGCAGAGGGTTTTGCAAAAGAATGTGCTGTTGTAACGCATTACAGATTGCAAAATGATCCAGATAAAAAAGGGAAGCTTCGAGTAGACCCTGAAGCTAAGCTAGAGGAGGAGCTGGTTGTAAGACCTACTAGTGAAGCTATTATATGGAACACATACAGAGGCTGGATTCAATCGTATAGAGATTTACCATTATTAATTAATCAATGGGCTAATGTGGTACGCTGGGAGATGCGCACCCGTTTGTTTTTAAGAACTGCTGAGTTTTTATGGCAAGAAGGTCATACAGCACACGCAACAAAACAAGAAGCACTGGATGAAGCTAAATTAATGAATAACGTTTATGCCACTTTTGTAGAAAAATTTATGGCTATTCCAGTAATACAAGGACTTAAAACAGAAAGCGAACGTTTCGCAGGTGCAGATGAGACTTATTGCATTGAAGCTTTAATGCAAGACGGGAAAGCACTACAGGCAGGAACCTCTCACTTTTTAGGACAAAATTTTGCTAAAGCTTTTGATGTTAAGTTTGCTAATAAAGAAGGGAAGCAAGATTATGTTTGGGCAACTTCTTGGGGCGTGTCTACACGATTGATGGGAGCTTTGATTATGACGCATAGTGACGATCAAGGTTTGGTGTTACCTCCTAATTTAGCACCATATCAAGTGGTTATTGTGCCAATTTATAAAAATGATGAGCAATTTGAGGCCATTAGTAAGGTAGCTGAGGATATTATTGGAGATTTAAGAGATAGAAATATTTCTGTTAAATTTGATAAACGTGATACGCTAAGACCAGGTGCAAAATTTGCGCAACATGAGTTACAGGGTGTTCCATTACGAATAGCTATAGGGCCGAAAGATTTAGAAAATGAAACTGTTGAAGTTGCTAGAAGAGATACCTTAAGTAAGCAAACGGTGATTTTAGATAGAGTTAGTGTTGTTGTAGAGGATTTGTTAGAAGAAATTCAAACAAGTTTATTTAAAAAGGCTCTAGATTTTAGAAGTGAGCATACTACTGAAGTAAATACGTTTGATGAATTTAAAACGGTATTAGAAACCAAAACAGGTTTTATTTCAGCACATTGGGATGGTACTAATGAAACTGAAGACAAGATTAAAGAATTAACAAAAGCCACAATTAGATGTATTCCTTTGGAAGGTAAAGAAGAGGATGGTGTTTGTGTATATTCAGGAAAGCCTTCAAAACGCAGAGTATTATTTGCAAAAGCCTATTAGAATAGACTGAAAATGAGGCTAAAATAATTTTTTTTAAAAAAAGATTATTTACCTCTTGCAACATTTAAAAATAGTTGTATTTTTGCATCCGCAATGGAAACATTGTACGTTATTTGAAAGATTATTGTAAGTATAGATTTAATATTTATATTTGCACACTCAAAAAACTAATGGCCCGTTCGTCTATCGGCTAGGACGCCAGGTTTTCATCCTGGTAAGAGGGGTTCGATTCCCCTACGGGCTACAATTAAAAAATTAAGAAAAAACAAAATGGCAAATCATAAGTCAGCATTAAAAAGAATTAGAAGTAACGAGGCTAAACGCTTAACTAACAAGTATCAGCATAAAACAACACGTAATGCTATAAAAAAGTTGCGTGAGTTGACTGATAAGAAAGAAGCAGAGAAAATGTTTCCTACTGTAGTTTCTATGTTAGATAAATTAGCAAAGAAAAATGTTATTCATGCAAACAAAGCAGCAAACCTTAAATCAGGTTTGTCGCAACATATTGCTGCACTTTAATACTATTTTAAAGTTTAAGATATTGAAAGCTTCTCAGAAATGAGAGGCTTTTTTTTTGATTTTTTTTAATAAGATTAAAGTTTAAAAATTTAAATTTGCAATTATCACTTAACCATTTAATATTACCCTTTTGGAAAATAAAAAAGCTATAAAATTAATAGATAAGATTCTTAAAGATTTAGATAAGAACGGTATAAATACAGATGTATTAATTACTGATATTAAGGAACTAAGAACATATGCTCTTGAAGCTGAAATCCCTTTAGTTGTTAAAGTACTTAGGCTTACTTATGAACATATAGAAGCAAATGATTCATTTTTAATACCTATTTTAGATGATGAGCCTATAGAAGAAGGTGATTTTAATAATGCAGAAAGCTCTCCTGTTGAAAGTCTTAAATATTTAATTTCCTTAATTAGGAATCTTAATAACAAATCTAATATTGCAGATTTAAAAGAGTATAGAGATCTTTTAAATAGTTTTTAGAAAAGAGTTTTAAGTAAATAAAAAATAAAAGCCTCAGGACAAAATTAATGACTGAGGCTTTTTTAGTTTGAGTTAGTTATTTAGTATTCCGTCTACACGGGAATGGAAATTTTATCCATTCATTGAAATTAAAAATTCTTCGTTGTTTCTAGTTTGTTTGAAACGGTCGTTAATAAATTCCATAGCTTCAACAGGATTCATATCAGCAAGATATTTACGCATTACCCACATACGTTGTATGGTGTTATCGTCTAGTAATATATCATCACGACGCGTACTTGAAGATGTTAAATCGATAGCTGGGAATATTCTACGGTTAGATATTTTTCTATCCAATTGAAGTTCCATATTACCAGTACCTTTAAATTCTTCGAAAATAACTTCGTCCATTTTAGAACCAGTTTCAGTAAGTGCAGTGGCAATAATGGTTAATGAACCACCATTTTCTATATTACGAGCGGCACCAAAGAAACGTTTTGGTTTGTGTAATGCATTAGCATCTACACCACCACTTAATATTTTACCAGATGCAGGTTGCACAGTATTATAAGCTCTAGCTAAACGAGTAATAGAATCTAGTAAAATAACTACATCATGACCACATTCTACTAAGCGTTTTGCTTTTTCAAGAACAATATTTGCAATTTTTACGTGCTCATGTGCTTCCTTATCAAAAGTTGAAGCAATAACTTCGCCACGGACATTACGTTGCATATCCGTTACTTCTTCTGGACGTTCATCAATTAATAAAATCATTTGATAAACCTCAGGATGATTTGCTGCTATGGCATTTGCTACGTCCTTTAATAGCATAGTTTTTCCCGTTTTTGGTTGGGATACAATCATACCACGTTGTCCTTTTCCAATTGGAGAAAACAAATCCATAATACGCGTAGAAATAGTACTTTGCTTTTCAGCTAAATTGAACTTTTCTTGCGGGAATAAAGGTGTTAAATGCTCAAAAGACACACGGTCTCTAACAACATTTGGACTTTGTCCATTAATTTTACTAACCTTAATTAGTGGAAAGTATTTTTCACCTTCTTTAGGAGGACGAACATGTCCTAATACTGTATCTCCAGTTTTTAAACCGAATAATCTAATTTGCGATTGCGAAACATAAATATCATCAGGTGACGATAAATAATTATAGTCAGACGACCTTAAAAAACCATAACCATCTTGCATGATATCTAAGACACCTTCACTTTCTATAATGGCATCAAATTCAAAATCTGGCTCACGATAACGGTTACGACTGTCTTTATTTCCGTTATTACCATTTTTCTGGTTTTTATGTTGGTTTTTATGTTGATGATTTTTATGTTGAGGTTTTTGATTATCGTTTTTTCTGTCGTTTTGTGGCCTCGGATTAGGCTTATGCTCCTTTTTTACTTCTTCAGTATTCTGCTTTACAGGAGTACTCTTTTTATCTTCACTTTCAGTAGGTTTACTGTCAACAGTAGTTGGCTTATCCGCATTATTGTTTGTTGTAGGTTTCTGAACGCGTTGTCTTGGTTTTCTTGTTTGTTGCTTTTCTGCAGGATTTTCTGGTTCGGCAACTGCGGTAACAACTTTAGGGTCCGCTGCCTGCATGTCTAGTATTTTATAAACTAGATCTAATTTTTTTAAAGAACGGTACTTTGGGACGTTCAGTTTTTTAGCAATCTCCTGTAAATCAGCGAGTTTCTTTTCTTTTAATTGTGAAATTTCAAACATTGATGTTTATTGAATATTTTATTTTGAGTATAAACTTGAGTTATTCTGAAAAAAATGATTTTTATTCTGAAGAATTAACAACCTGTTATTGCGGTTATTGAGAAATATTAATGCAATTATACAACTTTATTTTAATTTTTAGCATTAATTCTATTATTTTTGCGGTCTAGATTTTTAAATAAATATGTTACAACGAATACAAACTATATACCTCTTGTTAGCTGCTGCAACTTCTGTGGGACTAATTTATGTGTTTGAATTATGGGTAACGTCAGACGATATTAAAGTATTTGCTGCTGATAATATTTATATTTTTTCAGCTTTTTTAGTATCAGCATTATTATCAATTATATCAATATTTCGTTACAAAAACAGGAAGTCTCAATTTATGCTGGGGCGCCTTAACATCATATTAAATTTTTTTTTACTAGCGTTTTTTGTATATCAATCTCTAAATGTATCTGGAGAAACGGCGGTTTCTGAGAAAGGTATTGGGATGCTTCTACCTATTGTTTCTATCGTGTTATTGGCATTAGCTAATAAGGCCATCAAAAAGGATGAAGATCTTGTAAAATCTGTAGATCGATTACGATAAAACCTAATATCTTAGTAGTATTAGTGCGTAAAACCCAAGGTGAAAACTTTGGGTTTTTTTATCTACGCTTTTCAAATTCTATAACCTCCAAATTATCTATTTTTTTACCATCAATTGTAAAACGAAGCATAGTACGTATTTTATGAAATCCATGTTTTCCAGCTGCACCTGGATTCATGTGTAATAAATTAAGTTTTTTATCTGGCATTACCTTTAAAATATGTGAATGCCCACAAATGAAAAGCTTTGGAGGGTTTTGCTTAATAGCTTCACTAACTCTAAGATTATACTTTGGAGGGTAACCCCCGATATGGGTTATCCAAACATCTACACTTTCGCACAAGAAACGATTATGCTCTGGGAATTCCATACGAATTTTAGCATCATCAATATTACCATAAACTGCTCGAAGTGGTTTTAATGCTTTTATAGCATCTGTAACTTTCAAATCACCAATATCGCCTGCATGCCAAACTTCATCAGCTTGTTTTACATACTTTAAAATGTCTTCGTTAATATAGCTATGAGTATCTGAAAGAAGTAGAATTTTAGTCATTAGAAAAAAAATATTTAATTAAGATTAGTGGCTTCTCAGGGAACTCAAATCTCTCTATATTTGTTGTTTCAACAAAAGTATAAAAAGAAATTGCGATATTTTATAGAACTTTCGTATCAAGGTAAAGGCTATCATGGTTGGCAAAATCAGCCAGATGCTATCACTGTGCAAGAGGTTTTAGAAAAAGCGTTATCAACTTTATTAAAAGAGCCTATTTCTACAATGGGTGCGGGACGAACCGATACCGGTGTTCATGCTAAACAAATGTTCGCTCATTTTGATTTTGAAAGCATTATTAATGTAACAGATTTGGTTTTTAAACTAAATTCGTTTCTCCCAAAAGACATTGCAATTCATAATATATTTAGAGTAAAAGATGAAGTACATGCTCGTTTTGATGCTTTAAGTAGAACATATTTATACAGAATATCCTTAAAAAAGGATGTCTTTTCATTTAATGAAACATATTATGTTAAGCAAGATTTGAATGTTGAAAAGATGAATAGCGCATCAAAAATTTTATTTAGCTATAAAGATTTTCAATGTTTTTCTAAAACCAATACAGATGTAAAAACGTATAATTGCACTATTATGGAGGCAAATTGGACTTTAGAAAATAACGAACTTCAGTTTACCATTAAAGCGGATCGTTTTTTGCGAAATATGGTAAGAGCCATAGTTGGTACTATGGTAAATATTGGTTTAGGTAAAATGAATTTGAACGATTTACATGATATAATAGAATCTAAAAATAGAAGTGAAGCAGGATTTTCTGTACCTGCACATGCTTTATATTTAACAAAAATAGAATACCCAAAGCATATTAAAATAAATGACTAAAAAAAAGGAAAACATATTTGATTTTGTTTTATTCAAAAGACTTTTTGAATACATTAAACCTTACAAAGGTGTGTTTTTCGGCTTGCTTTTGCTTGTTGTTTTATTGGCTGTTTTTAGTGCCGCAACGCCATATATAACAAAATATGCAATTGATGACAGTATTGCAGCAAGAGCATCAAAGGGCTTTCTGTTTTACATTCTTTTAATGTTAGGTGTTTTAGTATTACAAACCATATTTCAATTACTATTTATTTATTACGCTGCATGGTTAGGGCAAAATTTGGTTATGGATGTTCGTGTAAAACTCTTTAACCATTTGCTTAGGTTTAAAATGAAATATTATGATAATTCATCTGTGGGTGTATTAATTACAAGATCTGTTACCGATATGGAACGGATAGCAGATATTTTTGGTCAAGGCTTATTCATGATTTTTAGAGATTTACTAACCATGATTGTTGTTTTTGGGGTTATGGTTTATATAAACTGGCGATTAAGTTTAATCGTTTTTGTAATGCTTCCAATACTGTTATATGCTACACGAATTTTTCAAAAGTACATGAAAAGGGCTTTTGAAGAAGTTAGAAATGAAGTATCTAATTTAAATTCTTTTGTACAAGAGCGTATAACGGGCATGAAGATTTTACAGCTTTTTACACGAGAAGATTTAGAATATAAAAAGTTTAAGGAAATAAACGAGCGACATAAAAAGGGATGGGTTAAAACAGTTTGGTATAACTCAATTTTCTTTCCTTTAGCAGATTTGGTTTCTTCTGTTAGTATTGGTTTAGTAGCATGGTATGGAGGTTTAAGTGTAGTGTTAGACGGTATTGTTTCACAAGGAGATTTAATTGCTTTCATTATGTTTATACCCATGTTGTTTAGACCATTACGTCAAATAGCTGATAAATTTAATACTCTTCAAATGGGTATGGTGGCAGCAACTAGGGTATTTAAAGTTATAGACACCACATCACAGATTGATGATACGGGAACGCACGTAGCGGACCATTTTAAAGGCAATATTCAATTTGATAATATTCATTTTAGTTATGTTGAAGATGAAGTTGTTTTAAAAGGGGTCTCTTTTAAAGTTAACGCAGGAGATACAGTTGCAATTGTTGGGGCAACTGGAGCTGGAAAGTCAACAATTATTAATTTGTTGAATCGTTTTTATGAAATTAATGATGGCGCTATTTTGGTTGATGGTATTAATATAAAGGATGTTACTTTGCCTTCATTGCGAACACAAATTGCTGTGGTATTGCAAGATGTGTTCTTGTTTGCTGATACTATTTTAAATAACATCACATTAAATAACCCAGAGATAACTGAAGAAGACGTTTTTCAAGCTGCAAAGGATATAGGAATTCATGATTTTATAATGAGTTTGCCAAATGGTTATAATTATAATGTAAAAGAGCGCGGCGTTATGTTATCATCTGGTCAACGTCAGTTAATTTCATTTTTAAGAGCTTACGTAACTAATCCAAGTATTTTAGTTTTAGATGAAGCCACATCATCAGTTGATTCATATTCTGAACAACTCATTCAAAATGCAACTGATAAAATAACAAAAGGAAGAACCTCAATTGTAATCGCTCATCGTTTGGCAACAGTAAAAAAAGCAGATAAAATTATTGTAATGGATGCTGGTAAAATTGTAGAACAAGGCACTCACGATGAATTACTTAAAAAAGAAAATGGATATTATAAAAACTTGTACGAGGTTCAGTTTTTACAGGAAGAAACAATTGTTTAATTTTTTAACTATTAGGCATAAAATCTTGTAAGTCAATAGTTCCAGTTATTAAAAGTAAAACAATTGATAAGATAGAAACACCTATGTAAGTAAAGAAAAATAAGACTAAAAAAAGAAAAATTTTAAGTGCGAGTTGCCCAAAATTGAGTTTAAATAATCGGGTTAATATATAGCAATGATAAAGAAAAAGAAAAAGGTACATTACTGAACTAAAAAACAAATATTTTTCAGGAGCAATAGCTAATGTACTTAAGCCAAAAATGACTGATAATATTGAGTAAACAGACATGCTGTATAAATATAAAATGACATGCTCTGTATAATTATATTTTTTATTGTAAAATGTAATCCAACTTAATAAAGCAGCAAGAGGAATTAAAAACGAAAACAGTAAGGAGGCATACTCTAACGAAAAATCCGAAGTTAGTTCCATGATTTTTCTTGATGCTTCATTATTAGCAACATTTTTATCACCCAGCAGGTTAGAAGCATCTAAATATCTCTTGTAAAATTTTGTTATTATGAATATGTTTAACCCGTTTACGGTTAATATTACTCCAAAAAAACTAATCGGGTTTACATAACGTTTTCTTACACCTTTAACATATCCATCAATAACAACTTCTGGTTTTTTAAATAGATCAATAAATGTTCTAAGTAGTTTGTTGTCATAATTAAAAAAGGTTTCACTGAGGTGTTCAAAAAGGTTTCTAATTGTTAATCTGTTTCTTATGACTTTCCCACCACATCCATTACAGTAATCACTATCTGTTGCTAACTCTCTTTCACAATTTTTACAATTCATATCACATTTTTTTGCATTAAGACAATAACTACTCCAATGATTATACCCAGAACGACTGCTATTAAAAAGATTATTCCAAGAATAACTAATATTAATAAAAAACCAGCTAGTGCATTTAAAAAAGTAAAATTAAAAACACGTTTTAAAACATAAAAGAAATAGATAAAAGTAATTATAGTTATCAAATAGGTAATAGTTACATAATTAATACCAAGGCATAAAAACAAGATGGTAAGTATAGATGATATGATAACAATTTGGGCTGAATAATAAAGATTTATAACTATATGCTCTGTAAAATTAAAGCGTTTTTCACCTATAATTTTGTAAGCTAACCATGAAGATATGGCCGAAAACGGAACAGATAAAACATAAAAAACACTTTGATAATTATTGATTTGAGCATAATCAAAATTTGATGGAGAAAATGGGTTGTCTTTTTGGTTTTGTAGATTTTTAAACCCGTCACCAATTATATCATCAATTTCTATGGCATCTTTAAAAAAGGTATTCATTAAAAAAATTTGAATCCCAACAAGTGTTAAAGAGATAGCGAAATATTGAATAACATTAATGTACTTCTTTCTAGTACCAGAAATAAAGCCATTTATAACAGATTCTGGATTTTTAAATAAATGAATGAAGGTTTTTAAAAACCGATTATCGATATTAAAAAACTGTTCATTAATATCGTGTGCAATATTTTTTAAAGTGAGTCTGTTTCTAATCACTTTTGCGCCACATTCAAAACAGAAATTCTGTTTTTCAATTAAAGAAGTATCACAGTTTTTACAATTCACTTATGCTAAATCTTTTTTAACCATATTGTTGAGTTCTGCTGTATCATCATAAACTACAAATTCTCCGTCTTTAAAATAGGAAATATGTCCTGTTTCTTCACTAACGGCTAGTGCTAATGCATCGGTTTTTTCTGTAACTCCAATAGCAGCTCTATGTCGTAACCCAAAACGTTGTGGAATATTTTTTTCGTTATTTACAGGCAATACAACTCGAGTTGCTTTTACAATGTTATTGCTAACTATAATTGCGCCATCGTGTAACGGACTGTTTTTAAAGAAGATACTTTCTATAATAGGTTGTGTAACTTTTATATTCATTTCATCACCAGATGATAATAAAAAATCTAGATTGTTATTTCGCTCAAAAACTATGAGTGCTCCTGTTTTAGACATCCCCATTTTGGTACATGCCGAAACTATAGCATCAACGTTAGTTTCATCACTTGTCTCTGTTTTGAGGAATTTGAATTGCTGTAAAAATTTCCGTCGTCTATTAAAATTTGTTGAGCCAACCATAAGCAAAAACTTTCTTATTTCTGGCTGAAATACGACAATTAATGCTATGATTCCAACCTTCATAAAACCACCAAAAATACCCGTTAAGAGTTCCATGTTTAAGAATTCGGTAAGTTTCCAGACCAAATAAATAATAATGATTCCTATAAATATATTGATTGCAACAGTACCTTTAACCAGTTTGTAAACATAATAGAGTAGAAGTGCGACTAAAATAACATCTATAACATCTACAACTGTAAATTTTAAAAGGTCTTTAAATATTTCCAAAGGCGGTGGGTTTTTGTAAATTTAGTAAAAAAGGGTTAATTAAAAATTAATTCATTATTTGATAAATGAATATAATTTAAATCACTATCGATTAAAGTTGATTTAAATGAAATATATTCTTGAAAAGTTATATTTGGATTAATCTTTAAGTTAAGTTCGATTTCTTTGTTCGATGATTCAGGAAATGCTTTTTTTAAATCATTTAAAATATTTTCACAATTTGTTTGAGCTATAATAACTATACATTTTATGGCATCAGTAAATATAGTAATGGAGTCCTTGCTTTGGTATCTAATAAATAATGAGACATTACTCTTTCGAGAGTTTATAGAACCAATTTTTTTCTGTTCAAAAGAATAATTCACATCAGTAAACTCAACAAACCCTAGGTTTTTTCTGCTAACATCATTACAAGTAAAATAGTTTTTAGCATTTTTGTTTTTATGACTAGAATTATCTTTTTTATCCTGTAAGTATTTAATATGAGGAATAGCTTGCTTTAAAGTTAGGCGTTTGTCAACATTAACAAGCCAATTTGTTGTGCTGATAAGGTTTTTTCTATTAAGTTCTAAACTGTCTTCTTTTGTTTCGTCATAAAATAAATATGCGTGAGAAACATCATTGATTTCTGTAATTTCAGAGGTGCTTATTTCTGGTAGTTGAAGTACTTTTTTGTTTCCGCAAGAAAGTAAAAAGAAACTTATTATTAATAAAAAGTATTTCATTTTAAACATTTAATGATTCAACTAATTTAATACATTCCATAGCTTCATTAACATCATGAACTCGCAAAATTGAAGCCCCTTTCTGTAGAGCCACGGTATTCAAAACCGATGTACCATTTAAAGCTTCATTAGCAGATGTTCCGAGTTTTTTGTAAATCATAGATTTTCTGGAAATACCTGCTAGTAGGGGTTTCTCAATCATTTTAAATAACTCGAGTTTGTTTAACAACTCATAATTTTGTTCTAAGGTTTTTGCAAAACCAAAACCTGGGTCAATAACTATATCAATAATACCCAAGGTTTTAGCAGTTGCTATTCTTTCAGAAAAATAGAATAAAATGTCTTTAACTAAATTATCGTAGCTTGTTTGCTTTTGCATGGTTTGCGGTGTTCCGCGCATGTGCATCATAATATAAGGCACTTGTAAATTTGCAATAGTTTGCAACATATTATTATCTAGTTTTCCTGCAGAAATATCATTAATCATGCAAGCCCCAGCTTCAATACATTGTTTAGCAACTTCACTTCTAAAAGTATCAATTGAAAGCAAAATATCTGGAAAAGATTTTAATAAACTATTCACTATTGGCAAAATACGCTTTAGTTCTTCATCTTCACTAACATGATTTGCATTTGGTCTTGAACTATATGCACCAACATCAATGAAAGTAGCGCCTTCATTCAGCATGTTTTCGACCTGATTAAGAATTTCAGAATCATTTTTATAAACGCCACCATCGTAAAACGAATCTGGAGTAACGTTTAAGATACCCATAACTTTTGGCGACGATAAATCAATAAGTTTGCCTTTGCAATTAATTGTCATTTATACAGTTTTGTAAGGTGTTGGTATATGGTTTAAAACTTTAAACCAGAAACCTTGAAGGTTTTAATTATTTATGCGAAATTTACGGAAAATTCATTTTTATTCATGCAAGATACTTCAAAACAATATGATGCCGTAATAGATGCCTGTAAAAGTTTATTCACAAAGAAAATGAGCGATTACGGAAGTGCATGGAGAATATTGAGATTACCATCTTTAACCGACCAAATTTTTATAAAAGCACAACGTATTAGAGGTTTGCAACAAAACGAGGTGCAAAAAGTTGATGAAGGACAAGAAAGCGAATTTATTGGTATTATAAATTATTGCGTTATGGCGCTTATTCAATTGGAAAAAGGTGTTGTTGAACAGCCAGATATGAATACTGAAGAAGCTAAAGAATTGTATGAAAAGCATGTTGCAATTACGAAACAACTTATGGAGGATAAAAACCATGACTATGGTGAAGCATGGCGTGATATGCGAGTAAGTAGTTTAACAGATTTAATTTTGCAAAAGTTATTACGAGTTAAACAAATTGAAGATAATAAAGGAAAAACATTGGTTAGTGAAGGTATTGACGCAAACTACCAAGACATGATTAACTATGCCGTTTTTGCAATGATTCATTTAAACAATTAATATGAAAGTACTAGTTTCAATAAGCAGAATATTCGTTGGTGTTTTATTCATCATTTCAGGTTTAATAAAACTAAACGACCCACTAGGGTTTTCATATAAACTGCAAGAATATTTTAGTCAGGATGTTTTAAATATTCCTTTTTTAGAGCCTTATGCTTTAATGATTTCTGTTTTGGTTGTGGTTTTCGAGGTTGTTTTGGGGGTGTTTTTACTTATTGGTTACAAGCCTAAATTTACCGTTTGGAGCCTACTTCTAATGATTGTATTTTTTACATTTTTAACATTTTACTCTGCATATTTTGATAAAGTAAAAGACTGTGGATGTTTTGGTGATGCTTTAAAGTTAACACCTTGGGAAAGCTTTACTAAAGATATTTTGTTGTTGTTTTTTATTCTTATTTTGTTTTTTGGTGTTAAGCATATCAAACCACTTTTTAGTAAATTAACAACTACTGTAGTAGCACTTTTAAGCTTTATATTTAGTTTATGGTTTGGATACCATGTATTGATGCATTTGCCAGCCAAAGATTTTAGAGCTTATAAAATAGGTGCAAATATTAAAGAAGGGATGACTGTTCCTGAAGATGCTCCTAAACCTGTTGTAGAATATTCATGGAAGTTTACTGTAAATGGCGAAGAAAAAGTAATTACTACAGATGGCGCATATCCATCGGTTGAAGGTGATTTTGTGAGCGTAGATACCAAAGTTATTAAGGAAGGTTACGAACCACCTATTTATGATTTTTCTATTGAAAGTGAAGATGAAGATTTTACAGATAAATTTTTAAGTGAACAAAATCTCATAGTTGTAGTGTCTTATAGTTTGGAAAGTATTGAACGCGATGGAGCTTTAAAGTTGAAAGCATTACAGGATGTAGCCAGGAAAAACAATTATAAAATTATTGGTTTAACAGCATCGGGTGAAGAGTCAAAACAACGCATTAACGAAGCATATGAAATTGATTTCGATTGGTATTTATGTGATGAAAAAGCTCTTAAAACCGTTGTGCGCTCTAACCCAGGAATTATAGAACTTGATGAAGGTACCGTAAAGCAAAAAGTACATTGGAATGATATTGATGATTTAAAATTGCCGAAAGTAGAGCGTAAATCTGAACCTGTAAAAGCACCAGAACTAATTGCGTATTTCATTGATGGGCAACCTTCAACAGAAGAAGAAGTTGAATCTCTAGATAAAAATAAAATAGATAGTGTTAATGTTATCAAGAATTCCATTGCACTGAAAGAACTAAGCGATCAACACAATACTTCCTATACAGGAATTATTGATGTTGTTTTAAAGTCTGGCAAAAACAACTAAGCACATCAACAAACAAGCTATTTGATAAGTTACTTACTAAATAAAATCACCTACGCCATACTTACCCTGTTCGGGGTAGTTACCGTTATTTTCTTTTTATTTAATGTACTTCCTGGAGACCCTGCACAAATGATGTTAGGACAAAACGAGAATAGTGAACAATTGGCTTTAGTAAAAAAGAAATATGGATTTGATAAATCCACTAGTACCCAGTTTTTATATTACTTAAATGATTTGTCGCCAGTTTCATTTCACTCTAAAAACCTAAACGATTATACTTTTTTAGATGAAGAAAAATATACAGCAGTAAAACTTTTTTCGATAGGTAATACAACTACCGTTTTAAAGTATTCCTACTTAAGAGAATCTTTTACAAAACAAGGGAAAAAAGTTAGTGAAGTTTTAAAAGAAACACTTCCTAATACATTTGTTTTAGCTGTTTCTGCAATTACTATTGCTATTATTTTAGGCATTCTTCTCGGTATTATATCAGCATTGTACAAAGATAAATGGCTAGATAAAGCAATTCAAATCTTTAGTACTTTCGGAATGAGTATTCCTTCTTTTTTCAGCGCCATATTGTTTGCATGGTTTTTTGGATATGTATTGCATAAATACACCAATTTAGAAATGACGGGTAGCCTTTTTGAACTTGATGATTTTGGCGAATCAATGCATATTAAATGGAAAAATTTAATATTACCAGCTGTGGTTTTAGGAATCCGTCCACTTGCAGTAGTAATTCAACTCATGAGAAATTCATTACTTGAAGTTTTTAATCAAGATTATATAAGAACAGCCAGAGCAAAAGGTTTAAGTGAATTTCAAATTATAAAAAAGCATGCAATTAAAAATGCTTTAAATCCTGTTGTTACAGCAATTTCTGGTTGGTTTGCTTCTATGTTAGCCGGAGCAGTGTTTGTGGAGTATATTTTTGGATGGAATGGTTTAGGAAAAGAAATTGTAAATGCACTAAATACATTAGATTTACCAGTAATTATGGGTTCAGTGCTAATTATCGCGGTATTGTTTATAATAATCAATATTTTTGTAGATATAATTTATGTTTGGTTAGATCCTAAAGTTAAACTCGAATAGTTTATTATGAAGAAAATACAATATTTATTCGTTTTGTTAATCAGTTTTTTAAGCTGTAATACAGAAACTCCAACACAATTTTCGGAGGAAGTTTTAAATGATGTGTTTATAACTTTAGATGGAGATTCGATAGTTTTTAAAGATATTTTAGAAAATCATAAAAATCAAGATTTAGTAATTGATATATGGGCTAGTTGGTGTGGTGATTGTATTGAAGGTTTGCCCAAACTTAAAGCGTTACAAAACGAATATACAGACGTTACATACATATTTTTGTCTTTAGATAGAACAGAAAAGGCATGGAAAAATGGTGTAAAAAAATATAAAATTGACGGACAACATTATTTTATGAAATCTGGATGGAATGGTGCTTTTGGAAATTTTGTTGATTTAGACTGGATACCGCGTTATATGGTTGTAGATAAAACAGGAACAATAAAATTATTTGAAGCCACAAAAGCTGATGATAAACGAATAAAAGAAAATTTATAAATAATTTAAAAAATCCCTAAGTTGTAAAAGGGTAGAATTAAAATGAGAAAAAATATAGTAGCAGGAAACTGGAAGATGAATAATGATTTGGCTCAAACAGAATCATTGTTAACCGACTTAAAAAAACAAACAAAAACAACAAGTGCCGAGGTTATGGTTGCACCAACATTTACTAATTTATACCATGCTTACGAAGCTCTAAGAACTACTGATATTGAGGTTGTTGCTCAGAATATGCATTTTGCTGAAAAAGGTGCTTACACAGGAGAAATAAGTGCTAGTATGTTAAAAAGCGTTGGTGTTAATACAGTTATTTTAGGGCATAGCGAGCGTCGGGAATATTTTAATGAGACTGATGAATTATTAGCAAAAAAAGTAGATGCTGCTCTAGCAAACGATATACGTGTTATTTTCTGTTTTGGAGAAGAATTAGCAGATAGAAAAGCCGGTAATGAAGAAACTATTGTAGGTAATCAAATTAAAAACGCATTATTTCATTTAGAAGCTGAAGCATTTAAAAATATTGTATTGGCTTACGAACCTGTTTGGGCCATAGGTACTGGTGAAACAGCAAGTCCAGAACAGGCGCAAGATATGCATGCATTTATTAGAAAAACATTAGCAGATAAATATGGTAATAATGTTGCAGATGAAGTTTCAATACTTTATGGTGGTAGTGTTAAGCCAGCTAATGCAGTTGAAATTTTCTCTAAGCCGGATGTAGATGGAGGATTAATTGGAGGAGCAGCACTTAATGCCGAAGATTTCTTTGCTATAGTAAATGCATTTTAGAATAGTAAAGTAACTAATATTGGGCCTGTTAATTTTAAAAGCTAACAGGCCTTTTTATATATACTAGACATGTCAAACTTAATTTACATCGGTTATTATTTCAAGGCTAAACCACTTCAACCAGCAGTTGAGATTCTCATTGCAGAATTGGGTTACGCAGGTTTTGAAAGTTTTGTAGAAACAGAAGAAGGAGTTACGGCATATATACAAAAGGAAGAGTGGCGAGAGGATGTTTTAGAAGAAATCCAAATTTTAACTTCAGATGAATTTGAAATTAGTTTCGCTTTTGAAGAAATAGAGCAAACCAATTGGAACGCAGAATGGGAGAAGAATTTCAATCCTATAGTAGTTGATGATGTTTGTGCAGTTCGAGCACCTTTTCATGAAAAGTTAGATACAGAATACGATATCATTATCGAACCTAAAATGAGTTTTGGAACAGGGCATCATGAAACTACACATATGATGATACAACATATATTAAAAAATGATTTTGAAGGTAAATCAGTTTTAGATATGGGTTGTGGTACAGGGGTTTTAGCCATATTAGCAGAGCAAAAGGGAGCTAGTACTATTGATGCTGTAGATTATGATAACTGGTGTTATTTAAATAGTATAGAAAATGTAGAACGTAACAACTGTAAAAGTATAACGGTTATAGAAGGCGATGCATCAATTTTAAAGGGTAAATATGATATCATTATTGCTAATATAAATCGAAATATTTTGATGCAAGACATGGAAATTTATATCTCTTGTTTAAATAAAAATGGTAAATTATTTTTAAGCGGATTTTATAATGATGATGTGCCAATGATTAAAGCCGAATGTGAAAAACATTTGTTAAAATTTGAAGAAAAATTGGAAAGAAACAATTGGGTATCGTTAAAATTTTTAAATTAGTACTGTAATTAATCCCCAAGATTATAACGCTATGAGTTCAAAAGAAAAAAGTTCAGAAGAATTATTGCTAAAAGAAGCAGTGGTTACTCAAAATGAAATTGTATTACATAATGACGATGTTAATACTTTTGATCACGTTATTGAAACGCTAATACATGCCTGTGATCATACATCAGAACAAGCAGAGCAATGTGCTATTCTAGTTCACTACAAAGGAAAATGTACTGTAAAAACTGGTTTGTATGATGATTTAAAACCACGCTGCTCTATGCTTTTAGAAGCAGGATTAAGCGCTGAAATTATCTAATTATTTAGTCTTCCAATAGCGCAACTCACAAAAGATTTTACTTTTGCGGTTAATGTATTTTTATCACCTTCAATAGGATACCCTATACTATTTAGTAGTTCTTCTACTTCTACTAGTGTATTTTCGTTTTCGTAATGAAATGCAACTGTATCATTACTAACTTCCAATTCACTTAGGTTTTTAATATCAGATAATTTTTTTATGATGGTATTTGCACAACCATAACATTTTAAATTTTGAATTTTAAGACTTGTTTGCATTTTTTATTTTACACGAATTAATTCCTAAAACGGTGTATAAAGGGCAAAAATTAATAAAACTTGTTATAAGAAAAATTATAGCTATTCCCATTAATACATATGCTAATGTACCAGAAATAACATTAAAATAGTACAATAAAGCTATTGCAATAGCAACAGTTATTCTAATGCCTTTGTCTAAAGTTCCCATGTTTTTTTTCATAATATATAGTTTTAATTATTGTTTATAAAGTTGTTGGACACACAAAATCTGTAATTGGTAAATCTGTTGCTTTAATGGCACCAAAACCACCAGCAATATCTATTAGATTATTAAAACCACGTGCTTTTAAAATAGAGGCAGCTATTACAGAGCGATAACCACCAGCACAATGCACGTAATAGGTTTTATTTTTATCAATAGCATTCATATTATCATTAATATAATCTAAAGCAAAATGTTGCACATTATCACCTTGTAAATGCTCAGATGCATATTCACCATCTTTTCTGACGTCTAGAATATTTATATTTTTACTTTTGAAGTCTTTATAAAATTCATTAACAGAGAGCGAGGTAATTGTTTCAATGTCTTTTCCTGCATTTTCCCAAGCGGTTATTCCGCCTTCCAAATACCCAAGTGTATTATCATAACCAACACGTGATAAACGTGTTACAGTTTCTTTTTCGCGACCTTCAGGAGTAACAAGTAAAATAGGTTGTTTTAAATCGGTAATTAAAGCGCCAACCCAAGGAGCAAACCCACCATTTATACCAATAAAAATAGAGTTGGGTATATGGCCTTCAACAAATTCTTTTTGTGTTCTAACATCTAAAA
This sequence comes from Algibacter aquimarinus, assembly GCF_039543265.1. NCBI lineage: Bacteria > Pseudomonadati > Bacteroidota > Flavobacteriia > Flavobacteriales > Flavobacteriaceae > Algibacter > Algibacter aquimarinus. The sequence goes on along the minus strand of NZ_BAABJK010000004.1, from coordinate 36,325 downwards.
CTAAAGCATCTTCATTATTAGCTGTAGCTTCAAAAACGTCTGGATTTAAAGGTCTGTCACCTTTTTTTAACACAGTTTCAAAATTATCATAACCCACTTTATTCATCATAGCATTTTTTGCAAAATATTGTGGTGGTGGTGCAATACCATCCAATACTTCTTTTACAAATTCATCTTTGGTCATATTCTCTCTAAGTGCATAATTTGTTTTTTTCTGCTCACCTAAAATACCAATGGTTTCCTTGCTTAGATTTTTACCACAAGCTGAACCAGCGCCATGAGCTGGATAAACTATAACATCGTCTGGTAAAGTCATAATCTTGTTTCTTAGCGAATCGTATAGCATAGCTGCTAAGTCTTCTTTTGTTAAATCAGATTTAATGGCTAAATCAGGCCTTCCAACATCTCCAAGAAATAATGTGTCTCCGGAGAAAATAGCATGCTCTTTTCCGTTTTCATCAATTAATAGATAAGTAGAAGATTCTAGAGTATGCCCTGGTGTATGTAGTACCTTTATGGTTATATTACCTAGCTTAAACTCTTCATTATCTTTTGCCGCATGAATATCGTACTCGGTTTCAGCTCCTGGTCCAAAAACTATTTTTGCACCAGTTTTTTTTGCTAAGTCTACATGACCAGAAACAAAATCTGCATGAAAATGCGTTTCAAAAATATATTTAATTTTAGCATTTTCTTTGTTTGCTTTATCTACATATTGCTGTGTTTCGCGTAACGGATCAATAATGGCAACTTCTCCATCAGATTCTATATAATAAGCTCCTTGAGCTAAACATCCTGTATATATTTGTTCTATTTTCATAACTTATTTTTCTAGTGATTCAAAATTACAAAACCTTGTTAATTTGATTTGTAACTAATATCACATTAATACTAATTTAACTCTTTATATATAATGTAAACAGCCATTAATAACACAAAATAACCAAAACTCTTTTTTAATTTGGGACCGCTAATGAATTTTGAAAGAAATACACCTAATATAATTCCTATAATTGAAATTAGAGTAAACAATAATAAAAATCCCCATTCAATATCTAAGGTTTGAACATCGCCCATAAATCCAATTAGTGAATTTATAGTAACAATAATCAGGGAGGTTCCTACAGCTTTTTTCATAGGTATATTTGCCCAAAGCACAAGTGCCGGAACATATAAAAAGCCACCACCTGCACCAATAATTCCTGTAATTGTTCCAATAATTAAACCTTGAATAAACGTTTTATAATATGGTTGAGGTTTTGATGCTACTTCTTTCTCTTTTCCTTTTCTTATCATCGAAATGGAAGCTAAAAGCATAATGATTGCAAAGAATATCATGATGCCCATGCCCTTTGTTAAGGAGTAATTACCAACTGAAAATAGAGTTTCTGGAATTCCAGGAACCAAATATCTTCTGGATAAATATACTGCTACAAACGAAGGGAATGAAAAAGCTAAACCTGTTTTAAAATCTACTAAACCTTTTTTATGTTTTTGATACGTACCAACCATAGATGAGGTGCCCACTACAAAAAGCGAATAAGCTGTAGCTACAACAGGGTTATAACCTAAAAGATAAACTAGAAGGGGTACAGTAAGTATAGAGCCTCCACCACCAATAAGCCCTAATACTAAGCCTACTATTAATGCACCTATATATCCTAAAAGTTGATTTGTATCCATTTAGTGTGGAAGTTTGTCTTTTAAAAGTCCGTAGATAAATGTTCCTAAAATGGCCGCAGCAATTACAATAAGCATGCTCCAAACTCCAGTCCCTAAAAGTATATACATTGGGCCTGGACAAGCTCCAACTAGTGCCCAACCTAAACCAAAAATAGTTCCTCCAACAATGTATCTTATTAATCCTTTTTCTTTTTTAGGAACAAATATATCTGCACCTTTTATACTCTTTATTACGCCTTTTTTTGAAAGTTGAAGAAAGACAATACCAGAAGCAATTGCAGTGCCAATAATACCATACATATGGAAGGATTGAAAACGGAACATTTCATAAATGCGATACCAAGAAACAGCTTCAGATTTCACTAAAATAATTCCAAAAAATATACCTACTAATAAAAATTTTAAAACTTTCATATTATTAAAAAATTAATGGTAAAATAAGATTAGCCATAATTAAACCTCCAATAAAAAAACCAATAACTGCTATAAGTGATGGTTTTTGTAAACTACTCAAACCTGTAATAGCATGACCAGATGTACATCCACCTGCATATCGTGTTCCAAAACCAACAAGTAAACCGCCAACTACTAAAAGAATTAAAGCTTTTGGAGATGCTAATATATCTAGGCTAAACATTTCGTTTGGAACTAGTGTTTTTCCGGGGTTGTGGAATCCCATATTTTGTAGCTCAGTAACTGTTGTTGAGTTTAAATCTGTACCAGAATCGTTTGAAAGAAATTGCACAGCAATAAATCCACCAATTATAGTACCCAGAACTACGGTTAAATTCCAAAGTTGATCCTTCCATTTAAAATTGAAAAAATCTGCAAATTTACCTGCTCCAGCAATCGAGCACATGGTGCGAAGGTTTGATGACATACCAAACGTTTTCCCAAAGTAAAGCAGCAGAGCCATAACTAAAGCTATTAATGGGCCTGATACATACCAAGGCCAAGGATTTAGAATAGATTCCATAATTGTGAATTTTTGTGCGAATTTAAAATGAATGTTATTAAACTATTGTAATAAATGTTACTTATAATTCTAGAACTTGAATTTTATTTCTACTGAGTTTTATTTTGTTCTCATTTTCTAGTTGCTTCAAAATTCTTGAAATTACTACACGAGACGTATGTAAATCTTCAGCTATATCTTGGTGCTTTACTAATATAATATTAGAATCGTGTAATTTGGTTTTGTTTATAAGGTATTTATATAAACGTTCATCCATTTTCATAAATGCGATATTGTCTATGGCGTCAAGCATTTCATCAAAACGGGTTTGATAACTTTCAAGAATAAAATTTCTCCAGCTTGTATTTTCATGAAACCATTTTTGCATTTTATCAACTGGTATCATAATAAGAGTAGAATCTTTCTCGGCAACAGCTCTAATTTTACTTTTAGTAGTACCCATACAGCACGTCAGGGACATGGTACAGGTTTCTCCTGCCTCTAAAAAGTATATGAGTAGCTCATTACCATCTAAATCTTCACGTAGAATTTTAATGTTTCCAACTAACAATAGAGGGATATGCTTTAAAGGTTGATTAATATCTATTATTATATCATCTTTTTGAAATGAAGCTATTTTACCAATATTTTCAATTTCTTTAATGAGAGTATCATCTAAGATATTTTTGAATTTTTTTTGTACTAGGGTAGAAGCCATATTCAAAAGTAATGATTTAAAAAATTGAAAGAAATTGTTTGGTGGAGTTTTAATAAAAAATGTATATTTGCACCCACGAAAAAAGGCCATGTGGCGCAACTGAATAGCGCACTTGATTACGGCTCAAGAGGTTGCAGGTTTGAATCCTGCCATGGTCACTAAATATATTAAAGCTTTCAAGAAATTGAAGGCTTTTTTATTACTCTAATTTAAAGCATTTTTTGTTACAAACCACCTCCAGCCAATAATAACCATTTGTAGCTTGTTTGCTTTTGCTAAATCTAATTGTTGTTTAGAATAACTTGGGAGTAGTATTTTATTAACTTTTGCTAAAAATTTGAATACTTGCTTTTTCATTTTAAAAACCTTCTTTGAAGTAAAAATAGTAAAACTTATTCTAGACTAAGTTTTACATTTTTTTTGGAGTTTAAATAGTCGATAAAATAAGAATGGCTAAATCGACAATAAGTTGTGCAAGTGTGATCATAATTTTCAGGTTTTAAAAGTTAGTAATTAGACTTTGTTTAATGATTGAGTTTCCAATATATATTTTTTGGAATCTTCTATCCAAGCGTTTTGATAAAAATCGATGAAATTGAATACTGATTTATAACTAAAAAAATTGAATTGATTTCAATATTTGAGTGACTTTCTTTAAAAATGTTTCTTTTTGAAACATTTAAGTTAACTTTTGTTTTAATTTGATATAATTGAAGGCTGTTTTTTATAGTTTTTTTTGAAACCAAGGGCGTTTTTCTTTATAAATACGTGTTTTATTGTACTTTCATCTTTCATTGAAAGTAAAAACCAAAAAAAAAGACACCTAAAAAAGGTGTCTAAAAAATGTTAGTTTTTAGTGGAATATTGTATTTATTTTTTCTTGGTAATTATTTCTATGACACCATTTTTACCTTTATCACCATATTTTTCTGTAGCCTTTTTTCCTTTAATTACATTGATTTTTTCGATATTATTTGGGTCTAAATCTTCAATATCATCTTTACTTTCTTTACCATCTATTATAAATAAAGGTTTTGTTTTATTATTAGAGCCAGAACTTCTCATAATAAATCTATTAGAATCACCTTCTTCTTCTGTTATAACAATTATTTCCTCATCATCGCTATCATCATTATTTAGACCAATAGTTATTTTGTTATCGTTTTTCTTTTCAATTATAACAACTCCATTTTCTCCTTCAGTGCCATAAATAGATGTTGCTTTTTCGCCTTTAAGTACAGTTACTGATTTTATTAAATCAGGATGAATTTCTTCCATCTCTTCTTTTGATAAAACCTTACCATTAATAACGTAAATAGGCTCTTTTCCATTATCAGTTTTAATTACTACTTTACTACTATCACCAGTTGTAGCTCTGGTTATTACAGCTTTATATTTTCCACCTTTACCTTCTCGCTCATTGAGAATAACGTTAATGTCTTCTTCAGCTTTTACTTCAATTGCTTTAGAATCGAAACCAACATAACTAAAAGTTAGTACATCACCTTCTTTGGTTTTAATTTTATAATTACCATCAAAATCTGTAATGGCTCCTTTATTTGTATTTTTAATAGTTATTGTAGTTCCTGGTAAATATTCTCCTTCATTATCTGAAACTTTACCTGTTATGATAAACTCTTTAACATTGTTATTTGTTGATTTATTACCAATACTAATGTTGTTATCATTTATTAAAATAATAATTGGTTTAATAGCATTGTCTGAGCTTACATTGTAATTAGCATTTGCTTTTTTTGAGCTTACATTTATTTTAATAGCTGTAATTTCTCCGTTACTGTTTCGTTTTATATTTTTAAATTTAGCGTCAATACCTTTTTCTTTTAGAGAGGCTTTAATTTTATCTAAACTGGCATCAGTGGTGTTCTTGTTTAATGTAACTTCAGTTTTTTCTTGAATTACTGCTGAATTTATTTTTTTATCGTTTGTTTCTTTTATTTCTATTGGTGTTGTTTTATTAGTTTTAGAAACTACTTTGTTTTCTTCAAGTAATAATTCTGGCTCATTTTCTTCTAATAAAAGGTCTAAGTTATTTTTATTAAAACGATCTTCTATTTTAAATGGTTTAGGGACTTCCTTTTCAATATAAATATCTTTAACATTGAAACTCATTAAAAATAAAGCTACTAGCGGAATTACGACAGTATACTTTATTAAATTTATTTTTTTTGATTTTGATTTGTGTAACATAACGATTCGTTTTTTGATTAATGAATTATAAAAATTAGTGCTTAATACCATTTGATGAGATGGTAAACTTGTTTTAAGCAATGTTGTTTGATAAGTTTTTTTACAGCTTATTTTATTTTGTGCTTTATGGTCTGCTATAAATTCTAAGTTTTGTTTCAAATCTTTATTATAAAACCATATGAAAGGATTAAACCAAAGTAGAATACAAGAAAGTTGAGTTATTAAAATATCTACTGAGTGGTAATCTTGAACATGAATTTTCTCGTGAGTTATGATCTGATTTAATTCTATACTATTAAAATCATTAGGGTTATAAACTATCCAATTAAAAAATGAAAATGGCGCTATATTTTGCGAGGTTTTAACATAGGTGTAATTTCCATGTTTTTCACGCTTATTTTTATAAATTACAGATCCTAAAGAGGTTAACTGGATAAAAAATCTAACTAAAAAACATAAAACACCAATTCCATAAATAAATGGTAAATAATCTGAAATATTAAATGGTGTTTTTTCATTAGTTACAGCAACATAATTATATTCTTCAACAGGTAACTCAATAGGTACGTATTCAATATAATTGGGAATAACTATTGATGGTACTATAAATGCAGTAATCAACCCTACTAATAGAAACCATCTATTCTGCTCAAAAAAGGTGTCACGTTGTAAAAAGAGTTTGTAACTAAAATAAAAGATGACAACTACAAAACTTACTTTAAATAAATATTCCATGGCTAGTTATTTTTTTCAATTAAGTCTATAATTTCTTTTAGCTCATCAACGCTAATTTTTTCTTCCTTGGCAAAAAAGGATACCATATTCTTGTAAGAATTATTAAAATAATTGTTTATGGCTGTATTCATAAATCCTTTTCTATACTCTTCTTTAGTTATTATTGGAAAATACTGATGCGTTTTTCCATAAGCATTATAGGCTACATATCCTTTATCTTCCAAATTTCTAATAATGGTAGATAACGTATTGTAATGTGGTTTATCGTTTTTTATTTCAGCAAGTACATCTTTAACAAAAGCCTTTTCTAGCTTCCATAAAATGTGCATTATCTCTTCCTCTTTATTAGTCAATTTTTCCATTTGAGTTATTTTAGAATGTAACAATGATTAAATTACAAATCAAACTTATAACTATTTTTATAGTTATACAACTAAAATAGTAGTTATTTAACTAAATTTTAAGTTTTAGCTTCAATAAATCACATATAGCTTTTATCTAAAAACGTTGAAAAACTTTTAACTTTAATTTATCTTCGCAAAAAAATAGTTTATGGGTATCCTTTGGGTTTTACTTGGTTTTACATTGTTGGTAATAGGAGGTGAGTTTTTAGTACGCTCATCTGTAGCGCTTTCTTTTAAATTCAACATATCTAAAATGGTTATTGGTATGACGGTAGTATCATTCGCTACCTCTGCGCCAGAACTATTAGTAAGTTTGCAAGCTGCATTGTCGGGTTCTCCAGATATTGCTATAAATAACGTAGTAGGTTCTAATATTGCCAATATAGGTTTAGTTTTGGGTATTACAGCATTAGTTGGTACGATAGCAGTAGACAAATCTTTTTACAAGGTTAATTGGCCTGTTATGATGTTGTTTTCCATAGCGTTATTTTATTTCCTTAAAAATGATAACGTATTAACTTTAATTGAAGGTGCACTTTTGTTTCTAGGACTTATTGTTTTTTTAATTGCATTAATAAGAAACGCTAAAAAAGATATTGTTATTGAGGAGGTTGATGATGCCTTAGCCATAGTATCAAACTTTAAAATCTTTTTATGGTTGCTAATAGGTGCTACAGCGCTTTATTTTGGAAGCGAATGGTTGGTTGATGGTGCAAAAGATATTGCTGTTTCAATTGGTGTTAGCGAAGCTGTAATAGGTGTGTCTTTAATTGCAATTGGTACTAGTGTGCCAGAACTAGCAGCATCTGTTATTGCAGCAGCAAAGCAAGAAAAAGCTATTTCTTTAGGAAATTTAATTGGCTCAAATATCTTTAATATAGGGTCTGTTTTGGGTTTAACAGCAATGATAAAACCAATTCCAGTTACGGCATCTCAAATTTTAACCAGTGATATTTTTTGGATGTTAGGTTTTTCTGCTGTGTTAATACCTTTAGTTTTTTTGCCAAAAAGATTACAAATAAGTCGATTTAAAGGCTTCTTTTTAGTACTAGCATATAGTGTTTTTATGTTTTTAGTTTTTACAAGAGGAAAGTTTTAATTGTAGCTAAAAAAGTATGTTAATTTAACAAAGAAAGTGTAATGAAAAAGATACTATTTTGTTTTTTTATTTTCCCTATTTTTATTTCAGCTCAAATTAATGAAAGCGATTCGCTTAATGTAAAAGCTAGTCTTTCTTTAACTGGGTTTTACCAAGGCGGAAATGTAGAGACCTTGATTTTTCGAGCAAAAACAGAATTAGGTTTTAAGCCTTGGAAGAATTGGGTTTTTAAAAATCAAAACTCTTATGTATATCAAGCTTTTGGAAAAGAAAAGGCTGATGAAGATATATTGAGTTTAAACTTCTTATACCTTAATCCTGATAGAAAAGTATATCCATTTGTATTGGGTTTTGTTAGTACTAATTTTAGGAGAGAAATAGATTTGCGATCTCTGTTTGGTGCAGGAGTTACTTTTCAAGTTTTAAGCAAAAAAAAGAATTGGTTAAAACTTTCTCTTTCGAGTGAGTATGAACAAACAGATTTTACAGAAACAAATTTTAATTTTTCTGAGTATGACGGTAGCGAATCTATTAATACATTTCGTGCCACTGCATGGATAAATGGTAAATATCATTTGTTTAAAAATAAAATAATTCTTAGCCATGAAAGTTATTTTCAGCCTTCTTTAGAGCGAGGTAATAATTTTAGATGGCAAGCAGATGTTGGTATAGAGCTTCCTTTATTGAAATTCTTGAATTTTAAAATAAACTATCGTCATACTTTCGAGGGTATTGTTATTGAAGATCAAAAACAGGAAGATAGATTTTTAACATTTGGTTTTACCCTGAAAAGTTATTAACTGAAATAAATTATGTTTTCTATCTAACTAGTTTAAATAGTGTAATAATCATAGTTATTTTTTTAGGGTTTTAGGTTAGTCTAGAATAATGAACTTTAACACTTCAAGTTTTCATTTAAACAAAAAAACCACCTTGTTTTCACAAAGTGGTTTGATATATAATAGGGTGCCGAATAGTTTCAGCGTATCAACTTATTTTATCATGTCGTAACTACGCTTAATAAAGTTCGTAAGTTCTTCACCTTTCAGTAGACCTTGCGATAAACGTGCCAAATCTAAGCTTTGATTAATAAGGCGCTCTTGTTTCTTTTTAGTTTTTGTTCCAAGAATTTCACCTACCAATTCAGAGTTTGTATTCACAACTAAGTTGTACATTTCTGGCATACCACCCATACCAAACATACCACCGCCGCCGGTTTGCTGCATTTCTTTCATACGGCGCATAAATTCTGGTTGTGTTATTGTAAATGGTGATTCTGTACTATCCATGGCTTCGAGCTGTACCATAAATTTATCAGAAGGAATTACTTCCTTAAGTAACTCATCCAAAGCTTTCTTTTGATCTTCATCTAATTTAGAAATGGTGTTTTCATCTTTCTTAATTAAATTGTTAATGTGATCACCATCAACTCTAGCAAAAGAAATGTTCTCTTTTGAAGTCTCTAACTTTTGGATTAAATGAGAAACAATTGGAGAATCTAATAATAAAACCTCATATCCTTTCGCTTTGGCAGTTTCAATGTAACTGTGTTGCGCATCTTTATCTGAAGCATAAAGGATAACTAATTTATCGTCTTTATCTGTTTGATTTGCTTTAATTTTATTGTAAAGCTCTTCATATGTAAAGTATTTACCATCAACTGTTGGATACAATGCGAAAGCATCAGCTTTTTCAAAGAATTTTTCTTCAGAAAGCATACCGTATTCAATTACGATTTTAATATCGTTCCATTTTGCTTCAAAATCTTCACGGCTATTGTTAAATAACGACTTTAATTTATCGGCAACTTTTCTGGTAATGTAAGACGAAATCTTTTTAACAGCACCATCGGCTTGTAAATAAGAACGAGATACGTTTAAAGGAATATCTGGAGAATCAATAACACCACGAAGCATTGTAAGGAATTCTGGAACAATGCCTTCAACGTTATCTGTTACAAATACTTGATTTTGATACAATTGAATTTTATCCTTCTGAATTTGCATGTCGTTAGACATTTTAGGGAAGTATAAAATACCTGTTAAATTAAACGGATAATCTACATTTAAATGTATGTTGAATAATGGTTCTTCAAATTGCATTGGGTACAACTCTCTGTAAAAACCACTATAATCTTCATCTTTTAAATCTGCTGGTTGTTTTGTCCAAGCTGGATTAGGGTTGTTAATAATATCATCAACAGTAATTTGTCTATGTGGTTCAGTCGTTTCCTTACCGTCTTTATCTTTAGTTGTTTTAGGTTCGTGCGTTGGGTCGTTTACTTCCTTAGTTCCAAATTTAATTGGAATAGGCATAAACTTATTGTATTTATTTAGTAACTCACGAATACGAGATTCTTCAAGAAATTCAGTTGAATCCTCGGCGATGTGAAGAATAATTTCTGTACCTCTTTCTGTTTTATCTGAAGCCTCTAAAGTAAACTCTGGAGAACCATCACAAGTCCAATGAGCAGCAGGCTCATCTTTATAAGACTTTGTAATAATTTCTACTTTTTCAGCTACCATAAATGCCGAATAGAAACCAAGACCAAAATGACCTATAATACCAGAATCTTTTGCAGAATCTTTGTATTTGTCTAAAAATTCTTCAGCTCCAGAAAAAGCGACTTGGTTGATGTACTTCTCAACCTCATCGGCTGTCATACCCAAACCTTGATCTGTAATGTGAAGTTTCTTCCCTTCTTTATCTATTTTAATTTCTATTTGTGGATTACCATATTCTACCTTAGCATCACCAACGTTGGTAAGGTGTTTTAGTTTTAAAGTAGCATCTGTGGCATTACTAATTAGCTCACGTAAAAAGATTTCGTGGTCGCTATACAAGAATTTTTTAATGAGGGGGAAGATGTTTTCTACCGATACATTAATGTTTCCTTTTGTCATAATATATAATGTTTTATTATTGTTTTGTTACGCTTAACAGTTAGGCAACAAAAATGCCAAGTCATATTTTGTGACAAACTGACATTAAAAAAGGGCACTAATTTTAATTAATGCCCTTTTGAAATATTTTTTGCAAAAATTTAATCCTTAAGAGTTTTCTCAGGAGTTTTAATTTCTTGTTTGTTTTTTAGGTTCTTTTCTAACCATTGGTCTTGTTCCCAAAGCATGTGCATTATAGATTCTTTAGCTCTGTAGCCATGACTTTCTTTAGGTAACATTACTAATCTTACAGGTGCACCTAAACCTTTTAGAGCATTAAAATAACGCTCGCTTTGTAAAGGGTAAGTACCAGAGTTATTGTCGGCAACACCATGTATTAATAAAAGAGGTGTTTTCATTTTGTCAGCATGCATAAATGGTGACATGTTATAATAAATTTCTGGAGCTTCCCAATAGCTGCGCTCTTCACTTTGGAAACCAAATGGCGTTAGTGTTCTATTATAAGCACCACTTCTTGCAATACCAGCAGCAAATAAATTAGAGTGTGATAGTAAGTTAGCTGTCATGAAAGCACCATAACTATGTCCACCAACAGCTACTTTAGTTCTATCAATATAGCCTAATGCATCAACAGCATCAATTGCTGCTTTACCGTTGCCTACTAATTGTGATCTAAAAGTGTCATTTGGTTCTTCTGTACCTTCTCCAACAATAGGGAAAGCAGCATCATCTAAAACGACATAACCTCTTGTAACCCAATAAATAGGTGAACCCCAGTAAGGATAAACAAACTCATTTGGGTTTGTTGTACTTTGAGATGCACTAGATTTATCTTTGTATTCTCTTGGATATGCCCACAAAATCATCGGATATTTTTCACCTTCTTTATAATTTAATGGTAAATACAGTGTACCTTCTAAATCTAAACCATCATCACGTTTGTAGCTGATAACACGTTTGTCAATTTTCTCTATACTTTTAAAAGGATTTTCAAAAGATGTAATAGCCTTTAAATCGTCTTTTTTGTTTATGTTTCTTATGTAATAATTTGGATATTCTGTTTGAGATTCAATTCTTACCAGTATTTCACCCTTTTTCATATTTATGGCAGAACTCAAACTTTCAAGTTTATTTGTGTATTCAGATTGATATAAACGTTTTGTATTACCTGTTTTAATATTGTATTCGTCTACAAAAGGGAATTGACCTTCTTTGGTATACCCTGCGCCCATAAGGTAAAGTTTATCACCGTTGGTTTCTAATATATAACGTCCAAACTCATTTTTGCTACTAACAAATCTCCCCGGATCACTGTAAACATCTTGATAATTTCTATCTGATATTATTTTAGGAGATTTTTTATTATTTGAAGGATTAAAAAGATACGTTTTTGTATTTCTTGTATTCCACCATCTGTCGTAAGCAACGGCTGTATTATCATCTCCCCACATAATACCAGCAAAGCGTTGTTTAGTTTTTAGCAACAATTCACCCTTTTTGTTAAAAGGTGCTTCTAGTTGATAAACAGCGTCTCTATTTTCAACTTCATTAGCAGGGTCTCCTTCGTCTAAAGCCTCAGTCCAAACTAAAGTAGAAGGTTTATCAGCCCTCCAAGACATGTTCCTCTTACCTTTTCTAGTTGCCATAAAGCCCTTTGGCCTAACTTCATCTAAAGGTACATCGTTTACTTTTTTGATTAGTTTTCCATTTAAATCATAAATGCTGCTTTCATATGGAAAGCGATTGAATGTTACTAAATAAGAAAAAGGACGTTTAATTTTAGTAACCATTACATAGTTGCCATCTGGAGATAGACTAACACCTCTGTACATATCTGCTGGAAGAAAATTTTCTACATCACCGTTAATAGATACTTTTTTAAGTTCTGAAAGTGCTAATTGTTCAAAATTAAATTCGTCATCTGGTGTTTTTAATAAATCTTGGTAGGTTCTGTTTTGTGCTTTAGAGCCATCACTTACTGATACAGTAGGACCTGTTGGTACTGATAGATTAGTATCAATAAGTGGTTTTTTATCTTTAGATAAAGTTTTTACAAGTAAATTTTTATTATCCTTAAACCAGTTAATGGTACTTCTCATATTAGCATTAACATTGGCATCAGTTATTTTTTTTACACGGCCTTCTTTTACGTTTAAAACCCAAACTTCTACACCTTTATCCGTAGTGTTTAAACAAGCAATCATTGATTCATCTGGAGACCAGCTAAATCCTGAAAGCCTTGGGTTTTCTGGTAAACCAGTAACTTGTTTAGCATCTTTATCTGAAGTTTTTTTAACTTTTAAATTTGTGTAAAACGTTGTACGGCTACCAATATTTGTAACAGGATTAATTCTAAGCCCTGCTAAACGCAGTTCTGTTTCAGATAGTTCTGCAATCGATTTATATTGATTTCTAGAAATAAGTACCATGTACTCACCTTTAGAATCAATTTGTACACCTGGAGCCAACTCTACATCGGCAAGTTCAAGAATTTCATCTGGTGGAGTTTGGTATGTTAAATTTTGTTGTGCAAAACCAAATAAACCAGATAATAGAAAATAAATAAAGACGTGTTTTTTCATTTCGGAATAATTTATTGTTAGTCAAAATCAAATTTAAAGCAAATCATTTAAAAAGATTATTAATAGTAAGTTAAATAAGCTAAAAATGTAATTTATTAAGAAGAGTTTTTTATAAAACTTTAATTTCGTAATTTGGTTAGTTAAAATAGGAAGATGTATAATTCAAAAATAACAGGTTTAGGTAAATATGTTCCAGAAAATGTGGTAACTAATGATGATTTATCTAAAATTATGGATACTAACGATGCTTGGATACAGGAGCGTACAGGTATAAAAGAACGTAGATGGATTAAGGAAGGCACCGACGATACATCAGCCGTTATGGGTGCAAAAGCTGCTAGAATTGCCATAGAACGAGCTGGTTTAACTAAAGACGATATTGATTTTATTGTTTTTGCTACGTTGAGTCCAGATTTTTATTTTCCAGGTTGCGGCGTTCAAATTCAAGATATGCTTGATATGCCAACCATTGGAGCTCTAGATGTGCGAAACCAGTGTTCTGGTTTTGTTTATGCTATCTCTGTCGCAGATCAGTTTATAAAAACCGGTATGTATAAAAATATTCTTGTAATTGGTGCTGAATACCATAGCAACGGATTAGACAAAACTACACGAGGTAGAGGTGTAACCGTTATTTTTGGTGATGGGGCAGGAGCATGTGTTTTGTCAAGAGAAGAGGATAATACAAAAGGTATTTTATCTACACACTTGCATAGTGAAGGAAAATATGCCGATAAATTGATTGTTGAGTCTCCTAGCATTGCACATTGGGTGCCCGAAATTCTAGAATCAGAGGAAGAAGATTTATCTTATTTCCCATATATGGATGGTCAATTTGTATTCAAAAATGCTGTAGTGCGTTTTAGTGAGGTAATTATGGAAGGGTTGATGAAGAATGGTTTAAAAAAAGAAGATATTGATATGCTTATTCCGCACCAAGCTAATTTAAGAATTGCACAATTTATCCAGAAGAAATTTGGGTTGAGTGACAATCAAGTTTTCAATAATATTATGAAGTATGGTAATACCACAGCTGCATCTGTAATAATAGCTTTAACTGAAGCTTGGGAAGAAGGTAAAATAAATGAAGGCGATAATGTAGTTTTGGCTGCATTTGGAAGTGGTTTTACTTGGGCAAGTGCAATAATAAAATGGTAAGTTTTTAATATATTTTATGTAAAAAATAAAAAACCCGAAACTGTAAAGTTTCGGGTTTTTCTAGCTATTAATCAACTTCAACTAACACTATTTTATTAATATGAAGAATCTTATTTTATAAGACGTAAAAAAAGCCATTAAATTGCATGACTTGCAATATTTAACTTGTTTTTAACAATCTTGAAAAACAAAACTCGAAATTTACATTCGAGTTTTATTATGTTATACATATCATTTTTTGCGAATTTTAATTTGTATAAGACGACTAACTCTAAATAATTATCTTTCGTGTGGTTTGATAGTATATAGGTTTAACGTACAATATTTGTATTTATTGTATAAAAAAATATTTTTTTTACTTTTTTTTTGATTTTCATAAAAAAACAAACCTCCAAAACATTTGTTTTGGAGGTTTTATTTAATAACCTAACTGTAACACTAACCATCAACTATTAAGCAGGCTATTAAAGTTTTTTATAATCCACCACTATTTTGTTTTATATTATTATCACGGCGTTTTCTTGATTTAGCTCGGTATTTTCCATCACCAAATCTATATGATAAATTTGCCGAAACTGTTCTAAATTCCGGAATGAATTCTGCTGTTTGTAAATAAGGTCTCTCACTGACAATTTGAATTTTTTGAGTATCAAAAACATCATTAAAATTCAAACTAAACGTTGCTTTATTATTTTCTAAGAAAGAGTATCTAACTCCAAGATTTACGAAATACATAGGATCCATTTCAAAATTTAGCCCTGTGTTTTTACCACGGTACATGGCAAATGCTGTAAATGTGAGTTTTTTGCTAGCTTTAAAGTTATTAAATACTCTAAAATTCCAAATTAGGTTATCAACTTGTACAGTCTCAGATATAATATCATTTTCTGTAGGATTAGCAAGTGTAGGGTCTATACGTTCTGCTATGCCTTTTTGAGTTTGTGAGTATAAATCGAAACTTGCATTAAAACTCCACCACTTTGTTGGACGGTAATTACTGGATAGTTCAAATCCGTATGCATTTGTATTACTAAAATTGTCATAAGTTAAAATAACTCTGTTGGAGTTTAAATCAGACCTGTCTATAAATACAGCTCTGTTTATTTCATCTTCAATAATTCTGTAAAAAACGCCACCAGTAATGCTTCCCTTTTTGAGATTTCTGGTATAATTAACTTCAACAGAATTTGTGAATTGTGGTTCCAGTTCTTGATTACCAAAATTTGATATAAGCGGTGTATTCCATTCTGGTATTGGGTTTACTTGGCCAATTCCGGGTCTATCAACTCTTCTACTGTAACTTAATTGATATGAGTTTTTTTCAGAAGGGCTGTATGTGAAAAACGCTGATGGGTATAATTGAAAATAATCATTTTCAAAAGGAATTACAGTTTCTAAATTTGTTGATAAATCTGTTTCATCAGCAATAGCATCAACATTAACGCTTTCAGCTCTTAAACCAAGTTGATATGTCCATTTGTCTAATTTTTTACCATAAGAAATATATGCTGAGTAAATATTTCTTTCATAATCAAAATCAGTTAGTGTTGGTATGTAATCGCCATTTTGGTTTCTTACACGTCCATCAGATTCGTATGTAATTTGGTTCTCAAAAAGTCGTGCTTGTAATCCGATTTCTAGTTTAGCTTTATCCGATAAAGGGTTAACATAATCAAGATTTACCGTAGTTCTATTTCTATCAGTCTCAGTTAGTTCTAAAAAGCTTGGTCTTGTATTATTTCCATTTAAAATATTATCTGTGTCAATAGAATTATCAAAAATATTATGGTCAATTTCTAACTCTATGTTATGGCCTTCTTTCTCAAAATCTAATTTATAATCAAAATTATATTGAGCAGAACTATTTTCGCTTAATAAATTTGTTGTTTGAAATTGATTATTAAGCATGTTATCATTAAAAATAAAATCAGAATTATTTAAAGTTTTCCCATCAAAAGTATTTTGGTTTGTAAATACAGAAATTGTGTTTTTATCATTTAAGTAAAAATCAATCCCAACTTTATATAAGTGAGTTTTGTTATTATCTAGTAAATTTACGGTCTGAAATGAGTTGTTTTCTATTTGCGATAACCTTCCATTATTCACGTTTTTAGAAATATTATTACCGTAACTTCCGTAAAGGTTAAACTTTCCGTTTCTGTAGTTCATATCGAGTGAGCTGTTGAATTTCGCTTCTTTCTGATATCTTAAACCAGTATTAAAATTACCGTTAAAACCAACTAAAGTGTTTTTATGAAGTACAATATTTATAATGCCACTCATGCCTTCAGGATTGTATTTTGCTGAAGGATTGGTTATTAGTTCAATTTGTTTAATTGAAGTGGAAGGAATTTGTCTTAGTAATTGAGCCGTTGGAATGTTAGTAAATTTACCATCAAGCATAACACGAACATTTTGATTTCCGCGTAAGCTAATATCTCCAGTTTGAGAATCAACAGAAACCGATGGAACTGCCGTCATTAATTCAGAAGCAGTACCTAACGCTGCTAAATCTTTTCCAACATTAATAACTTTTCTGTCTACTTTTTGTTGAATGGTTGATACTTCAGCAATTACCGTAACTTCATCTAAGCTTTCTAAATCTTCTTCTAGATAAATATTGCCTAAACTAACCTTGTAATTTCCTTTACCTATAGTGATGTTTTTCTTAATTGTTTTATATCCAATGTATTGAACGCTTACAGTAATTTTGCCTTCAGATACTTTTTCAATTTCAAAAGAGCCATCATCAAGTGTAATACCTCCAGTTATTGTTTCTCCTTTGTCATTAATAATAAGTACATTAACATACGGTAAGGGTTGTTTTAAATTTGCGTCTAATACTTTACCTGATATTGTACCAGTTTTGTCTGCGATGGTTTCGGGGTCTGTTGTGTGTGCTTTTACAGAAATTGATAATAAAATAAAGCACAAAAAGAGTAGCCTTTTCATTTGATTTGATTCGTTTTTTGATTGATTTATTGATGTACATTTTAGACGACTAGTCTTATTTTATGTTACTATATTTTTTAGTATTAACTTTTTTTTAACATATGAACAAAAAAACTTTAGTTCTCGGAGCTTCTTTAAAGCCTAACAGATATTCCAATTATGTCATCCAACGATTAGTTGCTAACAAACATGATGTAGTAGCTTTTGGTTTAAAAAAGGGAATTGTTTCTGGTGTAGAAATAGATACAGATTTGTTGCCTTATAAAGATATTGATACTGTTACATTGTATTTAAACCCAAAAAGACAAGAGGCTTATTATGATTATGTAGTTTCTTTAAACCCAAAGCGCGTAATTTTTAATCCAGGAACCGAAAACTCTGAATTTTACAAAATTTTAAAAGAAAATAACATAGGTTTTGAAGCCGCTTGTACTTTAGTTTTACTTTCTACGAATCAGTATTAAGCCAAGGAAAGTAATTAAACCGTTAAGTGGTAAAATTTCCCAATGAAACTTATAACTACCAATAATATTCTCTGGTAATGATGTTATTCCGAAGGTTATAATTATTGAAATTAATCCAATAATCCATACGTATTTATCTTTAATTTGGTGCTTAGTTAAAATACCGAAAGCAAATAAACCTAATAAAGGGCCATAAGTAAATGTTGCAAATTTAAAGAGGTTACTAACTACGTTTCCTTCAAGATTATTAAAAATAATTACAACTATAATTAGTAAAATAGAAACGCCAATATGCACCTTTTTTCGAAGTGGTTTTTGTTGCTCTTTTGGAAGTTTTTCAATATTTAAAAAATCAACTGAAAAAGAAGTGGTTAGCGACGTTAAAGCACTATCTGCACTAGAGTAAGCTGCAGCTATTAATCCTATTATAAAAGTAACCCCAAGCGCTGTTCCGAGGTTTTGGTTCATGGCAATTTCTGGAAACAGTAAATCGGTTCTAGTCCTGCCGTCAACAGTAGGTATTTGTAATCCAAATTTATCTGCATAAATAAATAGTAATGCACCAAGGGATAAAAAGAAAAAGTTTACAAATATTATTAGAGTTGCCATTGTAAACATGTTTTTCTTAGCTTCTTTTGGAGTTTTACAAGTTAGATTTTTTTGCATCATATCTTGGTCTAAACCTGTCATAGCAATAGCTATAAAAATACCGCCTATAAAATATTTCCAGAAATACGTTGCTGAGTTTGGATCATCAAAAAAGAAAATTTTGCCTTTTGCTGAGAATTCTGGAGAGTTTAAAAACTCCATGTAACTCCAATCTAATTTCTGATTTATTAAATAAATAGCAACACCAACCGAAATTAACATAGCAAGTGTTTGTAATGTATCTGTCCAAATAATAGTTTTAATACCACCTCTGTTTGTATAAATCCAAATTAGAAGAATTGATATAATTACTGTAGCCCAAAAAGGAATACCAATCTCTTCAAAAACAATATATTGCATTGCCAATGCTACCAGAAAAAGTCTAAATGAAGCCCCAGTAACTCTTGAAAGTAAAAAGAAAAAAGCACCTGTTTTGTAGCTTACAACTCCAAAACGTTGTTCTAAATATTGGTAAATTGAAGTAACGTTGAGTTTGTAATAAATAGGAAGAAGTATAAAAAGAATAAATAAATATCCCACAAAAAAGCCAAATACACCTTGCATGTAAGCAAATTGTTGTCCGCCAATCATTCCTGGTACTGATATAAAAGTTACACCAGAAAGCGATGCTCCAATCATTCCAAAAGCCACTAAATACCATGGTGCAGACTTGTTAGCTTTAAAAAAAGCTTCATTTGAATCTTCTTTTCCGGTAAAGTAAGATATCAAAATTAAAACAACAAAATAAGCAGCAATTAGTAACAGTATAGTAGATGGCGACATGAAACTTCTGAAATTAGTAATTACTCACAATATTAAGTAAATTTAAGTAAACTAAATATGCTTAAAATATTCCTAGTTAGAATCATATTTATAAAATCAGTTTTCATAATAAATTGTAAATTCGCAAACTATGGAATTCTCATCTAAACTTTTAGAGCGGGCTGTTAATGAAATGTCTCAATTGCCAGGAATTGGTAAGCGAACAGCATTGCGTTTGGTTTTACACATGTTACGGCAACCTAAGGAGCAAACATTAGCTTTATCTGAAGCTTTAAAAGTGATGCGAAACGATGTTAAATTCTGTAAATCGTGCCATAATATAAGCGATGTAGATTTATGTGAAATTTGCTCGAGTTTAAATAGAAATTCAGAGTTAATTTGTGTGGTTGAGGATATAAGAGATGTTATGGCCATAGAAAACACGAGTTCATTTAAAGGTTTGTATCATGTTTTAGGAGGAAAAATATCGCCTATGGATGGTATTGGTCCGCACGATTTAAATATAGAATCGCTGGTTACAAAAGTAAAAGAAGGAAAAGTGAAAGAGCTAATTTTTGCACTAAGTTCTACAATGGAAGGCGATACCACTAACTTTTACATTTATAAACAAATTCAAGATTATAAGGTTTATACATCAACAATTGCAAGAGGTATTTCGGTTGGTGATGAGCTTGAATATGCTGATGAAATTACTTTGGGAAGAAGTATTGTTAATCGAATTCCTTTTGAATCTTCCTTGAAATTATAAGATATTAATTTGAAACTCTCCATAGTTATATTAAACTATAATGTGCGCTACTTTTTAGAGCTCTGTTTAAAAAGTGTAATAGCTGCTACGTCTGAAATAAAATCAGAAATTATTGTTGTAGATAATAATTCTGAAGACGATAGTTGTAAAATGGTTAAGGAGTTGTTTCCAGAAATAAAGCTGATAGAAAACAAAGAGAATTTAGGCTTTTCAAAAGGAAATAACATAGGAGTAGCTGAGGCAAAAGGAGAGTATTTGTGTATTTTAAATCCAGATACGGTTCTTGCTGAAGATACATTTCATAATATTTTAAATTTCGTTGAGAATAAAGAGAAATTAGGAATTGTTGGTTGTAAACTAATAGATGGTAAGGGTGATTTTTTACCAGAAAGCAAGAGAAATATACCTTATATAAAAGCATCACTTAAAAAAATATTAGGAAACACGAACGATTATTATGCAAACCATTTAAATGAAAATGAAACAGGTGAAGTAGATGTTTTGGTTGGTGCTTTTATGTTTTTAAAACGAAATGTTTATAATGAAATTAAAGGCTTTGATGAAGATTATTTCATGTACGGAGAAGACATCGATATTTCGTTTAAAGCATTAAAAAATGGGTATGTTAATTATTATTTTGCAGATACAACCATTATACATTTTAAAGGAGAAAGTACTTTGAAGGATAAAAATTACGCACGACGCTTTTACGGTGCTATGCAAATATTTTATAAGAAGCATTTTAAGAAAAATATTTTCTTCGATATTATGGTTTGGTTAGGTATTCGTACAGTTCATTTAATTAGAGCAAAACCAACTGTAAAACCTAAAAATATTAGCCATTACATATTTGTTTCAGATAAAATCAATTCTAAATTGAAATCAGTTTTAAAAAAACCATTGTATTTAAAAGTATACCAAGATTTTCAAGAAAAAGATAGTGAGGTTATTTTTGATGCCAACGTATTAAACTACAAGGCCATTATAGCAGCTATGGAAAATAAAAAGAAAGATAAATCTGTTACCTTTAAAATATTACCTAAAAACTCTAAATTTGTAATCGGAAGTGATTATGCAATTACACGAGGAGGAATTATTAATTTCGATTAATAGTTTTTACATATAATTTAAAAAAATTGATGATTTTTAATTAATTTTGCATTTTAAAATTAAAAAACCATTATTACATTATTAATATGGCAAAGTTTGAGCTTAAATTACCAAAAATGGGAGAAAGTGTTGCAGAGGCAACAATTACCTCTTGGTTAAAAGAAGTTGGAGATACCATTGAGTTAGATGAAGCAGTTTTAGAAATTGCAACTGATAAAGTTGATAGTGAAGTGCCTAGTGAAGTAGACGGTGTTTTAGTAGAGAAGTTTTTTAATGTAGACGATGTTGTACAAGTAGGAGAAGTAATCGCAGTTATAGAGACAGAAGGTGGGGAAGAAGTTTCAAGTGAAATTGAAAACGAATCTACACAAGTAGAATCTCCCGCTGTGGAAGAAGTGGAAAATACCATTACCATTGCTAAGGAAACTATTGCTCCAGTAGTGTCATCTGGGAATCGATTTTATTCACCATTGGTTAAAAATATAGCCAAACAAGAAGGTATATCGCAAGATGAATTAGATGCTCTAAAGGGAACTGGTAAAGATGGGCGTGTTACTAAAAATGATATTTTAGACTATATTCAAAGTAAAGATAATACGCCAAACGAAGCTCGAACTAAGGTTGAAACACCACAAGTTACAGCTAAACCTACGGAGGTTGTTAAACCTGAAAAAGCACCAGTAATTTCTAGTGGTGAAGATGAAATTATAGAAATGACTAGGATGGGCAAAATTATTGCACATCATATGGTTGAATCTGTTCAAACGTCTGCACATGTGCAAAGTTTTATTGAAGCAGATGTCACTAATATTTGGAATTGGAGAAAGAAAGTAAAAGATGCTTTTATGAAGCGAGAAGGTGAAAACTTAACGTTTACTCCCATTTTTATGGAAGCTATAGCCAAAGCATTACGCGATTATCCGATGATGAATATTTCATTACAGGGAGATACCATTATAAAAAAGAAAAATATTAATTTAGGTATGGCTGCGGCTTTACCAGATGGGAATTTGATAGTTCCTGTTATAAAAAATGCCGATCAACTTAATTTAGTTGGTATGACGAAGCAGGTAAACGATTTGGCAAATAGAGCTAGAAATGGGAAGTTAAAACCAGACGATACTCAAGGAGGTACTTACACCGTAACTAACGTAGGAACTTTTGGAAGCATTATGGGAACCCCAATAATCAATCAGCCACAAGTTGGTATTTTAGCGCTTGGTGCTATTAGAAAAGTTCCAGCTGTAATTGAAACGCCAGATGGCGATTTTATAGGTATTCGATATAAGATGTTCTTATCGCATTCATACGACCACAGAGTTGTAAATGGAGCTCTGGGCGGACAATTTGTTAAAGCAGTAACAGATTATCTTGAGGCTTGGGATGTGAATAGAGAAATATAAAAAATCAAAACGAAAACAATAGTTAAACCTAACCTATAAAACGGTTGGGTTTTTTTATTTTTGTCAGATATCAGTTTAAAACTAACAAAAATTTAATGCAATTAAACTTAACAAAACCTATTTGTTTTTTCGATTTAGAAACAACAGGAATAAATATAACTCACGACCGTATTGTAGAGATATCAATACTAAAAGTTTTTCCTAACGGTACCCAAGAAAGCAAAACTTGGTTGGTAAACCCTGAAATGGAAATACCAAAAGAAGTTATAGAGATTCACGGAATTTCTAACGAGAAAGTTGCAAATGAACCCACATTCAAAGTATTAGCTAAGGATATTTATAACATGATTAAGGATTCAGACTTAGGTGGTTTTAATTCTAATAGATTTGATATCCCGTTACTTGCAGAAGAGATGTTGAGAGCAGATATAGATTTTGATATGAAAAATAGATTATCTGTAGATGTGCAAACTATTTTTCATAAAATGGAACAACGTACATTAAGTGCTGCTTATAAGTTTTATTGCAATAAGAATTTGGAAGGCGCTCATAGTGCAGAGGCAGATACTAATGCAACTTACGAGGTTTTAAAAGCTCAAGTTAGCAGGTATGATGAACTTGAAAACAATACAAAATTTTTAGCCGAATTTAGTTCCCGAAAGAAGTTTGCAGACTTTGCAGGTTTTATATCTTACAATAAAAATGGAGATGAATGTTTTTCGTTTGGTAAACACAAAGGAAAACTTGTAACAGAGGTTTTAGAGAAAGAACCAGGTTACTTTGGTTGGTTATTAAATGCTGATTTCCCGTTGTACACTAAAAAGATTTTGACAGCAATTAAATTAAGAAGTTTTAATAATAAGTTAGGTTAAAAATCTAAAATTGATAATATTAAAATCCAATTCAGCTCGGTTATGAAACTTATTTGTATAGGCAGAAATTACACAAAACATATTGAAGAATTACAAAATGAGAAGCCTGATGATCCTGTTATATTTATAAAACCAGACACGGCGATTCTTCTAAAAAAGCAACCTTTTTTTATCCCAGATTTTTCAGATGATGTGCATTACGAGGTTGAAATTTTGATAAAAATTAATCGTGTTGGGAAGCATATAGATAAAAAATTTGCACATAAATATTACAAGGAAATTGGTTTAGGAATAGACTTCACCGCAAGAGATTTACAAAGTAAATTAAAAGCTAAAGGACTCCCATGGGAAAAGGCAAAAGCGTTTGATGGAGCAGCTGTTATTGGTAAATGGATTGACAAAAAGGAGTTTGATAATATAGACAATATTGAATTTTCCTTAAAAAAGAACGAAGAAATTGTGCAAAAAGGCAATACAAGCCATATGCTTTGGAAAATTGATGAAATTATAGAATATGTATCGAAATATTTTACTTTAAAGATAGGAGATATTATATTTACAGGTACGCCAGCAGGAGTTGGCAAAGTAATTGCTAACGATAAACTAAAAGGATTTATAGAAGACAAAGACATGTTTTCAATAACAGTTAAATAAATGGAACAACATTACAAATTATTTAGAGTACGCGAATTGGCTGATAACGATGAAGATTTTATCGCAACCTTAGCTGAGGCTTTTTTAGAAGAAGTACCAGCTGATGCAGAGCGATTAAAAAAAGCAGTTGCAGAAACCGATTATCATGAAGCTTATCAGGCTGCTCATAAAATGAAACCTACAGTAGATTTATTTGAGTTAGGCGTTCTTGACGTTTTAATTGAAGTGCAAGATTGGGGAAAGTTTACGCAAACAGATGTAGATATTTCTGATAAACTTGATATTGTTATTTCGGCAGTAAATTTAGCTACCGCTGAGATAAAATCAGATTTTAATTTGTAATGTTAGCAGAAATTATCACCATCGGTGACGAACTTCTTATTGGTCAAGTTGTAGATACCAACTCTGCCTTTATAGCAAAACAGCTTAACAAAATTGGTGTTTCCGTTTATCAAATTACATCTATTCAAGATGATAAACAACATATCCTTCAAGCTTTAGAAGATGCTGAAAATCGTGTAGATATTATTATATGTACAGGTGGTTTGGGGCCTACTAAAGATGATATTACTAAAAAAACGATTGCAGAGTATTTTAATGATACACTAGAAAAAAATGAAGCAGTTCTAGAAAACATTGAATCTATTTGGAAGCAACATGTAAGAACGCAGATGCTTCAGGTTAATAGAGATCAAGCATTAATTCCATCAAAGTCTAAACCACTTATGAATAGGCTAGGTACTGCACCTGGTATGTGGATTGAAAAAGAAAATAAAGTGTTTATTTCACTTCCTGGGGTACCATACGAAATGAAAGCTTTAATTGATTATCAAGTAATTCCAAAACTAAAAGATAAATACAACTGTCCGTTTATCCTTCATAAAACGATGTTAGTATATGGTCTTGGTGAAAGTGCTTTGGCTGAAAGAATCGAATCTTGGGAAGATGCTTTGCCAAAACACATAAAGCTTGCTTATTTACCTAATTTAGGAAAAATGCGTTTACGGCTATCTACGAAAGGTTATGATGAGGCTCAGTTAAAGATAGATGTACAGGAACAAATTGATAAAGTTATCCCTCTGATTAAAGATGAATATGCTGGTTTGGAAGATGAAGATGGTTCTGTAGAAGTTGTAATTGCAAAACAACTTACTAAACTAGGTAATACTTTGGCTATTGCAGAAAGTTGTACAGGAGGTGCTGTTGCAGAACGTTTTACCTCACATTCAGGCGCATCGGCTTTTTTTAAAGGAGGTATAGTAACCTACGCTACGGAATCAAAAATTAATATTTTAAAAGTTTCAAAAACTATTATTGAAACACATTCTGTTGTAAGTGCCCAAGTTGCTGAAGCCATGGCTAAAAATGTTCAAGAATTACATCTGTCTGATTATGCTATTGCAACTACAGGAAATGCAGGACCTACTAAAGGCGATTCTGAAGCTGAAGTAGGTACAGTATTTATCGCTATTGCTACAAAAAAAGAAGTTTATTCTCAAGAATTTAACTTCGGAAATTCACGACTAAAAGTGATAAATAAGGCCGTTAACAAAGCCTTAGAAATGCTCCTAAAAGAAATTTTTAAAAATAGATAAAAATTAGGTTGGCATAATATAAAGAATTTGTATATTTGCACCTCGATTTTAAGCAACAAAGAATTTAAAGTTATATAGAATGTCAAGAGTTTGTGAACTTACAGGGAAAAAGGCAATGGTTGGAAACAACGTGTCTCATGCGATGAACAAAACTAAACGCAAATTTCATGCGAATTTAGTTAAGAAACGTTTTTACATTCCAGAAGAAGACAACTGGATTACTTTAAAAGTTTCTACATCTGCTTTAAAAACTATTAACAAAATAGGAATAACTGCAGCAATTAAGGAAGCAAAATCTAAAGGATTTTTAAAATAATAGCTGTATTTAATAAAGTATAAGACATGGCAAAGAAAGGTAACAGAATACAAGTAATCTTAGAGTGTACAGAGCACAAAGAGTCTGGACAACCAGGAACTTCAAGATATATTACAACAAAAAACAAAAAGAATACGCCAGATAGAATGGAGATTAAAAAATTTAATCCTATTCTAAAGCGTATGACAGTTCATAAAGAAATTAAATAAGGTATATAGGTCATGGCAAAGAAATCAGTAGCATCATTACAAACAGGATCTAAAAGATTAACAAAAGCAATAAAAATGGTTAAGTCTCCAAAAACTGGAGCTTACATGTTTGTTGAATCTATTATGAGTCCAGATCAAGTAAACGACTTTTTAAATAAAAAATAAAAGGTTTCGTTCTAAAATATTATAAGCTGCTTTCTACTGAAAGCGGCTTTTTTTATTTTATATTTGATTGTTTTACTGACACTTTTACAGTAAATATTTCTGGTAAGATAATTGACATTAGTGATTTGAGTATTTATACTCAACAATAAACAAGACAAAGTAAAAAATGAGTTTTTTTAAAAAAATATTTTCTTCAGAAAAAAAGGAAACTTTAGATAAAGGATTGGAAAAATCTAAATCCAGTTTTTTTGGTAAACTAAGTAAAGCTGTAGCAGGTAAATCTAAGGTTGATGATGAGGTTTTAGATAACCTTGAAGAAGTTTTAGTTACCAGTGATGTAGGTGTGAATACCACTCTTAAAGTTATTGAGCGTATTGAAGAACGTGTTTCAAAAGATAAATACTTGGGAACTGATGAACTCAACCAAATTCTAAGAGAAGAAATTGCTGGTTTATTAAGTGAAACCAATTCTGGAGAAGAAACTGAATACACAATTCCAGAATTACCTAAACAAGAAAACGGAAACAAAACACCTTATGTATTAATGGTAGTTGGTGTAAATGGTGTTGGTAAAACCACAACTATAGGAAAGTTAGCATATCAGTTTAAAAAGAAAGGACTTAAAGTTGTTCTTGGTGCTGCCGATACTTTTAGAGCAGCTGCAATAGATCAACTTCAAGTTTGGGCAGATAGAGTAGATGTACCTATGGTAAGACAAGATATGGGAAGCGATCCCGCATCGGTAGCGTTTGATGCTTTAGAGTCTGGAGTTAATCAAGATGCTGATGTAATTATTATAGATACAGCAGGAAGATTGCACAATAAAATAAACTTAATGAATGAGCTTACCAAAGTAAAACGCGTAATGCAGAAAGTGGTTGGTGATGCTCCGCATGATGTTTTACTGGTTTTGGATGGTTCTACTGGGCAAAATGCATTTGAGCAAGCTAAGCAATTTACAGCTGCAACAGAAGTTACTTCGTTAGCAGTTACTAAATTGGATGGTACAGCAAAAGGTGGTGTGGTTATTGGTATTTCAGATCAGTTTCAAATCCCTGTTAAATATATTGGAGTTGGAGAAGGTATTGAAGATTTACAGGTTTTTAATAAATATGAGTTTGTAGATTCATTTTTTAAGTAAAATTTCCAAAAAGCTTATAATCTTTAGCGTTTTTGTAACATATTCTTCTATTATGATTTAGTATTTTTATCAAAAATACTATTTATGAAAAACCTTATTTATTTCCTTTCTGTTACTTTTCTTTTTTCTTGTAAAAATCCCCAACAAAACGCTACTGAAAATTTAAATGATTCCCCTGAAATTGCTACTGATTCTATAGAAGATTTTAGAGAGTTTAAAGTTTTAGATTCAAAATATATTACTAAATCATCCATTTGGGAGAATTTAAATAAGGATTTAGTAGGTTTTACAGAAGACATTTACAACGATTTAAAGCCATTAATATTAGAGCAAGATATTCCTAGTCTTCAAAAACATATTAAAAATGGAGATTTGTCTTATGAAATGCTCACAAAGTTTTATTTATACCGTATTAGAAAGTTTGATAGAGAAAATTCTTTGTCATTAAATTCAGTGATTTCGTTGAATCCTAATGTGATATCGGAGTCTAAACAAAAGGATATTGATTTAAAAAACAGAATGTTAAAGCATCCTATTTTTGGAATGCCAATTCTTTTAAAAGATAATGTTAATACCTCCGGAATGCCAACAACAGCAGGAGCCGTGGCACTGAAAAATAATCAAACAGATGACGCCTTTATTGTTGAGCGATTAAAAAACAAAGGAGCACTTATTTTAGGAAAAGCAAACTTAAGTGAATGGGCGTATTTTTTCTGTGGTGATTGCCCAAGTGGCTATAGCGCTATTGGTGGACAAACTTTAAACCCATATGGAAGGCGTATTATTGATTCGGGAGGTTCAAGTTCAGGAAGCGGTGTTGCTGTTGCTGCAAACTTTTCTGTTGCTGCCGTTGGTAGTGAAACGTCAGGGTCTATTTTATCACCATCTAGTAAAAATTCTATTGTTGGTTTAAAACCAACTATTGGCTTGTTAAGTAGAGGCGGAATTGTGCCTATTTCTTCAACATTAGATACACCAGGACCAATGACTAAAAACGTAACTGATAACAGCATAATGCTTGATGCTATGTTAGGTTATGATGAAAAAGATTCAAAAGCTATTGAAATGGATTTAAACGGTAATATGTATTCTGATTTAAATTTAGATGCTTTAAAAGGTAAACGCTTTGGTGCATTTAAAAGATTATTAGAAGATTCACTTTACGTAAAAGCTATAGCAGATTTAAAAGTAAAAGGCGCAATAATTTTTGAAATTGATGAAGAGGAGATGAAATTACCAGAGTTCAGGAGATTACTTAATCTGGATATGAAAATAGATTTACCAATTTATCTTTCTAAATACGGAAATAAAGATTTAGTAATTAAATCAGTTGAAGATGTCGTTGATTTTAATAAAAAAGATTCTTTGAAAATAATGCCATACGGACAAAGATTATTTAATGGTATTGTAGCTGATATAGCTACAGAAGAAGAGTTTTTAAAAATAAAGAATACTTTAAAAACAAATGGTAGAGCTTATTTTAACATACCTATGGAAGCTCATAAATTAGATGGGTTTTTGTCTATAAATAACTACCATGCTGGTTTTGCAGCAGTAGCTGAATATCCAGCTTTAACAATTCCAATGGGATATACAAACGAAGGTGTGCCAGAAGGTTTAACCTTTATTGGTAAACCATTATCTGAAAAACTATTATTAGGTTGGGCTTATGCTTATGAGCAAACATCCAAAAAACGGAAATCACCAAAAAATTATAACTAATTCAAACAATCAAAAAATGAAAAAAATTTTAATTGTAATTGCACTATGCTTCTATTTTGGAAGTATTAATGGTCAAAACGAAGCTAAATGGATATTGTATCCCAGTATTTCTCCTGATGGATCTAAAATAGCATTCAGTTATCATGGTAACTTATATTCCGTAAGTTCAAGTGGGGGAAATGCAGCAGCGATAACTACTGGCGATGCTTACGACAGTTATCCGGTCTGGAGTCATGATGGAAATACAATTGCATTTTCCAGTAACAGACATGGTAATTTTGACGTTTACACAATTCCAGCTCAAGGAGGTATGCCAATAAGGCTTACTTTCAATAGTGCTGACGATTTCCCTAACGATTTCACCATAGATAACAAACACGTTTTAATAAGCAGCAATAGAGATGCACCAGCATCTAGTGTTCGTTTCCCTTCTCCTAGATTATTCCAAAATTTATACACAATTCCTGTTGAAGGCGGTAGACCAATTTTAGTATCTGCGGCAGGAGCTGAGAGTGCAAATTATAATCAAGATGGAACTAAAATTGTGTTTCAAGATAGAAAAGGGTATGAAGATGCATTAAGAAAGCACCACGTGTCTTCTGTAACCAGAGACATTTGGGTTTTTGATTTAAATAAAAATAATTACACAAAAGTTTCCGATTTTAAAGGAGAAGATAGAGAACCTGTTTTTAACAATGATGGGTCTGCTATTTTTTATCTGAATGAAAAAGATGGAACTCAGAATATCTACAAAAAAACATTAAGTTCTAATAATGAAATTGCCTTAACATCATTTAAGGATTTTCCTGTAAGGCACTTAAGCATAGGAAAAAATAACAAAATGTCTTTTACGTGGAAAGGAGATGTTTATTCGATTTCTGAAGGCGAACAACCTAAAAAAGTAGATATAATAGTTAGTGACGATTCAGCTTATGAAACAATTAAAAATGTTGATATAAGTGATGTAAGCGAATTTGAAGTGAGTCCAAATGGCAAAGAAATAGCTTTTGTAAACAGAGGAGAAGTTTTTGTAACTGGTACTAACGATTCTAGAACTAAACGTGTTACAAACACCCCAGAACAGGAGCGAATGGTTAGTTGGTCTCCAGACGGAAAAACACTATTATTTTCTGGTGAGCATAATGGAAGTTGGAATGTTTACAAAGCTACAATGGAGCGTTCTGATGACACTTATTTTTATGCAAGTACAACGTTGAAAGTAGAACCTTTAATAGCTACAAATGCTGAAGAGTTTCAATCTGAGTTTTCGCCTGATGGTAAAAAAGTAGCATATATTAAAGACAGAAATATTTTAAAGGTTTTAGATTTAGCAACCAAAAAAGAAGTTACAGTTTTACCAGAAGGTCATAACTATTCTTATGCAGATGGAGATTGGGGATTTGAGTGGAGTCCTGATAGTAAATGGCTTTTCGTATCTGATCAAAAAGGATTTGCCTTTACAAGTAATACAGCATTGCTAAAAGCAGATGGAACTGGAGAATTCATATATCCAGTTAATAGCGGTTTTGGTGAAAATGGTACATCTTGGGCTATGGATGGAAAAATGATGGTTTACGCCAGTTCTCGTGATGGAGAAAAGTCGTTAGCCACTAGTGGAAGTAGTGAGAGTGATATTTACGCAGTATTTTTTGATCAAAAAGCTTTCGATATTTACAGTTTAACTAAAGAGGAATACGAATTATATAAAGAGAGAGAAGAGGAAGCTAAGAAAGATTCAAAAGATGATGATAAGAAAGACAAAAAATCTAAAAAAGATAAAAAAGATAAAAAAGAAGATAAGGATGAAGATTTAAAAATTAATTTAGATAATCTAGATTATCGTAAAGTAAAACTTACCATAAATAGCTCTAGTATTGCTGGTTATGCCCTTAATAAAGATGCTAGTAAATTGTATTATCTATCAAGATTTGAAAAAGGTTATGACGTTTGGGTTACAGAACCAAGAACAAAAGAAACTAAAATTTTAGCCAAACTAGGTGGCTCTCCAAGTGGTATTCAAATTAGTGATGACGATAAAACACTATTTTTAAGTAATCGAGGAAGGCTTGTTAAAGTTGATACCGATAGCGGAAAAATAACTAACGTTAAAATTGATGGCGATATGTTACTAGATGCTTCAGGAGAGCGTAAGTATATTTTTGAACACGCTTGGCGCCAAGTAAAAAAGAAATTTTATGACCCCAATATTCATGGTATCGATTGGGAAATGTATTATGACGAATATTCGAAATTTCTACCTTACATCAATAATAATTACGACTTCCAAAATTTACTGAGCGAATTACTGGGCGAGTTGAATGCGTCTCACACAGGAGGAAGATATTCACATAGAGCAGAAAATGGTGATGTTACAGCATCTTTGGGCGCTCTATTTGATGAAAAATATTCAGGAAATGGAATTAAAATAAGTGAGGTGCTTTCAGGAGGACCACTAGATAATGCTAGTAGTAAGATTAAAAAAGGAGCGGTTATTTTAAAAATTAATAATCAAGAGATTAACGCAAATGACAACTGGAATAAATACTTAAATAATATAACAGGAAAGAATATACTTTTAAGTATTAAACAAGGTAATACTGTTTTTGAAGAAAAAATTCAGCCAGTATCAAAACGAAATCAAGCTATGTTAATGTATAGACGATGGGTTAAAATAATGGAGCATAAAGTCGATTCTTTAAGTGGTGGAAGATTAGGTTATGTTCATGTAAGAGGAATGAATGATGGCAGTTTTAGAGAAGTTTTTGATAACGTTATGGGAAAAAATATTGAAAAGGAAGCTCTTGTTGTAGATACTAGATTTAACGGTGGAGGCTGGCTTCATGATGACTTAAATACTTTTTTAAGTGGTAATTTATATTTAAAATTAGCACCTCAAGGTAATATGCTAAGAGGTGGAGAATCTCTTACTAGATGGACAAAGCCTAGTATTGTTGTAATGAGTGAATCTAATTATAGCGATGCTCATATTTTTCCATATGTGTATAAACAAAATGGCATTGGAAAACTTGTTGGAATGCCGGTTCCAGGAACAGGAACAGCAGTATGGTGGGAAAGACAAATAGACCCAACTATTGTTTTTGGAATACCGATGATAGCAACTATTGGTGCCGAAGGCAGACCAACTGAAAATTTAGAACTAAATCCAGATATTAAGGTAGAATTACCATATAATGAGTTTTTAGGTGGTAAAGACCCGCAAATACAAGCTGCTGTAAAAGAATTACTTTCAGATATTAAGAAGTAATATTTTACTTAAATAAAAAAAAGCACCTAAGCTTAAATAGCTAGGTGCTTTTTTTATTTTATTACAGCGTTTAGTTTTTCCCATAAATCATTATCAAAAGAGGAAAGTGCAAAATTTATATTACTAGCAGAATCTCCCATGCGTATAACAACTATTTTTTTACTTGGTACAACATAAATTTTTTGGTCATTTTTACCCAAAGCAGCAAATGTATCATCTGGTGCGTTAGGAATTAGTTTTCCAGGAAATTTAACTTGTGAGGCAGGCAGATGGTAACTTTCTTTTCCATTCAACCACCATAAATACCCATAAGATTTATTAATATTTTGTGAAGTATTTGTAGCTTCATTTAAAAAAGCTTCAGAAATAATTTGATTGTCATTCCACATACCTTTAGCATAAATCATTAACCCAAAACGCGCCATGCTTCTAGTGTTACTCCAATATACACTAAAATCATTGTTTTGAATCCAAGCTCCACTCATTCCTATTTTATCTTTTAATTTAGTATTAAAATAATTACTCCAGTTTGTACTGCTAGCCTGGGCTATAACATCTTGCATTTTAACATAAACATTATGATACGCCCATCGTGTTCCTGCATCTGCAGCATACTGAAGATTTTCTTTTGAAACATTATCTCCAATACTATCATCCAAACCAGAATTCATGGATAGTAAATTAATACATGTAATTAAATTTTCCTTTTCTAAAGGAGCGCTCGTCCATCCATTTCCGATATAATCAGACACTTTATTGTTTAAATTGATAAGGCCCTCTTCTTGTGCAATTCCGGAAACTGTTGTTGTTAACGTTTTTCCAGCACTTGCCCAATACCATGGTTTGCTTTCATCATGTCCGTTCATATAAGCTTCTACTACAATTTTTCCTTCATTTAGAATTATAAAACTTTTGGTATTTTTTTCTTCAAGAAAATCTAATAAAGGTTGTAGTTCATTTTCATTCCAACCTAAACTAGAAATAGTTTTTGTTTCCCAAGTTTCAGAGTTTCCAGGTGGAAAATAAATGTCGATAGTTATTTCCTCAGGTTCAGTAACAGGCTCACTTGATGAACAACTAGTGTAAATAGTAATTAGTAAAAAAAGATAGAAAAATCTAGATTTCATAACAGTAGGTTTTTAATTTTGGACATTCAAATATATAAAAGGTTTAATTAAGTTGTATCTTTGCGCCCTGATTTACAATAGATATGCGCACAAAAACGCTTAAAAAGAATAAGATTAACGTTGTTACTTTAGGTTGTAGCAAAAATGTTTACGACAGCGAGGTCCTAATGGGACAATTAAAAGCTAGTGGTAAATATGTTGCACACGAGGAGGAAGGTAATATTGTAGTAATTAACACCTGCGGCTTTATAAATAATGCCAAAGAAGAAAGTGTTAATACTATTTTAGAGTACGTGCAGAAGAAAGAAGAAGGTGATGTTGATAAAGTTTTTGTAACAGGCTGCTTAAGTGAGCGCTATAAACCAGATTTGGTAAAAGAAATTCCTAATGTAGATGAGTATTTTGGTACTACAGAATTGCCAGGATTATTAAAAGCTTTAGGAGCCGATTATAAGCATGAGTTAATTGGTGAACGATTAACAACAACACCAAAAAATTATGCGTATTTAAAAATTGCTGAAGGTTGCGACAGACCGTGTTCGTTCTGTGCCATTCCAATAATGCGAGGTAAGCACAGAAGTACGCCTATTGAAGATATTGTTATTGAGGCAGAAAAACTAGCAGCAAACGGGGTTAAAGAATTGATTCTTATTGCACAAGATTTAACGTACTACGGACTAGATTTATATAAAAAGAGAAACTTAGCAGAATTGCTTGAGGTGCTAGTAAAGGTTGAAGGTGTAGAGTGGATTCGTTTGCATTATGCATTTCCTACAGGATTTCCTTTGGATGTGTTGGATGTTATGAATCGTGAACCAAAAATTTGTAATTATTTAGATATTCCCTTACAGCATATTTCAGATAATATATTGAAAAGCATGCGTCGTGGTACAACAAAGGAGAAAACCACAAAACTAATAAAAGCGTTTAGGGCTACAGTTCCAAAAATGGCTATCAGAACCACTCTTATTGTTGGTTACCCTGGTGAAACAGAAGAAAATTTCCAAGAATTAAAACAATGGGTTAAAGATATGCGTTTTGAGCGTTTGGGTTGTTTTACCTATTCGCATGAAGAAAATACGCATGCTTATAATTTAGAAGATGATGTGCCACAAGAGGTAAAGATTGAAAGAGCAAATCAAATTATGGAGATACAATCTCAGATTTCATGGGAATTGAATCAGCAAAAAATAGGGCAAGCGTTTAATGTGGTTATAGACAGAAAAGAAGGTAATTATTTTATTGGACGTACAGAATTTGATTCACCAGATGTAGATAATGAAGTACTTATTGATGCAACAAAAACTTATCTTAAAACAGGTGAATTTGCTAAGGTAAATATTATTGAGGCTGAGGATTTTGATTTGTATGGAAAAGTTGTTCATTAAGATTGTCTTGTCCTGAAATATGGCTACAGGTTAATAATTGATTTACGCTGTTAATTTATATACCATATTCGGCGTTTTATAGTCTAAAGATAAATGTAATCTTATTTCGTTGTATAGATTAATTGCTTTTTTTGCTGCACGCTTAGCGTGTTGTAGGCTATCAAAGGTTTGGTCGAGATAAAATTCGTCCTTTAATATGCCATTTACACGTTCAGCCATTGCGTTTTCGTAGCAGTGGTTGTCCTCGGTCATACTGATCCCAATGTTGTTTCTCCTTAAAATTTGCGTGTAAGCATTGCTACAATACTGTATTCCTCTGTCAGAATGATGAATGAGGCCGTCAGTGTTTTTAGCTTTGTGCAAAGCCTTGTTCAAAGCTCTCTCACAACCTTTCAGTTCTAGGCTGTCACTAATATCATAACCCACAATTTTACGACTGTACATATCCGTTATTAAGGCCAGATAGCAGAACCCTTTTATCGTTCTGACGTAGGTAATATCGCTAACCCATACTTGATTTGGTTTATTGACTTTTAGGTCTTTAATAATGTTTTTGTACTTGTAGAACCTGTGGAATGAGTTTGTAGTTCTAGAGCTGTATTTTTTTCTAAGTGTAAGCATATTGTGTTTTCTAAGAATGTTGAACAAGGTGTCCCTGCCTATTTTTATGTTGGTGTTTTTAAACTCTTTATCTAATGATTTACAAAGTTTTCTCACGCCTTCTCTAGGCAGGGATTTACGTCTGTTCTTGACTATAGCAATAACCTTTTTCTTAATCTCTAAACGTTGATTTGCTCTATGTCTATATTTGTAGTAGGCATCACGCTTAAGACCGAAACAGGCTGTTATATCAGAAAGAGAAGTAAATCCCTTAGACTTTTCTCTAGTTTTTTTTAAGTTCAAGAACTGATTTGTAGCCCAGTTGTTCTGCGGCCACCTCAAGAAAGGATTCATCAATAAGGGCGTCCATATCCTTTTTGAGCAACAGTTTTTTTAGTTGCTCAATCTCTTTTTGCAGCTGTTTGATACGTGTTATCTCGTCTTTTGTTTTCACTGTCACTCTAGTGTTCATAAGGTCTTTGCGGTTATACTTCTTGATCCATTCATTGATGGTGGAGGAGTTGATTCCATAGGCCTTACCTAATTGATATTTGTTTAGTTTTCCGGTGGTAAGTTCGTCTAAAATTTTGAGTTTAAAAGATTCTGAATACCGTCTAATTACTTTGTCATTTTTGTACATAATTGTTTAAGATTATGTAGCCTTTATTCAGGACGGGTCAAAATTAAGCACAACGGTTTTGTGTATGGCTCGTTGCGG